>CAVZRR010000018.1:0-159065 GCA_963777725.1 uncultured Gammaproteobacteria bacterium
GCTGGTAAATACACGAATATCGTGTAATAGTCTGCGCGCGGATTGGCTGTAGGCAGGTCTGCGATGAAGAACGTCACGATCACTCTCGACGAAGCCACTGCAAGGTGGGCCCGACGGATTTCCGCGGAGCGTGGTGTCAGCGTTTCGAGGTTCGTCGGCGAGCTGCCGCGAGAACAGATGCAGCACGAGAGCAGCTACGAGCTTGCAATGAAGCGCTACTTCTCGCTCCAGCCCCGGCCACTCAAAGCGCCTGGCGAAAAATACCCCGCACGCGAGGAGCTCCATGACCGGCCTGGTCTTCGTTGACACGAACGTCCTGCTGTACGCCATCGATAGCCGCGAGGGCTCGAAGCATCGGTTCGCGAGCGACTGGTTGGCCCGGCTCTGGCGGGGGCGCAATGGCCGCATCAGCGTCCAGGTGTTGAGCGAGTTCTTTGTCAACGCAACCAGCAAGCTGTCGCCCGGGCTGCCACGCGAACAGGCCTGGGAGTACGTGGTTGCCCTGTTCGCGTCGGACCCGCAAGCCATCGACTTCCTCGTCCTGCAGGTCGGCATGGAGATTCAGTCGCGCCACGGACTGAGCTGGTGGGACAGCCTCGTCGTCGCGGCCGCGCATCGGCAGGGCTGCGGGCACTTGCTGACGGAAGACCTCCAGCACGGGGCCGTTTACGCAGGTGTGGACCGTCCTGGACCCGTTTCGCACCGGCGTGCAGGAAGCGCAGCAACACTACGCGCCGCAGCTGGTTTCACCGTCGCTGCGAGGACGAGGCCGACCGCAGAAGAGGGCATGACGGACTGATCGAGGCAACGGGCGGCTCGATCTGAGGCGCGTTGGCAGGTCAGGGCTTCCGGCTCCGCCCGGGCTCGCGAAGAAGAAATGCGAGCCCGAACGGACCCGGAAGCCCTGCCTGACATGCGGCGCCTGAGCGAGCCTGTCGCCTGAGCCGCCACGCTCGCACGGCGCGTGCAGCGTTGGCTGGGTCCCGCCGTAGCAACGGCGGCATCAGTGGCGAGCGGGTCTCGCCGCATGCCGGACTGCTACGCTTGGGCATTACGACCCGATAGGAGAGCTGGGTCAGATTCATGAGCGGCTGCTTTGCGGCCCTGGCCTGACAGGCGGAAACCGGCCGAGGCTGTGTGAAAACTCCGGCACTAAAGGCTAACATTTCAGCGTGTTCCCGCTCGAGGGATGTCCATGAGCCGGTTCATCGATGAAGCCGACCGATCGCAGGGCACGCTGCTTCCGGAGACGATCGACGAGTACGTCGCGGAGGAGAACCCGGTCCGGGTAATCGAAGCGTTCGTGGCGGCGCTCGATTTGGCGAGCCTCGGCTTCGAGGGCGTCGAGCCGAAGGCGACGGGCCGCCCGGCCTATCACCCGGCGACGATGCTCAAGATCTACCTCTACGGGTATCTGAACCGCATCCAGTCGACACGCCGGCTCGAGCACGAAGCGCGCCGCAACCTCGAGCTGATGTGGCTGGTCGGGCGCCTGGCGCCCGACTTCAAGACTCTGGCCGACTTCCGCGCCGGGAACACGGCGGCGATCAAGAACGTCTGCCGCGAGTTCATCGTGCTGTGCCGCCGCTGGCACCTGTTCACCGAGGCGACGGTGGCGATCGACGGCAGCAAGTTCAAGGCGGTAAACCACCGCGATCGCAACTTCACTCAGCGGCAAGATGAAGACGCGGATGGCGCTGATCGAGCAGAGCATCGCCGAGTACCTGGAGCAGCTCGATCGGATGGATCGCAAGGAGACGCCGAGCACACCGCTCAAGACGGCACGGCTCAAGGAGCGGATCGCGACGCTGAAGGACGAGATGAGCCGGCTCGACGGGCTGAAGGCCCGGATGGAGGCCTCGCCGGACGGCCAGGTGTCGCTGACCGACCCCGATGCCCGCTCGATGGCGAGCCAGGGCAAGGGCACCGGCATCGTCGGCTACAACGTGCAGACCGCGGTCGATGCGCAGCATCACCTGATCGTCGCGCACGAAGTGACGAACGTCGGCTCGGACCGGCACCAGCTGAAGCGGATGTCCGATCAGGCCCGCGAAGCACTCGGCACGAATGAGCTTACCGCGCTGGCCGATCGAGGCTACTACAGCGGCGAGGAGATCAAGGCCTGTGCCGATGCGGGCATCGAGCCGCTGTGCCGAAGGTGCTCACCTCGAACAGCAGGGCCGAGGGCCGCTACGACAAGAGCGACTTCGCCTACGAGCCCGAGCGCGATACGTTCCGCTGTCCGGCCGGCGAGTACGCCACGTACCGCTTCACGAGCGTCGAGAACGGCATGGCGATCAAGAAGTACTGGTCGTCGGCATGTCCTCGCTGCGCGCTGAGGGCGAAGTGCACGACCAGGGACTACCGACGCATCGGCCGGTGGGAGCACGAGGCCGTGCTCGACACGATGCAGGGACGGCTCGACGCCCACCCCGAGGCGATGACGGTGCGACGCAGCACCGCAGAACACCCGTTCGGGACGATCAAGGCCTGGATGGGCGCCACCCACTTCTTGTGTCGGCGACTACCGCGGGTGAGCGCCGAGATGAGCTTGCACGTACTGGCGTACAACCTGAAGCGAGTGATGAAGATCATGGGAACCGGACCCCTGATCGAGGCGCTGCGCGCCTGATCCGGCCCGGCTTCGATGTCGGATTAATCAGTGCTACGTCTCGGGGTCGCTGGTCCAACCGTCCCGCGGTGAGTTATCACACAGCCTCGGCCAGAAGCGGACGGTCGGTTTGACGCTCCGCAGGAGCGATGATGTAAGTTCAGCCTATGCGCATCAGGGAGTGTGGACGGGCCGCAACGCCAGCAAGCGAAGTCGCCTCGGAACTGCAATCGCCAAGTGGCCTCGCACTAAACCTCCGCGGCACCCATCAATCATGCGCTTAACTCAGCTCGTCCACGGACACCTTTCAGCAAGGCGAATAATCATTTGCGCGCTGGCCGGTCTTCTCATTTTCTACCACACATACACTCTATTCGACTTGTATTTTGGTTCAGGCACCGATCTGTACGAACGCGGGAGTGGAAATACGAACCCCCAATTTAAGCACGTGCAATCCATTCTTCGCGTGATGATCATCTTTAGCCTGGCTCTTGTAGTCATGAATAGGCGATTTGCCCTCTATGGAATGTGGGCTGCAATTTCCGCGCTGGTAGCGACACACTACTGGGCGTTCTTCCTTGACCTCCCATTTCGCTTCTTAGATGGCAGACATCCGCTTTCATATCTAAAGGGATTTGTCATTCCCACAGTGATTACACTTTTGTACTTACCGATGAATTCTCAGCGGAATTCTCGCAAGTCAAGTGCACGGCTGTCGGGTCCGGCTTAGCTCGAACGTTGGTGCTACATGGGCCTTGACCGACCGACTGCTCTGGGTCGATTTGAGACCTCGCCGACGGCGACAAGCGGACGTTCCGTGAAAGACCCGAACCCGGTGATGGAGACTCTCGCCACTGCCCGGGCGGTCATGCGATTGGCGCGACGAGAACCCGGCGGCGGCTAGCGCGTACCGTTGGGACTTCGCTTTCAAGAATCAGACCGCAGTTGCAGCCTGCCACTGGTGGCCGCTACTTGCGCCGTGCGCAGGCCACCGCAGGTGGCCGAAGCTCAGGCGCTGGGTGTCCAGCGTTCCGTGCCGGGTCCGTTCGGGCGAGCATGTCCTCTTCGCGAGCCCGGGCGGACCCGGCACGGAACGCCGGCCACCCAAGGCGACTGAGCGCCTACCCGGCCAGGACCCGCCCCGGATTCAGGATGCCCTTCGGATCGAGCGCGTCCTTGAGCCGCCGCATCAACGCGAGCTCCGCCTCGTTGCGCGACAGCGGCAGCCACGGCTGCTTCTCGAGGCCGATGCCGTGCTCGGCCGAGACCGAGCCGCTGCGGGCCGCGAGCGGCTCGTACACGCAGCGCTCGATGCCGTGGCGCGCCTCGCGGCTCGGCGGCCCTGCGGCGATGACGTGCAGGTTGCCGTCGCCGAGGTGTCCGAACACGAAGCGGCGATACGCGGGCCACTCGCGCTCGAGCCGCGCGACGATCTCCGCGACGTAGCCTTCCATCTCCGTCACCGGCAGGCTGATGTCGAACACGACCGGCATGCCGAGGCGGAAGAACTGCTCGACGTCGTCGCGCAGTGCCCAGAGCGAGCCACGCTGCGCCTCCGAGGAGGCGATCACCGCGTCGGCCACGAGGCCCGACTCGATCGCCTCGCCGAGCGCTTCCTCGAAGCGCGCCTGGTCGCGCGCGGGGTCGCCACCCGCACCTTCGACCAGCACGTAGTAGGCGTAGTCCTGGGAGATCGGCGCGACGCCCTTCGCGGGCGGCGTCGTCACCAACCGGTAGAACTCGTTCCACATCACCTCGAAGGCCGACAGCGCGCCGCCGAGCGCGCCGTCCATGTGCTTGAGCAGTCGCGTCACGTCGGCGAACGCCGCGCAGGCCACCAGCGCGGTCTGCGTGCTGCGCGGCGCCTCGCGCAGGCGCAGCACGAGACGGGTCACGACGCCGAGCGTGCCCTCGGTGCCGATGAACAACTGCTTCAGGTCGTACGCCGCGTTGTTCTTGATCATGCGGTTCATCGACGTGATCACGGTGCCGTCGGCGAGCACGGCCTCGAGGCCGAGCACCGAGTCGCGCGTCATGCCGTAGCGGATCACGCCGTTGCCGCCGGCGTTGGTGGCGACGGTGGCGCCGATGTGCGCCGAGCCGCGGGCGCCGAAGTCCACCGGGTAGAGCAGGCCGTGCTTCTCGGCTTCCTGCTGCACCGTCTCGAGCGGTACGCCGGCCTCGAGGGTCATCGTGCGGTTGACGGGGTCCACTGACTCGATGCGGTGCATGCGCTCGAGCGACAGCCCGATCTCACCCGGGCCGGCGACGCAGCCGCGCACCAACCCGGTGAGCCCACCCATGGGCACGACCGCCTGGCCGGCCGCGTGGCAGGCCGCCAGCACTCGCGACACTTGCTCCGTGTTCGCGGGACGTACGATCGCGAGTGCCTGGCAGGGGCTGTGATCGGCCCAGCTCACGGAACGTGCGCGGACGTCGTCGCCCGTCAGGACGCCGTCCGCGCCCACGATGTCGGCAAGTCGCTGGATGTCCATTGGATGCCTCGAGGTCGGGCGGACGGGTTCAGCCGCCGTTGCGTTCCAGGTCCGCGATGAACCGGTTGGCCTCGGCGATCGCGGCGTTGAGCTCGGCGACGAGCTGGTTGACCTGCGCGTCCACGCGGGCGACCTCGCCCTGCAGTCCGGCGATCGCTCGCGCATTGAGGTTGTGCTTCAGGAACAGCACCTGGTCGCGCAGCGGCTGCAGCGCCGGCTCGAGCCGGCTCTCGGCGCGCTTCATGGCGCCGATCAGCGTCGCGTAACGCGCGCGCGTCTCGCGCAACTGCTTCTCGCTCTGCGTCCGCAGGCTCGCGCTCGAATACTGCGCCAGCTCGTCCTGCCATTCGTCGAACAGCGCCTCCGCGACATTCTCGACGTCGCGGATCCGGGTGCGCACGGCGGCGGCCGCCTCCTCGCCGTCCTCGAGTTGCGCCGCGAGCTTGCGGTATTGCGCCTCGAGATCGCCGCCCTGGTAACTCACGACGCGGCCGAACTCGGTGAGCGCGTCGGTGATCTCCTCCTTGGCTTCCTGCTGCGAGTCACGCGCCGCTTCGACGCGACTCGCGAGGATGTCCCGCTTGGCGAAGCCGACGCTTTCCATGGCCGAGTAATAGGCGGTCTCGCAGCCGGCGAGCAACAGGGTCGTGGCGGCGAGGGTCAAGGTCAGCGTCTTCGTCATCCGGCGTCTCCAGTGGCCGTGCGGGAACGATTACGGCACGTCGAAGCGACCGAGCGCCAGGCTGGCGACGGCGGCCTCGAAGGCCATGCACAGCGATTCGACTTGTCGTGCGGTCGTCGCCGGTGACACCAGCATCATGTTATGGAACGGCGCGATCAGGCAACCCCGGTTCAGCAGCGCGAGGTGCAGGGCTTGCTCGAGCGCAGGCGCGTGCGCGGCCTCGGCTTCCGTGCCATTGCGCAACGGCGTGGGCGCGCAGATGAACTCGACGCGCGCGCCGACCCGCACGACGTGCCACGCCATTCCGTACTGGTCCACGACGGCCTGCAACCCGGTCGCCAGCGCACCGGCCAGCGACTCCATGTGCGCGTAGGCTTCGGCCGTCATCACGTGCTCGAGCGTCGCGCGCATTGCCGCAAGCGACAGCGCGTTTGCCGACAGCGTCGTGCCCATTCCGGAATGACCCGGCGGCGTTTGCGCGCGCACTGCATCGAGCCGTTGCGCGACTTCATCGGTGAAACCCCAGACGCTCGCCGGCACGCCACCGGCCACGGGTTTACCCACCACGAACAGGTCGGGCTCGAGACCATGCGCGCCTGTGTAGCCGCGGGGGCCGGTCGAGATCGTGTGCGTTTCGTCGATCAGCAGCAGCGTGCCGGCTGCGCGGGTCAGCCGGCGCAGTTCCGCGTGGAAGCCGGGCTCGGGCAGCACCATGCACGAGTTCGTCATCACGGGTTCGGCGATCACGCAGGCCACGTCGCCGTGCGCGAGCGCGGCGCGCAGCGCGGGCAGATCGTTGAACTCGACGACGCGCGCGAGCTGCGTCAGGTCGGTCACCTGCCCGAGCAATCCGGGCCGGTTCACGGCGCGGCCGTCCACCAGTCGCACGAAGGTCTCGTCGACCGTGCCGTGGTAGCAGCCGTTGAAGACGAGGATCTTCGGCCGGCCCGTCACGGCGCGCGCCACGCGCAGCGCGAATCGATTCGCGTCGGTCGCGGTCGTCGCGACCTGCCAGTGCGGCAGCCCGAAGCGTTCCTCGAGCAGCCGTCCGACCGCGATCGCGTCCTCGGTCGGCAGCATGTAGGTCAGGCCACGACCGGCCTGCCGCTCGATGGCCTCGACGACCGGCGGCGGCGAATGGCCGAACATCGCGCCCGTGTCGCCGAGACAGAAATCCGCGTACTCGTTGCCGTCCAAGTCGCGCAGCACCGCGCCGTGCGCGGACTCGACCAGGAACGGGTAGGGCATCGACCAGTCGCGCATCCAGTGCATCGGCACGCCCTGGTAGAAGCCCGCAATCCCGTGGCCGGCCAGCGCGAGCGAGCGCGGATGCAGCGACACGTAGCTCGCGCGCTCGGCCTCGAACACCTCGGCGATGCGCTGCAAAGGAATGCCACCGAGGGTTTCCTGGTTCACGGGCAACGATCCTCCGGGTTCGCGGTGGCGGCCATTGTAGGGCGCGCGCGAACGGCGATCGATCCAACTGGGATAAGATCCTGGGCGGTTGCGACCCGTTTGATCACCGGCCAAGGAGTCCGCCGCATGAGCCTCGAAATGAATGGCGCGCGTTCGCTGCTGCAGACGCTGCTCAACTGCGGCGTCGAGGTCTGCTTCGCCAATCCGGGCACCTCGGAGATGCACTTCGTCGCGGCGCTGGACTCGGTGAGCGGTATGCGACCGGTGCTGTGCCTGTTCGAGGGCGTGGTGACCGGTGCCGCGGACGGCTACGGGCGCGTGGCGGGCAAGCCCGCAGCCACGCTGCTGCACCTCGGTCCGGGACTCGCCAACGGCCTCGCCAACCTGCACAACGCGCGGCGCGCGGCGACGCCGATCGTCAACGTCGTCGGGGATCACGCGACCTACCACCTGCAGTACGACGCGCTGCTGACGTCCGACATCGTCGGCTTCGCCCGCCCGGTCTCGTCGTGGATCTGCGAGTCGAAGAGCGCCACCACGGTCGCGGGAGACGCCGCACGCGCCGTCCAGGCGGCGCGGGCTGCGCCGGGCGGTATTGCCACGCTGATCCTCCCGGCGGACACCGCGTGGAACGCGGCGGATCATGCGGCTGGCCCGTTGCCGGACATTGGTCCGGCAGCGGTCGCAAGCGACGCCATCGAGGCGGCCGCTCGCCGGCTGACCAACGGCAAGAAGACGGCACTGCTGCTGCGTGGCACCGCGCTGCACGGCGCCGGACTCGAGGCGGCGGGCCGCGTCCAGGCGAAGACCGGCGTGCGGCTGCTGTGCGACACGTTCGCGCCGCACGCCGAGCTCGGCGCGGGCCGCGTCCCGGTCGAGCGCATTCCGTACTTCGCCGAGCAGATCGTCGCGTTCCTGGCCGGTCTCGAGCAGATCATCCTGGTGGGCAGCAAGCCGCCGGTGTCGTTCTTCGCCTACCCGGGCAAGCCGAGCTGGTGCGGGCCCGAGTCCTGCGAGTTCAGTCACCTGTCGCTGCCACACGAGGACGCTGCTGCGGCCTTGCAGTCCCTGGCCGATGCGCTGGGCGCGCCCAGCCAGTCGCCGATCCGCATCCCGCTGCTGTTGCCGGAGCTGCCCTCGGGCGCGCTGAACGCAGCCAGCGCCGCGCAGATCATTGCGCACCTGACGCCGGACAACGCGATCTTCGCCGAGGAGGCCGCGACCTCCGGCTTGCCGCTGCTGATGCACTTGGCGCGGGCCCGTCCGCATACGCACCTGCCGCTGACCGGTGGCTCGATCGGCCAGGGGCTGCCGCTGGCGGTCGGGGCTGCGATCGCGGCGCCCGATCGCAAGGTGATCTGTCCGCACGGCGACGGTGGCGCCGCGTACACCGTGCAGGCGTTGTGGACCATGGCCCGTGAAAAGCTGGACGTGACGACGGTGATCTATGCCAACCGGTCCTACGCGATCCTCAACATCGAGCTGCAGCGCGTCGGCGCGAGCGGCGCCGGTGCCAAGGCGATGTCGATGCTCGACCTGCACGACCCGGAGATGAACTGGGCCGAGATCGCCCGGGGCTTCGGCATCGAGGCCAGCCGTGCCACGACCTGCGAGGAGTTCGCGGCGCAGTACGCCTCGGCCATGCAGCAGCGGGGCCCGCGCCTGATCGAAGCGCTGATCTGACCGGCCACCGCTGCCGCGGTTGACGCTCCCGATGCGCCCGTGGATACTGCGGCGCAAGATGCGATCGCGCCCGGACAACGCACTCGACCGCCGCTGGTGGTGGCCCCACTCCTAGGAGTGGGCCGGGACGCGCGCGTCGAGTACGCAGGAATCCAGGACCCATCTCCGCGAACCGCCGGGGATGGGTTTTTTGTTGTGCGTCCCCGGATCCTCGCGACTGAGGAACCGTAAGTGACGACCAACCTGTTCGACATCTCCGCCGACCTCGACACTCCGGTGTCGGCCTACCTGAAGCTGAAGCCGTTCCAGCCGCGCTTCCTGCTGGAAAGCGTCGAGGGCGGCGAGCGGCTCGCCCGCTATTCGTTCATCGGCTTCGGCGACTGCCTGGAGTTCCGGCTCGATGCCTCCGGCCTGGCACTGGGCGCCGAGCGCCTCCCGCGCCCTGCGGACCAGGCGAGCCTGCTCGCGGTCATGCGGCGCGCCCTGGCCGCAGCGCCGCGCCCCGATATCCCGAATGAGGGCTTCCCGCTGCACGGCGGGCTGGTCGGCGTCACCAGCTACGACCTGGTGCGTTACTTCGAGCGGCTGCCGTCCAACGCCCGGATCGACGACGACTGCCCCGAGGCGCACTACATGGCGCCCCGGTCCCTGCTGGTGTTCGACCACCTGACGCGACGTGCTGCGTTGCTGCACGCTGGATCCGAGCACGAGCGGCAGGGCCTGCGCCGCGAGATCATCCGCGCGCTGCGCGGCGGCCTGCCCGGCCCGGCCTGGGCGGCCAGCTTCAGCGCGCCCGAGGCGAGCCTGTCCGAGGAACAGTTCCTCGACGGCGTGGCGCGCACCAAGGAGTACATCGCGGCGGGCGACGTCTACCAGCTCGTGCTGTCGGTGCGTTTTGCGGGCCGCTGCGACCTCGACCCGTTCGAGACCTATCGCGCGCTGCGCCTGCTGAATCCTTCGCCCTACATGTACTACTGCGACCTCGGGGATCGAGTCGTGGTCGGGTCATCCCCCGAGGCGCTCGTGAAGCTGAACGGTTCGCGCGCGACGATGCGACCGATCGCCGGCACGCGACCGCGCGGCGCCGACCCCCGGCAGGACGCCGAGCTCGAAACGGAACTGCTCGCCGACCCGAAAGAGAACGCCGAGCACGTAATGCTGGTGGATCTCGCGCGCAACGACCTCGGGCGCGTCGCGACCGCGGGTTCCGTGCACGTGCAGCCGTACCGCTCGATCGAGCGCTACAGCCACGTCATGCACATCGTGAGCGGCGTCAACGGCACGCTCGCACCGGGCAAGGACGCGTTCGACCTGTTCGCGGCGACGTTCCCCGCGGGCACGCTGGTCGGCGCGCCGAAGGTGCGCGCGATGGAGATCATCGACGAGCTCGAGCCGGTGCGGCGCGGGTTCTACGGTGGCACGGTCGGCTACTTCGGCCACGGCGGCGACATGGACCAGGCGATCACGATCCGCACGATGGTCTTCCACGGCGACACTTACAGCTTCCAGGCCGGCGCCGGCATCGTGGCCGACAGCGTCCCGGTCACCGAGTACCGCGAGGTGCTCGCCAAGAGCGCGGTGCTGCGCAACGCGCTCGAGCTGGCGCGGGAGGGGCTGTGATGACCGCGCCGCGCCTGCTGTTGATCGACAACTACGACAGCTTCACCTACAACCTCGTGCAGGCCTTCCTGGTGCTCGGCGCGGAGGTGCTGGTGCATCGCAACGATGCGATCACCGTCGCCGAGGCGCGCGCCCTCGCACCCACGCACCTCTGCATCTCGCCGGGACCGGGCACGCCGCGCGACGCCGGCGTCTCGATGGAGATGATCCGCGCATTCGCGGGCCAGCTGCCGGTCCTCGGCGTCTGCCTCGGGCACCAGTCGATCGTCGAAGTCTTCGGCGGTGAAGTCGTCCGGGCCGGGCGGCTGATGCACGGCAAGGTCTCGCCGGTCCATCACGACAACCGCGGCGTCTTCGCCGGGCTGCCGCAACCGTTCGACGCGGGCCGGTATCACTCGCTGATCGCGCGGCCCGAATCGTTGCCCGCGATCCTCGCCGTGACCGCGCGCACCGCCGAGGGCGAGATCATGGGCGTGCGGCACGCCGAGCTCGCGGTCGAGGGCGTGCAGTTCCACCCGGAGAGCGTGCTGACGCCGGACGGGCCGTTGCTGCTCGGCAATTTCCTGAAGTACCGCGGCGGCCGGCCACAGGCCTGAGGGCGCAAATGAGCGAACTGCGCGAGATCCTCGAACGACTCCTCGAGCGACGCGATCTGAGCGAAGCCGAGGCGGGCGGCCTGCTGGTCGCGCTGACGGATGCCACGGTCGCGCCGGCGATGTCGGGTGCGCTGCTCGCGGCACTGCGCTCGAAGGGCATCACTCCCGACGAGGTTCGCGGCTTCGCCGGCGCAATGCGCGGGCTCGCCCGGCGCCCCGAGTTGCCGCCCGGCCCGCCGGCCATCGACATCGTCGGCACCGGCGGCGATGCGTCGGGCAGCTTCAATCTCTCGACGGGCGCGGCGCTGCTGGTGGCCGCGATGGGTGTGCGCGTCGTCAAGCACGGCAATCGCTCGGTCTCGAGCCGCTCCGGCAGCGCGGACCTGCTCGAGGCGCTGGGGCTCGGCTTGCCGCTGGACGAGCACGCCGCAGGCGAATGCCTGGCCGCGACGGGGTTCACGTTCCTGTTCGCGCCGCACTATCACCCGGCGATGAAGGAGGTCGCGCCGGTGCGCCGCGCGCTCGGCGTCCGCACGGTATTCAACCTGCTCGGACCGCTCACCAACCCGGCGGAGCCGCCGTTCAGCCTGATCGGCGCCTACAGTGCCGCGGCCGCCAAGCTGATGGCCGAGACGCTCGCGGGCATGCCGATCGAGCGCGTGTTCGTCATTCACGGCGAGCCGGGCTGGGACGAGGCGACACCGGTCGGCCCGTTCGAGCTGTACGACGTGCGGCCCGGCCGTGTGGTGCGCGAAGTCCGCGATGCGCGCGAATTCGGCATTGGTCGGTGCAGTGCGGCGGATCTCGCGGGCGGCGACGCCGAGCACAACGCAGTGGGTCTGCGGGCCGTGTTCGAGGGTCGCGACCGCGGGCCACACCGCGACGCGGTCGTGCTGAACGCAGCGCTTGCACTGGAGGTCGCCGGCGCCGTGCCGTCCGCGGCGGAGGGCGTGCAGGCTGCGCATGCGGCGATCGATCGCGGCGACGCCCAGCGGCTGCTGGAGCGCATCGCGGACTTCGGGCGTCAGTCCGTCACGATCCGCTGATCACCACTCGCTTCCCCGATGGGCCTGCTCTCCGACATGCTCGATACCAGCCTCCGGCGCGTCGCTGAGGCTCGCGAGCGCGTCCCGGAAGCGGCGTTGCGTGCAGCGGTGCTCGGCACGCCACAGCCTCCGCCGCTGCGGCTCGATCGCCATGGCTTCGACATCATCGCGGAACTGAAGCTGCGCTCGCCGTCGCTCGGCGACCTGTCGGCCGCGACCGTGGATCCGGTGCGCCGGCTCGAAGCCTATGCCGAGGGCGGTGCGGCGATCTGCTCGATTCTGACCGAGCCGACTCGGTTCGATGGCGACCTCGCACACCTGCGCCTCGCCGCAGAGACGCTGCAGCCGTACGGCATTCCGGCGATGCGCAAGGATTTCCTCGCCGATCCGTACCAGGTGCTCGAGGCGCGTGCCCACGGCGCGTCGGGCGTGCTGCTGATCGTGCGCATGGTGTCTCGCGCGCGGCTGGTCGAGATGCTCGATTGCGCCGCCGAGCACGGGCTGTTCGTGCTGCTCGAGGCCTTCGATGCCGGCGACCTCGAGGTCGCCGCCGGCATCGCGCGGGAGCGCGCAGGCCGCGACGAGCAAGTGCTGATGGGCCTCAATTGCCGCGACCTCGAGACGCTCGAGATCGATTTCGAGCGGTTCGCAAGACTGCGCGATCGCATGCCCGTCGGTTGGCCCTGCGTCGCCGAGAGTGGCGTGCAGGCGCCTGAGGATGCCGCGCGAGTCGCGGCGCTCGGTTATCGGCTCGCGCTCGTCGGCACCGGGCTGATGCGCCGCGCCGATCCCGCGCGGGCGCTCGGCGAGTTGCTGGAGGCGGGCCGCAAGGCCTTGCCCTGAGCCGACGTGCCGGCACTCTGGATCAAGATCTGCGGCCTGCGCACGCTCGAGGCGATCGACGCCGCGGTCGGTGCGGGCGCAGATGCGGTCGGGTTCGTGTTCCACGACAACTCGCCGCGCAACGTCGCTCTCGACGATGCGCGCGCGCTGCAAAGGGGCGTGCCGGCGGGTATCGAGCGCGTCGCCGTATTCCTGCATCCGTCCCAGGCGCTGCTCGATGCGGTGCTGGCGGCGATCGAGCCCGACTGGGTACAGACGGACGCCAGCGATCTCGTCGGGCTGAGGTTGCCTGCCGGACAGCGGGTGCTGCCCGTGTTGCGCAGTGGAGCGGAGCATGCCGGTCCGTTGCCACCACGCTGCCTGTTCGAGAGCGTGAGCAGCGGCTCGGGCGAGCGTGCCGACTGGACTGCCGCGGCGCGGCTCGCGCGAACGAGCCAGCTGGTGCTGGCCGGCGGGCTCGATCCGTCCAACGTTGGCGAGGCGGTGCACGCGGTCCGCCCGTTCGGCGTGGACGTCAGCTCGGGGGTCGAAAGCAGCCGCGGCGTCAAGGATGCGGCGCGGATCCGTGAATTCATTCGGTCTGCCCGCGCGGCGGAGCAGGCCCTGGTTGCCGAGGAGAATCGATGATGAGAGCCGAGGCCCTGAAGATCGACCGCGAGGCGCTGCTGGCCGCGGCGCTGCGCGGCGCGTTTCCCGACGAGCGCGGCCGCTACGGCCCGTTCGGCGGACGCTACGTGCCCGAGACGCTGGTGCCGGCGCTCGACCGGCTGGAGGAAGGCGTGCGGACCCACCTGCGCGAGAGCGGCTTTCGCGCCGAGCTCGAGAGCGAATTGCGCACCTGGGTCGGACGCCCGACCCCGCTCACGCTGGCCCGCGAGCTGTCGCGCCGCTGGGGCGCCGAAGTGTGGCTGAAGCGCGAGGATCTCGCGCACACGGGTGCGCACAAGATCAACAACGCGATCGGCCAGGCGCTGCTCGCCAAGCGGCTCGGCGCGAAGCGCATCGTCGCGGAGACTGGTGCCGGCCAGCATGGCGTCGCTTCGGCCGCGGCCTGCGCCCGGCTCGGCATGCCTTGCGTCGTCTACATGGGTGCGATCGACATGGAGCGCCAGGCGCCGAACGTCGGGCGCATGAAGCTGCTCGGCGCCGAGGTCGTGCCCGTCACGAGCGGCGACCAGACGCTGCGCGCAGCGATCGACGAGGCGCTGCGGGATTGGGTGGCCGATCCGAACGGCACCTATTACCTGCTCGGCTCCGCGGTCGGGCCGCATCCGTATCCGTACCTGGTGCGCGAGTTCCAGTCGGTGATCGGCGTCGAAGCGCGCGCGCAGATGCTCGAGCAGGCGGGTGCGCTGCCGGACGTCACGGTCGCCTGCGTCGGGGGCGGCTCGAATGCGATCGGCTTGTTCCATCCATTCGTGCGCGATCTCGGCGTCAAGCTGCTCGGCCTCGAAGCGGGTGGCACCGGCAGCGGTCTTGGCCAGAACGCCGCGTCGCTCGCCTATGGCACGCCGGGCGTGCTGCAGGGTTGCTACTCGTTGTTGCTGCAGGATGCGCACGGGCAGATCCAGGAAACCCACTCGGTGTCGGCCGGGCTCGATTACCCGGGCGTCGGTCCCGAGCACGCGCTGCTCGCGACGATTGGCCGCGTCGTCTACGAGGCGGCCGAGGACGACGAGTCGCTCGAGGCGCTCGCCGAGTGCTGCGAGGCGGAAGGCATCCTGCCGGCGATCGAGTCGGCGCACGCGTTCGCGGGCGCGAAGCGCTACGCGCGCGCGAATCCCGGCAGTCGGATCCTGATCGGGCTGTCCGGTCGCGGCGACAAGGACATGCCGACGCTGCAGCGCACGTTGCTGAAGGGGAAACTGTGATGAGCCAGCCGCGCGACACGATCAGCAACGCGATCCGCCAGGCAGCGGCGCAGGGCCGGCCGGCCGTGGTCGGGTTCATGACCGGCGGGTTTCCGGACCGCGCCGGATTCCGGGACAACCTGCTCGCCATCGGCGGCACCGCCGACGTCGTCGAGATCGGCGTGCCCTTCACCGATCCGATGGCGGACGGGATGACCATCCAGCGCGCGAGCTATGCGGCCCTGCAGGGCGGGTTCACGCTGCCCTGGCTGCTCGAGGAACTCGAGAAGATGCAGCCTCGGCCACGCGCGCCGCTGCTGCTGATGAGCTACCTGAACCCGCTGCTCGCCTATGGCCTCGATCGGCTGCCCGAGGCCGCGGCCCGGGCTGGCGTGGCCGGCTTCATCATTCCCGATCTCCCCTACGAGGAGAGTGCCGACATGCGCGCCGCGCTCGATCGTGTCGGGCTCGCGCTGGTGCAGATGGTCACGCCGGTGACCCCGGCGGAGCGACTCAAGATGCTCTGCGAGGCGAGCCAGGGTTTCGTCTACGCGGTCACGATGACGGGCACGACCGGCCGCAACGTCGCCGTGCCGGACGACGTGCTCGATTACATGGACCGCGTGCGCGCAGTGTCGCCGGTGCCCGTCTGCGCGGGTTTCGGCATCCGCAGCGCCGAACAGGTGGCCCGGTTCAAGGATCACGTGGACGGCGTCGTGGTCGGCTCGGCGCTGGTCGAGGTGCTCGAGCGCCGCGAGGATCCGGCGGCGTTCCTGCGTGCTATGCGGCCGTGACGGCCGTCTTCAGGTGGTCGATGACCAGCGTGCGCATGTTCTGCAGCGGGTTCTTTTCCCAGGTGAAGCAGGGCGGCACGCGCCGCAGCATCCACCAGCGCTTCGACTGCAGCACCAGCTTGAGGTAATCGAGGCTGCGCTCGATCGTTTCCATGTAGGGATTGCGGCCGCCGAACAGCACTTCGACGTAGCGGTAGGCGCCGCCGAACTCGCCGTCGAGCCGAGTGCGCATCGTCTCCGCGACGAAGTCGGGCGTCTGGCGCAGCACGTCGAGCCCCGATCCGTAGTTCACCTTGAGGCTGTTCTCCTGGCGGTACACGGCGACGCCGCCCAGCACGAACTCCGGATAGAGGCGGTCGCGGCACTTCTCGAGGTAACAGCGGTCGGCCATCTGCGCCATCATGTCCGCGGTGCCGAGCAGGTGCCCGACCTTGCGGTCGCGCGGGTCGTCGAGGCGGATCTGGTCGAAGCGCATCTCGTAGCCGGTGAAGTGCACGATCAGCGTCGCCACCGGCACCCACTCCGCCATGCCGATCGTCGGCAGGTAGCGGGCGAGGAAGCGGGCGCTGCGACCGACGTGCGTGCGCGTGAACTCGGCGCCGTTGCGGTGCACCGTGTCGTCGGTCTGGCGGATGTAGCCGGCGTCGTGAAATAGCGCGACGACGATTCCGAGCAGCCCGCGCTCGGCGCCGAGCCGCTGGTCCGGCGAATGCGAGCGCTCGTAGCCCGCGAGCAGCCGCGCCATCGCGAGCGTGTCGTCGAGCGTGTGCTGCACGTCGTGATAGACGGTATCGCAGCCGAGGTAGCCGGGAAACTGGCCGTTGAAGAGCCGCTCGAAATCGGCGAACGCGGCGGCGAGGCGTTCGGTGGGCACGCCGGGCCAGGTCTGCGTGTAGAGTTCCTCGACGGCTCGCCGCACGGCGGCGACCGAACTCACCTGCACGGTGTTCGTCACGTCGTAGTCGCTGCGCCGGTACTGCATGGCGTTCTTGTTGTGTTGCTCAGCGCGCCGTTGTCATCGCAATGGAGCCGAGTGTAGTGCAACCATTGCGGAACACCAGAGTAAAGAAAACCGACACTGACCTCGCCCGCGCCTATATGTCAAAGGCCGCGAGCACCGGTGCGTGGTCCGACGGCCGCTCGAGCTTGCGTGGCGCCTTGTCGATGTGACACCCGCCGCATTTTTCCGCCAGCGCGGTGCTCGCGAGGATCAGGTCGATTCTGAGACCTGCGTTGCGCCGGAACGCCATCATCCGGTAGTCCCACCACGAGTACGATTTCTCGGGCTGCTCGAAGCGACGGAAACAGTCCTCCAGGCCGGTGGCGAGCAGCGCGCGCAGCGCGGCCCGCTCGGGTTCGCTGACGTGCACCGAGCCTTCCCACGCCTTCGGGTCGTGCACGTCGCGATCCTCCGGCGCGACGTTGTAGTCGCCGAGCACCACGAGGTGCAGATGCCGCGTGAGTTCAGACGCCACGTACTCGCGCAACGCCGCGAACCAGCGCAGCTTGTACTCGTACTTCTCGGAGCCGACCGTCTGCCCGTTCGGCACGTAGACGTCGATGACGCGCACGCCCGCGACCGTGGCTGCCAGCACGCGTTTCTGTTCGTCCTCGAAACCGGGAATGCCCGCGACGACGTCGTCGAGCGGCGCGCGGGACAGGATCGCCACACCGTTGTAGGTGCGCTGGCCGCTGAACGCGACCTGGTAACCGAGCGCTTCGATCGCCTCGCGCGGGAAGTCGGGGTCCGGCAGCTTCGTCTCCTGCAGCACGATCACGTCCACCGGGTTGGACGCGAGCCAGTCCGTCAGGTGCGGCAGGCGGACGCGCAGCGAATTGACGTTCCAGGTGGCGATGAGCATTAGAGAGGGGATAGGGGATGGGGGATGGGGGATAGTACGGCGGTGGCGCTCAGGGAGCGGCTCCGATACCGACACTGTAACGCGTCGCAGCCGTCGATGAAGCCGCCACCTCCGACCATCCCCTATCCCCCATCCCCTATCCCCTTCGGTTTACGCCGCCAGGCCCATCTGCCGCAGCAACGGCTCGATCTCGGGCTTGCGGCCGCGGAACTCGACGAAGGCCTCCATCGCGTCGCGGCTGCCGCCCCGCTCGAGGATCGAGCGCAGGAAGCGGCGTGCCGTCGCGACGTCGAATACGCCGCTTTCCTCGAACGCGCCGAACGCGTCGGCGGACAGCACCTCGGCCCACTTGTAGCTGTAGTACCCGGCCGCGTAGCCGCCCGAGAACACGTGCTGGAAGCTGTACGGGAAGCGATTGAACTCCGGCGGACGCACGACGGCGACCGCCGCGCGCACCTCGGCCAGGATCTCGGCGATCCGCGGTGGCTGGTCCGGCGCGTACTCAGCGTGCAGCCGGAAGTCGAACAGTGCGAACTCGAGCTGCCGCACGGTCTGCATGCCGGCCTGGAACGTGCGGCTGGCCTGCAGTCGCGCGAGCATCTCGTGCGGCAAGGGCTCGCCGGTGTCGACGTGCGCCGAGATCAACGGCAGCACCTCGTCGCGCCAGGCGAAGTTCTCCATGAACTGGCTCGGCAGCTCGACCGCGTCCCAGGGCACGCCGTTGATGCCGGCGACGCTCGGGTAATCGACACGGGTCAGCATGTGGTGCAGCCCGTGGCCGAACTCGTGGAACAGCGTCAGCACCTCGTGGTGCGTCAGCAGCGACGGTTGCTCGCCCGCCGCCGGCGAGAAGTTGCAGACCAGGTAGGCGATCGGCAGCGCGCTCGCTTCCGCGGTGCGGATGCGCCCGACGCACTCGTCCATCCACGCGCCGCCGCGCTTCTTCGGCCGCGCATACAGGTCGAGGAAGAAGCCGCCGCGCGGCGTGCCGTCGCGCTCCAGCACGTCGAAGAAGCGCACGTCCGGGTGGTAGACCTCGACCGACGGGTTCGCGACGATCCGCACGCCGTAGAGCCGGGTGACGACCGTGAACAGGCCCGCGAGCACGCGCGGGAGCGGGAAATACGGTCGCAACGCCTCCTCGGACACCTGCAGTCGCTCGTTCTTGAGCTTCTCGGAATAAAACGCGACGTCCCAGGACCGCAGCGGGCGACCGGCGAACTGCTCGAGTTCCGCGAACTCGCGCTCGGCAGCCGGGCGGCTCACGCGGGCGAGGCTCTGCAGAAAGTCGACGACCTCCGCCGGATCGCGCGCCATCTTGGTGGCCAGCGAGTACTCCGCGAAGTTCGCGAAGCCCACCAGGTTCGCGGCCTCGTGGCGCAGCGCGAGGATCTCGGCCATCAGCGGCCCGTTGTCCCACTGTCCCGCGTGCGGCCCTCGATCCGAGGCCCGCGTGACCCAGGCTTCGTAGAAAGCGCGGCGCAGGGGTTCGTTGACCGCGTGGGTCAGCACCGCCTGGTAGGTCGGCGCATCGAGCGAAAACAGCCAGCCCGCCGATCCCGCTGCTTCGGCGGCGGCACGTGCGCGATGCACCGCATTGGCGGGCAGGCCGTCGAGTTCACGTTCGTCGACGACGTGCCTCGACCACGCGTTCGTCGCGTCGAGCACGTTCTCGTCGAACTTCGACTGCGCGGTGGCGAGCCGCTCCATGACTTCGCCGAAGCGCTGCTTGCGGTCGTCCGGCAGCGAGACGCCGGCGAGGCGGAAGTCGCGCAGCGCGTTCTCGACCAGCTTGCGCTGCTCGGCCGAGAGGGCCGCGCCTTCACGGTCCGCCACGCGCTGGTAGGCGGCGCAGAGCTCGGCGTTCTGGCCGAGCTCGGTGTGGTACGCGGTCAGCAACGGCAGGCAGGCGTTGTAGGCGGCACGCAGTTCGTCGCTGTTCATCACGCCGTTCAAGTGGCCGACGGGCGACCAGGCCCGCGCCAGCCGATGGTGCATGCGCTCGATCGGGACGATCAGGGTGTCCCACTGGTCTGCGCCCGACGCGAGCAGCGCCGCGATCTCGCGCCGGTTGGCGTCCAGCAGCTGGCGAATGGCTGGCTCGACGTGGCTCGCTTCGATGGCGCCGAAAGCGGGCAGCGGGGTATCCGTCAGCAGGGGATTGGTCATGGCGCTATTCTAGACACAGTCGAGCGCTCAGCCGAACACCCCCTGCAGCAGCCAGCCCAGCGCGTAGACCGCGGCGGCGAAACCGACGAACGCGAAGATCGCGCGCTTGCGGTAGCGACGGGCCAATTCGGCCTCGGGGAAGGCCGCGATCAGGAACAGGTGCCGTCCCTCGGGTCGTCCGAGCACGTGCAGCGACGGTTGCGACGGCTGGTCGAGGTGCCGCTGCACGACCGCCTGCCGGGCCTCCTCGCGCGCGTGTTCCCATTCGGCGAGGCTCACGTGCCCGTCGCCGTCCCGGTCGAATCGCTCGGCGAGCGCAGCCTGGTCCTGCTTCCATTCCGCGAGCAGCGCCGTCATCTCGGCCTGCAGGTTGCGCTGTCCGGTCGACGAATGCGTGCGGAACTGGCCGAGCACGTAGACGTGCTCGTGCTCGTAGATGCGCTCCTCGAAGTAACGGTATTCCTGTTCGCCGGAGCGCAGCACCCCCTGTCCCGGGACCTGTGTCGGCCACGGGGTGTCGCCGTACCAGGTCGTGCTTTCCGTCGTCAGGATCTCGGCGCCGGCCGGCTGCACGATGCAGTCACCGGTCCCGTCGCTGAGCAGGAACGGCTGCTCCGAGCGGCCCGAGCTGACTTTCTGCCACTTGGTCCGCCGGTGGCTGCTCGAAGCCGAGCCCGTCCTGCGCTGGACGTGGTAACGCCACCAGACGCAGGGCCGCTGCGTGAGCGGCGCGATGTTCTCGGTGCCGTCGAGCGCGCGGCAGCGGCCGCCGAGCTCGACGTAACCCTGCGCCGCGGAACGGATCCGCGACGTGGGCGTGTCCTCGACCATCCGCGCGATGTGCAGCCAGCGGAACGCGAACCAGCCGCCGCCCGCGACGGCGACCCCGAGCCAGAGCAGCCAGAACCAGAAATCCGACGGGTCAGCCAAACAGCTTGCCCACGTCCACGTCGCGTTTCTGCTCCTCGGTGAACTCGAGCAGCGCCGACTGCTTGAACTCGAACATCCGCGCCACGATCAGGTCGGGGAAGGTCTGGATGCGGATGTTGTTGAGGTTGACCGCCTCGTTGTAGAGCTCGCGCCGGTCGGCGATCGTGTCCTCGAGCTGGCTGATCCGGGTCTGCAGGTGCTTGAAGCCCTGGTCCGCCTTCAGGTCGGGATAGTTCTCGGCGACGGCGAACAGCCGGCCGAGGCCCTCGCGCAGCTGCTGCTCGGCCGCGCCGAGCGCGGGCACGTCGCCGCTGCCCTGCGCCTTGAACACCGCCGTGCGCGCCTGCATGACGCGCTCGAGCGTCTCCTGCTCGTAGGCCATGTAGCGCTTGCAGGTCTCGACGAGCTTGGGCAGCTCGTCGTGCCGCTGGGTCAGCAGCACGTCGATGTTCGACCAGGCCTTGCGGACGTTTTCACGCAGCGCGACGAGGCCGTTGTAGATCCGGACGCCGTAGATCGCCGCCACGACGAGCAGGGCCAGGAACAGCAGGGTTACGACGATCACGTTGCAGGCTCCTCGGGGGCGGGTCATCCGCCGGTGCGCAAGATTGCAGGCAGCGGGCCCCGAGCGTCTAGACTACAGGTCTCAATTCTTCCGGACGGCCCCATGCCCGCCCAGCCCTATCTCGGCACCTGGCCGACGCTCGGTCCCGGCGTCTACATCCATCCCACGGCGCTCGTGATCGGCGACGTCGTGCTCGGCGAAGACGCCTCCATCTGGCCCATGGCCGTCGTCCGCGGCGACGTCAACCAGGTCCGCATCGGCGCGCGCAGCAACGTGCAGGACGGCAGCGTGCTGCACGTGTCGCGACCGTACCCGGGCAACGATACCGGTTGGCCGTTGATCATCGGCGACGACGTCGTGATCGCCCACAAGGTGGTCGTGCACGGCTGCACGATCGGCAACCGGGTGCTGGTCGGGATCGGCGCGATCGTGCTCGACGGCGTCGTGGTCGAGGACGACGTGATGATCGGGGCCGGCGCCGTCGTCACCCCGGGCAAGCGCCTCGAATCGGGCGGGCTCTACGTCGGCAATCCGGCGCGCCGCGCTCGCGAGCTCACCGAGGTCGAGATCGCGCGCGTGCCGATCATGGCGGCGTGGTACGTCAACCTCAAGAAGGACTACGAGCAGCCATAGCCGCCCGCCGGCGCAGCGCCGCGAGCACCGGTGCCGTGTCGGGCTGCACGCCGCGCCAGAGCTGGAAAGCCTCCGCCGCCTGCTCGACGAGCATGCCCCAGCCCTGCTCGGCATGGGCGGCGCCCAGCCGCTTCGCCCAGGCCACGAACGCCGTATCACCGGCACCGTACGCCATGTCGTAACAGGTCGTCGTCGAGTCCACGACGTCGATCGGCACCAGCGGCACGTCGCCGTGCAGGCTCGCCGACGTGGCGTTGACGATCAGGTCGAAGCTCCGGTGTTCGAGCTTCGAGAACTCGCAGGCGGCGATCGGACCCAGTTCGGCGAACTCCGTGGCCAGCTCGACCGCGCGATCGACGGTGCGATTGGCGATCATCAGCAGCCTGGGCTGCAGCGAGAGCAGCGCCTCCATCGCGCCGCGCGCGGCGCCGCCGGCGCCGAGCAGCAGGATCCGCGGCGAGTCCCAGCGGAGCTTGAGGTTCTGCGTCAGGTCGGCGAGCAGGCCCGCGCCGTCGGTGTTGTCGCCGACGAGCCCCTCGTCCCGGCGCACGATCGTATTGACGGCGTCGGCGAGCTGCGCGCGCCGCGTCAGCTCGTTGACGAGATCGGCAGCCGCGCGCTTGTGCGGCAGCGTCACGTTGGCGCCCGCGCCACCGCCCGTGAAGAACGCGAGCACGTCGTTGCGGAAACGCTCGGGCGGCGTCTCGGACAGCCTGTAAGTCATGTCCTGCCCGGCCTGCCGCGCGAACATCCCGTGGATGAACGGCGACCAGCTGTGGTGGACCGGGTAGCCGAACAGTGCGTAGGCGTCAGGCATGGAGCCATTCGGCCGCGCGGCGCGCGAAGTAGGTCAGGATGCCGTCGGCGCCGGCGCGCTTGATCGAGGTCAGCGACTCGAGGATCACGGCCCGCTCGTCGAGCCAGCCGTTCTGCGCGGCCGCCATCAGCATCGCGTATTCGCCGCTCACCTGGTAGACGAACGTCGGCACGCCAAAGCGGTCCTTCACGCGGCGCACGATGTCGAGGTAGGGCATTCCCGGCTTGATCATCACCATGTCGGCGCCTTCGTCGAGGTCGAGCTGCACTTCGCGCAGCGCTTCGTCCGAGTTCGCCGGATCCATCTGGTAGTTGTACTTGTTGCCCTTGCCGAGGTTGCCGGCCGAGCCGACTGCGTCGCGGAACGGGCCGTAGAAGCTCGAGGCGTACTTCGCGGAGTAGGCGAGGATCCGGGTGTGGATGTGGCCGCCCGCTTCGAGCGCGTCGCGGACGGCGCCGATGCGACCGTCCATCATGTCGGAGGGCGCCACCACGTCGGCACCGGCCTCGGCGTGCGAGAGGGCCTGCTTGACCAGCGCCTCGACCGTGACGTCGTTCATCACGTAGCCGGTCGCGTCGATGATGCCGTCCTGGCCGTGCGTCGTGAACGGGTCGAGCGCGACGTCGGTGATGACGCCCAGCTCGGGAAGCGCCTTCTTCAGCGCGCGCACGGCTCGCTGCGCCAGTCCGTTCCGGGCTCCAGGCTTCGCGGCCGTCCAGGCTCTTGGCCTCGGGCGCGGTGACCGGGAACAGCGCCATCGCCGGCACGCCCAGCTTCGCGACGGCCTCGGCCTCGCGGACCAGCTCGTCGACGGTCATCCGCTCGACGCCCGGCATCGACGGCACCGCGACGCGCTGCTTCGCGCCCTCCATGACGAACACCGGATAGATGAAGTCGGCGGGGGTCAGCGTCGTCTCGCGCATCAGGCGACGCGAAAAGTCGTCGCGGCGCATCCGGCGCATGCGAACCCGGGGAAATTGCGAGGGGGGCTGGTGGTGGCTCATCTCGGGCTCCAATGGCGGCCGGGGCGCGGTTTACACCGGCGCGGCGCGGAGGCTATGGTGCGGGCCTGCCGATGCCACCCCAGTCGAAATAAGGCCGCTGTCAGGCCGGTCTTTATACATGAACGCGCCATTTGCCGGAAAGGACGGGGAAACCGCATTTGCGCGGCTCTGCGACGAGCTGCGGCCGGACCTGTTCCGATTCGCCTTCTGGCTGGCGCGCGACCGGCAGGTGGCGGAGGACGTGGTGCAGGAATCCTTGTTGAGGGCGTGGCG
Organism: uncultured Gammaproteobacteria bacterium; assembly: GCA_963777725.1. GTDB lineage: Bacteria > Pseudomonadota > Gammaproteobacteria > Steroidobacterales > Steroidobacteraceae > RPQJ01. The sequence goes on from CAVZRR010000018.1 coordinate 23,890, forward strand.
TTCGCGGGAGAGCCTGGCTGAGATCGGCACCGCGAAGCCGTGGCTGCTGACGATCGTCCGCCGCGAGCACGCGCGGCTCTACGAGCGCAAGCGCTTCGAGACCGTGCCGGTGGACGACCTGGTCGGCAGCGAGTCGCCCGAGCTGGCTGCCGCCGAGGAGCAGCAGACGCTGGACCTGCGGCGCGCGATCCTCGAGCTGGAGGACGACTACCGGGAGCCGCTGGTGCTGCAGGTCCTGATGGGCCTGACGACGGACGAGATCGCCAGCCAGCTCGGCCTGACGCAGGCCGCGGTGCTGACGCGGCTGTTCCGCGCCCGGCAGAAGCTGCGCAAGCGCCTGGTCGCCGGCGCGAACGAGGAGGGGAATTAGTCGTGGACTGCCTGGAATTCCGCAGGCTCGCCGGGGCCGACCCGCAGCATCCGGAGGCGGCCGTGCTCGAGCACGCCGCGGGCTGTCCGCGCTGCACCGGTTACCTGCGCCAGACGCTGGAACTCGACCGGCACATCCTGGCCGCGCTGAGCGTGCCCGTGCCGTCGCGCGTCGCGGGTCCGGCCACGGGTGCCGCGCTGGTGCCAGGGCTGGACCGCCGTCGCTGGTATGCGCTGGCGGCCAGTATCGTCGCCGGCGTGCTGGTGGGGTCGCTGCTGTGGGTCGGCGGCGAGCCGTCGCTGGTATGCCCTGGCGGCCAGTATCGTCGCCGGCGTGCTGGTGGGATCGCTGCTGTGGGTCGGTGGCCCGCGGAACTCGCTGGCGCAGGACGTGCTCGCGCACATGGATCACGAGCCCGAAGCCTTGGTCGTGACGACGACCCCGGCCGACGATGCGGTCCTCGGCCGGGTGCTCGAGCGAGGTGGCATCCGTCTGCGCCCGGAGGTCGGCACCGTCTCGTACGCGAACAGCTGCCGCTTCCGCGGCCGCACGGTGCCGCATCTCGTCGTGCAGACCGACGGCGGCCCGGTGACCGTGATGGTGCTGCGCAACGAGCCGCTGGACGCGCCGGTTCGCTTCGCAGAGCACGGATTTTCGGGCACGATCGTGCCGGCCGGCCCGGGCAGCATCGCGGTGATCGGCGCGGGTGATGCGGACCTGGAACAGATCACCGAGCGCGTGCTCGCGGCGGTGGACTGGGGGCGGGATTGACGACCGACAAGCTCAACCGCTGCGGCTGGTCCTACGCCGGGATGAGCGAGGCGTACATCCGCTACCACGACGAAGAGTGGGGCGTGCCGGTCCACGACGACCGCAAGCAGTTCGAGTTCCTGATCCTCGAGGGCGCGCAGGCCGGGCTGAGCTGGTCGACGATCCTCAACAAGCGCGAAGGCTATCGCGAGGCCTTCGCCGACTTCGACGTCGAGAAGGTGGCCCGCTTCAATCGGCGCACGGTCGAGCGGCTGATGAAGTTTCCCGGCATCGTCCGCAACCGGCTCAAGATCGAGTCGACGATCTCGAATGCGAAGGCCGTGCTGAAGCTGCAGGACGAGACCGGTGGCCTCGCGTCGCACCTGTGGTCATTCGTGGGCGGCAAGCCGATCGTCAATCGCTGGACCGAGATGAAGCAGGTGCCGGCGACCAGCCCCGAGTCCGACGCGTTGAGCAAGGACCTGAAGAAGCGCGGGTTCCGGTTCGTCGGCTCGACGATCATCTACGCGCACATGCAGGCGACCGGGATGGTCAATGACCATGTCGTGAGCTGTTTCCGCCATGCGGCGTGCAAGAAGCTGGGTCAAATCCCGTTGTCCTCGAACCGCGGGCCCCGTGGGATGCTCAGGGGCATCGACACATCGGTGCCACGCGAGCGAGACCGTTACTGACCCCGATCTCTACTCGGGCACCAGCCACTCGACGCTGGTGCCGCCCAAGCCCGTCCGGCGACAACAGCCGATGCAACTGCGGCAGCAACTCCTGCAGCCGCTCGTCGAGCAGCCACGGCGGGTTGATGATCACGAGTCCGGCGCCGCTCATGCCCACCTGCGCGTCGGCCGGCAGCACGCTCAAGCGTCACGTCGAGCACGCGGCGGATGCCCGAGCGCTCGAGGTTGTGCCGAAACCGGAGCGGGCCGGCGCGATCGGTCAGCGGATACCAGACGCAGTAGGTGCCGGTCGGCCAGCGTTCGTGCGCGATCTCGAGACCCGCCAGCACGCGGTCGAACTCCAGGTCGGACTCGTAGGGCGGATCGATCAGCACCAGGCCGCGGTTCTCGCGCGGCGGCAGGTGCGCCTTGAGTGCCGCGTAGCCGTCGCCGTCCAGCACCGACACGAGCCGCTTGCGACCGAGGGCCGCCGCCAGCGACGCCGCTTCCTTCGGCTGCGATTCGACGAGCACCATCCGGTCGCCCGGACGGCGCATTCGCGCCACGATCAGCGGTGATCCCGGGTAGGCCGTGATCGCGCTGTGGCCCTCGCCGGCGGACTCCCGCACCAGACTCGACGTAGGCCGACGTTTCCGCGGAAAGCGATGCCTTGCGCGCCTCCAGCAGGCGACCGATGCCGGTCTTGTACTCGCCGCTGCGCTGCGCCTGGGCCTCGCTCAGGTCGTAGAGGCCGCGGCCGGCGTGCGTGTCGAGGTAGAAGAACGGCGCGGGCTTCTTCTTCAGGTGCTCGACGAGCATCATCAGCACGACGTGCTTGAGCACGTCCGCGAAGTTGCCGGCGTGGAAGGCGTGGCGGTAGTTCATGGCGTCACTTGAACGGATTCACGACGCGGACTCCGGCGATCACTTGCCCGTCGTTCAGGTCCTCGCTGTAGAGAATCCCGGCGCCGGCTTGCTCGGCCGAAGCGACGATCAGCGCATCCCAGAAGCCGATCCCGGCGGCCTCGCCGACTTCGGTGGCGCGCAGGACCGTCTGCGGTGTGGTTGGGTTGAGAACCCATGGAGAGTACGCCCGCACGACTTCCCGCGCTTGGGCTCGAGCGACCGGCGTGCGCAGCTTACGCGTGACCGTGACGAAGAACTCCTGCAGCACCTGCACGGACAGGCAACCTGTCCGCTCGCTCCAGAGTTGACCGAAGATCGCTACAGCCCGGTCCCGCTTCGCGCCGGCGCTGCGGTCGTGGGCGTAGATCAGCACGTTGCTGTCAACGAACGCGATGCCGGTCATGGAGCGCAGCCCGGTCCGTAATGCGGGCGCCGTCGAGCGGCAGCCCGTCCTGTAACAGGCCGGCAGCCGTACGCTCCGCCGACGCGTAGGCCGCATCCTCGGCTACCAGCGCACGCAACTCGTCCGCCAGCAGCGCGCTGACGCTGAGGCCCCGGCGGGCGGCCAATGCGCGCGCGCGCTTGAGGAGCGTGCCTTCGATCGCGAGAGTAATGTTGTGCTTTGCCGCCACCGGGGCCAGCTCCGTTGGGGCCGAGGGTTCACGTAAATTACGTGAGAGCGCTTTGTGCGTCAATTTCATAGGGATTCCATCATGCGCTTGGGAGACTCCAGCCTGAGATCCGGTGCTGTGAAACACACCGTGAAACTCAGTCCTGAACGTGTCGAATCGCGGCGGACTGGAACGCGGGTCGTGTGCTCGATCTTGCTGTTCGTTGCAGCGGGCCTCTCGGCATGCGCTGCGAATAGACCTGCGGCAGCGCCGGGATACACTGCGCCGGTGAATGCAACTCTGCAGTCGGTGACGGAAGCGGTGCTGGCCGACGCGTCGAAGCGCACGGGGATCGAGGTCGCCAAGCTCGAAGTCGTGGAGTCCATTGTGGTGACCTGGCCCGACGGATCGCTCGGTTGCCCGGAGCCCGGCATGAACTACACGATGGCGCTGGTGCCGGGGTATCGGATCCGGATCCGGGCGGACCAGCAGGTGCTCAACTATCACGCCAGCGCGCGCGGGTACTGGGTGTTCTGTCCGACGGGGCGTGCCGTAGATCCGGCACCGCGTGACGCGATCTGAGCGAAAAGAAAACCCCTCCCTGGCTTGGCCAGGGAGGGGCTGAGAGTGTGGGCCTTTCAGCGACCCACGAATTGATCGGACCTTAGTTCGCGAGGAACAGCAGTGCTTCGGTGTCCTTCGTCGCACCGCCACGGTTGCCGGCGCCGCGATCCCCGTTGGTGATGAGCATCAGTCCGAGCTCGGGCGAGTTGCCCGGGAACGCACCGCAGTCGTACACGGGGAGACCGCCGGGTTCGAGGTCTTGCCGGCCACGTCGACGGGCTCGCCGTAGAAACGCTCGCCCAGCGGCGTGACGGTCAGGCCCTCGATCAGGTCGCCAGGACCTCCGAAATAGAAGTCCTGCGCATACACGTCCATGTCGACGTTGGTCGCCAGCAAGTCGGCCGCATTCATGCCGATCTGCTCGCCGCAGATGATGCAGCACCGTGTTGCCGGTGTTGGTCGAGTGCTCGGCGTAGAAGAACGCGCTCGGCGATGCCGGTGCGAGGTTCACGACCCACGCCAGCTGTTGGCCGTCCGGTGACATTATTGAGGCCGAGGTGTCCCGATTCATCACAACGAAGTCGTCCGTGCCGTCGCGGTTCGTGTCGAGGTAGATCTGGTGGCTGACCGGCAGCAGGTGCTGCTGGCGCTCCCAGGTGTTGACCGCGAACGCCCATAGGAACGACGCGCTGGCCGAGCAGAAGCCCGCCGGCACCGGGAAGGTGTTGATGCCCACCGCCCGGATGTCCGGCGTCGGCGACTGATCGCCGCGGCCACCCACCGTCAGCCGATCGCTGGTCGCCAGCAGCGCATACGCATCGTTCTGCGCCGTGCCCACGCCCGAGTTGTTGAGGCCGATCACCTGCGGGAATGACCCCGGGACGATCGTCGTCGTGCTCGGCGTCACCCGCGCCGCCTTGCGGGGCAGGACGTGCCACGCGAGGTTAATCGGGTGCGAGCCGTCGTCCAGCACGATGTAGCCGTCGTACTCGTTCGTGGTCAGCGTCGCCGGATTGGCGCCGTTGCGCGCCGGAGTTCATGAAGTTCCCGCGCAACATTGAGCCGTTGATGCTGATGCTGACGTCGAACAGCGTATCGGTGCCGCGCCCCGGGCCCACGGTGACCGTAGCCGGTGCACTGATGGTGACAGCGCCGTTGGCCTCATCGTTGGCGAAGCGGAAGCTGGGCTTCACCGCGTAGCTGATGCGCTTGTTGCTGTAGTTGCGCACTCGGACGGTGCGAGTAATCGTCACGACATCGTCGGCGACGTCCACGAAGCCGAAGCTCAGCGCACCCTGCGCCGTGGAGTCGTCCCAGGCTGCGATCGGTGCATCGACTGCCCAGTCGACCCTGACCTCTCCGCCGCCGATACGTGTGATCGGAGCCAATGCACCGGTCAACGCATCATTGACGATGTTGGTTTCGCCGTTGTTCATCAGTCGCGCCTTGACCTCGACCGGGCGCAAGCCATGGCCGATCGCGTTGCCGTTCGGCGTGCCCTTGGCCGTCGCCTTGGTGCCACCAGTGGCTTCGAGCAGCAGCGCGGCGGAGCCGGCCACCATCGGGGCCGCGCCCGACGTGCCGCCGAACGGCCCGGTGCCCGTGCCTGAGCCGGCAATGGCCGATACGGAGGCGCCCGGCGCGCCGATTTCCGGCTTGATCAGGTGCGTGTCCTCATGCTGCGGGCCACGCGAGGAGCTGCCCACCATCGAGCCCGCAAGCGGGAGGCCTACTCGCCGGATCGAAGCGCACCACGGTGTTCGGCAAGCCGGAGCGGAGCCGGTCGGCAACCGCCTGGCTCACCATGTAGCCGGGGATGTCGATCGGGCGATCACCGCCGTCAGCGCCCTCGAACGGATCGCTCGAATCGACGAGGCCGATGATGCCGATCAGGCCGCCGGCCATCTCCGACGTTCTTGATCTTGAGCGTGAAGTTGCAGCTGCCGCGGTTGACGAGAACGATCTTGCCGGCGAGGGAGCCGGGCTCGAACGAGTCGCAACCGAGCAGGTTGCCGCCGGCGCCGTCGCCGTACTGCACCGGAGCCTCGACCACGCCCGCGAGTGGCACCGACCAAGGCTGGAACACTGCGGGGAAGGTGCCGATGAGGGCTGTCGGCGCCGTGATCTGCATTAGCGGCTGGAAGCCGCTCGGCACGGCGGTCTGCGCAACCGACAGGGCCGTGTTCGCGCCACCCGGTGTGCCGTTCGCATACGGCTTGTCGCCGCTGTTGCCGGCCGACGCGACCGTCAGGATGCCCATCTTCGTCGCGTTGTCGACCGCTGCCGACAGGTCATCGTCGAACGGCTGACTGTAGGACGAGCCCAGCGACATATTGATGATGTGCACGCGGTCGTTCAGCTTGCCATCGCCGTTCGGGTTGACCGCGAACTCCATGCCCTGGATCAGCGCGATGCCGGAGCAGCGAGGTGCTCACCGAGGAGCAGACCTTGACGGCGTAGAGGGATGCGCCCGGCGCCACGCCCTTCTTGCCGCGCAATGATGTCGGCCACGTGGGTGCCGTGGCCGCCGCCCGGGCCGTCGTCGAGCGGGTCGGGATCGGGCACCTCCGGCGCGTGTCGGCCAGCTGCTGCCGACGAAGTCGTAGCCACCGACGACCTTGGCAGTCGGGAAGGTGCCCTTCTCGATGATCGCCGGATTGTTGTTCGCGAAGTCGGCCGGCTTGCCCGAGCCGCCCAGTGCGGCGTGGTTGTAGTCGATGCCGCTGTCGAGCACGGCGACCTTGATGCCCTTGCCTGTGTAGCCCTTGGCCTGCACCGCCGAGCCGCCGATGTAGGGCACGGTCTCGGACAGGTCGAGCTGATAGTTGCCGACGGGCGCGATGCGCAGCACCGCCTTGTCCATCGCGAGCTTGGGCAGCACCTTCGCATCCACTTCGACGAATACGGCGTTCAGGACGATTTGCGTCCTGGCCACGACGCGCGCATTCGGGTCCAGTCGCCGCACGCGGTCCAGCAGATCGGCCTGCTCATTGCGCAGGTTGATCCTTGCCTGGGCGGCTTCATTGCCCGTGGCGCCGAGCTGCGCGACCGAGGGATTGCGCAGGCGAATGATGACTCTCTGCTCGCCCTGCGCCGATCGCAGGCTCTGCTCGAGGCGCGAAACATCGAGTCCGGCAGCTTGAACCGGCGTCTGCAGCTTAAGCGCCGAGACGGACGCTGGCACTGAGCGCTGCGCGCCGCGATCCGGCGCGGGAGCTCCTCCTGCCAGGCCCGACGCCAATACGAGCGCCATGGCGCCCGCAAGAGCCCCAAGTTTCTTGGTAATCATCTTGTTGAGATCCCCTGTGCATGAATTGCCGATACGTCCGTGGCGGGCGGGGGTTCGTCGCAGCGCGCAGCCTGATCGCTCAAGGTGCGTTGCATCGACTCCCGACGGAATGGTTCAGCCGTGCCGACTCGAGTTGCTCGAGGTGATCACGCGCCAACCAAGACCGGCAGCCCAGCCCTCTTGCCTTGTCTGCATTGTTAGCAAGAGCTGTGGCTTTGCGGCCCCGCCTCACGACGGGTGTGCCCTTCGACCGTTGCCAAGGGGCGAAACGTACGCAGGTCGCGCTATGAAAACAAGATGCGCCGGTTCGCCGCTGCAGTGCGGCGCGACATAACAGGCGAGACGCCGTGGCGCGCAACTGCCTATCGCTCCGGCAAGGCGTGGCACGCGGGCGGGTGAGGGCGTCCTAAATCGCATTTGAGCCGCTCTGTTCGGCCGAGCCAGTCCCGCGGCCGCAGAAAATCGCTGTAAAGACGCGCTTCGGGCGTATCCGGCTCCGGCTTGTAGTCGTATTCCCACCGCACCAGCGGCGGCAGCGACATCAGGATCGACTCGATCCTCCCGCCCGTCTGCAGCCCGAAGATCGTGCCGCGGTCGTAGACGAGGTTGAATTCAACATAACGTCCCCGCCGATAGAGCTGGAAGTTCCGCTCGCGCTCGCCGTAGGGCGTGTCCTTCCGTTTCTCGACGATCGGCAGGTACGCCGGCACGTAGTGATCGCCGACGCTGCGCATGAACGCGAACGACTTCTCGAAGCCCCACTCGTTGAGATCGTCGAAGAACAATCCGCCCACGCCGCGGGTCTCGTTGCGGTGCTTCAGGAAGAAGTAGCGGTCGCACCAGTCCTTGTACTTCGCATAGACGTCCGGCCCGAACGGATCGCACGCGGCTTTCGCGGCACGATGCCAGTGCACCACGTCCTCCTCGAACGGGTAGTAAGGCGTCAGGTCGAAGCCGCCGCCGAACCACCAGGCCGCGGGCTCGCCGTCCTTGATCGCGACGAAGTAGCGCACGTTGGCGTGCGAGGTCGGCACGTACGGGTTGCGCGGGTGGATCACCAGCGACACGCCGGTCGCCTCGAAGCTCGCGCCTGCAAGCTCCGGTCGCTGTGCGGTGGCGGAGGCGGGCAGCTGGCCGCCCATCACGTGCGAGAAGTTGATGCCGGCCTGTTCGAAGACCTTGCCTTCACGCAGCACGCGGCTCTCGCCGCCGCCGCCCTCAGGGCGCACCCAGGAATCACGGCGGAACGTCGCGCCTCCGTCCGCCTGCTCGAGCGCGCTCGTGATCGAGTCGTGCAGCGAGCGGAGGTAGGTGATGACGGCGGCAGTGGAGGGTACGGAGGCGCTCATACGATTGCAGCAGTCCCACGAATGAGGGGTGATGGAGATTACCGACAATTTCTGATTCAACCAACCGAAATGCAGCAGGTGGTCATCCGGAGTCATGGGCAGACTCGTGCCACACATCGGCAGGCAAGCGTGATGCCCACCATTCTTCGAAATGGACGCTGGAGATTCTTCTTCTACAGCAACGAGGGGTCGGAGCCTCCGCACGTCCATGTCGAATCAGCAGACGGTGAAGCCAAATATTGGTTGACCCCAGTGGCTCTGGTAGGCTCCTCACGACTGAAGCCTCGCGAGCTTCGAGATCTCGAGTGGTTCGTCAGGTTGAACCGCAAGTTCCTGCTGGAGGCGTGGAATGACTTCTTCGGCCGTTGATGTCGTGCCCCGGGCCACATCCGTCGAGTGCACGGATGATGAGCTCATCGTGGCTCTCAGCGATGGCCGGACCCTGTCTGTCCCGCTCGCCTGGTTCCCACGACTGCTGAGCGCCACGGCAGCCGAGCGTGCCGACTGGCGCCTGATCGGCAGCGGAGAGGGCATCCGCTGGGAAGCCCTGGACGAGGACTTGTCGGTGCGCGGGCTGCTCCGGGGCGAGCCCGCAAGGCGCTGACACCCCCGACGATCAGGTCTTCTTCTTCGCAGCCGCCTTCTTCTTCGGCGCAGCCTTCTTCCTGGCCGCTTTCTTCTTCGGCTTCTCCGCCGGCGTTTCCGCGGAAACGTTCTTCGCCAGTCCCGGTCTTCTTCGCCCACCGCCCCGTGCGCACCGGCGCGGCCGCGATGATCGCCTGGCACTCCTCGAGCGTCAGCGACGCGGGTTCGCGATCCTTCGGGATCTTGCCGTTCTTCTTGCCGTCGGTGATGTACGGACCGTAGCGCCCGTTCAGCACCTGGATGCCGGCCGAGGGGAACTCGCGGATGATCCGGTTCGCCTCGATCTGCTGCTTCTCGTGGATCAGCTCGATCGCGCGCTCGAGCGTGATCGTGTACGGGTCGTCCTCTTTCTTGAGCGACACGTACTTCTTCGTGCCGTACTGCGCGTACGGCCCGAAGCGTCCCACGGCCACCTTGATCGGCTGGCCGTCCGGCATCGCGCCGAGCGTCCGCGGCAACTGGAACAGCTCGAGCGCGTCGGCGAGCGTCAGATCGTCCATCCGCTGGCCGGGCTTCAGGCTCGCGAACTTCGGCTTCTCCTCGTCGTCGCGGGTGCCCATCTGCACGAACGCGCCGTACTTGCCGTAGCGCACGCTGACCGGCCGGCCGGACACCGGGTCGATGCCGATGTCGCGCGCCATCGCGACGTCGGAGCGCGTCACGTTGGCCTCGACGTCGTCGATCTGCTTCTTGAGCCCGGCCCAGAAGCGATCGAGCACGGGGATCCATTCCTCTTCGCCGCGCGAGATGTTGTCGAGCTCGTCCTCCATCGCGGCGGTGAAGCCGAAGTCGACGTAGCGCTCGAAATTCCCCGTCAGGAACCGGTTGACGATCTTGCCGAGGTCGGTCGGCACGAAGCGCTTGTTCAGCAGCTCGCAGTACTTCTTGTAGAGCAGCGTCTGGATGATGCTCGCGTAGGTCGAGGGCCGGCCGATGCCGTACTCCTCGAGCGCCTTGACGAGGCTCGCCTCGGAGAATCGCGGCGGCGGCTCGGTGAAGTGCTGCTCGGGCTTGATCGCGAGCAGCTTCACGCGGTCGCCGGTTTCGAGCGCCGGCAGCCGCCGGTCGTCCTCGTCGTCGAGCGTCACGTCGTCGAAGCTCTCGCGATAGACCGCGAGGAACCCGGGCGAGACCAGCGTCGAGCCGTTCGCGCGGAACGTGTTGCCCGTGCCCGCCGAGAGATCGACGGCGACGGTATCGAACACGGCGGCTTCCATCTGGCTCGCCACCGCGCGACGCCAGATCAGCGTGTAGAGCCGGTGCTGGTCCGGGTCGAGCTTGCCCGCGAGTTGCTCGGGCGTGCGCGACGCAGAGGTCGGCCGGATGGCCTCGTGGGCCTCCTGCGCGTTCTTCGACTTGGTGCGGTACTGGCGCGGCGAGGCCGGCACGGCCTCGGCGCCGTAGATCCCCGCGATCGCCCTGCGGATGTCGCCGATCGCCTCGCCGGCGAGGCTCACCGAGTCGGTGCGCATGTAGGTGATCAGGCCCACCGGGCCTTCGCCGAAGTCGACGCCCTCGTACAGCCGCTGCGCGGTGCGCATCGTGCGCTGCGCGCCGAAGCCGAGCTTGCGCGAGGCTTCCTGCTGCAGCGTCGAGGTCGTGAACGGCGGCGACGGATTGCGCTTGCGCTGCTTCTTCTCGACGCTCGCGACCGTCAGCGTGCCGCCGGCGGCCGTCTCCAGCGCACGCCGCACCTGCTCGGCGCGGGCGCCGTCGGTGATCGTGAACTGCTCGACCTTCTCGCCGCCGAACTCGGTGAGCTTGGCCGCGAACGGCTGCGCAGCCTTCTCGGCCTCGGCCTCGACGGTCCAGTACTCACGCGGCACGAACGCGAGGATTTCCTCCTCGCGCTCGCAGATCATCCGCAGCGCCGGGCTCTGCACGCGACCTGCGGAAGCGCCGGAGAGCCCGGCCTTCTTCCACAGCAGCGGCGAGAGGTTGAAGCCGACCAGGTAGTCGAGCGCGCGCCGCGCGAGGTAGGCCTTGACCAGTTCCTCGGCGATCTCGCGCGGATTGTCGACGGCCTCCTGCACGGCGTTCTTCGTGATCTCGTAGAACACGCTGCGGTGCACGGCCTTGCCGTCGAGCGCGCCGCTGTCCTTGAGCAGCTCGAACAGGTGCCACGAGATCGCTTCCCCCTCGCGGTCGGGGTCGGTCGACAGATACAGCGCGTCGGCCTTCTTGACCGCGCGCGCGATCGCGTCGACGTGCTTCTTGTTCTTGTCGATCAGCTCCCAGCGCATCGCGAACTGCCGCGTGGGATCGACCGCGCCCTCCTTGGGCACCAGGTCGCGCACGTGGCCGTAGGACGCCATCACCTCGAAGTCCTTGCCCAGGTACTTCTTGATGGTTTTCGCCTTGGCCGGCGATTCGACGATGACGAGGTTCTTGCTCATGTTCCCTGCAAAAAATCACGTACCCCAAAAACGATCATGCCGCGGCAGTCCGCGGCATCCGTCTCGGGCGCCGCCCGGGCGGCCGTCAATGCACCGCCCCGGACCGGTCCTCGAACACCAGGTCCTCCATCCGGGAGAACGCGGTTTCCTGCCCGGGCTGGCTGAACAGCACCATCAGCACGACCCACTTGAGCTTCTCGATGTCGATGTCGTCGCCCTCGAGCGCCATCAGTCGGTCGATGACCAGCTCGCGCTGCGTCGGCGAGAGGATGCCGACGTTCTCGAGGTGCACCAGGAAGCCGCGGCAATCGGTGTCGAGGCGGGCCTGCTCCAGCGCGCCGAACACGCGGATCGCCCGCGCCCCCGGGGCCGGCCCGGAGCGCGACGGATCGGTCGCGAGGTCCTCGAGCCAGCACAGGGCCCGCTCGACTTCGCCTGCCGGGAAGCCGGCGTGCTCGAGTTCCTGCTTCAGGGTCTCGCGGTCGGGCTCGTCGCCGTCGTCCAGTTCGCCGTCGAAGTAGTTCTCGAAGAGATAGATCAGGATGTCGAGAACGCCTTCCTTCATTCCTTACTTCCCCGCCAGTCGCCGGCAGTACGAGCCGCCGGGCTGTTGGGCTACCCGTCCGTCGAGTTCGAGGATGAGCAGCATGGATGCAACCGCGTCGGCTGCGAGCCCGCTGCGCGCGACGAGCGAGTCGATGCTGGCCGGCGCGAAGCCGAGCGCATCTAACAGGATTTCGTAGTCCTTGTCCAACTTGGGGCCAGAAACTCGTTGTGCGTCAGGTGCTTCCGATTGCGCCTGGGGCGGAGGCCGCCGAGCAGGGCGCCGAGCTCGGCGAACACGTCGTCCGCGGTTTCGACCAGCTGGGCACCCTGCCGGAGCAGGCGGTGGCAGCCGCGCGCCATCGGGTTGTGGATCGAGCCGGGGATCGCGAACACCTCGCGACCCTGCTCGGCGGCGAGCCGCGCGGTGATCAGCGAGCCGCTCTGCAGCGCCGCTTCGACGACCAGCGTGCCCACCGACAGGCCGCTGATGATGCGATTGCGACGCGGGAAGTGCTGCTTCAGCGGTGGCGTGCCCGTGGGCAGGTCGGAAACGATCGCGCCGTGGGCCGCGACCGCCTCGGCCAGCGCTGCGTTCTCACGGGGATAAATGGTGTCTGGACCGCAGCCGAGCACCGCGACCGTCCAGCCGCCAGCCTGCAGCGCACCGCGGTGACTGGCCGCGTCGATGCCGAGTGCGAGCCCGCTCGTGATGGCGAAGCCCGCCCCGGCCAGGTGGCGCGCGAACTGCTCGGCCGTGTCGCGGCCCAGTTGCGTCGGGTTGCGGCTGCCGACGATCGCCAGCTGGGGTAGCGACAGCGCTGCCGTCGCTCCCTCGACGAACAGCACCAGCGGCGCGTCGGGAATGGCCGCGAGCAGCGGCGGGTAGTCGGCCGAGCCCCAGGTGACGAGGCTGCGGCCCGGGCCTGCGAGCCAGGCTTCGTCACGATCGAGGCCGCGCGGGTCGGGGTTGTGCAGCGCCGTGATCGCCGCCTCGCTGAAACCTTGCCGCGCGAGCGCGGTGCGCGAGTCTGCGAGCCACGCGAGTGGATTCGCTGCTGCGCCGGCCAGCCGGCCGGCGTGCAGCCCCGGCACGCGGGCAAGGGTCAGCCACGGCTTCGGGTCGTCCATGAAAAAAGCCTACCGGGATCGCTCCCGGCAGGCTTTCGAGAATCTGCCGCGTTCGCGCGGTTCTGCGCGAACGCCGTGTGGATCAGCGGGGAATGAAGTCCGACTGCCCGGTGTCGCGGTGGCCGAACGCCGGGTGCTTCAGGTAGTCGCCGATCCGGATCACCTGCGTCGAATCGACGACCAGCCCGTAGCTCATCCGCTCGTGCACCGAGAACAGCAGCACCGACGCGCTGCGCTCCTTCGGCAGGCGGACGTTCTCGTAATTCGACGCATTGCGCCGCCAGAACGACGCGCTGGCACGGTCCGCGACGGTTTCACCCTGGTCGAAGATCGCCAGCACGTTGCCCGGGATCAGCCCGTCCCGCGTGCCGCGATTGACCGCGAGCACCTGGTACTCGGCCGGCCACATAGACGCCGCCCACGACGGCCACCACGCGACCGTTGATGTCCTTGTTGCTCGGCGCGCTCGGCACGAAGTCCGCGCCGACGTCGACCTCGGCCGGGAACAGGCGATCCCCCTGCAGGATCTCGCGCCCGGACTCGATGACCCGCAGGTGCGTGATCGGCTCGTCGCGCCGTCCGGTCGTCGACGTGTCGAGGACCTGGCCGGTGCCGGCGAAATGGCCCATGTAGCCGAGCAGGTCGCCGTCGTCCGGGTCGCGCAGCTCGTTGCCGACGTTGATGATCGTGTAACGCGAGCCGACCGGCACCTCGCCGAGGCCCCGCGCGTAGATCTCGTTCTGGTCGCTGCCGATGATGTGGCGGTTGCGCATGCCGACCACGTGCGGCTGCCGGCGTGCGGTCTCGCGATCCAGCAACTGCGGCCGGCGGACGAAGTCCATCAGCAGGTCGTACGGAATCGCCCGGATCGCGCTCGACAACAGCTCGGAGCGCATCTGCGGCGAGAGGCGGACCGTCTCGCCGCGCTCGAGCGTCAGGCGTGGCTTGCCGTCCACGTAGACGAGGTTCAGCACGTCGCCGGGGAAGATCAGGTGGGGGTTGCTGATCGCCGGGTTGACGTACCAGATCTCCGGCCAGAACCAGGGATCACGCAGGAACACGCCGGCGATGTCCCAGAGGGTATCGCCGCGCTTGACGACATAACGATCCGGCGCGTCGGCCGCCAGCGGCACCGACATCGAGGTGCCGGAGACCTGGGCGAAGGCCGGCTGCGGGGTGCCGGCCCCGAGCGCCAGCCCGAAACCCGCGACGGCCAGCCCTAAGGCTCCCGCCCGGATCCAGGAGCGCCGGCTGGCCGAATGATTTGTCGTGAGGCGCAGGTTACGATCCATCCCTATCTCCATCGGGTGTCGGGGTCGCGACCGTCGCCTTATAATCCGAGCCGCCTCGGGCCGGCTGCCGACCACGTCTCAGTCGGGCAAAGCCGTCGGCGGGCGGCAGGTTATGGCAGCGTGGCGGCAGTCGCTAAATCCAAGCGTTACTTAACTTTAGCAGCATTTTCAAAAGAATGGCGAAGCTCACCATCCTCGAGTATCCCGATCCCCGGCTGCGCACCCGCGCGGTGCCGGTCGCGACCGTCGACGACCGGGTGCGCCGGCTGATCGACGACATGCTCGAGACCATGTACGCGGCCCCCGGCGTCGGTCTCGCGGCGACCCAGGTCAACGTGCACCAGCGGGTCCTCGTCGCCGACGTCTCCAAGGAGCAGGACCAGCCGATGGTCTTCATCAATCCGGAGGTCATCGAGCGCGAGGGCAAGACCGAGGCCGAGGAAGGCTGCCTGTCGGTGCCGGGCATTTTCGACAAGCTCAGCACGCGCTCGGCGCGCATCGTCGTCCGCGCGCTCGGCCGGGACGGGCGGCCGTTCGAGATCGAAGCCGATGGCCTGCTCGCCGTCTGCATCCAGCACGAAATGGATCACCTGGAGGGCAAGCTGTTCGTCGACTACCTCTCGGAGCTCAAGCGCACGCGCATTCGCAAGAAGCTCGAGAAGGAGCGTCGCGACCGGGCGCCGTCCCCGTCCGTGGCGGATCGCTCCAAGGTTCCCGTCATCTGACGGCGGGCACGGCGGGCCGCCGTGCCGCAATGATCGATGACTGATCGGCTGCGCATCGTTTTCGCCGGCACGCCGGACTTCGCCGTGCCCGCGCTCGACGCGCTGCACGCTGCGGGTCACGAGATTGCGGCCGTGTACACGCAGCCGGACCGGCCCGCAGGTCGCGGACAGACGCTGAACGAAAGTCCCGTCAAGCGTCGCGCCGTCGAGCTCGGCCTGCCGCTCGAGCAGCCCGCGACGTTGCGCACCCCCGAGGCGGCCGCCGATCTCGCCGCGTACCGGCCCGAGCTGATGGTGGTCGTGGCTTATGGACTGATCCTGCCGCCCGCGATCCTGGCCGTGCCGCGCCTGGGTTGCTGGAACATCCATGCGTCGCTGCTGCCGCGCTGGCGCGGCGCCGCCCCGATCCAGCGCGCCATCCTCGCCGGCGACACGACGACCGGCATCACGATCATGCAGATGGACGCCGGCCTCGACACCGGGCCCATGTTGCTGGTCCGGCCGCTGCCGATCGGCGCGCGCGAGAACGGCGGACAGTTGCACGACCGGCTGGCGGCCCTCGGCGCCGAGTCCATCGTGGCCGCAGTCGAGCAATTCCTGGCCGGCCGGCTCGCGGCCGTCCGGCAGCCGGACGAAGGCGCGACCTACGCGGCCAAGATTCGCAAGCAGGAGGCCGTCATCGACTGGCGGCAGTCGTCGGCGCAGATCGACCGGCAGGTGCGCGCGTTCAATCCGTGGCCGGTCGCGGAGACGCGCTGGCAGGGCCAGCAGCTGCGCATCTGGGAGGCCGAGAGCGTCGCGGCGGACGGCGGCGGCGAGCCCGGCCGGGTCCTCGAGGCCGATGGCGGGCGGTTGCTGGTCGCTACCGGCGAGGGCGCCCTGCAACTGCATCGCGTGCAGCTGGCCGGCCGCCGCGCGATGACGGCGGCCGAGTTTCTCAACGCGCACCCGCTCGCTGGCGCACGATTGGGCGAATGAGCCCGACCCCCACGCCCGCCCAGATCCGCGCCGCGGCGGCTCGTCTCGTCTCGCAGACCGCGGACGGCGGCCGCTCGCTCGATGACCTGCTCGCCGGCGATGCGGACGAGGGCTCGGCGCGCGGCCTGAAGCGTTCGCTCGCCTACGGCACGTTGCGCTGGCACTTCCGGCTGATCGAGATCCTGGCCCGGCTCACGGAACGCCCGGTGGACCGGATGCAGCCGGAGCTGCGCGCGCTGCTCGAGGTCGGCCTGTTCCAGCTGCTGTCCGGTGAGACGGCCGAGCACGCCGCGGTCGCCGAGACCGTCAATGCGGCACGCGAGCTCGGCTTCGCGCGCGGCGCCGGCTTCGTCAATGCGGTGCTGCGGCGATTCCAGCGTGAGAGAGCGGCCGTGCTGCGGGCCGTGGACGCAGACCTCGCCGTGCGCACTGCGCATCCGCGCTGGTTCGTCGAGGCGCTGCAGCGAGAGCGACCCGGCTGCCGCCGTTGCGATCCTGGAGGCCAACAACGCGCATCCGCCCATGTGGCTGCGCGTCAACCGGCAGCGCGCCAGCGTGACCGATTATCAGGCAGCGTTGGTGGCTGCAGGCTGGCAGGCGGAGCGGCATCCACACGCTCCCGACGCGTTGCGGATCGAGCCAGCGGCCGACGTGCGCACGCTGCCCGGCTTCGCGGCCGGACACGTGTCGGTGCAGGATGCGGCTGCGCAGCTCGCGGTCGAACTGCTGGCGCCGCAGCCCGGCGAGCGGATCCTCGACGCCTGTGCCGCCCCCGGAGGCAAGACCTGCCACATCCTCGAGCGGGTCGGCGGTCCCTGCCACGTCACGGCGCTCGATGTCTCGGCAGCGCGGCTCGACCGGGTACACGAGAATCTCGCGCGACTGGGCCTGAGCGCGGACGTGCGTGCCGGCGACCTCGCTGCGCCGTCGGATTGGTGGGACGGCCAGGCCTACGACCGGATCCTGCTCGACGTGCCGTGCTCGGCGACTGGCGTGATCCGCAGGCACCCCGACATCAAGTTGCTGCGCCGCGCGAGCGACATCCCGCCGCTGGCGCGCCGGCAACGCGACTTGCTGCGCGCGGCCTGGGGCCTGCTCGCGCCCGGCGGCACGTTGCTTTACACGAGCTGCTCCGTGCTGTGGGCCGAGAACGAGGCCGTCGTCGCCGGGTTCCTGCGGGACGCCCCCGGAGCCGAGGATCGGACGGCGCTGCTGACCCAGGGCTGGGGGCCCGGCGCGGCCGGGTCGGCCGGCCCGGGCTACCTGAACCTGCCCGGGGCAGCCGGAATGGACGGCTTCTATTATGCTTGCCTCGTCAGGCCTGCCTGAACGTTGGGAATGAGCAACAGCAACCACACGCCCGGTCGGGAGTGGCGGCGCGCACCAGCCCGTCGCCGCGTGTGGCTGTTTTGCTTTCTCGCAACGCTGGTGGTCCCGGCCGTGCAGGCCGCGACCCGGGTCGAGGTGCGCAACGCCTCGATCGCGCTCGACGACGGCGTCTACGAACTCGACGCCCGGCTCGATCTGTCGGTGCCCGGCGGCGCCCGGCGAGCCATCGATGCCGGACTGACGCTGCGCCTCAATTACCAGATCGAGATCGGTCGCGTGCGACGCTACCTGCCCGACCCGGAAGTCGCGTCGATCGTGCAGAGCTTCGAGCTCAGCTACCACGCGTTGAGCCAGCGCTACCTGGTCCGCAACCTCAACACCGGCGAGCAGTTCGATCACGGCGCGCTCGATGGCGCGCTCGAGCGGGTCGCTGAGGTGCGCGGCCTGCCGCTGATCGATTCGTCGCTGCTCGAGCCCGGGCCGACCTATGAATTCCGCGTGCGCGCCGAGATCGACATGCGTACGGCGCCCGACGCGCTCAACTGGCTGTTGTTCTGGACGGACGACTGGAGCGCCACCAGCGAGTGGTACGCATGGACGCACCGTCACTGAAGCGCGCCGCGTCCGCGGTCGTGATCGGATTCGGCGGGCTGCTCTGGCTCGCGGCGATCCTGTTCATGGCGCAGACCGCGCAGAACTCCGAGCAGTTCAGCCGCCTGCATCCGTGGATCCTGATGATCAACGTCGCGGGCCTCGTCGTGCTGGTGGGGCTGCTCGCCACGAAGCTCGGCCAGCTGGTGCGCGACTGGCGCGGCCACGTGATCGGCTCGCGGCTCAAGGCGCGCATGGTGTGGATCTTCGGCGTGCTGGCCACGCTGCCGATCCTGCTCGTGTACTTCTTCGCGGTGCAGTTCCTGAACCGCGGCATCGACAGCTGGTTCAACGTCGAGATCCGCCAGAGCCTCGACGATGCGCTGGTGCTGTCCCGCTCGGCGCTCGAGACGCGCATGCGCGAGCAACTCGCGAGCACCGAGGCGATTGCCGACGAATTGTCGATGGTCGGCGGGCCGACGCCCGGTCCGCTCGAGCGGCTGCGCCGGCAGTCGGGCGCGCTCGAGCTGATCGTGTCGACGGAGAGCGGTGCCGTGGTCGCGGTGAGCAAGGGTCCGTCGTCGGAGGTCGTGCCGGACGAGGTGCCGAGCGAGGTGCTGCTGCAGGTGCGCCAGGGCCGGCCCTTCGTCAGTCTCGAGCCGCAGGCGGAGGGCGGCTACGTCGTGCGGACCGCCGTGCCGCTCAGTGGCGCCTCGTCTGGACGCGGGCGGATGGTGCTGCAGGCGATCTATCCGGTCGCCGAGCGACTCGGCGCGCTGGCCGACACCGTGCAGGCGGCCTACCAGCAGTTCGGCGAGAAGGACTTCCTGCGCAAGCCGCTCAAGGCGAGCTTCATCCTGACGCTGACCGTCGTGCTGCTGCTGTCGCTGCTCGCGGCCTGGTACGGGGCGATCTTCACGGCGCAGCGGCTGGTGCAACCGATCCAGGACCTCGTCAAGGGCACGCGCGCCGTCGCACAGGGCGACCTCGACCTGCGCCTGCCGCTCACGTCGCACGACGAGATGGGCTTCCTGGTGCATTCGTTCAACGACATGACGCGTCGCCTGCGCAGGGCCCGCGAGGACCAGCAGAGCGCGCAGCAGGCCGCGGAAACCGAGCGCGCCAACCTCGCGGTCATCCTGGCCCGCCTCTCGACCGGCGTCGTCTCGCTCGAGCCGGACCTGCGCGTGCGCACGGCGAACCGGGCGGCGAGCATGATCCTCGGCGAGGACCTCGAGGGCTGCGTCGGCAACCGGTTTGCCGAGATCGGGTCCACCGACGGGCTGTTGCGCCAGTTCTCGGAAGCCTGCCGCGCGCGAATTGCCGCCGGCGACGTCGAGTGGCGCGAGCAGTTCACGTTCCAGGGCGGCATGGGCCGCCGCGTGCTGATGTGCGCCTGCACCCCGCTGCCGAGCGAAGACGAGGCGGCGGGCGGCTACGTGCTGGTGTTCGACGACATCACGGTCATGCTGCAGGCGCAGCGCGAGGCGGCCTGGGGCGAGGTCGCGCGCCGGCTCGCACACGAGATCAAGAACCCGCTCACGCCGATCCGCCTCTCGGCGGAACGGATGCGGCACAAGCTGCTGCCATCGATGAACGAGAAGGACGCCCAGCTGCTCGATCGCGGCACCGAGACGATCGTGCAGCAGGTCGAGGCGATGAAGGAGATGGTCAACGCGTTCAGCGAATACGCGCGCGCGCCGCGCTTCGAGATGGCGCGCGTCAACCTGAACCAGCTGCTGACCGAGGTGACGGACCTCTACCGCGCGCAGGCCACGGGCCGGGGCGTCGCGCTCAAGGTGTCGCTCGACCCGTCGCTGTCGAGCGTCTCCGCGGATCCCGGGCGGCTGCGGCAGTTGCTGCACAACCTGCTGACCAACGCGGTCGAGGCGCTCGAGGGCCAGCCGGGCGGCGAGATCTCCGTCACCACGCGGCTCGGCGCCCGCGGCAATGAGGAAGTCGCCGAGATTTCGGTCGAGGACAACGGGCCCGGTTTCCAGCGCGAGCTGATCGGCCAGGTCTTCGATCCGTACGTCACGACCAAGGCCCGCGGCACCGGGCTCGGCCTCGCCATCGTGCGCAAGATCGTCGAGGAACACGGGGGGCACGTCGAGGCGGACAATCGCGCCCAGGGGGGCGCGCGAGTGCGCATCGAGCTGCCGTTGAACGAATCAATGCAGGGCCAGGCCGTCCAGCGCGATGCGCGCAGGCCGGAGCCCAGGAGGGAGCGTGCATGAGCAACGCGCGGATTCTGGTGGTGGACGACGAGGCCGACATCCGCGAACTCGTGCAGGAGATCCTGTCCGAGGAAGGCTATACGGTGGACGTGGCCGCGGACGCCGCGGAGGCGCGCGCCGCCTGTGCCCGGCAGGCACCCGATCTCGTGTTGCTCGACATCTGGATGCCCGACACCGACGGCATCAGTCTGCTGCGGGAGTGGCAGCAGGCGCAGTCGCTCGCTGCGCCGGTCGTCATGATGTCGGGCCACGGCACGGTCGAGACCGCGGTCGAGGCCACGCGGCTTGGTGCCGTCGATTACGTCGAGAAGCCGCTGTCGCTCGCCAAGCTGCTGCGCACGGTGCGCAGCGCGCTCGAGGAGGGCGGGCGCCGCAAGAAGGGCGCGCGCAGCCTGCTGCCGCCGCTGCTCGCCCCGGTCGGTCGCAGCCAGCGGATGCGCGAGCTGCGCGAACAGACCAAGCAACTGGCGCCGCACGAGGCCCCGGTGCTGATCACCGGCGAGCCCGGCACGGGGCGCGAGGCTTTTGCCCGCTACATTCACTCGCTCAGTCCTCGCTCCGCAGGCCCGTTCGTCGCCGTCTCCGCCGGGGCGATCACGGACGAAAGCGCCGCTGCTGCGTTCTACGGGACCGAAGTGGCCGGCGCGGTCCACAAGGGTCTGCTCGAGCAGGCCGAGCGCGGCGTGCTGTTCATCAACGAGCTCGGTGATCTCGCGCCGACGGCCCAGCGGCTGCTGTTCGCCGCGCTCGACACGGGCAGCTTCACGCGGCAGGGCGGCGCCACGCCGGTGAGATGCGACGCGCGGATGATCTGCTCGGCGCAACCCGGGTTCGAGAGCCGCGGCAGCGAGCCGTTCCGCCAGGACCTGCTGTCGCAGCTGAACGTGCTGAGCCTGCGCGTGCCGCCGTTGCGCGACTACGCGGAGGACGTGCCCGAGCTGCTGCGTTACTACGTCGACCGGCTCGTCGATGACCAGCGGCTGCCGTTCCGGCGCTTCAGCGTGGCCGCGCAGAACCGGCTGCGCAACTACCCGTGGCCGGGCAACATGCGCGAGCTGAAGAACCTGGTCCACCGCCTGTTGATCGGCGGGGGCACCGACGACATCCGGCTCGACGAGATCGAGCGCGAGATCTCGTCACAGGCGACCGTGGACGAGCCGCTCGTCAAGCAGGACCTGCTCTCGCTGCCGCTGCGCGAAGCCCGCGAGCACTTCGAGCGCGCCTACCTGACGCAGCAACTGCAGCTCTGCGGCGGCAAGGTCGGCCAGCTCGCGAAGCGCGTGGGCATGGAGCGCACGCACCTGTATCGCAAGCTGCGCTCGCTCGGCGTGGATTTCCGTCAGTCGGAAGACTGACGCGCCGGGAAGTCCCGCATCGCGGCCTGCACCGCGGTGGTCACGGCCGCTGGCTCGAGGCTCCCCTTGCCAATCCGGCTCGAAATGCGCCCTTGCCAGACCTCGGCGTTGCGTGCGACGTCGATCGCGTGGATCACGAGCGTGCCTTCCTGGTAGTTGCGCACGCTCGAGCTGCTCACGTTCACGGAACTGCCGAAGCTGCCGCCCCAGCTGCCCATGCCGACGCCGACGCGGACGGGACTGTCCTCGATCTTGGTGGCGCTCGCGGTCTCGTAGGCGATGCGCAGGTCGGGGTTCGCGTCGTCCTGCGAGTAGCCGCGCCGCTGCAATTCGCTGGCAATGGCCGCGCGAATGTTCTGGTCGAGGAGCCGCAACGGCTGGTCCGCGCCGTCCGCGCCCGGGTTCGGCGCCCAGCTGAAGGTCGCGAAGGACGCGAAATCCGCGCCCGGGTCGCGCATCGACTCGGGCTGCGGTGGCGTCGCAGCACAACCCGCCGCGAGCAGGCCGGCGAGCAGCGACGCGAACAGGCTGGGCCGCAACCCTTTCATCCGTTCGTCACTGCGACGCAGCGACGATGTAGTCCACGGCATTGATGACCGACTGGTCGGACAGGTCGGTGCGGCCGCCCTTCGGCGGCATGTAGCCGCCCTTGCCCTGGTAACCCTGCAGCGCGTGCGTATGCAGCGTATCCGCGCCCTGCGCGATGCGCGGCGCCCAGGCCGCCACGTCGCCCAGCTTGGGGGCCCCGGCGATGCCGGCCCCGTGGCAGGCGACGCAAGCCTGGTTGTAGACGGTCTCGCCCGGCAGGTCCTCCGCCGCGGCGACGGCTTCGGCGGCAGCCGCCGGCGCGGGTGCGGCGAGCGCCGAGTTGTCCGCGCCGGCGACGGCGACCCGCGCGACCGGCGCGATGCGCGCCAGCAACTCCTGCTGGAAGACCGGGTCTTCGCTCTTGTGCTGCAGCAGGTTGGGCCCGGCGATCAGGCGGGCGAGGATGATCAGGCCGATCGTCACGCCGAGCAGGATGCCCAGCACCAGCATGAAAGTGTCGAAGAACTTGCGGTCGTGCGAGGCGCTCACGATGGCTCCAGGGATCAGGGCGAAACGAGGCCGCGAAGTATAGCGTGCCGATTGGCGTGTCGCGCGCCCCGGGAAATGGACGCGGCCCGGCGCCGGGGCTATGATTCCCGCCCCTTTTCAGGGGCTCAAGCCACGCGCCCGTAGCTCAGTTGGATAGAGTACTGCCCTCCGAAGGCAGGGGTCACAGGTTCGAATCCTGTCGGGCGCGCCATCCTGGGAAGCCGACCAGCTTCTGCGCGTCCTCGTCCCACAGCTTCAGTCGGGCACAGCGCAGGCTGTCCCGGATCGTCAGCCGCGGCGCCGCCTGCAGGCGCGGGCTGGACTCGAAGCACTCCCGCAACCGGTAGTTCGGCACCCGGCTCGAGAGATGGTGGATGTGGTGGTAACCGATGTTGCCGGTGAACCAGTGCGCCACGCGCGGCAGGTCGTAGAACGAGCTGCCGGCCATCGCCGCCGCATCGGCCTGCCATCGCTCCTGCCGTACCCAGTAGGTTCGCTCGAACTGGTGCTGCACGTAGAAAAGCCACACGCCGGCCGCGCCGGCGATCAGCAGCAGCGGCAGCTGCACGGCCAGCACCGCCTGCCAGCCGAAGATCCAGCACAACGCGAACCCCGCGACCGCGAGTGCGAGGTTGTTCCACAGCGCGCTGGCCCATTCGGCGCGCCAGGCCAGCGGCAGGTCGAACGGGATCCGGTGCTTGATCAGGATCTGGTAGAGCGGCCCGATGCCGAGCAGCACCGGCATGCTGCGATAGAGCCGGTAGGCGAGTCGGCGGGGCGCGGATAGCGACTGGTACTCGCGCACCGTCAGCGTCTGGATGTCGCCGAGGCCGCGCCGGTCGAGGTTGCCCGAGGTGGCGTGGTGGATCGCGTGCGTCTTGCGCCAGTACGCGAACGGGAAGAACGTGAGCAGGCCGAGCACCGCGCCGACCGCGCGGTTCAGGCGCGCGCTGGCGAAGAACGAGCCGTGCCCGCAGTCGTGCTGGATGATGAACAGCCGGATGTAGAGCCCCGCGACCGGCAGCACGAGCAGCAGCGACCAGCCGCCGCTCCACTCGAACAGCAGCACCGCGAGCGTCCACAGCGCGACGAACGGCGGCAACGTGTTGGCGAGCTGCCAGAGCGCCCGGCGAGGATCCGGCCGGGCGTATTCGCGGACCAGGCTGCGCAGCGTCTCGGGCGCTTCGCTGCCGGCCATGGCCATCAGCTCGCGATCGCCTTGACGACGTAACCGCCGGACTTCTCGTCCTTCTCGATCTCGATCAGCTTGCGCGCCTGCGCTTCCTCGAGCAGCTGGCTGAAGCTGCGGAAGCCGTGGTAGGTCTCGTTGAAGCCCGGGCGCTGGCGCTTCAGCGCCTGCTTGATCATCGATCCCCAGATCTTCTCGTCTTCCTCGCGGTCCTCGGCCAGCGCCTCGATCGTGGCGAGCACGAGGTCGAACGCTTCCTGCTTCTTCTCGTCCTCGGAGCGCGGCGTCTCGGCGGCCACCGGTGGTGGCGCGAGCTCGGCCTGCTTCGCTGCCGGCTGTGACGGCTGCTTGGCCGGTGCCCGGCGCCGGCCGCGCCGCTGCTCGTCCTTGCGCACCAGGTCGTCGTAGTAGATGAACTCGTCGCAGTTGGCGATCAGCAGGTCGGACGTCGAGCTCTTGACGCCTACGCCGATCACGAGCTTGTTGTTCTCGCGCAGCTTGCTGACGAGCGGCGAGAAGTCGGAGTCGCCGCTGACGATCACGAACGTGTCGACGTGCGACTTCGTGTAGCAGAGGTCGAGCGCGTCGACGACCATGCGGATGTCGGCCGAGTTCTTGCCCGACATCCGCACGTGCGGGATCTCGATCAGCTCGAACGAGGCTTCGTGCATCGGCGCCTTGAATTCCTTGTAGCGCTCCCAGTCGCAGTAGGCCTTCTTGACGACGATGCTGCCCTTGAGCAGCAGCTTCTCGAGCACCTTGCCGATGTCGAATTTCGAGTACTTCGCGTCGCGGACGCCGAGCGCGACGTTCTCGAAGTCGCAGAACACGGCGATGTTGGTGATCGTTGGTTTGGCCATGGGCGGATCGTATCACCGGCTCACGACCAACGCCGCGGCGGCGAACATCAGCGTCCCTGCGGCGCGCCGTAATGCGACTTGCGCCCGCTCGTCGGCGAAGAAACCTCGCGCGCGGGATGCCAGGAGCGCGTAGCCGGTATTAACCCCGCCGATCACGACGATCAGCATGACGACGAGCAGCAGGAGGTCGGCCGCGCCCAGCGTCGAGAGGTCGACGAAGCCCGGCAGCAGGGCCGCGTAGAACAGCATCGCCTGCACGTGCCCGAACATCAGCAGCAGCCCGGCGGCGTAGTTGCGCCAGAAGTGCCGCTCGTGTTTCCCGCTCCGGCCAATCGCCGGTGTCGGGCGAGGCCGGGTCCACCAGTATGCGCAGCCCTGCCACACCAGGTACGCCGCGCCGGCAACGCGCAGCATCTCGAAGAGGTCGCCCATGGACCGCGCTGCAGCGGCCATTCCCGCGATCGCGAGCATCAGGAACAGCAGGTCGCCGGTCACGACGCCCGCGTTGATCGCCATCGCGGGACGCAGGCCGTCCGTGACGGCGCGCGCCACGATTGCGGTCACCGCAGGGCCGGGCGTCAGCGCGGCGACGAGCACGACCGTGGACAGCGCAAGAAACGCGGCCGGCGACATTCCGGCGGCTAGAGCCAGCCCTTGCGGCGGAAGTAGATGTAGGGGATGACCGCCGAGACCACCATCGCGACCAGCGCCATCGGGTAGCCCCAGTGCTTGTCCAGTTCCGGCATGAAGTGGAAGTTCATGCCGTAGATGCTCGCGACCAGCGTCGGCGGCAGGAACATCACCGCGGCGACCGAGAAGATCTTGATGATGTTGTTCTGCTCGAGGTTGATCAGTCCGAGCACCGCGTCGAGCAGGAACTGCACCTTGTTGCCGAGGAAGCTCGCGTGGTCGGAGAGCGACTGCACGTCGCGCAGCGTGGACTTGAAGCGGCCGCGCTGGTCCTGCGACAGCGAGACGTTGGTCGCCTGCTGCACGTACATCAGCAGCCGCTGGAAGCTCACGAGGCTCTCGCGGGCCTTCGAGATCAGGTCGCCGTTCACGCCGATCTTCTGGATCATCGCGTGCAGGTCGCGATTGCTGGCCGCCGCGCCGTTGGTGCGCGGAAAGATCGTCAGCGACACGGCGTCGAGTTCCATCTGCACCCGCTCGAGCAGGTCGGCGATGCGCTCGGTGAAGGCCTCGAGCAGCCCGGCCAGCAGCGTCGCCGAGGACGTGCAGGCGGCCGGCGAGCGCTCGACGTGGGTCATGAACCGCCGCACCGGCGTCGGGTCCACGTAGCGGTTGGTGATCAGCCGGTCGTTCGCGAGGATGAACGTGATTGCGCTGCTTTCGGGCGCCGCCGAGTCGAGCTTGCTGCCGACCGTGGCCGTCATGTAGACGGCGCCGCCTTCCTCGTAGAGGCGGTTCGACGTCTCGATCTCCTTCATCTCGTCGCGCGTCGGCACGTCCACCGTGAGCAGCGACTCGACGGCTTTCTCTTCCTCGGGCGTCGGCTCGAAGAGGTCGGCCCACAGGAACTCGTCCGGGAACGGCGCCGGCGGCGCGTGTTCGACCCAGGTGTAGCCGCTGCCGGTCGGGATCAGGAGGCGAAGCATGGCGGGAGCCCAGAGTTCCGTGCAGCCTTGTAGCACAGGGACGCTGGGCGCGCCTCGGTCAGGCGGCGGGCTTCTCTCGCGCCGCGAGCGCGTTGATGACCTCGAACAGCTTCTCCTCCGAGCCCGCCATGCTGGCATCCGTCACGTAGCGGCCGTTGACGATCACGGTCGGCGTGCTGGTGATGCGGTAGCGGCGGTTCAGGTCGACCGCGCGAGCGAGCTTCGTCTCCACCGCGAAGCCGGAGAACGCCTTCTGGAAATCGGCCTTGCCGACGCCGCGCGACACGAAGAACGCCTCGATCTTGTCCGGCGTGTCCAGCCGGTTGCCGCGCACGTTCATCTCGCGGAAGGCTTCGTCGTGCAGCTCGGGCTTGCCGAGGATCTCGATCGTGTAGAAGAGGCGCGCGTGCGTCTTCAGCATGTCGTTCCAGGTGGCGGGCAAGCGAATCACTTCGATGTTCGCCGCCTTGCCCTTGCGTTCCCAGGCCGCGAGCTTGGGCTCGAGCAGGTAGCAGTGGCCGCACGCGTACCAGAACACCTCGACCACTTCGACCTTGCCCGGCGCCACGCTGGTGGCCTGGGCCGGCTTGAGCGGCTTGTAGTTCACGCCTTCGACGAGGTCGACGGCGAACGAGGCCGGGCCGGCCAGCAGGATCAGGCCCGCGACCAGGATGCGGGTGAACCGCGCAACTGAAGTGTTCATGGCAGTCTCAGACCGGCGCAATCCGGGCAGGTTCAACGCAGGCCCTGGACGATAGGACGCGACCGCGTCGATTTCCTCGTCGGACAGCATGCGCCGCGACGTTGCGCATCATCTGGTTCGGGTCGGTGCCGCGCTCGCCAGACCGGTAGGCGCGCAGCTGCGCCGCGGCATAGGTGGCGTGCTGGCCCTGGATCGACGCGTAGCCGGCGCCGGGATTGCCGCGGCCGTTCGGGCCGTGGCAGCCGGCACAGGCCATCACGCCGCGCGCGACGTTGCCGGAACGGTAGACGCGCTGCCCGAGGGCGAGCTTCGAGGGCTCGGCCTCGCCGCCGGTGGCGGTCTGGGCCTGGAAATACGCGGCGAGGTCGGCGATGTCCTCGTCGGACAGGATCATGGCCATCGGCGACATCAGGTCGTTCTTGCGCTCGCCCGCGCGAAACGCGTTCAACTGGCGCGCGATGTAGGTGGAGTGCTGGCCGGCGAGGCTCGGCCATTCGGGATTGACGCTGTTGCCGTCCACGCCGTGGCAGGCGGCGCAGGTCATGGATTTGGCCTGGCCGGCTTCGACCGAGCCAGCCGCGAACGCAGGGGCGTTGCAGCCGAGGGCGGCCACCAGGAACACGCTGGCGACGAGCTTCGCAGTCATTGAACCACTCCGAAACGAGAGGGCGGGCGAGCTCTGAATTGTACACTAAGGCCCCAAGCGCGCGTCCCAAGGTCCTGCCCGATGCCTGCATTCCCGCAAGTGAAGTTCCTGACCAGCGCGCACCAGGCGCACCAGTTTCCGCCGGACACCGGCGTCGAGGTCGCGGTGGCCGGCCGTTCCAATGCCGGCAAGTCGAGCGCAATCAATGCGATTACCCAGCGCAAGGGCCTCGCCAAGACCAGCAAGACCCCCGGCGCGACCCGGTTGATCAATTTCTTCGAGATCGACGCCGGCCGGCGCCTGGTGGACCTGCCGGGCTACGGCTTCGCGGCGGTGCCGGGCCCGATGCGCCACCACTGGGCGACGCTGGTCGAGTCCTATTTCCGGATCCGCGAGTCGCTGCGCGGCGCGATCGTCGTCATGGACGTCCGCCACCCGCTGACGGAGCACGACCAGACCATGCTGGCGCTGGCGCAGGCCCAGTCGGTCCCGGTGCACATCGTCCTCACCAAGGCCGACAAGCTCGGCGGCGGCGCGGCGCGCCAGAAGCTGGCGCAGGTCCGCAAGGCGGTCGGCGACGGCGCGACCGCCCAGCTGTTCTCGTCCCTGTCGGGGGAGGGGGTCGGCGAGGCCCGGGGCGTGGTCCTGCGCCTGCTTGCGGCGAAGCCACAAAAAGAAACCCCGGTCGGACCAGCGGATCCGACCGGGGCAAGTTGAACCCGGCGTTGGGGGATGACCGGGTAACGCCACGCCCAGGGAGGTAGGCGGGCGTCGAGCGTCCGAAGACGCTCAATCCGTTAGAGGGGGCACTTCCCCAGAAGTTCCGGCCCCGGGTTACAGGAACGTCCAGGTCACGCTGGCCGAGATCATGTCCACCGTGTCGGCGTCCGAGATGTCGAACATCTCGTATTCGGCGCGCAGGCTCAGGCCCCAGACGCGAAACTGGGCGCCCACGCCGTAGGTGAGGTCCGTGCCATCGTCGCTGCCGCTGATGCCGGTGCCCGGCGCGGAGAGATCGGCGCTCCAATCGATTGCGCCGACCCGGGCGAACAGGTCCACGGGGCCGATCGGCAGGAATCCGACGGCCGAGAGGGAGATGCCGTCGATGTCGGTCTCGAAGCGCTGCCCCTGCACCTGGTCGTCGCCCGACCCCAGGTCAACGTAGTTGCCCTCGACCGCCAGCCAGTCGAGGAACCGCCAACCGGCGATCACTTTGTAACTGGTGGCGCTGGTGTTGAAATCGAGATCGACCCCTTCGATCGTATCGTCGAACTCGACGCCGCTCTGGCCGACGCCGGCGCCGAGATAGATGCCGTTGTCGACCGCGTGGCTCGGGAGGCTGGCCAGCGCCATCAGCGCGGCAGCGCATGCAACATAGCGAATTTTCATGATCCAAATGCTCCGTGGGTTGACTGCTGGGCTGGATTTTATCGAACCGCCGATGAACGCCGTGTAACAAAAGGGGTCCGCCCGGCGGCGGACCCCCGATCGGGTGTGACCCCGGTCTCAGTTGCTCAGAAACGATAGATCAGGCTCAGGGATGCGAGGTCCACCGAGTCGGTGTCCTCGATCTCGAACATCTGGTACTCGCCGCGGACCGTGAGTGTATCGGTGAAGTTGAAATCGGCGCCGATGCCCCACGAGAAGTCCTCGCCGCTGTCGTCGCCGAACCCCCGGGCTTCCGCGTCCCAGAAGAACACGCCGAGCTTCGCGAACGCGCTGAACTGCTCGTTGAACGGCCAGCTGCCCAGCACCGACAGGTTGAATCCGTCCACGCTGATTTCGAAGCCGCTGTCGTCGGGGCTGCCACCGTCGATGTACTCCAGCTCCGTCGCGAAGTACTGGTTCATCCGATAGCCGCCGAACAGCTTCCACGACGTGTCGCTGCCGTCGAAGCCGCCGGTATCGACGCTGAAATAGCCCAGGCCGCCGCCGACGTACGGGCCGCTCTGCGCCGATGACACGGCCGGCACGATCGCCAGGGTCGCCGTCGCCAGCAATGCAAAGATGAATCTCATGGTGCCTTCCTCCAGTGCAGGGGCCGGCAACGCATTGGGGCGGAGGATCCGCAGCGCCAACGTGCCGGGCGCTCTCCCTCTATGGCGGAAATGCTACACGTAGAGCGTATTCAAATGCATCAGTGGAAGCGCCTAGAGAACTTCGTTGCAAAAAGGCAACGAAATTTGAGGTTCAGTGGGCCGCGTCCCAGTGGACTCCGCGACCGACGTCCACCCGGAGCGGAACCTTGAGGTCCGCGGCTGCCGACATGCGCTCCCGCAAGCCGTGCTCGACGGCTTCGACGGCCGCCTCCGGCACCTCGAGCACCAGCTCGTCGTGCACCTGCATGACGAGTCGGGCGCGGACCTGGTCGCCGGCGAGCCAACGGTGCACCTCGATCATGGCCCGCTTGATGATGTCCGCGGCCGTGCCCTGCATCGGCGCATTGATCGCGCTGCGCTCGGCGTACTGCCGCAGCTGCTGGTTGCGCGAGCCGATGTCCGGCAGGTAGAGGCGCCGACCGAACACGGTCTCGACGAACCCCTGTTCGCGGGCCATGGCACGGGTGTCGTCCATGTAGCGCTTCACGCCCGGGTAGCGCTCGAAATAGAGGTCCACGTATTTCTGCGCCGCGCCGCGCTCGATGCCGAGCTGGCGCGCGAGACCGAAGGCGGACATGCCGTAGATCAGGCCGAAGTTGATCGCCTTGGCGGCGCGCCGCTGGTCCGCGGTGACCGCCGACGGCTCGAGCCCGAACACCTCGGCCGCGGTGGCCTGGTGGATGTCGCGGTCCTCGGCAAAGGCGCGCAGCAGGCTCTCGTCGCCCGACAGGTGCGCCATGATCCTGAGCTCGATCTGCGAATAGTCTGCCGCCATCAGCACGTGCCCGGGCGGCGCGATGAAGGCCTGGCGGATGCGCCGGCCCTCCGGCGTGCGCACCGGGATGTTCTGCAGGTTCGGGTCGGTCGAGGACAGCCGGCCGGTCGCAGCCACGGCCTGGTGATAGGAAGTGTGCACGCGCCCGGTGCGGGGATCCACCTGGCCGGGCAACTTGTCCGTGTAGGTGGACTTGAGTTTCGCGAGGCCGCGGTAGTCGAGGATGATCCGCGGCAACTCGTAGTCGTCGGCCAGTTCCTCGAGCACATCCTCGGCCGTCGAGGGCTGCCCGGTCGCGGTCTTGCGCTTGACGGGCAAGCCGAGGCGGCCGAACAGGATTTCCTGCAGCTGCTTCGGCGAGTCGAGGTTGAATGGCGCGCCCGCCGTCGCATGCGCCGCCTGTTCGAGTGCCAGCAGGCTCTTGGCGATTTCGTGGCTCTGCTTGCGCAGCATCGCCGTGTCGATCAGCACGCCGAGGTGCTCCATGTCGAGCAGCACCGGCACCAGCGGCTGCTCGATTTCCTCGTAGAGCTTGCGGACCCGCGGCAGGCGCTCGATCTGCGACCACAGCGCGCGGTGCAGGCGCAGCGAGACGTCGGAATCCTCGGCCGAGTACTCGGCCGCGCGCTCGACCGGCACCTGGTCGAACGGAATCTGCTTTGCGCCCTTGCCGGCCACGTCCTCGTAATGGATGGTCTCGACGCCGAGGTAGTGGCGGGCGGTCGAGTCGAGGTCGTGGCGCGTCGCCGTGCTGTTCAGCACGTACGATTCGAGCATCGAGTCGTAGCGCATGCCGCGCAGCTCGATGCCGTGGTTGCGCAGCACGTGCGCGTCGTACTTGAGGTGATGGCCGAGCTTCGCGTGCTGCGGATCGGAGAGCAGCGGCTCGAGCCGCTTCAGCACGGCGTCACGGTCGAGCTGCTGTGGCGCCCCGGGATACCGGTGCGCGAGCGGCACGTACGCGGCGTGGCCCGGCTCGACGCAGAACGACACGCCGACGATCTCGGCCTGCATGTAGTCGAGCGACGTCGTCTCGGTGTCGAACGCGAAGAGCTCGGCGTCGCGCAGGCGCTCGAGCCAGGCGCCGAGCTGCTCGTCGGTGAGCACGGTGTCGTAGTTCCGGGGCACCGCATCCGCGGCCGCGGGCGCGGGTTGGGCGGCGGGTTCCGGCCCGGACTCCGGTCCGGGCGGTGTCGACGGCACCCACCCCGGCAACTGCTTCAGCAGCGAGCGCAGCTCGAGGCGCGTGTACATCTCGCGCAGGCGCTCCGTGTCCGGTGCGCGGCGCGACAGATCCTCCGGCCGCAGCTCCAGGTCGAGGTCGCAGTCGATCGTCGCAAGCTGCCGCGACAGCGCGAGCTCGGTCGTGTGGCTGCGCAGGCTCTCGCCCACCTTGCCCTCGATCTCCGCCTGGTGGGCCAGCAGGTTGTCGAGCGTCGTGTACTGGTTGAGCCACTTCGCCGCGGTCTTCGGGCCCACCTTGGGCACGCCGGGGATGTTGTCCGACGTATCGCCCACGAGCGCGAGGTAGTCGACGATCTGCTCCGGATAGAC
Organism: uncultured Gammaproteobacteria bacterium; assembly: GCA_963777725.1. Classification (GTDB taxonomy): domain Bacteria; phylum Pseudomonadota; class Gammaproteobacteria; order Steroidobacterales; family Steroidobacteraceae; genus RPQJ01. The sequence continues at coordinate 56,141 of CAVZRR010000018.1, forward strand.
ATCGAACTTGATCTTGACGCCCGCCCGGTCGAGCGCGGTGTCGGTCATCGTGTTGACCAGCGTGACGCGGTCGTCGACCAGCTGCGCCATGTCCTTGTCGCCGGTCGAGATCACGACCTTGAGGCCTGCGGCGGCGGCCTGGCGCGCCAGCGTGCCGATCACGTCGTCGGCCTCGACGCCCGCGACGCGCAGCAGCGGCAGCCCGAGCGCTGCCACCGCTTCGAGCAGCGGCTCGATCTGGGCGCGCAGGTCGTCGGGCATCGGTGGCCGTTGCGCCTTGTATTCGGCGAACAGCTCGTCGCGGAACGTCTTGCCGGGCGCGTCGAACACGACGCCGACCAGCGGCGGGTCCTGCTCCTTCAGCAGCTTGAGCAGCATGTTGAGCACGCCGAGCACGGCACCGGTCGGCTCCCCCTTCGAGTTCGTCAGGGGCGGCAACGCGTGGAAGGCCCGGTAGAGGTACGAGGACCCGTCCACCAGCACCAGCGTGCGAGCTTCACTCACGGGACGTTCCAGTCGGCGGCTCCTCGGGCGCGCTGGGCCCGGGTGCCGGCTCGGGCTGTGGCGGAATCGCCGGCTGTGCGGACGTCGCAGGAGCCCCCGGGGCCGGCCGGATCTCGACGTCACCGGGCTTCTCCGGCAGCGTCAGCGATCCCTTGAGCCCGCAGCCCGTGAGCAGCGATGCGCCCAGCAGCAGCGCCCAGCCGCCGCGGATCATGACGGCGCCCCGCCGACGATCGGCGGCGTCGCGCCCTCGACGACCGACATCGTCAGGCGCGAGATGCAGCTCAAGCGCTGCTTTTCGTCCTCGATGCGGATCTCCCAGACATGCGAACGGTTGCCGACGTGGATCGGGCGGGCCGTGCCGGTGACCCGGCCACTGCGCACGCCGCGCAGGTGGTTTGCGTTGATTTCCTGGCCGACGCAGAAGAATCGGCTGGAATCCACGCAGCAGTTCGCGGCGACGCTGCCGAGCGTCTCGGCGAGCGTCACCGAGGCGCCGCCGTGCAGCAACCCGAACGGCTGCCAGGTCCGCGCGTCCACCGGCATCGTGGCGCGGATGTAATCGGGTCCGATCTCCGTGAAGCGAATGTCCAGCAGCTCGACCATGCAGCCGCGGGATTGCTGGTTGAGCTCATCGAGCGTGAACGGTCGAAACCAGATGCTCATCGGGGACGGGCCTCGCGGGACGGAACCTCGATTGTACCCTTCCCGGACCGGCCGACTCCGCCGCAGGGGCGGCTGCGAATGGCGCGGAATGCCCCGAAGAGGCAGAATTGCTGCAGAGCAAAAGTCCACGAATTGGAGCGCCCCATGACCGACTACCAGGCCCCCGTCCGGCAGATGCGATTCACGATCGAGCACCTGGCCGATCTCCCGGAGGTGGTGGCGCTGCCGGATTTCTCGTCGGTGGACACCGACACGATCGAGGCCGTGCTCGAGGAGGCGGCCAAGTTCGCGGGCGGCGTGCTGGCGCCGATCAACTGGCTGGGCGACCGGCAGGGCGTCAAGGTCGTCAATGACGCCGTCGTGGTGCCGCAGGAGTTCAGCGATGCTTACGCGCAGTTCTGCGCCGGCGGCTGGCCGGGCATCGCGTCGAATCCGGAATTCGGCGGCCAGGGCCTGCCGAAGACGGTCGCGCTGGCCTGCGACGAGATGTGGGCGGCGGCAAACGTCGCCTTCGCGCTGTGCCCGGAGCTGTCCCAGGGCGCGATCCTCGCGATGGATCGCCATGCCACCGATGAGTTGAAGCAGACGTACCTGGAGAAGCTCGTGTCGGGCCAGTGGGCGGGAACGATGTGCCTCACCGAGCCACAGGCGGGATCGGATCTCTCGGCGCTGACCACGAAGGCCGAGCCGGCGGGCGATCGTTACCTGCTTACCGGGCGCAAGATCTACATCACCTGGGGTGACCACCCCATGGCCGAGAACATCATCCACCTCGTGCTTGCCCGGCTGCCGGACGCGCCGGCCGGCACCAAGGGCATCTCGCTGTTCGTCGTGCCGAAGTTCAAGCTGAATGCGGACGGCACGCCCGGCGAGCGCAACGACGTGTTCCCGGTGTCGGTCGAGCACAAGCTCGGCATCCACGCGAGCCCGACGTGCGTGCTGGCCTTCGGCGATCGTGGCGGCGCCGAGGGTTACCTGGTCGGCAAGCCGAACGAAGGCCTCGCCGCGATGTTCACGATGATGAACTACATGCGCCTCGGTGTCGGCGCGCAGGGCACGGGCCTCTCCGAGCGCTCGTACCAGAAGTCGGTCAGCTACGCGCGTGAGCGCGTGCAGGGCCGTGCCCCGGGCGCGAAGGGCCAGGTCGCGATCATCCGTCACCCCGACGTGCGCCGCATGCTGCTGTTGATGCGTTCACTGACGCAGGCGTCGCGGGCGATCTGCTACTACACGGCCTCGTGCCTCGATCGCATGGCGCACGGCACCGATGCGGAGGCCGCGGCCAAGTGGCAGGCGCGCGCCGATCTGATGACGCCGATCGCCAAGGCCTGGTGCACGGAAATCGGCCAGGAAGTCACCGAGCTCGGCATCCAGGTGCACGGCGGCATGGGTTACGTCGAGGAGACGGGCGTTGCGCAGTTCTACCGCGACGCGCGCATCGCCTCGATCTACGAGGGCACGAACGGCATCCAGGCGATCGACCTCGTCGGGCGCAAGCTGCTCCGTGACGGTGGCGCGACGGTCGCGGCCTTCGTCTCCGACATGCGCGCCGTGGACGCGCCGCTCGCGAACGCCGGCGAGGAACTGGCGGTCGTGCGCCAGGCGCTGGCACGTGCGCTCGACGAGCTGGTGCAGTGCTCGACGCACATCCTGACGGGCGAACGCCGCGATCCGGAGCTGGTCAGCGCGGTGGCGTTCGACTACATGATGCTGATCGGCACCGTGATCGGCGGCTGGCAGCTCGCTCGCGGCGCGCTCGTGGCCCTGGACCAGCTGGCGGCGGGCGGCGACAAGGCGTTCCTCGGCACGCAGGTGGTGCTGGCGCAGTTTTATGCCGAGCACGTGCTGCCGCGCTGCATCGCGCACGCAGCCGTCGTGCGTGCCGGCAGCACTTCGAAGATGGCGCTGGCCGCCGACCAGTTCTGATCGCCGGCGATGGCCCAGCCGCTGCTCGATTTCGCGACGCCCGGGCTCGACCCCGGCGACGTGTGGCGCTCGCTCGACGAGTGTGCCGGGCGCGTGCCCGCCGGGCTGCGGCCGTGGCTCGAGGAGCCGGGGTTACTGACGGCCCGGGTGCGCGCGGCGTGCGGCCCGGCGACCGCGCTGCGGCTGCGCAAGCTCGAGCCGGCGCCGATCGACGCACGCGTGCGCCGCCGGCTCGGCGTCGAGGACGCGATCGGCTTCGTGCGCGAGATCGAGATCAGCTGCGGCGCCACGCGCTGGATCTTCGCGCAGTCGATCTTTCCACAGTCGACGGTGCAGCATCACCCCTGGCTGCGCGACCTCGGTGACAACGGCCTCGGTGAGTCACTGTCGTCGATCGAGGACGTGCGGCGCGAGCCACTCGAGTACATCGAGTTGGGCGAGCGGCATGAGCTTGCGGTGGCGGCGGGGGCGGCGCCTGCGCCCGGCGCGCCGTTGTGGGCCCGCCGTGCGGTCTACCGGCTCGCGGGCTGGCCGATCCTCGTGCAGGAAGTCTTCTTGCCCGAACTCGGTCGCTGCACCTGATCGAACACCGGAGCGTTGCCATGACCTTCGTGATCCCGCCGAGCGTCCAGACCACCGTCGAGGTGACGGGCACCGATGCACGGTTTCCCGTGCGCCGTGTCTACTGCGTCGGACGCAACTACGCCAAGCACGCCCGCGAGATGGGCATGGACCCCGAGCGGGAGCCGCCGTTCTTCTTCTCGAAGCCGGCCGACGCGGTCGTGCCGAACGGCACGCCCGTGCCGTACCCGCCGCGCACGTCGAACCTGCACCACGAGATCGAGCTCGTGGTCGCGATCGGCATGGGCGGCCGCGACATCCCGCTTGCGAACGCGCTCGCGCACGTCTTCGGCTATGCGGTCGGCAACGACCTGACGCGGCGCGACCTGCAGTTCGAGGCGCGCGAGCAGCGCCGACCCTGGGACGTCGCAAAAGGCTTCGACTGCTCGGCGCCGGTGAGCGCGATCCGCCCGGCGGCGGACGTCGGGCATCCGGAACGCGGCGCGATCTGGCTCGAAGTGAACGGCGAGAGCCGGCAGCGGGCCGACCTGTCGGAGATGATCTGGAGCGTGCCGGAGATCGTCGCGGAGCTGTCCACGTACTTCGAGCTGCGGCCCGGCGACCTGATCTTCACGGGCACGCCCGAGGGCGTCGGTCCCGTGCAGCGCGGCGACAGCCTGGTCGGCGGCATCGACGGGCTCGAGACCCTGCGCACGACGATCGTCTGAGCGTGAAGCTCTACACGTACTGGCGCAGCTCCGCCGCTTATCGCGTGCGCATCGCGCTCGAGCTGAAGGGCTTGTCTTACGAGTCCGTGCCGAAGCACCTGCTGCGCGACGGCGGTGAGCAGCGCCGGGCGGACTACCTGGAACTGAATCCCCAGGGTCTGATTCCCGGATTCGAGGACGACGGCTTCTTCCTCGGGCAGTCGCTCGCGATCTGCGAGTACCTCGAGGAGACCTGTCCGGCGCCGCCGCTGCTGCCCGCCGATCCGCGTGGTCGCGCGACGGTGCGCTCGATGGCGCTCGCCGTCGCCTGCGACATCCATCCGCTCAACAACCTGCGCGTGCAACAGTACCTGCGCGACGCGCTCGGGCACGACGAGGAGGCCATCGCGCGCTGGACGCGCCACTGGATGAGCCGGGGCTTCACTGCGCTCGAGGGGCTCGTAGCGCGCCACTCTGCGGACGGCCGGCACTGCTTCGGCACCTCGGTCACGCTGGCCGACGTCTGCCTGGTGCCGCAGATGTACAACGCGCGCCGTGCCCGGGTCGACCTCCTGCCATTCCCGCGACTGGTGGCCGTGGCCGCGCATCTCGAGAGCCTGCCCGCATTTGCCGCCGCGCGCCCCGAGGCCCAGCCAGACGCCGAACCCATCGCGCAGTGACCGCGTGGGCTGCGTGTAAGATGGCACCACCTGCAACGTCCAGCATTCCGGAGTCGCGTTCCATGGTCACGGCAGTCGTGCTGATCAAGGCTGAGACCGACAAGGTCACCGAGCTGGCCGAACAGCTGGCCGACCTCGACGGCGTCAGCGAGGTGTTCTCGGTCGCTGGCCAGTACGATCTCGTGGCGCTGGTGCGCGTCCGTGAGAACGAGGATCTCGCGCGCGTGATCAGCGGGCAGGTGCGCAAGCTGCCGGGCATCACGAGCTCCGAGACCCTGATCGCGTTCAAGGTCTACTCGAAGAAGGATCTCGAGGCGGGTTTCGCGCTCGGTCTCGACTAGAGCGTGCCGCCGAGCCGCCGCAGCGCGTCCGGCTGGAAGTCCGCGACCCGGCCCTTGACGTTGAACTGCACCGGCTCCTTGATCTCGTTGTCGAGGCCGCCGGCGATGTAGCCGCCGCTGGTCAGGTCGTGGACCGCGCCGAACCGGTACCAGGGCACCAGCACGTCGTAGTACTGGATCATGCCGAGCAACGCGACGCGCCACAGTCCGCCGCGCGTGTCGTATGCGTCCTCCGCAACCACGCTCCAGCTGTCTTCGTCGAGGTAGAACGTGCGGCGCCCATACACGTGCCGCTGGCCGGGCTTCAGCGTGCCCTCGACGACCCAGACGCGGTGCAGCTCGTAGCGCACCAGGTCGGCGTTCAGCGTGTGCTTGCCGACGATGTCCTTGTACTTGAGCGACTTGTCGGACAGCTTGTAGGTGTTGTACGGAATGTACATCTCGCGCTTGCCGACCAGCTTCCAGTCGAAGCGGTCGGGCGCGCCGTTGTAGCCGTCGACCTGGTCGGTGACGATCATCCCTTCCGAGCCGTCGTTGACGCCGTCGTAGGCGAGATCCGGCGCGCGCCGGACGCGACGGGCGCCGGAATTGTAGATCCACGCCGAGCGCTGCTCGGCCACCTGGTCGACGGGTTCGTGCACCAGGAAGATCGTCCCGCGCAGCGTCGCGGGCTCGGTGAAGTAGCCGAGCGCGTAGAAGAGCCGGTTCGGCTCGGCGCCCGCGACGTTCTGCGCGTAGATGCGCTTCGAGTGGAAGCCGATCTTGAAGTAGTCGCCGTTCGCGCGCACCGGGAACGAGTGACCCGTGCGCGTGGTGCCGCCGCCCACGTAGCGCACCAGGTGGTTCCAGATCGCCTCGAGGCCGTTCCGCGGAATCGGGAACGGCGTCGTGGAGCCGTCGAGATCCTGCAGTCCGAAGCCCTGCAGCCGGACCTTGTCGGCCTGGGCGGCGACCTGGTCCGTGACCGCTTTCGGCAGCGCCGCGGTGCGCCGGGTCGGGTAGACGTGCATCCGGAAATGCTGCGGATACTGCTTCAGCATCGCCTGCATGCCCGGCGTCAATCGTGCCGCGTGCTCAGCGACGTTCTCCGCCGTGATCGTGAAGCGCGGCTTGTCGCCCGGAAACGGATCGACGTAGCCCTGCTGCGGCGTCCAGCCCGCGGGCGGCTGGGTGAGGCCGCCTTCCCAGGCGGGGATCGTGCCGTCCGCATTGCCGGCGCGCTCGGCCCCGATCGGCGTCAGGTCCTTGCCGAGGCGCGTGAAGTCCCGCTCGGCCGCGAAGCCGGGAAGCGCGAGCAGGCCGAGGGCGAGGAGCGTGACCAGCGGCTGTTTCATGCCGCCGATCGTATCAGTCCTTGCGCAGCTTTTGACCCACGCGCCGGTAGGCCTCGCGGAACGGGATGCCTTCCGTCGCAACCAGCGTGTTGGCCTCGGCTGCAGCGTGAATGTCGGCGTCGAGCCGGATGCGATCCGGGCGGAAGCGCAACTGCGGGATCGCAGCGGCCATGATGGCGAGCGTCTCGCCGCACAGGTCGATCGAGCGGAACAGCGGCGCCTTGATCAGCTGCAGGTCACGCTGGTAACCGGACGGCAGCTTGGCGGTGATGCCGAGCACCTCGACCAGGCACGCCTGGGCCGTGGCCGTGCGACCGCGCACCAGCTCGAACACGTCGGGATTGCGCTTCTGCGGCATGATCGACGAGCCGGTCGTGAACGCGTCGGGCAGGTCCACGAACCCGAACTCACGCGTGTAGAAGAGCAGCAGGTCGGAGGCGAGGCGGCCGAGGTCCTGCATCAGGATCGCGACCTGGAACAGCACCTCGGCTTCGGCCTTGCCGCGCGAGAGCTGCACGGCGGTCACGGGTTCGTGGTTCTCCGGGAACTCGAGGCGCGTGCGCGTGCCCTCGCGGCTCACCGGCAGGTTGGGCGTCCCGTAGCCCGCCGCGGAACCGAGCGGGTTCTTCAGGATGCGGCGGTGCGCGTGCCGCAACGCATCGGCGTCGTCGGCGATCTCGGCCGCGAAACCCCGCGCCCAGAGCGCCACCGAGCTCGGCATCGCCTGTTGCATGTGCGTGTAGCCGGGCAGCTCGATCTGGCCCTGCTCGACGGCGAGCGCCTCGAGCGCGATCGAGACGCGGCGGGCGCCTTCGGCGAGTTCCTCGACCGCATCGCGCAGGTACAGGCGCAGTGCCGCGAGCACCTGGTCGTTGCGCGACCGGCCGGCATGCAGCCGGGCTCCGGCGTCGCCGATCCTCTTCGTCAACAGCGTCTCGAGCGCGGTCTGGCCGTCCTCGAGGTCGAGCGTCACGGACCATTCGCCACGCGCGTGAGACTCGGCGATCTCGCGCAGCCCGTTGCGGATAGCGTCGAGCTCTGCAGCGCCCAGCAGGCTGGCCTCGTGCAGCATCTCGGCGTGCGCGATCGACGCCCGGACGTCATAGGCCACGAGCCGGTTGTCGAGCGCGTGGTCCTCGCCCGCCGTGTAGCGCAGCACGCGCTCGTCGAGCGGCGCGCCCTTGTCCCACAGGCGAGTCATGTCGCCGAGCCCTGCTCCGCCGCGCTCAATGCCGTGGTGTCCGCGACCACCAGCGTGCCGGTGCCCTCGTTGGTGAAGATCTCCGCGAGCAGCGCATCGGGCGACGCGTAGGAGATCACGTGCACGCGCCGCACGCCGCCGCGGATCGCGGCCTCGATCGCGCTCGACTTGGGCAACATGCCGTCGGACAGCGCGCCGTCCTCGCGCAGCCGCCTGAGCCCCGCGACGTCGGTGTAGGAGATCAGCGAATGCGGGTCGTCGAGGCGCTCGAGGATGCCCGGCGCGCCCGTGCAGAGGATCAGCTTCTCGGCGACCAGCGCGCCGCCGATGGCCGCGGCCACCGTGTCGGCATTGATGTTGAGCAACTGGCCCGCGGCGTCGGCGGAGAGCGGGCTGACGACCGGCAGGAAACCCGCGTCGAGCAGCCGCGTGATCACGCTGCCGTCCACGCCGTCGATGTCGCCGACCATGCCGTAGTCCACGACCTCGCCGCTCGCTAGCGTCACCGGCGCGCGTCGGTGCGCCTTGACGAGGCCGCCGTCCACGCCGCTCAGGCCGATCGCGGCGATGCCGAACTCGCGGCACAGCGCGAGCAGGCGCGTGTTCACGAGCCCGTTCAGCACCATGCTGGTGGCGTCGATCGCCGCGGCATCGGTGACGCGCCGGCCCTGCACCATGCGGGTCTGCACGCCCATCTTCGCCGTCACTTCGTCGAGCTGCGGCCCGCCGCCGTGCACCAGCACGACGCGGATGCCGAGGTGGTGCAGGATCGCGATCTGCTCCATGAATGCGCGCATCGTCGCCGCGTCGCGGAACGCGCCGCCGCCGGTCTTCACGACGAACACCTTGCCCTTGTACATGTGCATGTAGGGCGCAGCGCCCCGCAAGGCCCGCACCGTGACGGCCTGTTCTCCCTTGTGTCCGATCATCGCCTGTTTCACCCCTTGAGCAGTCTGTAGAGCACGGCCATCTGCACGACCATGCGGTTTGCGGCTTCCTGGATCACGCGGCTGCGCGGCCCGTCGAGCACCTCGTCCGCGACGGCGACGTTGCGCCGCACGGGCAGGCAGTGCATGAAGTGGCAGTCCCTGCGCGCGGCATCGAACCACGACTCGCCGACGCGCCAGTCGGCGAGCGGCTGCCGGAGCGCGGCCTCCGCGTCGGCATCGCCGTAGCACGCGGGCGCGCCCCACTCCTTCGCGTAGAGCACGTGCGCGCCCGCGAGCGCGGCGGCCCGATCCTTGGTCTCGGTCACCCGGCCGCCGGAACTCGCGGCGGCGGCGCGCGCCTTCGCCATGATCTGCTCCGGCAAGGCGTAGCCATCCGGCCTCAGCACCACGACGTCCATGCCCCGCTGCGCCGCCATGTGCAGTGTCGCCGCCGGCACCGCGAGCGGCAGCGCGCGCGGATGGTACACCCACGACAGCACGAACTTGCCCGACCTCGGCACGTCGAGATCGTCCAGCGTCTTCCAGTCGGCCAGCGCCTGGCACGGGTGGTTGATCGCCGACTCGAGGTTGATGAACGGCTTGCTGCAGAGGCTCGCCATCAGCTGGAACGGCGTCTCGGCGAGATCCGTGGCCAGGTCCTTGCCCTCGGCAAAGGCGCGCAGCCCGAGCGCGTCGCAGTAGGACGCCAGCACCGGGATCGCCTCACGGACGTGCTCGGCCGCGCCACCGCTCATCACGGCACCGGTCCGCGTCTCGACCTGCCAGGTGCCCTGGCCGGGCGTGACGACGAACGAGGCGCCGCCGAGCCGCAGCATGCCCGCCTGGAACGACGACAAGGTGCGCAGCGACGGGTTCATGAACAGCAGGCCGAGGATCTTGCCGGCGAGCGCGTGCGGCTCGGGCCGCTGCTGCAGGCTGCGCGCGAGGTCGAGCAGGTCCACCACCTGGTCGCGGGAGAAATCGGCGAGGTCGAGGAAGCGGTTCATGGGAAGGGGGTAGGGGATGGGGGATAGGGGATCGTGACGGAGTGCCGGTTGGCGCTGGGTCTACGGCGGCAAGGAGGCAAGGGCGTCGCGGAGCTGCGCGACGTGCGATTCGGTGAGCACGTACGGCGCGAGGATGCGCACGACCTGCGGATCGGCGCTGGTGCCGGTCAGGATGTCGCGCTCGAGCAGCTCGCGCTGCACGTCCTTCGCGGGGCGACGCGTGCGCAGCCCGGTGAGCAGTCCGGCGCCTTGTGCCGCCACGACGGGCCCGACGATGCACTGCTCGCGGATCTGCGCTGCGCGCTGGCGCACGTTGGCCAGCAGGCCCTCGCTCTCGAGGATATCGACGACGGTCTCGATCAGCGCGCAAGCCAGCGGGCCACCGCCGAAGGTCGTGCCGAGATCGTCCGTCTTGAGATGAGCCGCGACGTGGTCCGCCATCAGCAGTGCTGCGCACGGAAACCCGGCGCCGAGCGCCTTGGCCGTCGTGATCATGTCCGGTGCAATGCCGTGCATGTTGGCTGCGAACGGAAAGCCGGTGCGACCCATACCGCACTGTACTTCGTCGAGGATCAGCAGCGCGCAGGTCTCGCTGCAGCGGGCACGCAATGCGGCGAGGAACGGCTGTCCGAGATCCACGGCCCCCGCGACGCCCTGCACGGGCTCGGCGATCACGGCCGCGGTATCGGTGCCGACCACGCGGGCGATGGCCGCGAGATCGCCGCGCGGCAGGAACTCGACGTCGAACGGTGCCTGTGGAAATCCGTACCACTTGCTCGCCGCGCCCCAGGTGACGGCGCCCGCGGCTGCAGTGCGCCCGTGGAAGCTGCCCTCGATCGCGACCACCTTGCGGCGGCCCGTGATCTTGAGCGCGAGCTTGAGCGCGTTCTCGTTCGCCTCGGCCCCGGTATTGCCGAAGAACACCGTGTCGAGCCCGAGGCCCGCGAACCGCGTGAGCCGCGTCGCCGCCCGCGTCCGGACCTCGAGCGGCACGGCGTTGCTCTGGAACAGCAGCGACTTCGCCTGTGCCGCGAGCGCCGCCTGCCAGCGCGGGTGCGAGTAGCCGAGTGCTGCCACCGCGTGTCCGCCGTAGAGATCGAGGATGCGCCGCCCGTCGCGCGTGCGCAGGTGCACCCCCTCGGCGTCGACGACGTCGAGCGGCCACTGGGCGTAGACGGGGGCGAGGTGGTCGGGAGCGGAAGACATGGTCAGGGGATGGGGGATAGGGGGATGGGGGATAGTGAAGAGGTGCGGTGGTGGCGTGAAGTTCGCGGTTCGTAGCGGGTGTCGGTGATCTCGGATACCGGAGGTGACGATGCCGCCGCTCCTCTTCGCTATCCCCTATCCCCCATCCCCCATCCCCTTCCTCCTCAGGTCCATCCAGCCGCCGGCTGCATCAGCCCAGCCGTCTCTTCGTAGCCGAGCATCCGGTTCATCCACTGCACTGCGCCGCCGGCGGCGCCCTTGGTCAGGTTGTCGATGGCGCACATCACCGCGACGGTTTCACCGTGGGCGACGCCCGAGAGCTGCGCGAAGTTGCTGGCGACCACGTCCTTGACGCGCGGCGCGTCGCCGCCCACGCGCACGAACACGGACTGGTCGTAATAGTCGCGCAACGCGTGCACCAGTTCGTGGCTCGTGACCGGAGCGCGTGCGACGGCCTGCACCGTGACGTGGATGCCGCGTGCGAACGGGCCGGAGTGGGGCACGAAGTTGAACTGCGCGTCGACGCCGGTGGCCGCCTGCGCGAGCGCAGCCACCTCGGGAGCATGGCGATGGGCCAGTGCGTTGTAGGCGTAGAAGTCGGAGTGGCGCTGCGGGTGATGCGTGCCCGCGGTCGGCTGTCGACCCGAGCCCGTGCTGCCGGTGATCCCGGTGACGAACAGCCGCGGCTCGACGAGGCCGAGCGACAGCAGCGGCACGCTGGCGAGCAGGATCGCGGTTGCGAAACAGCCCGGATGCGCGACGTGCGCGGTGTGCAGCGCGTTGAGGTGCTCCGGCACCGCGCAGGTGAACTGCGCGAGACGCTCCGGCGCGCCATGGGCGTGCTTGTACACCGCCTCGTACGCGCTCGCGGTCGGGTAGCGGAAGTCGGCCGAGATGTCGACGACGCGCGGCCGGGTGCCGGCCTGCTCGGCCGCGCCCAGCAGCTTGTCGATCATCGCCGCGGACACGCCATGAGGCGCCGCCGAAAGCACGGCGGTCACGGGATTGGCGGTCACGTACTCGACGACCTCGTCGTGGCCGACGAAGCGCAGGTGCGGCAGCACCGGTTGCAGGTGACGGAAGAACTGCGCGACAGGCTCGTCGGGCTGGCTGTCCGAGGCGACTGCGGCGAGGTCGAGATACGGATGCGTCGCAAGCAGGCGCAGCAGCTCCCCTGCAACGTAGCCGGTGCCGCCCAGCACGATCGCTGGAACGCGCGCCGTCATTCGGCAGCCGCCCGCGCCAGCTGGGCGTTCAAGCCCAGGCTCTCGATGATGTGGTCGCCGAGCATCGCGCCCGCCGCCATGGCGTTCACGGCGCGCACGCCCATCTGCTCCTCGATGATCTTCACGCCGACGGCGTTGTCGGTGGCCGGGCCGGTCACGGCGCAAGGCTCGATCAGGAACCGCTCGCGCAGCAGCTTGACGCCACCCCACGCGGCGACCGGGTCGTTGGCCGACAGGATCACGGCCGTCAGCGACTGGCGGATGTCCTCCTCCTGGAGAATCGCCTCGACGCCGTAGGCGCCCAGGATGCCGTCGCCCAGCTCGAAGACGACGACGTCGGGACGGCCCTGCGTCATCTCGGTCAGCATCGTGCGCGTCAAGGCTGGGCCGGACGCGGCGGTCGTCGTGACGATGCCGAGGTCGGTGAAGATCATGCTGCGGCGCGCGCCCGAGTCTTCCATTGCAAGGATGTCGCGGCGCAGTGAGACGCCGGTCGCCTTGAACGCGTGCACCGCAAGGCCGCGATGGCGCATGCGGCTCACGATCGCGCACGCGGCCGCGGTTTTGCCGGCCTCCATGCAGGTGCCCGCGAGCGCCACGACCGGCACGCCGTGCGTGTCGAGCGGCGCCGCGTAGTCGAGCTTGCGGTGGCCGACCCGCGCCGGGATGCCGATGCGCTCGCCGAGGAACGGGAACTGCAGCACGCAGCCGAGCACGCGGCAGTCGAACGGCTTGCCCTTGTCGGGATTCACCGAGTCGCAGATGCCGAGCACGCCGCCGATGTTGAGCACCTGCAGCACGTCACCCGCCTGCACCTTCTCGGGGATGTGGCCCGAGTAACCGAACAGTGCCTGGCGATGACCCAGCGCGCCGACCATCACGTCGCCGCGCGCCACCTTGGCCATGCGGCCACTGGTCAGCTCCAGCGTGTTGTAGGTCGACTTGTTGTTCAGGATCTCGACCACCAGCACGACGCCCTCGTCGCACGGGATGTCCTGCGTGGCGATCCGCACCTCGTGGCTCAGGCCGCAGGCCTGCGCGATCGAGGCGATCTTGTCGACGACGACGGTTCTCATCGGTGTGGCCATGCTGCGTCTCCGTTACTGCTCGCCGGCCCGCGTGTAGAAGATTCCCGGCAGCGCCAGCATCTTCGAGAAGCCGTGTGCCTCCGCTGCGGTCCACTCGCCCGCGGACTCGCCGTAGGCGCCCTTCGACGCCTTCATCAGCGAATAGCGCGAGGCCACGCCTTCGACGAACGTCATGCCCGGGCGCAGCAGCAGGTGCACCTCGCCGGTCACGCGTTGCTGCGAGGAGACGAACAGCGTCTCCATGTCGCGGCAGACCGGGTCGAGGTGCTGGCCCTCGTGGACGAGGTCGCCGTACGGGCCGGCGAGCGAGTCCTTGATGCGCGCCTGCCGTGCCGAAAGGACCAGCTTCTCGAGCTCGCGGTGCGCGGTGAGCAGGATCTCGGCGGCGGGCGCCTCGAAGGCGACTCGTCCCTTGAAGCCGATGATCGTGTCGCCGAGGTGGATGCCGCGGCCGATGCCGAACTTCGCGCCGAGCGCCTCGACGGCCTCGATCAGGCCCACGGGATCCATGGACTGGCCGTCTAGGGAGGAGGGGATGCCCTTCTCGAAGCCGATCGTGTGCCGCTCGGGCGCCTGCGGATTCGTGAACGCGTCGCGCGTCAGCACCCAGGCGCTGTCCGGGATGCAGTCACTGGAGACGAGCGTCTCCTTGCCGCCGATCGTCGTGCCCCAGAGGCCCCGGTTGACCGAGTACGCAGCGCCGAACGGTGGCACCGGAAGGTTGCGCCGTTCGAGGTACTCGAGCTGCTCCGGGCGCTTGAAGGCGCGGTCGCGCACCGGCGCCAGGATTTCGAGGCCAGGAGCGAGCGTGCGCAGCGCCACCTCGAAGCGCACCTGGTCGTTGCCGGCGGCCGTGGAGCCGTGCGCGACGACGTCCGTGCCGAGCTTGCGCGCCCACTGTGCCACCGTCTGCGCCTGCAGCACGCGCTCGGCACCGACGCAGAGCGGATAAAGATTGCCGCGGCGCACGTTGCCCATGATCAGGAACTTGATGACCTGCTCGAAATACGCGGGTCGCGCGTCCACGAGGTGGTGGGCGACCGCGCCGAGCGTCTTCGAGCGCTGCTCGAGCATCTGCGCGGTGGCGTCGTCGATGCTACCGGTGTTCACGGTGAGCGTGACGACCGGACGGCCGTAGGTCTCGGCCAGCCAGGGCACGCAGAACGAGGTGTCGAGGCCGCCGGAAAAAGCGAGCAGGATGGGCGTGGCGCCCGCAGTGGGTTCGGTCATGGGAAGCCTCAGCGTCCGAAGATGGAGTGCAGGTGCGCGTGCAGGCGGCGCTGCGTGCGGGCGCTCGCGGTCGCGATGAAGATCGTGTCGTCGCCGGCGATCGTGCCTGCGATCTCGGGCCAGCGCGCCTTGTCGAGCGCGATCGCGACACTTTGCGCCGTGCCGGTCGTGGTGCGCAGCACCGTCAGGTTCGGGCCCGCAGCCCGGTAGCCCTTGACGAAAGTCTGCACGTCCTCGAAGTGGCTCGGCGTGAGCGCGTCCTCGACGGCGGGCAGCAGGTAACGGTCGGCGCCCTTCAGCACGCCGAGCTCGCGCAGGTCGCGGCTGACGCTCGACTGCGTCGCGTCGAAGCCTTCCTCGCGCAGCAGCTCGACGAGCTCCGCCTGCCGGCCGACCGCGGTCTGCCGCAGGATGCGCACGATCGCGTCCCGGCGGTGAAGCTGCGCGTGAGGGTCGGTGGCCAACGGGTTGCGTCCAGTGTGATGAATAAAAACCGGAGTAATGTGCATAATTATGCGCGTGCTGTCAAGCCTGGGAACGCGGGACCGATTGACGAGGACGCAGCCCGCCCGGCAGCGGATTGCGGGTCAGTGGAGGCGGCGGGAATCAAGCTCATGCTGCAATGAGCCCGCCGGCGGTCAAGCCAATCTCGTCGCGGCGATGACCCGTCTCACAAGATGGGCGCTTTTCGCGGAGCAATGCGACTCAGGTCGATCCCAAGCAGAAGCTAGTCGCGCTGAATGCAACGGCATTGTCGATCCGCGTGCCGCTCCCACATCGGTTCGAACAAACCGCTAGCGGTCTTGGACACGCGGTCGCCAATAGCCGGGCTCGCGACCTCCGTGAGCGACGGCGACAACGTAAACGACATCCGATACGACCGCGTACACGACAGAGAACGGAAACCTGCGCAGCACGAAGTGGCGCAACTCGTCGTCCAGCGGCGAACCCAGTTCGGGGTGCTCGAGCACCAGTCGGATTACGCGTTCGACCTCATCGGCGAAGCGGAAACCAAGCTCCGACACTTCCGCTTCGTACCGCGAAGCGGCTTCATACAATTCCTGCTCCGCTTCGGGATGAAACTCGTACTTCATTCGCCCAGGCGGTGCCGAAGCCGATCAAAGACCAAGGGTCCGGGCACACCTTTCACTTTGCCTTCGACCAGCTCGCGATACCTGCGCTGCGATGTCTCGAGCCACGCGCGCTCGACATTTGCGTCGGCGGGTGCGTCGAGGTCGGCGATGAGCGAACGCATGAGCTCGGCGCGTTCTTCAGAGCTGAGCTCGCGAATTTCGCGCTCGATGTCTTTCACTGCCTTCGTCATGTCTTCCACCGTCTGCTGATGCTCAGAGTCTAACTCTGCCGACTCCTTCACTGCTAACTGCTATCAGGTCACACGAATTCGCCGGCGGCATTTCGTCACGCCGGCAATCGAGGCACCGCAGCTTCCTTCGCACGGGGCCCCGCCCCGGTCTGGCCGACGCGTCAGAAGAACTTCGTCACGCCGATGAACGCGACCGTGCCGATGCCGATCCAGTAGACGTAGGCGAGCTTGCGCGACAGGTTGATCTCCCGGGTCAGCTTCGCCTCGAGCGCCGCGTTCGGGCCGCCCACGGCGAGCTGGCGGAAAGTCACGGTCCAGTGGCGCATCACGAAGCGCAGGATCAGGCCGATCACCAGCAGGCCCGAATAGATCAGCACCTTGGTCGAGTACCAGTTGGCCGAGAACGGCTTGCCGCTCACGATCGACGAGATGGCCGCGATCGCCAGCGCCGGGATCAGCACGTAGCGGATGCGGTCGTCCCAGATCGTGATGCGGAGCCCCAGGTCGGTGCCCCGCTTCACGAACGCGGACAGCGCGAGCGCGACCCAGCCCGCGGTCAGGATCCACATCGCCACCAGCCAGCTTCCGCCGAGCGGCTGCACGCCCCACAGGTAGCCCATGTGCAGGCCGATCGGCAGCAGCAGGATGATGCCGAGGCGGGCGAGGATGTCGATGCGGTACGCCGTCTCCATGTGCCGCCTGCGCTCCTCGAGCGGCAACCTGGGGTTCGTCACGTGGTAGGAAGTCTGGAACACCCCCCACTCGCCGCCGAGCCAGTACACCATCGCGATGATGTGGGCCCACTTCAGGATCAGCAGGGTCGGGATCATGGTGCTACTCCCCAGCGTTTGTGGGTGCGATTGGCGCGAGGTCGATCGGCGTCGGGTTCGCGCGCCGTGGCCGCCTCGACTCGCCCGGTGAGCGCGCCGAGCGACTCGGCGAGACGCTCGAGGTCCGTGCGGGCGAGCCCGCGCAGGCAGCGTCCGAGCCAGGCTTGCTGGCGCGACTCGAGCGCCGCCAGGATGCGGCGGCCCTCGACCGAGAGCGTCACGAGCCCGGCCCGCTGGTGATCGACGTTCGGTTGCAACTCGACCAGCTTGCGCGCGACCAGCTGGTCGACGGTGCGCTGCACGCTCTGGCGCTTGAGCCCGAGCCGGCGCGCGATCTGCGATACGGTGAGCGACTGTCGCGCGGCCACCTTCATGACCTGCCAGCGTGCGCCCGTAAGCCCGAACCCGCCGGACATCGCATCGGCAGCCTCCAGCACGCGGCCGTGCAGCTGGAACAGCGCGAGCAACACGTCCTGGAAGGCGTCGTCCGTAGTGCGCGCGGCGCTGCTCATCGGCGGGGCGACCGTTGGTGCGGGGCTGAGCAGGCTGCCAGAGTGACAGCAAGCTGTCAATTTGCGGGACGCGCGCCACGTGCCGGGGCCACAATGCCATGGACCCCCGCCAGCCAGGCCGCCATGACCGACCGTCACCTCGAACTCGCCCGCCGCCTGCACGCATTGGCTCGCACGGGACTGCACTTCACCCGCGATGAATACGACCGCGAGCGCTACACGGAGATCGAGCGGATCGCCGCAGAGTTGCTCGCGGGCGAAGCGCCCGGGGATCGCGATCGACTGCTGGCGCTCTGGCGCAATGAAACGGGCTACGTCACCCCGAAGATCGAGGTGCGCGGCGCGGCCTTCCGTGACGGGCGGGTGTTGCTGGTCCGCGAGACGGCCGACGGACTCTGGACGCTGCCCGGCGGCTGGGTCGACGTCAACGAGACCCCGTCGCAGGCCATCGAGAAGGAGATCGAGCAGGAATCCGGCTTCCGCGCGCGGGCCGTCAAGCTCGCCGCACTCTACGACCGTCGCCGCCACGGCCACGGCGAGTCGCTGCACCACGGCTGGAAGGCGTTCTTCCTGTGCGAGATCACCGGCGGCGCGGCCCGCGGCAGCTACGAGACGGATGCGGTGGACTTTTTCGACCCGGACCAGCTGCCACCGATGTCGCTCGGTCGCAGCACGCCCCGCCAGGTGGCGCGGATGCTCGAGCACTGGCACCGGCGCGACTGGCCGACCGAATTCGACTAGCGCTCGATCCGGTACTCGACGTCGGCACTCTGGTCGAGGCCGGCCTCGGCCTTCAGCGACCAGTTCTTGTTCAGCGTATAGCGCAGCTTGATCGTGTTGATCGCCTCGGCGATCGAGATGCCGTAGCTGACGAACAGGTTCGGCGACAGGTACTTGCCGAGCACCACCGCAGCGTCGTCCTCGCCCGTCTGTTCGACGGTCACTTCGTCGAGGCCGACCCGGCTGCCGATACCCCCGAGCAGGAGTCCGCCGCCGCTCAGCGCGAGGCTCTGGGCGGCGCTGTCGATCGTGGCCGCTTCGCCCGACTGCAGCGTGTTGATCGACCGGCCGGTGAGCAGGTAGGAGAGCGCCTCGTTCTGCGACATCGGCGGGTCGGAGCTCAACGTGATGAACGGGCTCGCGAGCGTGCCGCGCACGTTGATCGAGACGACGATGTCCTCGCGGCGGATCTCGCGCTCGGCGACCAGGTCGAGCGTCGGGTCGTTCAATGGCGCCATGTCGAAGCTCAGCACGCCCCGCGTGATGCGCACGAACTGGCCGAACGCCTTGTACTCGCCTTCGATGACGCGGATCGCGCCGTCGCCACGGACGACGTCGCCGGGCCGCGTGATCACCGTGACGTCGCCGGCGAGCGTCGCGTTGAGGCCGAAGCTGTTGACGCGGACGTTGTCCCCCAGCTCGACCCGGATGCGGCTGCGCAGGCGTTCGAGCGTCGACGGACCGAGGTCCTCGACCTCGAGTCCGACGATTCGCTCGTCGGTCGACGTGGTCACCGTCGTGCTCAGGTCGCGCGGAGTGATGCGCGCCAGCGGCACCAGGATGACGCCCGTGACGTCGTAGCCGTCGGGCCCCACGGCGAACAGCAGGTCGGGCGAGGCGACGACGCGAAAGTCCGGCGTGTCGGCAATCATCAGCCCGTCGCCCTTGAGGCGCAGCTGGCCGGTCATGACGTCCTCGGGCCAGCTGAACCGGCCGTCCAGCGACAGCGTGCCGCGCGCCGCCGAGCCTGAGCCCTCGAACACGAGTTCGTCGCCCTTGAAGCGGCCGTCGAGCGTCAGGCCCGAGAGCTGCAGGTTGGTTCGATAGAGGTGGATGAGTCCGTCGCGCAGGTGGAATTCACCGTTGAATCGCGGTGCGCCGAGCGAGCCGGAGATCGAAACCAGCCCGTCGAGCTGGCCTCCCGAGCGGTCGATTTCGGGCACCAGGATCGGCATCCCGGTGACGTCCGGAGATTCGGCGCGCAACTCGCCGCTCAACGGGAATTCAGTGGCCGCGAGGCCGGGCTCGCGCCGCGCGGTCACCTCGCCCGTAACGCGTGAATTCTCGGCCACGGTGGCCTCGATCGTGGCGCGGATCGCATCCGGCTCGGCGAAAAGGTCCAGCCGGGCCGCGCCGAGCGCGACGCGCTCGGTGCGAAACTGGTTGCGCGGGATGTCGAGCGTCGGGTTGTCGAGCAGCAACGTCGTGCCGCCAGTCCACGCGTGGCCCGGCTCCTTGGCGGCCCAGCCGCTCGCCTGCAGCTTGCCGTCGAACTCGCGCCAGCCGAGCAGCGAGTGCAGGATGCGCCGCAGCGGCCAGTCCTGGGCGCTGTAGACCACGCGCCACGCATCGGGCTCGGCACGCCATTCGCCCTCGACGCAGAACCGGGCATCGCCCGTCGCCAGGCAGAACGGCGCTGCGCGCAACGCCGAGCGTCCCGCCTCGAGTGCGACCGGCTGCAGCAGCGTCGCGCCACCGTCCGGGAACTCGATGGCGGCCGTGTGCAGGTTGCCGAGCCAGCGCGCATCCGCTGCGAGGTATTCACCCGCGCCCGCGATCTTCGCCTGGAAACCGGGAATCCTCCTGGCTTCGTCGCCGGCCGACACGAATCTCAGCTCGACCGAATGCTCGCGCGACCGGCCTTCCGCTGCGAGCGAAGCGGATTCGAGCTGCAGCGCGCCGAGATCGACGTCTGCGGCCCGCAGGTCGACGCGCGACTCGCCGTCGTCGGTGAGGTCGATGTCGAGCGACGCCTGCAGCGATTTCACGCCGACTGCGCCAAAGCGAATCTCTTTCAGGCGCGCCTCGGCGGTGGCTGCAGGGCGCGTCGGGCTGCCCTGCGCGCGTCCCGAGGAGACCAGTTCACCTTCGAGGTCGGGGTGCAGCAGCGACAGCTGCCGGACGTCAGCGTTCCAGCGCAGGTCGATGCTCGGTCCCCAGCGTCCGTCCACGTCGACGTGGGACGGTCCGTTCGCGATGCGCACTCCGCGGAGTTCGTACGTTCCATCGCGATGCGCGACCTCGCCGCGGCCGGTCAGCGCGCGCCCGCGGACGGTGCCCGACAATGACGCGAGCCGCACCGTCCACGGCGCCGCGGGCGTGAAGCCGCGCCCCTCGACGGTGCCTGCAAACGTCACCCGCCCCGGAAGGTCGGGTCGCACCGTGGCGAGGTCGAGCCTTTGGCCGTCGAGCCGTGCAGTCCACGCCTGTGTGCCGGTCCACGACAGCCGTCCCGAGCCCTGCAGCCGGCCCCCCATCAGCTGGCCGTCGAAGCGATCGAGCACGACCTGCTGCCGATCCACGGACCCGGCGGCCGTAAAGTCGACCGCCGGCAATTCCGGCGCGCTCGCCGCGGCGCGCACGTCGAACGCATACGGCAGCGCGCCCGCGACCGAGAACGTCCCGTAGGCGCTCTCGACGGCCGCTGCGTCCACCAACGGCCAGCGCAGCCCGCTCCACTCGCCCGTGAGCGTCAGCTCCGGCGACGATTCCTCGATCAAGCGGACCGTTCCCGTCACGCTGGCCGAGGTGGCGAGGCGCGGCAGCCAGGCCCGCAGCGAATCGATCCGCAGCGTCGAGTCGAGCCACTCGCCCGCGCCCTGCACGCGCAGCGGCCCGGCCTCGAGTGCCGCGGACGTCAGCGTGCCGTCGAGACCGAACGCCGCGCGCCGCGCGTCCAGCGCGATCGAGCCGCTCGCCTGGGGAAAGCGACCGGTCTCGATCCACGGTGAGCCGTCGAAGTCCGTGAAGCGCAGCGTGCCGACGATGCGCGGCTCCTCGGTCAGCGCCAGCGCGGTGCCGCTGAACGAGAGGTTCGCGGGCTCGGCGAGCGCGACGGTCGTCCCGAGCCGATCGAGGTTCCCGCGCAGGACGCCTGCGAATCGGTAAACACGCTCGTCCGGCAGGCGCCAGTGTCCGCTCGCCACGACGCGCAGGCCGAGCGGCTGGGTCGCCCGCAGCGCGACGTTGCCTTCGAGTCGTCCCGCCGGATCCTCGATCACGAGTTCCCGCAGCCGGATGCGCCAGCGCGTCATGTCCACCGCGGCTCGCGCCGCGGCGGCCTCGAAGCGCTCGCCGTTGACCAGCGTCAGCGACAGGTTCGCGAGGCGCGCGTCGCGGGCCTCGATCTGCAGGAATTCAGGCAGGAAGCCCGGCTCTCGCGGCGGCGGCTTTTCACGATCCTTCAGCGCGACGTCCACGCTCGCGGCGGACAGTTCCTCGAAGCGGAGCTCGCCGTTCAGAAGCGGCCGGATCACGACGTCCAGCCGCAGTCCGCGCGCTTCGATGCGAACGGCCGCGTGCTCCACGACGAGACGCTCGACGGCGAGCGGGCCGGCCAGCGTGCCGCTCGCGCCCGTGGCCTCGATGCGCACGTTCGGAATGCGCCCGAGCTGTCCGAGCACGAACTGCAGGCCTTGCTCGCTGAGCAGCAGTCGGTAGGCGATCAGCGGGGGCGCGCCGAACAGCAGGGCCATCGCGACCGCCAGCACGATCCAGCGCCAGCGCATCAGAGCACCTGCGTGATGTTGAGGTGCAGGCGCGGGTTCTTGTCGCGATCGGACAGCGCCTGCGCGATGTCGAACCCGATCAGCAGCATCGGCAGCCGCCAGCGCAGCCCCACGCCCACCGAGTACTCGAGCGGTATGCTCCAGTCACTGAAGGCGTTGCCGGTGTCGTAAAACACCGCGGCGCGAAAGTTCGTGAAGATGTCGCGCTCGAGCTCGATGGAGCCGACGATCTTGTGCTCGCCGCCGATGGACTGGCGCGAGGTCTCACCCGCCGAGTTCACGGTTTCGACGGTCGGGCTCAGCTCATCGAGCGCGAAACCGCGCACGCTGCGGTCGCCGCCCGCGAAGAAGCGCTGCGACGCGGGCAATTCGGAGAAGTCGCTGACCCAGCTCGTGCCGAACTCGCCACGCAGCCGCAGGTGCCAGGGACCGCCGGAGAGCGGCCAGACGCGTTCGGCCCGGGAATAGAAGCGCAGGTAGGACGAATCCGAGCCGAGCGTCTCCGGGCTGCCGCTCAGCTCGAAATAGTAGGCAGCGGTGCGCATCCACCCGGTCAGGAAGTTGGGCGGCATGCTCGAGTAGCTGATGCCGGGGATCAGCAGCAGCTGCGAGTTGCTCGTGCCGTCCGGGAAGTCGGTGGTTTCGTCGTTGACCTTGAAGAACAGCACCCGCTGCCAGTTCCCCATCGCCTGGGTCAGGCTGCCGATCAGCTCGTAGCGCTCGCTGTCGAGGTCGCCGAGCTCCTCGTTGATGTAGCCAGCCGAGAACTCGAGCTTTTCCAGCGCGGGATCGCCGACCGGGATGATGTAGCGTGTGACGACTTCCTGCAGCACCGAGGAAGCCGTGACTTCGAACCGCAACCGGTGCCCCCGCGTGTTGACGCGCCGGTTCTCCCAGGCGAAGCGGCCGCGCACGTCGGTGTCGGTGCCGTAGCCAAGGCTCACGGTGTAGCGGTCGCGCTTGATCGGTTCGCCGCGGATCGTGACCGGCACGGTCAGCGTCTCGGGATCGCGCTGCCCCGGCGCGATCGTCACGTTCGAGAAGAAGTTGCTGTCCTCGAGCGCGAACTGCGTGTTGCGAATCCGCTGATTCGAGAACACCTGCCCGGATTCGAAGCGGACGAAGCGGTCGAGCAACTCGTCGCGCAGCACGTCCTGCTCGATCTCGATGGCGCCGAACCGATACAGGCCGCCCGTGTCGAGCTCGAGGTGTGCCGACGCGGTGCGCTCCACGGGGTTCACGATCAGCTCGCGTCGCGTCAGTTTCGCGTCGAGGAAGCCGTTGTCGAGCGCGGTCCGCAGCAGGTCGTTGCGGAGCCGGTCGTAGTGCGCGTGCTCGAGCCGCGCGCCAGGTTGCAGCGGGCTCGCGGCGGCGAGCTGGTTCAAGGCCGCGTCCTCGGCGCCCGGGCCTTTGATCTGAACGTCCACGGATTTCACGAGCACCGGCTCGCCCGGCTTCACCTTGAGACGCACGATCCACCGGGCGTCGTCGCGGCTGGTGCGGCTCTTGATGACCGGCTCGTAGAAGCCGAAGGGCCGCAGCGCATCGGCGGCTTCGTCCACGGCCCGGTCGGCGAGACGCCGCACCTGCGTGTCGGTCACATCGGTTCGCTCCGCATAGCGCCCGAGCGTCAGGAAACCGCGAATGTTGTCGGCGATCGCGCGATCGACGCCATCGATCTCGATCCGGATTGTCTCTGCGGCCACGCTGCCCGAAGCCAGTGCCAGGCAGGTTGCGAGCAGGGCAGGGCCTCGACGCCACCGGTCGCGCCAGGTCCGGCGCATCACTGCGACCCGCCGCGGAATTCGAAGCGACTGGCGCCGGTTTGTGCGCCGGCGGCGTCGAACCGGCGCTCATGGACGCGCGTGCGGCCATCGTGCTCGACGAACGTGAGCGTCGAGCAGCGGGTGCCGTAGCGCGCGTGGCGCACGAACGGTGCGGAGAGTGCCCGCTCGAGGTCGGCGGGCAAGCCGGTGGCGGGTCCCTGGCCGCCTGCGGCGGGCTCGCGGTCGCCCAGCACGCCGAACAGGGCTTCCGGGGCCGGGTCGTCGCGAACGAGCTCGGCCGCAAACCGTTGCCGGGTCCGCACGAGCTTCGGCCAGGGTTCGTCGAGCTGGTGATTGCTCAGGCCATAAATGCCGGGCGGCAGCGCGCGCGGCGCTTGCCCGGTCGCGTTCGAGTAGTAGTGCAGCGAAGATGCGTCGCCCAGCAGCAGGTTGAAACCTGCGAACCGGTCCGCCCTGGCACGCAACTCCTCGAGGAAAGCACCGGGCTCGCGATCCTCGCGCAGGAAACGCGGCACCAGCTGGCCGCGTGACGGTACCTCCGCGGCCGCCGGCGTCTCGACGTTGCGGAAGTTGGTCACGATGCCGAAGCGGTCGCTGCGCGCCACGCCCATCCAAGTGCCGCTGGCGCGCAGGTCCCGTCCGGCCAGCACTCCGGGCGCGTCGCTCCACCAGCCGAGCGGTGCGGACGGACGGTCGTGGAATTCGTCGCGATTGCCCGCCACGACGAGGCGGTAGCGGGGGTGCGAAAGCCAGGCGACGACGAGCAGGCACATGGCCGCATTGTAAGGCCCCTGCGATCAGTTCCCGGTCGGCGCCTGCGGCGGCGTCCGGCCGCGACCGAAAATAAGCCGGCCCGCCTTGCGCGTCCCCCAGTAGAGCAGCGCGACGACCGCGACCAGGCACAACACCGGCACGACGATGGCCAGGACCGCGAGGCCGGTGGCGCCCACCGTTTCGACGGTCGACACGACCGGATTCGCAAGTCCGCCGGTCATGGCGCCGGATTTCGCCCGCAACAGCGCCGTGCTGCCCTTGGTCAGGCCGGCCGCGCCACCGCCGGCGATGATCGCGAGTGGCCACATCACGGCCGGAGGGATGTCGACCATGACGGCCGCGCTGGCCACGGCGCCCGCCGCAAGCGTGGCCGGGCTCGCAATCACGTCGAGGACATGGTCCACGCCGGGAATGTAGTAGGCGAGCGTCTCGGCGACCGCAGCCGTGACGAGCATGACCAGCGCCGGCGTGCTCGCGAGCCACTGGAAGCCGTCGCCGAGCGGCAGGTAACCGAAGCGGGCCGCGAGTCCGGCGATCAGCAATGGCACGAAGATCCGGAAGCCCGTGGCTGCCGCGAGGCCCAGGCCCAGCGCAATGCTCAACAGGGATTCGATCGAAACGTCCATTTTGCTTCCAGTGCCCGGAGGTCGCTGCCGCCGCTGCAGTGATCGTGCCGGAACGTCCGGCGCGGGACAATCAGAAGCCGCGGCCGAGCGCGTCCCAGGCCGTCTTGGCGATCAGGCACGAAACGACGCCGAGAAACACCCAGCGCACGAAGCCGCTGCCATGGCGGATCGCGAGGTGGCTGCCAAGCTGCGCACCGGTCACGTTGCAGGCCGCCATCGCGAGCCCCAGCAGCCACAGCAGTTCGCCCGTCAGGCCGAACAGGATGATCGCGGCGACGTTCGCCGCCGCATTGACGACCTTGGCCGACGCCGAGGCGTGCAGGAAATCGAGACCGAAGCCGCGCACGAACAGGAAAACGAGAAAACTGCCGGTGCCGGGCCCGAAGAATCCGTCGTAAAGGCCGATGAGGCCCGCTCCGGCCGCAGCGACCGCGCGACCGCGCGGACCGTTCCAGCGCGGCCGATGCACCAGCCCGAAGTCACGGTGCAGCAGCGTGTATGCCAGCACGGCGGTGAGCAACAGGGGCACCATCGTGCGGAACTGGTCCGGCGCGATTCGCGTGGCGATCCAGGCGCCCACGAGAGCCGCCGCGAATGCGCTCGCGGCCGCCGGGATCACCAGCCGCCAGTCGATGGTCACGTGGCGGATGAAACGGAAGATTGCGCTGGTCGTGCCCGCAAATCCCGCCAGCTTGCCGGTGCCGAGCAAAGTCGGGTGCGGCGTGGCCGGGTAGGCTGCGAACAGCGCCGGCAACTGGATCAGGCCGCCGCCCCCGGCCATCGCGTCGATGACGCCGGCGCCAAAGGCCGCCACGAGGACGAAGACGACTTCGACGGCCACGGCGCGGCCGCCGGGATCAGCGGCCGCCCCAGAGCTTCACGCCCGGGGTGCGCCGCAACGGCATCGGCGACCCGGTGTCGTACCAGTCTTCGATGAGCCGGTACGAAATCGACTGCGGCGGCGGCAGGCCGACCCGGGCCTCGGCGACGTCCTCGCGCGAGAACCAGCGGGCATCCTCGAGTTCCTCGTCGGCCTGTGGCACGGCCTCCGGCGCGGCCCGAGCCGTGAAGCCGACCATCAGCGAAGACGGGAACGGCCAGGGCTGCGACGAGTGATAGGCCACGTCGGTCACCGCGACACCGGTCTCCTCGCCGACTTCGCGGGCGACGGCGTCCTCGAGGCTCTCGCCCGGCTCGACGAAACCCGCGATCGTCGAATAGCGGCCCGCTGGCCACGACGCCTGGCGTCCGAGCAACGCCCGTTCGCCGTCGGTGACCAGCACGATGATCGCCGGATCCAGTCGCGGGAAATGCTCGGCGGCGCACTCCGCGCGCGTGCAGCGCATCACGTGACCTGCGCTCGCGCTGGCGGTCGGCGCGCCGCAGGTGCCGCAATGGCGGTGCCGCTGGCGCCACAGGATCATCGCGCGCGCGTAGGCGAGCACGCCGGCCTCGTCAGGCGGCAGCAGCGCGCCTGCGACGCGCAGGTCCTCGAAGGCCGACTCGGGCGGCAGGTTGACCGGCGGGTCGCCGGCCAGCTCGGCCGCGAAACAGACGTGGCCGCGGAACCGGCCGAGCATCACGAGCTCGGAGTCCGCCAGGCCACGGCGGCACTCGTGCGTGGCCGCGACGAACTCGGCACAGCAGCCCTGGGCCCCGTGGCGCACGAGGCTGCGCGACTTCCAGACCGGCACGATCAGCGCCGCCGTATCGCGCAGCGCGGCCGCGAGGAACGCGCCATCCTTGCGCAGGTGCGCGGCGCGATCGAGGTACGGTCCCGAAAAGACGTTGGGGATAGGCAAGGCGGCCCTGGCGGTGACGCAACGGGCGCAGTCTAGCAATCCCGCGCGCGTCAGTCGGGCGGCGCCACCACCCGGCAGGCCGCGCAGTTGTCGGGCAGCAGGTCGAGCGTGTCGCGGATCCACAGGGCCTGGCAGTCGGGGCAGCGGGCCAGCACGAACTCGTCGAGCCGTGCCAGCACCTGCAGCAGGTACCACGCGTGCTCGAACGTGATCACGGTGGCCGGGCAGAGGTTGCAGAAGGTCTCGTACACGTCGCAGAAGCGCGCGACCTCGTCCAGGTCCGGCCGGTAGAGCACCTGCGCGTGGGCCAGCAGCCCGCATTGGCGCAGCAGTGCTCCGAGCGCGGCGGCCTGCAACTCGTGCACGGGCGAGCGCCAGAAGAAGGACATCTGGCGCGGCGATTTCCCCCGTCGCCGCCGTACCGGCGTGACGGGCTGCCCCTTGACGTAGTCCCGGTAAAGTTTGCGGATCCGATCCCCCGACAGCTGCGTGCACTGCCGGATGGTCTGGGTGCGCGCCTCATAGGAGATCAGTCTGTAAGCCACAGCCAGGCGCAGTCGGTCCCGGTCGTAGCGGCAATCGGTGATCCTCATCGTCGTCCCCCGAATTTGGTCGTTTTGACCATATATGGTCTAAACGGACCATATACGGCAGTCTATAACCAAATATGGTCAATTTGGACCATATTTGGAGGGCATGGTTATGTCGAATTCATCCAGAGACGGGTCCGCAGCGTACGGATTGCCGGTGCGAAACGGCCTGCTGCCGCCGGCCGTGCGCCGCGACCTCGCGGACCTGAACAGCCAGTACCTCGAGCTCGGCCTCGTCGGCGCGCGCGAGAACGATCCGCGCTTCGGTTGGTCGGAAGCGGTCCGGCGATGCCTGCTCGGGACGGATCCGACGACGCGGACGCGGATGGCCTGCTCGCCGTTCGCTCTTTTCGACCTTTCGCTGCCGGTCGCCGTACCTGGCCCGGCGTCGCGGGTCGCGGATGCCCCCTGGGTCGCGTCGACCGGTGACTGGCAGGGTCGCTGCCTGTCGTTCGCGCTGCAGGCGGCCTTCCTGGCCTGGCGCCTCGTCGAAAGCGCGCCCTACGCGGCCCGGGTCGCGCTCGGGTTGTCCGCGGCCGACGAGGCGCGGCTCGGCGAACTCAAGCCGTCGCAGCTGGCCGAGCTCGCATGGTCCCCCGGCCTGGTCTGCGCGAGGTGGCCGCGCCACCAGCGATTCTGGGAGATGCTCGTCGGCGCGGCGCAGCGCGATTCCGCCGGGGCCCTGCAGTGGACGCACTGCGTCGGGTTGTGCCTGTTCGGATCCGATGGCCTCGCGATCGCCCCGGCGACGACCGAGGCCGTCGCGCGACGCAGGACACGGCGCTGACTTCCTTGCTGGCGGGGGAGCAGGGCATTAACCTTCGCTCCCCCCATTTCGGCGTCCCTGCATGCAAGCCCTGTCGCTGCGCCAGCTCGCGAAGACCTACAAGACCGGCGTGCAGGCGCTGAAGGGCATCGATCTCGACGTCGAGCAGGGCGATTTCTTCGCACTGCTCGGCCCGAACGGCGCGGGCAAGACCACCGCGATCGGCATCATCGCCTCGCTGGTCAACAAGACCTCCGGCAAGGCATTGGTGTTCGGTCACGACATCGACACGGAGCTCGAGGCGGCGAAGGCCTGCCTCGGCCTGGTGCCGCAGGAAATCAACTTCAACCAGTTCGAGAAGGTCTCGACGATCCTCGTCAACCAGGCGGGCTTCTACGGCATCCCGCGCGGGCTCGCGAAAGAGCGCATGGAAATCTGGCTGCGCAAGCTGCAACTCTGGGACAAGCGCGATGCGGTCTCGCGCACGCTGTCCGGCGGCATGAAGCGGCGGCTGATGATCGCGCGCGCGCTGATCCACGAGCCGCGGCTGCTGATCCTCGACGAGCCCACGGCCGGCGTCGACATCGAGGTGCGCCGCTCGATGTGGGAATTCCTGCGGCAGCTCAACGACGACGGCACCACGATCATCCTGACGACGCACTACCTCGAGGAAGCCGAATCGCTCTGCCGCAACATCGCGATCATCGACGAGGGGCGCATCATCGAGCACGACCGCATGGCGACGGTGCTGCGCAAGCTGCACAGCGAGGTGTTCGTGCTGAACCTGCGGCACCCGGTCGCCACGGTGCCCGCGCTGCCCGGCTACGCGCTCGAGCTCGCCGACGACGGTTCGCTCGAGGTCGTGGTGACCAAGGACCAGAACCTGAACGGGATCTTCGCCGCGCTGAGCGAGCACGGCATCGAGGTCGTCAGCATGCGCAACAAGGCCAACCGGCTCGAGGAGTTGTTCATGCGCCTCGTCGAGGGCCGCGACGCGGGCACCGGGCTGCCGCACAAGGTGGCCAGCGCATGAACGACGCGACGATCGTGAACGACGGTCCGGCGGCCGCCGCCCCGCGCGGACACCGCTGGGTGGGCTTCCGCACCATCGTGATCCGCGAGTTCAGCCGCATCCTGCGCATCTGGGGCCAGACGATCGTGCCGCCCGCGATCACCGCGACGCTGTACTTCATCATCTTCGGCAGCCTGATCGGCCGGCGCATCGGCGACATGGGCGGCTTCAGCTACATGCAGTACATCGCGCCCGGGCTGATCATGATGTCGGTCATCACCAACAGTTACGGCAACGTCGTCTCGTCGTTCTTCGGCGCGAAGTTCGGCCGCCACATCGAGGAGCTGCTGGTCGCGCCGCTGCCGAACTGGCTGATCGTGCTCGGCTACGTCGCGGGCGGCGTCGTGCGCGGGCTGCTCGTCGGGCTGGTCGTGATGCTGATCGCGCTGTTCTTCACGCACCTCCACGTCGAGCACTGGCTGGTCGTGATCGGCGCCGTGCTGCTCACGGCGACGGTGTTCTCGCTGCTCGGGTTCATCAACGCGGTGTTCGCCAAGAACTTCGACCAGATCACGTTCGTGCCGACCTTCATCCTGACGCCGATGACCTACCTCGGCGGCGTGTTCTACTCGATCGCGATGCTGCCCGAGTGGGCTCAGAGCGCTTCGCGCGCCAACCCGATCCTCTACATGGTCAACGCGTTCCGCTACGGCTTCCTCGGCGAGTCGGACGTCGGCCTCGGCGTCTCGTTCGGCATCATGCTGCTCGCGCTCGTGGCGCTGTTCGTGTCCTGCGTGTGGCTGATGGAGAAGGGGACGGGGACCAGGGAGTAGGGGAAGGGGATAGGGGATAGGGGATAGGGGATAGTAGGAGGGGCGGCGGTACCCGAGGAGTGCGGCCCACTGTCACTTACTTCGGCCGCTCACGTCGCCCGCTGCACTAAAATCTGCAGCCTCCGCACTATCCCCTATCCCCCATCCCCTATCCCCTTCCCCATGTGTGGCCGCTTCGCCTTCTACTCCCCCCACGAGGCCGTGGCACGGCTCTTCGGCGTCGCGGGTGCGCCGGAAATCGAGCCCCGCTACAACATCGCCCCGACGCAGTTCGTCGCGACGGTCCGCGAAACCGGCGGTCCGCGCGAGGTCGCGATGCTCTACTGGGGCCTCGTGCCGTCGTGGGCAAAGGAGAAATCGATCGGCGCGCGGATGATCAACGCCCGGTCCGAGACGCTTGCCGAGAAGCCGTCGTTCCGCAATGCCTACAAGCGTCGCCGCTGCCTACGTGCTCGCGGATGGCTACTACGAATGGCAGCGGTCCGGCGCGATCAAGCAGCCGTACTTGATCTCGTTCGCGGGCGGCGAGCCGTTCGGCATGGCCGGGCTCTGGGAGCGCTGGCGCGACCCGGGCAGCGGCGAGCCCCTCGAGTCCTGCTGCATCGTGACGACGTCACCCGCGCCGGCGGTCGCTCATGTCCACGACCGCATGCCGGTGATCATCCCGCCGGACGCCTACGCCGAGTGGCTGGACCCGGACAATGCTGCGACGGACCGCCTCGAGCGCCTGCTGGCACCCTGCGAGGCGCCCGGGCTGCAGGCCCGGCCCGTCAGCCGCCGCGTCAACGACGCGCGCAACCAGGGCGCCGATTTGCTCGAATGGCTTGGCACTGCCGACGACGCGCCGTAGAGTCCCGCCCGCATGCATCGCCCCGTTGCCCACCGGATGAGTCGTTTCCCGCGCGCCGCGGCGCGCTGGGTGGCGATTGCGGCCGTGGCCCTCGGTCTCGCCGGGTGCGGCCTCGGGCTGGTCTACCCGCGTCTCGACTCCGTCGTCGGTTTCTACGTCGAGGGACTGGTGACCCTCGACAAGGCGCAGTCCGCTGCGCTCAAGCGCACGCTGGCGAGCAATCTCGACTGGCACCGGCAGTCCGAGCTCGAGCGCTACTCCGCGTTCCTGCGCGACATGGCGGACACCGTCGCGGGAGGCGCCGGCCGCGACGAGTGGCTCGGGGCGAGCCGCCGCACCGAGCAATACTGGCGGGAGATTTTCGAGCAGGCGGCTCCCGGGTACACGGCTCTCGCGGCCACCTTTACCGACGCGCAGGTCGCGGAGCTGCTCGAGAATCTCGAGCGCGAGGACGAGGAGGCGTGGGCTGAATTCGCGCGGCGCAACCCGGAGCAGCGCCAGGCCCGGCGTGAGAAATCCGTGCGGCGCGCGCTGGAGCGTTTCACCGGGCCGCTCACCGCCGGGCAGCGCGAGCTGATCCGCGAGCACGCGGCAAGCTCGCAGCCCTTCATGGCCGAGTGGCGCGACAATCGCCGCGTCTGGCGCGAGGCCCTCGCCGCGGCGCTCGCGCAGCGCGACACCGGTGCCGCGTTCGAGGCGCGCATGCTCGTCCTGATCGCGCGACCCGACGACCTGTGGACTCCGGCCTACCGGCAGGCGCTCGAGCGGCGCCGCGAGTCGCTGATCGATCTCGTCGTCGAGCTCGACGGCACGCTGACGCCGCAGCAGCGCGCCGCGGCGCAACGCCAGCTGCTGGCGCTGGCCGACGAAGTCCAGGGGTTGCGGCGCGGCCGCGGTTGAGCGGAGCCGGGGCAGCATGGCGCAACACGACGGCAAGATTTTCGGCATCGGCTTCTACAAGACCGGCACGACGACGCTGTACGACGCGTTGCGGACGCTCGGCTACCACACGGTGAACGGCGACAAGCCGGGCAGCTACCCAGGGGCCGACGACGGCGCGACGATGATCCAGCAGATCGACGCGGGTGACTTCCGGCTGCCCACGTTCGAGATGTTCGACGCGTTCACCGACAACCCGTACTTCCGGATCTGGCGCGAGATCTACGCGCTCTACCCGGACGCCCGTTACATCCTGACGGTGCGCGACGAGGACGCCTGGATTGCGAGCTGCGTGAAGTTCTTCCGCCACCGCCGCATCCGGCCGATGCGGGTCTGGATGTTCGGCCCGCACGCGAATCCGGCGCGCGATGCCGCGAGCCGCCAGGCCTGGCTCGACGCCTATCGCGCGCACAATGCCGCGGTGCGCGCGCACTTCGCCAGCCGCCCGCAACAGTTCCTCGAATTCGACCCGACGCGCGAGACGAGCTGGGGACGGCTGTGCGACTTTCTCGGCGCGCCTGTGCCGGACGAGCAGCCGTGGCCGCACGCCAATCCGACCAAGCTGGACGCGCCCTGGCGCCCTCTGTGGCGCAAGTTGCGCCGGCGGCTCGGGCTCGAGGCGTCCGCCCCGGAATGACGCGGCGTCGGATTCAGGCGAGCCGCAGCACCCGCAGCGGCTTGTAGACCCAGTTGCGCACCAAGCGGCCCGACAGTGGCTCGTCGAGGTCGGTCACCTGCTGGTTGCGCGCGCGCAGCGCGGCGACGTCTGCGGTGAGATCGCCGCGATACGCCTGCCGTTGGCGCGCGCAGGCTTCCCGAACGGCGAAGTCGTAGACCTGCTGGTCCAGCGCATTGATCTCGCGCAGGCGCTCGCGCACCTCGGGCAGCTCGAGATACCCGAGATCCGTGTGCTCGCGGGCGGCGTCGCGGGCGCGGCTCTTGTCGGCGAGGCGGTTGACGGGGCGATACTCGGGGCGGAAGCCGGGTTCGCCCAGCCACTGCGCCAGCATCAGCAGCGACTCGTCGAAGGTTTCCGTCAGGCCCACGAAACCGATGCGGCTCGCGAGCAGGTCGATGGCCTTCTGCGCGCTGGCCTCGCCGGCGAGCATCTTGGTCTGCCAGTCGTGCGTCCAGCCCGCCGCGGTCCACTGCTCGAAATCCGCCCGCGTGTGGCTGCCTGCGCGATTGAGGTAGTGCGAGAGATAGCGTCGCACGGGATCGCGCAGGTACGTGAAGTAGCGCAGGTCGGGTGCCGCATCGGCGAGGTCCGAGTACGGCTTGACGTTGTGGCCCGCGATGCCGCGCAGGTGGCGGTAAGCGCGGCGGACGCGGCGCAGGTCGGCGGCCGTGACGTGCACGCGCTGGTCGCGCACGTCGCCCGCCCGGCGCGCGTAGGGCGTGCGAATGTCGCAATGACCCGAGCCGAACGATCGCTGCAGGATCGCCTTGATCGTCCGGCCCGCAGTCTTCTCGATGTGCACGAAAGCGTACATCGCCGCCTCGCGCCCGCGTCTATTCCGCCTCGTCGTGCGGCTTGAATGCAGCCACCAGCTCCTGCTGCCGGCGCGGCGGCACCGGGTCGTAGTGGCTCAGGTCCATCGAGTAGGTGCCCTCGCCGCCGGTGAGTGCCTTGAGTCGCGACAGGTAGTCCTGCAGCTCGGCGAGCGGCACCAGTGCCTGGATCTCCGCACGGCCGCCGGGCAACGTGTCCTGGCCGCTGATGCGCGCGCGGCGGGTCGCGAGGTCGCTCGTCACGTCGCCGATCGCGCCGGCGGGCGTGTTGATCGCGACACGCACGATCGGCTCGAGCACGATCGGTGCCGCCTCGCGGATCGCCGTGATGAAGGCCTTGCGGCCCGCCGAGACGAACGCGACCTCCTTCGAGTCGACCGGGTGGTGCTTGCCGTCGTAGACGCTGACGCGCACGTCCTGCAGCTCGAATCCGGCGATCGCGCCCTCGGTCAACACCTGGCGCACGCCCTTCTCGATGGCCGGTATGAATTGTCCCGGAATCGCCCCGCCGACGACGTCGTCGACGAACTCGAAGCCCGCGCCGCGCTCGAGCGGCTCGATGCGCAGGTAGACCTCGCCGAACTGGCCGGCGCCGCCCGTCTGCTTCTTGTGGCGGTGATGGGCCTCGGCCGGCCGCGTGATCGTCTCGCGATACGGCACGCTCGGCGGGCTGGTCTTGACCGCGACGCCGTAGCGATCGGTCATCCGCTGCAGCATCACGCGCAGGTGCAGGTCGCCGAGCCCGTAGAGCACGGTCTCGTTCTGCGCGGTGTGGTGATCGACGCGCACGCACGGGTCCTCGGCGACGAGGCGGTGCAGCGACTCGGAGAGCTTCTGCTCGTCGCCGCGCTTCTCGGCGCGGATCGCGAGCCCCAGCATCGGCGGCGGGAACGCGACCGACTTCAGGTGGTGGTGGTCCTCGTCGTGCGAGTCGTGCAGCACGGCGTCGAAGTGCAGCTCGTCGATCTTCGGCACGGCGCAGATGTCACCCGGAATCGCCTGCGCGATCTCGGTGTGCTCCTTGCCCTGCAGCTGGTAGAGGTGCGCGATCTTGATCGGCTTGCGCGCGTCGCCGACGAACAGCTGCGCGCCGGCCTTCAGCGTGCCCTGGTGCACGCGGAAGATGCCCATCTTGCCGACGAACGGGTCGATCGTGACCTTGAACACGTGCGCGAGCACGTGCTTCGCGGGGTCCGGCGACACCTCGACCCGCACCGCGTCGGCGCCTTCGCCCTTGAGGAACGGCGGCGGATTGCCCTCGGCGGGATTCGGCATCAGCCGCGTGAAGATCTCGATCAGCTCGGCAATGCCCGCGCCCGTCTCGGCGGAGCAGAAGCAGATCGGCACGAGATGATCCTCGCGCAGCGCCTGCTCGAACGGGTCGTGCAGCTGCTCCGGCGAGATCTCCTCGCCCTGCTCGAGGTAGAGCGCCATCAGCTTCTCGTCGACCTCGACCACCTGGTCGATGATCTCGGTGTGCGCCGACTCGACGGACGAGAAATCCGTCGCCTTGCCGCGCGCCTGGTAGAAGCAATCGACGACCGATTGTCCGCCGTCGGCCGGCAGGTTGAGCGGCAGGCAAGCCTTGCCGAAGGTCTCGCGGATGTCGGCCAGCACCTGCTCGGTGCGCGCTTCGCGGCTGTCGATCTTGTTGATGACGATCAGCCGGCACAGGCCGCGCGCCTTCGCGAACTCCATCATGCGCTGGGTCATCGGCTCGATGCCGTTCACCGCGCTCACCACGATCACCGCGGTTTCGACCGCCTCGAGCGCGCAGAGACTGCGGCCGAGGAAGTCGGGATACCCCGGCGTGTCGATGATGTTGACCCGCCGTCCCTGGGTCTCGAAGCCGCAGATCGCCGCGTCGAGCGAGTGGAGCAGGTCTTTCTCCTGGGGATCGAAGTCGCAGACCGTCGTGCCACGGGCCAGCGACCCCTTGGACCGGATGGCCCCGGACTGCGCGAGCAAGGCTTCGGTCAGCAGCGTCTTGCCCGCGCCGGCCTGGCCCACCAGGGCGATGTTGCGGATATCCGCCGTCGTGTAGGGCATTGATGCCTCCATTCTCTTTCTAGTGCGTCATGAGAGCATACGCCGGCGCCTTTCGGGAGCTAGAGGCGTTTGCCGGGATTGGCTTGCGGCCCGGATCAAGGTAGAAAGCCGGTACTCGTGGCGGCATTTGGGTCGCCCTCCTTGGGGGATGTCGAGAATGACGACGGGCAAGCGAGCCCTGATCGTGGACGACTCGCGCTCGGCGCGGGTGATCCTGAGCCGCATGCTCGAGCAGCACGGGATGGCGGTGGACACCGCCGAGTCCGCTGAGCAGGCGCTGGAGTACCTGCAGCAGAACCGGCCCGACGTGATTTTCATGGATCACCTGATGCCGGGCATGGACGGCCTGCAGGCCGTGCAGTTGATCAAGAGCGACGCCCAGACCGCGACGATCCCGCTGATGATGTACACGTCCCAGGAGGGCGAGCTGTACGTCAGCCAGGCCCGGGCGCTCGGCGCCGTGGGCGTGCTGCCGAAGACGGTGCGCCCCGTGGACGTCTCGCGCGTGCTGTACCAGTTGCACCTGCTGCCCGATCGCCGGCAACAGCGTTCGGCATTGTTCGACGCCCGCGCGGCGGCTGCGGCCGCGGCTGCCGCTGCGACGGGTCAGTCCGTAGACACCACGCAGACGGTCACCGCCGATCTCGCAAGCGACGGCGAGTCGCTGGTTGCGGCCGGAGCGGGCGAGGTCGGGGTCGCGGCGACTGCATCGAGCCCGCTGGGCGCGCCGGGCGCGTGGGCCGTCCCGCCGGCGGTCCTCTCCGAGCTGCAGAGCGGCATGCGTCAGTCGATCCAGCAACTCGTCAAGGATCAGCTGGCGGAGCAGCGGCGTTTCATGCTGGCGACCTTCGAGGCGTTCGCCCGGCGGATGAGCAGCGAGATCAAGGAAATGACCCGGGTGGCGCCCCCGCCGCCGGCCGAACCGTTGCCGCCCCCGCCGGCCGGCATTCCCTGGTGGCCCGTCGCGCTGACGGCCCTGCTCGCCGTCGTACCGTCGGTCATCCTCGGGTTTCTCTACTGGCAGTCGATCGGTACCACTGCGGCATTGGCCAGCAGCCTGGCGGAGACCAAGGCGCAGCTGGCGAGCGCCGAAGCTGCCGCGCTTGCCGCGGCGGCGCCGGTCGGGGACAGCGATGGCAGCGACGCGAGCACCGTTGGCTCGTCGCCACCCTCCGGACCGCTCGCGGTCGAGTACGTGCCCTACGGCGAAACGCCGTTGGCCGAGGCCCGGCTCGATCGCCTGCGCGGCCTCGCGGCGACGCTCGAGGCCCAGGGGTTCCGCGGCAGCATCGTCGTGGAGAGCTACGTCGGGGACTTTTGCCTGACGGGCGGCGCTGGAGAGGGCTTCGCGGTGGCCGATGCCGCGCTCCCTTCGCAGGACTGCGACCTGGTCGGCAATCCGTTCGAGGACGCCATCTCGCCGGCGCAGCGCCAGTCGGTCGATTTCGCGAACTTCGCCGCGACGCTGCGCCAGCGCACCGGCGGCGCGATCGTCGTCGATGCGGTCAGTGCCGGACGGCGCAGCCCGGTCGAGTATCCGGAGCAGCGGGAGGGCAGCACGGCCGGCGAGTGGAATGCCGTCGCGGCGCAGAACAACCGCGTCGAGTTCCGGTTGGTCCCCGCGCCTTGACGGCGGAGTTCCGGCCGCCGGCGTGGCTCGGCAACCCGCACGTCCAATCGATCTTTCCGAGCTTGCCGTTCCGACGCCCCGGCGTGGAGCGGCGTTGCCGCGGCTTGCTGGCCGCATCCCGGGACGAGATCCTCGACTGCGGCGAGGGCGTGCGACTGCTTGCGAAGCGCGCCACGCAGCAGAGCCGCAACCGACCGGCCGCGTCACGCATGGTGGTGCTGTTGCACGGGTGGGAGGGCAGCTCCGAGTCCCTTTACATCCTTTCGCTCGGGCAGGCACTTTGGGAGCGGGGTTTCGAGGTCGTGCGCCTCAACCTGCGCGACCACGGCGACAGCCATCACCTCAATCCGGAAATCTTCCACTCTTGCCGGATCCGCGAGGTCGTCGGCGCCGTCCAGCGATTGCAGCAGCTCGAGCCGGCGCAGGCGGTGAACCTGGTGGGGTTCTCGCTCGGCGGCAACTTCTGCCTGCGCGTCGGCGCGCGGGCTGCGGAGGCGGGACTGCGGCTCGAGCAGGTCGTCGCGGTCTGTCCGGTCATCGATCCGGAGCACACGCTGGTGCGACTCGAGCGCGGCTGGGCCCTGTACCGGCAGTACTTCGTCTGGAAGTGGCGGCGCTCGCTGCGGCGCAAGCAGGCGGCCTGGCCGCAGCTCTACGACCTGAGCGAGGCGCTCGAGCTCGACAATCTCACGGACATGACCGATCACCTGGTGTGCAAGTACGGCGGCTACCCGTCACTGCAGGAGTACCTCCACGGCTACGCGATCGTCGACGACGCGCTCGCGAGCCTCGTGCACCCGACGCGCATCATCTCGGCCGCCGACGATCCGATCATCCCGGCCTCCGATCTGTCACGAATCGCGCAGCCGCCGACGCTCTCTGTCACTTGCACCGCACTCGGCGGGCATTGTGGTTTCTATGACGGGCAGGGCGAACTCACGTGGATCGAGCGCGAGGTGCTCGCGACGCTGAGCAGGCCGCAGCAGTAGCAGCCGCGTTGCGGCGAGCGGGTTCGGGATCTTTTCCCGCTCCCTGTCGACGGCCGCCGCGAGGGCGCTGGACCGAGGCGACCGCGCTCGTCCCTCGGCTGCCGGCACCTGTCGCCTCGGGACCGCCCGAGGCGACAAGTGTTCGCGGCGGCAGGAAGATTGCGGGCGCCTCGGTCCCTCGCCCTCGCTGCGGCCGTCGACCGGGAGCCGGAAAAGATCCCGAAACTCGCCAAGCGCGGCGAAAGCTGGGGCTTACGCCACCGCACCGCGGCGCGCCATCTCGGCGCGCCAGCGTGAGAAGCGTGCCGCGAGCGCGGCATCACCGGATGGGGTGAAGACGCGCTCGATCGGCAACGGCCGCCAGGACGCGGGTCGTCCTGCTGCGAGGAAAGCCACGCCGCGCGCAGTGGCCTCGGCGACCGCGTAACGCTCGACGGGCAGGCCGCTCAGGTCGGCGAGGCTGCGACACAACACGTCGCTGCGCGACAGTCCGCCGGAAACCCGGATGCGCTGCAGCGGGGCCGAGCGGCGCAGCGACTCGAGGTTCACGCAAAGCAGGAACGCGACGCTTTCC
Organism: uncultured Gammaproteobacteria bacterium; assembly: GCA_963777725.1. GTDB lineage: Bacteria > Pseudomonadota > Gammaproteobacteria > Steroidobacterales > Steroidobacteraceae > RPQJ01. The sequence continues at coordinate 94,654 of CAVZRR010000018.1, forward strand.
AGCACGGCGGCCAGTTGCGCGGCGTCGTCGCCGTCGCCGACGAACTCGATCGGGAAGTCGGGCTGCCAGAACGGCGCTCCGAGGCCGCCGACGCCGTTCATGAACAGCGGCGGATCGTGGGGACTCGACTGCGCCGGCCATGGCATCGCGAGAGCCCGGTCGACGTCCAGACCGACCCGGCCGCGCAACCACTCGAGCGCACTCCCGGCGCCGTTCACCGTGCCCTCGTGACTGCGCAGTGCGCTGGTGCCATCGGAGCACAGCACGCTGCGCAACAAGCCATCCGGCAGTGGCGCATCGGCCGGCGCCACTCGCTGCACGAATGCGCCGGTACCGATGTTGATCATCGCGATCGACGGATCGGGCGTGCCGAACGCGAATGCTGCGGCGGATTGGTCACCCGTGCAGGCCACGAGCGGCAGGCGCCGCTCGCCGAGAACCAGCGGGCCGTAGCGATGCCAGGTCGACACGCACAGCGGTAGTTGCTCGCGAGGCAGATCGAACATGCCCAGCAATTCCGGCGACCAGTCGAGCGTCGTCGGGTCGAACAACAACGTCCGCGAAGCATTGGCGGGGTCCACGACCGCCGACTGCCCATGCACCAACCCTTGCACGAGATAGCTCGATAACGGACCGAGGGCCAGGTCATGCGCCGTGGCGGCCTGCTGCACTGCGCTGACGTGGTCGAGGCACCAGCGCAGCTTGCTCGCGCCGTAATGCGGCGACAGGGGCAGGCCCGTGATCTCTCGCACCCGGACGGCAAGATGCTGCATGCGCTCGAGCAGCACGGCGTTGCGGCGATCCTGCCAGGAAATCGCTTCCGTCAGCGCGCGGCCGCTGCTGCGTTCCCAGCAGACGATGGTCGAGCGTTGCGTCGCGAGGCCCACGCCGCAGATTGGCAGGCCCCGGGCCGCTTCGGAATCGCACGCGTCCAGCGCGGCCGTGCGCAGCGACTGCAGCAGCTCCCAGGGTTCCTGCTCGACGCGGTCGTCCCCCTCGCGATGCGAATCGACCGGCACATGGGCTGAAGCGAGCGGCGCGCCGAGCGCGTCGAACAGCACCGCGCGACTCGAGTGGCTGCCCTGGTCGAGCGCCAGCGTGCAGCCAGCCTCCTGCGGCGCACCGTGGAAACTCATTGGTCGGCAGGGTCGCGCGACGGGAGCGCGCTCACCACTGCCGGCGCCCCTCCTCATAGGCGCTGAGCAGCCCGCGCACGGTCATCGACTCGACGAACTTCGCGCCTCGCTGCTGGCACGCCCGCGCGGTTTCGAGGTCGCGGACCTCGTAGATGGCCCAGGCCCAGGGGCCCGGCCACAACGGTTCGCCATCGTCCGACAACCGCTCGAGGTTGACGAACAGGAACTCGGGCGCCAGCGCGGCCGCCTCGGCGCACGCAGCGTCGTCGTATTCGCTCAGGACCCAGCCGATCCGAGCGCCCGTCATCATGCGCAGGATCTTGATCGTCGCCAGGTCGAACGAGATCAGCACGCAACGGTTCAGCACGGGTCGCAGCACGTCGGTCACGCGCCGCAGCACCGCTTCGCGCCCGAACTTGCGCAGGCTCGATCGCTTGATCTCGACGAACGCGGTCACGTCGTCCCAGCCTGCGAGCGCATCGGCGACCTGGGCGAGCGAGGGCGCGCACGTGAAGGCGTGCTTCTGGCCGAGCCGGGCCGTCTCGCCGACCGGAATCTCGGACAGGTCCGACCAGGTGAGGTCGTGGACGCTCTCCGGCCGCCCGGCGACGCGCGCGAGGTCGGCGTCGTGGAACACAACGGGCACGTGGTCGCTGGTCAGTTGCACGTCGAACTCGACGTAGCGGATGCCGAGTTGCACCGCAGACTCGAGCGCCGGCAGCGTGTTCTCCGGAAACTCCGCTGCGTTGCCGCGATGGGCAACGATTTCGGGCAGGGCATGACTCGGATGCATCGGTCGCCTCGGCGCTGGCTGTCGGCTGCGAATATTACTTAACGCCGGGTCCCGCGATCGTGCAATCGAGTGCCAAGCGACGTCGAGCGGCGCACGGGTGACGGAAATCGTCACTTCGCCGCATCCCGCTGGGTGTCATAAGTCCTTGAATGAACGAGTGATCACGGTTGGCACGCGGCTTGCTTCGGTTCTCGGCAGCCGCCGCAGGAGGCCTCGAGGTTCGTCATGCAGTCCGAAGTGATCGCGCTACTGTTTCCCGCATCGGGTTCGCCCGCCGAGGGCACGACACCACTGGTGACGGCCTTGCTGCGCGATGCAGAAGGACTCATGGAGTTGCGCCACCTGCGACCGGACAAGGCCCTGCTGCGCAAGGCACGGCTCGCCGGTCGCCTCAATTGCGGCACGCCCATCGTCGATCCGCTGACGCGCGAAGTGATCGGCTACGAAATCGATCCGATCGCCCTGCCCGCCGCCTGAGGCCCGCCGCGAGCAGCCGGCCGGCTGCGATATAGTCCCGCCATGAAGCCAGGGCGGGCCGGCAAGGAGCACGTGCAACCGTTGGTGTTCGGCGGCGTGCGCCGCCGTCTGCGTCGTTTGCGATCCGAACGCGGCAGCGCGACCGCGCCGATTCTCGTCCTCAAGACTTCCACGCCGCCAGAGATCGCTCTGTTGCTGCGCGCGGGCGCCGTGCTGCTGCTGATCGGCGCGGTGTTCACCGTGTTCCTGCTCGATCGCGGCGGGCTGACGGACAACCTCGACGGGCACGTCTCGGTCACGGACGTCCTCTATTTCACGATGATCACGATCACGACGGTCGGCTACGGCGACATCGTTCCCGTATCCGACCAGGCGCGGCTCATCGACGCGTTCTTCGTCACGCCGGTGCGGATCTTCGTCTGGTTCATCTTCCTGGGCACGGCCTACCAGTTCATCATCAAGCGGCTCGTCGAGGAGTGGCGCATGACGCGTTTGCAGCAGGAGTTGCAGGGCCACGTGGTCCTGTGCGGTTATGGCGACAGCGGCTCGGTGGCCGCCGGCGAACTGTTGCACCGTGGCTGGTCGCCGCAGAAGATCGTGGTCATCGACTCGCGCCGCGAAGAAGTCGGCCGGGCGGCCGAGCGCGGCTTCATCGGCCTGCACGGCAACGCATCGAGCGAAGAACTGCTGCACGTGGCTGCCGTACCGCGCGCGCGTGCGGTGATCGTCAGCGTCGGACGCGACGACACCACGGTGCTCGTGGTGCTGACCATCCGCGCGATCGCGAAGCAGGTGCGAGTGATCGCCCGCGTCGGTGAGCAGGAGAACGTGAAGCTGGTGCGTGCGAGCGGTGCGGACGTGATCGTCTCGCCGCCGCAATTCGGCGGCTGCCTGATGGCGGATGCTGTGCAGAGTGACGGCACGGTGGGATTCATCTCCGAGATGCTGTCGTTCCACGGCGAGTACCAGCTGCAGGAGCGTGCGCCGCGCCCCGAGGAACTCGGCCGTGCCGCGCGCGAACTCGAAGGCTCGCTGGTGGTCGAGGTGCTGCGCGATGGCCGGCGGATCGGCGGCTGGGCGGACGCGCGGCTCGTCATCGAGGCGGGCGACCGGCTGCTGGTCATCGACTCCGACGCGGTGCTCGACGCCTCGGCCTAGATCGGATAGACGCGCGCCAGCTCGATCGAGAACGCGACGATCATCAGGATCACGAGCGGCCCGCCGACCCGCACGAAGTCGCCGAACACGTAGCCGCCCGGCTGCATGATCAGCACGTTGGTCTGGTAGCCCATCGGCGTCGCGAATGACAGGTTGCAGCCGACGATCGCCGCGAGCACGAATGGCTCGGGCGGCGCGCCGATCTGCGCAGCGATAGCGAGCGCCACCGGGGTGCCGACCGCGGCCGCCGCGTTATTCGAAACGAAGTTCGTCAGGACGCCGAGGAAGATCATCACGGCGGCCAGCATCGCTTGCGGCGAGAGCCCGCTCGCCACGCTCATGAACCCGCTGGCGAGCAGATCCGCGCCGCCGGTCGCCGTGAGCGATCGCCCGAGCGCGAGGCTCGCGACGACGATGAGGACGACCTCGGCGCTGATGCCGCGGCCGAGGCCCTCGAACTTGAGGCATCCCGTCAGGATCAGCGCCAGCACGCCGAGCAGCGACGACATCGCAATCGGCAGGATTCGCAGGGCCGCGAGCGTCACGACGGCTGCCATGATCAGGATCGCCAGCGGCGCCTTGCGCGTGCGCGGCAGGTCGAGCGTGCCATCCAGCACCAGCAGGCCGGCCTCGCTCTTGAGCACGGCCGCCCGTTCCGGAGGGCCCTGGATCAGCAGCACGTCGCCGGAACGCAGCTCCCGGTCCGGTATCTCACCCGCGAGCGAGGCTTCGTCCGACGGGCGGTACATCGCGAGGATCACGACGCCGTAGCGCTCCGCGAATCGCGTCTCGCGCAGGTTGCGATGGTGGAGCGGCGACTCTTCCGTGACCACGACTTCGACCAGCTGCTGGTCCTGGGCCCGCAGCGGGTGCTGCTCCGGCGGCAGGGTGTCGACGCTGCCGGCGTCGTACAGCGTGGCACCCAGCGCCTGCTCGTATTCCTTGAGGTATGCGGAGGTGTCGTTCACGAGCAGGCGGTCGCCTTCGAGCAGCACCAGCGCATCGGTGGGCGTGAGCGTTTCGCTGCCGCGCTGTACCCGCTGCACCGTCATCTTGTTGCCCGTCCAGCGCCGGGCGAGAGCGATCGTCTTGCCGCGGGCGCGGCTGCGCGGCCCGACGTAGAGGATCGCAGCGAACCGGCGAGGCGCGATGCCGGCGAGCGGGTTGGCGCGCTCCTTGAGCAGCCGCGGCGCGACCAGCCAGAGGTAGAGCAGGGCCAGCGCGGCCGGCCCGATCACGAGCGGCGTGAACTCGAACATGTCGATGTGCCGCACGCCGTGGTCGCTCGCCAGCGAGACGATCAGCAGGTTGGTCGACGTACCGATCGTCGTCGCCATGCCGCCGATGATCACGGCGAAGTTCATCGGCATCAGCATCCGCGACGGCGAGTGCCCGGCGCGCATCGCGAGCCCGATCACGACCGGCATCAGCACCACGACGACGGGCGTGTCGTTGACGAAGGCGCTGAGCACCATCGCAGATGCGAGCACGGCGAGCAGTGCCAGGTGGCGATTGAACGCCCAGAGTCGGGCGAGCAGCCGCGCCAGCGGCTCGAGCGCACCGGTCACCATCAGCGCGCGGCCGAGGATCATCAGGCAGCAGATCGCGACCAGCGCCTCGTGCCCGAAGCCCAGGAAGATCTGCCGGATGCCGAGTTCGACGCCGTCCTGCTCGTACGGGAACAGGTGAAAGCCGAGCGCCAGCCCCGAGATCACGATCAGGCTGGTGACCGGGATCGGGATGCGCTCGCGCGTGAAGAGAAAAAACGCCACGACCGTGAACACGAGTACGGCGATGGCGTGCGCGTTGGGGATCAGGTTGAGCACCGTCGAAGGTTACAGCAAAAAAAAACCCCGCTTGCGCGGGGTCGTCGTCCGTTCGGAGCACTCAGTATTGTTGTTGTGATCTTCTTTTTATCGGTGCCCCTGGTAGGGTTCAGTTCGTTCTCCCGTCCTTGTTGTCCAGTTCGTTGGTTCCAGTCATCCCCGGCGGAGTCGTCCACTTGCCCGTCTGCTCGTCGCCCGGGACCACGATTCATCCCGGCTTGGATCATTACGGAGCAATGACCGTGCCACCTCCATTGAGTGTCATAAAAATCAATCAGTTATGATTCACATCGAAGCTGGAGGCTCGCTCAAGGGTCGGTCTTGCGGCGAACTCGTAAAGAAAGCCGACAGCGACCAGCGGTGCTGTGCCTGACGAGTTCACTGCATTTCGGGACAATGCAGGCCATGACACTTCAATCCGGTTCCCGCCGCCGACAGTCCGGCCAGGGCACGCTCGCGTTCCTGGCGCTCGGCCTCGCGCTGGCGGTCGGCCTGATCGTTTCCGCCGCGCTCGTCTCGCGCAGCCTCGAGCGGATCAAGCTCGCGGGCGACAAGATCACGGTCAAGGGCTACGCGGAGGAACAGGTCGTCTCCGACGCGGGCACCTGGCGCGGCACCGTCACGGTCCGCGCGGCGGACCTGCAGGCGGGCTATCGGCTGCTGGAGGCCGACACGGCGCGAGTGCTCAAGATGCTCGAGTCTGCGGCGGGGTCGGAGGCGGCCGTGGTCGTGTCGCCGGTCGCAGCGAGACCGCAGTACGAAATCAGCGCCACCGGTGTGCAGACCGGTCGCATCGGCGGCTACGAGCTCGATCGCACATTCGAGCTGAACTCGAAAGACGTTGTGCTGATCGGCCGCGTCGCCGCAGCCGCCTCTGCGCTGATCAGTGACGGCGTCAGCATCAACTCCTGGCCGCCCCAGTATTTCTACGGCGACCTGAACGCAGTCAAGGTGCGACTGATCGGTGCGGCGACGCGCGACGCGCAGCTGCGCGCCGAGCAGTTCGCTTCCGGCAGCGGCGTGACCGTCGGTGCGCTGCGCTCAGCCTCGCAGGGTGTCTTCCAGATCACGCGGCCGAATTCGACCGAGACCGCGGATTACGGCAGCTACGACACGAGTACGGTCGAGAAGGTCGTCAAGGCCGTCGTGACGGTTGAGTACTCTGTCGCTCGCGAGTGAGCGCGCTTTCCTTCGGTCGCTCTCGCTTCTGCGCTGCGGGTGGCGGCCGCCTGTCCGAGGCCTGTTTCGAGTCGCTCCTCGGGAATCGCTTGGTCGAAACAGGCCCCGGACAGGCGGCTTCACACGCGGCGCCTGAGCGAGCCGCCGGAGGAACCGGCCGCTCGCACGGCGCAAGTAACGTCCACCAGTTCCGGCGTGACGGGCGTGAGTCGTGGCAAAACTGGCACTGGACGGGCTGCCTCTTTCCGCTTCGGCTGCATGCGGCGTGCGAGTGGCGAGGCAATCGCCTCGACACTCGCTCAGCCGCGGCGTGTCAGCTGGGGATTCCGGCGTCGTTTCGACCAAGCGATTCCCGAGGAGCGACTCGAAACGACGCCGGAATCCCCAGCCTGCCACCGCCCGGCTGACGAGACCGTCAGCGAATGAGCTCGACCAACTCGTAGTACGTCTGCATGTAGCCCGCGACCTGCCCCCTGAGGAACACGAACTCGCCGTCATTCGTGCACCACACGTCGTAGGGCGGATGCTCCTGCGGCAGCCCCGGCGCCGAGACGTAGCGGAAGTGCAGCGCGTCGAACGTGCCGGCGCGCACCGTCACGCGCTCTTCGCCTACGTACTCGATGTGGACGCCGATCCGATAGAGCATCGGGCCCGTGGCGCCGCGGTGGTCGGGCGAGGAGAGCAGGAACTCGTCGATGCCCTGGATGCCCGGGCCCTTCGCGCGATCGTACAGGCGCAGGTGCCAGGCATCGCACGCGATCGCGTGATTCTGGAAGGTGCGCAGCGGCGGGTGGCGGTGCTCCATGCGCTGCGAGATGCGGCCCTCGGGCGCGGTGAAGGCCTCGCACTCCGTGTGGTCGGGGTGGAACTTGAACCAGCCCGATCCCATGAACCGGTCACCCACCGTGATGCGCACGAAGCAGTCCATCGGCAGCCACTGTTCATCGAGGCTGTAGGTGATGTCGCGCATCACGCTCGGCCGGTCGTCGATCTCGCAGTGCGCAGTGATCGTGCGCTTGCCGTCCGCATGGACATCGATGTGGAAGTACTCGCGGCCGCGCTCCTGCAGCCAGCGGTCGGGCTTGTGCGAGAGGTAGGTGATGGTGCCGCGTGCGCTGCGATGGTCGCGTTGCAGGACGGTGGGCGCCGCGGTCTCGGTCATCTCGGGTCGCTGCCTAGAACGCGTTGATGCCGGTCAGCTCGCGGCCGATCGTCAACTGATGGATGGTTTCCGTGCCCTCGTAGGTGATCACGCTCTCGAGGTTCAGCGCGTGGCGGATCGGCACGTACTCGGCGCTGATGCCGGCGCCGCCGAGGATGTCGCGCGCATCGCGCGCTACGTCGAGGGCCATGCGGCAATTGTTCCACTTGGCGAGCGAGACCTGCGATGGAGACATCGTGCCCGCATCCTTGAGGCGGCCGAGTTGCAGCGAAAGCAGTTGCGCAGTCGTGATCCGGCGCGCCATCTCGGCGAGCCGGATCTGGATGGCCTGCGTCGCGGCGAGCGGCCGGCCGAACAGGATCCGCGTCTGTGAGTAATCGAGCACCTGCGCGAGGCAGGCCTGCGCCGCGCCGATTACGCCCCAGGTGATGCCGTAGCGCGCCTGCGTCAGGCACGACAGCGGCGCCTTGATGCCGACCGTGGTGCCGGGCAGCATGTTCGCGGCGGGTACGACGACGTCCTCGAGGAAGATCGCACCCGTGATCGAGGCGCGCAGCGAGAACTTCTTTTCGATTTCCGGTGCGGCGAGACCCTTCGTGCCTTTCTCGACGAGGAAGCCGCGAATGCCTTCCTCGGTCTTCGCCCAAATGACGAACAGGTCCGCGAGCGGCGAGTTCGTGATCCACATCTTCGCGCCGTTGATGACCCAGTCCGTGCCCCGCCGCTTGGCATGGGTCTTCATATTCGCGGGATCGGAGCCCCCGTGCGGCTCGGTCAGGCCGAAGCAGCCGATCACCTCGCCCGTGGCCATGCGCGGCAGCCACTGCTGTTTCTGCTCCTCGCTGCCATAGGTGTAAATCGGGTACATGCACAGGCTCGATTGCACCGAGACGAAACTGCGCAGGCCGGAGTCGCCGCGCTCGAGCTCCTGGCAGATCAGTCCGTAGCTGACGCTGTTCATGCCCGCACAGCCGTAGCCCTCGAGCGAGCTGCCGAACAGGCCGAGCCCGGCGAGATCGGCCACCAGCTCCTGAGGAAACGTGTGGTTCTCAAAGTGGTGCTGGATGATGGGCAGCACCCGGTCGTCCACCATGCGCGCGACGGAATCCTGCACCATGCGCTCTTCATCCGACAGCAGGCCGCGGACGTCGTAGAGATCGAGGGGGTTCAGGGAACGCGAGGACTTCTTCGCGGGCTGCAGTTCGGCAAGTGAGGTGGCCACGGCTGGGCTCCCATTCGATGAGGGCAGAATAGCCCCGGTATTCTCGGTAAACGCGTCCGCATCCGCAAAGGAAAACGGGCCACCCAAGGGTGGCCCGTCGTGGCCGGAACGCGAGGTGCGTGGATCAGCCGGCGGTCATGCCGAGCGCGGCCAGCGCCGCGTCCGCCTTTTCCTTGACCTGCCGAGCGGCCGTGACGGCCCCTTCCACGTTCCCGGAAGCCTGTGCCGCGGTGGCCTGGTCCCAAAGGGTCTTGGCATCCGCGAGACCGGTCTTCACCGACTCGAAGGTCGTCGCGTCGAGGTTCGCGGGCAGCTTCTTCGACTTCGACAGGATGTTGACGCGGCTCTCGATCGCCGCGACCGCCGCCGGCAGCGTGCCAGAGAGCGCGGTCCACTCGGCGTTCATGGCCTCGAGTGCGGCTGCCTTCGCGGCCTCTGCGGCTTCTCGCGCCGACGTAGCGGCGCCCGCGAGACTCTGTGCCTGCGTAAGCAGCGCGGGGGCCGCTGCGATCACGCCCTTGTAGTCCTTCTGGTCGAACTTGGCCTTGAGGTCTGCCAACTGGCCGGTGACGGCCTGCAACTGGTCGGGGATGTACTGCGCCGCATCCGGGCCGGCGGCGGCGATCGCGGCTTCGACGTCGGCGATGGCTTTCTTGGCGGGCTCCATCTGGTTCGCGCAGCCGACGAGCAGCAGCGCGGCCAACGCCATGGACAGGAAACCAGTGAACAGCGAACGGGATTTCATCGAAAGCTCCTTTTTGCGAAATCGGGAATAGCGAACGGACCGCTACGGATCAGGGGATCCGCAGCTTCTGGCCGACCTGGATCTTGTCCGGGTCGGACAGCACGTCCTGGTTGGCCTTGAAGATCTCCGGGTACAGGTTGCCGTCCCCGTAGTGCTCCTTGGCAATCTTCCACAGAGTGTCCCCCTTCTTCACTTCGTACCACTGCGTGTAAGGGTTCTTGCCAGTCGCAGCGGACTCAGCCGCGGCTGGCGGCTTGACCGCTGCTGCAGCAGGCTTTGACGCGGTGTCGCTGGCGGCCGGCGTGGCCCACGCTGGCAGGCCGGGGTTGGTCTTCTTGTCCACCATGGTCGTCTCCTTCGATGGCTCGAGCTTTGGGAAGTCAGCATTTTACGCCGCCTGGATCCAAACCGGCTCTTCGTCCGATCCGTCAGATGGATTCCATGCGCTGCGCCTATCACACCGACTACTTCCTGCCGCTGCCATCGGGTCACCCCTTCCCGATGGCGAAGTATCCGCTGCTTTGCGCGCGCTTGCTGCGCGACGGCGTGGTCGCGCCAGAGGACCTGATCCAGCCGGTCGAGGCGACCGTCGACATTCTGAGGCTCGTCCACACGTGCGAGTACCTGGATCGGCTCGCGACCGATGCGCTCGACGCCGCGGCAGTCCGCAAACTCGGCGTGCCCTGGTCCCCCGCGCTCTGGCGGAGGTCACGGCTCGCAGCCCAAGGCACGCTCGAGGCCGCGCGAGCGGCGCTCGAGGACGGTTTGGCCGGCAACCTCGCGGGCGGCACCCATCACGCGTTTCCGTCCCATGGCGAAGGGTTCTGCGTGCTCAACGACGTGGCGATCGCGATCCGTGTGCTGCAACGCGCGGGCAGTATTCACCGTGCACTGGTGATCGACCTCGACGTGCACCAGGGCAATGGCACGGCCGCCATTTTCGACGGCGATGCGGACGTCTTTACGTTCTCCGTGCACGGCGAGCGCAATTACCCGATTCGCAAGATGCGCTCGACGCTGGACGTCGGGCTTGCGGACGGCGTGGGCGACGATGAGTACCTCGAACTGCTCGAGCGGAATCTAGCGGGAATTCTCGCGAACTTCTCCGCCGACCTCGTCTTCTACCTGGCCGGTGTCGATGTCGTGCAGGGGGATCGGTACGGGCGCCTCGCGCTCACAGACATGGGCCTGCGACGGCGTGAGCGCCAGGTGCTCGAAACCTGCCGCCGGGCCGGTCTCCCCGTCGCGATCACGATCGCCGGCGGGTATGCCGCCACGCCGGAACGGACCGCGGAACTGCACGCGATCGTGTTCGAGGAGGCCCGCGCTCAATTCGGCTAGACTGCCAATCCTGCCAGTCAACCGTATCGGATCCGGCGCGTTATCAGCGGCATGCGACCTTGCGGTCGTTCCTGCGGCCTGTCGTCGGGGCGATCATGGAATCTTCCAAGGAGTAACCAACAGATGAAGTCTCGGAAAATGGGCCTGCTCGTCGTAATCGCGGCCTCCGTCTCGCTCGCGGGCTGCGCTGCAATGGAAGATTTTGCGACGAATCCAGACAAGGCTAAGACGCGGTCGGGCGCGGGTTACGGTGCCGCAGCCGGCGCCGTCGTCGGCCTGCTCACGGCCGGCAATAATCCGTTCAGGTCCGCGATGATCGGCGCGGCCGCGGGCGCCCTGGTGGGCGGGGCGGCAGGCAGCTACATGGACAAGCAGGAGGCGAAACTGCGTGAGCAGATGGCCGGTACCGGCGTCGACGTCGTCCGCAAGGGCGACAACATCACGCTCGACATGCCGGGCAACGTCACGTTCGCGTTCGACAGCGCGAACGTCAATTCGCAGTTCTATCCGGTCCTCGACAAGGTCGCGCAGACGCTGGTCGACTTCGACAAGACCGTGATCGAGGTGGCTGGACACACCGACAGCGTCGGTTCGGATTCCTACAACCAGCAGCTCTCGGAGCGGCGGGCGGGTAGCGTGGCGGCGCAGCTGTCGAGCCGCGGCGTCCCTTCGTCACGCGTGGTGACGGTCGGCGCCGGCGAGATGCATCCGGTGGCTTCGAACGAGACCGAAGAGGGGCGCGCGCAGAATCGGCGCGTCGAGATCACGATCGTGCCGGTGACCGAAGAGGGCGTGCAGAAGGCCAAGCAGGGCTGAAATCAAATAGGGGACATTCTCCTTTTCCGGTCCGGAAAAGGAGAATGTCCCCTATTACTTTCAGGCCACGAGCTTGCGCAGCTTCTTGATCGCGTTCGCCTCGATCTGGCGAATGCGTTCGGCCGAGACGCCGTACTCGTCGGCCAGCTCGTGCAGCGTGGCCTTCTGGTCGGTCATCCAGCGGGCCCGCAGCACGGCCTGGCTGCGCGCATCGAGCTGGGACATCGCGTGGGCGACCTTGTCGGTCACGTCGTCATCCCACTCGGCGCGTTCCACCGCGATCGCGGGATCCGCGTCCGGGGCCGGCAGGTAGGCCGACGGCGAATAGGTTTCGTCTTCCTCGTCGGCGTCCGGCGCCGGATCGTACGACAGGTCGCGCGAGGCGAGCCGCCGCTCCATCTCGGTGACTTCCGCCGCGCTGACGCCGAGGTCGCGGGCGACGGCCAGGGTCTCGTCGGCGGTGAGCCAACCGAGGCTGCGCTTGTACTTGCGCAGGTTGAAGAACAGCTTGCGCTGCGCCTTGGTCGTGGCGATCTTCACCAGCCGCCAGTTGCGCAGCACGTATTCGTGGATCTCGGCGCGGATCCAGTGCACGGCGAACGACACCAGCCGCACGCCGACCGCCGGGTCGAACCGCTTGACCGCCTTCATCAGGCCGACGTTGCCCTCCTGGACGAGGTCGCCCAGCGGCAGGCCATAACCGTTGTAGCCGCGCGCGATGTGCACGACGAATCGCAGGTGCGACAGCACGAGCTGACGGGCCGCATCCAGGTCGTTGTCGCGGTGGAAGCGGGTGGCCAGTTCGGACTCATCCTCGCGGCTCAGGACCGGAATGCGGCTCACGGCATCGACGTACGCGTCGAAGCTGCCGATCGGGCCGACGAGCGCGAGTTCTGCAGGGCTACGGGGTACGAGGGCGGCGGTGGTCATGTGTGGCGGAATCTCCTCAATCAGCGAGTCGAAATCTTAGCAGTCCCCCGATTAGAGTGCTAAGAACTCGCGAAGTTCAGCCCATGCACGGTCGCTATAAGCGTCAATAAATCTAATATAAATCAGTACTTTACTTTGCCGGTCAATCCGTTGACAGCACGCACTCGGAGCGCCACGGCCGCTATCCCCTATCCGCTATCCCCCATCCCCTTCACTTCGGCTCGATCCCCCGCAGCTCCCGGGTCGCCGCGATGAACGACCCGAGCCAGCCGAGCACGACGCCGCCCAGCAGCAGCACACCCGTGCCCTCGAGTCCGAGCCCGTTGAGCTCGAACGTGCTGCCGTACAGGCCGGCGATGCGCTGCACCGGCTCACCCAGCACGGAAATCACGACGATTACGATCAGCCAGGCGATCAAGGCGCCGCCGAGCCCGTACCAGACCCCGCTGTAGAGGAACGGCCTGCGCACGAACGCATCGCTGCCGCCCACGAGCTTCGTCACCTCGATTTCGTCGCGCCGGTTCTCGATGTCGAGGCGGATCGTGTTGCCGACGATCACCAGGATGCCGAGCGCGAACAGCCCGGCCGCGAGCAGCACGATGCGGCGCACCACGTCGAGAATCGCGTTGAAGCGGCTGACCCAGGCGGTGTCGAGCTGGACGAGGTCCACGTGGTCGATCTTGCGCAGTTCCTCGGTCAGGCTCTCGACCTGCGACGCCTCGCGGAACTCCGCGGCCGGCCGCACGACCAGCGCGTGCGGCAGCGGATTGTCCTTGAGCGCGTCGAGCGCCTCGCCGAACCCGGAATTGCGGCGGAACTCTTCGAGCGCGTCGTCGGCCTCGACGAGCTTCACGTCCTCGACGTCACGCCGCTTGCGAACGCGCTCGGCCGCCTGCCTGGCCTGCTCCAGCGTCGCGGCGGGCTTCATGTACACGGAAATGTCGAGCGCATTGCTCCAGCCGCCGCTCGCGGCACGCACGTTCTGCACGAGGACGTGCAGGCACGCGGGCAGCGCGAGCGCGATGCCGATCACCAGCACCGTCAGCAGCGTCGAGAACGGGTGCTGCCACAGCCGGCCGAGCGAGCCGACGAAGGTCTGCACGTGACGCTCGAGCCACTGCTTCATGAGCGGTCCGCGATGATGGAGGGGAGGTCGGGCATCGCATCGGCTTCGGCGACGGCGCGCCCACCCTCGAGGATCACGCGGCGCACGCCGTAGCGCTCGATCAGGCTCACGTCGTGGCTCGCGATCAGCACCGTGACGCCGACTTCGTTGAACCGCTTGAAGATGTTCATGATCTCGAGCGACAGGTCCGGGTCGAGATTGCCGGTCGGCTCGTCGGCGATCAGCAGCGCCGGCTTGGCGATGATCGCGCGCGCGATGCCGACACGCTGCTGTTCGCCGGTCGAGAGCTCGATCGGGCGGTTGCGCTCGCGGCCGAGCAGGCCCACCTGGTCGAGCGCCGCGCGCACCCGCTTGCCGATCTCCTTCTCGGGCACGCCGGCGATCACGAGCGGCAGGCCGACGTTGTCGTAGACCGGCCGGTCCATCAGCAGCTTGTGGTCCTGGAACACGACGCCGATCTGGCGGCGGAACGGCGCGATCTTCGCGCGCGGCACCGTGGACGTGTTCTGCCCGTTCACCACCAGCGTGCCGCGCGACGGCCGCTCGATCAGCGCGATCAGCTTGAGCAGCGTGCTCTTGCCGGCGCCCGAGTGCCCGGTCAGGAACGCCATTTCACCGCGGCCGATCTCGAGCGTGAGGTCGCACAGCGCCTCGCGCCCGTTCGGGTAGCGCTTCCAGACGCGGTCGAAGCGGATCATTCGGCCTCGTCGCCGCGGCGGGGCGGCGCCAGCACGGCGTCGACGAACGTCTCGGCGTCGAACACGCCGAAATCCTCGGCGGTCTCGCCGACGCCGACGAAGCGGAGCGGGATCCTCGAGGCGATCCGCGATCGCGAGCACGATGCCGCCCTTCGCGGTGCCGTCGAGCTTGGTCAGCACCAGTCCCGTGACGCCGAGCGCCTGCTGGAACTGCTGCGCCTGGGCGAGCGCGTTCTGCCCCTGGCCCGCGTCGAGCACCAGCAGCACCTCGTGCGGCGCCGACGGATCGAGCCGGCCGAGCACGCGCTTCACCTTCTTGAGCTCCTCCATCAGGTTGCTCTGCGTGTGGAGGCGGCCCGCCGTGTCGGCGATCAGCACGTCCGCGCCGCGCGCCTGCGCGGATTGCAGCGCGTCGAAGATCACGGCCGCCGGATCGGCGCCTGCGCCCTGTGCGATCACCGGCACCGAGTTGCGCTCGCCCCAGATCTGCAACTGCTCGATCGCGGCGGCGCGGAACGTATCTCCGGCTGCGAGCACGACCTTGTGTCCTTCCGACGTCAGTCGCCGGGCCAGCTTGCCGATCGTCGTGGTCTTGCCGGACCCGTTGACGCCGACGACGAGGATCACGAACGGTTGCTTCGAGCCGTCCACGACCAGCGGCTGGCTCACCGGGCCGACGATGCCGAGCATCGATCGGCGCAGCGCGCCGAGCAGGGATTCGAGATTGCCGAGTTCCTTGCGTGCCACCTGGCCGCGCAGGCTGCCGACGACCTTCTCGGTGGTCTCGATGCCGACGTCGGCACCGATCAGCCGCGTCTCGATCTCGTCGAGGACCGCGTCGTCGATCTTGCCGCCGGGCAGCAGGTTCGCGAGGTCGTAAGTGAGCCAGGAGTCGCCACGGTTCAGCTTCGCGCGCAGCCGCGCGATGAACCCGGGCGACTTCTCGGCCGGCTCGGGCGCCGCATCGTCGGCCTTCTTCGACCTGAAATTGAACAATCCCATGGCTCGGATCGGCGGGGAGGAGCGGGGATTGAGGGCGGCGGTGGTCATGTGTGGCGGAATCTCCTCAATCAACGAGTCGAAATCTTAGCAGTCCCCCGATTAGAGTGCTAAGAACTCCCGAGGTTCAGCCCATGCACGGCCGCTATAAGAGTCAATAAATCTATATAAATCAGCGCTTTACTTAGCCGGACAATCCGTTGACAGCAGGCTCTCTACGCGCCACGCTATCCCATCCCCTATCCCCTATCCACCTATCCCCTATCCCCTATCCCCTATCCCCCGTCCCCTTCATTTCGGCTCGATCCCCCGCAGCTCCCGCGTCGCCGCGATGAACGACCCGAGCCAGCCGAGCACGACGCCGCCCAGCAGCAGCACACCCGTGCCCTCGAGTCCGAGCCCGTTGAGCTCGAACGTGCTGCCGTACAAGCCGGCGATGCGCTGCACTGGCTGACCCAGCACGGAAATCACGACGATTACGATCAGCCAGGCGATCAAGGCGCCGCCGAGCCCGTACCAGACCCCGCTGTAGAGGAACGGCCTGCGCACGAACGCATCGCTGCCGCCGACGAGCTTCGTCACCTCGATTTCGTCGCGCCGGTTCTCGATGTCGAGGCGGATCGTGTTGCCGACGATCACCAGGATGCCGAGCGCGAACAACCCGGCCGCGAGCAGCACGATGCGGCGCACCACGTCGAGAATCGCGTTGAAGCGGCTGACCCAGGCCGTGTCGAGCTGGACGAGGTCCACGTGATCGATCTTGCGCAGTTCCTCGGTCAGGCTCTCGACCTGCGACGCCTCGCGGAACTCCGCGGCCGGCCGCACGACGAGCGCGTGCGGTAGCGGATTGTCCTTGAGTGCGTCGAGTGCCTCGCCGAAACCAGAATTGCGGCGGAACTCTTCGAGCGCGTCGTCGGCCTCGACGAGTTTGACGTCCTCGACGTCACGCCGCTTGCGAACGCGCTCGGCCGCCTGCTTGGCCTGCTCCAGCGTCGCGGCGGGCTTCATGTACACGGAAATGTCGAGCGCATTGCTCCAGCCGCCGCTCGCGGCACGCACGTTCTGCACGAGGACGTGCAGGCACGCGGGAAGCGCGAGCGCAATGCCGATGACCAGCACCGTCAGCAGCGTCGAGAACGGGTGCTGCCACAGCCGGCCGAGCGAGCCGACGAAGGTCTGCACGTGACGCTCGAGCCACTGCTTCATGAGCGGTCCGCGATGATGGAGGGGAGGTCGGGCATCGCACCGGCTTCGGCAACGGCGCGCCCACCCTCGAGGATCACGCGGCGCACGCCGTAGCGCTCGATCAGGCTCACGTCGTGGCTCGCGATCAGCACCGTGACGCCGACTTCGTTGAACCGCTTGAAGATGTTCATGATCTCGAGCGACAGGTCCGGGTCGAGGTTGCCCGTCGGCTCGTCGGCGATCAGCAGCGCCGGCTTGGCGATGATTGCGCGCGCGATGCCGACACGCTGCTGTTCGCCGGTCGAGAGCTCGATCGGACGGTTCTGTTCCCGGCCGAGCAGGCCCACCTGGTCGAGTGCCGCACGCACGCGCTTGCCGATCTCCTTCTCGGGCACGCCGGCGATCACGAGCGGCAGGCCGACGTTGTCGTAGACCGGCCGGTCCATCAGCAGCTTGTGGTCCTGGAACACGACGCCGATCTGGCGGCGGAACGGCGCGATCTTCGCGCGCGGCACCGTGGTTGTGTTCTGCCCGTTCACCACCAGCGTGCCGCGCGATGGCCGCTCGATCAGCGCGATCAGCTTGAGCAGCGTGCTCTTGCCGGCGCCCGAATGCCCAGTCAGGAATGCCATTTCGCCGCGGCCGATCTCGAGCGTGAGGTCGCACAGCGCCTCGCGCCCGTTCGGGTAGCGCTTCCAGACGCGGTCGAAGCGGATCATTCGGCCTCGTTGCCGCGGCGCGGCGGGGCCAGCACGGCGTCGACGAACGTCTCGGCGTCGAACACGCCGAAATCCTCGGCCGTCTCGCCGACGCCGACGAAGCGGAGCGGGATCCCGAGGCGATCCGCGATCGCGAGCACGATGCCGCCCTTCGCGGTGCCGTCGAGCTTGGTGAGCACCAGTCCCGTGACCCCGAGCGCCTGATGGAACTGCTGCGCCTGGGCGAGCGCGTTCTGCCCCTGGCCCGCGTCGAGCACCAGCAGCACCTCGTGCGGCGCCGACGGGTCGAGCCGGCCGAGCACGCGCTTCACCTTCTTGAGCTCCTCCATCAGGTTGCTCTGCGTGTGGAGGCGACCCGCCGTGTCGGCGATCAGCACGTCCGCGCCGCGCGCCTGTGCGGATTGCAGCGCGTCGAAGATCACGGCCGCCGGGTCGGCCCCCGCACCCTGTGCGATCACCGGCACCGAGTTGCGCTCGCCCCAGATCTGCAACTGCTCGATCGCGGCGGCGCGGAACGTGTCGCCGGCTGCCAGCACGACCTTGTGTCCTTCCGACGTCAGTCGCCGGGCCAGCTTGCCGATTGTCGTGGTCTTGCCGGACCCGTTGACGCCGACGACGAGGATCACGAACGGTTGCTTCGAACCGTCCACGACCAGCGGCTGGCTCACCGGGCCGACGATGCCGAGCATCGATCGGCGCAGCGCACCGAGCAGGGATTCGAGATTGCCGAGTTCCTTGCGTGCCACCTGGCCGCGCAGGCTGCCGACGACCTTTTCGGTGGTCTCGATGCCGACGTCGGCACCGATCAGCCGCGTCTCGATTTCGTCGAGGACCGCGTCGTCGATCTTGCCGCCGGGCAGCAGGTTCGCGAGGTCGTAGGTGAGCCAGGAGTCGCCACGGTTCAGCTTCGCGCGCAGCCGCGCGATGAACCCGGGCGACTTCTCGGCCGGCTCGGGCGCCGCGTCATCGGCCTTCTTCGACCTGAAATTGAACAATCCCATGGCATGGATCGGCGGGGAGGAGCGGGGATTGTAACGGATGGGGATCAGGGGACAGTCCCCGTCTGGGGACAGGCCCAAAAAAGAAGGGCGGGTATTGCTACCCGCCCTTCGCTGGCATCGAGCCTGAAGGTCCGATTACGGCTGGATCACCGCGGGGTTCGTGATGACCACGAACGGCCCGCCCGGCTGCACGGCCGAGGCCGCGAACAGCACGGTCTGGCGCTGCATTTCGGCCGTCGCCGCGAGACTCGCCGTCGGGTCGAACAGCGACCCATGAGAGCCTTGCGTGAAAGCCACATAAGCCCCCTTGCCCGGACCGACTGCATTCGGGCCGAGGGCGCTCAGCTTCGTCAGGCTGCCAGCCGTGATCAGCCGATCGGTCGCACTGTTCGGCACCACGGTGTCGCCGAGCACCTTGATCAGGTGTAGCGGCTTCAGCTGCGCACACTGGCAAATGTGGTTGATCGGGTCACTCGGGTCGGCAACGGTCTGGACTTCCCGGAAGAAATTATTGAACAGGACCGAGTTGGCCGGCGCGCTGAGGCCTGACGCCGCGAAATTGCTGGTGATGCTTCGAGTGACTGACGGCCCGAACGTCGGCGACTCCAGCAGCAGTTGTGTGAGCAGGCCGCCGGGCGCCGCCACCGTCGCGGTGCGGACTCCAGGCGCGTACCGAGCCTGCGCGACCCCGACGATTCCGCCGAGCGACAGGCCGACGAAATGGATTCGGGTCCGATCGATGTCCGGTTGGGCGTCGCCGGTGACGTCCAGGTTGACCAGCGATTTCGCCAGCACGCCGAGGTCCGCCTCGCCCTGCCGCAGTGAGTCGCGCCCCGTGAGCGGGCTCGACAGCAGCACCGAGATCGAGTGGGTGCCCGACGTGTCGATCACGCCGTCCGGAGTCGCGGCCCCGGTCGTGTTGTTGACGAGATCCAGGTTGAAGGTGCGCTCGTTAGCCGCCTGGTAGAACGGGTTCGCGGTATTGGTGATGCCGTGAAACGGCAGGTCGATCGCCGCGACGATGAAGCACGCGTCGGCAAAACTGTCCGCCATGGCCAGGGCATCGGTTCGATCACGCGTGATTCCGTGCTGGACGATCACCACCGGCCAGCCCGCCGTTGGCTTCGGGCATCCGGCGCCTCCGGCTGCGGTCGCGTTCGGTACCGTCACCAGCAGTGGCACGGTCACGTCCGCGCGCTTGGCCGGCAACGGGTTGAAGCGCGTGATGAACCGGCTCGTCTGGTCCAGAGGTGCGGGAGGCGGGCCCGCGGCCAGCCAGAACGAAGTCAGCACCGTGCGGTCATTTGCGTTCGCGGGGACGGCCGAATAGTAGGGCAGCACCGTCGTGCCGACGAACAGGTTCGCCTTGCCCGGCAGCGCCGCATTGACTTGCTGTGTCGTAAGTCCTGTCGGCACCACCCCGATCGGCTGCGCCGTCACGGTGGCATCGAGCGCAATGAATGGGTCACTGATGGACTGCGTCGTGAAGCTCCAGGTCAGAACGACCGTGGCCGGGTCGATGCCGACAGCCTGGGCGATGAGGAGCTGCCCCTTGTAGAGGGGACAGAGCGCGGCCAGCGTCGCGTCCGCGATCGAACCGCAACTGGTTGCGTCCTTGATCGCTGCGTAATCGGCGCTCGGCTGGGCCGCACGCAGCGCGATGTCGGTGATGCCGTTGGTCAGGACCACGAGGTAGCCGATGTTCGTCGCGCCTGTGCTCGGCGTCAGCGGCTTGAGCGGTGTGATCTCGAGCAACCGGCCGCCGGTCTCCGGGGAATCCGAGACCGCGGCGGTGAAGTCCGTGCCGAACGCGAGCACCCGGCGCACCGGGCTTGCGACCCCTGGCGGAAGCTCGGCACCCGATGCCGGCGCCTTCGTCGTATTGCTAAGGTACAGCTCGATCATGCGGATGTTCGAGCCGCTGATGCTTTCCGCCCGGATCGGCTGGTTGAAGCTCGTGGTGATGTGGGCGGACGTCGAGAACCCGTCGAGGGTGTTGAGCGACGGGCCTGTCAACCGAAGCGGCGCCGCATTCAGCGCACCCGTGTAATTCAGTGTGCCGTCCGTCGAACCAATGAATCCTGGCACGTCCGAAGGGAACGGCAGCTGCCCGGTCGTCAGGCTGAACAACGCGTTAAAGGTTTCTGGAGCCGACGCCGGAAACGGGTCGCCGTCCTTAGAAGCTTCGCATCCGCTGAGCGCCACGGCCGCGATTACCGCGAGCGCAGGTGTCAACAGCCGTGTCTTGGCATCGAGCATGTCCGTTATCCCCTCAAGGTGCACTGCGCGTCTGGCCGCGCATGGTTGAATTTTCCAATGGGGAGCCTACGCTCGCGCAGGGATGCCGCGCAAGAACCCGACACTTCGGAAAATCGCAGGGGGTGCGGCGGCCGGCCGTGGCCCACAAAAATTTGTGCTGCGCATCATTGGCGGCGAGTGGCGCGGCCGGAAGATCCATTTCCCGCCCGTCGCAGCGATCCGGCCCACGCCGGACCGGGTGCGGGAGACCGTGTTCAACTGGCTGCAGTCGGCCGTGGCCGGTCGCCGCTGCCTCGATCTCTACGCCGGTAGCGGTGCACTGGGGCTCGAAGCCCTGTCGCGCGGCGCCCGGGAGGTCGTGTTCGTCGACCTCGAGCCGGCCGTGTCCCGGCACCTGCTGGCGACGCTGCAGGTGCTCGGCTGCGATCGGGGCCGGGTCGTCCGCTCGGACGCACGCAGCTACCTCGCAGGTGCTGCCGAGCCTTTCGACATCATCTTCCTGGACCCGCCCTTCAGTGAACCGGTTCTGGCAGAAGATTGCCGGCGCATCGAGGCGTCGGGCTGGCTGGCGCCCGGTGGGTTCGTTTACCTCGAGGCACCCGCATCTGTCGGGCCGCCCGAACTCCCGGACGGATGGAGCCTGCTGAAGAGCAAGCGAGCGGGGGAGGTGGGCTATCATCTGGCCCAACGCGAACCGAGCGCCGGTCAATAACGAACTCGACGAAGAGGTCCCATGGGCAGTCGTGCAATGTATCCGGGGACCTTCGATCCCTTCACGAACGGGCACAACGACCTCGTCCGGCGGGCCTGCCGGATCTTCGAGCACGTCGTGGTCTCGATTGCCGCCAACCCCGGCAAGACCCCGCTCTTCACGCTCGAGCAGCGGGTGGACCTGGCACGGCGCGTGCTGGCCGACGTGCCGAACGTCGAAGTGATGGGCTACACCGGCCTGACGGTGGATTTCGCGCGCCAGCAGGGCCTCAACGTGATCATGCGCGGCCTGCGCGCCGTGTCCGATTTCGAATTCGAGTTCCAGCTCGCGACGATGAGCCGTCACCTGAACGGCGAGGTCGAGACGGTGTTCCTGACGCCGACCGAGCAATTCAACTTCATCTCGTCGACGCTGATCCGCGAGATCGCGAGCCTCGGCGGCAAGGTCGGCGAGTTCGTGCATCCGATCGTCGCCGAGGCGCTCAAGAACAAGTTCGCGAAATGAGGCTCGTCCGGCGCGTCTGGGTCTGCATCGCGGCGGCGCTGCTGGCGCTGCCGTCCTTCGGCGCGGCGGCACCCGGCCAGGCGGCCATCGCCAGCGCCCACCCGCTCGCGACGCAAGCCGGCCTCGAGATTCTCGCCCGCGGCGGCAATGCGTTCGATGCCGCGGTCGCCGTCAGCGCCGCGCTGGCCGTCGTCGAGCCGAACGGCTCCGGCTTGGGCGGCGGCGGCTTCTACCTGCTGCACCGCGCGAGCGACGGCAAGCAGGTCTTCGTCGATGCACGCGAGGTGGCCCCGGCCGCGGCCACGCGCGACATGTACCTCGACGCGGCCGGCAACCCGGTCGAAGGCCTCTCCACTCGCAGCGCCAAGGCAGCAGGCATCCCGGGCGAACCCGCGGGCTGGGATCAGCTCGCCCGGAACTACGGCCGGCTGCCGCTGGCCGCGAGCCTCGAGCCCGCGATCCGGCTCGCGCGCAAAGGGCATGAGATCAGCGCGGCCCGACAGGCGGAGCTCGCGGAGGCGCTCGATTCCGAGGGCCTGCTTGGGCAAGGGCAGAGTGAGTTCGCGCGTATCTATCTGGTGAACGGCAAGGTGCCGACCGCGGGCCACTGGATGCGACAGCCGGAGCTCGCGAAGAGCCTCGAGGTGCTGGCCAAGGGTGGGGCCGAGGCGTTCTACCGGGGCCCGTTTGCGCGCAAGCTCGTGCAGGGAGTCCAGCGACTGGGCGGCCTCTGGACCGAGGACGATCTCGCCGGTTACCGAGTGGTCGAGCGCGAGCCGATCGTGGCGATCTACCAGGGAGTGCGCGTCGTCAGTGCGCCGCCGCCGTCCTCGGGCGGCGTCTGGCTCGCGAGCGTGCTGAACATTCTTTCCGGATACGACCTCGGCAGCCTCGACGCGACGACCCGCAAGCATCTCGTACTGGAGTCCATGCGCCGCGCCCATCGCGACCGCGCGCAGTACCTGGGCGACCCGGCCTTCACCGAGGTTCCGGTCGCGCTGTTGACCAGTCCCGATTATGCGGCGGGGCTGCGGGCGTCGATCCGCCCCGACCGGGCGACGCCGAGCGACCTGCTCCCGAACTACGCGGGCACGGAGCGGCAGGGCCAGCACACGACTCATTTCTCGATCATCGATGCAGAGGGCA
The DNA here is from genome assembly GCA_963777725.1 of uncultured Gammaproteobacteria bacterium. Classification (GTDB taxonomy): domain Bacteria; phylum Pseudomonadota; class Gammaproteobacteria; order Steroidobacterales; family Steroidobacteraceae; genus RPQJ01. Next base: position 117,788 of record CAVZRR010000018.1, read on the forward strand.
ATCGAGTCGCCGCAAGCATCACGCTGAACGGCTGGTTCGGCACGGGTCTCGTCGTGCCGGGCACGGGCATCCTGCTCAACAACCAGATGGACGACTTCGTGATGAAGGCGGGCGTGCCGAACATGTACGGCCTGGTCGGCGCGTCGGCCAACGCGATCGCCCCCGGCAAGCGGCCGTTGTCGAGCATGTCGCCGACCTTCATCGAGGGCGAGCGGGGCGTCGCGATCCTGGGTTCGCCCGGCGGCAGCTACATCCCGTCGATGGTGCTGCTCGGCCTGATGAACTGGATGGCCGGCGCGGACGCCACGACGATCGTGACCGCGCCCCGACTGCATCATCAGTTCCGCCCGGACTCGGTGTTTGCGGAACCCGCGGCGTTGAGCCCGGATGAGCGGTCCGGCCTCGTCGGGCGGGGACACTCGATCCAGCCTTGGCCCGCGACCATCGGCAACCTGCAGGTCGTCACCTGGGACTTCGACAGCGGGCGCGTCGACGCCGCGTCGGACCCGCGGCGCGCGGGAGGCGCCATGGTGCGATAGCACCGGGGCTTCACTAAGTATCCCCGTCGATCTCCGCCGTGAAACCGATGCCTCGGCGCTTCGGAGTGGGGTGCTGCATCAGACTGCGGATCGCCGAGAGGATCGCCGCAATGGCTTCATCATGAGTGACGAGCTTGCGCTCGAGGCGCTTTTCGATCTCGTTTAACCGTCGTTCGAGTCCGGCATTTGATGCGAGCAGCTCCCTCAGGCGCACAAATGCACGTACCAGGTAAATGCTCATCTCGACTGCGCGCGGACTGTTGAGAACGGTCGCTGCCATCAGCGCCCCGTGCTCCGTAAATGCGAAGGCTCTGGTTCGGCGTCCACCGCGACCGACAGCAGTCTGTTTTGAGGTCGCAATTTGCGACCTCAATGCGAGGGTCTCGGCAGCCGTGAGCTGAAACATGAAGTCGTCGGGAAACCGATGCCGATTGCGCTTGACCTGTTCGTTGAAACGTTTCGTAGCGACGCCATAAAGGGCCGCCAGGTTAGCGTCCAGAACGACTCTCTGGCCCCGAAGTATCAGGATGATCTGCGCGAGATTGCTGTCTGCGGATAGCGGGTCCCGGGTCGATGCGCTCATTCGGTTCGCTCCTTGTCGGCGAATCCTGAGGTGATCAGCGCAAGTCCGTCAGCCCACGAATCAGTCGCGTTTCGTTCGATATGCGCAGTGCATCCGTTCGGCCCGCGCGCCAGCATGGCGCCCCATGGAAAGGATGCCCATGCCGCTGCAGGACTGGCCCGAGTCGGAACGCCCGCGCGAGAAGCTGCTGAAGCTCGGCGCGGCCTCGTTGTCGGAGGCCGAGCTGCTCGCGATCCTGCTGCAGACGGGCACGCCCGGAAATTCCGCGCTCGACATGGCGCGCGGCCTGCTGAACGAGTTTCGCTCCCTGCGTGGCCTGCTGACGGCCGAGCGGCACGCACTGTGTCGGGTGCGCGGCCTCGGCAACGCAAAGTACGCGCTGCTGCAGGCCTCGATCGAGCTGTCGCGCCGTCACTACGCCGAGCTGATGCAGATGGGCCCCGCGCTCGCGAACCCGCGCGCGACCCGCGAATTCCTGCGCACCCGGCTGCGGGATCGCGACCACGAAGTGTTCTGCTGCCTGTTCCTCGACAACCGTCACCGCGTGATCTGCTTCGACGAGGTGTTCCGCGGCACGATCGACGGAGCGAGCGTCCACCCGCGCGAAGTCGTCAAGCTGGCCCTGGCCCGCAACGCCGCCGCCGTGATCCTGGCGCACAACCATCCCTCCGGCATCGCCGAGCCCAGCCAGGCGGATGAGCTGATCACCGGTCGACTGCGGGAGGCGCTGGCCCTGGTGGACATCCGCGTGCTCGACCACATCGTCGTCGGCGACGGGGCGTGCGTGTCGTTTGCGGAAAGAGGTCTGCTCTAGGGGGCTGCACCGGCTCGAAGCAGTCGATTTATGTGTATACTTGCGTGCAAAACGTACACACTGCAAGGGCGGCCTGAAATGCGCACGAACATCGTCATCGATGACGCACTGATCGCCGAAGCCATGCAACTGTCCGGCGCCCGCACCAAGCGCGAGGCCGTCGAGCAGAGCCTGCGGCTCCTGGTCCAGTTGAAGCGCCAGGAGCAGTTGCGTACCACGCGGGGCAAATTGAAGTGGGTCGGCGATCTCGAGGCCATGCGGCGGGACTGACGGTGTGATCGTCGTCGACACGTCCGTCTGGATCGACTATTTCAATGGCGCCCGCACGCCGCAAGCGGATCGCCTCGATGAATTGCTCGGCGAGCGCTTGATCGCCGTCGGCGACCTGATCCTCGCCGAACTACTGCAGGGCTTCGCCGCCGAGTCCGACGCAAAGCATGCATTGGCGCTCCTCGAACCACTCGAATTCGTCGCCATGGCGGGTCGGGACGTCGCCATCCAGTCCGCCGCCTTCTACCGCGGCCTGCGTCGCCGCGGGGTCACCGTCCGCAAGACCATGGACATGCTGATCGGCACCTATTGCCTGTTGCACGACCACGAACTCCTGCACGACGATCGCGACTTCGACCTGCTCGCGAAGCACCTGGGATTGCGCACCGTTCACGTCTAGGGGACAGCCTGGCTGCGCTGTCCCCTTTCCGCTGCGTGGAGCCGCCTAGAACGGCAGTACGACCGGAACGAAGACGTGGTCCCGCTCGGTCACCGTGATGCGCACGTACGTGAACAGGGTGTTCCCGGGTGTGAAAGCCGCTGCGTAGTCGCTCGTGACCGAGAAGCGCATCCGATAGAACGACAGGTCGCCGGACAGCAACGAGTCCAGGCTGCGCAGGGCTGTGTGGTACGTGGCAGGAAACTCGATCTTGACGAAGATACCCCCCGTCCGGGCGGCGAGTTCGGCAGCCGCCTCATAGCTCGAGATCGCAACGATGGGCGTCGATGCCGCACGGCTCGCGGCTGCGAGCACGAGGCGGTCCGACGGCTCGATCCAGGTGTTGCTGATCAGGACGACGGTCGGCGGCGCGACCGGAGGCTGGCTGGTGATGACACCCAGCATTTCTTGCACGGCCGGCACGACTGGACTGGATCCGCCAACGCGCTCGCCGAGTCCCCGGGCTGGATCGAGCAGTGAGCGGCCATCGTTGACGAAATCACCATGGGTCTGCAGTGCCGATCCGGAAGTTCGCTCCCTGAATTCGGCCAGCGCGACGCTGTTGGTCCCGGTGAAGCGCTCCAGGAAGTCGATGATCGCGTCGACTCGGCGTGGGTCGGCGTGCTCGTTCGTGACGATGCTCCCCTGGTCGACCAGCAGGCCTGCCGCAAATGGTCGTCGGGGCGCCGCAGGTACGAGCCCGAAGGCTTCTGGCGAACCCGTCAACGGCGACCAGCTGGCGATTTCCTGCCCAGTGCGGTCGTTGACGCAAAGGCCCCATCCGCATTCGATGGCAGGCAATTCGAACATGGCGTCCGTCAGGCCGAGCAGCGGCTGGCCCGACTCGTCGAGCACGGCGATGTCGGTCTCGAACACGAGCGTTCGTCCGTCGGCACTCTGGCTCACGGCGCGCGTCCCCAGCACCGCGGCGGTGGAAGCGTTGCGAGGCACCAGCGTCACTTGTCCCTGGGTCGCGCGACTTTCAGCGACCTGCACGCGAACGCTGGCACTGTCGTGGTATCCCCAAGCAAAGGCCCGTACGTCGACCGGACCAGCCCGCACCGAGCCGAAGGCCACGGAGCCATCCGCGCCGGTCGTGGCCCCGCCGCCGTTTCCGGCCGGGTCAGAAATAGTGGCCCAGGCGCCCGCGACCGGGATTCCCGCGGTATCGACGACTCGAACGACCAGATCGCCCGCAGCGAGCCGGGGCGCCGCGCCCGAGTAGTCCGGGTAACGGGTCGAGTTGCCGGAACCGTCGGCACAGGCCGAAAGCAGGGCAACGAGAGGCCCGATGAGCAGAAACGCAGTCAGTGGGCGACGCATGGCCATTCCTCCTTCGCAGTGCGTGTCGGTCGCCTGCGATTTGGAACGGTCGAACTCGAGCTGGCAATGAATCGCGCTGAAACGTTATTAATCGCTGTGAATGGTCGTAGCCGATGATCCGAATGACCGCAGCACGGGACCTTGGGAGCCCTCTGGCGGCTCAACAACGATTCAGTTCAGCCCGAGTCGCTGAACGACCGCTCGAAATCGAGGCTCGTCGCGCAGCCCTTCGAGTCCCGGATCGATGTTCAGGAAACCGATCATCTGCGAGTGATCTTCGAGCGCAGCCTCGAGCGCGGCCAGGGCCGGCTCGCGCTCGCCGAGCGCCGCGTGGATCAGGGCGATGTCATACCTGACCCCGAAGTCCTGCGCGCCGAGCTCCGCCAGTCGCGCAATCTCGGCGCGCGCCGCGTCGGTTCGCCCGGCGAGCGCATAGGCGCGACCGAGATTCGACAAGCTGCCCGGAGCCCTGGCCGAAAATCCTTCCAGCAGCCGGAGCGCTTGCTCGGGCTCGTTCCGATAGATGTGGACCCGCGCCAGGTGGTGCCGCGGCAGCGCGGCCTCGGGCGCCGCCTCGACGAGACCAGCGAGCTGCTGGTAGGCCGTGTCCAGTCGTCCCGCGTAGCTGAGCACCATGCCGACGTTCGCCGCGAACGACAGCGACATCGGCTCGAGCAACTGTGCCTGCCGCGCTTCCGACAGCGCTTCCGGGATCTGGCCTTGCATCAGGTGACTGTTCGCGAGCCACATGACGGCCTGCGCATACGATGGCCGCAGCTCGAGCGCGAACCGGTAAAGTCGCTCACCCTCGCGCCAGTCACGATCGAATTGCGTCGCGACGTGGCCGAGCGAAGCGTGGGCTTCGGCGAGCCGGTCGTCGAGTTCGATCGCGCGCCGGGCTGCGGACCGTGCGCGCGGAAACGCCGCAGCCGGCGGCCGCAGGTTGAACACAGCCAGCACCGCCATCGCGTCGGCCAACCCGACGTAGGGCAACGCGAACGAGGAATCGCGTGCCGCTGCCTTCTCGAAGTCTTCGATCGCGCGCAGGAACCCGTCTTCGGACTTGCGATTCCAGTGGTAGCGGCCGTTGAGATAAAGCCGCCACGCCTCCGGATCCACGGTGTCGTGTCGCGCGAGGCGATCGCGCTGCTCGTCCGACAGCTCGATCGACAAGGCCCTGACTACATGGTTTGCGAGCGACTCCTGCACGGCAAAGAAGTCGCCGAGCGGCTCGTTGAATTGTCCCGACCAGAGCGAGCGCCCGTCGCGCACGTCGAGCAGCCGGGCGGTCAGGCGCAGGCGATCCTTGTCCACCTGGACGTGGCCGTCGAGCACGGCGGCCACCCTGAGGGTCCGGCCGGCCTCCAGCGGATCGACGCCGGCGCCGGCGAAGCGGCGCACCGAACTGAGCGGCGACACGATGATGCCGGGCAACTCGCTCAGTCGGTTGATCATCGTCTCGGTAATGCCGAGTTCGATCGCCGCGTTTGCGTCGGGCTCGAGCAGCGGCTTGAACGGCAGGACGGCCATCGTGGCCGGCAGCCCATGCGGTTGCCGTGAGCCGCGCAGCCAAAGTGCTGCGCCCGTCACGGCAGCGAGCGTTGCGCCACCGGCAACCAGCACCCATCGGCGCGAGCGTCGTGGCATGGCGTGCGAGCCCGGGGAAGATGGTTGCAGCCCGGGCGTGGCCGGCCGTTCAATGGCCATCACTTGTGGCGGTTCGGGCGTAGGTGGCGTCGTCGCTGGCACGGGCTCCGGAGGCGGAGCCGTCAAGGCCGGAGTCTCGCCAGCATCGGCGACCGTGTCGGCGATGAACTGGTAGCCACGACCGGCGATCGTGACGATGAATCGCGGCGCGTCGCGTGAGTCACCCAGGACTTTGCGGATGTTGTAGATCGCCTGGTTGAGGTTGTTTTCCTCGACCACGACCCGCGACCAGACCGCCTTGAGCAGCTCGTCCTTGCTGACCATGCGCGCGCGGTGCTCGACAAGGTAGGCGAGCACGTCGTAGGCGCGGGCGGAGAGGGGCAGCGTTCGTCCTTCCGGATCGGACAGTCGGCGCCGCCCGAGGTCGAGCCGGTATCCCTCGAAGACGTAAGCCGTCGGCGCGCTGTTGTCCATGTTCCCTGCGCAAGCCTTGGGCGCCCGGGGTGCGGTCCCTGGCATTTGACGTGCGGTTCCGCAGCCTACGGCCTCTGTCGGCCGCGCTCAAGACTGATGCGAGGCGCTGGCGATCTGCGCTGTAATCCATCGCGCGACTCATCGATTCCCCGATTGTCTTGCGCGTCGCCGGCGTGTATTGATTGGTCGCTGCGCAGGAGCGCACGGGACCAGCGAAGAAGCAGTCGGGGGAATCCGATGATGTGCGTTGGGACGCGCCGATGGTGGAACGCAGCTGCGGCGGCCGCGGTCATGCTCGTCCTGAGTCCATCCAGCGCTGGTGCGAACGACCCGCCGCTCGAGGAGATCGAGGTCACCGGCTCGCGCATCATCCGTCGCGATTTCACGTCGGCGAGCCCGATCGTTTCCGTGCCGTCGACCACCTTCGCGGAGACGGGATCCGTGTCCGTCGAGCGAACGCTGGCGATGCTGCCGCAGTTCGTGCCGACGGTAACCGGCACGTCCAACGACCCGTCGAACGACGGCCAGGCGAATCTCTCGCTGCGCGGCATCGGCGTATCGCAGACCCTGGTGCTGGTGGATGGCAAGCGACTCATGCCGGCCGACGGCCGCGGCTCGGTGGACCTGAACGTCCTCCCGCCCGCGCTGATCGAAAGTGTCGAGGTGGTGTCCGGCGGCGCGTCCGCTGTGTACGGCTCCGACGCGATTGCCGGTGTCGTCAACTTCCGGCTGCGCGACGAGATCGAGGGGATCGAGTTCGACGCCGACTGGTCGCAGACGGAGCGAGGCGACGGACAGGAGTACTCGGCCGGTCTCATCGCCGGCACGTCGTTCGCCGACGGTCGCGGCGACGTCGTGGCGTACGTCGGTTACGCCGAGCGCGAGCAGGTCAACCAAGGCGACCGGCGCCACACGAAGTATCCGTACGTCTATTACCCGGGCGAGACCAACGGCTACGGCCCGGGCGGCGCGTTCCTCGGCGGAGGTTCCGGCCGCACCGAGGACGGCTACTTCGTCGTCTTCTCCAACCCCGTCGTGTTCAGCCAGCTGTTCGCGTCATACGGCTATCCACCGGGCACGGCGCCGTACTACCCGGGGATCGGCGTCAACGAGGATCGAACGATCTTCACGTTCGGCGACGACGTGACACCGGGCAGCGTCGTCAACTATCGAGGGGAGATCGATCCGGTCATGTACAACGACCGGCTCGTGACCTACAACACGGCACCGTTGACGGCACTTGCAGCTGCCGCTCGAGCGGACGTCGCTGTTCCTGCGGGGCCAGTACGAGCGTTTCGGCGTCGGCCGAGGCGTACGCGCAGGCGATCTACGCCGATTACAGCGCGACGCGCCAGCTGCCGCCCGCGGACTCCGGCATCCTGCTGATGCCGATGAGCAACCCATACATGCCGCCGGACATGCGACCCTCGCCGAGTCCCGCGCCAACCCGAGCGTGCCGTTCCGTTTTTTCGCCCGTCCGACCGTGCTCGGCCCGCGTACGGCGCAGAACGACCGGGAAATGCTGCAACTCACGGTCGGCCTGCGCGGGCAGGTGTTCGCGGACTGGCGCTACGACGTCTACGCCCAGTCCGGTCGCAACGAGCGAACCGAGCGGCAGGACGGCATCACGCTGGTCTCGAAGTACGAGGAACTGCTGTTCGCGGCCGACGGCGGACGGTCGATCTGCGGCGGGCTCGACGTGTTCGGCAAGAACCGCATCACGGCGGAATGCGCGGCCTACGTGGCCACGTCGGCCGAGAACGAGGCGCAGGTGGACCAGACGATTGCGGAGGCCTCGCTCAGCGGCCCGCTGCTCGACCTGCCCGCCGGCGAGCTGCAGCTGGCCGCCGGCGTGTTCTACAAGCGCGACGAGTTCGAGTACGTTCCCGATCCCGTGCTCGCCGCGGTCGTGCCCGCGGTTCCCGGCGTCATCGGTCCGCGACCGGACGTCTCAGGATTCGGCGCCGGCGCCGCGCGGAGCGGCAACGAGACGAACACCGACCTGTACGTGGAGGCACGGGCACCACTGCTGCGCGACTCGGGGAAGGGCCGCTTACTGGAACTGGGCGCCGGCTACCGCTACTCGCAGTACGAGCAGGCCGGCGGCGCGGATTCGTACAAGGCCGAACTCAACTTCCGGCAGAGTCCCGCGGTGATGTGGCGCGGTTCGTTCCAGCACGCGGTCCGTGCGCCGAGCGTGGAGGAACTGTACTACCCGGAGATCGCCGGGCAGTTCGTGGTCCCGATCCCGGACCCCTGCAGCGTCTCGAGTCCGCAGCGCACGGGGCCGGACCAGCAGCAGGTCGAGGCGCTCTGTCTCGCGCAGGGACTGCCGCCGACATTGCTGCCGACGTACAACTTCATCCTGCGCCGCGTCGATGGCGTGAGCGGCGGAAACCCGGACCTGGAGCCCGAGCAAGCGGACACCCTGACGGCCGGCATCGTGCTCGATCCGGCCTTCGAGCATCCGGCGCTCGCCGATCTGCAACTCGCCATCGACTGGTATCGCATCGATTTCGGCAACGGCATCGGCCGCTGGGAGACAGAGTCGGCGGTCGAGCGCTGTTTCGATTCTGCCTACAACCCCGGCTACGATCCGTCGTACCCGTACTGCACGTTCGTCACTCGGGTCCCCACCGTCGGGGATCTGTACGCGCTCGAGTTTGACCGCAACATCGGTGGCGTCGACACGTCCGGGGTCGACGTACAGATCGACTGGGCCATGGACGTGGGTCCCGGCCGCCTCGACGCCAACGGCTACCTGACCTACGTGCAGAAGTGGGAGGCGACCGAGCCGGACGGTCGCAAGGTCGACTACGTCGGCACGATCGGCAATCGCGGCCTTGGCGGCGCGATTCCGCGCTGGCGTTCGGTGCTAGGCCTGCGCTATCAGTGGCAGGCGGTGACCGTCTTCACGCGCTGGCAGCACGTCGATGCCATGCGCGACGCCGAGTATCGGGATTTCCGCGTGCCGACCTACGACTATTTCGACGTCGGCGCGAGCTACGTCATCGATGCTGGTGTCTTGAGCGGGCTTACCGCGTCGGCCGGAATCGAGAACCTCGGCGACGAGGCGCCACCGTTGTTCCCGAGCTATCCGCAGGCGAACACCGACCCGTCGCAGTACGACGTGCTCGGACGCCGTTACTTCGTCAGCCTGGGATACCGGTTCCAGTGATGCCGTTGCTGCGAGTGGCGCCTGCCGCGGCGATCGTGCTGCTGGCCGGCGCTTGCACCATGCAGGCTGGCGAGCCCGATTCCGCGCAAGCACCCATCATGGTGCGAACATCGGGGCAGCTGGCCGAGGCGCTGCAACCGGTAAATGTCGGACGCCGAATCCTCGTCGCGCGCGGCGCGTACCGGGTCGACCGGCCGCTGCAGGTGCCGGATGGCGCCACGCTCGAGGGAGAGGGCGTCATGACGTTCGACGCGGACGGGTTGCCGGCCGGCTTCGCGACTGGCACGGAAACCGTGCTGCGCGTGATCGCGGGCTTCCACGGACAGGTCCTGACCCTGGGACACGGCAGCGCACTGCGCGGCCTGCGCGTGCTCGACCTGGCGAACACGCCGTCGCGGCCGTCGCTGCGCCAGGGCAACGTCGTGTACGTTGTCTCGCGCGCGCCCGGCGACGTCATCGCGGCTTCAATCATGGAGTGCGAACTGGTGAACCCCAACCTCGTGGGCTTCAGCGACGCGGGACCCCATGGGCATGGCGTGGTAGCGCTTACGCTGAACCCGAATCTCGGGGCGCCGCCCGCGGCCCACGAGGGTGCGCGGGTCAGCGTCCATGTGTGGCGCTCCATCGTCCGCACGCACACCGGCGCGGTCGTATTTGCCAACAACTTCGCCTCGCGCGGCGCCGTAATGGTCGCACTCGAGGGCAACAGATTCGAGGGCTACCTGACGGTGGGGGCTGGCGTGAGCCGGCCAGACGCGGTGACCGGCTCGCTGACGCGCATCGAGTCGCGTGGCAATCGCTACCTTCGCTCGGGTCGCGATCGGTACGGCTGGTTACTGCTCGGCGGCAGCACGTCGCCGCATTTCCTCGAGCCCGGCATTCCAGGCGCCGCACGCACCAAGTTGCTGGTCGATTCAACCGACGACCGCATCGAGGGCTTTCGGCAGGGCATCCAGGCGGCGGCGGCGCGCCGCATCGGTGACCAGAGCTCGCTGCTGGTGGACAACCGGTTGGAACTGCGGCTGCGTGGAACGCGTATCCGCAGCGATGGCGAGGGCGCCGCCGACCTTGTCCTGCAAGGCGCCATGAGCGAGGTCGCCCAGGCCGAGGGTCCCGGTGAGTTCCCGGCGGGCAACCGCAACGTACTGCGCGTCGTGATGCAGGACGTCTCGGGCAGTGGCCAGCGACGCAACGTCTACGCGAACGTCGTGGGGCCCAAGGGATTCGAAAACCAGGGCGTCGGCAACCGTCTGGAAGTCACCGGCGATGCGACGTCGTTCGTTCGATCGAACGGCAGCATCGACCCGCCGCCCAACGCGCAGTTTTTCGTCGACACGCCATAGCCGACCTGCGCTCCAACGTGCAACGGACCCAGCCCTCCCTGGCCGGGCCCGTCACTCGGTGGGTCAATACATCCGTACGCCCGTCGAACGAGCGCAACCGGACGGAGACGGGTTGGTCGTCGAGGTTCCGGCGAAGAACCTCACGCTGCCGCTGGAGGTGAACTCGTCGTTCGTGTGCAACTCCACGGTCTGGTCGAGGCGCTGGTAACCCCGCTTGTATCGGAACGGAGATAACTGGCTGTCGAACTGGATGAAGGCCTGGAACGCAAACTGGTAGGAGGTCCGGCCGGTTCGCTCCCAGTAGCCGTGCCCCGGGCCGCGCTGTCCCGGTTCAAACGCGACGTTCGAGTTGGTCTCCGTCATGGTTCCGCCGGCCGCGAAGGTCAAGTAGGCGGTGACCGATGGCACGCCTGCAACGTCCTGTCCGGTCGCGCAGACGACTGGCTGGATGGTCACGACCCAGGTCCCTTGGAGCGGTGCCGGTGCCTGCGATCGCCCAAACGCCAATCGGTTCTCCTCGTGTGCCAGAACAGCGGTGGAGTTACCTGTGAACGCCATCGCGAAGGCCATCGCAAGCAGGATTTTCTTGGTATTCATGATCGTTGTCTCCGGAAGAACGGCGGAATTGCCATTCCTTCGGTCGTGAATTTGCCGCGGAGGATGCCGCAGGTCTTTCAGTAGATCTGAATCATCGTGAATCGCCGTGAAATCGTCCCTGCAAGGCGGGTCGGGGCCGGGTGGTTCAGCACGATTCAGAACGATTCATTGCGCGCCAAAGAAGTCCCGGCTGTTGCCATTCAGTCTGGCACCACGGTGATCGGCCACCGGCATTGGGACACTCGAGAGGTAATGGCAATGAATACAACAATCTGGACCACATGTTCCTCAGACGGGACAGGGTCGGTCGGACGCCGGCTTGTCGTCTCGACCCTGGCCACAATTTTGCTGGCCGTGGGCGGTTGCGGTGACGGAGACGGTGGCGCGAACGGCAACTCGCCTGCGAGCGGCGCCCCTCCAGCCGGATCGCCAGCGGGCGAACGCGGCAAGGTCCTGGTCCGTGTGATCGACCCACTGGGGGAACCGGCCGCAGGGGCCCGGATCACGGCGTACGCGCTGGATGCCGGCGGCACCGTATGAAATGATGACCGACTCGACCGGGCGCGCCGAACTCGACATGCCGCCGGGTCGCGTCGGAGGTCTTCGCTTCAGGGCCCGATTACAGCGGGGGTGTGGCGGAGACGACGTTGGGCGCCCGCACCCCGCTGGAATTGACCATCCAGACCGCTCCCGCATTGCAATCGCCGCCCGCCGGTGGCGTCGGCGGCGCCTGGGTGCCGGACGGCGGCGTGAGTGCCGATGGCCGAACGCTGGAGCTCATGATCGATATTCTGAACGTCAGCGGCAGCAACTCCACTGAGGGCTGGGGCGACGATGTGCTCATCGAGGCCTGCGCTCCCAATCCAGCAAACGACGCACCCACGGCTCGGGCCGACTGTGTGATCGGTCCGGACGGCTTCGACGCAGCCTACGCGGGCGTCGGCTCTGACAAGGCGGTGGAGCATTCCTGGTGGTCGAACGCTGGCCTGCACTTCGGCTCGTTCCAGGCCGTATTGCTCGTGGAGCAGAGCAGCGACTTCGCCACCGCCGACCCCGCCGACCGCCGTCTTTTCGCCGCGAAGTACTTCCTCAGCCAGGCCACGGATCGCGGCGCCGGCTTGCAGGGCGCGCTCTTCGGCGCATTTGCGGCGGATCAGACTTCGTCAGGTCGCCTGAGCGCGTTGCCGCAGAAGCCGGTCACGTTGTTTCCGGTGGAAAACCCCAAGCTCGTCACCAATGGCCGCGGCTATTCAGCGACGGTCGACTCGCTGAGCGTCCTGGAGGGTGGAGTGCCTGCACTGCTGCCCGCCATCGACCGCGCCGTGGATTTCTTCGCGCAGAACGCCGGGACGGGCGATCGCGCGATCGTCGTAATCACGAGTGGCGCCGACGAGACGTGCGGCACCCGGGCGGAATGCCTGCGCCGGCTCGAAGCCGTGGCGGCCAAGAGCAATGCGAATCGGGTCCGCATCGTCACGGTTGGCGTGGCGACTGCGACGGGCGGCGTTGATCACGGCATGCTCGGCCTGCTGTCGCAGGCCTACGCGCACGGCGGCGCCACGTTCTGGCTCACGGATCCGAACCAGATGGCTGCAGCCATGGCGGATGCCTATTCACTGCTCGGCGCCTACAAGCCGTTCGTCCGGGCGCGGTTCCGTATCGAGTCGCCGACGGCCGGCGCATTCGCCTCTGGTCGCACGGTGCTCGGCCGGGTCAAATTCCTCGCCTGCCCATGGGACTGCGAGTTCGTGACCGTACCGTTCGCAGCGAAAATTCCTTGACGTTTCCGTGGCATACCGGGGTGTGGCCAGCGCCCTCCCCGGTGCGCCCGCAGCCGGATCCACCTTGCGTCCGGGCGTCTTCGCTGGTATAAAACGCGGCTCGTTTTCGCGGGTTCCGGTCCCATGGGCCGGCCCCACGCGCCTCAAGGATCAAGCCATGTCCAAAGTCTGTCAGATCACCGGCAAGCGGCCGATGAGCGGGAACACCGTCTCGCACGCCAACAACCGGAAGCGCCGCCGCTTCCTGCCGAACCTGCACACCCAGCGTTTCTGGCTCGAGAGCGAGAAGCGGTGGGTCAGCCTCAAGGTTTCCGGCAACGGCATGCGCACCATCGACAAGAAGGGCGTCGAAGTCGTCGTCAACGAGCTGCGCGCCCAGGGCGTCAAGGTCTGAGCGGGAGCACCTGAGCCATGCGCGACAAGATCAAGCTGCTTTCCACGGCCGGCACCGGTCACTTCTACACGACGACCAAGAACAAGCGTCTCCACCCGGAGAAGCTCGAGGTCAAGAAATTCGACCCGAAGGCACGCAAGCACGTGACCTACAAGGAAGCCAAGATCAAGTAAGGCTCCGCCGCCGCTTTGGTCCGCAGAAAAACCCGCTCCGGCGGGTTTTTCTTTTCCTACTATCCCCTATCCCCTATTCCCTATCCCCTTCCTCGTGCCCGAACTCCCCGAAGTCGAGACCACCCGCCGTGGCATCCGTACCGCGCTGCGTGGGCACGCGATCACGGGATTCCTGCTGCGCGAGCCGCGCCTGCGCTGGCCGGTGGACCCTGCGCTCGTCCGCAGCCTGCCGGGCCAGCGCGTGATCGACGTGCGCCGCCGGGCCAAGTACCTGCTGATCGAACTCGAAGGGGGCACGCTGCTCGCGCACCTCGGCATGTCAGGCAGCCTGCGCGTGCTGCCCTCCAGCGCAGCGCTGCTGGCACACGACCACTACGACCTGCTGCTCGACTCCGGCCACTGCCTGCGCTTCAACGATCCACGCCGGTTCGGCAGCCTCCACTGGGTGCAGGGTGATCCAGGTGAGCACCCGTTGCTGGCCGGGCTCGGTCCCGAGCCGCTCGAAGCCGGGTTCGACGCGGATTACCTCGCCGAGCGCGCCCGCGGCCGGCGCGTTGCGATCAAGCCGTTCCTGATGGACCAGCGCATCGTGGTCGGGGTGGGCAACATCTATGCATCGGAGGCGCTATTCCGTGCGGGCATCCATCCGCGCCGTGCGGCGGGACGGGTCAGCCGCGAGCGGCTTGGCCGGCTGGTGGCGGGCGTCCAGGCGGTGCTCGGCGAAGCGATCCGGCAGGGGGGTACGACGCTCCGCGACTACGTGAGCGCCGACGGCACGCCTGGGTATTTCCGCCAGAAGCTGTTCGTCTACGAGCGAGCTGGCGAGCCGTGCCGGACCTGCGGCAGCACGGTGCGCCAGGTCGTGCAGGGGCAGCGCTCGACCTATTTCTGCCCGTGCTGCCAACGCTAACGGCTGGTTATGGCCTCAGACCGGACCGCCGGATTGCGGTGTGTCCCTTTGCGGCGCGGATTGCCGCCGCTCCATAATCGATGGCATGGCTACTCAGGCACCGACCCGCATCCTGCTGGGCGTCACGGGCGGCATCGCCGCCTACAAGGGCGCCGAGCTGGTGCGCCGATTGCGCGACCGCGGCGCCGAGGTCCAGGTCGTGATGACCGCCGGCGCGCGGCAATTCGTCACGCCGCTCACGTTCCAGGCCCTGTCGGGCCGGCCAGTCCGCACCGACCTGTGGGACGAGGCCGCCGAAGCGGCGATGGGTCACATCGAACTCGCGCGCTGGGCCGACCAGGTGCTGATCGCGCCGGCCAGTGCCGATTTCCTGGCGCGGCTCGCGCACGGACTGGCCGATGACCTGCTGACGACGCTGTGCCTGGCGACCGACGCGCCGCTCAGCGTGGCGCCGGCGATGAACCGACTGATGTGGGCCAATGCCGCCACGCAGGCCAACGTGGCGGTGCTGCGCTCCCGCGGCGTGACGGTGCTCGGCCCCGCCGAGGGCGACCAGGCCTGTGGCGAAACCGGCCCCGGCCGGATGCTCGAGCCCGCGGAGATTCTCGACGCGTTCGCGCCCCGGGGTGCAGGCAACCGCGTGCTGGCGGGGCTCAAGGTCATGATCACGGCTGGACCGACGCGGGAACGCATCGATCCGGTGCGTTTCATCACCAACCGCAGCTCCGGCAAGATGGGTTTCGCCGTGGCCGAGGCTGCGCGCGAAGCCGGCGCGGAGGTGGTGCTCGTCAGCGGACCGGTCAACGTCGCGACCCCGCCGGGCGTGCGCCGCGTCGACGTGGAGACGGCCGAGCAGATGATGAACGCCGTCAACGAGCACGTGGCCGACACCGACATCTTCATTGCGGCCGCGGCCGTCTCGGACTATCGCCCGGTGCAGTGCGCGTCGGAGAAGATCAAGAAGACCAGCGATTCGCTGACGCTCGCGCTGTCGCGGACGACCGACATCCTGGCGACGGTGGCTGCGCGCGCGCCGCGGCCGTTCGTCGTGGGTTTCGCGGCGGAGACGCAGAACGTCGAGCGCAATGCGCTCGCCAAGCTCGAAGGCAAGCGCCTCGACATGATCGCCGCGAACCAGGTGGGCGATAACCTGGCGTTCGACTGCGAGGACAACGCCCTCACCGTGTACTGGCCGGGCGGCCGGCAGGACCTGGGCCACGCGCCGAAGCGGCAGCTCGCCGCCGCGTTGGTGTCGTTGATTGCGGAACGTCGCGCGGCCGCACGATGAGTGATCCAACGGTTCGCCGCGCGTTGCAGGTGCGCGTCCTCGACCCACGCATCGGTCACGAGTTTCCGCTGCCGCACTACGCCACGCCCGGTTCCGCGGGCCTCGACCTGCGCGCCTGCCTCGACGCGCCGCTGACGCTCGCGCCGGGGCAGACTGAACTGATCCCGACCGGCATCGCGATCCACCTCGATGATCCCGGGCTCGCGGCCGTGCTGCTGCCGCGCTCGGGGCTCGGCCACAAGCACGGCATCGTGCTCGGTAACCTGGTCGGGCTGATCGACTCCGATTACCAGGGCCAGGTGATGGTGTCGTGCTGGAATCGCGGCCAGGCGGCGTTCGCGATCGCGCCGGGCGAGCGGATCGCGCAGCTGGTGGTCGTACCCGTCGTGCAGGTCGAGTTCGAGATCGTCGAGCAGTTCACCGCGAGCCGGCGTGGCGCCGGCGGGTTCGGCAGCTCCGGGACTAGTTGATTCCCTTCAGTTCCTTGAAGCGCGCGATGTCCGACGCGAACTCCGTGCGCAGCCGTTCCTGTTCCGTCGTGTTCTTCGTCAGCTCCTGCTCGTAGACCTGCAGGCCGTTCACGGTATTGACGATCTCCTCGGCCAGGTGGTCGGGGAGCGGCTGCGCCTTCGGCGCGTCGCTGTAGGGCCGGAAACGCTGCACGTCGTTGATCAGCCGCGCCTCGCGCTCACGCAGGTTCGCGATGTACTGGCGCGTGACACGGTTCTGCTGCTCGAGCAGCTCGAGCCGCTGGTCGCGCAGGCGCTCGATGTCGGCCACCGAGATGTAGGTGGCGAGCAGCGTGCGGTCGCGTTGCGCTCCGGCCTTGGCGGCCTCCTCGGCAGCCTTCTGCTGGGCGACCTGCTCGAGCGAACGTCGCCCGGGGATCACGCGCACGACTCGTCCCGTACCGTCGAGCACCTCGACGTCCTGGTCCAGGCACTTCTCCGGAATGGCCTGGCCGAAATGGCTCTGGCCATTCGCGTCGCGACAGCGATAGACCGCCTCGCCACTCGCGCTCTTGGTGGCAGCCAGCGTGGCCGGCGTCGCCGCGACCAGCAAAGCCATCACCAGGCTCGGGACTCGGTAGCGTTCGGGAAGGATCCACATGGGCACGGATTGTGCTCCTTGGTTACACGCCGAGCGTAATGCCGCGCGTCAGCTTTGTGAACTATGTCAAACCCGGCGCGGCCTTACACTCCATAACGGTTGCGGTAGGCGCGCACGGCCTCGAACGCCGCCATCTCGCCAGCGGTCTCGAGGTGGGCCAGCAGGTCGCGCAGCCGCAGCACGCTGACGACCGGCAGGCCGAGGGATTCCTGGACTTCCTGTACCGCGGAACGCTCCCCTTGGCCGCGCTCCTCGCGGTCCAGTGCGATCAGCACGCCGGCCGGAATCGCTCCCTGGGCGCGGATGATCTCGACCGACTCGCGGATCGCGGTGCCGGCCGTGATCACGTCGTCCACGATCAGCACCCGCCCCGCGAGCGGCGCACCGACGATCGTGCCGCCTTCGCCGTGGTCCTTCGCTTCCTTGCGGTTGAACGCGAACGGCAGGTTCCTGTGCTCGTGCTCCGCGAGCGCGGCCGCAGTCGTCGTGACGAGCGGAATGCCCTTGTAAGCCGGACCGAACAGCATGTCGAACTCGACGCCCGACAGTGCCGCCGCCCGCGCGTAATAGCGACCGAGTCCCGCGATGGCGTGGCCGGTGTTGAACAGGCCGGCGTTGAAGAAGTACGGGCTCAGGCGGCCCGACTTGAGCTTGAACTCGCCGAAACGCAGCACGCCGAGCTCGAGGCACAGGCGAATGAAATCGGGTTGGTGCATGGGCGTACTTTATACTGCGCCGCCATGCGCATCATCACGCTGAACGCGAACGGAATCCGCTCGGCGGCCCGCAAGGGCTTCTTCGATTGGCTCGCGGTGCAGGAGGCCGACGTGGTCTGCGTGCAGGAGACCAAGGCGCAGGTCGACCAGCTCGCCGATCCGGTTTTCCGTCCTCCGGGGTATCACAGCTACTACTGCGACGCCGAGAAGAAGGGCTACAGCGGCGTGGCGATCTATTCGCGCGTCAAGCCACAGCAGGTCGTCACCGGCTTCGGTTCGCGGGAGTTCGATGCCGAGGGGCGCTATATCGAGGCGCAGTTCAAGGGATTGAGCGTCGTTTCCGTGTACCTTCCGTCCGGATCGTCGAGCGAGGAGCGACAACAGGCCAAGTTCCGCTTCCTCGAGCAGTTCATGCCGCACCTGCGCGCACTCAAGCGGCGCCGGCGCCAGTACGTGCTGTGCGGCGACTGGAACATCGCGCACAAGGAGATCGACCTGAAGAACTGGCGTTCGAACCAGAAGAACTCCGGCTTCCTGCCCGAGGAGCGCGCCTGGCTCGACGAGCTGTTCGGCGACGTCCGCTACGTGGACGGCTTCCGCGAGGTGAATGCCGAGCCCGAGCAGTACACCTGGTGGTCGAACCGCGGCCAGGCCTGGACGAAGAACGTGGGTTGGCGCATCGACTACGAAGTGCTGAGCCCCGGCTTGCGCGGCAGCGTGCTCGCCACCGACATCTACAAGGCGCAGCGGTTCTCGGATCACGCTCCGCTGACGGTCGACTACGACCTGTGAGCAGCGCAACCACGCCGGCTGCGGACGCGGCTGCAACTCGCAAGCCGTGGTGGCGCGGCTGGCTCGAGGCGGCCGCCGCCTACAAGCACCCCCGCGTGCTGGCGATGCTGTTCCTCGGCTTCTCGGCCGGCCTGCCGTTCATGCTGGTGTTCTCGACGCTGTCGGCCTGGCTGCGCGAGGTGGGCGTCGAGCGTGCCACGATCGGCATGCTGTCCTGGGTCGGCATCATCTACTCGATCAAGTTCTTCTGGGCGCCGGTCGTCGACCGGTTGCGGCTGCCGCTGTTCCACCGACTGCTGGGCCGAAGGCGCAGCTGGATGCTGCTGGCGCAGGCGGGCATCGCGGTGGGTCTGTTCAATATGGCGCACCTGAATCCCGTCGGGCACCTCGGCGCGATGGCTGCGCTCGCGCTGCTCGTCGCGTTCTCCTCGGCCACGCAGGACGTCGCCATCGACGCCTGGCGCATCGAGGCCGTGCCGCAATCCATGCAGGGTGTGATGGCGGCGGCCTACCAGCTTGGCTATCGCATTGCGATCATGGTGGCGAGTGCGGGGGCGCTGTGGATCGCGGCGGACTTCGGCTGGACCGCCGCATACACTGCGATGGCGGTCATGGTTGGTGTCGGTATCGTCACCACGCTGTTTATTCCCGAGCCGCAGCCGCGCGTGGCGCAGCAGACGCTGGCGCAGGAGCAGCGAGTCATTGACTGGCTGGAGCGCAAGGCGCACTGGCCGGCCACGATGCAGCAGGCGGGTTCGTGGTTCGTGGGCGCCGTGGTCTGCCCGTTCGTGGACTTCTTCACGCGCTACGGCAAGCGGCTCGCGGTGCTGATGCTCGCCTTCATCGCGAGCTACCGGCTCACCGACTTCACGATGGGCGTGATGGCGAACCCGTTCTACCTCGACGTCGGCTACACGCTGAAGGAGATTGCGGCCGTCGCGAAGGGCTACGGCGTGATCATGTCCATCCTCGGGACGATCCTGGGCGGCGTTGCGGTGGCGCGGCTCGGCACCGTGCGCTCGCTGGTGGTCGGCAGCCTGCTCGTGATCGGCTCGAACCTGCTGTTCATGACGCTCGCGTTCCAGGACGACCCGAACCTCGTCGGTCTCGCGGTGGTCATCAGTGCCGACAACCTCGCCATGGGCGTGGCGGGCACGGCGCTGATCGCCTACCTCTCGAGCCTGACGAGCGCCTCATACACCGCTACGCAGTACGCGTTGTTCTCATCGATGTACGCGCTGCCCGGCAAGCTGCTGATGGGCACGTCCGGGTTCGTGGTGGACGCGGTCGGCTACCCGTGGTTCTTCGTCTACACGTCGTCGCTCGGCATCCCGGCGCTGGTGATGCTGTACTTCCTGTCGCGACCGGAAGCGAAGGCGCGAGCGCTGGCCGGGGCCGATACGCGCTGAGAGTCAGCTGCTAAAGCCAGTTCCTAAGGCCGCAGCTCTTTGCGTATGACCAACTTGAGCCCGGACCAAACCTCAGTGACGGCGCAGACCTTGACGTCCACGAAGCCCATCGGCAGCGCGACCTCGCGGATCCGGTCCTCCGTAATGTCCGTCGGGACTTTCGCGGACTTCTTGGGCCAGGACACCCAGACCATTGCATCCGGTCTGATGTTCTTTCTGGCCTTCTGAAGTGCCTTGGTCAGGTCAACCAGGCCGGTGGCGAAGATGTGCGTGAGGTCGACGTCCGGGCTCATGGTCCGGGTGAAGGCCACTCGCTCGGGCAGTGGCTCGAGCAGGGACTGGTAGTCCGTCGGTTCTCCGAGTACGCACACCCGGGCACCAGGCTTGATGCCGAGCTTCTTCGACAGTGGGGTTCCCGAATAGCCAGCTGCAGCAGACATTTTGTCTCCGATGCGGCGAGTCGCTCAGAGGCGGAGATGACGCAGCCGTCATCCCGCCACAGGTGGCGTCAGGGAAGGGCAACGACAGCGCCGAGTCCGGCGCGGTCGAACCGCTCCTTGAAGCGATCCAGAAACACGGCGAACCCCCAGTCCTTCACCAGTGCGGAGGGCGGGCCGAACGCGTCGTAGAGAATCGTGATGCGCTTGGGTTCCTGCGCGTTCAGGGGGGACGTGAACGTCAGGAGCAGGGCGACGACGGCTGCGGAAGTGGAGTGACGCCGGTTCATTGTCTTACCGCCTCTGCATCACCCGCGCCGCATTTCGGCCGCTCGCCCCGCTGATCCCGCCGCCGCCGTGCACGCCGTTGCCGCACAGGAACAGCCCGTCCACCGGCGTGCGGTGATCGGACCAGCCGGGCAGCGGTCGCATGAGGAAGATCTGGTCGAGGACCAATTGCCCGTGGTTCAGGTCGCCCTCGGTGAGGCCCCAGTCCTGCTCGAGGTCGAGCGGCGTGACGGATTGCACACCGCGGATCGAGTCGCGCAGCGCCGGCGCGTACGATGAGAGCGTGTCGATGGTGCGCGTCTCCAGTGTGACGCGCCCGCTGTTCCAGTCGCCCTGCCGCAGTGCGTACGAAGCGAACTGGTAGTGCACCGAGACCACGGGGCCGGCGGTCGTCACCTCGAGGTACGGTCGCTCGGAGATCTCGCCGTACTTCGCCGCATCGTAGGCCTGCTCCAGGTACTTGAGCGTCGGTGCGACGACGAGCGTGCCCTCGGGCAGGCCGTGTCGGCCGTCGGTCAGCAGGTGCACCTTCGCCACCGAGCCGCGCATCCGGATGGACTGCGTCTGCCACACGAACTCGGGCGGCAGTTCGACCGCGCCGACGAGGCCGAGCAGCGTCGTCCGCGGATCGGCGGCGGAGACGACCAGCGATGCAGTGATCTCCTCGCCGCCCGCGACACGCACGCCCTGCACTTGCTGTTTGTCGACGAGGATTCGCTCGACTGCTGAGGACGTGCGCAGTTCGCCGCCACCGGCGCGCACGGCCGCGACCAGTGCGTCGGTGAGCGAGGTGCCGCCGCTCGACGGCGGGTGCGCGAGGCCGCCGCGGTTGAGCCAGTTGTGGATCAGCGTAAAGCCGGTGCCCGCCGAGTACGCCCCGAGCGTGACGCCGTGGATCGCAAGTGCCCCAATCGCTGCCCTGAGTGGTTCGGACTCGAACCACTCCTCGGTGAACTCGCGCGCCGACATGGACAGGCTGCGCATCACGCGGAACATGTCCCTGCGGCCGAGCCGGCGCAGCCGGAGCAGCAGCGAGGCGAGCGGCAGACCTTCGCGCACGAGCTCGCTGCGGAGCAGGCGGGGCATCGGCGTGCGATAGGCCGCATCGAGGAACTCGGCCGCGCGGTTCATGAACGCGACGAACTCCGGCCAGCGTGCGGCGTCCCGCGCCGAGAGCCTGCCGATCGACTCGATCGTCGCGGCGTCCCGGGCATCCGTCGTCAACCGCAGCGAACCGCCATCCGGCAGCAGTGAGATATATGGGTCGCGACTCGTTGCGGTCGCCCGCAGGCCGTGCCGCTCGAGATCGAGGTCGCGCACGATGTCCGGCCGCAGTCGGCCTGAGGCATGCAGCAACGGCGCCTCGACGTCCGGCCACAGGCGCCGGGCAGCGAGCTGGCCACCCGGCGCTTCGGCACGTTCGAGCACCAGCACCTTGCGGCCGGCCGCGGCGAGATACGCGGCCGTGACGAGTCCGTTGTGCCCGGCGCCGACGACGATCACGTCGTACTTCGCGGCGCTCATCGCCAGTCCTTGAGGATCTCGTGCGCGGCAAGCTTGCCCGCAGCACCCATCACGCCGCCGCCCGGGTGCGCGCCCGAAGCGCCGAAGTAGTAACCCGGCAGCGGCGTGCGGAAGTCCGCCCACTGCGGCGCCGGGCGCAGGAAGAAGAGCTGGTGCAGCAGCAGCTCGCCGTGAAAGATGTTGCCGCCGGTGATGCCGGCGATGCGCTCGATGTCCTTGGGCGTGATCACCTGCTTGCCGACGATCGCGCGGCGGATGTTCGGCGCGTAGCGCTCGATCGTGTCGATCACGGTTTCGCCGAACGCGTCGCGCTTCGCATCGTCCCAGCCGCCCTCGATGTCGTAGGGCGCGTACTGGACGAAGCACGACATCACATGGTGGCCCGGCGGCGCCATGTCCCTGTCGATCATCGACGGGATGATCATGTCGATGTACGGGCGCTGCGAGAACTGGCCGTACTTGGCCTCGTCGTAGGCGCGCTCGATGTAGTCGATGCTCGGGCTGATCGAGATCGCGCCGCGGTGCAGCGGACCCTCGCCCGGCAGGCACGTGAACTGCGGCAGTTCCGAGAGCGCGATGTTCACCTTGCCCGACGAGCCGCGCACCCGGAAGTCGCGGATCGCCTGCGTGAACTCGTCGGGAAAGTGCTGCGCGTCGACGAACTGCAGGAAGCTGCGCTTGGGATCGGCGGCCGACATCACGACATTCGCGTGCAGCTCGTCGCCGTTCGCGAGCGCCACGCCGGTGGCGCGGCCGCCGCGCACGATCACTTTCTCGACAGCCGCGCCGGTCCGGATCTCGACGCCGAGCGCGCGCGCGGAACTCGCGATCGCCGCGCTCACGCCACCGGTGCCGTTCTTCGCGAATCCCCAGGCGCGGAACGCGCCGTCGATCTCGCCCATGTAGTGGTGCAGCAGCACATAGGCCGTGCCCGGCGAGCGCGGCCCGAGGAACGTGCCGATGATGCCGCTCGCCGACTTGGTGCCCTTCAACGGGTCGAACTCGAACCACTCGTCGAGCAGGTCCGCCGAGGACTGCGTCACGAGCTTGGCGATCCGGTAGAGCTCCGACTCGCTCAAGCTCGCGCCGTACTGCCCCAGCTTCAGCAGGCCGCGCAGGTCGCGCCAGCTGAGCGACGACGGATCCGGCGGCACGAGCCCGATCACCGGCTTGATCGCCTTGGCGGCGCGGGCCATCACGCGCGAATACTCGTCGGCGGCTTCGGCATCCCGCGGCGAGTGGCGATAGAGCTCGCGCCGCGTCAGGTCGTGGTCGTCCCACGCGGCGAGATAGTCGCCGTTGTCCATCGGGGTGACCGTGCTCGGCAGCGGCAGGATCTTGAGCCCGTGCCGGGGCAGCTCGAGGTCGCGGATGATCTCCGGCCGCAGCAGGCTGACCACGTACGAGAACTCGGTGAAACGGTAGCCGGGAAAGATCTCCTCGGTGACCGCGGCGCCGCCCACGACGTCGCGCCGCTCCAGCACGACGACCTTCTTGCCCGCACGTGCGAGATAGGCGCCGGCGATCAGGCCGTTGTGGCCCGCGCCGATCACGATCACGTCGTAGCGGCCGGCGCCCGTCACTTGCGTTTCCACTCGGGCTCGTAGAACGGCAACGACACGACCGTGCCCGGCGCATGGCGGCGATGGTGTTCGACCGTGATTTCGAGGCTGACCCGCGTGCCGGGCTCGTAGTGCGGCCGTTGCAGGTGCACCAGTGCGATGTATTTCTTCAGCACCGGCGACCAGGTGCTCGTCGAGGCGTAGCCCACCTGCTGGCCGTCGTGCAGCACGGGCAGGCTGCCGCGCACGGCCATGGCCGGAATCTGCGGCGGCAGGCCGACCGCGGCGTAGAGGCGCTCCAGCCCTTCCCAATCGACCTCGAGGCCGACCATCTTCCAGGCCGATCCCTCGCGCGCCTCACGTTCGAGTGCGCGACGGCCGACGAAGTAACCCGGCTTGTCGAGCGCGATCGTCCAGCCGAGCCCCATCTCGTAGGGCGAGGATTTCTGGCCGGCGATCCACGCGTGCGTGGCCGCGGTGTAGTCCACGTCGAGCATGAAGAGACCCGCTTCGACGCGCGCCATGTCCATCGCCAGGATGCCGCACGCGGCGATCCCGTAGTCGCCACCGGCGGCCATCAACGCGTCCCAGACGGGCAGGGCGTCCGCCGCGTCCATCCAGATCTCGTAGCCAAGGTCGCCGGTGTAGCCGGTGCGCGAGATCGTCACCGGCCGGTCCGCGAGCACGTTGGGCGCCATGCGGAAGAACTTGAGTCCGTCCACGGTCGCGCCGCAGCAGCGATTCAGGACCGCGCGCGACTTCGGTCCCTGCAGGCTCAGCGCGGCCATCTGGTCGGTGCGCTCGGTGACGCGGACCCGCAGGCCCACTGCATTCATCGCCAGCCAGCGCAGCGCAGGCTCGGCCGAGGTGAGGCGGAAACTCTGCTCGCCGAGCCGTGTCACCGTGCCGTCGTCGAGCAGCTTGCCGTCGTCGTCGCACCAGCCCGTGTAGTAGACCTGTCCGATCGCGAGCTTCTGGATGTTGCGCGGCGTGACCTTGTCGAGCAGCCGTGCCGCGTCCGGCCCTTCGATCAGGTACTTCATCAGCGGCGAGACGTCGATCAGCGCGGCGGCGTTGCGGATGGCCCAGTACTCGCGCTCGAGGCCGAGGTCGTACGACCCGACCGCGATGTGGCCGGCCCAGCGGCGCCAGTTCTGGGGCAGGCACAGCGCCGCGGTGCGCTCGTGGAACGGCGTGCGCTTGAGCTGGTACAGCTCCGTCATCGCTGCTGCGCGCCCGCACGCAGGTCGGCGTGCAGCAATTGGTGGAACAGCTGCTCGCCCGCCTCGCGCCGCACCGACAGGCGGCCGGTGTCGTACGCGCGCGAATGCAGCCCGCGCTGCACGGACCGACAGATGCCCTCGTCCTCGTCCTGGACGCGGTTCGCGATGTCGATCGAGGCGCGGTTGAACTCGCGGGCCGCCTCGGACACGTCGGTAAACCAGAAGTCGAAGATCACCTCGGTCTGGTCCACGCCGCGCGGGTAGACGAGGTTCGTGTCCATCACGCCCTCGTACCAGTTGAACATGAAGTTGGGATAGAACCAGTAGTAGAGGGCCCGGTCGCCTTTGCGCACGGCTCCCGTCTCGCGTTCCGCGCCGCGCGTCACCATCGGGCTCGACTGCAGGCAGTGGCGGCGGCCGTTCTCGATCGTGTACTTGTGGTAGTCGAGCACGCTGCCGAGGCCCTCGTGCAGGTAGGGCACGTGGTAGCCGCCGTCGAGGTAATTGTCGACGAATACCTTCCAGTTGCAGTCGAACACGTAGTGGCGCCGGTCGAACCAGTGCAGCTTGCCAAGCTCGAGCGCCCGCACCTGCGCCACCAGCTCGGGGCCGAGGCTTTCCTCGAGCGAGGGGCCGTCCGCGGCGAGGCGCACGAACACCCAGTTCTCCCACGCCGTGGTGGCGACCGGCATGAGGCCGTGGTCGGCCGGTATCAAAATTACGCACGCCTTCGAACGCGGGCGCGGCCTTGAGCGCGCCTTCGAGCGTGTAGGTCCAGCCGTGGTAAGGGCATTGCAGCCGCTTTGCGCAGCCTTCGCGCTCGGTCACCACCGCTGCGGCGTGGTGCCGGCAGACGTTGAAGAAGCCGCGCAGCACCTGGTCACTGCCGCGCACGACCAGCAGCGGTTCGCCGGCGAGCTCCAGCGTGACGAACTGGCCCGGTTCGCGGACCTGGTCGAGCCGGCACGCGTACTGCCACGTGCTCGCAAACGTGGTCTCGAGCTCCAGCTCGAGGATGCGCGGATCGATGTACCACGAAGCCGGGCAGGTGCTCGCCTCCGCGAGCGGCCGGCCCGGATCGTAGCGATCGATCAGGTCCATCAACGAGTCTTTCATGGCGAGGCACCGTGCGGCCTGTGACGGCCGCACGGCGCGATTCCTCAGAAGTCCTGGGTGAACTTCAAGCCGATCGTGCGCGGCTGGTTCGGGATGTAGTACGGGTTGCCGCCGCAGACGCTGGTCGTGCACTGCGCATACGTGAAGGCGCGACCGCGTTCGTCGAACGCGTTGCGCACGAACAGGGTCAGCGTGTAGCTGCCCATCGCGATGCCGCCCGACAGGTCGAACACGGTATAGGCGTCCTGCTTGCCGAACAGCTCCCGGTCGAGGCGCTGCAGGTCGGAGTAGCTGCTGCCCTCGTGCACGACGACACCCTGCACGTTCGCGTCGTAGTCGCCGGCCTTGAACGTGTAACGGGCCGTCAGGTTCGCCTTGAACTCCGGCGTCACCGGCAGGCGATCCCCTTCGAAGGCGGTCGGCGGCTCGTCGGGATTCGGCACGTAGTCCTCGGTGAGCTCCGTGTCGAGCAGCATCAGTCCGCCGCTCAACGTCAGGTCGTCCGTCGCCGCCCACATCATGTCCATCTCGACGCCGAGGATCTCGGCCGAACCGGCGTTGCGGATCACCGTCAGGCCGGCGCCGCTCGGCGGCAGGAACGAGAACTGGATGTCGTCCCACTCCTCGAGGAAAAGCGCGCCGTTGAAGCGGACGCGGTTGTCCGCCCACATGGTCTTCCAGCCGAGCTCGTAGTTCGTCAGGTAGTCCGACTCGTACGGCGGCACCGTGCCGTTGCGGTTGATGCCGCCCGGCCGGAAGCCCTCGGAGTAGGTTGCGTAGACCAGCCGGTCGTCGCTGAATCGATAGGTCACGTTGAACCGCGGCACCGTGCCGTCCTCGTCGACCGCGTCGTCGAGGTTGGTGCAGGGCGAGCCCCTGAATTGCTGGTCCGAGAAGCAGAGCGCCTCGCCGTAGTTGCTGCTGTAGTTGTCGTTGAAGCCGAAGAACCCCTTCAGCGAGTTCTCGGTCTTGAACCAGCGCAAGCCGGCCGAGGCCGTCAGCTGGTCCGTGAAGTCGTACGACAGCTCGCCGAAGATCGCCTCTTCGGTGTCTTCCCGCAGCTGGTTGGTCAGCCAGATCGTGTCCGGCCAACCGGTGACCTCGATCGGGAAGTACTCCCCGCCGTCGAGGAAGCCGCCGAGGTTGCGGATCTGGTAGTTCTGGAAGATCTCGTGTTCCTGCTTCTGGTAGAACAGGCCGCCCACGGCGCGGAAGCGGTTGTCCCGCGGCGATGCAATGCGGATCTCGTGGCTCTGCCGCGTGTAGCCGTCGGTTGCGTGGATGAACTGCGACGGGTCATCGAGAGGCACGCCAGCGTCGTCGCCAAAGTATGCGCCGTACCCGCAGCACTCGTCGTAGAAGAACGAGTAATCGCCGTAGTCCTGGTCGAGGACCACGTCGCGATCGAGGTAGGCGCCCGCATAGACGACGTCGAAGTTGCCGATCCGTCCCTCGACGGTCAGCGCTGCCTGCACCCACTCGTCTTCGGACTGCTCGGGGTAGAAATGCGCGATCTCGAGGTCGCCTACTGCCGGGTCATAAGAGAAGTTGCCGTTCGCTTCCTGCTTCTGGCCCATCACCGCCGGCGTGATCGTCCAGTTGTCGTTCAGGTCCACGCGCAACGCGGCGCGCGCGCCGTACGTGTCGACATCGTTGTAGTCGCTCTTCGCTCGCGCCGGGCTGGTCGTGCAGCCCGGCGGCGGCGTCCGGCTGTTGCTGATGCAGCCGCCGGAGGTCGGAAACGTTCGCGTGGCCTGCACGTTGTCGATGTAGCCCGCGTCGTGGCGCACCCAGCCGACGAGCCGGACGGCGGCCTTCTCGGACAGGGGCAGGTTGACGAAGCCCTCGGCCAGGTAACCCGTGCCGCCGTCGGTGACCGTGTTGCCTTCGAGCCCATAGCCCGCCTCGAACCCCGACGGGTCGGGCCGGTTGGTGATGATGCGGATGGTGCCGGCCTGTGAGCTCGCGCCGTACAGCGTGCCCTGCGGGCCGGCCAGCGCCTCGACTCGCGCGACGTCGTAGAGGTGCACGTCGAGCGCGCCCTGGATCGTCGTGATCGGCTGCTCGTCGAGGTACATGCCGACGCTCGGCGACGGGCCCGAGTGGTTGTTGTTCTCGCCGCTCGCGACGCCGCGGAAGTACGCGAGGCCAAACCCCGGCCCGATGGTCGTGAACGAGACGCTGGGCAGGAACCGCACGTAGTCGTTGAACGCGCTGATCTGCAGTTCGTCGAGTCGCTCCGAGCCGATCGCCTGGATGCTGAGCGGCACCTTCTGCAGGTTCTCCTCGCGCTTCTGCGCGGTGACGATGATCTCCTCGAGGCCGCCCGAAGACACCTGCTGTGCCAGCGCGACCGGCGTGCCGGCGAGCAGCAGCGGAGCGAGCGGCAAGCCGGCCAGCACACGGCCGCGGAGTTGCGCCGCCACGGCGTGCCGCAGCGATCGAGTCTCGTTCTTGTGCATTCGATGGGTCCCCCGGGTTTGTGGTCGTATTCTCTATGCGCAACGCGCGTCACGGCAAATCAAGCTGCGTCCGGATACTCATCGAGCGCTGGGCCGAGCGCCTGCCGCAGCGGGCCGAGCCAGGGCTCGTAGTGGCGCCAGTGATCCACGGCATCGCGGAAGATCGGCGAGCGGACCTGCTCGGAGCTCGCCGTGCGCACGGCCCGGTCGTTCTCGTAGAAGTGCAGGCAGCGCTCGTCGTATTCGAGGCCGCAGTGGCCCAGCAGCCGCCGGATCTCCGTTTCCGTGTCCTCGACCATGCGCTCGTAGAGCACGCGGTGCACTCGACCGGGTAAGACTGAGTCGAAATGCGCCATCAGCGCGGCGTAGTCGCGATAGTAGCGCCCGACGTCCTCGAGGCTGTAGGTGAAGCCCTGGCCGCGGGCGAAGTGCTGCTTGAAGGCCGAGAAGCAGCAACTGAGCGGGTGCCGGCGCGTATCGACGATCCGGGCGTTCGGCAGGATCAGGTGGATCAGCCCGACGTGCGCCCAGTTGTTCGGCATCTTGTCGATGAAGAACGGCCGGTCCGTCTTGCGCTGGATCCGCGTCTGCGCGAGGTACCGCTCCCCCAGCGCCCGCAATGCCTCCGGCCCGAGTTCGGCGAGCGCATCCGGGTACTTCGACGGCTCCGAGCGGCGCGTGCGGCCGGAGAGCTCCCGGACCAGGCCGAGCAGGTCGGGCAGTTCCATCGTGCCTTCGACGGCGGGATGGCTGGCGAGGATCTGCTCGACCAGCGTCGAGCCGGAGCGGGGCAGCCCGACCACGAAGATCGGGTCCGGTGCCTCGGCGCCCGAGCCGCGGCGGGACGCAAAGAAGCCGGGCGTGAACAGCACCTGCGCCCGGCGCACCAGCGAGGTCGTCTCGTCCGCGTCGTACGCGAGCGTCGCCCGTCGCAGCCGATTGCCCTCCGCGTAATTTGTGAATGCGGCGGCGTGGTCCCCCGCGTCCTCCATGGCCTTGCCGAGCGCGAAGTGAAAGTGCAGGCGGTCCTCGGCACCGAGATCGCTGCGCGCGAGTTGCGTTGCCATCGCCTCGATCTCGGCCGGCGAAAAGCGATAGGTCTTGAGGTTCGCCAGGCTCCAGTACGCCTCGCCGAGCGAGGGCTCGAGCGTGATGCTGCGCCGATACGCATCGATGCTCTCCGGCTGGCGTCCAGCCGTCTTCAGGGCATGGCCCTGGCTCATCCAGAGTTTCGGCTGGCCCGGGTAATCTGCGAGCAGTCCGGCATAAGTCGCGATCGAACGCTCGTATTCGCCGAGCCGTGCCAGTGCGGCGGCTTGCAGGCTGCGATAGCCAGGGTTGCGGGGGTCGCCGCCGAGCAGCCGTTCGACCTCGCGCAGCGCGTCCACCGACTTCGCCTGCCGATGCAGCACCACCGCGTAGTTGTGGCGCGCCGCCGTGAAATCGGGCGCCAGCTCGAGGCAGCGTGCGAGCAGGTTTTCGGCGTCCGCGAGTCGGCCCAACCGCGCCGCCAGCTCGGCAAACATCCGGATCGCCGCGACGTCGGTCGGGTATTGCTTCAGGTGCGTGCGCAGCAGTGTCTCGGCGACGGCGAGGCGGCCTTCGCACAGTGCGGCGGCTGGCGCGAGCAAGCGCGGATCGCGCGTCGAGGCCTTGATGTGGCGTGCGTACGCCGTCGCGGCACCCGACGTGTCGCCCATCGCGGACAGGTGATCGCCGAGCAGGCGCCAGCCGTCGGCGAGGTCGGGCGCAACCCGCAATGCGCGCCGCAGGGAGGCCACGGCGGCTTCACCCTGGCCCGCGGCACCGAGCGCCCGGCCGCGTTCGTAGCACGCCGTCGCGAGGATCGACTTCGCCTGCGGGTGGCCCGGGACGGCCTTGAGAATTTCCTCGGCCTGCTCGATCGCGAGCGATGGATCCGCAGCGAGCAGCCGCGACGCGTGCTCGAGCGCAACTTCGAGCGAGCCCACGGGCTCATTGGCGCCGCTCATCGATGATCCCCGGCTTTTGACAGTGTCGAGGCCGAATGAAAGACTCGCGTCGCCGCATTGTCAAATGCGCGCCGCCGGAAACGCCATGGACCTCGAGCGCGTGATCTGTCCCTTGCACGAGTTGCCCGACCCGGGCGCCAAGGGCTTCACGATGGGCGCTGGCGACTGGCCGCTGCGGGGCTTCGTCGTGCGGCGCGGCCAGCGCGTGCACGCTTACGTGAATCACTGCCCGCACGCCGGGTTTCCGCTCAACTGGCGGCCCGATGCGTTCCTGGCCGCGCAGGCGCCGCTGATCCTCTGCTCGATGCACGGCGCGCTGTTCGAAATCGAAACAGGCGCCTGCGTTTCAGGGCCGTGCGCGGGCCTGGGCCTGCGCACGCTGCCGGTGCGCGTGGAGCGTGGTTACGTGATGCTCGACGACGGAGTGCCGCTCGAGGAGCCGCCGGACCTCGGCCGCTGACTCAGTAGCGGTCCGGGTCGTCCTGCGCTTCGGACAACTCGACCTCGGAGAAGCCGCTCGCCTCGCCGCGATCGACGAACTGCAGCGGGTCGCCCCAGGCCGGGTTCGAGCCGGGCTCCGCTTCGTATTCGTTCTCGGTGTCTTCGGGCTCGACGTCGAGCGAGCCGGTCCAGTCTTCCGGCGGCTCGGTGGATTCGATCGTGGCCTCGAGCCACTCGTCGAGATCGGTCTCCTCGATCGTGCCGTCGAAGTACTGGATCTCGATCGTGCGATCGTCCGGATCGATTGCGACCACTTCGAACGAATCGCCGCCGGTGCGCCGGTACCACTCGCCGATGACAGGTGCGGGGTTCGCCATGATCTCGATCCTCTCCGGGCGTGCTGCGCTGCTATCCTCTGGATGCTTCACCATCCTTGTAGCCCTGCGCGACGGCGAGTTCAAGTAGCGGAATCTGCGAACTGCCAATGTTCGACGAACTGGTCAAATTCTTCGTGGTCCTGCTGGTGGTCGTCGAGCCCCTGTCGCTGCTGCCGGTGCTGGCCGGCCTCACCGAGGGCGCCGACGACGCCTATCGTCGCAGGATGTCCTGGAAGGCGGTGCGACTCTCGGCGGTCGTCTGCCTGGTCTTCGCCGTCGGTGGCACGGCGCTGCTCGGCCTGCTCGGCATCAGCGTCGATGCGTTCAAGGTGGGCGGCGGCATCCTGCTGTTCCTGCTCGCGATCGAGATGGTGTTCGCGCGGCCGTCCGGTGCGCGCTCGATCACGCCCGTCGAGGATGCCGAGGCGCACCATCGGGTGGACATCTCGGTTTTCCCGCTGGCGTTCCCGCTGATCTCCGGCCCCGGCGCGCTTGCGGTGATCCTGCTGGCGTTCGCCGGCGTGCCGATCGTCTCGCTGCAGTTCGCGGCGCAGATCGGCGTGATCCTGCTGGTGCTCGCGATCACGCTCGCGCTGATGCTGGTGACGGGCCCGGTGATGCGCGTGGTCGGCGTGACCGGCGGCGCGGTGCTCGGGCGGTTGCTCGGCGTGCTGCTCGCCGCGCTTGCGGCGCAGTTCGTGATGGACGGAATCCGCGGCGCTATGGGTGCCTGAACGCGAGATCCCAGACCTCGTGGCCGAGGCGCTGGCCGCGCCGCTCGAATCGAGTGACCGGTCGGCTTTCGGGCCGCGGCACATAGCCCCCCTGCGGCGACTCGTTGCGCAGCGCCGCGCATTGCCCCGCGACCTCGAGCATCTGCTCGGCGTAATGCTGCCAGTCCGTCGCCATCCGCAGCACGCCGCCCGGCTGCAACCGGCTCGCGACCAGTGCGACGAACTCCGGCTGCACGATGCGCCGCTTGTGATGGCGCTTCTTCGGCCAGGGATCCGGGAAGTAGAGCAGCACCTCGTCGAGCGATCCCTCGGGGATGCAGCGATGCAGCACCTCGACGGCGTCGCGGCAGATCACGCGCAAGTTGTCGAGATGCAGTTCCGCCGCCTGCAGCATCAGGTGGCCGACGCCGGGCCGATGCACTTCGATGCCGAGGAAATCCCGCTCCGGGTGCACCGCAGCGAGCGCGACCAGCGACTCACCGTTGCCGAAACCGATCTCGAGCGTGCGCGCCGCGTCGCGACCGAAGATCGCGGGCAGGTCGAGCGGAATGTCCCCGGTTTCGAGCCCGAGCCGCGGCCAGAGCTCCTGCCAGGCGCGATCCTGCGCGACGGTCATGCGTCCGGCGCGCACGACGAAGCTGCGGATCGACCGATGGCGCAGGTTGTCGTCTGGCGTCATGCGTTGCAACGGACTAGAGTGCCGGTCCTCGACGTTGGACTAGAACGCATCATAAGGCGCCGCGACGCGCCAGGGAGCAAACGATGGCTGATTCCGCAGGCGTCCTCGGTCACATGGGCGCAGACGCGCAGGCCCTGGTCAAGCGCGCGTGGTGGGTGTTCATCGTCGGCGGCGTCGCGATGGTCGTGTTCGGGGTGCTGGCCTTCGCCAGCCCGGGCATCGCGCTGTTCGCGCTGGCGACGTTCTTCGCGGCGTCGGTGCTGGTGGATGGGGTCTCCAACATCGTCGGCTCGCTGCAGAACCGCGAAAAGGACGGCTGGTGGATCCTGCTGCTGATGGGCCTGCTTGGCGCAGTGGTGGGGGCCTATGCGTTGTTCAATCCGCCGCTCAGCATCATGGCGTTCATCCTGATCGTCGCCTTCGAAGCGATGCTGCTTGGCGCATTCCTGATCATGCTGGGCTACAAGGTTCGCGAGACGACGAGCCGCGAGTGGCTGCTGTACCTGATGGGCGGCCTGTCGATCCTGTTCGGCATCCTGGTCATCGCGAATCCGATCTCCGGCAGCCGCACGATCGTCTACGTGATCGCGAGCTGGTCGCTGATGATCGGCATCCTCAAGGTCGCCTTCGGCCTCAAGGTCCGCAAGCTCCCGGACGTCGTGCGCGAAAAGATCGCCGCGTCCCGCTAGGCGACGCGGCCCGCGATCCGTCCGCCGAGCAGGCAGCCGCCGAGGAACGTGCCCTCGAGGCCACGCTTGCCGTTCATGCCGCCGCCGCCGAATCCGGCCGATTCGCCTGCGGCGTACAGCCCCGCGATCGGCTGTCCGCCGTGGTCGAGCACGCGGCTCGAGAGATCCGTCTGCAGGCCGCCCATGCTCTTGCGGCTGATGATGAACTCGCGAATGGCGACCAGCGGCCCGGCCTTCGGGTCGAGGATCGGCTGGAACTTGCAGGTGCGCAGCCGATCGCCGGTCCAGCGGCGCGCAAACTCGATCCGCCGCAGCTGGTCGTCGTTGTGGAAGCGCGGGCCTGCGGCGATGCGTTCGTCGTAGCGGACTGCGGACTCCCGGACCGCATCGAGGCTGACCGAGCCGTCGCCGACGAGCGTGTTCATCTTCTCGACCAGCGCGGGCAGCGAGTCCGCGACCACGAAGTCGGGGCAATTCTGCGTCAGCTCGGCGTACAGCCAGCGATTGCCGCGCAGCATGTCGCGGGCCACGGCGAGCATTTTCTTGTCGCGAAACGCCGGGTTGAACTCGCTGCCCGAGACCGCGAGCTCCTTCAATGCGATCCGGCGATTGAGCAGCTGCCAGGAGTAGCCGCGCTGCTGCCGGCAGATCTGCGCCACGAGGTCGTGCGTGTCGAAGCCGGTCACGAGCGGCATCGGGCCGATGCGCTCGCCGCGCCAGTTCAGCCACAGCGCGGATTTCGGCGGCACCAGCGAGAGTCCGTGGGCCGGTTTGCGCGGCTTCCAGTGATGGACGCCGGCCGCGTAATTCCACTGCCAGTCGAGGTGCGTGACGTTGGCGCCGAGCGTCGCAGCCGCGTCGTGCAGCCGCCCGTCTGCATACTTGTGCGAGCCGTTCAGGATCGTCTCGGGCGGGCGACTCCAGTCCGCATGCCAGTTCTGCTTGACGCGCGCGATGTCACCGTTGATGCCGCCCGCGGCAATCACGACGGCTTCCGCCTGGGCTTCGAACTCTTCACCTGAATCCTCGAGCATGCCGCGGCAGCCGGTCACTGCGCCGTTGGTCGTCACCAGTGACTCGACGCGATGGCCGAAGCGCAGCTCGAGCAGATTGCGGCGCGGATGCGCGAGCAGGTGACGGTTCGTGACCACAGCGAGCTCGTGGCCCGTGCCCCAGACGATGTGCCAGCGTGGCACCGAGTTGCCGGGCGTGTGCAGGCCGCGCTCGACCCAGAGCGGCATCGGCATGAACTGCACGCCGATGCCGCGCAGCCAGTCGAAGATCTCCTCGTTGGCGCGCTGCACATAGGCCTCGGCCCACGCGCGCGGCCAGTGGTCGTCGGGACCGAACTCGGCGAACGCGTGCCAGTCGCGCAGGCCTTGCTCCGCGCCATCGCGAATGCCGTAGCGCTTCTGTAGCGGAGTTCCAGCGAACCAGATGCCGCCGAAGCTCTCCTTGGCGAGCGCGCCCATGTTCGCCTCGACGTCGCGGTCGAGCAGCAGCACGCGACGTCCGCGTTCGAGCAGCTCGATGGCTGCGACGACTCCGGCGATGCCGGCGCCGATGACGATCACGTCGGCCGTGTAGCGCGTCATCGATCAACCCTCCGGAACGGGCGTCAGGTCGGCGGCGCCGAGGGCTTTGGCCGAGCCGACGCCGAGGCGCTTGATCAGCAGCATCGCCTCGCCGATTGGCATTTTCAGCGGGCGTACCCGCTCGGCGGGCATGTACATGACGTTGCCGGACATCGGTGTCGGCGCCTGTGGCAGGAAGACAGCAATCCAGCCGTCGCTGACCTGCTCCAGCACGTAACCGACTTGCCAGCCGCCCTCAATGCTGACCAGCGCGGGCTTGAGGTCGTTCGCGCCCTCGATCTGCGTCAGTCCGTCCGCCATGGTCTTGATCATCCGGTACTGCGGCAGGCTGCCGAGCAGCGAGTCCTCGAACCAATGCGAGACCCGGCGACCGATCCCGGTGCGCGCGACCAGGCCGGCGAGGAACGACAGCATCAACAGCACCAGCACCGCAACGATCGTGACGACGGCGACGCCGGCGACCTGGGTGGCCGCAAATTTCTCCGCGATGGGCACGGCGACCTTCGCCGCCAGCCGCATGGCATGACCGAGAATCACCACGATCAGGATCACCGGGACCAGGAACATCAGTCCGCCGATGATGGTCGTCTTCAGGAATTCCTTGAGTGCTGCCACGGGCGATCTCCTCGCGTAACCCCGCGACAGCTTACCCCGCTTATCATGCGGGTTCCCATGGGCGAAAACCTCGAGTCGCTGTCGTTGGTCCAGGCGCGCCGCATTGCGCTGCGTGCGCAGGGATTCGTGCGGCCGCGCCCAGCCCGGGCCTTGACCGGCGCCGATCTGCTGCGGACGGTGCGCTCCGTTGGCCTGCTGCAGATTGACTCGGTCAACGTGCTGGTGCGGTCGCACTACCTGCCGGCGTTCTCGCGTCTCGGCGCGTACTCGCGTGACTTGCTGGATCGATCCGCGTATTCAGGGCGCGCCCGCCGACTGTTCGAGTACTGGGGCCACGAGGCGTCGCTGATCCCGGTCGAACTGCAGCCCTTGTTCCGCTGGCGAATGGAGCGAGCGCGGCGTGGCGACGGGATGTGGGGTGGCGTGACACGCTTCGGGCGCGAGCGGGAAGGATTCTGCCGCGAAGTCCTGGCCCAGGTTCGGGATCGGGGTCCACTCGGTATCTCCGATTTCACGGCCGGCGCGCGCCGCAAGGGCGGCTGGTGGGGGTGGAGCGAGGGCAAGGTGGCGTTGGAGTGGCTGTTCTGGACCGGCCAGCTGACTACGCACAGTCGTCGGCAGTTCGAGCGTGTCTATGACCTGCCGGAGCGCGTGTTGCCGGCTGCGGTGGTCGAGGCCGCGACGCCGGAGCTCGCCGAAGCCCAGCGGCAACTGCTGCGGCTCGCGATTCGTGCGCTCGGCGTCGCGACGGAACGCGACCTGCGCGACTACTTTCGCCTGGCCGTAGCCGACGCAAGAGCGCGAGTCCGTGAACTGGTGGAGTCGGGCGAACTGCTGCCGGTCGTGGTCGAGGGCTGGAGGCCGCCGGCGTTCCTCGATCCCGAGGCGCGCCTGCCGCGCGGGGTCGAGGCGCGCGCGTTGCTGTCGCCATTCGATTCACTGGTCTGGGAACGCAGCCGCACCGAACGCCTGTTCGACTTCCATTACCGGCTGGAAATCTACACGCCGTCCCACAAGCGAACCCACGGCTACTACGTGTTGCCGTTCCTGCTCGGCGACCGGCTCGTGGCGCGCGTGGACCTCAAGGCCGATCGCGCGCGGAGTGCACTACGCGTGCTGCGGGTTCACTGCGAGGAGTGGACGCAGCCAGCTCGGGTGGCTGGCCCGTTGCGCGACGAGCTGCGGTTGCTGGCGGATTGGCTTGGCCTCGAGCGCGTCGTGTTGTCGCGGCACGGGGGGCTGATGCAGCTGCTGCGTTAACCAGCGACCTTCACAGGTCGAAGCGACCGTTCGCCTCGGGCTGGTACTTCATTTCGACGATGTGCAGGTCGCGCGGCGGATTACCCGGGACCGAGACTTTGATCGAATCGCCGACGCGCGCGCCGACCAGTGCGCGACCGACCGGGGAGAGCACGGAGACTCGGGAGCGCTCCGGATCCGAGTCCCTTGGGTAGACC
This sequence comes from uncultured Gammaproteobacteria bacterium, assembly GCA_963777725.1. Lineage (GTDB taxonomy): Bacteria > Pseudomonadota > Gammaproteobacteria > Steroidobacterales > Steroidobacteraceae > RPQJ01. Next base: position 154,758 of record CAVZRR010000018.1, read on the forward strand.
AGCGTGACGGTCATGCGCCGTCCCGCCGGCTGCTCCTCGAGCACGACCGTCGAGTTCATCGTGACGATGTTCGGATCAATGGTGGCCGATGGCACGACGGCCGCTGCGTCGAGCAGTGCCTCGAGTTCGGCCGTGCCCTGCGCTGGATCAGGCGATTCCCGCAGTTGCTCGATCAGCGAACGCTCGAGTCGGGCGGCATCGAGATCGGTCAGGCGGATTTCGTTGGTTCTGTTCATGTCGAGTCCTCGTCCTTGTGGCGCCCCGCGGGGCGCCGGTCTGCAATGAAATTTCAGCGGACCGTGATCCGCGAGAGGGTGCGAGAGGGAGAGCCCGGGTCCGATTCGGACGCCCGGGAGTCGGGACGCGCTAAATCGGATGCCGGGCGGCAGCAAGCCGGGCCGTGATGCCTGGCTGGCGGGGAGTCGGGATGCAGCGCTGCGTCATGCCTGGCTTTATGGCCACTTCGCGGCGTGAAATCAAGGGTCCACCTCACTCTTTCGGCAGGCCGCGGGCGATTCGTGCATAATGCAGCGCAAGTTTGCCGCCGCGCAGTCCGGTCTGCGCCCGAGGTCCTTCGGCGAAGACACCCCGTCTTCCCTCGCGGCTCCTCCTGCAGACTCATCGTGGTCTGCACTCCGCGCCCCCGATCCTGTCATTGAATCAATGACGCTTCGTCCGGTTCCCGCTTGCGCGGGAGAAGCGCGATGGTATGAAGAATGTCTTTTGATCAACTCGGCCTTTCGGCCGAACTGCTGCGCGCCGTGCAGGAACTGGGCTACGTCACCCCGACCCCCATCCAGCAGCGCGCGATTCCCTCGGTGTTCGAAGGTCGCGACCTGCTGGCCGCCGCCCAGACGGGCACCGGCAAGACCGCGGCGTTCGCGCTGCCTCTGCTGCAGCGGATGAGCGAAGAGGTGCCGAACCCACGTGGTGCGCGTGCACCCCGGCTGCTGGTGCTGGTGCCGACCCGCGAACTCGCGGCCCAGGTCGGCCAGTCGTTCGACGACTTCGGCCGGCACCTGAACCAGCGCACGCTGCTGGTCTTCGGTGGTGTCAGTGCACGTCCGCAGATCGATGCGCTGCGCCAGGGCGTGGACATCATCGTCGCGACGCCGGGTCGCCTGCTCGACCACATCAACGAGCGGGTCGTCGACCTGTCGAAGGTGCGTCGCCTGGTGCTCGACGAAGCCGACCGCATGCTCGACATGGGGTTCATCCGCGACATCCGCCGCGTACTGGCCGTGCTGCCGAAGCAGCGCCAGAACCTGCTGTTCTCGGCCACGTTCTCGGACGAGATCCGCACGCTGGCGAACGGCCTGCTGCACAACCCGCTCACGGTCGAGGTCGCGGCGCGCAATGCGCCGGCCGAGCTGATCGAACATCGCGTGCACCTGGTCGAGCAGGGTGAGAAGCGGGCGGTGTTGAGCCACCTGCTGCGCGAAGGCGCTACGCCGCAGACGCTGGTCTTCACGCGCACCAAGCACGGCGCGAACCGCCTCGCCGAGCAGCTCTCGAAGGACGGCATCGAGTGCGCGGCGATCCACGGCAACAAGTCGCAGAACGCGCGCACCAAGGCGCTCGCGGACTTCAAGGATTACAAGGTGCAGGTGCTGGTCGCGACCGACATCGCCGCGCGCGGGCTCGACATCAGCGAGCTGCCGCAGGTCGTGAACTACGAGTTGCCGCACGTCCCCGAGGACTACGTGCACCGCATCGGCCGGACCGGCCGAGCGGGCAGCACCGGCCAGGCTCTGTCGCTGGTGGCAACGGATGAGAAGGATCGCCTGCGCGCGATCGAGCGCGTCCTCGGTCGCAAGATCAACATCCTGCCGCTCGACCGTTCCGGGATCCGCATCCCGGTCGAGCGTCCCGTGCAGGCCCAGGCGGCCGTCGCGCAGTCGCCGCGTTCGGCGCGTCCGGCCTACGGCCAGCAGCGCGGACACGGTCAGGCGCAGGGTGGCCATGGCCGGCGCGGGGGCCGTAGCCGCGGACGCTAAACCCCCGTCGAGCAGCGACGTTGAACGCGATGTCGGGCGACGCACCGACGTCGATGTCTTCGCTGACGCCGAGGTCGAACTGCCAGCCGCCCTGCGTGCGATAGCTGCCGCCAAAGGTCATCAGGATCGCGTCGCCGGATAGATCGGTGCCTCCGCCATCGAACACGCGCGAGTTGCCCTCGAACTGCACGGTGAGGTCGAGCTCGCGCCACGGGTTCCAGGTGATGCCCGCAAGCGCCGAGAAGACTGCGCTCTCCTGCAGTTGCGGCAGCAGATCCCCGTCGCCGAGCCAGACGGCGTTCACTTGCCCGAACACGTCCCAGTCCTCATTGAGCGCCGACTGCGCCGAGACGCTGAGCGCGACGTCGACCGCGCCGCTGCCGGTCAGGTCGCTCGCGTCACCAAGCGGCGCCTTCACGGTGAGCCAGGCCGACAGCGAGCGCATGTCCGACGCGTGGAGCTGGTAGCCGGCGGCCAGCGGAATGTCACCCACTCCGGACGCGCTCTCGTCGAAGCGCAGCAGCGTCGCATCCGCCACGCGGTACTCGATCAGCAGCTGATCGCGCGGCAGGCGATCGCGCGATCCGTTCGGCAGGCCGAAGAAGTCGTGCCAGTCTTCGATGAAGCCGTCGAGCGACCCGCCGCTCACGCGCCGCCAGGGCAACTCGGCGCGTAGCGCGATCTTCGGCCAGAACGAGTGCTCGACGTGCAATCGTACTTCGAAGGTCTCTGCATCCAGCGTAAAGGTCGAGTTGCCGGACGAGTCGATGTTGGCCGAATTGGCCCAGTTCACTACACCGGCGACCCGGCCACTGCTGTCGTCCGGCAATCGAGCCGGCATTGGGGAGGGCAGGCCATAGAGGGCCAGCAACGGATTCTGGTTGCGGGTCAGGAACGGCTCGGCCTGCGCTGCCGTCGGCAACAGCGTCGCGGCGCATGCGACCGTGGCCAGACGCGAAAGGAACGACGCTTCGCTCACGGTGTCCCCCGGTGCCGGTGTTGCGGTTTCGGTTTAGCACTGCCGGCGTGCGCCGGCAATGCTCAACCGAAGCCGTAACACCGGCACCGCCTCCTCAGCCGAACAGATAGGCGTCCATGGACAGAGCAGCCCCCTCGACGGCGGTGTACGCGCGCGTCACCGGTCGCTCAACGCCGGCGGCACCCCAGGCGACGAACAGCGGCAGGAAATGCTCTTCGGTCGGATGCGCTCGAGCCGCTGAGGGTGCGCGAGCGCGGTAGTCGAGCACTGCATCACGATCGCCCGAAGTGAGCCGCTGATACAGCCAGTCGGCGAATTGCAGGGAATAGTCGAGCGGTGCCGACTCATGCCGGTGCAGAGCCCAGTCGCGCAGGTTGTGCGTGACGTGGCCCGAACCGATCACCAGCACGCCGTCGTCGGCGAGCGAGTTCAGCGCCTCGCCGAGGCGCCAGTGGTGTTCGGTGCCCAGCGAAGGCTGCACCGACAGCTGGACGGCGGGCACGTCGTGCGCCGGATACATCCAGCGCAACGGTACCCAGGCACCGTGATCGAGGCCCCGGCAGGCATTGACCGCCGGCACATGGCCGGCAGCCTTCAGCAGCCCGGCGACTTGCTGCGCCAGCTGCGGCGACCCGGGCGCAGCGTATTCGATCTGGTAAAGCGCGGGCGGAAACCCGCTGAAATCATGGATGGTCTCCGGTCGCTCGCCACCACTCAGCATCGGCAGCGACGTCTCCCAGTGCGCCGACGCGACGAGCACGGCACGCGGCTTCGGCAGCGACGCGGCGATTGCACGCCACGCAGTGCCGGCGCCGCCCGCGTCAAGCGCGTGCATCGGCGAGCCGTGGGACAGGAAGATCGTGGGAAGTCGTGACATGGGCAGGTCCTGCGCCCTCTCCCACGCCGGTGGGAGAGGGCTGGGGTCAGGGTTTACTTGATCAACCCTTCAGCCTTGAGCGTCGCCTGCACCGCCGGCCGCGCCGCGACGCGCGCCTGGAATGCGGTCAGCGCCGGCCACGGCGCGAGGTCGACCTTGTGCAGTCCGGTCCAGTTCAGCACCACGAACAGGTAGGCATCCGCAATCGAGAACTCCAGGGCCCGTCAGGTAAGGCTGCGCGGCCAGAGTCTTCGCGATCAACGTGAAGCGGTTGCCGAGTGCCTGCACGGTCCAGCCGCGAACCTCGGCCGGCGTCTTCGGATTCCACAGCGGCCCGAAGCCCTTGTGCACCTCGGTCGAGATGAACGCGATCCACTCCATCAGTTTCCAGCGCGACAGCGTGCCGAAGACCGGCGCGATCGTTACCGGGTTTCTGGTCGGCGACGTACTGCAGG
>CAVZRR010000019.1:0-73534 GCA_963777725.1 uncultured Gammaproteobacteria bacterium
ACGTGCTCCCGCTCGGTCGTGAGCGCGCCGATCGAGATCCGCACCATCCAGCGACCATCGAGCGTCGCCGGCGTCAGGTAGGCAGCGCCGGAGCGGTTGATGCGCTCGGCCCAGGCCAGCGTGTGACGATCGAGCACGTCTGCCGCGAGACCGGCAGGCTCGTGCCGGACGCACAGTGTCTGCAGCGCCACGGGCGCCAGGACACGCCAGTCCGCCTCGGCCCGCACCTGGGATTCGAGCCAACGGGCGTTGCCGAGGTCACGCCGCAAGCGGCGCTGCAACCCCTCGACGCCCTGCTCGCGGATCAGGCACCACAGCTTGAGCGCACGGAAGCGCCGGCCGAGCGGAATGCCCCAGTCGCGCAGGTTGCGCACCTCGCTGTCGACCGGGCTTTGCAGGTAACTCGGGTTCGTGCTCATCACGCGCACCAGGTGCTGCGGATCGCGCACGTAATACAGCGAGCAGTCGAACGCGACGCCGAGCCACTTGTGGGCGTTCAGCACCAGGGAATCGGCCTCCTCGACGCCGCGCCACAGTTCGCGGCACTCGGGCAGGATCATCGCCGAACCTGCCATGGCCGCATCGACGTGCAGCCAGAGGCCGTGGGCGCGCCCGATGGCGGCGATCCGAGCGATCGGATCGAACGCCGTCGTCGTCGTCGTGCCGCTGGTGGCGACGATCGCGCAAGGCACGCGCCCGGCGGCGAGATCGGCCTCGATGGCCAGCGCCAATGCTTCCGGTTTCATCGCATAGCACTGGTCGGTGGCAATGACGCGAATATTGTCGCGACCGAACCCTGCCAGCAGCGCCGCCTTCTCGACCGAACTGTGGCTGTGCGACGAGACGTAGACGACCAGCGGCGCGACCTCGGCCTGCAACCCGCCGCGCGCCAGTGAAAACCCGGACGCTCGCTCGCGGGCGCAAAGCAGCGCGACGAGCGTCGAAGAGGACGCCGTATCCTGGATGACTCCGCTCCACGCCGCACTGAGGCCCACCATCTGCCGGACCCAGTCCGTCGCGACCTCCTCGAGTTCCGTGAGCGCCGGACTTGATTGCCACGACAGGCCGAGCACGCCGAGACCTGTGCTCAGGTAGTCACCGAGCACGGAGGAGAGTTCGCCGTTCGAGGGGAAGTAGCCGAAGAAATCCGGATGTTGCCAGTGCGACAGGCCCGGCAGGATCACCGTCTCGAGGTCCGTCAGCACCGCATCGAAGCGCTCGGGCGCGACCGGCGGCGCGGTGGGCAGCTGCGCGCGGATCGAGCCCGGCGCGACCGGCGACATCACCGGCAAGTCAGCGACGCGCGACCGGTAATCCGCGATCCAGTCGATGATCTCGTGACCCAGCTTGCGGAACTCGTCGGGTGTCATGCGTGGTTCTCCAGCCGCCGCTCGAGCCGGCGCGCAAGGATACCGTGCGCGCGCCGCCCGAGCGGATAGCGCCACGCAAGCACCAGCATCGGCACCAGCAACAGGCAAGGCCAGGCCACGAATGCAACCTTCAAGCCGAGCGCGGCGGATGCCGTGATCTCCTGCCGCGCGTCGAAGCCGAACAACGTCGGAATCCCGAGCGCGACGGCGCCGCCGACGCCCTGGTTGAGCTTGGTCACGACGGACTGGAACGCGAAGAAGATCGCGGCGCGATCCTGGCGATTGCGCCAGACGTCGTAGTCGACGATGTCGGCCAGCAGCGACGGCAGCGCGATCGAAGACAGCCCGAGGAAGAAACCGAAGCACGCCATGATCGCGACCATCGGCAGCAACGCGCGAGGCCCCGGCGCGAGCGTGAGCACGGCGAGCAGCGCGCCGATCATGCCCAGCGCCGCAAATGCCCACGCGCGGTGCTTCTCGACTCGCTTCAACACCTGCAGCCAGAGCGGCATCCCGAGTGCCATGGCCAACGTCATCGGCAGCGCGATCTGCGGCACCTTGTCGGCGAGGCCGAGATAGCGACTCGAATAGATCACGAACAGGCTCGCCACGGCGCCGGTGGCCAGGCCGAACAGCACCTGCGTCGCCAGGAAGTACCTGAGCGGCGGCGTGTCGACCAGCGCGCGAACCAGGTCCGCGAGCCGTGGCCGCCGCGCGTCGAGCCGCCGTGTCGGCTCGGGCACTGCACGGCACAGCAGCAGCACTGCAAGCGGCAGGCTCACGATGATGAAGAGCGCGATCGCGCGCATGACCTCCGGCGTGAAGCTCGTGCTGCCGCGCAGCAGCAACATGGGCGCCGCCATGAACAGCACGCCGCCGGCGAAGCCGAGCAACTGTCGCCACAGCGCGATCCGTGAGCGCTCCTGGTAGTCGCGTGACAGTTCTGCCGCCATCGCCGTGTGCGGAATCTCGACCAGCGTCCAGCCGAGCGTGACCGCGAGGTACCAGGCGAGCAGGTGCGCAACCCCTGCATCAGGCGCGGGGTTGTAGAGGAACCAGGCGCTCGCGGCAATGAGCACGGCACCCGCGATCATCCATGGTTTGCGGCGTCCGGAGCGGTCTGACAGGTAGCCGATCGCCGGATCGGTCAACCCGTCGAACAGGCGCGCGACGAACGTCGCCGTTGCCAGTCCCGCCAACGTCACTGCGCTGTGATCCAGGTAGAAGTTCGGCAGCACCGCCGCCGTCGGCGACATCAGCATCGACAGTGGCAGGTTGACGAGGCCGAAGGCGATCAGCAGCGGTGTCGGCAGGCGGGAAGTCGAGGTCGGCATCGGGCAAGGTTGGCGCTGGTCCGGCATGCAACGATAGCATCGTCACGGAATGCGACTCCGGCGCCGGATAGAATTTCCCGATGCGAATCTTCTCTCCACTCTACGACCGGGCCCTGAAATGGAGCCGTCACCCCCACGCCGAGCGTTACCTGGCGGGCGTGAGCTTCACGGAATCGTCATTTTTCCCGATCCCCCCCGACGTGCTGCTGGCGCCCATGGCCCTGGCGAGACCGGAGCGCTGGTGGCGACTCGCGGCCATCACGACCGTGACCTCGGTGCTCGGCGGCCTGCTCGGTTACCTGATCGGCTACGTGGCCATCGAAGCCGTCACGCCGGTCCTGCACCGGGTCGGCTACTGGCAGCATTTCGAAACGGCACACGACTGGTTCGCGCGCTATGGGTTCTGGGCGATCTTCGCGGCGGGCTTCACGCCGATCCCGTACAAGGTCTTCACGATTGCAGCCGGCGCCGCGCACATGGGCCTGCTGCCGTTCACGCTCGGGTCGCTGGTCGGTCGCGGCGCGCGCTACCTGCTGGTCGCCGGCCTCGTGCGCTGGGGCGGCGCGCCGATCGAGCACCAGATTCGCCGCTACATCGACGGCATCGGCTGGGCGATGCTGGTTGCGCTGCTGGCCGGCTACGCGACCTGGTCGCTTTTCCTGCGGTAAGTCCTCGCCGCGCTAGGTATTTTCGGCCACGCGAAGCGGCGGCGGCGGCACCGGTATTCGGTTAGATTCGACCCGAGCGATGTTGCCTGCCGCGAGGGATCGAGGCCCGGCGTCCGATGCGAATCGATCGGTACGTGCACGACGAGCGCCTCACCTGGGGCGCGACGGGCGTGCTGCTGATCGTCACCACGCTGCATGCCGCAGGCATCGCGCGACTGCTGCTGGCGAAGCCGTCGGTGGCGGTGTCGGAGGCGGTCCCGGTCTTCCAGGTGAGCCTGCTCAAGCTCCCGCCGCCACCGCTGCCTCCCCTGCCGACGCGACCCGCCGACGTCCCGCCGCCGACTGGAACGGACGCCGACAAGCCGCGCGTCCGGCAGACTCGCCCGGTGCCGATCCTCGTCGATACGCCGACGACCGATCCCGTCCCGCCCGACACGCAGGTCAAGCAGTACGAAATCGGCGACGAACTGCTGCCAGGCGACCCCGGGCCACCCATGCCACCGGATGCCGAACCGCTGTACGCCGAGGCCGCCCCCGTCGAGGAAACCCCGGTCGTCTGGAACCTGAAGCTGATCGACATGAAACCGCCGGTCTACCCACCGCGCTGCCTGCGGATGGGCATCGAGGGACTGGTCAAGATCCGGGTGCTCGTCGGCGAGAACGGGCGGCCTCAGGAAGTCACGATCGGCAAGTCGAGCGGCGAAACGGCGCTCGACAACGCCGCCATGGAAGCCGTCCGCGACTGGCGCTTCGAGCCCGCAAGACGCAACGGCGTGCCCGTGCGTGCCTGGGCGATCGTGCCCGTGGAATTCAAGCTGATCGACTGAAGCAGGAACCGCATCATGCATCCCACCGACGCCTTGACGACGATGAGCTTTTCAAACTTCCTGCGCTCGACGGACGCCGTGGGAATGTTCGTGTTCGGCCTGCTGATCCTGATGTCCATCGTGTCGTGGTACTTCATGGTCATCAAGTTCGTGCGCGCGCTGCGGATCCGGACGCGCTCGAACCACGTCGTCACCTCGTTCTGGAAGACGGCGCCCGACCAGGCGATCGCATTTCTCGAGCAACAGCCCGACTGGGAGCCGTTCTCGAAGATCGCGCTGGACGCGGAGTTCGCGATGCAGCACCACGACCAGCTGACCGAGGACCGGCTGGCCGGCACGCTGCACCGGGCCGAATTCCTCGACCGCTCGCTGCGCTCGGCGATCAACCGCGAGATGGAGCGGCTGGAAACGGGCCTGACGTTCCTCGCCACGGTTGGCAGCACCGCCCCCTTCGTAGGGCTGTTCGGCACGGTCTGGGGCATCTTCCACGCACTGGTCAGGATCGGCGCGACGGGCGAGACGTCGCTCGACCAGGTCGCCGGTCCCGTCGGCGAGGCCCTGATCATGACGGCGCTCGGCCTCGCGGTCGCCGTGCCTGCCGTGCTCGGCTACAACCTGCTGGTCCGCAACAACCGCGTGATCATCGCGAGCTTCCACGCGTTCGCCGAGGACCTGCTCGCCTACCTGACGACCGGCGCGCGCGTGCCCTCCTCGATGGATCACCACCGCGCACATCGCATCAGCAAGGCGGCGTAACCCGACCCGGAGACGACCATGGCATTCAGCGGACTCGGTGCCGGCGGCGGCGCACCCAATTCGGCCCCGATGGCGGAGATCAACATGATCCCGCTCGTGGACGTGATGCTGGTGCTGCTGATCATCTTCATGATCACGGCGCCGCTGCTGGCCCACAAGATCAAGATCGACCTGCCGCAGGCTTCGACGGTACTGCTCGAGGAGAAGCCCGACACGATCGTCATCTCGCTGATGGCCGACGGCAAGATGTTCCTCAACGACGTCTCCATCGAGCGCACGGCCATGATCGAGCGTCTCGCGGTCGAGGCGCAGCGCAAGCCGCAACCCGAACTGCACCTGCACGTGGACCGCACGCTGCAGTTCCAGGCGCTCGCGACCGTGATGGCCGATGCCCAGAACGCCGGCATGGTGAAAGTGGGCATCGCGACCGATCCGATCAAGGGGACGGAGGGCCGCGGACAATAAGGTCACATTCATGCCGCTCACCGTGACACTGGAACTGTCGGACCTCGAGCTCGAGCATTTCCGGGCGCTGATGCGCCGCGCACGGGACCGCAGCGACCAGCGCACGCCGCGCGAGATCGCCGCAGCGGCAAGCGCAGAAATTGCCCGGCTGCAGTCCGTCGCGAGGTCTCCGTTCGTCGCGCGCCGCATCGAGCGGATCGGCCGCCTGGTCGCCATGCTCGAGGATCCTGAATGGGCCCTGCCGGAGCCCGAGCGCCAGCGGGTTCTCGACGGCCTGGCCTATGTCGCCGAAGCCGACGACCTCGTGCCCGACAACGTGCCGGTGCTCGGGCTCGTCGACGACGCGATCATGCTCGAGCTGGTGTTGACCGAGCTGCAGCACGAGCTGGACGGCTACGAGGACTTCGACGTCTACCGCCGCCAGGAAGCCGCGCACCGCGACAAGCCCGGCCAGCACCGGCCCGTCACGCGCGAGGATTGGCTCGACGCGCAGCGCGCCGCGCTGCACGAGCGGATCCGCGAGCGGCGTGAGCGGGACCTCGCGCGGGACGGCGAGTCGTTCCGGCTGATCACGCGCTTCTAGATTCGCGAGGCGCCTGACCGCACCGCGGGCTGCACGCGAGTAGTATCCTGTGCAGCCCGACACCCAGACGAGAGTCAGGCCTTGAAGCTACATACGTCCGCGCGCGCACCGAACCCCCGGCGGGTCGACATGTTCATTGCCGAGAAGGGTATCCCGGGTATCACCCGCGAGCTCGTGGACCTGAATGCCGGCGAGCACCGCAGCGCCGCCTTCACCGCGCGCAACCCGATGGCGCGGGTGCCGGTGCTCGAACTCGACGACGGGCGTTTTCTTTCCGAATCGCGCGCGATCTGCACATACCTCGAAGGACTGCATCCGGAGCCGAACCTGATGGGGACGACCGCCGAGGAGCGAGCGTTCATCGAAATGGCCGATCGACAGGTCGAGTTCCACCTGCTGGCGACGATCGCGAACTTCGTTCGACACACCCATCCCGGGCTGCTCGCGCTGGAGAACCCGCAGTTCCCCGACTTTGGTACGGCCCAAGGGAAGAAGATGCTCGATTATGCTGCACTGTTCGACGCCAGGCTGGCGTCGCGCCCGTGGATGGCGGGCGACCGGTTCACGATCGCCGACATCACGGCGTTCTGCGGCATCGAGTTCGCCCGACTGGTAAAATTCAAGCCGAGCGACGCTGGCCTGACTCATCTCGCGGCATGGCGCGACCGGGTGGCCGAGCGTCCGAGCGTGCGGGTTTGATCGGCCCGATCGGCGGCGGAACCCCATGAGCAATCCATCCCAGCAGCCCACTGACGACTCCATCGAACCGGTGTCGGCCCGGATCCGGGCGCGGATTCAGCGGGCCCGGCACCGTTTCCACGCCAACGACAACATCTCGAACTTCCTGAAGCCGGGTGAGCTCGAAGCACTGCTCGACGAGGTCGAGGTCAAGATGCGCGGCGTGCTCGAAAGCCTCGTGATCGACACCGTCAGCGATCACAACACGCAGGACACGGCACGCCGCGTCGCCAAGATGTACGTCAACGAAGTGTTTCGCGGGCGTTACGTGCCCGCGCCACCGGTCACCGAATTCCCGAACGCGGAGCACCTGAACGAACTGATGATCGTCGGGCCGATCACGGTGCGCAGCGCGTGCAGCCATCACTTCTGCCCGATCCTCGGCCGCCTTTGGATCGGCATCATGCCGAACGAGCACTCGAACCTGATCGGCCTGTCGAAATACTCACGGCTCGCCGAATGGATCATGGGGCGGCCGCAGATCCAGGAGGAAGCGATTGCCCAGATGGCCGACCTGCTGATGAACAAGGTGAGCCCCGACGGGCTGGCCGTGGTCATGGAGGCCGACCACTTCTGCATGCACTGGCGCGGCGTCAAGGACGACAAGACCAAGATGGTGAACAGCGTGATGCGCGGTTCATTCCTGAAGGACCACACGCTGCGCCGCGAATTCCTGTCCCTCATCAGCCTGACCGACTGAGGCTCCCATGCTCGTCCGCCTTCTCTACGCCAGCCGTGCAACCGCCCCGCTCATCACGTCCGTGCAGGATTCGATCCTCGAGCAATCGCGGGCGCGGAACCCAAAACTCGGCATCACCGGCATCCTCTGCTACAGCGACGACCTGTTCATCCAGGTCCTCGAGGGCGGTCGTGACGAAGTCTGCGAACTCTACAACACGATCGTGCGCGACGACCGCCACCAGCATGTGCGCATCCTCAGCTTCGAGGAGATCCGCGAGCGGCGGTTCGGCAGCTGGACCATGGGCCAGGTCAACCTCGCCAAGGTCAATCCTTCGTTGCTGCTCAAGTACGGCGAACGGCCAGCGCTGAGTCCGTTCGACTGCTCCGGCCAGGCGACCATGGCGCTGCTCGAGGAGCTGATTGCGACGTCGCTGGTGGTCAACCGGGGCGGGTGAGCGTCGGTCGGTTGGATCGTCGCGGCGCGCGCCCGCCGCGCAAAACTGTGCTGTGCGTCAAGAACCGGTAAGTCAGATCGGCCCCGCGATGGCCGATGGCGCGGGCATTGTCCATAGTCCATCGAATCACCATGACCCGTTTCAGACGATACCTGCTCGTGATCCTGCTGGCCGGGACCGTCCCGGTGCAGGCCCATGAGCGGACGTCGACGCGGATCCGCCACGCGGAACCGATCAACCTGACCGCCGCGGCGCTGCCGACCGAGGCAATGCTCACGAGTGCCGGGCGTCCGGTCCGGGTACGCTTCGAGGCCTTCGGGCGCCCGTTCGAACTGGATGTCGAATCGAACGCCGACATCCTGCGCGAGTTGCCGGCCGATCAACGCAGCGCACTGCCCCCGCATGTCCTCTACAAGGGCCAACTGGCCGACATCCCGGACTCCTGGTTGAGGCTCACGAGCGTTGCGGGCGGCGTGTATGGAGCGATTTCGGACGGAACGGAGGTCTACGCCATCGCGCCCGCGCGGGCTATCTCGGGAATGCTCCGGGAGCGGGTCCCCGGCGGACCGGACGCGACATTGATCTACCGTGCGGCGGACGTCGATTCCGGACTCGGCCCGGGATTCTGTACCGCAACCGTCCCAGGGGATCCGCTGACCGGTGCCGTGCAGTACGCCGCCCTGGCGCAGGAACTGGCAGCCCCGGCGACTGCAGCTGCGCTCATGGCCAGTCGCGAACTGCCCATGGGCCTCGTTGCCGACGTGCAGTTCGGGCAGCGCTTCATCGATCCACAAGGCGTCATGCTCTCGCGACTGAACACGGTGGATGGCATCTTCGCCGCGCAGCTCGACGTGAGCATCGTCGCGACTGAACTGCGCGTGCTGGATGACAACGGCACGCTCAAGTCGAATGACGCAACCTCGTTGCTGAGGCAACTCGCGACCTTGCGGTCCTCGACGCCGGAGCTGCGCAGCCGCGGACTGACGCACCTGATGACGGGCCGCGACCTCGACGGCACCACCGCAGGCATCGCCTACGTCGACGCGCTGTGCAGCAACGGCTATGCGGCTTCGCTGAGCGAACAGGGATTCGACCCGTGGGTCGGCGCGCTGGTCGCGGCGCACGAGATCGGCCACAATTTCGGCGCGCTGCACGACGGCGAGCCGGAATCTCCCTGCGCGTCGACGCCGCGCACTTTCCTGATGGCGCCATCGATCAACGGGAGTGGTGCGTTTTCGCAGTGCAGCCTCGCGACGATCACGCCGGCCGCCGACGGCGCCAGTTGCCTGCGCTCCACCGGCTTCGTCGACCTCGGGTTCGCAGCGCCGACGAGCGCGATCACCGGATTCGTCGGCCAGCCCATGCCGGTCTCGATCGAGGTCGTTTCCGTCGGCAATCGGGCTTCTGCCTCAGCCGTTGTTACGCTGACCGCGGATCTGGCGCTGCAGGTCCTGGGCGCCGTGGTGGCAAACGGGACCTGCTCCACGGGCCCGGGCACCGCGACTTGCGACCTCGGGCCGTTGGCGAGCGGCGAACGGCGTCGTGTCGAATTGAATCTGCAAGGCAGCGCGCCCGGCCAGTACAGCATGTCGGCTGCCATCGCGACGCCGCTCGATTCGAACCCGGCCAACGACACCTCGGTCGTCTCGTTGACCTTCAATTCTGGAGCGGACGGCGCCCTGACGATTTCGCCCGCGGTCCTGAGCGGTGAAGAGGGCCGGCTGCAGCGCGCTTCGGTGCTGCTGACCACCAGCGGCACGCAGGCCCTGGCCGGCGTCACGGTACTCGTCACCGTGCCCGCCGACGTGCTGACCGTCGTGGCTGCGACCGCGGACCAGGGCACCTGCGTAGAGACCGCCGGCGGCGTGACCTGTGCGCTGGGCGACGTTGCGCCGGGAACCACGCATCGGGTGGATCTCGATGTGCGTGGCACCCGCGCGGGCACGACGGCCATCGAGGCCCGCTTGACAGCCGGCAACGATGGAAACGCTAGCAACGACCGTGGGTCGGCCAGCGTCAGCGTGGCCGCGGTCGCCAGCACCGGCTCCGGCGGCCAGGGTGGCGGAAGCCGCGGCGGCGGCGGCGCCGCAGATCGGGCCCTGTTCATCGCTCTGGTCGGGCTGGCTCTCGCCCGTGGCCTCGTGCGAACCCGCACCTGGGACGCGGTCGACTGATCCCGGTGGATTTCGACTCCCCGCTGGGCGCGACTCATTTGGCACGGCGGCTATGATCGTCTGGCGCTGGAGCTAGTGAACCCGAGCCCGCTTCCCCTCGTAATGCGGAGGATTCACGAGATCGAGTTTCAGGAACTCGCGACGGCCGGCGGTTCGGATCGAATCACTCCGGCCATAATCCGTTCGCTGACACTGACTCCGCAGCGTAGCAAGACGCTCAGGGCGAATGACCGATCACCCGCGAAGCAATCCGAGATCCCTAAGTCGGATTGCCCCGAATATCCATAATCCGGATGCCAGGGCGAGCGCTACGACCAGCACCCGAGGCAGCAGCGGCAGGTCGACGGAAAGTCCGGCCACAACGATCCCGCCCAGGGCCGCGCACGCGGGCGGCAGCACGGCCCGCGATAGGGGCGGCGCAAAACGCAGGCGGCGCAATAGTCGCCAGTAGAGGGCGAACTGCAGGGCATCGCAGATCAGTACCGCCCATGCCAGTCCAGTGAGTCCTGCACCGAGAATCAGCAGTGGAGTCAACGTCAGGAAAGACCCAAGCCCGATCGAACGGGCTTTCGCCATCTGAGCCTGTCGATCCAATGCAGCGAGCTGCGATCCCAGGAGCCACTGCGCACCGCGAATCGGCAAGGTCCACGCAAGCACCTGAAGTGCCACGGACGCAGGAAGAAACTCCGATCCAAAGACCATGCCCACGATGTCCTCGGCGAAGATGCCGATCAGCGTCGCCAGCGGAACCGTGGCGACCGTCAGCAACTTCAGGCATCGCACCACCATTGCCTGCGCGTCTACCGGGGACCCGCCCGTGAGTCGCGAGAGCGCTGGAAAAGCTGCCGAGTTGATTACGCCCGGGACGAGCGCCGCCGCCACCATGAAGCGGTCGACCACGCCGTAGAGCCCGGCGGCGGCCGGACCGGCCAGCGCACTGAGCAGGATCAGGCCGCCGCGCGCGTAGATCACTCCAAGAGCCGTGAGGCCAAGGAATGGCGATGCGCACCTAAACATCGTCGCCGCCTCGCGCGGCGCCCACCGCAGGTTGGGGCGGCCGAAGCGGCGAGAACCCGCAATCCAGGCGTATGCGAGCAGGAATATGGCCCCGGCCACAAGAGACAGGACAACAGTCCCGGCCGTAGCGTCGACGCCAATCGCGACCAGTGCCAGCACGAGCGTCAACAGCCGATGAACGACCTGCCCGGCCACCGACGCCTGCATCTGTTCAGTGGCCTGGAAAGGCGCCAGGAGCGTCGTAGCCAGGCGAAGCAAGATCTGGTAGCCGCCCGTCGCAGCAATCACCGGCAGTGCATCGGTGTCTCCGATGAGCATGAGGCAGACCAGGCACGCAAGCAGCCAGCCCGCGACTCCGAGGACCAGTTGAGCCGGCAGCAGGAAACCAAGCAGTTCCCGTGACGCGACGGGATTGCGGCTGATCTCGCGAATCAACAGTGGTTGCGTGCCAAGCCCGACCAGCAGTGCGCCCAGGGCGCCGACGGCCATACCGATCGAGTACTGTCCGAGCACCGCAGCGCCGAATGCGCGCGCCAGGCTGATGACGACGACGAAGTTTGTCAGCTGTCCGACACCTTCGCCGGCGCCGAGCACGACCGTGTTGACCAGAATGCGATGTTCGGCGCGCATGGCCGGACGCATTGTATTTGCAGAGATCGGTGAAAGGTGCCCGCCGTCCGCGCTGCAGGCTAGCGGCTGGACTCGAGCCGACCGGCGTCCTCGGCATACATGCGGGCGGCCTGCGAAACCAGGAATGCCCGCAGTGCCAGTCGATTGTGATCGGGCGCCCGGGCCGGTGTCACATGGGTTCGGATGCGCGCTACCCAGTTCGGCAGCAATGCCCGGGCCTCGGCCCTCAGGCGGCGTCGGGCCGTCGCACGTGGCGTCGCCGTGGCCTGCACGAGGCCGCCGAGCGCAAATGCCGCAAACGCGGCCGGGATGACCGGCGCAAGGTCACTGCTTGAGAGACTGTCCCGCAGCAGTTCCACGACCTCCGGCGACTTCAGGATGTCGGCGGTCGGTTGGATCGCGGCGGCGGTCGCGAAGGGAATGTCGGGACTGATCGATCGCGCGATTCGCCGCAACAGCAGCTTGTCGGTGCGCAACCGGTCCGGAAGCTCGCGGTAGGCCTGGACGACACTCCCCGAGATCAAAGGGCTCGAGATTTCCACGTACGGCAGCTTGAGGTCGTTCAGCGCACCCAGGATGCACGGCACGCGGTAGACGTGCTGGAGCCGGTCGCGCCAGGTTGCCAGCGACTCGCCGGTCCGCTGCTCCAATTCCTCCGGAAGCCTCTGTGGCGCCAGGCCGAAGCTCTCGAGCGGCGGCAATCCCGGGAATCGCGACCATTGCGGCACATAGGCCAGTACGTCCTCCGGCGCATGCACGGTCTGCCGGCCGAAGGCCTCATCGCCGCGAAGGACACCGCGCACGCCGGCATCGACCACGCGACGCCAGAGCGCAAAACCATCCATATATGCGGAGATGTGGTCGATGCGCCCCTCGCTGTTGGCGAGGAAACGGCGGAAAACCAGATCAACTTGTTCCTGCCGCAGATCCGTTTCGAAGTACTCATGCGCGAGTCCGAAATGTTGCGCCAGCAGACGCGCGATCGAGGCGTCATTGCCGCGCTGGTCCCGGCATGCGTTCCGGCCCCACGTAATGGCCCGGAGGTTCGTCCTTTGCGACAGGAGACAGAGAATGGTCCGACAGTCGAAGCCGCCCGACAACGCGATGGCCCAGCGCCCGTCCGCGATGTCGGCGGCGTCCACGACGCGCCTGAGAACGCCACGCATGCGACGCTCGTATTCGGCGTCTGTCAAAGACCCCGGGGCGAAACAGACGGGCTCGGCGTGCTCGGTGACCGTCCACGACGCCCGGTCGAGCGTCACGCAGGTCGCCCCCGCCACGCAACGAATCCGCCGGTCCCACGACTGCGCCGGGCCCAGCGTTCCCGCGGCCAGCATCCAGGGCACGGCATCATGGTTAAATTCGAAAGTGCCGAGCAACGCCACGATGGCCCGCTGGGAGGTCGATGCGACGAACATGCGGTCGGTCAACGCAAACCAGACCGTCCGCGACGCCAGGGCATCGCTCAGGATCTCGACCACCGCCTCGTTCGCGCGAAAGATCGCGTAGGCGCCGTCGGGACGGCCGCTGCGCGGACGTTCCCACGCGCCCGCATCCACAAGGTGTCCCGCCGCCAGGCTGCGGCCCCGGATGTGAACGGGCGCATCGCCGTCCGAAATGCCCGCGACCACCCCGTTCCCGTTGACCACGCGTGGAACGACGTCCGACAGGTTATCAGGCTGTATCTCGCGCAGGATCCGTCCGACGTCGCCTGCGGTTGCAGCCGCCTGGCCCGGATCGCGCAAGCAGACGTACAGCAGCCTCGCCATGGGTCAGCAACCTCCTTGCCCAACGGAGCATATTACTCACTCCTCGAAGGCTCCGGAGCGCGTCCCGATCGATACGAGCACCATCTATTGCGCGCCTGGGAGTCCGGGCACAGTTACTGGTAGTCGGTCTGCTGTTCATCCCGGCCGTGGTCGCCGAAGTCTGGCCGTCGACCTGAACTGCACGTCGCCATAGCCAACTAGGCGGGGTGAGCCCTGACCAGTTTGAGGAAGCGCATAAGCTGAAGCGGCGAGGTCTCCACTGAATCCTGGGAAATCCATCAAGCACACCGGCGAAACCAGCTCGACCACCGGTTTCCCACGGCACCACCCGATTCATATCGACCCGAAACTGCTCGCGCCGCATGCGCTTGCGGTAGCGCTCAAACCCGCTCGCCGCCAATGTGTGCTGCTTCGGTCGAACCGCACCACCATACTCGCGCCGTCGCTGAAGACGTGTACGCTGCTGGGCCACGGATCAGAGGATCCCTCTCTCACGATGTCGACTGACGGGTTCGGCGATCAACAAACCGCCTGCATTGAAACCTGCATTTCATTGGATGCATGCAATCGGCGAGCGCAAACTCAGCGCAACGATTAGCAGGACTTTGCGCTCCGTCGGGTGTCTCACCGTCGGACAGCACTGATCCACAGTCGCAGGTGATACCGCGGAGTGCGTCCATGATTTCCGTAACTTACAGAACATAATTCGACCGACCTCGAGGAGATTGCCCGGACTGCGTTCGGACTCGATCCACCCAGGTGAGCTCGCGGCTGGACCTGCGCCGGTTCATGGCCTACAAAGACAGCTCCGCCGGACGGCACACGTTGCACCCGCAACGTGAATTCTCACCTCTTCGGGATCGACACCAGCGCAATGGCTGAGCCGCACCGCGATCTGACGACTCCGTTGCCGGCAGAGTTCGCCGACGACGCACCGAGCACCGCTGTATTGCCCCTCGGGACGGCGATGCGGCATTCGGCCGAGAGCACCCGTATTTCCACCCGGCCGGGCGTGGGTCCGGGGACCGTGCTCCGTCACCGTTACGTGCTCGAGTGTGAGCTCGGCCGCGGCGGCATGGGCACTGTGTACCGCGCGCTCGACCGCAACAAGCAAGGCTTGCCGCCGCAGCACCGTCACGTGGCCGTCAAGGTGCTGCGCGAGGAACTGGCACGCAATCCGGATGCGCTGCAGGCACTGCGCCGAGAGGCGCACCAGGCGCAGTCGCTGTCCCATCCCGGCATCGTCAACGTCTTCGATTTCGATCACGACGGCGACGTGTATTTCATCACGATGGAGCTGCTCGAAGGCGAGTTGCTGAGCGATCTGATCCAGCGCATCAGGCCCGGCAAGCTGTCCCGCAAGGCGGCGACCGACATCCTGCGCGACCTCGGCAACGCCGTGGCGCACGCGCACTCGCGCGGTGTGCTTCATATGGACCTGAAGCCCGGCAACGTGATGATCACGACGCTGGGCGAAGTGCGCGTACTCGATCTCGGTCTTGCGCATCCTCACGGGACGGAGCCATGGATTTCGGACCGCCCGCCCCCGTTCCATGCGGCCACCCCGACGTATGCGAGCTGCGAGCAGCTGGACGGTGCTGGCGCGGACATCCGCGACGATGTGTTCAGTTTCGCCTGCGTGGCCTACGAGCTCTTGAGTGGCGAACACCCGTTCGGTCGAAGTTCGGCCCGGGAGGCACGCGAGCAAGGACACCGCCCGCACCGCATTCGCGGCCTGTCACGCCGCGAGTGGCGGACACTCCGTCAAGGCCTCGCCTGGACCCGGGAAGATCGGCCGCGCAGTCTCGGCGACTTCCTCGAAGGACTCGGCCTCAAGGCAACCGCCCCGCGTGCCCAGCCCAGGCAAGGAATCGAGCGCCCCCCAGCGGGCGCCAGCAATTCGCGCTGGTGGCTGACCACCGCTGGCCTGGCCATGCTCGCGGTCGGGCTCTATGTTGCCTGGGTCCGGCTGGCACCCGACACTGCAGGTCCGACACCGCGCCAGGAACCGCCGCCAGTGACTCCGCCGGCCGCCGCTGCGACTGCAGCGGAATCCACACCCGCCGATCCGGCACCCGCGGACCCCGTTCCAGCCGACCCGGTGCTGGCCGACTCCCTCGCAACCAGCGAGGATCTCGTTCTGGGGGACGTTGCCGAGGTCATCGTGCAAACACCGGCGCCGACACCGGTCATCGCGGCCGCCGGCCCGGGGCGACTGGGATTCGCGTCGGACACCATCACGGCCGGCGAATCCGCAAGGGTGGTGCCGTTGCGCGTGGTGCGTCGCGGCGGCGCCGAGGGCACCGTCTCCTTTCGCTGGAGAACCATCGACGACAGCGCGATCGCGGACCGGGACTATGCTGCGTTGGGCACGGTCTGGGAGTCGATCGGACCCGGTGAGACGAGCAAGACACTCCTCGTTCCAATCGTTTCGGACTCGATCGCGGAATCGACCGAGCTGTTCGACGTCGTCATCGAGGACCCGACCGCCGGCGCAACGCTTGGCGCAATCACGCGGATCACCGTCATCATCGTGGACGATGACTGAACCGAGGCCCGTGGCACTGAGGTGACTGCAGAGCAAGACGGCGTTGGGACGCTGATCGTCCTCCGCACGGCGACTCTACGGAAACCTCTATTGCGGGACTGACAATCTACCATTAGCGTCGCTTTCAGCGTCAGTGGGATGCCGCCAATCATGCGGCACTCCTGAAGCCGTTTGCCCTGATTCCCGAACACGTCATACCAAGAGTAGGAAATTGCAATGAAGAGAATCCTTTTCGCGCTCGCTGCCGTCGCCGCCCTCGGCGCCACCCAGACGACCTTCGCCCAGTCGGTCGGCGCCACCGAACTTGCCAGAACTCAGGAGCTCATCAGCGCGATCCAGGCCAACAAGCGCCAGGTCATGCTGGACACGCTCGCGCTCAACCCGGAGCAGCTCAGCAAGTTCACGCCGATTTACGACGAGTACCAGGCCGAGATGAAGGTGCTCATGACGGCCGGCAGCAAGCTCAGTAACCGCCTGTTCGTGGCCGACTACGGCGGCATGACGGACGAGTCGGCCAAGGCGATCCGCAAGGACGCTTTCAAGCTCCGCAACGATCGTCTGGCTCTGCTGGAGAAGTATGCGGACAAGCTCGACAAGAAGCTGCCCTCGACGAAGGTGCTCCAGTTCGCCCAGGTCGAGAACAAGATGCAGGTGCTGCTGGACCTCGCCGTGGCGGCGTCGATCCCGATCGTGACGAAGACGCCGAATACGATCAAGTAAGCACGGACGTGTGACGCGCAGCCTGCAACTCAATGCGGTGGCAGGCTGCGCCTCGCAGCCAGGGCGCTCGACCCGAACCACAGACCACAGGACGACGGCTGAGATGCCCTGACCGAGGGATCCCGGTAGGTCAGTTTTACTTCGGCGTTGACACTCGAGTCGGCAACTGCGGGCAACTTCGCTGCCCACGCGATCGAGCCTCATTGGTCAATCACTCTCCGCCCGTGGTCGCGGCGACGGTCCCTGCCGTTCGCCTCAATCGCATTCTCGTGCCACGCACTGCGCTGGCGCCGGTCGCTGCCGTCACGGCGATCCTCGTGATGGAGATATCGGCAGCGGCAGTTCGCCGTGTCGCAACTCGGCAAGGGAATCACCGGCGCCTCGGTCGAGAGATACAGGCGACCCGCGTGCTCGCGCTCGGTTCCGCCACAACTGGGTCCTGCCTTGATGCTGACGGCGTGATAGGGATTCGTGACGCGATGCGTCCGGACTTCGCGACCGGAAAACCGCACCGTCGCCTTTACACGCTCGCCGTGCCACCAGGACGATATCCTGAACATCGCGGTTGCCCCCGACTATCCGCGCCAGTCACACACTGCATCCAAATCCCCTCGCGCCCCCCGTCTTGTTCTTCGCTCGGACCGCGCGGGAGGCGCCGTGCCACCTGTTTACGCCGACCAGGGTTGGGCTACAATCGCAAGTAGACATAATGTGTCGCCATGCGCCCATGACCGACCGGCCTGCGTCGGACCATTTCGAGCCTGGGGACTGGCCGGACGGCTATTCCTGCGCACCTGGCTGAAGCAGGTCAGGTCATAGGTGACTTTCTTTTTCTTGTCCACGAGTATGTCTTCGCATGCCAGTCATGACGAGCAGCAGCAAAGCAAACCCGATATCGAGTCTGCCACCGCCATTGTGCCGCGGCCGTGAATTCACGATCACTGTGCGAGTAATGGACGCGCTATTCCCACCCAGGTCCGAGACGCTGTAGACCACCAGGTACGTCCCCGCCCGTGACGTGTCAACCGGGTTTACGGTGATGATCCGCGCCGTGATGTTCCCGTCGAGGTTGTCCACGGCCGACGCGCCAGCGTCCGTGTACACGTCTCCCACGCGCAGCGTCACGGTCGGCGGACCGAGCAGCGTCAACACAGGTGGCGTCACGTCTGGCGTCACGACGGCTGTCTGCACGATCACCGTCCGCGTAATGGACGCACTGATTGCCGGCCAGGTCCGAGACGCTGTAGGTGACCACGTAGGTACCCGCCCGTGACGTGTCGACCGGGTTGTCGGTGACGATTTGCGCCGTGATGTCTCCGTCGAGGTTGTCCCTGGCCGTCGCTCCGGCGTCGTCATACGCGTCTCCGACCTGCAGCGTCACGGTCGGCGGACCGAGCAGCGTCAATTCAGGTGGCGTGCGTATCGGGCGAGACCACGACGAGCATTGGAAACACCGCACTTTGCAGATCCCCATCGGACGAAATCACACCGACCCGAAGATCGCCGACGACACCGGATTCCGGTGTGATCGTGTTGTCCACGCGCTGGTAGCCGACGCCGTCCTGCACGGCGATTTCGAGGTCGCCGACCTCATTGTCCGGGTCCGTCAACTGCAGGTCCTGCGCGGTGATCGTCAATGGAGTCCGTTCCTGGGTCTGCAGGGCTTCCTGCCCAACGACGACTGGAGGATCATTGACTGGCGCGACGTCGATCTGCAGCTCGAACGTCTGGCTATCCGCGGCGCCGTCACTGACGGTGACCGGCACCCTCAGCTGACCGCTGAAATTTTCCGCTGGCGTTACGATCGAACCGTCGTGGATATAGTCTTCGCCGGAAAAAGGCGGATCGAATAGGCTACGTGGAACCGAACGTCGACATCCGGATCACTAATGACCAGCGATTCGGCACTGATGGTCACCGACTGGTCTTCGAGCGTCGCCAGTTGCTCCTGTCCGTCGATCGTCGGCGGATCATTCTGGTCGAACCAGTTGCCGACCCCGTAGCTTCGATTGGGATCGAGATGAAAGAGCTGCCACGGCGTCGTCGGTGCCCAGATGGTCGGATCCCTGAAGTTGGCCTCCGGCGGGCGCAACTCACTCCAGAGTCCATCGTGGTACAGCAGTGAGTCCCGGTAGCCGAGCTCGGCCATCTGCGGGTAGGGGGCGTCGCCGAAGATCTCGATGCTGGGACCCCACCATGCGCACCCGGCACCGGGAACGGAGCAATCGATCTTGTCGGCCCGATACGTGTGTTCCCAGGCCAGGTCCCAGGCCGCATCGCAGTAGTTCCAGAGATAGACGGCGCTCTTCCATTCAGGTGGATCCCCGTCCGCAAGCTTGTCCGACTGGTTGGTGTAATACAGGAACCTGTGGGCATGCCCGCCCTGGTCCACGCCGTGGGATACGTTGCAGTTCAGGTTTGTGAAATCCATCCACCACTGGAAGCCCGGCGCAGTCTCGCCGTCCGGGCATGGGTAACCGGGCAGACAGGTCCACGCGAAGAGTCCGAGCAGCGCGGTACTCCCCGGACCACCGCCGCGATACGCACCCAGCAGTTCCAGGCCCATGTGCACGCGGGACGTCGCGGTGGTGTACAGGATGTTGGGCAAGCTCGCGGCCGTCGGCAGCCCACCCGGGTGTACGAACATCTTCGTATAGAGTCGACCACTCTCGAGCGCCTTGAGTTGGTTCGGATCGTACGTCGTCCCGGCGGCCATGCTGCCGGGCACCGGCCAGTCGATCTCGCCGCCACGGGTGGTCCGGCCCTTCGATACGGCGTCGCTACCGGCTGGGATCGTCAATTGCGGCAGGAACAGGTGCCGCAGGTCCCGGACGTCGGCGCACACCTCGGTGTACGGTTCCCACAGCGTCCCCACCGGACACGCTGCCTGGTGGTCCTGCGCCGCTGCCATCGGCGCGACGACGAGAGCAACCATAGCCGAGCATCGAAACCCGGCGTATCCACGGGAATGCGAGCGGCGTGCCCGACCGGCGGACTCGGCTCGTGGTGGAATCGGAGATATGGACTTCATGGTTCCTCCGCGACACTGAGGACCCCGGTAGCCTGGTTACCAGTGAGGTCCTTCGTGGATGTGTCGCGGAGGGCGTCCGGCAACCTGACGGCCGTAACTACCCAGTTACGCCCAAATGCTCACGCTACCAATCCGGAATTTCCCGCAATAGTTGCGCCAATCGCCTGCGCTGGTTTCGCGATCCCTTTGCCGGCGCACACGATTTATTGCGCTCCGGAAAGGCGGGTAGCCACTTCAGCGCTATTGAGTGGCGTTGTTCGCAGGCCACGCCTGTGCGAACCGTGCCTCAACGTCACCCGGAGGCAACGCCGCCACAACTCCGCGCGAAGCTGGCTTCATCTCGCATTGAGCGTGTCGCCCCGGGGTTGCGGCATCGGCCGACACCCGGTCTCACGACGATCAGGCCGGCCACCGCGAGCGCGCTGCTCACAAAGACTGAGCAACGTCTCCGGGGGAGCGGCAGACTGTCTCACCATCTCCAGTGCCGGCGCCCAGTTGTCGGCGATAACCCACCGCACGACACGTTGCTTAAGTCCCCAGGCATCGCCAACGATGCGCCACGCAGCCACGGCCTTCTCGTGCATCAGTTTCGTGAGGCACAGGTAGTGGAGTGCGATATAGATCGGATCGTCGGAACGGCGGGTATGGGGCGGCCTGACACCGATCAGGTTGGAGACGTCCTTACCGCGCAGCAGAGCCTCGAAGATCGTTTCGAGCAAAGCGCCATCGGACTGCGTCACGGACCGTCCGTCGATCGCCTTCGACATCGCGCCGACGAAGTGTCGCTGCTTCTCGACGCGAATTGCTTCGTGAATGTCGTTGCCTTGCATTTCTCAGCGCTTGGGCCCGCGCAGGTGACCTGCTTCGGTTGATATAGACCACAACTGCCGCATGCCCCACAAGGTCTTGACGACATAACGTCGGATTCTCTGCTGCAGTCGACAGAAGCCCCGGCGCGTGGCCGGGGCTTCATCGTCAGGCTCAGCGGGCCCGAAGACTACCGCTTCAGCATCTCGGTCAGCAGGACCTCGCTGCCGACCGTCCGGTACGAGGCGCGCTCACCGGACTCCGCATCCATCTGCGCCATCGTCGACTTGTTGAACTCGAGCCACTCCTTGCTGCGCTTGTCGTCCTCCGCGGTGCTCGTCATCTCGTTGAAGATCGTCACGAGGTAGACGTTCGGCTCGTCCTGTCGTGGATATGCATTGCTCAGCACGTGATAGCCCGAGATCCAGCCCTTCGACTTGGCGAACTCCTGGTTGCGCACCCAGTTCTTGGCGAGGTGGTTGGCGTACTTGAGCCCTGAGCCATCGTTGACGTGAATGCCCGTGACCGACCAGTAGGCGCCCCGCTTGAAGGGGTCCTCGTTGTCCTGGGCCAAAGCCGATCCGGCGACCGTCATCGACAGGACACCGACAAAAGCCAACACCTGCAACCGAAACACGTTCTTTACCGAGTAATTCATGAGGACCTCTCCCTGACTGATTTTGACGTACCTGAGGACACAACCCGGGCTGCGTGCTTCTTGATGTTAACGGCAGCCAGAGCGTGCCCCGATCTTATACACAGGTCGATGCGCAGAGTCTCGCGCCGCCATACCCGCTCGCCCACAACGCCTCAGCCGCCACTCGTTTCCTGGTCTGCCGTTCCTTCTGGTCGCGCAGACAGGCTTCGGCGTCATCTCGAGGCGATGCGTCGAGCCAGACAGGTTCCGCAAAGCAAAACGGCCCCAGAGGGGCCGTTCGCTTCGATTCGATGGTAGCGGGGGCAGGATTTGCCCTGTCCCTTCCAAATATCTGCAGATCCGGAATTTTACTAATTCAGGCAAATCGCGATGCTGCTCGGGCAGGTCGTGCGAATAGGCGGATTGGTTCTGAGAAACGGCAGAATTCCTGTGCTCCACCGCTTATCAGCGGACCCGCTGTAGGTGTTGCGCACCCAGAAAAGATGATTGACCCTCAGCGTGTTGTAAGCGTAGTCGTTTATTTGCTTGGGCGTGAAGTTGCCGAGCTCACCTGTTTCGACGGAGCTGCTTAGAGCCAGTATCCCCCGGTAGTCGGCGCCCAACTGCCCAGTCCAGACCCGCTGGCCCTGGGTTGGCTTGTTAGGTGTGACATTGGCGCCGCCGGCCGCGGCGCGGGGTTCAACAAGGCTTTGAATGAGCTCCGCCATGAGGTTGTCGTTGCCCATCCAGTTTGTATAAAGGAATAGATTGGACCGAGGCATGGCTGGCCGCACTGACGATACCAGCCGCTTGTATTGGGTCATGAGAGCCTTGTGTGAGTAGCCTGCAGGCCAATTGTTATTGATCAGGCTGAGCGTCGTTTCTGATGAGGCGATGCCCTCAAAGTACGGGTCAGAGTCGTATCGGGCACCGATCGCCTTATAGAGCGCGATGAGACGATCCATGACGGGCTGTTCCCACAAGCGCGCGGCGTAGCCAGTACTGGTCTTGGTGAGGCCCCCGTTATAGATCGATTCGGTCAGCAGGTAGGTTGGAACGATTCCGCTGGTAGACGTGGTATTGAACTTGCGGTCATGAATACGCACGACCAGTCGCTTTGGTACAGGCAGGGACTTCAGCTTCTTGAGGTAAGCGTCGATGCTTGAGAAGTCATAGACACCTTTGGACTTCTCGAGCGTGTTCCACAGGATTCGAATCTGCACGCCCTGGATCGTCGTGTCATTCGCGATTTCGTTCATGTTGGCAAGATGTTGCGTCTGTGAGTCGCCCATCGCGAACATTACGTAATGTCCCGGATGCCATTTCATGCCCTGCGCGTTGGCGGCTGCAACACTCATCCATCCGACAATTGCAAGTGCGAACAGAATGATCTTCTTGATATTCATGCTGACTCCATATTCATGCCGACTCCAGCGCAACTGCCGATGGCAATTGCGCAGTACCTTTTTCCCCAAGTTCGCCACGCGAAACGTCATGACGTGCCGACGCAGCAGAGACGCGCGGCGATACGGTTCGCCGAACAACCGGACCGGACTGCGAGGATGCTGGTCTGGGTTCTGGGGACCAGGGAGCTGGTCAGGAACCGCTGCTGCCGGCAGCCCCGCTATCCTGGGTACAAGTCCCGAGGACCGGAAGTTTTGCGCCCCCGCCTTACGACGGGTTTGCCTCTATCAGCACTCGGCCGACTGGCCGCGGTCCGTCATGCAGAGATCGGGCCGACACTGTGGGCTGTGACCAGAGCAGTTCCCCTCAACCAAAGGGTTGACCACCGACCTAGCCTCAGCGGGAGGAGTATGGCCGGCCAAACCGCTCCAGCAATCGCGAAATTGTCGCTGTTCGGCGACAGGGACCGCGCATGCGAAGCGCGGAATACCGACAGTGACACGAAGAACATAAGGTTCGTCAGTTAGCTACGGCAATGTATTTGAAAAGTTGTGAGGTGGCCTTTCTTTGCCTCGGCCATTCGCAGCAAAGACGGGGCACAAAAGGTCACGCGGGCGTGTTCGTTGGTGTGCTCCTGATCACTTACGACACCGCGTGCGCGATGATCTGCGGGCGCCCAATCGCGTCCCGCACGTGGCACGGAAGATGCCGCGTTACTACGCCGACCGAGTGAGGGGCTCCGCCAGGAGGTCAGAGAGTGCGCAAAAAGAACTGCAGGATCTGGGCGCACGAATGTCACGTATGCGAGCGCGCATGGCCGCTGGCAACCCTGGTATGACTGGCGACGAACTGCGCGCAGCGATTGACCGGGCCGAAGGGATGTGAGGTGGCGGGGGCCGGCTTCGGTACTTTCAGGCGGCGCGTGGAGATAGCGCAGGAACCGCCCTCGCCGCCCCCTGAATTGTGCTTCGATCTCGCCCAGAATCAGCGTCTTGCCGTCGTCCGCTCGGTCCGACGCCCGGACAGGCTGGACGGCCAGCCAGTAAAGCCGGGTCACCCCGTCCTGATTGCCGAAGTCGGGGATGTCGTCGTGCCGGTGGCAATGACGCCCTTGGCCGGGACGGTCGTCGCGAATTGGTGGCGCGTTCGTGGAGATTCTCGAGGGTCTTCCGATGAAGCGCCCCGGTGCTACGGTCGCCGCATGATCGATATAGGCAGCATCGCCAGCCTACATGCCCACAGCCACCAGCTGCACGCGTACTGCCAGCGCTGCGACCGATGGGCCACACTGCCGCTCGCCGAGATGATCGCCGCCGGCCAGGGTGCGCGCCGGCTGCCGTTTACGGTGCGCTGTCGCTGGTGCGGTGCGGTCGGACGGCTTCAGGTGCGGCCGCTAATGCCGATGCACTCGACGGCGAACAGATGGATGACACCGCACTGAAACAGAAACCCCGGCGCGGGGCCGGAGTCTGTGCAGCTGTCAGCAACTCCGTGCTGCTGCAATCTCTGACCCTCCGTCTGGATCAGATGTGGCGCCCTAGACAGCTCGCGGTCATTTTCGGCATTTCCATGCGTGCACCGCATCCGTGCCGGCCACCGCCTCACCCGCGTAGGTCGTCGCGGTCAACGTTACCTGCTGGTCGCCGCACGCGAAACCCACGTCCCGAATGCGGAAGATCAGGCCGAGGTCCATGTACCCGTCACCGCCATAATCCTTGACCTCATGGCGCCTTGCTCGCGCCACCGTGGGACCGAACCGGGCCGACGCCGGATCGACCTGCAGCGCATCGAACGTAGAATTGCCAGAGATCGAAACCCGCACGTTATTGAGCTTCAGGTTGACGCCGTTGCCAGTCGCAAGAGGTTTCACGTCGATATCGATCTGACCGGCAGAGTCGAAGGCAGGCGAAATCACGATCTCGTAGTCAGTCGACCCGCCATAAGCGTTGTCGTCGAACTCCACGATCAGCGCGAAGGAATTGGTCACCGTCGGTTGCTCGACGATACGAACGGTACCACGACCCAAGGTCTTCTCAATTCGCCACGCAACTCCATCGGATGGCACTGATGGCGCAAGGCCATTAAATATCGACGACAACGCCTCGAATCGTATCTGATTCGGTGGGGGTAATGGCCATTCCGGAATCCACTCGAAGACCGGATATGGCGAACCCGGTAGTCCGCCAATAAACGTCGGCAGGTTGCGACCCGCGTGACGACCAACCGCCGCGAAATCGAAGTGGTGCCATTGAGCAGTCTGGCCGATCAGAATTAAGTGATCCCGACCGTCAATGTGTGCATGCACTCCGATACTCCTATCGGCAGAAGCCGGACTCTGCGCGGAACCGTCCGCTGAGGCGTTACTGCAGGTCAGAGCGATGACCATTAGCAGGGTCAGCAATCGAACAATTCCGTTCTCCATGATTTGTACTCCGCGATACGTGCGGATAAGCGACCGCTCTCCGCCCTAAGAAACCTGTTACTCGTGACGCCCTCTTTCCGCAATTCGGGTTAATCGGCTCGTCGTAGTGGTTTCGTGCACGCGGGATGCCGTAGCCGTTCAGCCTCGTGTGTCATCGGAACACAAGCGCCAGCAGCACGCCGACGACCAACAGCGCCTCGATCGCCAGGACATCCACCGCGGTGCAGACCACGCCCAGCCGATAGTGTTGTCTATGACGATCAGCCAGCGGTCGCGACCATCGGCAGACGGCGCCAAGTCCAGTCTCACGCGACACCGCCGTTCCAGATCGCAGTAGCGCGACCACAGTCGGGAGATTTCCTGCTCATGCTCTCGGACGGCTTGAGCATCGCCACGTTGCAGCGCCGCCTGCCGCTTGCCCTCGTGATCCGCAGCCCGCGTGCATAGCGCCTGCATCTCGGCGCGGACGGCTTCCGGTCTCATCGCAGCAGCACCACCAGCGCGGCGGCGACGGTCCCCACGGCAACCAGCAATTCGATTGCGACGATTGCCAGGTCCCGCATTCGATTCGTGCGTGCGCTCATATCGTGTTACCCGCTAGAAACGGCCCGGTGTCAGTCCCGGGCCACGGTGCCGATTTCGGCTGGCTCTGCGATTCGCCGCGGCCGAAGGAGTACAGCCCGCGAACTTTCGGCGTTACTTTGACTCGCTGCGCCACTAGCCGAATTGGCGCGCCCGTGTCGCGACGCGCACGGGTACAGGTAGAAATGCAGCCATCACGACCGGGTGAGGTGCCCGGGCCCGCAGACTGCTCGCCGGGGTCCCATCCGGCCGCGGTGATGCACGACGATAGGCCTCGCGCACCTTCAAACCCTTTCGGCCCATCCCAGCGCGACAGCATTGATCGCGTCCGGCTCGGCGAGCTGCACGACCTCGCCGGGCTCGACCTTGCGTCGCAGTCCGTAGAACGACCGCTTTACCCGGACGCGAACGCTGGGATAGATCGGGCTCGTCGGCGCTTTGCAGACGTCCCTCAGCACGCCGAAAGGTGGATACTGGTAGCGGATCACGTGATTGAACTCGCGACCGAAAAGGCCGGCAATCGCTGCACGATCACGTCGATGAGCACGAGCAATCTCACGCCGACGACGCCCGACTTGAAACTGGAATACGGGTCCACCTCAACGGCCGGCGTGCCCCACTCGATGATTGCCAGCGATGACCAGTCGTCCAGGCTCGCGCCCGTGAACGCGCCGACGCCCGGCGTGTTGGCGACGCCCAACGGCTGCCCCGATCCGCCGGAGCCGCCGATCGCCGCAGCATCCACGGCCGCAGCGGCGGCAGCCGCCTGCATTTGCGGAACGATCACGTCAGCGGCGGATTGCAACAGCAGTTGCCGGCTGACGGTCTGGAGCACACTCAGCATTTTCGGCGTCGCTACCGAATCGCCAAAGGCAATCGCGGCATCGGGTGCCGTCGCAGTCGCCGACGACAACCAGCTCGTAGTCGCCGCGCCGCCCGTAGGCAGATGCACGTTGCCTTGCTCGACGCGCAGCCGTTGCGCACCCATTCGCAGTGCGACGCTGTACGGCGTCAGTGCGGGGATCACGCCCGGCACGACGGACTCCGTGAGGTATCCGCCGCCATTCGCAGCCAGCGACAGGTCGCGCATCAGCAGGTCGCCGGTAAACCGCACCGCGTTGCCGGGAGCCTCGCCGTACACGGCAGACAGCTTCTCATGCTCGAATCGAGAGCTGGTGCTGAATGCCGTCCTGATGGCCGTCCGTTGCCGACGACCACGTGGCACGCTGATTCACTCGGATAACGGTACCCAGTATGGGAGCGATGCGTGGAGGCGCTTCTGCCGGGCGAATCACCTCGAGCCGAGCATGAGCCGCAAAGGCAATTGCTGGGACAACGCGGTGGCGGAATCCTTCTTCAGTAGCCTGAAGAAAGAGCGCATCAAGAAGCACATCTACAAGACCCGCGAGTTCGCGATCGCGGACATATCCGACTACATCGAGTCCTTCTACAATCCGATACGCCGTCACAGCCACCTTGGCGGAATCAGTCCCAACCAGTTCGAGGCAGCTCACAAGCCTAGGCGGCGAGGTGTCCACTGAAACCTGGGAACTCCAGCGGATCGTGAACCTGCCGGAGACCATCACGCGGGCGCCTGACGTGGCGCGTAAGGTCATACGCGATGGCGTGGGCCCGATCGTGGTCGAGCCGCGCAAGGATGCGAACGGGAGCAGCTATTTGGTGGCAAAGACGGGGCTGGAACTCCAGCCTCTTCTCGCGCCAGGAGGCCTGCCTATTGACGTGGTAGCGGGGCTTGCTACCGCGAATAGAAGTCTCGCCGGATCAGGACGTTATCGAGGTCGAATTGCGGTAGACCGGTAGCCCTCCCCCCGCCTGATCGGCATCCACGGGGAACGGTACTGAAAGCCAATCTGCGCCCGCCTGCCCCGTGCCACGGTCGCGCCCTCGGGCAGCGTGGGCAGGTTCATGCCGGCCAGCGTGCCGCGTCGCGCCTGCGCTGCAGGATCGGTAGTTACTCAGATGCCGTAGAGGCGCGCGTGGAGTAAGTGTACCCGTGTGGTTTGTTCAAGGAGGACACATCATGACGCGCCTCCGATTTCTGTGCGCAGCCGTCCTTGCCTCCCTCTGCATCGCCCCTCCCCAAGCCCTCGCCGCAGGGGAATTCGAACCGGACGTGTACGACCTGCCCCGCACCGATGACGGGTGGATCAACGGCAACGCCGCGACATCGAACTACGGCACGTCGGCGGAATTGTCCGTAACGAACTATGGGCCGAAGCAGGGCCTGATCCGCTACGACACCTCGTCGATCGCTGGCCTCTCGGTGCTGAACGCCACTCTTTCCTTCACTGTGCGCTCGATCGATACCAGCAGGCCGCACGAGCTGAATCTGCTCGCGGTCACTTCGCCCTGGAAGGAAGGAACTGTCACGTGGGCGACCCGTCCGACGAGCGAGGCGCAAACAGCGGTGCCATCACCTGTGGTCCTGTCCGGCAGCAAGAGCTATTCAGTCAACGTCACTTCGCTCGTTAAACGCTGGGCCAGCGGGCAGCTTGCGAACAATGGAATCCTCCTCACCACGCTGACCGCGGCCAAGGCACAGATCGTCACGGAGCAGTACCTGTACGTCGAGGTCGGGTCCGATCTGCGCGGGGCCAAGGTGCTCGACCTGTCGAATCCGAACGGCTGCGTGATCAGTGAGCCCGGGCTGTACGTGCTGGACCGGAATTGGAGCACCTATGACGTGCGCTACAACCAGATCAAATGTGCGGCCAGTCCTGAACCGTACAACTGGATCGTCCTACGAATTTCCGCGAACAACGCCACCCTCGATTTTCGAGGCTTCGAAATCAACGGACCGACCAGTCTGATGGGCACCATGGTTCACATCACCGGGAACCACGTGACGCTTCGAAACGGTGCGGTTCTCGGAGGTGATTCAGAGGAGGAAGGATCTGCGGTGCTTGCGGGTGCCGTCGACGGCACCACCCTCGAGAACATGCTGGTGGCCTATGGCGGTGCGTATCTGCAGGCGGGAGTTCGATCGCGCATCCTGGCGACGCGGATCAACCTTGGAGTACTGGCGGTCAATGACACCAGTGTCGTCGCAAATTCAGACATCTTAGGTTCGATTAGCGTGTCCGGTGATGGATCCGAAGTACGCAACAACCGCTTCTACGGCGATGCGGGCTCTGCGGACGCCTGCATTTCCGTGACAGGTTCGCGTAACAAGGTCCTCGGCAATTCCATTCCATGCATTGCTGACGGGATCTCCATCCTGGGCAACGGAAATCGGATCGCATCAAACATCTTGGACGGTTGGCAAGGCTACGCCGGAGGAGTCGGGATTCTGGTTCAGGGGACCGGCAACCAGGTCGACTCCAACGCCGTGATGCCAGGCTCCTTCGGCACGTGCATTCAGTTCAACACCGTCGGCAACTTCTTCGGCGGGAATCGGTGTTCTGCAATCGTCCCGTACGCTGGAACGGCGGGCCAGACCGACTGGGGCAGCAACATCACGTACTAGCTACTCTGGAGCATCGAATCGGAACGCCCAGGCACCCTGCCTGGGCGGGTTTTGGCTCTCTGCGGGTGCGCCCGCCGATGGTCGCCCAGTAGGGTGGCTCTTAGACAATTCCAACGCTCAATCGGATCGCTGAAGTCCACGGGAGACTCTGGATCCGCGAAAAGCAAAACGGCCCCAGAGAGGCCGTTCGCTTCGATTCGATGGTAGCGGGGCAGGATTCTGAATTAGCGAGCGGGTGTTGGACATGACACCGAAGGCTCGGCGGCGCGCATCAACTACTAGTCCAAGCGCGTCCGTGCGGTCATGGCCGACCGCTTATGCCGCGGACAATGGCGGTAGTCCGGCACCGCTCTTGGTGGTCGCCGCATTCCTAAGCAGGTCGAATTCGCGTCAGCGGTTGATCCGCCAAAAGGAGGGCGGCCGCTCTGCACAAGATACCTGTCCGACGGCACCCATCACGGATGGCGCACGAACACGCTCGGCCTACCATTAGCGAAGGTACCTAGCATAGGAAGAAGCGTCATGGACGCACGACACATCGCGATGACGGTCGTCGTTGCCCTGAGTGTTCTGTGTATGAGCGTTCGTGCCGCGGAACTCGAGTTACCGTTGACCGATGACGCCTGGATCAACGGCAATGCAGCGACAACGAACTACGGCGCGGCCACCACCCTCAACGTTCACAACTACGGCCCGAAATTCAGCCTGGTGCGATTCGACGCGTCGACGATCGCCGGCAAGACGGTGACAAAAGCGAGACTGACGATCTTCGTGGGCAGTGTCGGTGCCCCGGGCCAACTCACCATCTATCCAGTGGTCTCGTCGTGGAACGAGGGCACGGTGACCTGGACCCTGCAGCCACCCACGGAAGCCAACGCGGTCGCAAGTATCGACCTGACGACCGCAATGGGGGGTTCGGTGTTCGCGATCGACGTGACGAGTGTGGCGCAGCGATGGGCCAGCGGTGCACTCGCCGATGCCGGCTTCCTGCTGGCGACTGTGAGTCCGATCAAGGCGGTCCTCCAGTCCAAGGAACGCGTTCCGACGAATCCGGCGACTCTGACAATAACCACCAGCGACGCGGACCCGCCGGAACCCAGCAAGGCGATCGTGCTCGATTTCAGCATCCTGGACAACTGCACCATCAATGCACCGGGCTACTACGTGCTCGACCGGACCTGGCAGCTGACACCGTCCGGCAGCGTGGAACCAAACGCGGGGTGCTCCGGTGCGATACAGATCGCGAGCAGCGGCGTCACCATCGACCTGAGGGGTTTCTCCATCCTGCGCGGCAGTTTCGGCGGAGACTATGAGCCGGTCCTGCGGATCGGCACGGCTTCGTCGGTCACCCTTCGAAACGGCGTGCTCAAGGGAATCTTTGTCGCGTTAGAAGCCTCGGTTGCGGGCGGTACCGTCACCCTCGAAAACATCCGCACCGGAGGTGCTGTATTGCTCGCAAACCGCACCGTCACTGCGACCGGCGGTTCCTACAGCGCCACTTCGGACGCACCCTTGAGAGCAGGTGCAGGCAGTCGTGTCACAGGTGCCGTCTTCGACTGCAGCGAGACACATTGCCTGGGCGTCAGGGGTTCGTCCCTGGTCAGCGATTGCGTATTCACCGTCAATACCACCGGCCCGCCTGCAATCAGTGTCCTGGGAGACGATACGATCGTCGTGGGAAACGTCTTCAATGAATGGATCAGCATCGA
This sequence comes from uncultured Gammaproteobacteria bacterium, assembly GCA_963777725.1. GTDB lineage: Bacteria > Pseudomonadota > Gammaproteobacteria > Steroidobacterales > Steroidobacteraceae > RPQJ01. The sequence continues at coordinate 30,815 of CAVZRR010000019.1, forward strand.
GGGTAATCGCAATATCGTCTCGCGGAACTTCTCCGGCGGCGGCTACATCGAGGTCGATGGTACCGGCAACGTCATCGACGGCAATATCGGTCCGGGTATCGCGTTCGAGGCACCGGGAAACTTCTATGGCAGCAACCGGGCCCACGGCGCGTTCAGTGGCATCGAAGGCAACGTCGACTGGGGTGGGAACGTTACTTACTGAACCTCGAATTCGCTAGCCACAGTTTCCAGAAGGAACCCCGCTTCAGCGCGGTTCCTGTTGACATGCACCGTGTGACCGGAATACACCCACAGTCGCGGGCTCGCTGCTGAGTAGTCGGGCGTTCCACGGGTCGCTGTCGGGATCGCACAGCAAAACGGCCCCAGACGGGCCGTTCGCTTCGAATGCGTTGGTAGCGGGGGCCCGCTTTGGTACTTTCCGACGCAGCGTCCTGATCCCCTGAGGCAGGCCCGCAGCAACGCCGGCGTGTGACCGGGGCCCGTTGACGTCGGAGCAGCGGCCCACATTGGGACTCACAGACGCCATGCAGCTTTCATCACGGAAAAGACCTGTGCTAGCTTTGAGAATCAGAGCTGTAGTAACCGGTTCAACGGGGGAGGAAAGGCCATGACTACGAGCTATGTGGGCGGCTGCAAACATGTGCACGTCACTGCTTCCGCCGAACCAATCGACAATCACGAATGCCACTGCAACGTCTGCAAGACCGTAACCGGCCAGCACACGACGCATGTCGCGTTCTTCAATTACGGCGACGTGAAGGCCGACCACCCGGAAAAGATGAAGCGGGTGCCCTTCAATGCCAACAACACGAACGGCCCGCTGGAAATCTGCCTGTGCACCGACTGTGGTGCCGTGCTGATGCTCGATGACAAGCAGAAGCGCATCCGCGTTGCCGTACCGAACGTGATGGGCTACGACGATGCCAGGTTTCCAAAGGCGACCTACCACGCTTTTTGGGACGAGAGCAAAGGCTACCCAAAACCGAACGACGGTCGCCCGGTCTACGACGGCCTGCGTCCCGAATTTCAGTGGCCTGCCGGCGCTTGAGGCGTAGAGACGGATAACTTCGAGGCGCTGTTATTCGCCCTCGCCAGGGCGATCGTCGGTTGAACCTGGGCGCACCTCCCTTCGTCGGCGCCGACGCGCGATCCGCCGCATTCGCCGCGTCACGGGGTGGCGCTGATCAGCGCCTCGACCACGCGGGACGCGAATCAGACAAAGCAAAACGGCCCCGGAGGGGCCGTTCGCTTCGAATGCGTTGGTAGCGGGGGCCGGCTACCGATCCAAGCAATAGTGATGACCCATTCTCGCCGCGCGCGAAATGTCAATCTGCGTCGCCGACGAGATCCTGAACGACCCTCACCGCATCACGACCGAATCGCTGCGCCAACCGACGCAGCAATTCCAGGTCGAGCGACCCCCGATCCAGGTCGATAATGGCTCGCGCATCCGCCAGGTCGACCGGGCCGCCGGCAAACGCCTTCATGGCGATGAAATCCTCCCGACCGACGATTTCCAGAGTGGCATCCGCAAGCCTGACCTGCCGCGTGCGGTTCAGGAGTTCGGGGTCCATGCCGCGCAGACCGAGCAGGAGATCCACTCGATTGCCGTGGCGATCTTTGATTTCGAGCAACCCGGGAATCGGGTCGTCTGCGTCACCGGTCCTGACAGCGGCCTCGTAGCCCGCCTCGATGAGCGCCTGTCGCAGAGCCTGCGCCTCGTGGACCTGCAGTGCCACGACCGCGTCAGCATCGAGGCTGGCGCGCACCACTCCGTGTACCGCCGCCGCCATGGCACCGATGACGGCGTATCGAACGCCTCTCGCTTCAAGAAGCTCGGCGACGTCGGCCATCAGCAGTGCCGACTGACCCGGCGCGCTAGTTCGCATTCCGCGGCACCGTGTCTCGAGGCCGCCGCACGGCCTCGCCGGCGCTCGTCAGCTGCGCCACCAGCTGACAATGCGCCAGGAACGCAGCCAGCCGCTGTTCGGCGGTCAAGCGCTTGACGTCCTCGTTGAGGCTGCGGCGAGCAGCGTCGGCCAGTTGCGATCGCATGCGGTCATGTGAAACCGGCGCGCCGTTAGTGTCAACCCCGATGGGCTCGACACAAGTGAGGTCTCGGGCTCACATAGCAAAACGGCCCCAGAGGGGCCGTTCGCTTCTTCAGGATTGGTAGCGGGGGCCGACTTCGGTACTTTCAGGCGGCGCGTGGAGATCCCGTAGAAGCCGCCTTCGCCGCGCTGAACTGCGCCCCGATCTCGTCCAGAATTAGAGCCTTACCGTCGTCCGTTAGGTCCGACGCCCTGATGCGCTGGACGGCCAGCCAGTAGAGCCGGGTCAACCCAGCCAGATCGCCGAAGTCGGGGATGTCGTCCCTGCCGGTGACGATGACGCCCACGGTCGCGATCGTCGCCGTGAATTTGTGGCCAGAACGTGCAAAAGAACCCCGACGCAGGGTCGGGGGCCGAATACTGGCAACCCTTCAAGGATTCGCCAGTTGCGACTCGACTGGCCAAGACACCCCGGCGCCCTAGCCGTACTCGGGCTGGTTGCAGCAACTTACGCCGAGGCGGGGGTATAAGCGGGGGAGCTTACGCGTGACTGGCCCGCTACCGCCTGAACCTGAACCACCTGGAGCCGAGTGGGGCGACGCGCAGGCTCGGTGCAGCCATCGCCGAACTGGCGAATGCCAGCAGGAGGAGGAAGCCGATGGCCGCGTACTGCTTGAAGCGCATTGTGTTCACGGTGTCCTCGCCTGGCCTACAGTCGATTGCCGACCACCATCGTCAGCGTGGCTACCTCGGAGACCAGGCCGTTGGTGAGTCGATAACGCAGCGTGTCGACGCCGCGGAACTGTGCCGTCGGTCGGTAGAGAATGCGGCCGCTCTGCACGACCGCCGCGCCGTTCGCAGGCGCGGCGTCGATGGTCAGGATCGTGCCGGAAGGCGGCACTGCCGACCCTGCCCCCGAGACGAGGAAGGTGTCATTCGCGAGCACATCGACTTCGCGTTCCACGCCCTGCGGCGTGACGGCAAAGTCATCTTCGGGAAACAGTCCGATCGACGGACCGAGAACGTTGACCACAGCCTGGTTGTTCGACTGATTCCCCTCCGCAACGTCGATGACGCCCGCAATCTCGGCGACGAACGTGTCACCCGGAACCTGGTTGGCATGCGCCGCGACGGTGAGAGTTGCCGCGCGCGTGCCCGTCGCGAAGGTGTCTATGCGCCACACAAGGGAGTTCGCATCGAAACTGCCTTGAGTGGCCGTTGCGCTGTCGAGCGCGAAGCCAAAGGGCAGCTTCACGTACACATTCACGTCAGTCAGAGCGCCCGCCCCAAGCACGTTGATCTGCTCGGTGGCGGTTACGGTGAAGGTGAGCAGATCTCCAGGCACGGCGCTGGTGCTCGAGGCCACGACCGACACCGCCAGCACGTCGCTGCTGCTGCCGACTCCGGTGTTGTCGAAGTTCACGACCAGTCGCGAATCGTTCCGAATCGCGGGCGCAGGAATCGGATAGGGCGTGCTTCCGGGCGTCACCGAAATCGTGGTCCAGCCGGGATTCAACAGCCGGAAGAACGCACTGGTATCTTGCTGTCCTGCAGGGATGTCACCGGCATAATTGATGATCGAACCCACCGATGGATTGGACACCGTGAGTTGCGGCGGCGTGTATGAGCAAGGCGCGGCGGGGCAGCTGATCGGAGTGCGGAGTTGCGGCCCGGCCTGCGGCTGCGAGCGCAACGTGAGCGGGTCGAGTCGATTGACACCCACCGAGAACAGAATGTCCGGCGTTGGATTGTTCAGGAGCCGGACCGTGTCACCGGGCGTCAGCACGAAGCCCGCCGGATCGATGCGCACGGGCACGATCGCTTCGATGTATCCCGGCGCCGCCACGCCGAGGGAGTGGGTGTCGCCGACCGCAGCCGCGACATCCTGCACGTACACCGGCAAGCCGCCCACATTGGTCGTTACCGACGCCAGCCCGGAACTCGTCGGATCGAGCGACAGGGCGAGCGCTCCGGTGCCTGTGCTTGTCGCAATCGTGACCAGAGGATCGATTCCGATGCGCTGGGTGTCATTGGGGATGACCGAATTGATCTGCATGGGGATCGCACGCTGGAGGCCATTACCGAGTTCCAGTACGGGCGAGCTCGTTTGCGCCGGATAGCGCGGCAACACCACGATCCGCGCGCGCGGCTGCACAGTCAGCAGGAGATCGTCCGTGGCCTGCGACCCGTCCGATCCGGTGACCGTCAGGCGAACCACGTACGTCCCGTACGCATCCGGGAAGAACTGGTGGATCGCTTGGCTCGCGATACTGTTCGCCGGCGGCTGTCGATACAGGGAGTCCGGCGGTGCGTCGATGACGGTCCAGTTGAAGAACGGCGGTGCTCCACCGCTGTTGTCTCTCGACGAGGACCCGTCCAGGGTCATCGCGAGGCGGGCGAGTCCCTCCTGATCGGGGCCCGCGACAGCGATGACGCCCGACGTTGGCGACGAAGGGCCGCCTTGATCGATGATGACGCCGTCGCCAGCGAGGTCGTCGTCCCCGCGTGCGCCGTCGATGAAATCGAGAGTGACCACATTCGAGCTGATCTGCGCGCCAGTGTCGCTGTCATCGAGCAGGAACTCGTACCAGTGAGGAGCGGAATCGCCCGGCTCCGGTCCGTACTTCCAGTAGGAGGTCGGACCCGCGCCTGCCGGGAGCAATATCGAGAGTTGCGTCGCTGCGCCGGCAGCCACGCCGCGAATCTCGAACTCGAAGAACCCGAACGGAAAACCGAGGCCGCTCGGGGTGTCCGTCGGTGAGGGGTTCGGCGGCGTGCGCACGTTGACGAGCTGTGTATCCGGCGGAGTCACCAGCGATACGTAGCGCCCGTCGGCCGCGTTCGGCAACGACGCCACGAACGACTGCAGCGCATCGCGCGTTCCATCCCCGTTGCCGTCGCCGTCATTGGGCGCTGCATCTTCGATCGCATCCGTGACGCCATCCAAGTCGACATCGACGGGTCCGGAGAAATCGTCATTGAGAATGGTGCCGCGGGCGCTGCTGCGTGCCAGGGTCGCGTTCACCGGCATCGACAGCGCGACGCTGAAGTCCTCGTCGGCCTCGACGTCCGTGTCACCGTTGATCGAGACAAGGAGGATTTGAGCGACGGTGCTGCCCGCCGGAAAAGTGAGCGCGCCGCTTGCGGCAATATAGTCCGATCCCGACGTGGCGGCGCCATCAGCGGTGGCGTACTGCACGGTCACGGGGCGCGGAATCGGCGCCGAGAGGGAAACCAGAAAGGCGATGACTTCCTCGCCCGCATCTCCCTCGGCCGCCAGGGCGTCGGTGGTCGAGAGCGTTGGCAACGCTGCGACGCTCACCTGCGCCTGATCGGCTGCACTGTCGCTCGCGCCATCGTTGACGATCAGCGTAACGAGGTAAGTGCCGGCGACCGTGTTGCTCAGGCGGGCCGTGGAGGTCGTCTCGCCGAGGAGCTGCGCGCCGGCGGGGCCGGAGACGAGCGCCCAGCGATAGCTCAGCGCGGCGCCTTCGGGATCTTGCGAGCCGCCGCCGTCGAGCAGGAACGTGTCGCCCGCATAGCCGGACTGGTCCGGACCGGCATCGGCGACCGGCGCTGCGTTGTCGCCCTCGACCGAGACCGTCACGTTGGCGATAGCGGACTCGGCCCCATCGGTGATACGGTAGGTAAAGGAGTCCGTACCGGAGTAGCCGGCCACAGGCGTGTAGGTGACGTCGGTGGCTGAGAAAGTCACCGCCCCGTTCGCTCCTTGCGTCACCGCCTCGACCCGCAGCGTGTCCTCCGGGTCGGCGTCGCTGTCATTGGCAAGCACTTCGATCGTCACGGACGCGCCAGCACTCGTGGTCGCTGCGTCGTCGCGCGCCACGGGGGGATCGTTCTCCGCGGCGACGGTGAGCGAGTCGGCCAGGCTGTTCACCGCGCCGTCGTTCACGATGAGCTGCACGACGTACGTGCCCGGTCGGTCGGCAGTGAAGCTCGGCGCGAGTGCAGTCGCGTCGCTGAGTGCCGCGGTACTGCCCGCCGGCACGGAGAGCAGCGCCCACGCGAAGGTCAGGCCGTCGCCGTCCGGGTCGCTCGAGGCCGCCCCATCGAGACGCACGGTCGCCCCGAAATGCACGGACTGATCGACCCCCGCCACCGCGATTGGAGCGCTGTTCCCGGTCGAAACCGTCACCGTATCGGGGTCACTTTCGGCCTGTCCGTCGCTCACGATGAGCTGGGCCACAAACGTGCCGGCCCGATCGATCACGAACGCGGGCGTTGCGCTCGTCGGGTCGTCGAGCGCAGCAGCACTCGCCGGCGGTTGTTCGCTAAGCGACCAGCGATAGGTGAGCGAATCGCCGTCGGCATCCGAGGAGCCGCTGCCGTCGAGCCGCGCGGTCTCGCCCACGCGGCCAGTCAGGGGAGGACCGGCCTCGGCCAGCGGGCGGCTGTTGAGCGTGGAGATCAACATCTGATCCGGCGCGCCCGTCGCCGTGCCGTCGTCCACCACGAGCTCGATCAAGTAGCTGCCCGGAACGTCCGGGGTGAAGGCGGCGACCGGGCGGTCGGGTTCCTCGATCGCGGCAGTGCTGCCGGTCGGGGTGCGCACGAGCGACCAGGCATAGGTGAGCGCATCGCCGTCGACGTCGGACGAGCCCGAGCCGTCGAGCACCACGCGCTCACCGACGAAGGCGGACCGGTCGGGCCCGGCGCTCGCCACCGGGGCGCTGTTGAGAGTACTCACAGTGACCGTGTCGGGGCCGCTGACGAGCTGTCCATCGCTCACGGTGAGCTGGATCGTGTAGTCCCCTTCGCGATCGGGGGTGAACGTGGGGTTGACGCTCGCCGCGCCGGCGAGCTGGGCAGTACTGCCGGCCGGCTGCCCGACGATCGACCACGCGTAACTTAGCGCATCGCCATCAGGATCCGAGGAACCCGCCCCGTCGAGCGTCACGAGCTGCGCGACGTAGGCACTCTGCGGGAGCCCGGCGTCGGCTCGGGGCGGTCGATTCGTGGCCCCGCAGTTCGAGCACGACACCTCCCAGGCAAGCCCGCGCTGCACCGACTGCACTAAGGCCAGCAGCTCGCGAAGGCTCATCAGGCGCGGCACCGTGAAGCGCAGCGCGAACGTATCCTCGCTGATCGCAGGGCGCAGCGGTCGCGTGCGCGGTACGTCGCCGAAGTGCACCTCCCCGTCGAGCACCACGACCATGGGTACGGCGCTCGTGAGTCGCGCCGTGACACTGGTGGCGGGATCACCCGCGTTGACGAGCGCGGCGCGCGCGGTCACATCGTACGTGCGTTGCTGGCCGGCAACGGTCTGGATCTGGGTGATCTGATAGCCCCAGGGAGCGATCGACAGTTGCGGAGCAGCCAGCGCGGCCGGGACGGCCAGGAACCACGACAGCGCGCCGAGCAGTGCTCGCTGCCACGGCTGGACACGGACCGATCTGACGCTCGCCGCTCGCTCGTCCATGGTCCCGCCCTCAATGCTGTACTGCACCATGGGGCGCGCAAGGTAGGCCCCTGTACCTGAAGAGATACGCAGGAGCCGGTCAAACCCTGCCAGATCAAGGCGCGTGAGACCGCCGCGCACGATTGCACCAACGCCCCGGCGCTGCTCGAAACCGTGGCCGGTGCGTACTCCCTACCGAGCGCTGGCGGATGCGAGGGCCAAGGCCTCCGCGGTTTGCTGCAGCCACGGACTGCCCGGCCCGTGCAGGCGACTCATCGTGCCGAGCGCCGCCTCGAGATGCTCGCGCGCCTCGCCGGGGCGACCGCTGGCCGCAAGCCCTTGCCCGAGCTGTGCCTGCGCACGTGCTTCGAGGAACGGATAAGTGCCGCTGCCGGCCCGCTGCCGCAGATGTCGCAGCGCCCGCTCGGCATGGACGACCTGCGCAGCCGGATCGCCCCGGCGAGCAGCGATCTCCGCGGCGCGTGTCTGTGCGCGCACGTAGAGGGTGGCGAAGTCCTCCGGCTCGGCGCCGGTCAGCTCCCCAGCGCGATTCAGCGTCGTCCAGGCGGCCTCGGCATCGCCTGTGGCGAGCTCGATCCACGACGCCTCGATGGCGTAATCGGGGGACGCGGCGAGCGTCTCGTCGTAGTGTGCCTTCGGCAATTCGCCGAGCCGAGCGAGTGCCGAGCGCGCCTCGTCGTGGCGGCCTTGCATTGCGCGGGCAAAGGCCAGCTGGATCGCCCAGCGGCGCCCGTTCGGTACGTAGCGCCGGCCGAACTCGAGCCAATTGTCGGCGTACTCCATGAGCAACGCCTCGGCCTCGCGCGGACGACCCTCCTCGACGTAGGCCCAGCTCCGGTAGATCGCCGCGTCGAAGTCCGCGATGGTGGTCGTCGTACGGGCCCGCGCTGCAGCGAGGCTCTCGAACTGGGCGTGCGCCTCCGCCGCGCGCCCGGCGGTGTGCAGCGCTTCGGCATATTGCGCCCGCTGGAAGCGCGTGACGAGCGAGTCAGTGCCGGCGTGCCGGTCGAGCAGCGCCAGCCCGGCCTCGAACGAGCGCAGGGCGTCGCCGATGCGGCCGGTCCAGAGCTCCGAGGAGCCGACGAAGGCGTGGCTCGCGCCGAGCGTGGTGTAGTCGCGCGAGCCACTCGCGCCAAACGCCTCGATGGCCTGACGGAAGTACGCTTCCGCAGGCACCGGCTGGCGGTTCGTGCGGTGCAGGTTGGCGAGGTAGTAGAGCGCGCTGAAGCGACCTGGATCGTTCGGGTAGCGTTGTTCGAAGAGCTGTACCGCCTCGGCGACGAGCTCGATCTCGCGCGGGAGGTCGCGGGTGAACTGCGCGACGGTATTCGCGTTCGCCCGTGCGCGCAGCAGCGACGTGCGATCCCCGCGTGCGTCCAGCACCTGCAACGACTCGTCGCGCGCCGCAAGCGCCTCCTCCCCGTGGCCGAGCAGACGCGCCGCCGTTGCGAGCCCGATGAGCGCCTCGACGTATGCATCGCTCTGCGTGAGCCCGTTCGCGCGGGCGACGGTCACCGCATCGCGCGACAGCTGCGCCGCGCGCTCGTATTCGTCGATGTCGCGCAGCAGCCGGGCGATCGTGTTGCCGAGCTCGAGCTGGACGGCCGGAGACTCTCCGAGGCTGTCGTCGAGCCGCTCGCTCGCCTCCAGGAGCACCTCGCGCACGGTCATGTTGCGAGCGCGCGCGGCGTCGGGCTGCTGGCGAGTGTTGCGGTCGAAGAGCGCGGTCAGGAACGACTGGACGGCGCGCTGCTTCGCGGCTTCCTCACTCGCGAGCCGAGACTGCTCGAACGCCACCGTCGCCTGCCACGCGGCGATCGCCGCGCCGGCCAGTAAAGCCACCGCGACCGCTGCGGTCGCTCCGAGCGCGAGCCGATGCCGACGGACGAACCGACTGATCCGGTAGAGCCGGCTCTGCGGCTGCGCGAGTACCGGAAGGCCGGCGAGCCACCGCTCGCAATCCTCCGCGAATGCGGCAACCGTCGCGTAGCGGGCCGCCGGATCCCGCGCCAGTGCCTTGAGCGTGATGGCGTCGAGGTCCCCGCGCAGCGTGCGGTGTCGGCGGGTTCCCTGCGTCGCGCGCGTCGCAACCGCGGAATCCCGGGCAGCCTGGCTCGGCGCGCGCAGTTCACCCGACAGGATCGCCTCCTCGAGTTCCGCCACGCTCCCGCGCTGCAGCCGATAGGGGCGCGTGCCCGTCAGCAACTCGTAGAGCACGACGCCGAGCGAGTAGATGTCGGTGGCCGTAGTGAGCGGTTCGCCACGCACCTGCTCCGGTGAGGCGTAGTCCAGCGTCATCAGGCGCCCGTGCAGCCTGGTGAGCTCTGTCTGGTCCGTGCGTCCGGTTTCCTCGTCGAGTAGTTTGGCGATGCCGAAGTCGAGCAGCTTGACCATTCCCTGCGCGGTGACAGCGATGTTCGAGGGTTTCAGGTCGCGGTGGATGACCAGATACGCGTGTGCGTACTGCACCGCGCGCAGCACCTGCAGGAACAGCTCGAGGCGGCTGCGTGGATCGAGGCCCCGCCGCTCGCACCATTCCGGCAGCGGCTCGCCTTCGACGTATTCCAGCGCAAGGTAGGACTGCCCGTCCGCGGTAGTGCCCGCCTCGTAGAAGCGGGCAACGTTTGGGTGATTGAGCGCGGCCAGGATGTGTCGCTCGCGCTCGAAGCGCTCCCGGACCTGCGGGGTGTAGACGCTCTGGAAGGGCAGCTTGACGGCCACCGCTGGCGCGAGACGTCCATCCATGCGCTTGGCGAGCCATACGGCACCCATGCCGCCGCGGCCGATCTCGTGGATCAGACGGAATGGGCCGACCGGCGCACCGGCCTGCGGGCTGGCCGTGTGACCGAGCGGTGCGTCCTCGAGGAATCGTTCGTCTGCCGGCCGACGAGCGAGCAAGCGCTCAAGCAGCGGGCGCAGCGCCGCGTGCTCCACGGGTAGTGCGTCGAGCCAGGCACGCCGCTCCACATCGGTGAGCTCGATCGCCTCATCGAGCAACGGCGACAGGACTGACCAGTGCTCGAGGACTTCGGGGTGCATTTACTCTCCCCGCAGCGCGTCGAACAGCATGAGCCGCGCCTTCTCCCATTGGCGGAAGACGGTGCGCGGCGAGGTCTCGAGGAGCTCGGCCACTTCCTCGATGGTAAGCCCGGCGAAGTAGCGCAACTCGACGAGCTGCACGAGTTGCGGGTCGACGCTTGCGAGCGCCGAGAGCGCATCGTCGATCGCGATCACCTCGGCATGGGCCGCCGTCCCGTCCGGGATATCCGTGGCGAGCGTCACGCGAACGTCGTCGCCGCCGCGACGCGCCGCCCCGCCCCGTCGCGCGAGATCGACCAGCACGGAGCGCATGACCTTCGCGGCATACATCATGAAGTGGTTGCGGTCCTGAAGCTCCAGCCGATCCGCATTGATGAAGCGCAGGTACGACTCGTGAACGAGCCCTGTGGTGTCGATCGTGGTGATGGGCCGGGACTGGCGCAGGCGTTCGCGCGCCATGCGTTTGAGGTCCTGGTACGCCGCGGCGAACAACGCGTTGACCGCGTCGCTGGTCCTGGCGCCGGCGCGCAGATCGTCGAGCGCTCGAGTGAGGTCACCCACCGTCGCCTCCCAGGTGGGCCGCCGAGGTTGGTGTATTTCGGATCCAGCTGGCGCCCGCAATGAGTATACGGTCAGCCCAGGGGACGGCGGTGTCTCGAAATCGGGGGTCGCGTACTTTTCGTGATGAGAGTAACGATTGCTCCGCTGCGTCGCGGCAAACAGCGGGTTAGGCCGCCGATTGGACCAGCCGTTCTGCGTAGCGCTCGATCGGCCCGGTCGGCCACCACCACATCAACTTCCGCGGCACCTATCGGTTCCCGATCGAACGCTACGCCCGGCGCCTCGTCCAATCAACCGCTTAGGTCACGCCGTTGTGCGGCACAGCACTCAGGACGACAGCTTTTTTTCGCAAGAAAGGTACGCGACCCCCTCGAAGGGCATCCTCGATCGAGCCTACGGCCACGCGGCGCGCTACTGGGCCCGACTCGATGACATCGCGGGAAGCGGCGGCACACTGTTGCCACTTCATTCGCACGAGGCCTTCCAGGCAGAGATCCGCGCCCGTCACCGACGCAAGTCGGCGTTCTGGGCTTTTGTGAACGAAACCCGCATCAACGTGCGCGACGAGCCGGACGGCATCACCTCGTAGCACGTCGCCGACTGGTGCAGATGATCGTGACCGCGCTGACGGTCGTCGCGCACGCTACGGCAGACTTCTAGGCGATCACGTTGAGTGTGGGCACGCGACAACGAATTGCCCGAAGGTCGTTTGGCGCAGTTCGCGAATGACTCGTCAGCACGACGTGGGCACGACATGGGCACGGAATGGGCACAGATCCTGGTACGAAAAAGGGCTTCCTTGCGGAAGCCCTTGATCTGATTGGTAGCGGGGGCAGGATTTGAACCTGCGACCTTCGGGTTATGAGCCCGACGAGCTGCCAGACTGCTCCACCCCGCAATCGAGCCGTGCATTATACGGGCACGGCCGCCGTAATCAAACCCTGCGCTTACGGCAGCACCGTCGCGCAGACGGGCCCGGATCCGACGAGCTGCCAGACTGCTCCACCCCGCAATCGAGCCGTGCATTATACGGGCCCGGCCAGCCGTAATCAAACTCCGGCGTTACGGCAGCACCGCCGCGCAGACCGCCAGCAGCAGTCCCGGGTACATCCCGAGCGCCAGCACGGCGAGCCCATTCGCGCTGAGCACGAACTTGAGCGCCCCGCTCCCCTCGAGTGCCCGCCGCTCGGTGGGCTCGTCGAAGTACATCAGCTTCACGATCCGCAGGTAGTAGTACGCGCCGATCACGGAGAACAGCACGGCGGCGATGGCCAGCCACAGCAGGCCGACGTTCAACACCGCCTGGATCACGGCCAGCTTCGCCCAGAAGCCGACGAACGGCGGCACGCCCGCCATGCTGAACATCAGCATCAGCATGACCGCCGCGAACCACGGGCTGCGCGCGTTGAGGCCCTTGAAGTCCTCGAGGCGGTCGGCCTCGAAACCGGCACGCGACAGCAGGATGATCATGCCGAAGCCGCCGATCGCCATGATCACGTAGGTGATCGTGTAGTACAGCGCCGCCTGGTAGCCCTCGCTGGTGCCGGCGAGGATGCCGAGCAGGATGAAGCCCACGTGCGAGATCGTCGAATACGCCAGCATGCGCTTCAGGTTCGTCTGCGCGATCGCGACGATGTTGCCGATCGCCATCGACAGCAGCGACAGCACCACGAGCATGTCCTGCCAGCCGTCGTGCAGGCCGGCGAGGCCTTCGGCCAGCAGCCGGTAGGCCAGCGCGAACGACGCGAGCTTGGGTGCCGCGCTCAGGAACAACGTCACGGCCGTCGGCGCGCCGTGATAGACGTCGGGCACCCACATGTGGAACGGCACGGCGCCGAACTTGAACGCGATGCCGACGATGATGAACGACAGGCCGAACAGCAGGCCGATCTGGGTCGGGCCGAAGGCCGCGACGGCCTCGCTGACCTGCCCGAGCTGCAGCGAACCCGTGACGCCGTAGATCATCGACATGCCGTAAAGCAGCGCGCCCGAGGCGATCGAGCCCAGCACGAAGTACTTGATCGCCGCCTCCGCCGAAACGGCGGAGTCGCGATTGAACGCGACCATCGCATACAGCGACAGCGCCAGCAGCTCGACGCCGAGGTACAGCGTGACCAGGCTGTTCGCCGAGATCAGCACCATGATGCCGAGCAGCGCGAAGAGACCCAGCACGAAGAACTCGCCCTTGAGCAGGCCGCGCTTCTGCAGGTAGCCGAACGCAGTACAGGAACGCGACGGCCACCGCGCCGTACGCGACGACCTTGAGCAGGTTGCCGAGCGGATCGGCGACGTAGGTGCCGTGCCAGGCCACGGTGCGGACCTCGACGCCCGTCCGGGCCGTCACCCAGGCTGCGCCGGCCAGCGCCACCAGCGACAGGATGAACGTGATCGCGCGCTTGCCGTCGTCCAGGAACAGGTCGACGAGCAGGATCACGCAGGCTGCCGCCAGCAGGAAGATCTCCGGCGCGGCGAGGAACAGGTCGAGGCGTGTGATGGTTGCGGGTGTCATGGCTCAGACCTTCGTCACCATCATCTGCTGCACCAGCTGCTCGATCGTCGGCCGCATCACCTCGAGCAGCGGCGCGGGCCAGAGCCCGAGCGCGAGCACGGCCACCGCCAGCACGCCGAGCACCAGGAACTCGCGCTTGTTGAGATCCTCGAGCTGCGCGACGTGCTCGTTGCCCACCGGCCCGAAGACCACGCGCTTGACCAGCCAGAGCGTGTAGGCCGCGCCCAGGATCAGCGTGGTGGCGGCCAGGAAGGCATACCAGAAGTTGGCGCGGAAACTGGAGAGGATCACCAGGAACTCGCCGACGAACCCCGAGGTGCCCGGCAGGCCTGCGTTCGCCATCGCGAACAGCACGAAGAACGCGCCGAACACCGGCATCGTGTTGATCACGCCGCCGTAGTCGGCGATCTGCCGGCTGTGCATGCGGTCGTAGAGCACGCCGATGCAGAGGAACAGCGCGCCCGACACGAGGCCGTGCGAGACCATCTGCACCATCGCGCCGTCGAGGCCCATCGCGGCGCCCTGGATGTCACCGGTGTTGCGGACGATCTCGAAGGCCACGAACGCGCCGAGCGTCACGAAGCCCATGTGGGCGATCGACGAGTACGCGATCAGCTTCTTCATGTCCTGCTGCGCCAGCGCCACGAAGCCGATGTAGACCACGGCGATCAGCGAGAGCCCGATGATCACCCAGTCGAGCTCACGACTGGCGTCGGGCGCGATCGGCAGGCTGAAGCGCAGGAAGCCGTAGCCACCCATCTTCAGCATGATGGCCGCCAGGATCACCGAGCCGCCCGTGGGCGCCTCGACGTGCGCATCCGGCAACCAGGTGTGCACCGGCCACATCGGCACCTTGACCGCGAAGGCCAGCAGGAACGCGACGAAGATCAGCGTCTGCTCGCGCAGCGACAGCGGCATCGCCTGCAGGTCGGCGATCGCGTAGCTGCCACCCTGCAGGTACAGGTAGATCAGCGCGACCAGCATCACGACCGAGCCGAGGAACGTGTAGAGGAAGAACTTGACCGTCGCATACACGCGCCGCGGGCCGCCCCAGACGCCGATGATCACGAACATCGGGATCAGCATCGCTTCCCAGAGCACGTAGAACAGCATCGCGTCGAGTGCCGCGAAGACGCCGATCATCAGCCCTTCGAGGATCAGGAACGCCGCGAGGTACTGCGCCGGACGCTTCTCGATCACCGTCCAGCCCGCGATCACGACGAGCGGCGTGATGAATGCCGTCAGCACGATCAACGGCATCGAGATGCCGTCGACGCCGAGGTGGTACCAGGCGTTGAAGGCGCCGATCCACGGCTCCCGCTCGACGAACTGCATCGCCGCAGTGGTCGTGTCGAAGTCGCGCCACAGCACGACGCTGATCACGAACGTCGCGACCGACGCGGCCAGGGCGAGCCACTTGGCGGTGGCGTCGCTGCGCTCGCCGTGCAGCAGCAGCAGGACGCCGGCCGCGATCGGCAGCCAGAGGAGCACGCTCAGGATGGGCCAGTCAGCTTGCATGGGTCAGCTTCGCCAGAGGAGCCACGCGAGCAGCGCCGAGAGGCCGATGATCGTCGCGAAGGCATAGTGATACAGGTAGCCGGACTGGACGCCGCGAATCGCGCCGGCGATCCAGCCGACGAGGCGCGCCGAGCCGTTGACGGCGGCGCCGTCGATGATCGCCACGTCGCCGCCGCGCCACAGCAGGTTGCCGAGTGCGCGGCTGCCGCCGGCGATGAACCGCTCGTTGAACGCGTCGAGGTAGTACTTGTTGACGAGCAGCGTGTACAGGCCACCCGCCTTCACGCGCAGCTGCTCCGCGAGCTCCGGCCGCTTCAGGTACAGGTACCAGGCCAGCAGGACGCCGGCGGACGCGAGCCCGAGGATCGGCGAACTGAGGCCGTGCTGCACGAAAGCGAGCGGTCCGTGGTAGTGCTCGCCGAGCTGCGCGAGCACGTCGTGCGCCGGCGCCACGTAGACCGCGTTGCCGAAGTAGTCGCCGAACAGCAGGGCCCCGATCGCGGGCCAGCCGATGACCACCGACGGGATCGCCAGCAGCACCAGCGGCAGCGTCACGACCCACGGGCTCTCGTGCAGGTGCTCGCGCGTGTGCTCGTCCATGCGCTCCTGGCCGTGGAACGTCATGAACACGAGCCGGAACGTGTAGAACGCGGTGACGAACACCCCGATCAGCACGCACCAGTACCCGTAGCGTGCCGCCGGCAACGTCGAGAGCTCGACCGCCTCGATCAGCGCGTCCTTGGAGAAGAAGCCCGCGAAGCCCGGGAATCCGATCAGCGCCAGCGCGCCGATCAGGCAGGTCCAGTACGTGATCGGCATGTACTTGCGCAGGCCGCCCATCTTGCGCATGTCCTGCTCGTGATGCATCGCGATGATCACGGAGCCCGCGGCCAGGAACAGCAACGCCTTGAAGAACGCGTGCGTCATCAGGTGGAAGATCGCGCCCGCGTAGGCCGAAACGCCGAGCGCCACCGTCATGTAGCCGAGCTGCGAGAGCGTCGAGTACGCGACGACGCGCTTGATGTCGTTGCTGACGATGCCGAGGAAGCCCATGAACAGCGCCGTCGTGCCGCCGATCACGATCACGAAGCTGAGCGCCGTCTCCGAGAGCTCGAACAGCGGCGACATGCGCGCCACCATGAAGATGCCGGCCGTGACCATCGTGGCGGCATGGATCAGCGCCGAGATCGGCGTGGGGCCTTCCATCGAGTCCGGCAACCAGACGTGCAGCGGCACCTGCGCGGACTTGCCCATCGCACCGATGAACAGGCAGATGCAGATGACCGTGACCGCCGACCAGGCGACCCCGGGGATCAGCTCGAAGCTCGCCGCCGCGATCGCGTCGGCCTGGCCGAAGATCTCCGCGTAGTGCAGCGAGCCCGTCAGGTAGGCGATGCCGGCGATGCCGAGCAGGAAGCCGAAGTCGCCGACGCGGTTGACCAGGAACGCCTTCAGGTTGGCGACGATCGCCGTGGGCCGCGTGTACCAGAAGCCGATCAGCAGGTACGAGACGAGACCGACCGCCTCCCAGCCGAAGAACAGCTGCAGCAGGTTGTTCGACATCACGAGCATCAGCATCGCGAACGTGAACAGCGAGATGTAGCTGAAGAAGCGCGTGTAGCCGGGATCCTCGTGCATGTAGCCGATCGTGTAGACGTGCACCATCAGCGAGACGAAGGTCACGACCACCATCATCAGCGCGCTCAGCCGGTCGACCAGGAAGCCGATCTCCATGCGCAGCCCGTCGCTGACCAGCCACGTGTAGACCGGCCCATCGAACGCCGGCGCGCCGCCGAGCAACTCCCAGAACACCTTGGCGGACAATCCGAACGAGATCGCCACGCCCAGGATCGTGACCGTGTGGGCGCCGGCCCGGCCGACCACCCGGCCGAACAGCCCGGCGACGATCGCGGCGGCGAGCGGTGCGAGAACGATGGCGAGCAGCGTCTGTTCCACGGCTCAGCCCCTCATGGCGTCGAGATCCTCGACGTTGATGCTGCGGCGCTGGCGGAACAGCACGACCAGGATCGCGAGACCGATGGCCGACTCCGCCGCAGCGACCGTCAGGATGAAGAACACGAACACCTGGCCGCCGAGGTCGCCGAGGTGCTGCGAGAACGCGATGAAATTGAAGTTGACCGCGAGCAGCATCAGCTCGATGCACATCAGCAGCAACAGCACGTTCTTGCGGTTGATGAAGATGCCCGCCACGCTCAGGCTGAACAGGATCCCCGAGAGCATCAGCACGTGGGACAGCGGGATCACTGCTTGCCCTCCGCGTCCATCTTGACGATCCGCACGCGATCGCGGGCCCGCACGGCGACCTGCTTCGAGATGTCCTGCAGCTTCTGCCCCGGCCGCTTGCGCATCGTCAGCGTGATCGCGGCCACGATCGCCACCAGCAGGATCACCGCGGCCACCTCGAACGGAAACAGGTACTGCGTGTAGAGCAGCTGGCCCAGCTCGGCGGTGTTCGAATGGCCTGCGGGCTTCGGCGCCGGCAGCGGCATCTCCTCGAGCCCGAGGCCGCGCACCCAGACCACGATCCCGATCTGGGCCATCACGACCAGCGCGATCAGCCCGCCGAGCGGCGCATAGCGGGTGAAGCCCTGCCGCAGCTTCTCGACGTCGACGTCCATCATCATGACGACGAACAGCCACAGCACCAT
Source organism: uncultured Gammaproteobacteria bacterium (assembly GCA_963777725.1). Taxonomy (GTDB): domain Bacteria; phylum Pseudomonadota; class Gammaproteobacteria; order Steroidobacterales; family Steroidobacteraceae; genus RPQJ01. Next base: position 48,602 of record CAVZRR010000019.1, read on the forward strand.
GACCGCGCCGACGTAGACCACGATCAGCGTGATCGCAAGGAACTCCGCCTCGAGCAGCAGCCAGATCACCGCGCTGTTCAGGAACGCGAACACCAGGAACAGCGCGCAGTGCACCGGGTTGCGGGCCGTGATGACGCCGAGCGCGGCGACCACGAGGATGGCCGCGAAGACGTAGAAGAGAATCTGGACGATCATGCTGTGTGGCGCTCGGTCAGCGGTAGCGGGCGTCCGCCGCCTTGTCCGCGGCGATCATGGCTTCGTAGCGCTCGCCGACCGCGAGCAGCTTGTCCTTGGTCATGATGTTCTCGCCGCGATGCTCCATGTGGTACTCGTGCAGGCGCGTCTCGACGATCGCGTCGACCGGGCAGGCCTCCTCGCAGAACCCGCAGTAGATGCACTTGAAAAGATCGATGTCGTAGCGCGTCGTGCGCCGCGTGCCGTCCTCGCTGACGTCCGACTCGATCGTGATCGCGAGCGCCGGGCAGACGGCCTCGCAGAGCTTGCAGGCGATGCAGCGCTCCTGCCCGTTCGGGTAGCGGCGCAGCGCGTGCAGGCCGCGGAAGCGCGGCGACTGCGGCGTCTTCTCCTCCGGGTACTGGATCGTGATCTTCGGCGCAAAGAGGTTGCGCAGCGTGACCGAGAGCCCGATCAGCAGTTCGGTCAGGAAGAAGGTTTTCAGGAAGCTGCGCATCGTGACCTCAAGCCGCCCAGGGCCCGATCTTGTAGATCCACAGCACCGCCTCGACGCACAGCCAGACCAGCGTGACCGGGATGAAGACCTTCCAGCCGAGCCGCATGATCTGGTCGTAGCGATAGCGCGGGAACGTGGCGCGGAACCACAGGAAGCAGAACAGGAAGAACGCGATCTTCAGTACCAGCCAGTGCAGCCCGGGTGCCGCAAGGAACGTGCCGGCCACGAGCGGATAGCCTTCGAACGGCGACAGCCAGCCGCCGAAGAAGAACGTCGCGGTCAGCGTCGCGACCAGGATCATGTTCGCGTACTCGGTCAGGAAGAACAGCGCGAACGCGATGCCCGAGTACTCGACGTGGAAGCCGGCGACGATTTCCGACTCGCCCTCGGCGACGTCGAACGGCGCGCGATTCGTCTCCGCGACGCCGGAGATGAAGTAGACGACGAACAGCGGGAACAGCCAGGACCAGTACCAGGACAGGAAGCCGCCCGATTGCGCCTCGACGATCCGGCCCAGGTTCAGCGTGCCCGCGGCCATCACGACGCCCACGAGCGCGAAGCCCATCGCGATCTCGTAGGCGACGATCTGCGCGGCGGAGCGCATCGCGCCGAGGAACGCGTACTTCGAGTTCGAGGCCCAGCCGGCGAGGATGATGCCGTAGGCGCCGAAGCCCGCGAGCGCGAGCACGTACAGCACGCCGGCATCGACGTCGGCGATCGCGAAGCCCGGCCACAACGAGATCACGGCCCACGCTGCGAAGGCGGGCGTCAGGGCCAGCAGGGGTGCCACCACGAACAGGAACCGGTTCGAGCGCGACGGGACGACCACTTCCTTGATCAGCAGCTTGATCACGTCCGCGAACGGCTGCAGCAAGCCCTTCGGCCCGACCCGGTTCGGACCGATGCGGACCTGCATGTAGCCGATCACCTTGCGCTCGGCGAGCGTCAGGTAGGCCACGCACAGGATCACGACGATCGTGACGGCCAGGATCTGCCCGAGTCCCGTCAGCGCGTGCCGCAGCCATTCGGGCCACGCCGTCCAGGTGCCGACGACGAAGTCCATCATGCGTCACCACCCCGCGCGGACCGGCCCGCCGCGGTCTCCTGCAACGGCCGCGAGCGGCGCACCACCGCATCGACGGCATAGATGCCGACGTCGCGCGTGGCATCCAGCGCGGCGAGCCGCCCCGGCGCGAAGCTGCCGGCGACCGGGCTCGGCGCGTATTCGCCGATTTCCTTGCGCAGCTCGTCGCGAACCTCCTCGGAGCTCAGGTACTCGAAGCCGTGCAGGCCGAGCAGGTTGCCGAGCACGCGCAGCACCTTCCAGGCCGGCCGCGCCTCGCCCGCCGGGCGCGCGGCGCCGGGCACGCTCTGCCAGAGACCCTGCCACGTTGACCCAGGTACCCGACGTCTCCGCAAACGCAGCGACCGGCAGGATCACGGTCGCGTGGGCCAGGTGATCGGCGCCGGCGAACGGAGTCAGCGCCACGACGCAATCCGCGCCCCGCAGCGCGTTCTCGACGCCGAACGACGGCGGCAGGTCCTCGGTCTCGATGCCACCCACCAGCACGTACGCGCGCAGGCGGGCAGCGATCATTTCGGCGGCTGCCAGGCCCGGCTTCGCCACTGCACGGCCGCCCGCGCCGCGATGCGGCGTCACGCCGGCCAGCGACGCGCCGACGGCATTGGCACCCTCGGGCAGGAACCCGAGCCGCGCGCCCGTCGCCTTGGGCGAGCGCGGCCGCGAGGGCCCGGATTTCCGAGTAAGCGACGTGTCGCTCCGCCAGGGCCCCGAGCAGGATCACGCGCAACTCGCCGTCGATGAGCATCCGCGCGACACGCTCGTGCTCGGCAGTCGGCACGATGCCCTCGAGCGCCGGGCCGACCGCAGCCGGCACCGTGGCTGCAGATGCGCGCACGGCCGCAGCCAGGATCGCCGCGAGGTGCTGGGCCATCCCGTAGCCGTTGCTGGTCAGCTGTGCCTCGACCGGGAACAGCACGTCGATGGGTTGCGGATTGACGAACGCGACCCGCGTGCCGCGACGCAGGACGCCCTTGCGAACCCGGTGCGCGATGATCGGCACGTCCTGGCGCAGGTTGGAACCCACCAGCAACAGCGCCGAGGCCTGCTCGAGATCCGCAATGCTGCAACCGAGCGTCGGCGCGAGCGGATCCCCCGCCTGGTCGCGGAAATCGACGCGCCGCAGCCGGTGGTCCACGTTCTCCGAGCCGAGCCCGCGGGCCACGCGCGCCGCGAGGTAGCCTTCCTCGAGCGACGCTGCGGGGGACACGAGCATGCCGACCTGCCCGGCTCCGTGCTCGCGAACGACCTTCTGCAGGCCGGCCGCCGCGGCTTCGAGCGCGGTCTCCCAGTCGACTTCGCGCCAGGTGCCGCCTTCCTTGACCATCGGCCTGCCCGCGCGATCGTCGGCATAGAGGCCTTCGCAGCTGTAGCGATCGCGATCCGCGATCCAGGTCTCGTTGATCGCCTCGTTGGCACGCGGCACGACGCGCATCAACCGGCCGCGCAGCACGTGGCCGTAGAGGTTCGTGCCAGCGCAGTCGTGCGGCGACACGAGCGGGTGCTGCGTCATCTCCCAGGCACGCGCGCGGTAACGATAGGCCTTGTTGTTCAGCGCGCCGACCGGGCACAGGTCGATGATGTTGCCGGACAGCTCGTGGTCGACGCTCTTCTCGATGTACGTCGAGATCTGCATGCGATCGCCCTCGGCCCACCGTGCCGAGTTCCGGGATGCCCGCGATCTCCTGGCCGAAGCGGACGCAGCGCGTGCAGTGGATGCAGCGCGTCATGTCGGTCGACACCAGCGGGCCGATGTTCTGGTCCTTCACGACGCGCTTGCGCTCCGAGTAGCGCGCGATGTCGCGGCCGAAGCCCATCGCGAGGTCCTGCAGCTCGCACTCGCCGCCCTGGTCGCAGATCGGGCAGTCGAGCGGGTGGTTGATCAGCAGGAACTCCATCGTCGCCTTCTGGGCGGCGATGGCCCGGGGCGACTTGGTGAAGATCTTCATGCCCTCCGCGACCGGCGTCGCGCAGGCCGGCAGCGGCTTCGGGGCCTTCTCGACCTCGACGAGGCACATCCGGCAGTTGGCCGCGATCGACAGCTTCTCGTGATAGCAGAAGCGCGGCACGTAGGCGCCTTGCGCGTCCGTCGCCTGGATGATCATGGCGCCCTTCGGCGCCCGGACCGCCACGCCGTCGACTTCGATGTTGACCAGGTCTTCGCTCATGCCGTCACGCTGCGCGGCCGCGCGCCTCGACGATGCTGTGGCCGTGCTCGACGTAGTGCTCGAACTCGTGCCGGAAATGCTTGATGAAGCTCTGCACGGGCCACGCCGCCGCGTCGCCGAGCGCGCAGATCGTGTGGCCCTCGATGTTGTTGGCGACGCTGACCAGCATGTCGACGTCTTCGTTGCGGCCCTGGCCCGCGAGGATCCGCTTCAGCGTGCGGTTCAGCCAGCCGGTGCCCTCGCGGCACGGCGTGCACTGCCCGCAGGATTCCATGTAGTAGAAGCGCGACAGGCGCTCGAGCACGCGCACCATGTCGGTGGTGTCGTCCATCACGATGACCGCGGCCGAGCCGATCGCCGAGCCGGCCTTCTTCAGCGAGTCGTAGTCCATGTTCGCGGCGAGCATCACGTCGCCCGGCACGACCGGCACCGACGAGCCGCCGGGAATCACGGCCTTCAACTTGCGGCCGCCGCGGACGCCGCCCGCGATCTCGAGCAGGTCCTTGAACGGGATGCCGAGCGGCACTTCGAAGTTGCCCGGCTTCTCGACGTGGCCCGAGACCGAGAAGATCACCGTGCCGCCGGAATTCGCGGGACCGAGGCCGGCGAACCACTCCGGGCCCTTGCGCAGGATCGTCGGCACCGACGCGAAGCTCTGCGCGTTATTGATGGTCGTGGGCTTGCCGTACAGCCCGAAATTCGCGGGGAACGGCGGCTTGAAGCGCGGCTTGCCCTGCTTGCCCTCGAGCGACTCGAGCAGCGCGGTTTCCTCGCCGCAGATGTAGGCGCCGGCACCGACGAACGCGTAGAGGTCGAAGTCGACGCCGGAGCCCTGCAGGTTCCTGCCGAGCAGCCCCGCCGCATAGGCCTCCTTCAGCGCCGCCTCGAAACGCGGCACGGGCTCGGCCATGAACTCGCCGCGGATGTAGTTGTAGCCGACCGTGGCACCCATCGCGTAGCCGCCGATCGCCATCCCTTCGATCAGCGCGTGCGGGTTGTAGCGCAGGATGTCGCGATCGTGGCAGGTGCCGGGCTCGCTCTCGTCGGAGTTGCAGACGACGTACTTCTGCACCGGCGCGTTGCGCGGCATGAACGACCACTTGAGGCCCGTCGGGAATCCGGCGCCGCCGCGGCCGCGCAGCCCCGACGCCTTGACCATCTCGATGACCTGCTCGCGCGGCGTCTGCTCGGCCAGGATCTTCTGCCAGGCCTCGTAGCCGCCGATCTTCCGATAGGTCTCGAGCTCCCACGGGCGCTCGTACTTGAGCGGCTCGAAGCAGACGAGGTTCATGCGGTCGGTCCAGTCGCTCACGGCGGGGCCCTACTTGTGCTCGTCCAGGATCCTGTCGACCTTCTCGGGCGTCAGGTTCTCGTAGTACACGTGGTCCACCATCATCATCGGCGCGCCGTTGCAGGCCGCGAGGCACTCCTCTTCCGCCTTCAGGAAGAAGCGGCCATCCGGCGTGCTCTCGCCCACCTTGACGCCGAGGCGGCGCTCGACGTGCTCGAGCAGCTGCTCGCCGCCGCACAACATGCAGGAGATGTTGGTGCAGACCGAGATGTGGTGGCGACCGACGGGCTTCGTCTCGAACATCGAGTAGAAGCTCGCGACCTCGTAGACCTGGATCGGCGGCAGGCCGAGGTACGCGGCGACGGCGTCCATGGTCTGCTGGGTCAGGAAGCCGTTCTCGTGCTGCACCGCGTGCAGCGCGGCGATCACCGCCGAGCGCTTGCGGTCCGGCGGGAACTTCGCGACCCAGTGGTCGATCTCCTCGCGGACGTGCTGCGACAGCAAGCCGCCGTCCGGCGCGTGGGTGGGCTCGCTCACCGGTCGATCTCCCCGAACACGATGTCCGCGGTGCCGATCACGGCGACCACGTCGGCCAGCATGTGGCCCTCGCACCATTTCGTCGAGCGCCGCGAGGTGCGGGAAGCCCGGCGCGCGGCACTTCAGGCGATACGGCTTGTTGGCGCCGTCCGAGACCAGGTAGATGCCGAACTCGCCCTTGGGCGCCTCGACGGCCGCGTACGCCTCGCCTTCGGGCACGCGGTAGCCCTCGGTGAACAGCTTGAAGTGATGGATCAGCGATTCCATGTCGCCCTTCATCTGCTCGCGGGTCGGCGGGACGATCTTGTGGTCGTCCACCATCACCGGGCCCGGATTACCGCGCAGCCAGTCGACGCACTGCTTGATGATGCGGTTCGACTGGCGCATCTCCTCGACGCGCACCAGGTAGCGGTCGTAGCAGTCGCCGTTCACGCCCACCGGGATGTCGAAGTCCATCAGGCCGTAGACTTCGTAGGGCTGCTTCTTGCGCAGGTCCCACGCAATGCCGGAACCGCGCAGCATCGGGCCGGTGAAGCCCAGGTTGAGCGCGCGCTCGGGCGTCACGACGCCGATGTTGACGGTGCGCTGCTTCCAGATGCGGTTGTCCGTGAGCAGCATCTCGTACTCGTCCACGCAGGCCGGGAAGCGGCTCGTGAAGTCGTCGATGAAGTCGAGCATCGAGCCCGAGCGCTTCTCGTTCAGGCGGTCGACGTCCTTCTGCGACTTCCAGCGCGACGCCTGGTACTTCGGCATCGAGTCGGGCAGGTCGCGGTACACGCCGCCCGGCCGGTAGTAGGTCGCGTGCATGCGCGTGCCCGAGACCGCCTCGTAGCAGTCCATCAGGTCTTCGCGCTCGCGGAAGCAGTACAGGAACATCGTCATCGCGCCGATGTCGAGGCCGTGCGCGCCGAGCCACATCAGGTGGTTCAGGATGCGGGTGATCTCGTCGAACATGACGCGGATGTACTGCGCGCGCAGCGGCACCTCGATGCCGAGCAGCTTCTCGATCGCCATCACGTAGGCGTGCTCGTTGCACATCATCGAGACGTAGTCGAGTCGGTCCATGTAGCCGATCGACTGGTTGAACGGCTTCGACTCGGCGAGCTTCTCGGTGGCGCGGTGCAGCAGGCCGATGTGCGGGTCGGCCTTCTGCACGACCTCGCCGTCCATCTCGAGGACCAGGCGCAGCACGCCGTGCGCCGCAGGATGCTGCGGCCCGAAGTTCATCGTGTAGCTGCGGATCTCAGCCATGGCGCGGGGGGTCCTTCAAGGCCGCGTCGTAACGGTTGTCGTCGCGGATCACGCGCGGCACCAGCGTGCGCGGCTCGATGCTGACCGGCTCGTAGACGACGCGGCCCTTCGCCGGGTCGTAACGGACCTCGACGTTGCCGATCAGCGGGAAATCCTTGCGGAACGGGTGACCGACGAAACCGTAGTCCGTCAGCAGCCGGCGCAGGTCGGGGTGGCCGCGGAACAGGATGCCGAACAGGTCGAACGCTTCGCGCTCGTACCAGTCGGCCGCCTTCCAGACGCCCTCGACGGAGTCGAGCATCGGCGGCTCGCCGTCCTCGCACCAGCAACGCAGCCGCAGGCGGCGATTGCGGGCGACCGACAGCAGGTGATAGACGACGGCGAAGCGGCGTTCGCTCCCCTCGCCGCCGTCCGCGTCGGCGTAGCGGGAGACGTAGGCCGAGCGACCACGGCTGAAGCCGCTGTTGGACGCGGACTCGGTCTGCCATTCGACGCGTCCGTAGTCGAGGTAATCGACGCCGGTGAGATCGACCAGTTGCTCGAAGCGCCAGTCCGGCTCGTCGCGCAGCGCGCGGCAGACGACGACCAGCTGCGACGCCGGCACCTCGAAGGTGAGCTCGCCGCAGCGCGACGGCACCCGTTCCAGGGCGCTCCCGAAGCGTGCCAGCAGTGTCCCGGCCTGGTTTTCCAGCGCATCGCTCATGGTTCGCTCAGCGGGCAATCGTCTGGGTGCGGTGGATCTTCTTCTGCAACTGCAGGATCCCGTAGAGCAGCGCCTCGGCCGTCGGCGGGCAACCCGGCACGTAAACGTCCACCGGAACGATGCGGTCGCAGCCGCGCACGACCGCGTAGGAATAGTGGTAATAGCCGCCGCCATTCGCGCAGGAGCCCATCGAGATCACCCAGCGCGGCTCGGGCATCTGGTCGTAGACCTTGCGCAGCGCCGGGGCCATCTTGTTGACGAGCGTGCCCGCCACGATCATCACGTCGGACTGGCGCGGGCTCGGGCGAAAGACGATGCCGAAGCGGTCGAGGTCGTAGCGCGCGGCGCCCGCGTGCATCATTTCGACCGCGCAGCAGGCGAGCCCGAAAGTCATCGGCCACATCGAGCCCGTGCGGGCCCAGTTCATGACCGCGTCGACCGTCGTCGTGACGAAGCCGCGCTCGGGCAGCTCGGAGGCTTCTAGTCCCATTCCAGGGCCCCTTTCTTCCACTCGTAGATGAAGCCGACCACGAGCACGAGCAGGAAGACGCCCATCGCGGCGAGGGCGACGATGCCGACCGAGTCGAGCGCGACCGCCCACGGGAAGAGGAACGCGATTTCGAGGTCGAAGACGATGAACAGGATCGCGACGAGGTAATAGCGCACGTCGAACTTCATGCGCGAATCCTCGAAGGCCTCGAAGCCGCACTCGTAGGCGGAGAGCTTTTCGGGATCGGGACGACGCGGCCCGAACGCGAAGCCGAGCACCAGCAGCAGCGTGCCGATCGCGCCGGCCACCGCGAGGAAAATCAGGATCGGCAGGTACTCTGCGAGCATCGCGCGATGCAGCTCCGGTTCAGCAGCCCCGACGGGCCGCAGATTCTAACAGGGAGTGTTGCGGCGCAGTAAGGTGGCGAAAAGAAAAAGGCGAACCGGAGGGGTTCGCCTGTTCTCGATCTGGTGCGGATGGAGAGACTCGAACTCTCACGCCTTACGGCACTACCCCCTCAAGATAGCGTGTCTACCAATTCCACCACATCCGCAATCGTGTCAGTCGCGCCCTCACTGGCTCGCGGGCGCTGGCGCCGGCTCGGGCGTCACGGCGGGCGGCGCAGTCGTCGGCGCGGGCTCGGGAATGCTCGGCAGCATGCCCGGGGCCGGAGCGGTCGGCGCCGGAGCTGTCTGCTCGGTCTGGACGCGATCGACGACGCTGGTGGGCGCCGTGCCGCGACTGAGCAGGTAGGACAGCCCGAGGCTCGTGATGAAGAACAGCGTGGCCAGGATCGCCGTCGTGCGGGACATGAACGAGCCCGATCCGCGCGCGCCGAAGACCGTGCCCGAGGCACCCGCGCCGAAGCCGGCGCCGGCGTCCGCACCGCGGCCGCGCTGCAACAGCACCAGTCCGATGATCGATGCCGCGAGCAGCACGTGAAAGACGACCGCCAGCGTTTGTACCCAGCTCATGTGCCCGATGTCTCCGTTGTCAATCCGCGGCCGCGCAGATCTGCGCGAACTCTTCCGCCTTGAGCGAGGCGCCACCGACGAGGCCGCCGTCGATGTCCGCCATCGCGAAGAGTTCCCGTGCGTTCGAGGCCTTGACGCTGCCGCCGTACAGGATCCTCACAGATCCGCCAATTGTAGCATCCAGCGCCGCCAACTGGCTGCGGATCGAGGCGTGCACGTCCTGCGCCTGCTCTGGCGTCGCGTTGCGGCCCGTGCCGATGGCCCAGACGGGCTCATAAGCCACGACCGCCCGGTCGAACGCCGCGATGCCGCTCACGGCCAGCACGGCCTCGAGCTGCCGGGAGACGACGTCGCTGGTCCGCCCGGCTTCGCGCTCCTCGAGCGTCTCGCCGACGCAAAGCACCGGCGTGAGCCCGTGCGCCTGCGCCGCCATGAACTTGCGCGCCACCAGCGCGTCGTGCTCGCCGAACAGCTGCCGGCGCTCGGAATGGCCGACCAGCACGTAGCGGCAACCGACGTCGCGCAGCATCGTCCCGGACACCTCGCCGGTGAACGCACCTTGCGCCTCCGCACACAGCGACTGGGCGCCCAACGCCACGTCGCTGTCCTTCAACAGGCGCTCGATTTCCCACAAGTACACGAACGGCGGGCACAGCAGGACTTCCGACCGGCCATCCGGACGGAGCAGGTCGAGCAGCGAACGCACCAGCTGCGCGTTCTCGGCCCGGGAGCCGTGCATCTTCCAGTTTCCAGCGACGAGGGGCTTACGCATTCGGCTCTCCACCGTCCAACCGGCCGTCTCCAGCCATGGGGGCGGTCCGCGAAAGGCGCGCGATCTTAGCGGCGGGTCGGCGGGAATGCAATTCGCCCGCGGTACCTCAGACGGACTGGCGGACCGTTTCCGCCAGCTCGTTCGCGTGCCTTGTGACGACCTCTTCGTCTTCGCCTTCGACCATCACGCGGATCAGCGGTTCGGTGCCCGAGGCCCTCAGCACCACCCGGCCCGTGCGGCCCAGGGCCGCCTCGACGCGACTGACGGCGGCCTGGATCGCCGGCGACTGGCGCGGGTCGATCCGCTCGCGAACCCGGACATTGACCATGACCTGGGGGAACTGCGGCATGCCGGCCGTGAGTTCCGCGAGCGGCCGCCCCGTCCGCTTCATGACCGCAAGGACCTGCAGCGCGCTCACGAGGCCGTCGCCGGTCGTCGTGCGATCGAGGCAGAGCAGATGCCCGGACGTCTCGCCGCCGAGCACGCCACCGTGCTCACGCAGCATTGCGAGGACGTAGCGATCACCGACGGCGGCGCGCAGGAACGGAATGCCCTCGGCCTGCAGCGACTGCTCGAGGCCGAGGTTGCTCATCACGGTGCCGACCACGGGCCCCTTGAGTTCGCCCTGACGATGACGGTCACGGGCGATCACGTACAGCAGGCGATCGCCGTCCACGAGGCGGCCGAGGTGATCGACCATGACGAGCCGGTCGCCGTCGCCGTCGAGCGCGATGCCGACGTCGGCACCGACGCCGGACACGGTGAGTTGCAGCAACTCGGGGGCCGTCGAGCCGCAGCGCAAGTTGATGTTGCGGCCATTGGGCGAGCAGCCGATCGGGATGATCTCGGCGCCGAGGTCAGTCAACACCCGCGGCGCGACCTTGTAGGCCGCGCCGTGCGCGCAGTCGATGACGACCTTGAGCCCGGCGAGATCGACACCTGCCGGCATCGTCGACGCGCAGAAGTCCTGGTAAATGCCCCGCGACTTGTCGACCCGCGTGGCGCGGCCGAGCGAGATCGACTCGCGCGTCAGGGCCGGCTCGTCGAGCAGTCGCTCGATCTGCTCCTCGACGTCGTCGGACAGCTTGCTGCCGGCCGAATCGAAGAACTTGATGCCGTTGTCTTCGTAAAGATTGTGGGAGGCGCTGATCACCACGCCGAAACGACAGCCGAAGTGCTGCGTCAGGTAGGCGATGCCCGGCGTCGGCAGCGGGCCGATCAGGTGCGCGTCCACGCCCGCCGCAACGAACCCGGCTTCGAGCGCGGCCTCGAACATGTAGCCCGACAGGCGCGTGTCCTTGCCGACGAGCGCGATGCCACCGTTCGGCGCCAGCACGCGGGCGGCGGCGCTGGCGAGGCGCAGCGCGAATTCGACCGTCATCGGGTGCTCGCCCACGCGACCACGCACGCCATCGGTACCGAAGAATCTACGGGCCATCATCCACTCCCTCCGGTCGCAGCCCGCCTGAGCGCGCTCGCCACCTTGACTGCATCCACGGTCGCCGCCACGTCGTGGGCGCGGACGATCGCCGCGCCCCGCATCACGCTGAGCGCCGCAAGCGCGACGCTGCCCGCCAGCCGCTCGCCGGTGGGCCGGCCCGTGATGATACCGAGGAGCGACTTGCGCGAAACGCCGACCAGTACCGGGATTCCGGGGTCGGCGAGCCGGTCGAGCGCCGCGAGCAGCGCCAGGTTGTGCTCCGGACGCTTGCCGAAGCCGATGCCCGGGTCGATGCAGATCCGCTCGCGAGGAATGCCCGCAGCCTCACAGGCCTCGATCCGCCCCCTGAGGTCCTGTCGCACGTCGTCGACGACGGACCGGTACTGCGGGTCGACCTGCATCGTGCGTGGCTCACCACGCATGTGCATCAGGCAGACGCCTGCGCCGGTCTCCGCGACGGCCGCCAGCGCACCCGGCGCCTGCAGCGCGCGGACGTCGTTGATCAGGCACGCGCCGGCGGCGACGGCGGCGCGCATGATCTCGGGCTTGGTGGTGTCGACCGAGATCGGGACGCCGGCCCGGCGGGCGAGGCGCTCGATGACGGGCACGACGCGCGCGAGTTCAGCCTCGAGTTCGACCGGCGCAGCCCCGGGCCGCGTGGACTCACCGCCAACGTCGATGATCGCGGCACCCTCCGCCGCCATCGCGAGCCCCCACTCCACGGCCCCATCGATGTCGGCGTGTCGGCCGCCGTCGGAGAAGGAGTCCGGCGTCACGTTCAGGATGCCCATCACGACCGGCTCGGCGAGATCGAGCACGGTGTCGCGACAGACGAGCTTCAACGGGGGTTGCATGGCGCGAAACGAAGCGCCCGGCAGGGGCCGGGCGCTTGGACGATGGATCAGTGCTGGGGAGCCGGACGCCCCGACGGGGCTTCGCCGTCGCGCCGCTCGCGCGGCTTGGCGCCGGAGCTCGGCACGTCGCGGTCTTCCCAGTCCTCGGGCGGACGCGGGTCGAGGCCCTGCATGATGTCCTTGATCTGGTGCTCGTCGATGGTCTCGTACTTCATCAGCGCGTCGGCCATCTTGTGCAGCTTGTCGATCTCGCGCTCGAGGATGTCCTTGGCTCGGCGATAGTTGTCGTCGATCACCCGGCGCACTTCCTCGTCGATCGCGTCGCGCGTCTTGTCACCGACCTGCTTGTGCTGCGTCACCGAGCGGCCGAGGAACACCTCGCCGTCTTCCTCGGCGTAGGTCAGCGTGCCGAGCCGGTCCGACAGGCCCCACTTGGTGACCATGTTGCGGGAGATCTCGGTGGCGCGCTCGATGTCGTTCGACGCACCCGTGGTGACGTACTCGGGCCCGAAGATGATTTCTTCGGCGACACGGCCGCCGAACAGCGTCGCGATGCGACTCTCGAGCCGCCGCTTGCTGGTGCTGTAGCGGTCCGTCTCGGGCAGGAACATCGTGATGCCGAGCGCGCGGCCGCGCGGGATGATCGAGACCTTGTAGACCGGGTCGTGATCCGGCACGTTCAGGCCGACGATCGCGTGGCCCGCCTCGTGGTACGCGGTGAGCTTCTTCTCGTTCTCGTCCATGACCATGGACTTGCGCTCGGCGCCCATCATGATCTTGTCCTTGGCGCGCTCGAACTCGTCCATCGTCACGGTGCGCCGGTTCGCGCGAGCCGCGAACAGCGCGGCCTCGTTGACCAGGTTGGCGAGATCGGCGCCCGAGAAACCGGGCGTGCCGCGGGCGATGATCGAGGGCTTGACGTCCTCGGCCAGCGGCAGCTTGCGCATGTGGACCTTGAGGATCTGCTCGCGGCCGCGCACGTCGGGCAGCGGCACGACCACCTGGCGGTCGAAGCGGCCCGGGCGCAGCAGCGCCGGGTCGAGCACGTCGGGCCGGTTGGTGGCGGCGATGACGATGACGCCCTCGTTGCCCTCGAAACCGTCCATCTCGACCAGCAGCTGGTTCAGCGTCTGTTCGCGCTCGTCGTGACCGCCACCGAGGCCCGCGCCGCGATGGCGGCCGACCGCGTCGATCTCGTCGATGAAGATGATGCACGGCGCGTGCTTCTTGGCCTGGTCGAACATGTCACGGACGCGCGAGGCGCCGACGCCGACGAACATCTCGACGAAGTCCGAACCGGAGATCGTGAAGAACGGCACCTTCGCCTCGCCGGCGATGGCCTTGGCGAGCAACGTCTTGCCGGTGCCCGGCGAGCCGACCATCAGCACGCCGCGCGGGATCTTGCCGCCGAGCTTCTGGAACTTGGCCGGGTCCTTGAGGAAATCGACGATCTCGCCGACCTCCTCCTTGGCCTCGTCGACGCCTGCGACGTCGGCGAACGTGACGGTGACCTGGTCTTCATTCAACAGCCGCGCACGGCTCTTGCCGAACGACATGGCGCCGCGGCCGCCCGCCCCGCCCTGCATCTGGCGCATGAAGTAGACCCAGACGCCGATCAGCAGCAGGATCGGGAACGAAGACACGAACAACTGCATCAGGAACGACTGCCGCTCGGGCGGCGCCGCCGCGAACGTGACGCCGTGCTGCTGCAGCGTGCCGATCAACGCGGAATTGTCGGTCTCCGGGTTGTAGACCATGAACTGGTCGCCGCTGGCGCGCACGCCGGTGATCCGGTCGCCGCTGAAGGTCACCTGGGAAACCGAGCCGTCCTTGACCTGGGCGAGGAACGCCGAGTACGGCACCTCCTGCACGGCGCTGGTGCGCGTGCTGAAATTGCTGACGACCGTCGCGAGCACGACGGCAATCACGATCCACAGGACGACATTCTTGGCCAGATCGTTCAATGCTTTAACCTCGGTACCAGACGCAGCAATCCCGGGCCCGGAACGCCCGATTGCGCGCAGTCGACACTACACCAATCGATACCCGCGTGCCAGAACGTACACCTCTGGACTGCGCGACCGTGATGCTTTCGGCTTGCGCAGCTTCACGGTTTCATAGCTCTTGCGGAGCCGGGCCACCAGCGGCTCGAAGCCGCGCCCCTGGAACACCTTGACCAGCAGGTCGCCGCCGGGCCGCAAGGCCTGCGCCGCGAACTCCTCGGCGAGTTCCACCAGCTGCATCGAGCGGTCGTGGTCGACGTCCGCGATGCCCATCATGTTGGGGGCCATGTCCGACATTACAAGATCGACCCGGGCGCCCCCCAGCAACGCATTCAGCTGCCCGAGCACGGATTCGTCGTTGAAGTCGCCCTGGATGAACTCCACGCCGGGGATCGCGGGCATGTCGAGCACGTCGAGCGCAATGACCCGTCCTTTGCCATCGAGCCGGCGGGCCGCGTACTGGCTCCAGCCGCCGGGCGCCGCACCGAGGTCGACGACCGTCATCCCCGGCTTCAGCAGCCGGTCGCTCTTCTGGATCTCCTCGAGCTTGAACGCGGCGCGCGACCGCCAGCCCTCCTCGTGCGCCCGCTTCACGTACGGGTCGGCGGCGTGCTCGGCGAGCCAGCGGGCGGAGCTTTTGGAGCGCTTAGGCACTGGGAGGGGTTGGGGGATAGGGGATGGGGGATAGTTTAAGAGGTGCGGTGGAATCGTTCGGGTTCAATGGCGGTTGGTGCAACGAGCCCGGCGCGCCGGCGGCCGCCCTCTTACACTATCCCCCATCCCCTATCCCCTATCCCCTTCCTCCATGCCCTCACCGAACCGCAACGCAAATACCTCCGCCGTCTCGGCCACGACCGCGAACCGATCGTGCTGATCGGGCAGAAAGGGCTCACCGAAAACGTCGTCGCGGAGCTCGATCGGGCGCTGCGGGATCACGAGCTCGTCAAGGTTCGGGCCCGAGTGGGGGACCGGGACGAGCGCGACCGGATCCTCGCCGAGCTGGCTGCCGGCACCTCGGCCGAACTCGTGCAGCGGATCGGCCACGTGGCGCTGTATTACCGCCGCAACCCGGACCTGCCGGGCATCCTGCTGCCGGGCGCTCAGACGTAGCGGACCGCCACGATCTCGAACGCCCGCGTGCCGCCGGGCACCGCGACGTCCACTTCGTCGCCCTCTGACTTGCCGACCAGCGCCCGCGCGATCGGCGACGTGATCGAGATCAGCCCTAGGCGCACGTCGGCCTCGGGCTCACCGACGATCTGGAACACCACCTCGGACCCATCGTCGAGGTCCTCGAGGTGCACGGTCGCGCCAAACACGACCTTCCCGGTCGGCGGGGCATGCGCGACGTCGAGGATCTCGCTGTGGGACAGGTCGTGCTCGAGCTGCTTGATACGCCCCTCGATGAAGCCCTGCTGCTCGCGGGCGGCGTGGTATTCGGCGTTCTCGCTCAGGTCGCCGTGCGCACGAGCTTCCGCGATCGCCTGGATGACGCGTGGCCGATCCTCGGTCTTGAGTCGCCGCAGCTCGAGCCGCAGCTTCTCCGCTCCCTTTGCAGTCAATGGCTTGCGCGTCATATGTGAACTTCCGCGTGAAGATCCTGCAGTCGATTGACTTCGACTTCCTGCAGATGGTCCAGTGCCTCGCAGGTCGCGAAGGCGCCCGCCAGGGTCGTGTAATAGGTGACCCGGCGAGCCACGGCCTCGCGACGGATCGAGTTCGATTCGTGGATCGCCCGTTTACCCTCGGTCGTGTTCACGATCAGGCTGATCTCGTCGTTCTTGATCATGTCCACGATGTGCGGCCGCCCTTCGCGAACCTTGTTGGCCCGGCTGCACTGTACCCCGGCATCCTCCAGCACCTGGGCCGTGCCGTGGGTCGCGACGATCTCGAAGCCGCGCGCGATCAGCAGCCTCGCGAGGTTCACGGCGGCCGGCTTGTCGCGCTCGCGGACGCTGATCAGGCAGACGCCGCGGGTCGGCAGCACCACGCCCGACGCAGTCTGCGCCTTCGCGTACGCCTCGCCGAAGCTGCGCCCGGTGCCCATGACCTCGCCGGTGGACTTCATCTCCGGCCCGAGGATCGGGTCGGCGTCCGGGAACTTGCCGAACGGGAACACCGCCTCCTTGACCGAGTGGTACGGTGGCACCCGCTCGCGCGTGATGCCGAGTTCGACGAGCGTGCGGCCGGTCATGACGCGCGCGCCAACCTTGGCCAGCGGCACGCCAGTCGCTTTCGACACGAACGGCGCGGTCCGGGATGCGCGCGGGTTCACCTCGAGCACGTAGACGATGCCGTTCTGGATCGCGAACTGCACGTTCATGAGCCCGATCACGTTCAGGGCCAGCGCCATCCGTCGCGTCTGGTCGCGGATCTGCGCCTGCAGGTCCGCGCTCAGGCTGTACGGCGGCAATGAGCACCCGGAGTCGCCGGAGTGCACGCCCGCCTGCTCGACGTGCTCCATGATGCCGCCGATGTAGACGTCCTTGCCGTCGCAGATCGCGTCCACGTCCACCTCGATCGCGAGATCGAGGAACCGGTCGAGCAGCACCGGACTGTCGTTCGAAACCTGCACCGCGGTCGTCATGTAGCCGCGCAGGTCGCTCTCGGAGAAGACGACCTCCATCGCGCGCCCGCCGAGCACGTAGGACGGCCGCACCACGAGCGGAAAGCCGATTTCGCCCGCGAGCCGCACCGCATCGTCCTCGGTGCGGGCCGTGCGATTGGGCGGCTGCTTCAACTGCAGCCGGTCCACCAGCTTCTGGAACCGCTCCCGGTCCTCGGCAACGTCGATCGAGTCCGGGCTCGTGCCGATGATCGGCACGCCGGCGGCCTCGAGCGCGCGGGCCAGCTTGAGCGGCGTCTGGCCGCCGTACTGGACGATCACGCCGAACGGCCGCTCGACGTGCATGATCTCCATGACGTCCTCGAACGTCAGCGGCTCGAAATACAGCCGGTCCGAGGTGTCGTAATCGGTGGAGACCGTCTCCGGGTTGCAGTTGACCATGATGGTCTCGAACCCGTCCTCGCGCAGCGCGAGCGCGGCGTGCACGCAGCAGTAGTCGAACTCGATGCCCTGGCCGATCCGGTTCGGCCCGCCGCCGAGGATCACGATCTTGCGGCGGTCGGTCGGCGCTGCCTCGCACTCTTCCTCGTAGGTCGAGTACAGGTAAGCGGTGGCGGTGGCGAACTCCGCGGCGCAGGTGTCGACGCGCTTGAACACGGGCCGCAGCCCCAACCCGTGGCGGCGTTCCCGGACGGCCTGTTCCGTCGTGCCGCACAGCTTCGCGATCCGGCTGTCGGCGAATCCCTTGCGCTTGACCGCGCGGAACCGGATCGCATCCAGCGACTCGAGTCCGTCAGCCGCGATGCGGCTCTCCTCACGCACGAGATCCTCGATCTGCACCAGGAACCACGGATCGATGCGCGAGGCCTGCTGCACCTCGTCGAGGCTCAGCCCGGCGCGGAACGCGTCCGCCACGTAGCGCAGCCGGTCCGGACCGGCCATCCGCAGTTCCTGCAGCAGCGCGTTCATGGCCTCGTCGCCGAGCGGCAGCTTGACCACGGGCGTGAGTCCGTCGATGCCGGTCTCGAGGCCGCGCAGCGCCTTCTGCAGCGACTCCTGGAAGGTGCGGCCCATCGCCATCACCTCGCCGACGGACTTCATCTGCGTCGTCAGGCGGTCGTTGGCGCCGGGAAACTTCTCGAACGTGAAGCGCGGGATCTTGGTAACCACGTAGTCGATCGTGGGCTCGAACGACGCGGGCGTGGCGCCGCCGGTGATCTCGTTGCGCAGCTCGTCGAGGGTGTAGCCGACGGCGAGCTTCGCCGCGACCTTGGCGATCGGGAAGCCCGTCGCCTTCGAAGCGAGTGCCGAGGAGCGCGAGACGCGCGGGTTCATCTCGATCACGAGCAGGCGCCCGTCGGTGGGACTCACCGCGAACTGCACGTTCGAGCCACCGCACTCGACGCCGATCTTGCGCAGCACCGCGATCGAGGCGTCGCGCATGATCTGGTATTCCTTGTCGGTCAGCGTCTGCGCCGGCGCGACCGTGATCGAATCCCCGGTGTGGACCCCCATCGGGTCGAGGTTCTCGATCGAGCAGACGATGATGCAGTTGTCGTTCTTGTCGCGAACGACCTCCATCTCGAATTCCTTCCAGCCGAGCACCGACTCCTCGAGCAGCACTTCGCTGGTGGGCGACGCGTCGAGCCCGCGCGCCACGATCTGCTCGAATTCCTCGCGGTTGTAGGCGATGCCGCCGCCCGAGCCGCCGAGCGTGAAGGACGGCCGGATCACGGTCGGGTAGCCGATCTCCGCCTGGATCGCGAGCGCTTCCTCCATGCTGTGCGCGACCCGCGAGCGCGGGCATTCGAGGCCGATGTCGCGCATCGCATTGCGGAACAACTCGCGGTCCTCGGCCATGTCGATGGCTTCGCGCGAGGCCGCGATCAGCTCGACGCCGAACTTGTCCAGCACGCCCTCGCGCACGAGGTCGAGCGCGCAGTTGAGCGCGGTCTGGCCACCCATCGTCGGCAGCAACGCGTGCGGCCGCTCCTTCTCGATGATGCGCGCCACGGTGCGCCAGTTGACCGGCTCGATGTAGGTCGCGTCCGCCATGCCCGGGTCGGTCATGATCGTCGCCGGATTGGAGTTCACCAGGATCACCCGGTAGCCCTCCTCCCGCAGCGCCTTGCAGGCCTGGGCGCCCGAGTAGTCGAACTCGCAGGCCTGGCCGATCACGATCGGGCCGGCGCCGATGATCAGGATGCTCTCGAGGTCGGTGCGCTTTGGCATGGAACGGTGCTTTCCGGATTCAGACGAGCTTGCGCTGGGGCATGGCACCCTTGCGCAGCATCGATTCGACGAAATGCGAGAACAGCGGCTCCAGGTCGCGCGGACCTGGACTCGCCTCGGGGTGGCCCTGGAAGCTGAACGCGGGCCGGTCGGTGCAGGCGAGGCCCTGCAGCGAGCCATCGAACAGCGAACGGTGCGTCGCGCGCACGCCCTCGGGCAGCGTGGCCTCGTCGACCGCAAAGCCGTGGTTCTGGCTCGAGATGTAGACGCGACCGGTGTCGAGATCGAGCACTGGATGGTTGGCCCCGTGATGGCCGAACTTCATCTTGATCGTGCGCGCGCCGGTCGCCAGGCCGAGCAGCTGGTGGCCGAGGCAGATGCCGAAGATCGGCACGCGCGCCTCGAGGAACTGCTTGATCGCCGTGATCGCGTAGTCGCAAGGCTCGGGGTCGCCGGGGCCGTTCGACAGGAACACGCCGTCCGGCGCGAGCGCCATGACCTCCGCGGCCGGGGTCTGCGCCGGCACGACCGTCATCCGGCAGCCGTGGTCGGCCAGCAACCGCAGGATGTTGCGCTTGATGCCGTAGTCGTAGGCGACCACGTGCAGCCGCTGCCCGGGGCGGCGCCGCGGGCCCTGCTCGAGCGACCAGTTGGTGCCCTCGTTCCACTGGAACGACCGCTTGGTCGAAACGACCTTGGCCAGGTCCATGCCCTTGAGGCCCGGGAAGCGCCGCGCGGCCTGCACCGCGAGTTGCGGTCGCGATGCCGCGTCACCGCTCGCGATGCAGCCCGCCTGCGCGCCCTTCTCGCGCAGGATTCGCGTCAGCTTGCGGGTGTCGATCTCGGCGATGGCCACCACCCCGCCGCGCTGCAGGAATTCGGGCAGCGACTGTGTCGCGCGCCAGTTCGAGTGCAGCAGCGGCAGGTCGCGGATCACGAGGCCGGCCGCGTGGATGCCGCCCGACTCGAGGTCCTCGGGATTGGTGCCCGTATTGCCGATGTGGGGGTAGGTCAGCGTGACGATCTGGCGCGTGTACGAGGGATCCGTGAGGATCTCCTGGTAGCCGGTCATCGCCGTGTTGAACACGACTTCGCCGGTCGCCGTGCCCGGCGCGCCGATCGAAATTCCGCGAAACACGGTGCCGTCCTCGAGTGCCAGAACAGCGGGTGTCGTCACGGTCGTGCCCTCCGGTGAGCCGGCCCGCAAACTGCCTGCGGACCCATTTCGCGCGTGCGCCGACCGGCGGAGATGAGCGGTTGCTCACCCCGTACTGTCTTGCTCCACGGGCTAAGGTCGGAAGTTTACGCGAGCGCGTCGGGTCGCGCTATTCGATCGCGATTTGCTTCGCGTTGGTGGTTGGCTTGCTCACGCTCGCGAAGGTGGGGCTGCGTTGCCCGCTCCGGCCTCCGGCGGGTTCGGCAGGTCGCTTGCCGGGACGCCGTGAAGCCATCCCTGGCGGCTCCGGGCGCGGCGTCCATGCCGCGCACGGCCCGGCGAGCGACCTGCCGAACCCGCCGCAGGCCGTCGGTTGGCTACGCGCCTGCACTTCGCGAGCTGGCGGCGCCCACGCAACGCGGGCTGACGCGAAGCGCTGGCGCGCGAGCGGCGCGACGCGTCGCGCAACAGGCGGCACGCCGAGGGCGTTAGCCGGATGGAGGATCGGGGGTCGGGGACGGGTCTGCCTGTTCGCGGGGCGTGCGCGGCATGGACGCCGCGCCCGCAGCCCCCATGGATGGGTTCACGGCGGCCCGCGGACAGGCAGACCCGTCCCCGACCCCCGATCCGACCACCGCGCATCAGCGCGAGCGCGCCCGCAACGCGACGCTAGAGCCCGAGCACATCCAGCATCGAATAAAGCCCCGGCGGTCGCCCGACGACCCACCGAGCCGCGACGAGTGCACCGCGGGCGAAACCCGAGCGGTCCTGGGCATGGTGCGCAAGCTCGATCTGCTCGCCCGGTCCTGCAAAGATCACGCGATGGTCGCCGACGATGTCACCGCCCC
Source organism: uncultured Gammaproteobacteria bacterium (assembly GCA_963777725.1). Classification (GTDB taxonomy): domain Bacteria; phylum Pseudomonadota; class Gammaproteobacteria; order Steroidobacterales; family Steroidobacteraceae; genus RPQJ01. Next base: position 69,660 of record CAVZRR010000019.1, read on the forward strand.
GAACCACGCTGAAACCGATTGCGCCGGTCGGCCGGGGGCCGGTCGCACCCTGGCGTGCATACACCGCCGCCGCGTCGAGCGACGTGCCTCGCCCCTGCGCGACCGCCCGGCCGAGACCGAGAGCGGTGCCACTGGGCGCGTCCACCTTGTGGCGGTGGTGCGCCTCGACGATCTCGGCGTCGTAGCCCGCGTCTAGCGCGCGCGCGGCAAGCTCGGCGAGCTTGAACAACAGGTTCACGCCGAGGCTCATGTTGGGCGCCATCACGATGGGCAGGCGTTCGGCGACCTTGCGCAGTTCGCCCAGCGCCAGGTCGTCGTGCCCCGTCGTGCCGATCACCATCGGCACCCCATGCGCCAGGCACCGGCGCGCGTGATCGAGCGTCGCCGCGGGCAACGTGAAGTCGATGACGACCTGCGCACCGTCGAGCGCGCGCTCGGGATCGCTGGTAATGCTGATCGCCAGAGGCGCCACGCCGGCGACGACGCCCACATCGTGGCCGATCGAGGGGTCGGCGTCTGCAGCGAGCGCGCCACTGAGCCGGAGGTCGGTGCTCTCGGCAACCAGCGGCACGATGGTGCGACCCATGCGCCCGGAGGCGCCGAACATGGCGACGTTGAGCATCGGTCGGTCAATCCCCGAGGCTGGTGAAGAAACGCTTGACGCCGTCGAGCCAGGATTCCTCGCGCGGATGGTGGCGCGATGCGTCTTCCTGCAGCGAATCCTCGAACTTCTGCAGCAGGTCCTTCTGCTCGCGCGTGAGCTTGACCGGCGTCTCGGCGACCACGCGACAGAACAGATCGCCCGTCGGGCCGCCGCGCACCGGCTTGATGCCCTTCTCACGCAAGCGAAACACCCGTCCCGACTGCGTCTCGGGCGGCACCTTGATGCTCGCGCTGCCGTCGAGCGTCGGCACGTCGAGATTGCCGCCGAGCGCGAGCCGCGCGAAACTCACCGGCACCTCGCACGACAGGTGGCTGCCGTCGCGCTCGAAGATCGGGTGCTCGCGCACGCGCACTTCGACGTACAGGTCGCCGGTCGGGCCGCCATTGCGGCCCGCCTCGCCTTCGCCCGAAAGACGAATGCGATCCCCGGTATCGACCCCAGGCGGCACCTTGACCGACAGCGTCTTCTGCTTGCGCAGGCGTCCCTGCCCGCGGCACTCGCCGCAAGGATCGGTCACGACCTGGCCGCGCCCCTGGCAGCGCGGGCAGGTCTGCTGGACAGTGAAGAAACCCTGCTGCATACGGACCTGGCCGGCACCGCGGCAGGTCTCGCAACTGGTCGGCTTCGAGCCCTTAGCGGAACCGCTTCCGGTGCACGCCTCGCACTCGGCCAGCGTCGTGAATTCGATCTTCGCAGTGTCGCCGAACACCGCCTGCTCGAGGTCGAGCTCGAGCTCGTAGCGCAGGTCGGCGCCGCGATAGACCGGCGAACGCCCGCGTCGGCCGGCACCGAAGATGTCGCCGAACACGTCGCCGAAGATGTCGCCGAACGCATCGCGCGGATCGAATCCCTGCCCGCCACCGCCACCGCCGCGCATGCCGTCGACGCCGGCGTGGCCGAACTGGTCGTAGGCCGCCCGCTTCTGCGCGTCGCTCAGGACCTCGTAGGCCTCCTTCGCTTCCTTGAACTTGCCCTCCGCCTCGTGATCACCCGGATTGCGGTCGGGGTGGAACTTCATGGCGAGGCGCCGGTACGCCTTCTTGATGTCCGCCTCGCTCGCGGTTCGCGGCAGGTCGAGGACTTGGTAGTAGTCGCGCTTCGCCATGCGGGTCAGGTCAGCTCTGGAATGAGAAAACGCCGCGGGGGATCAGCCCGCGGCGGTGTGAGTCATCGACTGCGCAAGGATAACCCCTCGCGGCCGGTTACGACGCCTTGCCGTCCTTGTCCTTCACTTCCTCGAATTCGGCGTCGAGCACGTCGTCCTTGCCGCCGCTGGCCTGGCCGCCGGTGGCGCCCGCCTCTGGGCCCGCCCCGCCGCCCGGCTGCTGGCTCGCATAGGCTTGCTGCGCGACCGCCGCGGACGCCTCGGCCAGCGCACGCGCCTTGGTCTCGATCACGTCCTTGTCGTCGCCGCGGATCACGCCCTTCAGGTCCGAGATCGCGGATTCGGTGCGCGCACGGTCCTCCGGGGAGACCTTGTCGCCGAGGTCCTTCAGGGACTTCTCGGTCGCATGCAGCAGCGCGTCGGCGCGGTTGCGCGTCTCGGCCAGCTCGCGGAACTTCTTGTCCTCCTCGGCGTGCGCCTCGGCGTCGCGCACCATGCGCTTGATCTCGTCCTCGTTGAGGCCGCTCGAGGCCTTGATGACGATCCGTTGCTCCTTGTTGGTCGCCTTGTCCTTCGCCGACACGTTCAGGATGCCGTTCGCGTCGATGTCGAACGTGACCTCGACCTGCGGCATGCCGCGAGGCGCCGGGGGGATGTCCGAGAGGTCGAAGCGGCCGAGCGACTTGTTGTCGCTCGCACGATCGCGCTCGCCTTGCAGCACGTGGATCGTCACGGCCGTCTGGTTGTCGTCGGCCGTCGAGAACACCTGCGTCGCCTTGGTCGGGATCGTCGTGTTCTTCTCGATCAGCTTGGTCATCACGCCGCCGAGCGTCTCGATGCCGAGCGACAGCGGGGTGACGTCGAGCAGCAGCACGTCCTTGACCTCGCCGGTCAGCACGCCCGCCTGCACGGCGGCGCCCACGGCGACGGCTTCGTCCGGGTTGACGTCCTTGCGCGGCTCCTTGCCGAAGAAGTCCTTGACGAACTTCTGCACCAGCGGCATCCGCGTCTGGCCGCCGACCAGGATCACCTCGGCCACGTCATTGATCGACAGACCCGCGTCCTTGAGCGCGATCCGGCACGGCTCGATGGTCTTCTGCACGAGATCCTCGACCAGCGACTCGAGCTTGGCGCGCGTGAGCTTCATCGCCAGGTGCTTCGGGCCCGAGGCATCCGCGGTGATGTACGGCAGGTTCACCTCGGTCTGCTGGCTCGACGACAGCTCGATCTTGGCCTTCTCGGCCGCTTCCTTGAGGCGCTGCACGGCCAGCGGGTCGCGCCGCACGTCGACGCCCGACTCCTTCTGGAACTCGGCCGCCAGGTAGTCGATCACGCGCTTGTCGAAGTCCTCGCCGCCGAGGAACGTGTCGCCGTTGGTGGCGAGCACCTCGAACTGCCGCTCGCCGTCCACGTCGGCGAACTCGATGATGGAGATGTCGAACGTGCCGCCGCCAAGGTCGTAGACCGCGACCTTGCGGTCGCCGCCCGACTTGTCGAGGCCGTAGGCCAGCGCGGCCGCAGTCGGCTCGTTGATGATGCGCTTGACCGTGAGGCCGGCGATGCGGCCGGCGTCCTTGGTCGCCTGGCGCTGCGAGTCGTTGAAGTACGCGGGCACCGTGATCACCGCCTCGGTGACCGCCTCGCCGAGGTAGTCCTCGGCGGTCTTCTTCATCTTCATCAGCACGCGCGCCGAGATCTCGGGCGGCGCCATCTTCTTGCCGTGCACTTCGACCCACGCGTCGCCGTTGTCGGCCTTGACGATGTGGTAGCCGACCATGCCGACGTCCTTCTGCACGACCGGGTCTTCATAACGGCGGCCGATCAGGCGCTTGATCGCGTACAGCGTGTTCTGCGGGTTGGTGACGGCCTGCCGCTTGGCGGACTGGCCGACCAGCACCTCGTCGTCCTTGGTGAAGGCGACGATGGACGGGGTCGTGCGGTCCCCCTCGCTGTTCTCGATCACGCGGGGCTTGCCGCCCTCCATGATCGCGACGCAGGAATTGGTGGTACCGAGGTCGATGCCGATGACTTTTGCCATGGAACAGGCTCCGTGGAATCAGGAATTCGATGGCCGCTTAGTTGGGGGTCGGCCGGGCAGGATTCAAG
>CAVZRR010000020.1:0-514727 GCA_963777725.1 uncultured Gammaproteobacteria bacterium
GTGCTGCAGGCCGAGGTGATAGGCCGCCCAGGCATCGAGATTCTCGGTCACCGTGAGGCGCGCAAGACTGGCCTCGTGCATCGGGATCTGGATCTCGAGCGCAGCGAGGATCCGCGCGCGGATTTCCGTTCGGATCGGGTGCACCGCATCGATCGCGCCGGCAAAGCGGTCGGCCCAGACGACGCCTCCGTCCCGCGTATCCACGAGCTCAACCGTGACGGCGAGACTCGAGGCCGCAACCTCCACCGTCCCCGACAGGCAGTAGCGCACGCCGAGCAGCCGGCCGATCTCGCCCATATCGGCATTCGCGGCGCGCAGCCGAAACGAAGAGCCCCGCGCAGTGACGAACAACCAGCGCAGGCGCGACAGCTCGGCAATCAGCTCGTGGGGCAGGGCGTCCGCAATGGCGGCGTACGGTCCCGCCTGGCCGATCAACGTGAACGGCAGCACCGCGATCGACGGTCGCGCGATCGGTTCCGTCGGCGGCGCCGCTGATTCGTCGGCGGGCTGCGCGTCCCGCACCGCACTGACGTCCGCAACGAACCGAAAGCCCTGCCGGTGGACCGTCTTGATGAAGCGCTGCGTCTTGCCGTCGTCGCCGAGCGCCTGCCGCGCCGACTTGATCCGGCTGGACACGGCCGCTTCGGAGACGATGCGCCCGTCCCACACCTTCTCGATGATCTCGTCCCTGGAAACGAGCCGCTCGCGATTGTCGACGAGCAGCGCGAGCAGCGCGAACACCTGCCGTTCGACAGGGCGTGCCTCACCGTCTGCGCGCAGCTCGACCTTGGCCGTGTCGAGCTCGAAGGACCCGAACCGGTAGAGCATGGGGCCGATGATGCACCCGGCGCACGCCTCGGACAATTCTCCATGAATTCTCCAGGGCGTCTGCAAGCTTCGCTGTGCAGCGCGCGCGTACAAATCCAACGTCGACAACTGAAGGAGAAACGACATGCCTCTCGTAACCATCGACGTGATCAAGAACGTCTTCACCCCGAAGCAGAAGCAGGAACTCATCGCCAGGGTCACCGAAGCGATGATCCAGGTGGAGGGCGAGAACATGCGGCCCGTCACCTGGGTGCGCATCAAGGAGGTCGAAAGCGGCGACTGGGCCATCGGCGGCAAGGCGCTGCAATCGGCCGACGTGCAGGCCCTGGCCGCGGGTAAGGCCGCTTAGCGACGCGCAACGTTGCTGGTGGGTGTCGGGGCGGCGCTCCCGGAGGCCGCCCCGATTGCTTGTGGGGTCACGGAAATGCCCGGATTTCTCCATAGGAACTGCAAGCTTCGCGGGTCGGAATACGACAAGAATGACACCCGTATCGAGGAGAAGCCCGATGAACCGACCAAGAGGATTCCGACGATTCGAGCTGTTGATGTTCGCACTGCTGTCGTCGATCGATCTGCAGCGCGCGTTGCGTGACCTGATGTTCTGAGGAGAACCACGATGAACCAATCCAGGACGAACCGCCGATACCAGATCGTGTTGCTGCTGTCGCTCGCGCTGCTGACCTCGACGCTGGCAGGCACGCTAATGAACGCTGCGCTCAGCCTGCAAGTCGTGGCGTGAGGCCGAAGCTCAGTCCTTGGCCCAGTAAGCGGCCTGATCCGGCAGGACCCATCGGACGCCCCCGCGTGGGTCCTCCCGGTCGCCCGCATAGCGCGGAATCAGGTGGATGTGCACGTGCGGGATGGTCTGCCCGGCGGCGTGGCCATCGTTGATCCCGACGTTGTAGGCGGCGGGATGGTGCCGATGGTCGAGATCGATGCGGGCGAGATTCAGCAGCTTGAGCATGGCCGCCTGCTCTTGCGTCGTCGTCTCGAAGAACGACGCGACGTGTCGCCGCGGGATCACCAGTGTATGGCCCGGCGAGACCGGAAACCCGTCTCGGAACGCGAGCGCTAGTTCGCTCTCGAAGACCAGCCGGTCGCGCGGCAGGCTGCAGAAAGGGCATTGGGCGTCCACGGCCGCAGAGTCTAAGCCGAAACCCGACGGATCCGACCACCGGCACCGCTTTTGCCGCACGGGCGCGCTGTGTCACAGTAACCGGTAGACCGGCCGCCCGCCACGCAGATGCAATACCCTTCCTTCGCAGAGTACGCCGACGCACTCCAGCTCAACCTGGGCGTCGTGCTTGCGGATCCGGTGCTCGCCCGGGGAACGCTGCTCAGGCGCGCCTCGGGACTGCCGGTTGCGCACGGCGGCACGTTCGCGCTGACCTTCGAGGTCGAGACGGACCAGAGGAAGTACGCGCTACGCTGTTTCCACAAGCGGCTCGACGCGCTGCACGAGCGCTACGACGCGATCACGAAGCACCTCGCCGGCGTCAAGGGCCCCTATCTGGTCGCCTGCCAGTTCCAGCCGCAGGGGATCACGACGGAGAGCGGCACCTATCCGGTCGTGCGGATGGACTGGGTGGACGGGCAGAGCCTCGCCGCATTCGTCGCCGAGCACCTGCAGGACTCCGGCGCGCTGCAGCAGATGCGATTCTCGCTGCGCCGGCTGGCCCGGCACCTGCGCGAGAACGGCATTGCGCACGGCGACATCCAGCCGTCCAACATCATCGTCCAGCGAGGCGCCAACCTGCGGCTGATCGATTACGACGGCATGTTCGTGCCGGCACTCGGGCCGTTCTGCAGCACCGAGCTCGGCCAGCGGAATTTCCAGCATCCCGGCCGGCGCCGGCGGCATTTCAACGCCAGCCTCGACGCGTTCTCGTTCTCGGTGATCGACCTCGCTCTCGACGCGCTCAGCAGGCGGCCGAACCTCTGGCGGCGGACGGCCAGCGGCGAAGACGCTTTCCTGCTGCGCGCAGCGGATTTCGCCGATCCCGCGAACTCGGCGACCTTCGCGCTGTTGAGTCGTGAGCCGGGCATCGAGCGGCGGGTGAAGCACCTCGCTGCGATCTGCATGGAGCCGTTCGAGCAGATCCCGTCCTTCGAGGACTTCGTGTCGGCACGGGACCTGCCGCCCCTGACGGTGGAATTGTCCGGTGATCCCGACGAGGCCATGCGCACGCCGTATGTTTCGCCGTTCCCGATCGTCGCGGCCGCGGACTTCGCCAACTGCTGCAAGCACATCGGTGATCGAGTCGAGCTGATTGGTCGGGTCGCGCGCGTCGCGAACGCCACCGAGCCGCGATCGGCGGCCCGCTGCCTGCGGGTCGAGTTCGGCGCGCAGTTGCACGACATGACTTGCCTCAAGGTCTGGCCCGGCTCCCACTCGAATCGCGACGCCACGCCCGACGAAACCTGGGTCGGCAAGTGGGTGAGCGCCGTGGGGCTGGTCGAGCCCGTGGCTCAAGGCCCCGAGGCAGCGCAACGCCAGAAGCACATCTCCATCTCGATCACGGAATCCTTCCAGCTGCAGAGACTGACGGAGGCCGAAGCGCTCTATCGGTTGCGTTCGCAGACCGAGCGCGCCACTGCGACGCCGGATGGAATCGGTAGCGTCCGGACCGATCCGGTCGATCCGGAGCCCGTGATCCGCCCGAGGCCTGCAGTCACGGAAGCCGGCGCCTGTCGAAGTCGAGCCGATGCGCACAGTCGCGCCGCCGCGGATGGTCGAGTCGCAGCCCGCAACGGTTGCTGCGCCGCCGAAGGTCCGTGACGTCAGCCGCCCCCAGCGCATCGCTCCGCCCGCGCCACCGCCGCCGAAGGTGCAACCCCCGCGCGACCAGAGGCGGGCGGCTTGGGCCGCACTCGCTGTCCTGGCGGCACTGCTCGGTTACCTGCTGTTCGTGCCGGGGTCGGATCGACAGCCGGAGGCACCGAAGACCGAGTCCGCGGCCAAAGTCCCGGTGGCGCCCGCGGCGGAGCCGGAACCGGCGGAGATACCGCCCGCGACCGCAGTCGAGGTCGGGAGCAAGCTGGTTTCCAGCCAGCCCCTGAAGACGACCGACCTGAGCTTCGCAACGATCGCCGGGAAACTGGAGATCTGGCCGGCCGTGGACGACGTCCGCAAGCGCGTGTTGCGGGTCAATGACGCCGTCATTCCGGATCTGCGCGACGATGCGATCGTGCTGTCTCACCGTGCCGTTTTCTCCGATCGCGAGGTCATCACGGGATTCACGCAATGCGCCGGCAGCGTTCCGCCGTGCGGTCGGCAGCAGCCATTCTGGGTCGTGCTGCGCGAGGGCAGTCCGCCGGTTCTGCGGCGGGCCCCTGAACTCTGGGTCGGTGCCAACGGCGGGCGGATCTCCGCCACGAACGACGGCGTGGCGATCGACCTCGGCCGTTGGGATGGCGAGCTTGCGCAGCGCGCAGCTGAGCCAGGCTGGCAACATCGTCGTCAAGCGCACGGGCGACACGATCAGGCCACTCAGCCGGGCGGACTGCAACATCGTGGCCCAAGCTCTCGAAGGGTGCGCCGCCAGCCGAGATTGCAGGTCGTTTGCGACGAGCGCCCAGCGCATCCCGGCCCGGCAGTGGAATCAGCTCACGCGGATGTATCACGAATCGACCGGGCTGGATGTCGCGGTCTTTCGCGCCTTGTGCGTGCGCAGCTGCGAGCTCGGGCTCACGCCGAGCTACGGCCTGATCCGCGCGAACGCCTGTAGCGGCGCCAAGCCTCGGCAATGGCGGCCGGACGATCCGGCGGCGGGAATGCGACGCTAGCCGTGCCCTTTCTTCGCGCCGCCCGCGGGCTTGGGCTCGACCGTTTCCACCGGCGCGCCGGCTTTCTTCCACGCGCCGAACCCGCCGTCAATGTGGCACACGGGTGTCAGGCCCATATCCTGCGCGGTCTTCGTCGCGAGCGCGGAGCGCCAGCCGGCCGCGCAGAAGAACACGAACTTGTGGCCCGAGGCGAAGAAGTCCTTGTGGTAGGGGCTGCCGGGATCGAGCCAGAACTCGAGCATGCCGCGCGGCACCTGGCGGGCACCGGGAACGCCGCCCTCGCGCCAGATTTCGCGCGGGTCGCGCAGGTCGATGAACGTCACGTCGGGTTGGCCGTGCAGCGCCCGGGCCTGATCGACCGGGAGCGTCTCGATCGCCGACATCGCCTCCGCCAGCATCTGCTCCACGCTCTTGCGAATCTCGAGTGGCATGGGCTTCTCCCCGCGACGGTGACCGTCACTGTACTGCGAATCCGTCGCGATGTGGACGCTAGCCCGGCCCCTGTTTCGCCTTCTTCAGCGCCAGCGCCGACTTGAGCCCCTTCTCGCGGATCGTGTGCAGCGCGACGCGCGTCGGCGTCGAGACGTGGAAGCGCTTGCCGTAGCGACGCAGCAGGCGCTCGTCGACTTGCACGCCGAGGCCGGGGGACTGCGGCACGTCGAGCGTACCGTCGGGGTTGGCGAGCAGCGGCGGCATGATGCCGTCGCGCGCCGCCGGCACGAATCCCGGCGGTTCGTAGGGATACTCGAGATGGCCGCCGTGCTCCCAAGCCGCGAATGCGTGCAGGTTGACGACCACGTTGAAGCCGTTCGACCAGGTGTGCGGCGAAAACTTGAGTCCGCGGCGGCGACACTCCTGCATGACGCGCTTTGAGACGGTCAGCCCGCAGAACATCGCGTCGGGCTGGTATTTCTCGAGGCTGTCGTGCTCGAACAGCGGCTGCAGCTCGTGCCAGCCGCCGTGCAGCTCGCCGCCCGCGATCGGCGTCTTCACGCGCCGGCGCAGCTCGGCCATGCCGTGCCAGTCGTGCATGTCGAGCGGCTCCTCGAGCCAGGCGATACCGAGCTCGTCGCAGCCGCGCGCGAAGGCCGTGGCGCGCTCGAGGTCCCAGTCCGGGTTCGGGCGGAACAGCGAGACCGGCCAACCCTGGTTCGCGTCCACGCCGATCGTGAAGTCGTCGCCGGCCGCCGCGCGTACGTCGCGCACGATGCGCAGGTCCTCCTCGAGGGTCTCGTACTTGACGCGGATCTTCACCGCGTCGAAGCCCATGCCGCGAATCTCGTCGAGATAGCGGCGCCGTTCGTCGAGCGGCCGCAGCGAGCCCGACGAGGCGTACAGGCGCACGCGGGACACCGTCTGCTCCTGCTCCTGCAGCAGCTTGTAGACCGGCTTGCCGGCCAGCTTGCCCGCGAGGTCCCACATCGCCGCCTCGAGCCACCAGTTGCGCCAGCCGAGGTACGAGGCCTCGCGGATCCGCTTGCGGAAGCCTTCCATGTCGTCCGCAGCGAGGCCGAGCATGAAGCCGCCGAGCAGGTCGCCGAGGCCGCGACGCTCGGTCGTGAACGCCGGGCCTGCGGTCTCGCCGATCAGCCCGTCGCTGGTGACGAAGCGCGCGTAGGTCTGCGCGACGTGCGTCTGGGGATAGCCCGGGATCCAGGACGGCCAGAAGGGTTCGGTCAGCGGCACGTTGACGTGCCACAGCTCGATGCGTTCGATTCGGCCAGTCATGGCACGACTCCTGTCCGGCAGGGCGAGGGGCTGGGTGATAGGCTTTCAGAATGAGGGGAAATCGATGACGTCGCAACGGCTCTCCGATCCGCAGCTCGCAGCCGCGGCAGCCGTGTACACGCGCGCGTTCATGGACGACCCGATCTCCGTCTGGATCGCGCCGGATCCCGCGCAGCGTGAACGTGGCTTGCCGCTCTACTTCCGGATGGCCATGCAATATGCGCTGCGTTTCGGTGGCCAGGTCCACCGCAGCGACGATGCGCCGCGCGCCGTCGCCACCTGGCTCGAGCCCGGTCGCTCACCGCCGTCGACGATCGGGCTGCTGCGCACTGGCTTTCTGCGTCTGCTCTGGTCGGGCGGACTGTCCGACGCGCGCCGCCTGCTCACGTTGGGCGACACGTTCGACCGTCTGCACAAGCAGGACGTGACGCAGGCGCACTGGTACCTCTGGTTGCTGGCGGTCGATCCGCCATTCCAGGGCAAGGGCCTCGGGGGCGAGTTGCTGGGGCCCGCATTGCACGCGGCGGATCGCGCACGATTGCCGTGCTACCTCGAGACGGCGCGCGAGCGGAACGTCTCGTTCTACCTGCGGTTTCGGCTTTCGCATCCTGCGGGACGAGCGGATGGGCCGCGATGGCCCGCAATTCTGGACCATGCTGCGGGCGCCCGGGTGATGCTGCAGTGACGAGCCCTTATCTGCAGCCGGTCGGGACGGTGTGGGGACGCATCGCCGGCATCGTGCTGCTCGCGTCCGGGGCAGGACTGACGGCCGTGCTCGGCTATGCGCTGTTCAATTTTGCCGTCGACGAGGCGAGCCGCCGATCGGTGACCAGTTCCACGCTGATCTACGCGCTGATCCTGCTGGCCCTGTGCGGCATCTGCTGGCAGGCGGGATTTCGCCTGGCCTTCAATCGACCGGATCGCTCGGGCACGCTGTTCTCCCGGCCGGCGTGGTTCGCGATCGGCAGCGGATTGATCGTCGTGGCCGCGCTGATGGCGTTCGCGATCTTCTCGGTTCGTCGACCGACCGGCCTCGACTACTGGGTCGTCGTGACCCTCGGAGCGCTGGGCGTCTGGTGCATCATCCTGGCGTTCCGGCGCGGCGCAGCAACCATCGAAAGTCACTGAGCAACCAGACATGAGACACAGCGAAAGACACCGGACGCACCGCACCGGCTGGCTGCGTGCCACGGTGCTCGGTGCGAACGACGGCATCGTTTCCACGGCCAGTCTCGTGCTGGGTGTCGCAGCCGCCGGCGCCAGTTCGCAAAGCAGTCCTCGTTGCGGGCGTGGCTGGCCTCGTGGCCGGTGCGATGTCGATGGCGGCCGGCGAGTATGTGTCCGTCAGTTCGCAGGCCGACACCGAACGCGCGGACCTGACTCGGGAGAGCAAGGAGCTGGCGGCGAATCCCGAGGCGGAGCACACGGAACTCACGGCGATTTACGTGCAGCGCGGCCTCGATTCGGCGCTGGCTTCGAGCGTGGCGACCCAATTGATGCAGCACGATGCGCTCGGCGCACACGCGCGGGACGAGTTGGGGATCACCGAGACGCTGGCGGCCCGACCGGTGCAGGCCGCCCTCGCGTCGGCGGGCGCCTTTGCCGGCGGGCTGCAGCCTTGCCCGTGCTGATGGTGCCCGTGCTGCCGGTCGCCGCGCTGACGTGGGGCGTCGCCGGCGGCTCGCTGCTGTTCCTCGCGCTGCTGGGCCTCGTGGCCGCACGTGCCGGTGGAGCGCCGGTCCGCGCGTCCGTCCTCCGCGTCACGTTCTGGGGCGCGTTGGCGATGGCGCTGACCGCCGCGGTGGGGACGCTGTTCGGCGTGGCGGCCTGAGGTCGAACGCTATTTGCGCTTGGCCTCGATGACCTTGCGGGCCTCCTGCATCGCGGTATCCACAGCGTTCTTGACGCAGGCGGCCTCGCTCGAGCCCTCGGCGGGGAACTTCACGTCGAGCTTCTTGCAGCTCGACTCCGCGGTTGCGCGGATCCGATTCTCGAGTTCCAGTGCGCCGGACGCGGTGGTCAGGTCCAGGTCGGCGTAGCTGACGCGGCTGCGAATCGTGATTTCATCGATCGGCACGCCGTGCATCGTCTGCCCGACCGTGGTCGCGCGCGCTGCTTCGACCGTCACGACCTCCAAGGGCTGCGCCACGGCGGCACTGGCTGCAATCGCCAGACCGCCGCCCAGCAGTGCCCAAGCGAACCGAACGACTAGACGGGGAAATAGTTGCCCATGATCGAGCTCCTCTGCGCCGGGATTTCCAAGCTAGCGCGGCAGGGACCCGCTCGCCATGCGTATTGAGTGCAAGGCCGTCCTGTTGCGCCCGGCGCCGGCAAGGTCAGCGCGAATAGAGCTTCGCCGCCGCGGTGATCTGCGCGGCCACGGCCGTGCGCAGCGAGTCCGGCGCGAGCACCTCGACGTCGGCCCCGTACTTCAGGATGTCCATGACGAGCTCGGGCTCGCGGGAGTAGGGGAACTTGAGCAGGTAGCTGCCGTCGAGCTGCAGCTTGCCGTCCTGCTTCGGGTGCCAGGTTTCGCGGCTCACCCAGCGCGCGCGCGTCGGGTTGAACAGCAGCACGGCTTCCTCGGTGCTCGCGCCGGCGAAGATGCCGTAGCCGCTCGCGAAGTGGCGGTCGAGCGATTCGTCGCTGACTTCCTTCGCGGCCTTGTCGACGACGACGGCACTTTCGATCGCATCGACCGCGAACGTGCGCAGCGCCTGGCGCTTGTGGCAGTAGGCGTCGAGATACCAGTTGTCGCGATAGTGGACGAGGCGCTGCGGCGAGACTTCGCGCTCGAGCGAGTCGCCGTCCTGGCGGCGCGTGTGGCGGAGCTTGAGGCGGCGCCGTGCGAGCAGCGCAGTCGACAGCACGCCGAAGTGGCCCGGTTCGATCGCGCGGGCGCCCATGCTGAGCACGCGGATCCGGTGCGCGATGTCGGCGGCGGTGTGCTCGCCCGATTCGAGCAGTTCCTTGAGCCGCTTGCGCAGCGGCGCCACCAGTTCCGACAGCACGCCGGGCTGCAGGTCGGCGATCAGCTGGTCCATCGTCAGCAGCGCGCGCAGCTCCTGCGCGTTGAACCACAGGCCCGGGCAGCTGCCAGAGCGCGCGATCCTCGACCTTGTCGTCGAAGCGGTAGGCTTCCTGGTCGCGGTCGTAGAGGATCGGCGCGTGGAAGCGGTCGCGCAGGTAGTCGAGGTCGCGCTTGAACGTGGCGCGCGAGACTTCGAGTTCCTGCAGGAACTCCTGGGTGCGCACGAAGCGGCGCGACTTCAGCAGTTGCTGGATCCGGTAGAAGCGTTCGAGGCGTTCCATGGTTCAGCGTCGAATCCGGGCGAGTTCGTCGGCATCCAGCCAGAGACCGCCACACTCGGGGCACTCGTCGATCTCGGTCGGCACGCTGCGCGAGAACGCGCGACGCATCATCACGACCGCGGGATGGCGCGGGCAGCGCAGCCGGATCGAGCGATCGACGATTTCCACGGGGAACTGGCTCAGGTGCGCCATCAGCGCGTCGCCGAATACGTTCTCGGGGTGGTCGAACCGGGCGAGCTCGTGACGGTCGAGCCACAGGCCGCCGCATTCCTCGCAGACGTCGACCTCGACGCCGCCGATCAGCAGGTGGACCAGCGAGGCCGAGCACCTCGGGCAGCGGAGTTCGTGCAGTGGTCATGGCGTGGCCCGTCGGGTTGGCCTGGCGGGGATGCGCCGCCATCCTAACGCCGCGGGTCCGGCAAGGAAATTCGACCTGCTATGCTCGGGTCACATCGCCGCATCGGGGGAGGCGCCGTACTGTCATGCACAAGTCAATCTGTGCGCCGCTCGTCGCACTGGTGATGGCGGGCTGCGGTGGCGGCGGCGGAGGTGGTGGTTCCGGCGGCGGCAGCGAGCCTCCACCAGCGCAGGAACCGCCGGTCGTCACCACGCCCACGGCAGTCCGGGTGACGGGACCAACGCCTTTCAGCTCCACGTGTCTCGCCGTGCCGGTGGGAGCGACCGCCTATGCAAATGCCGAGGTGGAACCGCATCTCGCCATCAACCCCACGAACCCGAATCACCTCGTCGCCGCCTGGCAGCAGGATCGAATGTCCGACGGCGGTGCGCGCGGCCTGGCGACTGCAGTCTCGGTCGACGGCGGAGTGACCTGGAGTCGGCCGCAGCCGGCGCCGTTTACCCAGTGCGGAGGCGGTGCGTTCGCCCGCGCCTCCGACCCCTGGGTTGCGGTCAGCAGTTCCGCGATCCTCCAGATCGGCATTGCCTTCAGCGGTGCGACGCTCACCGCGGGCGCACGGAGCACGGTGCTCGTGAGCCGATCCGGTGATGGCGGGACCACCTGGAGCCCGGCGGTCCAGCTCGTCGGCGACGACGGTGCAAGGTTCTTCCACGACAAGGAGACCCTCACCGTCGACTCGACCGATGCGCGCTTCGTGTACGCCGTCTGGGATCGCCTGGACGCGAGCGACACGGGCGTCACGCTGCTCGCGCGCTCCACGGACGGCGGCGTGACCTGGTTGCCTGCGGTGCCGATCTACGATCCGGGCGTCGCACGGCAGACCATCGGCAATGTGGCCGTGACGACGCCGGACGGCGTGGTCCACGTCTTCTTCACGGAACTGGGTCCTGCTGCGAGCAACCCGGCGGTGACCGAAGGCCGGCTCGCCGTCATCCGATCGACCGACAAAGGCGTCACCTGGTCGGCACCGACCCGGATCGCGCAACTGCTGGCGGTGGGAACGCGCATCCCGTCGCAGACGTCACTCACGGTGCGCGCCGGCGAGATCCTGGGCACCTTCGCCGCCAACCCGGCTGACGGCACGTTGTATGCGGCCTGGCAGGATTCCCGCTTCACGGGTGGCACGCACGACGCGATCGTCCTGGCGCGGTCCACCGACGGTGGCAACACCTGGAGCGCGCCGGTTCGCGTCAATGCAGATGCCGCGGTTCCCGCCTTTACGCCGACGCTCGCCGTGCTGCCGAGCGGCCTGGTCGGCGTGATGTATTACGACTTCCGCCAGGCCGGAACGCCAAGCTACCGGCCCACCGACCTCTGGCTGGCCGTCTCCCGTGACGGTGCGGCCTGGCGCGAGACGCGGCTGGCCGGCAACTTCGACCTGCTGGATGCTCCGAATGCCAACGGCCTGTTCGTCGGCGACTACCAGGGCCTGAGCGGCGACGGCTCGACCTTCGTTGCGTTGTACGCGCGCACCAACTCGGGTGACACGTCGAACCGCACCGACGTGTTTGCAGACCGGGTGAATGGCGAAGCAATCGCGGCCAGCGTGGCGTCGGCCGACGTCGCGGCGCGGAAGACTGCGTTACCGGCGTGGACCAGCGGCGCCGAGGTCCGGGTCTCCCAGCATCTGTCCCGCGTTCGCGAGATGCGCAGAGAGCAGTGGCGCACGTGGCGCGAGGCCGGGCCGGCAAGCCGGGATCCTTGATGGTTTGAACGCCGATGCATCGACTGAAGAACTGGCAACTGTTCGCGATCTGCGTGCTCACCTGGGGCACGACCTGGTACGCGATCACGTTCCAGCTCGGGCACACGACGCCCGAGGTCGGCGTGGCGCTGCGCTTTGCGCTCGCCGGCAGCGTGATCCTCGCGATCTGCGTCCTGCGCGGCCTGCGACTGCGCTTCTCGCTGCGCGAGCACGGGTTGCTCGCGCTGCAGGGCAGCTTCATGTACGGGGTCTCGTACATCTGCGTCTACCACGCGGAGCGGCACATCGTCTCCGGCCTCGTCGCGGTCGGCTACTCGGCCTCGCCACTCGTCACGGGCCTGGGCGCCCATGCCTTGTTCGGCCTGCGCGTCACGGGACGCTTCCTGATCGGCGGACTGCTGGGACTCGCCGGCGTGGCGCTGATGTTCTGGACCGAGTTCGGCAAGGCGGCAGGCAGCCAGGACGCGGCGCTCGGCGTGCAGTTCACGATCGCCGCGGTGCTGCTCTCGGCGGTGGGCAGCCTGGCCGCCAGTCGCAATCGCACGCATGGATTGCCGTTCTGGCCGTCGCTCGGATTCGGCATGCTGTACGGCGCGGCCATCACCGTCGTCGTCGCACTGCTGCAGGGCCACAGCTTCGCGTTGCCTGCGGTCGCTTCCTGGTGGCTGTCGCTGTTCTACCTGGCGCTGGCCGGATCGGTGCTGACGTTCGCCTGCTTCCTGACGCTGCAGGAGCGCATCGGCCCCGGGCCGACGGCGTCGATCGGTGTCATGACGCCGCTGCTGGCCCTGCTGGTGTCGTTGGTGTTCGAGAACTTCCAACCGGACCTGCTGACGCTCACGGGCGCGGGCCTCGCGGTGGCCGGTAACGTGCTGATGTTGCGCCGTGCCTGACGCCTCACACGACCTGGAGCGATTCGTGCGCGACGCTGGAACTAGTACACGAGTAACGGCGGGCACCGCGGCCTTCACTGCTCACGTTTCCGCGGAAACGTCACTTCGCGCAGTTGACGCCCGCTGCGCGAGAACGTCCATCGCGTACACATAGTCCATTCGCTCGCCACGCCAGCGGGTCGCCGCGGTTCGCGAGTCGATCGTCATGCCCTGCGCGTGGTGGGCCGCGATCAGCTCCGTTCCGTCGCAATCCGCACGATGTGCCGGAGAAGCGATGGGCTCGCCGCTCGACTTGACGAAGCGCCACGCGCCGTCGTGCACGCGTTCGACGACCAGGCCGCCCTCGTGCACCTGGCGGTGATGGAACCGACACAGCGACACGAGGTTGGCGAGCTTCGTCTCGCCGCCATTGGCCCAATGGTGAATATGATGACCGTCGACGTACCGCGTGTGCGTGCAGCCGGGGAAGCGGCAGCCGCGATCCCGTGCGGTCAGCGCACGGCGCAGTGCGGGCGGAATCGAGCGCGTGCGGCGCCCGACATCGAGCGGCTCGCCGTCGTCGCTCTCGACCACCGTGACGACGCTCGCATCACAGCCGAGCCGCCGGGCGGTCTCAACGGGAATCGCCGGGCCATCATCGAGTTCGCAACGGCCCGATGCGTGCTGCTGCAGCGCCGCGCAATCAACGTGCACGACGATCTGCTGACGCTCGCCGCCGTTCAGCGCCTCGGCACCGTGCTTGAGGAAGCTCTCGGCCAGGACGCCGAGCGCGTCGGCCCGACGGGCAGTGCGCGGCGTTTCCGCGGAAATGTTGAGGTCGGTCGCAACGTCCGGGAGTGGCGCATCGGCATCGGCCGCCTCGAGCGCCCGCAGCAGCAACGTGCCTGCCTCCGCGGGCAAGCGCGCCTTGAGCACCAGCGATCCGTCGTCGTCCCAGTGCCAGGTGACCGATCGCCGGGCCTGCTGCCGCGCTTCGCGTGACAGTTCCGCCGCCTCCGTCGTGCGGCGGTACTGCCGCACGATCGTCTCGACGTGATGCGCCGTGCCGTGCAGCGCGATCGACAAGAACGTCGTCTCGGTCGCCTCCGATGCGACTCGGGTCAGCGCGCGGACCTTCGCGTAGCTCAACTCGCCGCGGGCCATCGCCGCGCCGATCAGCGGCAACTTCTCTAGCGCGTGGGCGACACGGACTTTCTCGCGGGCCGCGCCGAGGTTGATGCCGCACTGCCAGTTGAGCCAGTGCGCGCAGGACTGCGTGACCGAGTCCACCCAGCCCTTGCGCCGGTCGAACTCGGCGATCAAGGCAAGCCAGCGGCGGTTGGCGGCGTTGAGGTGGCCGGCCAGCTCGGTGATCTGGGCCGCGAGATCGGCCGTGGAGACAGTGGGGCGAGGGACCGAAGAGGTGCCATCCATGGGACGCTCCATCAGTCTGTGTATTTATACAGTATACTACCGGAAAATCCAGCAAAATCAATGTAAAACTGGCAGCTATCTGTATCGTGTGCGTCGAAACCGACTGACCGTTACGGAGATGTGAAATGAGAATCCTGCTCGTGCTGACGCTCGCACTTTTTGTCGGCCACGGCGCCGTGGCGGCGGATGCCAAGCCCGCCGGCGATTCGCAGCGGTCCGCGGTGCTGGTCACCGGTGCGAGCGCCGGCATCGGACGCAAGGTCACGGAACGACTCGCCGCCGAGGGCTATTACGTGTTCGCAGGCGCGCGCAAGGAGCAGGACCTCAAAGCGCTGGACGCGATTCCGAACGTCCGCGGCGTACGGCTCGACGTGACCAGTCCGGCGGACGTCGCAGCCGCGGTCGAGATCGTGCGCGCCTCGGGCCGCCCACTGCACGGCATCGTCAACAACGCGGGTGTCGCGGTCGTCGATCCGGTCCTGAACACGCGCGACGAAGACTTCGATTTCCAGATGCAGGTGAACGTGTACGGCGTGTTTCGCGTGACGAAGGCGTTTGCGCCGCTGGTCATCGAATCAAAGGGACGCATCGTCAACATCAGTTCGATCTCGGCGTTCCTGTCGGACAGCGGAACGGCTCGGCCTACACGATGAGCAAGGCGGCCGTCGAAGCTTTCACCAACGTGCTGGCAGTCGAGATGGCGCCACTCGGGGTGTACGTCGTCGCCGTGGAGCCGGGCGCCTACAACACCGACATCCTGAAGCCGGCCCTGGAGCGGTCAGTCACGAAAGGATTCAGCGCGGATCGATCGACGATGAAGCCGCCGGACGAAGTGGCGGCCGTCGTGCTGCAGGCGCTGTCCGACGCGAAGCCGAAGCGGCGCTACATGATCGTGCCTGAGAAGTCGCAGGCTGAGGAGACCATTCGCGGCGTCGTCGATGTGCTGGTGCAGCTGAATGAGGACCAGGCCTACAGCTACGACCGGGCCGCGCTGATCCGGATGGTCGACGAGGCGGCGGCGAAGACGCGGGGGCCGTGATTCCAGAGCCGATCGATGATGGAGTAACGATCCAGTGAACAACCAGCCCGCACAGTTGCAGCTTCTCGGCATACAAGTCGGCCCGGTCCAGCCCCTCCAGGTAGGCGATCAGCGCGTGATGAGCGGCTTTCGCAAGCACGCGATGCATGGACCTGTCGTCGTCAGTGCGCTCGGGCTCGCCGGCGACGAGCAGGCGGACCTCACCGTGCACGGCGGACTCGCGAAGGCCGTCTATGCGTATCCGATCGAGCACTACGCATTCTGGAGTGAGCACCGCCGAGCGCTCGGTCTGTCCACGGAGCTGCCGTACGGAAGTCTCGGCGAGAACCTGACGCTGAGTGGTGTGCTCGAAGCGTCGCTGTACGTCGGCGACGAACTGCGGTTTCCAGATTGCGTGCTGCGCGTGACCCAGCCGCGTGGACCTTGCTACAAGCTCAACGCCGGCATGGACGACCCGACTGCCGTCCGCACGATGGCTCGGAGCGGCTACAGTGGTTTCTATCTTGCGGTCGACGTACCAGGTAGCCTCATGGCGGGCCAGGCGTTCGAGGTCATTGCGGGTCCGCGCGAGACGCCGCTGATGACGCTGTTCAAGTCGATTCGGGCGAAGGTCGGTTGAGGTTGCAGAAGCGACTCACGCGGACTTGGGCAGTACCGCCAGCGCCTCGGTCTCGCACAGCAACTCGGGCCGGCAGATCGCGGCTGCGACCATCACGTGGGGGAACCCCTCGAAGCCGGCGGCGCGCAGCTTCGCACGCACGCGCACCGCATCCTCGGGGTGCTTCAGGAAGGTGATCGCGTGGACGACGTCGGCGAAGCGGGCACCCTGCCGCTCGAGCAGCGCCGCAATGTTGACGAGCATGCGGTTCGCCTGCGCGTCGACGTCGCCAAGGTGCACCGATCTGCCGTGCTCGTCGATGCTCGCGGTGCCGGAGACGTGCAGCGCGACCTTGTTCGCTTCGTCCACCCGCATGCCGCGCACGAAGTCGGCGCCGTACTCGCTGGCTTCGTTCAGCGTCGGCGAGGTCATCACTGTCCGCGCGAGCGAACGTCCCGACTTGACCGCGTAGATGCCGAGGCAGAGATCGTGCTCCCCGGAAACCGGGCCGCCGCCGATGCCGGTGCTAGCCGGCACGGGCTCGATGCCACGTGCCTGGAAGAACTCACGTCGCGCCCGGTTCAAGACCGGGTAGTCGCGGTCCATGTGCCGCAGGTGGATCCAGGTGCGCACGACGTCGCGGAACTCCATGCCCGCGCGATGCAGCAATTCTTCTGCCAGACCGAACATGCCGAGCGTCTGCTCATGGGCGTCGCCGCCCGGACCGCAGAGTCCGGCCGCGTGGAAGCGGCGCTCGTCGCCGACGACGACCTGCAGGCCGCGTGCGCTCGCGACCGCGATTGGCTCGATCCGCAGCGGCGAGCCGTTCGGCACGACCGCCTGCACCGACACCTCGAGGCAGGCCCGCTCATCGAGCGGGGGCTGCTCGATCTCGAGCGTGGCGGGACGGTGGTCTGCCGCGCCGCCGGCCGCGAGCACCCGGCGACGCGCGTCGCGCACGGGCTCGATGTGTGCCGACAGGTTCCGCAGGAAGATCGTCTCGGCGACGACGGACTCGAAGCCACCACCCTCGGCGTCGAGCACGCCGAGGATCGCGCGATACATCGCGGCGGCCTGTCGGCCCGAGATCCGCGACGTCGGCGGGCGGGCGGCAATGGAGGAAGATCTCGCGCGCTTCGGGCCCTTCGACCCGACGCAGCACGACCGAGCAGCCGTGTGAATTTTCGCAGCCCATCGCGGCCTGGGGGATCAATCCCAGGCCGCGCTTTGCGACTAGCACCCGTCGGTGGGCAACAGCCCGTCGGGTTCGGAGGAGAAGAACGAGAAGTCCTGGGCTTGTTCTTCTCGAAGCAGTTGCCGCCGACGCCCGGCTCGAACTGCACGTACGCAGGTCTACCGCAGGAAGGGGGACGCGACCGGCGGCGCTGCCGCCGTTGTCGGGCGAGGGTAGTTCAGGACGATCAGGTTGTTGTTAGCCGGGCGGATATACCAAGCCGAGATCAGGCCGCGAAGCAATCACATTGGCGAGGCCCGCCGGCGAGTGGCGGTACACCAGCCGAGCACCCCGATGCCCACGAAGCCGTTGCCCTCGACCGGTTCTTGGCGATCACGTGATCGGAGACGCCCGCCACCAGGATGCCGATGCCCGACGGCAAACGCGCTCTGGAAGCTGCCGGGACGCGCCGGGTTCGGGACGCGGTTGTTGTTGTCGCACGTCGTTGTGCTCGATGACCCAGTTCGCCATGACCGGCAGCGGCGGATTGCCGGCACCGTTCGGGTGGAACAGCCCGATACCCACCGTGTTGCCGTAGATCCTGTTCTGCGTCACCCAGACGTTGTTCGAGACCGTGATCTCGAAGCCGATCACGCTGCCGAACATGACGTTGCCGATGACGCGCACGTTCTCGGAGGCCGCGATCCACATCGCGGTGTCGAGCGAGCCGTAGGAGACGTTGTCGCGCACGAGGCCGTTCGCCGACAGGGTCGGGTAGATGCCGTTGTTGAGGTTGCGGACCGACTCGTTCGAGACGAACTCGAAGCCATCCACCCAGCGGGTCTGGATGCCGTTGACGGGGAATCCTTCGACGGTGAAGCCACGGATGTAGAAGCCCTTGAGCTTCCTGCTGTTGCAGTCCTGACCCAGCGGGCTGTCGGCCGCGACGTTGTAGTCGCAACCGACGGGCGCGGCATAGACGCCGGTCTTCTGTTCGCTGCCCGCAACGTAGAGGACGCGGACCTTGCCGGGCTTGCCCTTGCCGTTGTCGGTCTTGCCGATCAGGCGGAGGTTGTTCTTGGCGATGCGCAGGCCGTACGTCGGGTCCGAGCCGTAGATAGGTTCCCGGTTCGACGAGGATCGTGTCGCCTGGCGCCGCGGCATCGATCGCGGCCTGGATGGACCCGCCCGGGAATACGCGGTGCACGGTCGCGCTGGCGGCCGTGAGCCGCCAGCAGCGGCGATGCCGAGCGCGACGCAACAGGCACGGAACTCCTGGTCTTGTTCTTCATCCTCTGGTGTTCAGCCCCCTGTCGTTGCACTCGAGCCCGTGAGTCGGTCGCTGGCACATCGTTGCCGGATTCTCGCCGCACATTTGGACGTCAATTGCTGTGTTTGACCATAGGGGCGAAACGCTGTCGCAACTCGGCTCGCCTGTACGAGTAAGTCGCCGTCGTTTGACGCCGCCGTCGACCGCTCACCCACAATCTCTCGCACCGACACTGAACTACCTACAGCGATGGTTCAACTTCGATACCGCGCGCCACGTCGTCCGAGTGCAGGTTCCCCGGCGCAGTCCTGCTTGCGGCCGCGCTGGCCGTCGGCGCCTGATGGCAGGCTGCAAGCCGGCCCCGGTCGAGTTCCCGGCTGAATCCTCGGGCCAGCTCGAGATCAAGTACCCGCTGGACGAGTCGTTGTTCCCGCCCGAGATCGTCGCCCCGACCTTCGTGTGGAGCGACGCGACCGAGGGCGTCGAGGGTGGAAGGTGCTGCTGCGCTTCGGCGGCGAGGGCGACGTGCTGCGCTTCGCGACGACCGAGCCGAACTGGCGTCCGTCGGAAGCCGACTGGGCCGAGATCAAGCGCAGGAGCACGGAGCGCGACGCCGAGGTCGCCATCGTCGGCGTCGGGCGGCGCGACGCGGTGGCCTCCGCCGCGACGGTGCGCATCCGCACGTCCACCGACCCGGTCGGCGACTCGATCTTCTATCGCGAGGTGCCGCTGCCGTTCCTCGACGTGGTGCGGGACCCGTCGCGCATCCGCTGGCGCTTCGGCACGATCGACTCGCGAGGAGAGCCCGCCGATCGTGCTCGAGAACCTGCCGGTCTGCGGCAACTGCCACTCGTTCTCGCGCGACGGCAGCGTGCTCGGCCTCGACGTCGACTACGGCAACGACAAGGGGGCCTACGCCGTCCTGCCCGTCTCGAAGGAGATGGTGCTGGACGACGAGAAGATCATCACCTGGAGCGACTACCGGCGGAACGACGGCGACGCCACGTACGGGCTGCTGTCGCAGGTCTCGCCCGACGGTCGCTACGTGATCAGCACCGTGAAGGACCGGGCCGTGTTCGTCGCGACGCCGGACATCCAGTTCTCGCAGCTGTTCTTCCCGGTCAAGGGCATCCTCGTCTTCCACGATCGCGAGACCGGCGAGTTCAAGCCGTTGCCGGGCGCCGACGACCCGGCGTACGTGCAGAGCAACCCGACCTGGAGCCCCGACGGCCAGTACGTCGTCTTCGCGCGGTCGAAGGCGTACCACAAGGCCTCGGCGGCCGACCCGCGCGGCGTGCTGCTGAACGAGAAGGACGTGCCGGAGTTCGTCGAGCGCCGGGAGCCGTTCAAGTTCGACCTGTACCGCGTGCCGTTCAACGACGGCAAGGGCGGCAAGGCGGAGCCGATCGAAGGCGCCTCGCACAACGGCATGAGCAACTACTTCGCGAAGTTCTCGCCGGACGGCAAGTGGATCGTGTTCTGCAAGGCGAAGGACTTCATGCTGCTGATGCCGGACAGCGAGCTCTTCATCATCCCGGCCGCGGGCGGCGAGGCGCGGCGGCTGCGCGCGAACACGCCGCTGATGAACTCCTGGCACAGCTTCTCGTCGAACGGCCGCTGGCTCGTCTTCTCGTCGAAGGCCTACACGCCTTACACGCAGCTGTTCCTGACGCACATCGACGAGGAGGGCAACTCCACGCCCGCCGGTGGTGCTCGAGCGCTTCACGGCCAAGGACCGCGCGGCCAACATCCCGGAGTTCGTCCCGATCGCGGCCGACGCGATGGCGAAGATCCAGGAGCAGTTCCTCGACGCCTACTCGTTCCTGCGGGCCGGCATGGCCAACGAGCGGACCGGCAACTACCCCGGCGCCATCAAGCTCTACCGCCGCGGCCTCGAGATCGAGCCGCAGAACGTCGAGCTGTTGAACGCGATCGGGTTCGCGCTGTTCCAGCAGGGCAAGAGCCAGGAGGCGACCGTCGAGCTCGAGAAGGCCATCGCGATCGACCCGAAGCACTGGAAGTCGCACAACAACCTGGCACTCGCCTCGATCGATCTCGGCGAGCTCGAGCTCGCCGAGGCGCACTACCGCGAGTCGCTCGCGATCCAGCCCCAGCCGGCGATCTACAACGACCTCGGGGTCGTGCAGGAGCGCCTCGGGCTGCCCGACGATGCGGCCGCGTCGTATCGCAAGGCGCTCGAGCTCGACCCGAAGTCGAGCGCCGCGCATACCAACCTCGGCTCGTCACTGGCGCGGAGCGGCAAGCGCGCTGAGGCCGAGCAGCACTTTCGCGCTGCGCTCGCGGAGGATCCGCAGAACGAGGTTGCGCGCAAGGCGCTGGACCAGCTGCCCGCGAGCACGAGGCTCACCCCATGAGCCTCCCCCGCGTATAATTACCCGTGCATCGAGACGGAGCACGTGCTCCGGCCAACCTGCCCAGCTCGGCAAGGTGGCGCGCCATTTCGGCGGATGCGGCCCGACCCCAGGGCAACGAAGGAGCGACACATGCCGACCTTTCGCCTCGCCGACCTCGGCGTCTACGGCTTCGACCGCCACGAAACCACGATCCTCGCCGCGCTGGTCACCGAGGACCCGCTGCTGCTCGTGGGCCGCAGCGGCACCGGCAAGACGTTCCTGCTCAACACGCTGTCCGAGGCGCTCGGGCTCGAGCACCGCCACTACAACGCGAGCCTGATCTCGTTCGACGACCTCGTCGGCTTCCCGTATCCCGACGAGGCGCACACGACCGTGCGTTTCCTCGAGACGCCGGCCACCGTGTGGGGCGCGGAGTCGGTGCTCATCGACGAGATCTCGCGCTGCAAGCCCGAGCACCAGAACCGGCTGTTCTCGCTCGTGCACGAGCGCCGGCTGCAGGGCAAGCTGAAGCAGCTTCGCGCCGAGGTGGCCACGGCGAAGCAGGCGGCGACTGACCAGTGAGCGAAACCGTACGGTCATCGAGCTGATTCGTGTATATCATCCGGTGAGATACAAATGACGCGAATATGAAGGTCATCAGGATCGGTATTGCCCCGCAGTCCAGGATTCGCGAGCGAATGCTGGCGATCGCCCGTGGCGAACTGAAGCCCAAGGCGACGGATCCGAAGATCTGGTTCACCTCGATGCGTTCGCTCTCGCAGGTGCTGAGCGACGAGAACCGGGCGTTGCTCGAGGTGATTCGTACGGCAAAGCCGGAATCGATCAGTGAGCTTGCAGTCCTGACTGGACGCAAGCAGGGCAACCTGTCCCGGACGCTGAAGACGATGTCGGGCTACGGGCTCGTGAAATTGGTGCGCATCGACCGGAAGATGCGGCCGGTCGCCGAAGCGGAGCGCTATCAGATCGTGGCTTGACCGTGCGCTTCCGAGCGCACTGCCGGCCTCCGAACCTCGATGAAACCGAAGTCACCTTCGCCAGCCATTCCTGGTATCCCACTGGACGCCGAGGCCATCGACGCGCTCTACGGCCTCGAGCCCGCATTCGAGCCAGGAGCAGAGTCGTCGCCCGGCCTGACGTCATTCGTAACGGTGCAGTGCCCGTATTGCGGCGAATCCTTCGAGACCGCGGTCGACTGGTCGGCCGGAGCATTCCGGTACATCGAGGACTGCCATGTGTGCTGCCAGCCGATCGAGCTCGCGGGCGAAATCGACGACGATGGCGCGCCGCTCGGGGTGACGGCGACCCGGTCGTAGCGACGCCTCGGACGGTCGGACTGACTCCGACATCCTTTGCGCAACTGGCGAAAGCGAGCCCAGAAACGCGCGGGCCGAGCGTCTTGCTAGGGCGCTCGGCCTCGGTGCTGGCTCTCACCAACCGGGGCGTCTTGCCGACGGCGACAGTGTCGCCAATCCATCGGCCCGTCCCGGCACCCCTTGCGGCGGGGGACCTCCAGCAGGAGGGAAAACCTGCGGTCCGGCCCGCCCGGGCCTCGCGCGGTCGGCGGCCAGCAGGCACCGACGCTCGGGGCTCAATTTCTTTGTACGCCAGGTAGCGGAGGCGCGACAGTTCCGGATCTACGTACGCTGGTCGCACATGGCGAAAGACGCAAGTCGTACAAGGCACAGGCGTTGCTTCATGATGCCGCGCCTCGGTTCAGCCTGCGCGCATGCAACACCAGCGCAATGCCACCGAGGATCGCGACCGAGCACAGCACGAGGCGCAGCGACAGGCGCTCGCCCAGCAGCAGCACGCCGCCGATCGCAGCAATGACAGGCACGCTCAGTTGCACGGTCGCCGCATGGGTCGCGCGCAGCGCAGGCAGCACGGTGTACCAGATGGCATAGCCGAGGCCTGAGGCGACGGCGCCCGACAGCACCGCCAGCAACGCGCCACGCGCATCCCACGCGAACATGCCGAGCGAGGCCGCGCTCAGGAGCGCTCCGAACACCGCAGCCCTGACGAAGTTGCCCGCCGTCGTTTCGATCGGGTGCGTACTGGCGCGTCCCATCAGCGAATACGCTCCCCACGCGATACCGGCGACGGTCATCAATGTCGCGCCGGCCCAGTGCGGCGCCGTGGCGCCGGGCAGCAGCAGCGCCACGAGGCCCCCAAGCGCGAGCAACAAGCCCGCCGACTGGAGCGGCGTGAACCATTCTCCGCGCAGCAGGCCGTACAGGATCATGGTGGCCTGTACCGCACCGAACAGGATCAACGCGCCCGTGCCGGCACTGAGCGAGACGTAGGCGAACGAGAACGCGGCCGCGTAGGCGAACAGGCTGAACGCCGATGCCCAATTGCCGGCAATTGCCTTGCCGCCCGTGCGAACCCGCACGATCAGCCACAAGGTCGCGGCACCGGAGACGAGTCGAATCAGCGTGAAGCTCGCGGGATCGATCGGGGTCGCTTCGAGCGCCAGGCGGCAGAGGATCGAGTTCGCCGCGAACGCGATCATCGTGAGTGACGTCAGGATCAGCAGGCGCCCCGTGCGATCGGTCGCCACGCTCAGCTCGCTCCGTCGTCGCTGGGCTTGGTCGGTGGCGGCCCGTCGTCGCCACCGGGGGCCAGCTTCATGGCGGCCCAGCGCCGCAGCTCACGCACTTTCTGTGGTCCGCTGCCGGGCTGGCGGACCAGCGTCTCGATGCTGCGCATGACCGCGTTGATCTCGAGATCCGCTGCGTTCCCGTCCGCCTTCACGCCCCACAGGTCGATCCGGCGTTCGCAACGTTCGCCGAACCGCAGCACGGCGTGGAACCATCGCGGCCGTCGCCAATTCCCGAGCAGCAGGTCGAGCGCAGCCGCCGCGAGCGACACCGGGATCAGCGTGATGTCCAGCAACGCTTCCGCGCCCAGCTTGATTTGGAACATGACCACGTCGCGCACGAGTCGCCAGCGTGAACCGCGATTGGAATCAGCCGCCATGAACGTCCTCCGCTGCAATGCGCACCGGGTGATTTTAGGCGTGCAGGGTCGCGAGTGCGCGCCGACTGGAGGTGCCGGTGTTACGGTTTCGGTTCGCGCCGCCGCGCGGTCCGCACATGAAAAGGCCGGGCGTCGACTGAGCGCGCCCGGCCTTGCTGGCTGCGGCTTGCCTGGCGTGGTGCCGACGGCGACGAGGTCGCAAGCATCGGCCAGCCACGACACCGGTCGCGTCGATGCGCGCCGGTCTCGAGGGGCGGACCTCCAGCAGGGCATTACCCTGCGGCCCGAGCCCGCTCGGCCCCGTGTCGCCGACCGCCAGCAGGCATCGACACGCGGGACTCGGTTTCTTTCTACGCCCCGCAGCCGCCGCGCGAAACTTCCACATCTACGTATTGCTGCCGAATGCCGGGGCCGTGGTCCTGCGCCGCTGACGAGCGCAGAGAATGCTATCGTCGCAGCCCTCGGCTCACGTCAAACCCGCCAAAGAAAGGACAAAGAATGAACTGGTATCTCGCGGCCTGGCGCAAGTTCGCAGTGTTCACGGGCCGGTCCCGCCGCAAGGAGTACTGGTTCTTTGCGCTGTTCAACTTCATCGCGTTGCTGCTGCTCGCGACCGTCGATTACGCCACCGGCACGCTGGACGAGGAAGTGGGCGTCGGCCTGCTGAGCGGGATTTACACGCTCGCCGCCATCATCCCCAGCATCGGCGTCTCGATCCGGCGCCTGCACGACATCGGTCGCACGGGCTGGTGGATCCTGATCGGTTTCGTCCCGTTGATCGGCAGTATCGTGCTGCTGGTGTTCGCGTTGCTGGACAGTCAACAGGGCGACAACCAGTACGGGTCGAATCCGAAAGGCGTGTGAAGGTGCCGGTGTTACGGTTTCGGTTCGCGATCGCGACGCGATCCGCTCACGTCACCGGCTCATCCGGGTCCGTCGGAAAATGGCGCCGGACCCATTCCCGGGTCTCCTTGTCCTGCTCCAGCACGATTTCGTTGCTGGAACCGTAAGCGCATTCGAGCCAGGCGGCCCGCGTTACCGGACGACCCAATTCACGCAGATGCTCGGCGATCGGGTCGCCGCGCAGCCAGTGCGGCAGGTCGGCTGCGGTCGGCCGGGCCTGATCCGTGTCGGGGCTCTCCACGTCGCTCAAGTCGCGCTCCGGATCGGGTTGCAGGCTCGATGATAGGCTATCGAGCACCGTGTCAGCGCAGGAGGCCGCACAAATGGCAGCAGAACCCAAGGCCATCGCACGATGGCACCAGCTCGTCGCCGCCCGCGATCTGTCGGGGCTCGAAGACCTGCTCGCCGACGAGGTGATCTTCCAGTCGCCGGCCGTGCACACGCCGCAGGTGGGCAAGGCGGTGACCCGGCGCTACCTCGAAGCGGCGCAGCACGTCTTGATGAACGACACCTTTCGCTACGTCGGCGAGTGGTTCAGTGAGACGTCGGCCGTCCTCGAGTTCGAGACCACGATCGACGGGCTGCAGCTGAACGGCGTCGACATGATCCACTGGGACGAATCCGATCGCATCGTCCGCTTCCAAGTGATGGTGCGGCCGTTCAAGGCGCTGCAGGCCTTGATCCCGCTGATGGCGCGGGAACTCGAGAGCCATCGGCTCGGACCGACCACTTAAGCGCTGCGCCGCTCGAGTGAGGCCACGAGTCCAACGAGCAGGAGCACGGCGCCCAGAACAGAGCCGAACCAGGGCGGTGTCGCCGGCGTGTTCAGCGTCACCAGCATCATCGCGTAAAGCGATCCTGCGCACATGACGAGTCCGGCCACCGCGATGGTCCAGCTGGCCCAGGCCGCGCCTTGCCGGAACGGAACCAGCAGCAGTACGAACTGGACGACGGCCAGCGACAGGCACGCGCCGCCAACCGCGCGCATCAGCGCCAGGATCAGGACCTTGAACGACGGATCCACCGCCGTCCACGGCAGGCCGACCGCGACCGAGTGGTAAGGCATAAATTCCGGCCGTAAAAGATAGATGATCCCGAACACGGCCAGGATCAGCATGGCCGTCGCATAGCACCAGAAGGCGATCTTCCTGCGCGTGTTCATCAGATTGCTTCCCCCGTTGGACGGCGATTCAGCATAAGCAATTCGACCGGTCTTTGGGACGCAGCACGCGTTTGCCTTTGCTGCTAGTACTACCTACCGCGTCCGCCACCGCCTTCATCAATCCCGACTTGCGGCTGCATCATGACGCGCGAGACTTCTCCATGTGGGGGCCGACGACGCCCCGCTCGTGGTGCGGCCAGCCCTCGGCATGGAAGGAGGGAGATCATGAGAAGGATTCTCTGGGCGGCAGGAGCTGCCTTGTCATTGCTACCCCGACTGCTCCTGGGCGCGCCCGACATCTCAGTGCAGATGACTGTCGATGTAGCCGTCCCGGCAGTGGGACAACCTGTCCACTTCAACGTCACCGTCGCCAACCTCGGCGCCGACGCGGCGACCGATGTCCAGATCACCGATCAGCTTCCCGCGGAACTGATGATTCCTGCGGGGATGGCCGCGTTTCCCAGCACGGGCACGTACGACGCCGCGACGGGGGTCTGGTCGGTCGGCACGCTGGCCCCCGGTGCCAACGCGACACTGGTGCTCCCCGCCGTGATCGCGGTGACGAACCAGCCAGCGTGCAGCGTCAACAGCGCGGTTTCGAGCCATCCCTTGGACAGCAACCGCGCGAACGATCGGGCTTCTGCGGCCGTGCGGCGCAGCGCGGCGGACCGCTGTGTCGATCTTGCGGTGCACGTCGACGGCGCCTATGTGGGCTATTGCGTCACGTTGAACAAGCTCTCCAATTCTGTCCGTCTGGCCAATGCAGGGCCCGACGCCGCCAGCAACGTGTTCATCGACCTGAGCCAGACGCCCACCGTCGCACCGCGACTGCGCCTGACCGTGAGCAACACCGTGGCCGGCGTGACCTGCAGCGGCACTCGCTGCGAGATCCCATCCCTGGCCGCCGGCGCGACGATCGACCTCGCGGCGGAGTCCGACACGTTCCTGAACAATACTCGACTGGAGTTCACGCTCGGCGTCGCTGCGGCGAGCACCGACACGGACTACGCGACGGCGAACAACCAGTCCACGGCGACCGTGGTTCTTCCCGCGGTTTCGACTGCGTGCGACGACATCAACATCGACGAAGGCTGGGGCGTCGGGGGGGTTAGCGGATGCTTCATCGCAACCGCAGCGTACGGCTCGGCACTCGACCCCCATGTCATGGCCCTTCGGGAGTTCCGCGACCGTTACCTGGAGCGCAGCGCGCCTGGCCGGGCGTTCATCCGCTTCTACTATCGTCATTCACCGCCAATCGCGGCGGCCATCGCCCGGCACGAGTCGCTGCGGTTCGCCGCGCGAGCGATGCTCACGCCTTTGGTGCTGGCGGTCGCCTTTCCGTTGCCGGCTCTTGTGCTCCTCATAGGTGCCGGTGTTACGGTTCGGTTCGGGCGGAGTCGTAAGCCCGCGCGGATCAGTCAGCCGGTTGGTTCGACCGAGGAATGAGCCGACGAGCAAGGGGACCGGTTGGCCAGGAGCAAAACGAAGACCGCGGTCCGGAAACGGTCCAAGCCCGTGGCCAAGGTGACGCCCGGGCAGAGGCCGCTGCGCCGATTGCTCCGGGCCGTCGTGCTCGAGCGCCTGCAGTCAGCACTGCAGGCCCGCGACGGCATCGAGGGCGCGCACTGCATCCACGAGCTCTGGATGCGCAACGAGCCGTCGCCGAACATCGAGGCGTGGCTTGCGCAGTTGTGGTCCGTCGCGGCGGACTCGGTGCCGGATTGGCTGCCGATGCGCTACGTCGAGTGGCTGCCCGTCGCATACGACGTCGCTGCACGGTTCCAGCGCGAGGGACGTGGACGATCGAACCTCTACCTCGTGCTGCTCGACTACAGCGACAGTTCGGGCAGCCCCTACGGTGTCTACGTCGGCGCGTCGCGCTACAAGCCCGCCGAGCGGTTCGACCAGCACAAGGCCGGTATCCGCGCGGCGGGCAGCGTCCTCAAGCGCGGGCTCGAGGTGCTTGTCGGGCCCGTGCTGCACCTGCAGGGGATTCCGCGGGCTCAGGCCGTGGCGATTGAGACCGGTTTGGCGGAAGCCCTGAGCGCGGAGGGTCTTCGCGTAAAGGGTGGGCACTAAGGCACTGAGGTGGCACTGAGGCGCCGGTGTTACGGTTTCGGTTCGGGGCGCGATCCATTTCTCTGCGGTTCCGATCGATATTGGGATGTCGCGAGCCGGTCGTTGGGTTGATCCTCAGCTGGACGAGGGCTATTGGGCGGTGCCGTGCAGGGCCCGTGCCGCAGAGGGGCCTATAATCCATGCTGATGAGTAGCAAATCGCAGAAGAACATCCCCGGAGTCGCGTTCCTGGTCGATGCGCGCGGGCGGCGCTAGTCCGTGCTGATTGACCTCGAGCAGCACGGATCGCTCTGGGAAGACTTATATGACGCGTACGTTGCCCAACAGCGTCAGGCAGAGTCCCGGGAATCGCTCGCCATGGTGAAGAGACTGATTCGGTCCCACACCAGGCGCAGGGGTCGTGGCTGACCACGAAATTGCCCTTGCCCGCTCCGCGAGGAAGCGGCGGCAGGGACTAGACCGAGCCGCTGCGATCAGGACATTGCGCGAATCGATCGCTGGCGGACAGTCCGCGGCCAGCTGGGCGCGTCGGAGCTCGAGGCGGATAACGAATCTGGCTGAGCCGCGCGGTGACTAGGGAAATTCGCGAGAGGTCGGCAAGTACCGGGCAGCTCCGGATGACGAGGCGGAGCTCGTGGACGTGACCAGTGCGGCATAGGCGGCTGCGATCGATGAGCGGTCGCTCAGCCCAACACCCCACGCTTCGCCATCGCCCGCGCGTAGAACAACAGGAAGAACGCGATCAGCCAGATGATGGCGGTGAAGATCAACCCGCCGGCCCCCATCATCGACAGGCCGTCCGACAACAGGAAGTTGTAAACGAACGTGATCACCATCGCGACGATGGCCAGGCCGAACAGCCCGACGGACCAGGCCTTGCGAAACAGCAGGGCCAGCGAGCCGAGCAGCGAGCTCCAGACCGCAATCGCCCAGGCGGCGACGGCCCACGCCGGGAATCCGTAGAAATAGGCGAGCTGTTCCTCGGTGAACTGGCTCATGTAGGACTCGATGCGCAGCTGCGTCGCGGCGTAGTCGAACGCGCCGATCGCATTCCACAGCACGGCGAGGATGCCCACGACCCACAGGTGGCGCGGCGCCTTGGCGGTTGGTTCGGCCCATGACGATTCCCCCTTTTTTCGTTTGGGTCATCATAGCAGCGCCGGCGGCCACTATGATGTTGCGGCCCCGTCAAACTGGATCACCCGCATGCACCGAAGCACCCTGGACCGCAGCCGACCGCTGATTGCTGCACTGCTCTGTTGCGCCGCGGCACAGGCGCTGGCCCTCGACGCGAAGGAAGGGCGGGTCGTGCGCGCCGTCGACGCCCGACAGGCCCAGGCGCTCGGCCTGCTGGCCGAGACGGTCGACATCGACAGCGCGACCGAAAATCACGCAGGCGTGCGCAAGGTCGGCGTGGTGCTCGCGCGCGAGCTCGCGGACCTCGGCTTCGAGACGCGCTGGGCAGACGTGCCCGCGGAGGTCGGGCGCGCCGGGCACCTGGTCGCCGTGCATCGCGGCACGAAGGGCCAGCGGCTGCTGCTGATCGGGCACCTCGACACCGTGCTCGAGGGTGAACGATTTCGCCGCGACGGGAATCGGGCCTACGGCTCCGGCACGGCGGACATGAAGGGCGGCAACGTCATCATCGTCGAGGCACTGCGCGCGCTGCACGCCGCCGGCGCGCTGCGGGACCGCCAGGTGACGGTCGTCTTCACCGGGGACGAGGAAGATCCGGGCGCACCGGTCGAGCTCAGCCGCGAGGCATTGTTGGCCGCGGGCGAGCAGAGCGACATCGCGCTCGGCTTCGAGGGTGGACTGCCCGGAGTCGCCGTGATCGGGCGGCGTGGCATCGGCACCTGGCGTCTGCAGGTCACCGGCCGCCAGGCGCACTCGTCGGGCATCTTCCGCGAGAGCCAGGGCTACGGAGCCATCTTCGAGGCGGCGCGGATCCTCGACCGGTTCCGCGAGGAACTGCGGGAGCCGAACCTCACATTCAACCCGTCGGTGATCCTCGGCGGCACGACCGTGACCTACGACGAGGCGAGCAAGGGCGGCACGGCGCTCGGCAAGACCAACGTGATCCCGCGCGAGGTCCGCGTGACGGGCGACCTGCGATTCCTGTCGTCGGAACAATTCGACGCCGCGCGGAACAAAATGACGGCCATCGTCGCCGAGAGCCTGCCCGGAACGAGCGCCGCGATCAGCTTCGAGCAGGAGTACCCGTCGATGGCGCCGACCGACGCCAACCTGCGCGTGCTCGCCGTGCTCGATGCCGTCAGCCGCGATCTCGGCGCGGGGCCGGTGATTGCGCAGGATCCGGCGGAGCGCGGCGCGGGTGACATCTCGTTCGTCTGCAGCGGCCGGCTCGCGTGTCTCGATGGTCTCGGTGCGATGGGTGACGACGTGCACGCGCCCGGCGAGTATGCCGAGGTCGATACGTTGCTGACGCAGACCCAGCGGGCGGCGCTGCTCTTCTACCGGCTCACTCGTTGAACATGCGATCGGCAGGAGGTGTCAGCCCATGAAACTGCAGAACACGTTCGCCGTGATCAAGCCGGACCTGTCCGTCGAAACCGTCGACGTTTCGCCGACGCTCTACCAGGACCTCGACGCGCGATTCGACCAGTTCAGGTCGCATCAGCTCGTGGCGACCTACGAATTCACCGAGGACTGGCCGACCTGGGAGCGGCACCCGCAGGGCGACGAGATCGTGATCCTGCTGTCGGGCGTCGCGACGATGGTGCTGCAACGGGAAGCAGGCCCGCAGTTCGTTGAAATGGCCATGCCAGGGGAGTACGTGGTCGTGCCGCGGAACACCTGGCATACCGCCCGGGTACGAACCGCGACGCGAATGCTATTCATCACGCCGGGGGAGGGCACGGAGAACCGCGCGGAGCCCGACGTCCGAGGTCCGTGACCGACACTCAGTGCTGGCCACCGCTGCGACAACGCTCGAACCGCGCGAACAGCGCATCGTGGACCGCCGCCTCGACCGGCCCCGCGGCTAGCCACTCGAGCGCAAGACCGTCGAGATCCGTCGCCGTGGCGCGTTCGCCGCGACCCATCGACGCGACGAGTCGTTGCATCTGGTATTCACGCCGCAACGGCAGGTCTTCGGGCGGAGTCGGCGCGTCGCTGATCAGTTCCGCGCGGATGCACAGCAGCCGCAGTGCCGCCTCGTTGGCCGCAAGGTCGGCGCTGACCGCACCGGCGACAACCTTCTCAAGCTGCCGCTCGAGCAACGCGCGCGTCCCCTTCGGTGCATGCTCGAGGCCCGCGACCGCTGAAGCGGCGGACTCCCGCAGGGAATCGCACGCCTCCGGCGACTGGCCGAGCACGGTCGCGAGCGCGTAGGCGCGCACCTGCGCGGCCGCGTCGAACAGGTCGGTCCAGCCGCGACGTGCGGCTGCCTCGCGGTGCCCGCGTATCGATTCGGCGCAGCGGTCGGTCGCGCGATTGAATCGCTGGCGCAGGTCGCGCGCAGACGCCCGCGGCAACTCGAGTGACTCGAACTCGTTGCACAGCTCGTCGAGCTGCTTGATCGCCGGGAGCAGCGATTCGGCGGGCAGTTCGGCCATGCGCTCCAGTTCGTCGCACACGGCACTCGCGCGCGCCTGGTTGGCCTCGAGCGCGGCCCCGTGCGCCGCCCACTCCTGCGAACTGCGCTCGAACACGGCGTCGCAGGTGTGCCGGAACTCTTCCCACAGTGCGTTGTCCTGTTGTCGCGGCACGAGTCCGACGCTCTTCCAGGCCCGCTGCAGGTTCTTGGTCTCGTCGATGGCCTGGCGCGTGTCCTCGACGGTGACCAGCGCGGCGGCGCGGGCGATCAGGTCGCGCTTCGCCTGGACGTTGCGCGTGTACTCGGCGTCGAGCCGAGCCTGCAGGTCGCGGAGCAGCGCGTGAAAGCGCGCCTGCAGCGCCTTGACGACGGACTGGTCCACCGGCGCGTACTGCTGCCACTCCTGGCGCGCCTCGAAGATGACCTGGCGGATCAGCGACCAGTTGGGCTGGTCGCTGTCCTGCTCTGCTGCGAACGTCGCCAGCCGCTCGAGCAGAGCTTCCCGCCGCTGCTGGTTTTCCTTGCGCTGTTCAGCCTGCCGCGCGAAGTGCTCGCGACAGGGCTCGTAGGCGCGCTCCGCGGCCGCGTCGAACTGCTGCCATTCCGGCGTGGGTTCCTCGCCCGCGCCGCGGTGCAGGGTGCGCCATTCGTCCCGCAGCTTGCGGATCTGCCGCGCGAGTTCCTCGGGAGAGATGTCGGCGCCGACCAGCGATTGCATCCGCTCGACCAGCTCGGCTTGCTTCGGCGCGACCCGGAAGGTCTTCCAGTCCTTCAGTTCCTCGAGTTTGTCGTCGATCTGCTGCAGTTGGCGCGCGTACCACTCGGGCAGGGCGGGGGCCTGCGGCAGCTTTTCGGCGATGGCCTCGCGCAGCCGGGCAGCGCGTGCGGTTCCTCCGTGATCGAGCGCCGCCTGTGCCTGGCGTAGCAGCCCCAGCAGGTGGCGCACCTCGGCTTCGTCCGCGGCTCGTTTCGCCCGCGCGGCCTCACGTTCGGCTTCACGTTCGGCCTCGCGAATGCGGGCTTGCTCGGCCGCGGCCTCGGCGGTGGCCTGCGCCTCGACTTCGCGCTGGCGGCGGGCCTCTTCGGCGGCGAGGGCTGCAGCTCGCTGCTGCTCCGCCTCCGCCTCGAGCGCCTGCCGGTGCCGCTCGAACGCCTCGCGCGCGCGCACCAGGTACTGCGCGACCTCTTGCCGCAGATCGGGTGTCGCGTGTGATTCGACCGTGCGCCACCGGGCCTCGAGCTGCCCGAGGGTGGCCGCGTACGACGCGTCGAACGGCCGCTCGGCGTGGCGTGCGATGGCTGCCGCGGCCGCCTCGAGATCCGCCTGCTGCTGCTGGGCCCGTCGCTCCGCGGCGAGCAGTTCATCGCGCTTGTCGGTGAGGATCCGATGGACGGTCTTGTCGTTGCCGTGGCGCGTCGCCCTGATCAGCTCACGCAGTTGCTCAGGATCCGTGATGCAGTGCGCCGCCATTTGGCGAATGCGGGTCGAGCTGCCCTCGAGCACCCACTGGCCGACCGCGGCCATGTCGCCGGCCGAGATCAGCTGCGACAGGTTCGCTTCTTCCTCCCGTGCGCGGGCCGCGGGATCGGGGCGCGGCGGCGCCTCGACCGGTGCCTCCGGCTTGGGCGTGGTCGGCGCGTCGGACGAAGCTGGGGTTTTACCGAAGATACGGGAGAGGAGTGTCATCGTGGGCGCTGCTGGTCAGGTTGGCAGATGATACCAAGTGAACAGCAGTCGGCCCGACCGAGGTCACCGTCGCGCCGTTATTTCTCCGGGCCGCTCGGCATGGACCATTCCCCGGTCTTGGTGTCCAGCTTGTGGCAGTGCATGCAGTCGCTCTTGAACTTCGTCACGTACGTATTGTTGACGCCGCCCGAGAGGTGGACGAGGTGCAGCAGCCGGGAAAAAGGCGGCGCCTTCTTCGACCCGGAGTCGTGGCAGTCCAGGCAGGCGCCCGGGATGTCTTCGAGCGAATCCTCTGCCGCG
Organism: uncultured Gammaproteobacteria bacterium; assembly: GCA_963777725.1. Taxonomy (GTDB): domain Bacteria; phylum Pseudomonadota; class Gammaproteobacteria; order Steroidobacterales; family Steroidobacteraceae; genus RPQJ01. The sequence goes on from CAVZRR010000020.1 coordinate 33,208, forward strand.
GGGTGCTTGCCCTTCAGCGTGAGTCCGGCCGGCGAGCTCGCCCTGCTCTGTGCGAGCAGGCCGGGCTCGATCTTGCCGGCGGTCCATTCCTTCAGCGAGACGCTCAGGCGTGCATCGACACCCTTGGCCTGGTCAAGCACGTGGCAGCTGACACAACCATTGGGACTCGGGTCGACGGCCGCGTGGCTCACGTTCGGCAAGGCCAGCAGCGTCGTGGCAAGCAGCGTTGATGCCAGGAGATCTCGGTAGACAGTCATTTCGTGCTCCTTGAGGCGCAGGCGCGCCACGCATCGTGATTGGCGCAGTATTCGCGGCGGGTTGCAGCCTGTCTGTGCGCCAGCGGACAGAGCGTTGGCCAGCGACCAGCGCCGCACCTCATTGCAGGGCGCGCACGATCCAGACGCCGAACGGGAACAGCACGGCCGTCACGAGTCCGCACAGGCCCATCGCGAGCCCGGAGAACGCGCCCGCTTCCTCGCTCTCCTGGAACGCACGCGCGGTGCCGATGCCGTGCGCCCCGGTGCCGATCGCGAAGCCGCGGACGCTCTGGTCGGTGATGCCGAGCGCGTCGAGCACGTACTTGGCGCCGATCGCGCCGATGATGCCGGTGCAGACCACCAGCACGGCCGTCAGCGACGGCAGGCCGCCGAGCCGCTCGACGATGCCCATCGCGATCGGCGTCGTCACGGACTTCGGCGCGATCGAGAGCAGCGTCAACTCGCTGGCACCGAGCGCCCACGCGATGCCCACGGCGGACACCAGGGCCGTCACCGCGCCCGCCAGCAGCGCGCCGCAGATTGGCCACAGCGCGCGCTTCAGCTTGCCCAGTTGCGCGTACAGCGGGACCGCCAACGCCACGGTGGCGGGACCGAGCAGAAAGTGTACGAACTGCGCGCCGCCGAAGTAGGTCTCGTAGGAAGTTCCGGTCAAGGCGAGCAGCCCCACCAGGATCGCGACCGAGATCGCGACCGGGTTCAACAGCGGATGGAAGTCTGCGCGACGGTAGATCCAGTATGCGCCCTGGTACACGAGCAGCGTCAGCGTCAGGAACAGCAGCGGCGTGGCCGACAGGTAGACCCAGATTTCGGCGAGTGGCTGGGTCATGCCTCGCGATCCTTCGCCCGGCGTGCGAGTAGCGCGCGCATCACGATCGCCGTCACGGCGATCGTCAGCAACGTGCTGAGCACCAGCGATACCGTGATCGGCAGCCACTCGCTCGCGAGCCGGTTCAGGTGCGCCATCACGCCGACCCCGGCCGGGACGAACAGCAGCGACAAGTGCCGCAGCAGGCCGTTCGCGGTGCTGCCGAGCTCCTCGGTCACGCTGCCGCGCACGATCAGCGAGACGAACAGCAGCGCCATGCCGACGACCGGACCCGGGACCGGCAGCCCGAACGCGACGACGACGATCTCGCCGATCAGCTGGAAGACAAGCAGGACGGTGATCGCGGCGAGCATCGAAGGTGCCGGTGTTACGGTTCGGTTGGGTCGAAGTTTCTCACGTGTCGACGGGCACGTGCGCGGCGTTGCGATCAATCTGTACAGACTGTACAATACGGCGATGGTAGGCAAGGCAGTCCGATGACGAAGCGTCGCTACACCGGTGTCGAGGAAACACGCCAGCAGTCCCCTGAGTCCCGTGAACGACGCCCTTCCGCAGCTGAAGACACCCGCACCGGTCCGCTTCTGGTGGGCCAATCGCGTGCTGCGCTGGTACTTCGCACCGGAGTTCCACCACCTGGACCGAGTGTCTGCCAACCGGCCGACGCTGTTCGTCGGCAATCACTCAGTGTTCGGCGTGCTGGACGTCATGTTGTTCGCCGACGGCCTGTTCCGGGAGCGCGGCGTTGCGCTGCGCCTGCTCGCGGACCGGAATCACTTCAAGTTTCCCGTCTGGCGCGACGTCGTCGTGCTGCAGGGCGCGGTTCTCGGCAGCCGGGCGAACTGTGCCGCACTGATGCGGCGCGGGGAACACATCCTCGTCTTCCCGGGCGGCGCGCGCGAGGTGTTCAAGCACAAGGGCGAGGCCTACCGGCTGATCTGGAAGGAACGCTACGGCTTCGTCCGGCTCGCGATCGAGCACGGCTACACGATCACGCCATATGCGACCGTGGGCGCCGAGGACGCCTACGACGTGCTGCTGGATTCGAGTGACTACATGCAGACGCCGCTGGGCCGACTCCTCAAGGCTACCGGCATCGCCGATCGGTACCTGCGCGGCGGCGACGAGTTCCCGCCGGTCGTGCGCGGCCTCGGGCTCACAGTGATCCCGCGACCGGAGAAACTCTACTTTTCGATCGGCAAACCCATCGACATGGCGCGTTACCGGGGCCAGGCCGATGATCCTGCGGTTCTGCGACGGGCGCGCGAGCGGGTCGCCGGCGCCGTGACGCGGCTCATTGCAGAACTGCGGGAGCATCGCGCGCAAGACACCGGACCAGGCACGCTGCGCCGGCTGGTGAACCGTCTGTAACGAGGAGGTCGCCCGATGACGGTTCGCATCGTTCGACTCGGCAGTCCGCGGCATCCCGAAGAGGGCCTGCGAATCGGGACCGTGCGACGGCCGCCACGTGGCGTGCCCAAGGCCGAGTACGCCACACGGGATCTGTACGACGTCTGGTTGCCGAACCTGGCGCCGAGCGAGGCCTTGGTGAAGGAGGCGCAGGCTGCCGCGGCAGCCGGTGACGAGCGCTCGTGGAAATCGTTCGTGCGGCGGTACCGGGCGCAGATGAAGACCCCGGAAAACCGAGCGCTGCTCGATACGCTCGCCGCGCTGTCGAAGCACGCGAATTTTTCGGTGGGGTGCTACTGCGCCGAGGAGACGCGTTGTCACCGGTCGGTGCTGCGCACGTTGCTCGAGGAGCGGGGTGCCAGGCTGAGTTAGTGCGTCGAGGGATTCAATGGCGGGAGGCATTCATGCGCGATGAACTGCAGCAGTTACCGGCCATCGGCCCCAGCATGGCAGCCGACCTGCGGCGGCTCGGCGTACGGTCGGTCAAGGATCTCGCACGCCGGGACCCGGAGCGGTTGTATGCACGGCTTTGCGAACTCACCGATGCGAGGCAGGACCCCTGCGTGCTCTACACGTTCCGTTGCGCGGTCTATGCGGCGCGCACACCGCGGCCGAAGTCGGAATTACTGAATTGGTGGGCGTGGAAGGGCCGGACGCTGAAGGGAGTGTAAGCGAGCCGTGGACGCCTACTTCGTGCAGTCCCCGATGCGACGCGCGCGCAGCACCTCGTGCGTCTTGTTACCGTCGACGATCGAGTCGACCGTGATCGTATAGGCCTCGGCGCTCTCGACCTCGAGGACGGAGTCGGACTTCGTCGACATTCCGGCCATCTTGCACGTGGCGGAGTAACGGTACGTCTTGCCGCTCTGCACAAGCGGAGTGAACTGGCAGCCGGCCCCGGTGAGCATGGACTGCTGCTCTTTGTGGTCCGCGGTCGGGTCGGTGCATTCGGTGCGGGACAACTTCTCGGAGGTCGGACCGGGCCCCGTCATGGTCCGCTCGAAGGTCCAATTGCCGGGCTTGAACGTTGGCCAGTCGGCGGCCGTTGCGGTGCCGACCGACGCAGCCAGCAGCGTCGCGACCGGGAGGACGAGGAGCGGTCTTCGCGCGCGACTGTCTTGAGCTGTCATCAGCGTGGCCTCTGCTAAGGTCGCCAAAGTATAGGCTGGCGAATGGCGGCGTGACAGCGCAGGCCCACGCAATGCTGCATCGCAGCGCCAGTCCATTGCGTATTGCGAATTGAGACTTCGCGCGTCGCGGCGCAACGTATCCCCATCGAGGTCGGGACCCAAGGGGGAGCCAATGGAACGGTTCTGGCTGAAGGACTATCCGCCGGGCGTGCCCGCGGACATCGACGTGACCCAGTACCGCTCGCTGCCGGACCTGATGGAGGACTCGTTCCGGACGTACGCGCAGCGACCCGCATTCACTTTCATGGACCACGCGCTGACCTATGCCGAGGTCGAGCGGTTGTCTGCGGCGTTCGGTGCCTGGTTGCAGGGGCAGGGGCTCGCACGCGGCGCGCGCGTCGCGATCATGATGCCGAACGTGCTGCAGTACCCGGTCGCACTCGCGGGCGCGCTGCGAGCGGGCTACGTGGTCGTCAACGTGAATCCGCTGTATACGCCGCGCGAGCTCGAGCACCAGCTGCGGGACTCGGGCGCCGAAGCAATCGTGATCCTCGAGAATTTCGCGGTCACGCTGCAGCAGGTGGTCGCGCGTACCCCGATCAAGCACGTGATCGTGACCTCGATCGGCGACCTGCTCGGGTTCCCGAAGGGCGCCGTCGTGAATTTCGCGGTCCGACGCATCAAGAAGATGGTGCCGAGTTACTCATTGCCCGGGCACCTGCAGTTCACCGACGTGCTCGAGCAGGGTCGCGGACAGTCGCTCGCACCGGTGCCGCTCGGGCCGGACGAGATCGCGTTCCTGCAGTACACCGGCGGCACGACCGGCGTCGCCAAGGGCGCGATGCTGACGCACCGCAACCTGATCGCCAACTTGCTGCAGAGCGAGGCGTGGCTGCAACCGGCGCTGCACGACACGAGCCGGGGACCCGTGCCGGAGCAGTTCGTGTACGTCTGCGCGCTGCCGCTTTATCACGCCTTCGCGCTGGTGGCGAACTGCCTGTTCGGCATGCGCGTCGGCGCACTGAACGTGCTGATCGCGAATCCGCGCGACCTCCACCAGGTGGCCAAGGATTTGCGCCGGCAGCCGTTCAACGTGCTGCCGGCCGTCAACACGCTGCTGAACGCGATGGCCGAGAACGCCGAGTTCCGCAAGCTCGACTTCAGCGGCCTCAGGATCACGATCGGCGCCGGCATGGCCGTGCACCAGGCGGTCGCGGACAAGTGGCTCGCGCTGACCGGTTGCCCGATCATCGAGGCGTACGGGTTGACCGAGACCTCGCCGGCCGCGACCTGCAACCCGATCCTGATCCGGGAATGGAGCGGCACGATCGGCCTGCCGTTCCCGAGCACGGAGATCGCGATCCTCGACGATGCCGGCCAACCGGTGCCGCTCGGCCAGCCCGGTGAGATTGCCATCCGCGGACCGCAGGTGATGGCGGGCTACTGGCAGCGCCCCGACGAGACGGCCAAGGTCATGACGCCGGACGGATACTTCAAGTCGGGCGACATCGGGATCATGGACGAGCGCGGGCACACCCGCATCGTGGATCGCAAGAAGGACATGATCATCGTGTCGGGGTTCAACGTGTTCCCGAACGAGATCGAGGGGGTCCTGGCCTTGCACCCCGGCGTGCTCGAATGCGCCGTGATCGGCGTGCCCGACGAACGGGCCGGCGAGGCGGTGAAAGCGTTCGTCGTGCGCAAGGATCCGGCGCTTACGGAGGCGGACCTGATGGAGTACTGCCGGGAGCACCTCACCGGCTACAAGAAGCCGAAGACCATCGAGTTCCGCGACGACTTGCCGAGGAGCAACATCGGCAAGATCCTGCGCCGCGCGCTCAGGGATTCGAGCGCGAGCGAGGCGGCCAGGAGCGCATAAGCGTCATGGGTATCGCGATCCCGATGCTCGACCTGATGTTCTTCCTGACGGAGAACCAGGACAACCCGCGGCACGTCGGCGCCGTGTTGATCTTCGAGCGACCGCGCCGCGGCGGCGCCAAGGTCTTGAACCAGGTCATCGACGCGTACCGTCAGGCCACTCCGGTGCCGCCGTTCAACCGGATCCCGGTCTTGCTGAGGGCAGGCCTCCCCGAGTGGCACGAGGTCGACGATTTCGACATGGACTGGCACGTCCAGCAGCGGGCTTTGCCCGCGCCCGGCTCGGACGCCCAGCTCGACGAACTGGTCGCCGAGTTGCACGCGCCGATGCTCGAGCGGACGCGTCCGGGATGGCGCGTGTACTTCATCGACGGCCTCGAGCGCAACCGGTTCGCGATTTTCATCAAGGTCCACCACTCACTGGTGGACGGCGAATCCGGCATTGAGCTGGTGCATCGCTCGCTGTCGCGTACGCAACGGGACCGGCGTATCCGCACGCTGATCGAAACCAGCCTGCCGGCGCCGGCCAACGCGATGCCTCAGGAGTTGTTGCCGCGTCTCGAGACTGAAGCGGCCAAGGCCGCGCGGGCGGCCCTCGCGATCGGCTGGGGGTCGGGGCACCTGCTCGAGGAGGGACTGGCGGGTCTGCGCGGCTACTCGAAGCAAACCATCCGTCCGTTCACGGCGCCCCTGACGCCGATGAACGAGCCGATCCGCAACGCTCGGGCGATCACGCACACGGTCCTGCCATTGCAGGCGATGCAGTCGGTCGCGCGCGCATGGGGATCGACGTTGAACGACGTCGCGCTGTGCGTGCTCGACGCCGCGATGAATCGTTACCTGCGCAGCATCGGCCGGCCCGCCGAGCGTGCGCTGGTCGCGATCTGCCCGGTCTCGCTGCAGGACCGTGAACTGAAGCAGGCGACCACCGAGGTTTCGATCTTCTGGACGCCGCTGGGGACGCCCTCGGCGACGGTAGGTCGGCGCATGCGCCAGGTGATGGCCAACACGCGCGCAGCCAAAGAACGCATTCGCACGCTGCCGAAGGACGTGGCCTACGCATATGCAGTGCTCACGTTCGCGGCCGGGGAGACGCTCGCGCTCATCCCGCGCCAGTCAGTGGACTTCTTCCTGCCGTCCAACGTGCTGATTTCGAACGTGCGCGGTCCGAGCGACCCTCTGTACCTGAACGGGGCGCGGCTCGAGGCCCTCTGCCCGGTGTCGACGCTGATCTCGGGCATGGGCCTCAACATCACGTTCATGTCGTACGCCGGGCAAGTCGTCATCGGCTTCACCGCCAATGCCTCGGCTCTGCCCGAGGCCGGCCGGCTGGCGCTGTATACGCGCGAGGCGTTTGCGGCGCTCGAGCGGCAGGGGAGAGGTGCCGGTGGTCGGATCCGTCGGATTTGATGACCGCGAACAACCCGGGGTCCATACTCGGTCGACCGTTCAGGCAGGAATCGATATGCCGGCAGTGCATTCCGCAGACCTGGAATACGTCGGCTTCTGGCCGCGCGTCGGCGCCGCGCTGATCGACACCCTGCTGATCCTGGTCGTCACCGTACCTCTGGTAACCGCGGTTTACGGCAAGCAGTACTGGGTCTCCGACTCCTGGCTCAAGGGCCCGGCGGATTTCCTGATCAACTGGCTCCTGCCGGCCGGCGCAGTGTTGCTGTTCTGGATTTACCGGCAGGCCACGCCCGGCAAGATCGCCATCGGCGCACGCATCGTTGATGCCGAAACGGGCGACAAGCCGAGCACGCGGCAACTCGTCGGGCGCTACCTCGCCTACTACGTTTCGATCATTCCATTCATGGCGGGCATCGTCTGGGTCGCCTTCGACCCGCGCAAGCAGGGATGGCACGACAAACTGGCCGGCACGGTCGTGGTGCGGCCGAAGCAGCGCGGACCCGCACCAGTGACCTTTGGCTCCGAATCCAACGGCAAGGCGGGCAACCAATGAATCGCATCCTCGGGATTTCCGGGAGCCTGCGCGCAGGCTCGTTCAACACGGCCTTGCTGCGGGCGGCGCAGGCCGCGGCGGACGATTCGATCGAGCTCGAGATTGCAACGCTGCACGGCATTCCGCTCTACGACGGCGACCTCGAGCAGCGCGAGGGGCTACCGGCAGCCGTGGCGGCGCTGAAGGAGAAGGTCGTCGCCTGCCACGGCGTGCTGCTCGCGACGCCCGAGTACAACAACGGCATTCCTGGAGTCTTCAAGAACGCGATCGACTGGTTGTCGCGTCCTTCGAGCGACATTTCGCGGGTCTTCGGCAATCGGGCTTTCGCGCTGATCGGCGCGTCGCCCGGTGGCTTCGGCACGATCCTGGCCCAGAACGCGTGGTTGCCGGTCATGCGCACACTTGGAGTGCGTCACTGGGCCGGGGGACGGTTGATGGTCTCGCGGGCCGCCCAGCTATTCGACGAGCAGGGCCAGCTGCGCGACGAGAAAGTGCGCGAGCAACTGGCGAAATTCCTCGCGGGATTCGCGGCTTTCGCAACCGAGACACCGGCGCGCTGAGGATCGACGCGCTGTGCGACGAAGACTCGCCGGCGGCGTCTAGTCTTCCCGCCACTCCCGCCGGACGGCTGACTCGATCAAGCGGAACACCTTGCCGTCGTCGTTCGCAGTGGTCCGCCCAAGCAGGCCCATTTGCCAACGCCCCGGCAGCGCCGCACGGCCGTGCAGCGCGCCGATGGCCGCGCCGACGATCGCGGCGACCGTGTCGTTATCCTTGGTGTCGTTGACGGCCCGGACGATCGCTTCCTCGGGATCGTGCGCGTAATTGGCCAGGATCCACAGCACGCTCGGCACGGTCTCGAGCAGGTAAGCGCCCGAGTACCAGGCGTCGCAGGCTTCGCGGGTGCTCAAGCCGTGCCGCTTGGCGTCGCCGAGGACTTGCTCGAGGTAGTCGGGGAATGTCCCATTCCAGTCTGCGTAGCGCCCGCCGCGGGGCCGATAGGGCTGGTCGGTGCAGACCTGGCGAACGGTGGCGACGAACGACGCGATGATCCACTCTGGCTTCGGTGGCGCGGACAGCCGCAACAGCCGCGCAAGCAGATCCACGAACGCGACGCACGATGCCACCGAGCTGGCATCGCGATGGGTGACGATCGAGGCCAGGGCCGTGTCGAGCCACAAGGCGGCATTGGTGCCCGCGGGTTGCAGCAGCACGAGTGGCGCGATCCGCATCAGCGCACCGTTGCCGGCGCTCTCGGCGCCGCAGTGATACCAGGGCGTGACGCCCTGTTCGCGGTTGCTGAGGAATTTGCGGACGGACTGGCCGATGCCGAAGATCTCGCGCGACGCGAAACGTGCGGAGAGGTCGTCCGGATCGAGCTCGCCGCACTCGAGCAGGCTCTCGATCGTCCAGAACGCGAGCTGGCTGTCGTCCGACGGCAGTCCCGCACGGCGGTCGGAGGCGTGACGGTTCGGCAGGTAGTCGCGGATCTCGCCGTGCGCCTCGGCGCGCTGAGCCGGGGTCAGGCTCTCGCTGGTGTTGCCGAGCGCGTCGCCGATCGCCAGGCCCAGCAGCATGCCGCGAATCCGGTCGGGCGCGGCTGGTCCGGACACCGGTTCGCGTGGACCCTGCAGCAAAGCCAATCGGGCCGGGAGGTATCCCTCGGAGATGACGCGGGCGGCGAGGGCGAGTTTGTTCGACACGGTGGCGAAAGTGCGTGCTACTGCGTTGCGGGCGGCTCCAGCACCGCGTTTACGTCCAGGTCAAACGGTCGCTCCCGGGGCGGCACGAAGTCCTTTGGAAACCAGACGAACGACAGCCGCATCACCTGCAGCACCTCGGGGACGATGTCGATCCGCGTCAGGTAAATGCCGAAGCGATTGCCGCTCGGCAGCAGCGTGTTGTCGGAGAACGGGAAGGAGTACGGCGACAGCGTGAACTCGATCGGCGGCGTGTGACGCTGCGACTCGCCCTCGGGGCCGAGCACCAGCGCGTAGACGCCCACCGTCTGCGCTGCCCAGTTCACGGCCCGGATGTTCACCTGGAGGCTGTCCTGGCCGTCGGGCGAGACGACGCGCAGTGGCGCGCCCTGTGCGCTGCTCGAGCACGACAACGTGATGGAACCTCCGGCCGATGGCGATGCCGGCTCAGGGATCGCGCACGACTGCAGCCCGGCGGTCAGGTCGCTGACGTCGGAGTTCAACGAAATCTCGAGGAAGGCGGGATGCTGGCCCTCGCCGAGCGCAGCCGACGAAAGCAACGGTGCCAGTTGCCGCGAAATGACCCGGCGCGAAGTGCTGCGCAGTCGTGCGCGCGCTTCCTCGGTCTGGCCGGGTAGCGTATCGACGTATCTCAGCAATGGTCCGAGTTCGAAATGCTCGTGGAAGTTGAGCGCGAGCAGCTCGGCGAGCAGTGCGAGTCGCTGGGCACGCGGCAGGTCGGCCTGGTCGCCCGCGGCGGTCTTACCGCCCTCGCTCTGCAGCAGCGGACCGACGAGCTCGCGGAACATCGCCGAGCGCAGGTTGGTCTCCGATTCCTCGCGCTGGTTGCGCAGGGACTGCAGGTTGCTCTCGTTGGCGATCGCGATTTCGCGTTCCTTGAGCGAGTTCGTCGCGTACAGGCCGACCACCGTGGCCGCGACCGTCAATAGCGGTATCGCGAGCGTATTGACGATGTCCGCTGCGAACCGGGCGTTGGCCCTCCAGCCGCCCGTCCTGACTGGGGCCGGCGGCGACTTCGGGTCGTGCGGCGCAGTGGGTCCGGTAGCGTCCGTCACCGGCAGTCGTTACTTGCAGTCGATGTTGACGGTCACCGGCTCGGACAGGCTCAGGAAGTCCTGCTCGCCCTGCCTGGGTGCCTGGCACTTCGCCTTGTACTTGCCGACCGGCAACTGCAATTGGTAGGGGCCGGACTTCAACTGCGCCACGGTGGCGCCGGTGGCATCGACGACGACGACCGTCGTGTCCGCCGGGGTGATGGTACCGGTGACCACGTCGGCTGTGGCGGCGCGCGGCAGGATGGCCAGCGCCACGGTGCCGACGATTGTCAATGCAAGGCGATTGGCGAGGGCGTGCATGGTACTCACTCGTTTCGAGACGGTCCGCGGAAGGTACGCTCGGCGCCGGGTCGTGGCAACACGGGGCTAGCTCGCCAGCCGCAGCTGCCGTTGGATCTCTTCCTCACGCGCGTCCTCGATGACGAGCATGACGTCGTTCGGATCCACGGCGGTCGCATCCAGCGCAAACCGGCCCGTGAGCGCGCTGTCCGGCCGCAATTCGCCCTGCTCGAACAGGGACCACATTTCCCGCGCGAACTCGGTGTCGAGCAGCTCTGGTGCAAACCGGCCGAGCGACGTGCGCAGATTGTTGACGTCCCGCTCGAGCATCGCGAACGCGGCATTGTTGCCGGCGGCGTTGACGGCCTGCGGCAGGTCGATGATCACCGGCCCGTCGGGGTCAACCAGCACGTTGAACTCGGACAGGTCACCGTGCACGAGCCCGACGCACAGCATCCGCACGACTTGCCGGATCAGGAAATCGTGGTACTCGAGGGCAGTCTCGGTGGAGAGTTCCACCTCACCGAGCCGCGGAGCAGGGTGACCGGCCGCATCGGCGACCAGTTCCATGACGAGGACACCGTCGAAGTATCCGTGGGGCTTCGGCACGCGCACGCCGGCGGCCGCGAGCTGGTACAGCGCGTCGACCTCCGCATTCTTCCAGGCGGCTTCCTGTTCCTTGCGGCCGAAGCCCGTGCTCTTGCTGATGGCGCGGCCCTGCCGGCTGCCGCGGACCGCGCGGCCCTCCTGGTACTGGGCACGCTTCTGAAAGCTGCGGCGCGCCATGTCCTTGTAGACCTTGGCGCAACGCGTGCTCGAGCCCGCGCGCACCAGGTAGACGGTCGCCTCCTTGCCGCTTTTCAGCGAGCGGAGGACTTCGTCGATCACGCCATCGTCGATCAGGGGCTGCAGGCCAGGAGGGGTCTTCATGTTTCGCTGAGGCGCCGCATGGCGGGCCGCCACGGGGCAGGAGGGCCGTGGATCATACCGATTGTCGCGAACCGCCGCATACTGGCGTACGGATCGGGTCGCAAGGGTCGGGAGACGCGGTTGGGCGATTGGGACGAGGAACGGGAGCGACCGCTGCCGGTCGAGGTGCCGCACAGCGAGCTATCGGCGGAGGCGCTGCATGGCGTGGTCGAATCATTCGTGCTGCGCGAGGGCACGGACTACGGCGAGCGCGACGTATCGCATGAAACCAAGATCGCGCAGGTGATCCGGCAGCTCGAGCGCGGCGAGGCACGGATCCTGTTCGATCCGCTCGACTCGAGCATCACGATCGTGGTCGTGAACCCGGGCGACCGGCGCCCCCGGGTCGGGTAGCATCGCGGCCAAGAGGGGGTGCATGACTTGAGCAAACCAACCGTCCTGATCACCGGCATTTCCGGCTTCATCGCGAAGCATTGCGCCGTCGAGATGCTCAACGCCGGTTACGCCGTCCGCGGCACCGTGCGATCGCTGCAGCGAGCCGCCGAGGTGCGCGATTCGCTGGCGCGTCACGCCGACGTAGCGCGGCTCGAATTCGCGCAGGCGGACCTCGAGGCGGATACCGGCTGGGATGCAGCAGTCGCCGGCTGCGCGCACGTGCTGCACGTCGCGTCGCCGTTCCCTGCGAAACAGCCGAAGGACGAACAGGACCTGATCCGCCCGGCGGTGCAGGGTACGCTCAGGGTGATGCGTGCTGCGGCTGCGGCCAAAGTCGAGCGGCTGGTGCAGACCTCGTCAATGGCCGCCGTAGCTTACGGCCACGCTCGCGATCGCACCGCTCCGTTCACAGAGGCGGACTGGACGCAGGTCGAAGCCCCGGGCGTCACGGCTTACACGAAGTCGAAGACGCTGGCGGAGCGCGCCGCGCGCGAGTTCATCGACCAGGACCGGTCGGGCATGCATTACTCGTCGGTCAATCCGGGTCTGGTGCTGGGCCCGGCCCTCGACCGCGACATTGGCACGTCGGCCGAAATCGTCCAGATGATGCTGCAGGGCAAGTATCCCGGCGTGCCGCGCATGTCGATTGCCTGCGTCGACGTGCGCGACGTGGCGCGCATGCACCGACTCGCGGTCGAGGTCGACGCCCCGAGTGGCGGCCGTTACCTGGGATCCGCCGACTGCCTGTGGTTGATCGAGATCTCGCAGGCGATCCGGGCGAGCCTCGGTGACGCCGCGCGCAAGGCGCCGACCCGTGTGCTGCCGGACTGGGCGGTCAGGCTGGTCGCGATCTTCGATCCGGCGGCGCGCCTGGCGGTTCCCGAACTCGGCAAGCAGCTCCAGGTGGATACGACGCTGACGCGCCGCACATTGGGCATCACGTTCATTCCGGCGGCCGAATCCGCCGCGGCAATGGCGCAGAGCCTGATCGAGCTGAAGCTGGTTTGAGCAGCGGGTCTGCGCGAGTCAGGTGCCGTGCACTAGCAGACTGCAGCACGTCACGCCGGCTTCGGCCTTGACGAGTTCCGTGAGCGCAATTGGACGGACGCGCAAGTCCCTCAGCTTCAAGCCGCGCACGGGTCCGCGGAAAGTGCTGCGCGTGAATGACGGCGCCGCCGAGCGCCAGCGCGTTGCCGGCGTGCGGCTCAGTCGGATCGACTTCGATCGTACGGTTACCCGCGAAGACGGAAGGGTCGACCCAGGCGGGATTCAGCAGCAAAAGGTTCTCACCCACCTGTGTGACGCACGACTTCAGGTGCAGGCAGCCACTGAAGTGAACTGCGACGACTTCGTAGTCGAAAGGTCGCAGCAACGTGGCGAGTTGCTCGATTGCGGCAGGGCTGGAGCGCGTCGAGAGGCCTACGTACAGGCGGCGGCCCGCGACCAGCACGTCGCCGCCGTCGAGCGTGGCCGGACCCTCGATCTGCGCCAGCGGCCGGTGCGCGGCCAACGCCGCGGCGACCGGGGCCGTCTCGGGACGTCGCGAAACGGCACCGGGTCGCGTGATGATCGCGATCTCGTCGAGGACCACGGCGGTGTCCTCGACGAAGACCGCATCCGGCAGCGTCGGCGCGGCCGGCAGCCGACGCACGGTCGCCCCAAGTTGCGACAGCAAATCCTCGTACGCGTGGTGCTCGGCCGCCGCGCGCGCGACATCGAGCGGTTCGCGCTCGAGATGCGTCAGTTCGCAGTCGGCGAGCGTCGGGCTGACCTCGCGCGTGTAGGCGACCAGCGTCATCTCAGCTGGCTACCAATTGCCCGGGCAGCGAAACGGTCAATCGCCCGAGCAGCGAGCCCAGCGTCGCGACTTCCTGCGCGGTCCAGCGGTCCGCGAAGACCGCGGCGGCCAGGTCCGCCAGCGTCTTGGCGCCGTCGCGCGCGAGGCGCCGACCGGCGCGCGTCAGCACGACGTAGCCCACCCGGGCATCGCGGGTGTCCTCCCCACGCGTGACGAGACCGATTTTCTCGAGCGGCGCGACCATGCGTGTGACGCTCGACTGGCTCAGGTCGAGCCGGTCGGCGAGATCGACGCGACGGAGACGACCGCCGGTCGACTGGTCGAGGTGCATCAGGAGCATCAGTTCGTTGAGCGAGAGGCCGTGCACGCCGCCGAGCTCGGCGGCAAACCGGCCCTGCAGGTACGACTGCGCCCGGATCAGGCGCAACACGGCATTCGTGGCTTCGTTTTGCATGGCACGCATACTACCAGCAGGTACTTGCGTAAGCAAGTAATACGCAATGACATTGCAAGTAGCGCGTGCCGGCGCCGCGGTCTCGGCCGCCGGGCCGGCGCCGGGCGCCGTGGTTTGCCGACAGCCGCGACCAGACTGTAGTCTGCGTGCGGTCATCCCGGTGGATTGATCAATTGCAGCTTCCCACCCAAACCATCGCGGGCTGGCTGGCCGGCCGGTTCGTCCTGTTGCTGGTCATCCTCGCGGCGCTGGTCGCCCTCGATGCGTATCGCGACGAATCCTCGTTGCTGACGGCGCAGCTGAAGGGCCTGCTCCCGGACGCCGAGCTCATCGCCCGCCTCGAGAGTGGCCGGGACAGCCTGGCGGACTTCGCTGCGGCCCAGGTGCAGGACGTCAACGAACGCTTGCAGGCCGCGCAGACGCAAACCGAGGTCGCTCTCGACCTGCGGATCTCGGTGCTGGCTCGAGAGATTGCCGCGACGGAGAGTCGCCGACGCACGAGCACGCAGAAGACGCTGGCCCTGTTGACCGGCAAGGGGTTCGAGGACGACTTGCGCACCGAGATCGAACTGCAGTTGCTGACGGCCGAGCGCGACGCGCTGCAACGCCTCCAGGGTCAACTGGCGGAGCACCGATCCTTGCTGCGGACCACGGCGCAGGATTTCGAGAACGCCCGGCTGCGCACGCTGCGGACTTATGATGCGTACCTGGCGCGAAAGGCCGCGTTGGAGCGCTTCGAGGCCGCACAGCCCATCCTCGGCCGCTTGCCCGGTGCCGCGGCGTGGCGGGAGAGAAATCGACTGGTCGAGGAGGCGAATCGTGCGGCTCGCGAGTACGACGTGGCCGGCACGAGCTTCTACGTGGCCCGCGGTCGCCTGGCGAAGGCGCGCAGCGTCAGCCGGGTCGAGGCCGCGCTGGTCGAGTCGGCGGGTGCGTCAATCCTGACACCGCTCGACGACCTGATCGCCACGAAGCGCGCGGCACTCGATTCTGCCGAGCGCCAGGCGGAGCGGATCCAGCGCACGGTACGGAAGGTCTTCGTCAATGCGCTGCTGATCCTCGTGCTCATCACGCTGGCACCGGTGGGAATCAAGGCGTTCTGGTACTTCGTCGTCGCACCGGCGGCGTCACGCCGGCCGCCGATTCGCCTGCGGCAGCGCGCCGGCGGCGCACCGGACGTGATCCAGACAGACTCCCAGGGCACGACGCTGCGGGCGAAAGTCTCGGCAGTCTCGCAGGAGATCCGCATCGGCGAGCACGAGGAACTGCTCGTCCACCCGGACTTCCTGCAGAGCTCGGCCGATCGCGGCCGCAAGGACACGAAGTGGGTGCTCGACTGGGGCTATCCGCTCACGAGCCTGGCCGCCGGCATGGTGGCGTTGACGCGCATCCGGGCGGCCGGCGCGGAACCGTTCGTGGTGTCGAGCAAGACCGATCCATTCGCGGAGGTCGGTGTGCTCGAGTTGCCCGAGGGTGCGCCGCTAGTGCTGCAACCGCGCAATCTCGTCGGCGTCGTGCAGAACGTCAGCCGTCCGATCTGGATCACGCGCCACTGGCGATTCGGCCTCGGCGCGTGGATCACGTTCCAGTTCCGCTACCTGGTCTTCGAGGGGCCCGGCCGCTTGATCGTGCAGGGCTGCCGAGGCGTGAGGATCGAAGCCGCGGATCGCGGGCGCAGCATCGACCAGGGCGCTACGATCGGCTTCAGCGCGAACCTCGACTATTCGCGGCGCCGGTCGGAGACGTTCGGCGCCTACCTGATGGGGATGCGCGGCCTGTTCAACGACAATTTCTCGGGCGGCCCCGGGATCCTTGTCTACGAGGAAATGCCGTACTTCGGCCGGAAATCGGGCATCACGGGCCGCGGTCTCGAGGGCCTCACCGACGGGCTGCTGAAGGTGTTCGGAATCTGATCGCGGGGCTCAGCCGTTGGCCCACTTCATGATGTCGTCTACGGCGGCATCGGGCAGGTCGAGCGCCGCGCCGAGCTCCTCGATGCGCTGGCGGCCGAGATGGCGGGCTCCGCCGCGCTCCAGCCAGTCCTCGAAATCGCGCGCCTTGAGCGGCGGGGAGACGAGCTGGCCCTGGATCTCGTCGCAGCCGAGCGCGCGCAACATCTCGACGGTCCCGGCATCGTCAATGCCGTCCGCGACGGAACGGATCTGCATGGCTCGCGCCATCGCCAGCACCGCAGCCGTGACGCCCTGCGCCCACGGATCCGTGTAGAGATCGGCCATCAGCGCGCGATCGAGCTTCATCGAGTTGAACGGCACGCGGCGGATCTGGCCGAGCGAGGAATGCCCGGTGCCGAAGTCGTCGATGCCGATGCGCACGCCGCGCTTGCGGAGGTCCGCGAGCACGGCGTGGGCTGCGTCCGGAGCGTCGATGATGCTCGCCTCGGACAACTCGATCTGCAGCGCGTCGGCCGGCAGCCGGTGGCGCTCGATGGCCGTCTGGATCGTCGTCACCAGCCGCGGATCCCGCAGCTGGCGGCCGGACAGGCGGGTGGACGCGAAAAAGACCTGCTCGTAGCGCTCGTGCCATCCAACCAGCGTCCGGCAAGCTTCCTCGAGCATCCAGCGCTCGATCTCGTCGATGATGCCCGCTTCCTCGGCGATCGCGGTGAACTCCTCGCGACGGATCGCGCCGAACTGCGGGTGATCCCAGCGCACCAGGCACTCGACGCCGGTCAGTTCGAACTTGTCGATCGAGACGCGCGGCTGGTAGACGAGCTGCAACTCGCGGCGCTCCACGGCGCCGCGCAGCGAGGACTCGATCAGCAGGCGCCGGCGCAGCTGGGCCTGTGGCAAAGGCGAGTAGAACGTGCAGCTGCGTGGGTCCGTGGCGAGATCGGCGGCCGAGTGCGCGTTGACCAGCAATTGCTCGGCGCTGGTGGTGTCGCCTTCCGCCAGCGCGACGCCCGCGCTGATCGCGGGCACGTAGTCGGCGTCGGCCTGCAGGGCCTGCGCAGCGATTGACTCGAGCACGGCGTGCGTGACGGTCGCGATGTGCTCCGCCGAAACCCGGCTGCGCAACAGGATCGACAGTTCGCCGTCCGCGGTGCGACAGACCGACGGCAGGTCGGTGCGCCACAGGATGGTGCCGCCATGGCTGATTCGCTCGAGCTCGCCTTCGATGCGTCGGGCCATCTGCACGATCAGCTTGTCCGCCGCCTCGAGGCCCTGCGCCTGCGCGACGCGATCGAAGTTGTGCACGCGGAACGCGACGACGCCGAACGCGGCCGAGCTCGAGGCCTCCTTGAGGGCCAGCGCGACCTGCTCGGAGAGGTGGCGGCGGTTCGGCAGGCCCGTCGGCGTATCGAAGTAGGACAGCAGCCGGACGGTTTCCTCGGCCCGGTGCAATCGAGTGAGGTCCTGCAGCGTCACGATGACCACGCCATCGCCGGCGCCGTCCGCGCCCGCGACGAGGTCCGCCTCCTGGTGCACGCAGATCACGCTGCCATCCGGCTTGCGGATCCGGTGGTCGAGGCCGAAGCGACCGTGGCCCGTCGCGCAGGTGATGAAGGCCTTGCGGGCGTCGTCGCGCTCCGCCGAGTCGAGCAGCGCGACGAAGTCCTCGTAACGGGCGAGGCGGCCGGCGTCGA
This sequence comes from uncultured Gammaproteobacteria bacterium, assembly GCA_963777725.1. GTDB lineage: Bacteria > Pseudomonadota > Gammaproteobacteria > Steroidobacterales > Steroidobacteraceae > RPQJ01. The sequence goes on from CAVZRR010000020.1 coordinate 50,966, forward strand.
CGCCGAGCAGCTCACCGAGCATCGGCGAAACGTGCACGGTGCTGCCGTCGATCGCGATTTCCCAGTGCCCGACGCGCGCGATGCTCTGGGCAAGCAGCAGCTTCGAGCGGCTCGAGCGGAGTTCCTGCTGCAGCGCGCGATCCCGCAGCAGGAATCGCACCCGCTCGACGAGCAGCCGGGGGTTCATGCCCTTCTGCGCGAAATCGCTGGCGCCGGCGGCATAGGCGTCGCTGATGGCGGGCAGGTCGTTGCGACTCGTCAGCATCAGGATTGGCACGAACTGGCTGCCGGCCTGCTCGCGGATCCGGCGGCAAGCCTCGATCCCGGTGAGTTTCGGCATCATCACGTCGAGCACGACGCAGTCGGGTTGCACCAGGGCGAACTGCTGCACGGCTTCTTCGCCGTCGGCGGCCGTATGCACGAGGAATCCCGCGCCGGCGAGCGCGGCCTCGGCGAGCATCAGGTGCGACGGATCGTCGTCGGCGATCAGGATGGTCGTCATCTCGGTGGTCTGGTTCATGGGTCGTGTGTTCCTCAGCCGGTGCCCGTGCCGCGGCGTGTCTCGGCTTCGAGCGCCGCGACCAGCGCGGCATAGTGTGGTTTCAGTCCGGTGGCTGTGCGCCGCACGGCGGCGAGATCGGCCCCTTCGAGCGCTGCAGTCTCGCAACGCTCGAGAAGGTCGGCGAGGCGCCGGCCGCCGAGATTGCTCACGGGTGACCTGAAGGCGTGGGCCGCCGCGGCGACTTCCTCGAGATTGCCGTCGGCCAGCGCCGTGTCGAGGCGGGCGAAGGCGTCGGTGGACGAGCTGAACAGCATCTCGCACAGGCGCTCGAACACCAGCGGCTTGCCGAGGCCGCGGATGGCCTGGACCTGCTCGAGGTCGAGCACGGGCAGCCGGGAGATTGGCGCAGCATCGGCGGCCGGTGCTTCGAGCAAGCCACCGACTTCAGCGTCGGTCAGCGACAGCGGCCGCGGACTCTCCGCGACCGGGGGCGCCGTGTCCGGTAGCTCGGCCGGTGCCTGGCCTGGCGCTGGACTCGACGCTGCGCGACTCGCGGCAATGGGCTCGAGCAACTCGAGCAGTTGCTCGCCCTTGAAGGGCTTGGCCAGGAAGGCATTCATCCCGGCCGCCAGGCAGCGCTCGCGATCGCGCGCCATGACGTTCGCGGTCAGCGCGATGATCGTCGTCGGCGGCAGGCCGCGCTCGCTCTCGTGGCGACGAATGGCCTCGGTGGCAGCGTAGCCATCCATGCCCGGCATCTGGCAGTCCATCAGGATCGCGTCGAAGCGTCGCTGCTGCGCGTTGGCGACGGCGACGCGACCGTCCTCCGCGAGCACGACCGTGCAGTCGAGTTCCTCGAGCATCGCGACGGCCACTTCGCGGTTGATCGCGTTGTCGTCCGCCACCAGTACGTTGAGCCCCAGCGCAGGCTGGTCGCCGCGTTCGGTCGTCGACACGCGCTCGACGGGCGCGGACTCCGGCAGGAAGGGCTTGCGGGGCTGGCGCGAGGCCTCGAGGGCACTGCGCAGGAGCTGCTCGCGAACCGGCTTGGCGATGCAGATGTCCGGCGCAATGGCCTGCGTGCCTTCGTACGACGCATTGAAGTCGAGCGCGCTCAGCAGCACGACGTAGGTCCCCGCGATTGCCGGGTCGAGACGGATCGTGCGCAGCAGTTGCTCGGTGGTGGCGTCGGGCAGGTTGTGGTCGAGCAGCACGATGTCGAACGGTTTGCCGCGCGTGGCGACGTCGTGCATCCGGTCGCCGACGAGCTTCGCGCGATTGAGCACGCTGACCTCGACCGACCAGTTCGACAGCATTTCCTCGAGCAGCATGTAGCTCGTGGCATTGTCATCGACCACCAGCACGCGCAGCCCGCTGAACTCGTCGCTCGCGCGGTTGGGTACGGCGTTCGCCACCTTGATCTCGAACGGCAGCACGAACGAGAAGGTGCTGCCACGACCGACCTCGCTGGCGAGCGCGATCTTCTCGCCGCCCATCAGGCGGACGAGGCGATTCGCGATCGACAGCCCGAGGCCGGTGCCGCCGGTCCGCGAGCCATTGTCCAGCTGGGTGAACGCCTCGAACACGCCGGTGTGGTCGGCCGCCGGGATGCCCGGACCGGTGTCGCGGATGCTGAAGTGCAGCCGGCACTGGCCGTCGCGCGAGTCGTCGAGCCCGACGCGGATCTCGATCTCGCCTTGATCCGTGTACTTGACGGCATTCGACAGCAGGTTGCCGAGCACCTGGCGCAGCCGCAGCGCGTCACCGACGACGATGCTCGGCACGGTGGGCTCGATCCGGCAGATCATCTCCAGCTTCTTGCTCTCGGCCTGGCCGGCATAGAGCTGGCCGGCCTGCTCGGCGAGCTCGCGGACGTCGAACGGCTCCTGCACGAGGTCCATCTTGCCCGCCTCGATCTTCGAGTCGTCGAGGATGTCGTTGATGATCCGCATCATCGTCTCGGCCGCGGCGCGCATCGAGTCCACGAAGCGCCGCTGCCGCTTGTCGAGCTCGGTGCCGGCGAGCAGCTCCGCCATGCCGAGCACGCCGTTCATGGGCGTGCGGATCTCGTGGCTCATGTTCGCGAGGAATTCGTCCTTGGACCGCGTCAGGGCCTCCGCGCGGCGCAACCGCTGCTCGAGCTCGCGCGTGCGCTCGATGATCTGCTGGCTCGAGGCGTGGCGCAGCGTGCTCATCGCGCCCTCGTATTCGACCAGGCGATCCGCCAGGGCCTCGAAGTTGGTCGCGAGTTCGGTCAGCTCGTTGCTGCGGCGGCGGGACTTGCGCGGCTCGCTCGGCACCGGCAATTGCTTGACTCGCGTCGTCTGCGCGAGTTGCGCCAGCGGCTCGACGACCTGTCGCCTCAGCATGTTGGCGGCCACCAGCGCGACGAGGAAGCCGAGCAGCAGCGCGACCGGCGTCTGCTGCGCGCGACGCACTGCGTGGTTCCAGACCCAGTGGTGATCGACCAGGATGCTGACGGTGCCGCTCAATCCCCGGCTGAGCTGGACGGGACTCTCGACGTAGATCGGTTCGAGCGCGAGAAACTGCCGGATCCAATGCAGTGCGCCGCTCGGTCGCGACGTCCATGCGAGCGCAGCGGGCGGTCGGGAGCCGGGACTCGCGGTGGCGGCGTCACGGTAATAGCTCTGCAGCACGTCGCCACCCTGCAGTCGGAACGTCGCTGCCAGCAGTTCCGGGTGACCCTCGAGGTTGTCGAGCGCGCCGCCTCCGGTGGCTTCGAGCCGCGCCGCCATCGACGTCGTCCTGCTGCTCGCGAGGTCGATCGCTTCCTCGCGTGCGAACCGGGTGTCCCACAATGCGATGACGACCTGGACCGCCAGCAACGTCACGGTGACCGCGGCGATCGCGGTGACCCGGAACTGTGCCGCGAGCGGCAGCGATTCGAAGACCTCGCGCACGGATCGGCGCGCCGTCTTGCGCGGCTGCGGCCCGGCGCCCGAGCTGGAAGTTGCGTTCGAGGAATCCATGCCTGCCCGTCAATTCAGGGATGTTGCCGAGCCTACGCGCGCAGGTGACATAAGGAGAAACAGCCCGGGACAGAACTGAGAAGTGGCGCAACAATCGCCTCCCCGGTCCCCGGTCCCCGGGGCCGGGCCGGGTCGTGATCGTGCCCCTGTACAAGGGAAACCAGCCGGAGTCAGGGGGCGAAAGGGGGAATGTCGCCAGCATCCCCCGGCGGCATCCCTGAAAGGAGATTTCCAATGCAGATCATGCGTTCCCTGCGTACGTCCCTCGCCACCGTGGCGGCGGTCGGCGCGCTGGCTTTCGTGCCGACCACGTTTGCTGATCACCACGGCAAGGACGGCGCGATGAAGAAGGACATCGTCGATACCGCGGTTGCCGCCGGTGACTTCAAGACCCTGGCCACGGCACTGCAGGCCGCGGGCCTCGTCGAAACCCTCAAGGGCCCGGGCCCGTTCACCGTGTTCGCGCCGACCGACGCGGCGTTCGCAAAGCTGCCGGCCGGCACGCTCGACTCGCTGCTGAAGCCCGAGAACAAGGCCAAGCTCGCGAGCATCCTCACGTACCACGTGGTGCCGGGCAAGGTGAAGGCAGCCGACGTCGTGAAGCTGACGAGCGCCAAGACCGTCAACGGCCAGGCCGTGGCGATCAAGGTCGCTGACGGGAAGGTGACCGTCGACGGCGCCAACGTCGTCAAGACCGACATCGGCGCGAGCAACGGCGTGATCCACGTGATCGACGCCGTGATCCTGCCGAAGTAGTCTGCGCGGTGCCGGTGGTCGGATTCGTCGGATTTGGCAATGCCAAATCCGACAGATCCGACCACCGGCACCGGTTTACTGCCCGAGCTTCGCGTCCAGCATCTCGATGAGCGCCTTCCGGTCGTAGCTGTACGGCTGGTCCTGATTAAGCTGCACGAGTTCCTCGATCGCCTTCTTGATCGTCAACTCGGCTTCAGCCGCGTTCGGCGTCACCATGTAGCGACGCTTCGGGCTCGCGTCGGACAGCGAGTGCAGCACCGCGGCCGCGACTGCGTCCGGTTCCGGATACTGTGAACGGTCCGCAAGCGGCGAGTCCGCGCCCGCACCCATGCGCTGGACGGCGGTCCGGCTGATCTCCGATCGATAGTTACCCGGCTCGACGAGACTCACCTGCACGCCGAGGGGCGCCATCTCGGCGGCGAGCGCGTCGCCGAAGGCTTCGATCGCATGCTTGCTCATGCTGTAGACGCCGAGGCCGGGCGCCGAAAGGATGCCTGAGATCGAGCTGATCGTCGTGACACGACCCTTCTCGGCGATGATCAGCGGACTGAAGGCCTTCGTGATCCGGTACGGGCCATAGACGTTCACGTCCATGACGTAGTGGAAGTCTTCCTCCTTCGTATCCACCAGCGGCGCCCGGATGGCCACGCCTGCGTTGTTCACGAGGCCGTAGAGGCCGCGGCCGGCCTTCGTGATCGTCTCGACTGCGGCGGCGATGTCGGCTGCACTGGTGACGTCCAGCCGCACCGACTGGACGTTCTCGATCGCGTCGAGTTCGGCCAGGTCCTTATCCTTGCGCGCGCCCGCATAGACGAACCAGCCCTCGGCGGCGAGGCGTTCGGTGATCTTGCGCCCGATGCCGGTGCTGGCGCCGGTCACGAGCACGGCCTTCTGTGCGACTGGCTCGGGTGCGGTCTTTGCCGTGGCCCCGGCGAATGCGACGGGAGCCGCCATCAGCAGGCCGACGAGTCCGGCAAGAATTCTTGTGTTCATGTGATCCCCCTGTTCGGTGCATGATAGCCGAGCGGATGGCTTTGCCATCCTTTGCTTTCTGGAGAGTCAGCGCCATGCGTCCTGCGCGCCCACGGGCATCGCGCCCCCGCATCGCGATCGTCGGCGCGAACTTCGCCGGCCTGGCCGCGGCCCGCCAACTGGGTTGCGAATTCGCGGTCACCGTCTTCGATCGGTCCGCGTCGTTCGAGTGGCTGCCGAACATTCACGAATTGATCTCCGGCGTGAAGCGCACGTCGGACCTGCGCTTGCCACGTCGCCGAATCGTGGCGCGGGCCGGGCATCGATTCGTCCGCGCGGAGGTTGCTGCGATCGACGCGGCAGCGGGCCACCTGTCCACGACCACGGGCCGGACGTTCGGCTTCGACGCCTGCATCGTCGCCGTCGGCGGAGTGGACGAGACCTACGGCGTGCGTGGAGCGGATCGTCATGCCATGCCGTTCAAGAGCGTCGACGACTGCGCGGCGATCGGGCGGGAGCTCGCGACGCTGGCTCGCAAACGAGGCCGCAAGTCGGTCGTCATCGTCGGCGGCGGACTCGAAGGCGTCGAAGCGCTTGGCGAGATCCTGCGCCGATATTCAAGACTCGACCGCCTGGTGATCACCCTGGTCGAAGCTGGCTCGCGATTGCTGCCGGGCACGCCGGTCAGGCTCGACGCGGCCGTGCGCGCGCACTGCGAGGGCCGCAACGTCCGTATTCTCACCGACTCGCCGGTCATCGCGGTGACCCCGAAGCAGGTTCGGCTCCGTGGCGGGGTCACCGTCCGGTCCGATCTCACGATCTGGACCGGAGGGGTGACGGCGCCGCCGCTGCTGCATGAAGCCGGACTTGCCGACAAACCGCGGCAGTGGGCTCCGGTCACTGCCGCGCTGCGCAGCAAGCGCTTCGACAACGTGTTCGTGATCGGTGACGCAGCCGCGCTGCCGCACCCGCTCGCCAAGCAGGCGTACTACGCGCTGCAGATGGGCGAATGCGCTGCCGAGAACGTGAGGCGCGCACTGGACGGGCGCACGCTGCGGGACTTCAAGCCTGCAGCCAAGCCGAGACTGATCGCGTTCGGCGACCTCGACACGTTCCTGGTGTCCGGCCGCTCCGTGGTTGCTTCGCGTGGCCTGGCCGCGCTGAAGGAAGCGGTATTCCAGGTCACGATGGCCGAGATCGATCCGCCGCTGAATCCCACGGCGCTGGGCGCACTGACGGGTCGCCTGGGCAGCGCGGCTCGGGATCTGGCTCAGCGTCTCGGATAGCCGACGGTCTGCGAGAGCAGCACCTGCTGATCGTGACTGAGGCCCAGTGCATTGGCGATCGCGGCGCGGTCGATCCAGGCCCGGATCACGGTGGCGAGCCCAGCGCTGGCGGCATAGAGGTATACGTTCTGCGTGATGGCCCCCGCAGCCGCAGACGCATAGCTCTCACGCTGGCCCACCGGAACCATCTTCATCCGCGAGTGATCGGCCACGTAGACGAGGTCGAGTGGCGCCTCGTCCACGAAATCCTGGTAGCCCGTGATGCGGCGCAGGTCACTGGCCGCAACCAGCCGCAACGAGTGTGATCGCGCGTCGTAAAGATAGGCGCCGTCCGGCAGTGCCACGTAGACGTCGATCTCCTGCGCGTTGATTGCCGAAGGTGCCGTTCGGCCACCGCCGCGGCGATTCACGCCAAAAGCGGCCCACAGCAAGCTCGAGAGCACGGGCAATGGCAGCGGCCTCTTTGCGAATTCGCGCGTCGAGCGACGCCTGGTCAGCGCCAGCATCAACGGCACGCCGCCGCGCTTGTCCGGCGCCGGCAGCTTGATCGTCGAACGCGCGTCGCCCTTGGCCGGGCGCGGCCGCAATTGTCCCATCACGCCGAGGGCAAACTTGGTCAGGGTGCTCATCGAGAGCTCCGGTTGCACGCCAGGTTCGTGCGTTTCAGACACATTGCGGCGCATGCGAGTGACCCGCAATAGCGCCGTGCGAAATGCCGTCGCGGGATGCGGCGGCGCGACCGCCAGGGGTAGACTCGCGGCGGGAAGCACATGACGCAGCGCTCACGAAACAGTCCCAGGCGTTCTTTGCCGCTCGCGCGGGTCTATCGGCTGCTGGAGCCGGGCCCGGTCGTGCTGCTGACGACGACGCATCGCGGCCGCGCGAACGTCATGACGATGTCGTGGCACACGATGCTCGAATTCGAGCCGCCGCTCGTTGGTTGCGTGGTCAGCGACCGGAACTTCAGCTTCGACGCGCTCCGCTCGTCGAAGGAATGCGTGATCAACATCCCGACCGTCAAGCTCGCGGAGGCGGTCGTGAAATGCGGCAACGTCTCGGGGCGGCGCAAGGACAAGTTCGCTGCGTTCGGCCTGACGGCGCTGCCGGCGGCACAGGTCGAGGCTCCGCTGATCGCCGAGTGTTTCGCGAATCTCGAATGCCGGGTGGTCGACACACGGCTGGTCACGAAATACAACTTTTTCGTGCTCGAGGTCTGCAAGGCGTGGATCGATCCTGCGGTGAGGGCGCCGCGCACGATCCACCATCGCGGGCGGGGCGAATTCATGGTGGCCGGGCGGACGATCCGGCTGCGATCCCGCATGATGTAGCCTGCAGCACACCAGGAGCCCCCGCATGGACCGTCGAGACTTTCTCGCATCGAGCATCGCGCTGGCGTTCGCCAGTGCTCTCCACGCGCCCGCGCGAGCCGAGCCCGGCTCAGAAGCGTCCCGTGCGCGCGCGCTGTATGAGGCGATCTTCGAGAAACTGCTGGTGGCGGCGCCCCAGACCGCGACATCGCTGGGCCTGGACACCGGCCGGCACGCCGCCGCGAGGTCGCGCCTGGACGACCGTTCGCCGGCCGGCCGCATGAACGTGCTGGGCCCGCTGATCGAAGCCTGGCCGCAGTTGCAGTCGGTCGATGCCGGGCGCCTCGAGGGTCGCGACCGTTCCGATTTCGAGACCATCGCCTGGGTGGCGACGATCGGTCGCGAGATCGCGTCACACCCGTTCGGGGGCGTCGATTCCTACGCGTATCCGGTGCCCTACGTGGTGAGCCAGCTGACCGGTGCCTACCAGTCGACGCCGGACTTCATCGCGACCAAGCACCCGATCGAGTCGGCCGCTGATGCCGAGGCCTATCTCGCGCGGCTCGACGCGTTCGCAATGGAAATCGGAAACGATACCGGCCGAGCGCGCGACGACCTGAAGCGCGGCATCGTTCCGCCGGATTTCGTCGCCGACAAGACGCTGCTGCAACTCAGGTCACTGCGTGCGCTGTCGGGCGAGAAGTCCACGCTGGTGAGCTCGCTCGCACGGCGCACGACCGAGAAGGGTCTGGCCGGCGACTGGGGCGCACGGGCGAAACGGATCGTCGATGGCCCGCTGGCGACCGCGCTCGACGCGCAGATCGCGCTGGTATCGGAGCAGCGGACGCGCGCCAGCCACGAGGCTGGCATCCGCGGCCGGCCGGGCGGTGAGTCGTATTACCCGCTGTGCCTGCGCTACCAGACCTCCACGCGCATGACTCCGGACGAGGCCCACGTGCTTGGCCTCGCGCAAGTAGCCGAGATCTCGGCCGAGGCCGACGCACTGTTGAAAGCGCAGGGTCTCCTCGAGGGTCCGGTCGGGGCGCGCATGACCGCGCTGGGCCAGGACCCGCGCGGGCTCTACCCGAACACGGACGAAGGTCGGGCCCAACTGCTCGCCGACCTGAACACGCAGGTGGAGGCGATGCAGCGTCGCCTGCCCGAATTGTTCGGCGTGCTGCCGAAGACGCCGGTCGAGGTGCGCCGGGTGCCGCCGGCGATCGAACTTGGCGCGCCGCGCGGCTATGCGCAGACCGGCAGCCTCGACGGTACCCGCCCTGGCGCCTACTACATCAATCTCGCCGACACCGCGATCTGGCCGAAGTGGGCGCTGCCGACACTGACCTACCACGAGAGCGTGCCCGGGCATCACCTGCAGTTGACGCTCGCGCTGGAGGCGGAGGGCACGTCGCTGCTGCACAAGACGTTGTTGATGAACGCATTCATCGAAGGCTGGGCGCTGTACGCCGAGCAGCTCGCCGACGAGATCGGCATGTACCGCGATCTGCCGCTCGGCCGGCTCGGGATGCTGCAGTCGTTCCTGTATCGCGCGGTGCGGATCGTGGTCGATACCGGCATGCACTGGAAGGGCTGGAGTCGTGAGAAGGCGGCCGACTACATGGAGGAAACCGTCGGCCTCGCGCGGGGCGCCGTCGAGAATGAGATCGATCGCTACTGCGTATGGCCCGCGCAGGCCTGCGGGTACAAGATCGGGCACCTCGAGTTCGTGCGCCTGCGCGCGGAGGCCGAGGCGAAGCTCGGCGCGCGCTTCGACCTGCGCGGCTTCCACGACGAGGTCCTCAAAGGCGGCGCGATGCCGCTCGAGGTGCTGTCGCGCGTCGTCGAGGCATGGGTGAAGGGCGCCTGATTCAAAAGGCCGGGCGCGGTGCGACCACGCTCGGCCTTGCTGGCTCCGGCCTGCTGCACCTGGCCGCCGGTCGGACTGAGTCACGCGCTCGGCGAGCCATGGCCACCCGGTGCGATCCTGCGATCCGGGCGCGAGGGGCGGACCTCCAACTGGAGGAGGATCCAATGCGCTCCGCCCGCTCCGGCCCCGTGTCGCCGACCGCCAGCCGGTATCGACAGGCGGGGCTCGGATCCTTTGTACACCCGTGAGGTGTGGGCGAGCAGATCCGAATCTACTTACTCGCGCTGCGGAAACGTGCAGGTCGTGATGCGTTCGTCGAGACGGCAGCGAGCGTGGTACTCAATCTCCCTTGGCGCATATCCTGGCAGCACGGTAGTCGACGATCTTGAGTCGATCGACAGCGGCGACGAACTGCGGTTTGCAGCGGATCGGGTCGAGGCTGGGCATCAACACTCCCCAGGCGAGGTCGATCGGGTTGCCGCGGGAAGCGCGATCGACGTAGTCGAGCGCAAGGCCTGGCTCGCCGAGCAACATGAGCAACACCGGGACATCGAGGTCGCTGAACAGGTTGCCGCTGCCGGGATCCCTCCAGCTGCGCTCTGGGAACGCCACCAGGCGGCCCGCAAATGCCTTTCGATCGCCGCGTCCTTCAAGAGCGGCAAACAACTCCGCGACCTGCTGGTCCGTGCCTCCGCCCCATGCCGTGGCCCAGCGGTCGTAGAACGGACGGGCGCGCTCACGATCCCCGAGGATCAATTGCGAGAGCGCGATCACGCCGGTGCACAGGATCGAATCCGGCGCGTACTCAAGGGTTGGCGTGCAGGCCGCGATGGCTTCCTCATTGCGCCCGGCAATCGAGAGCATCGACGCAAGGTTGCTCGCGACGATCAGCGAGCGCGGATCGAGCTCGGCGGCTCGCCGGAGCGAGGCGATGCCGGCCTCCAGTTCACCCATTTCGACGAGTATCGTGCCGAGCCACTGGTGGGCGGTCGCCGACGAAGGTCGCAGCTCGATCGCCCGACGGATCAGCGCCGCGCCCGTCTCCCTGCGCCCCGAGAAAGCGCCTGCGACGCTGCCCATCGCGAGGTAGGGCTCAGGCTGCGTCGGGTCGAGTGCGAGCGCACGCTGGGAGGCGTCCAGGCTGCGTGCCGCGGTCTCACCAGGCGTCAGGCGATTGCTGTACGCGGGCAGCACCGCATAGGTAATCGCGAGGCCACCCCAGGCTGCGGCGAAGCCGGGATCGGCCTTGATCGCACGTTCGAACGCGTCGATCGCGGCAAAGAGCTCTTCCTCCTCGCGCACCTGCCAGAGCGCGAGTCCGCGCAGGTAGAGATCGTGCGCTTCGACGTGCGTGGTGCCGCTGACCGCCGCGGTGCCGTCTCCCTGGCCGAGCACGCGCACCTTGAGTTCATTGCCGATCGCCCGCGCGATCTCGTCCTGGATCGCGAAGATGTCCTTGAGTTCGCGATCGTAGGTCTCGGACCACAGGTGGAACCCGGTTGCCGCGTCGATCAGCTGCGCCGTGACGCGCACCCGCTCGGCCTGCTTGCGCACGCTGCCCTCGAGCACCATCCGCACCTTGAGCTGGGTCGCGATCTCGGCCAGGTCGCGCTTCTCGCCCTTGAACTGGAACGACGAGGTTCGCGCCGCCACGCTGAGCTCGGGCACGCGCGCGAGCACGTTCAGGATCTCTTCGCTGATGCCATCCGAGAAATACTCGTTCTCGGCATCGCCGGACATGTTCACGAACGGCAGCACCGCGATCGACTTGTCGTCGAACATCGCAGGTGTCTGCGGCGCGCCACCCTGTGGTTGCAGCGATGCAGCGGTGGGCGAGGGCGCCTGGCTCGCCTGGTCGTAGCGCCAGAAAATCCCGCCACCGACGAGGAACAGCAGAGTGATGATGATCAGTTCGGCCGCGCTGACCCGCTGGCGGCCCTGGTCGCCGTGGTACCACGCGGTGACCAGCACGACGGGCAAGCCGACGAGCAGCGCGAGGGTCGTGAGCTGCTGGACTTGCCCCGGCCACTGAAACGTGTCCGTGACGTATTCGAGGCCCTGCAGGAATCCCCAGGCACCCGCTGCATAAACAACGCCCCACTGCACGACCTTGCGGCGGCGCAGCTTGGCCCAGGGGCTCTCTCCCTCACGCTCTGTCGGCGTGTCGGTCACTGGTGGTGTTCCGTCACGCCCGGAGTCTAGCGGGTCCGACGCGCCGAAAGACAGCGAACGGCGGCGAACGAAAAAAAGCGCCCTCCGAAGAGGGCGCAATCAGGGGGAGAACGGTCGAATCTCTGTGCGTCGGGGCCGGGACGACCGGCGCCCGCCGCGTCGGTTACTTTTTGCGCGCCGGTGCCTTGCGGGCGGGGCGCTTGGCCTTCTTGCGCGGCTTCGCAGCCGGCTTGGCCTCGGCCTTGCCCGTCACGCTCGCGTAGGTATGGGTCGCGACCTTGCGCACGTCGCCACCGGCATCCTTGAAGATCGTCACGGCCTGGGTGATGTCGCTGACGATCCGCTCGCGGGTGGCGCGGAGCACGTCGGCCTGGTCGCGCGCCAGGTCCAGCACGTTGTTCGCGCGCGCCGCGCGCTCGAGCTGGTCAGCCGCTTCGGTCAGCGCCGTGGTGACCATTTCGGCCTGCAGTTCGATCAGGCTCTGGGCCGTGCCCTGCGAGATCGCGGTCAGCTTGACGCCCGAGCGCGCCAGCGCGCGGATCGGGTCCTTCAACGACTTGATGCCCGCGGCCGACTTGACGGCGGCTTCGCGCGCGGTCTCGACGGGCGCCTTGCCGAGCTTCTGGGCCTGGCCGGCCAGGACCTGCGCCTGCTCGGCGACGAATTCCTTCACTTTGCTGATCATCGTGGGATCCTCATAAAATTGCTGCATTGCAACATTGCTGCGGTGCAACATACCGCCGCCACGTGGCGTTTGTCAAATCAGGGATTCCCGAGGCGTCGAAAGGGCTTAATTCCAGCCTTCCTTGCCCGGCTCCTGGTTCATCAGCTTGCGGAACCGGGTGAACATGTAGATCGCCATCACGATCATGAACAGGATGGCACCGAGGCTGAGCAGGCCAATATCGGTCGTCAGCAGTAACTTAAGGGCTTCCATTGCGGTATCCGGCGGCGGCAGTCGACCGCGCAAGGCTAATACCGGGGCGGCGCAAATTCAGTCGTGAGTAACCGAAGTTCGTGTCCGATCGGCTGGCGCGCTCGGCCAGGCCTTGCGGACCAGGCTGACGATCGCGACGACGATTGCTCCGGCGACCACGCCAACGGCCGCGTTGGCGAGAATCGGCACGAGTGCCGCCAGCACCGCGTCGAGTCCGGACAGTCCCTCGGAGCGCTTTGCGACCTCCTCGAACCAGTGCTCGATCCACGGAATGCCGTGCGTCAGGATGCCGCCGCCGACGAGGAACATCGCCGCGGTGCCGGCAACGGAAAGCAGCTTCATCAGCCACGGCGCGAAGACGAGGATGCCGCGCCCGAGCCGACGTGACAGCGCCGGCAGTGTGCCGTCACCGCTGCGCTGGCTCAGGTAAAGGCCCGGCGTCGTCGAGCTTGACGATGCCGGCGACCAGTCCGTAGACGCCCACGGTCATCAGCAACGCGATGCCGACCAGTACGGCGACCCGGATTCCGAACGTCGCGGCCGCCACGGTGCCGAGCGTGATGACGACGATCTCCGCGGAGAGGATGAAGTCGGTGCGGATGGCGCCCTTGATCTTGTCTTTCTCCACGGCGCGCAGGTCGACGCTCGGGTCGGCGAGGGCCTCGCGCAGTACCTCGCGATGCGGGTCCGCTGCTTTGCGATGGGTCAGCTTGTGCCAGATTTTCTCGAAGCCTTCGTAGCAGAGGAACAGGCCGCCGATCATCAGCAGCGGCAGGATCGCCCACGGTGCAATCGCGCTGATCGCGAGCGCGGCGGGCACGAGGATCGCCTTGTTGACCAGGGAGCCCTTCGCCACTGCCCACACGACGGGCAACTCGCGGTTCGCCTTGATGCCCGAGACCTGTTGTGCGTTGAGCGCGAGGTCGTCGCCGAGTACCCCGGCCGTCTTCTTCGTGGCGACCTTGGTCAGCACGGAAACGTCGTCGAGGATGCTGGCGATGTCGTCGAGCAGTGCGATCAGGCTGGCGCCGGCCATGGCGTGACTCGGGTTCGGTTGACACGCGTATGTTAAGGGTCCGGCGCGACGAGCGCGGGACTTCCGGGGCCCCCGGGCGTATCGTCCGCCGGCTAGAGCGCCGGGACTGCGGCCGGGTCGGTGAGTTCGGGCGGCGGGATGTCGAACAGCACGCGCAGGCGCAGGCCGAGCAGTTCGAGCGTGCCGAGGGCCTTGCGCTCGTCGATCACGCGGGCAAGCAGGGCTGGATCGTCGGTGATGATGTTGTCCACACCACGCTCGATCATGCGCAGCATCACTTCCGGCTGGTTGACGGTCCAGACATGGACGTCCTTGCTCGCAGCATGCGCGCGTCGTACCAGTGAAGGCGTGGCTCGCGCGGCATTGAGGCTGACGAAATCGGCTTCCGTGCGCACGACGTTGCCGATGGCTGCCGTCACGATGTGGCCCGTCACGAGGCGCGGTTCGATGCTCTCGACCTGCTTGAGCGCCGCGTAGTCGAGTGACGTGATCACGACCTGGTCGAGGAAGTCCTCGCGCCGCAGCAGATCGATCACCGCGGGCACGAGCTCGGGATCGGGCACGTTGTACTTGAGCTCGATGTTGATCTTCATCCGGCCGCGCACGAGGTCGATCACTTCCTCGAGCGGCGGAGGGTGCTCACCGGCAAAGGTCGCGTCGCGTTTGCGGCCGATGTCGATCGCCCCGATCTCCGCGGCAGTCAGCTCGCTCACCTTGCGGGGATCATCGCCCATCCTCATCACGTCGCCGTCGTGCAGCACGATCAGTCGGCGGTCGCGGGTGTGCTGGACGTCGAGCTCGGCGTAGGTCGCTCCGGCTTCCATCGCGGCTCGGAAGGCAGCCATCGTGTTCTCAGGTGCCACCGCCGAGGCGCCGCGGTGCGCGGTGATCGCTACCGCCGGTTCGAGGTCCAGCTGCGAGGCGACGTACCCTGCTGCGCCGAATGCCGCGGCCAGCAGGCCGACCATGGCGAATGTGACGGGCCGGGCGAGACTTCGGGTGCGCTCGTCGCTGAGTGCGAGCTTGGCCGGCTTCCAGTCGTCACCCATCTGCTCCCTGTACATCCGCGTGACGAGAAACTGGTGTCCGGCGACGAGCAGGCCTCCATAGAGGAATCCGCCGACCAGCGTCACGACGAGATACACGGCGACGAGCGGCAGCACGCGGCGCACGTCGATGCCGGCCCAGTCGAGTCCCGCGTCGGATACCTGGCGAAACGCCCAGGTGATCGCGATCGCCGCCGCGGTGAGCAGCAGCCACCACAGCAGCAACGGCAACGCAATCCGGACCAGCCGGCCACGCGTCGCGTCCGCGCTATCTGCGAGGGCGCGCGCGGGTGACACGCCGGTGAAGACGAGGGCGGGCACGGCGTACAGCCAGCGCGCGAGCTGCCAGGCTGCAAGCAACGCATAAGCCGCAACCAGGGCCACCGCGATCAGCTTTGCGCGTTGCCACTCGGGCGGATGCTCCGCGAGGTAATAGTTGATGTCGTGCCCGCCGAGCATCGTGAACCAGATGGCGGCCGCCGCGGCCAGAAATGGCAGCGCCAGAAGCAGCAGGCGCAGGAACACGCGCGCCGAGAGCAGGATCAGCCTTGGCAGCAGTCGGAGTACGGATGCGACCGTGGACCAAACCGTGACGCGATGCCGGGCGATCGCCTGCCCGGCGATCCCGCTCTGGCCGGCGAACTCCGCGAGCAGCAGGCTTACAGTCAATGCCACGATCACCAGCACGAACGCAAGGCCGGCCGGCGACAACGCGAAGGCCGCGATGTCGAAATTGCTGATCACGGGTTCGCCGGAGGCGAGCACGATCCGGCGCCCGATCCAGGAGACGATCGGCGTGAAGATCGCCGCACCCAGCAACTGCATCAGCAGATGAAGGGCGAGCGACGTGCGCCAGTGCGTGCGGAAATCCGCCCACGTGCGCGCGGCCAGCCCGGTGTCCATTCAGGGTGCGGTTGCCGCAGTGCGGCTCTTGTCCCTGATCGCCCGGAACTCGCTGCCTTCGCGCCAGTTCGGCCAGCCGCTCTCGTTCGCGACTGCGAGGCCCACGTCGTAGTACAACTCGAGATCCTGCAGCGTCCCGCTGACATCCCACGCGGGGTCGTACTCGTCCGATGGCTTGTGGTAGCGGTTCGCGACGTAGTCATCGAGCCACGCGCGGCCATACTCGGCGCCCTTGGTCGGGCTGTCGATGCCGGCTTTCGTGTAGAGCATCGGCACGCCCTGCTTGGCCAGGTTGAAGTGATCGGAGCGGTAGTAGAAGCCCTTCTCGGGTGACGGTTCCTGCACGAGCACGCGCTGCTGCTTCGCGGCTGCCCGACGCAGGTACTCATCGAGTTCCGAGGCACCGTAACCGATCACCGTGATGTCACGCGTCCTGCCGATCGCATAGAGGTTGTCCATGTTGAGCCCGCCGGCCATGTTGGCGACCGGAGCCGGCGGGTTCTCGGCGAAATGCTGGCTGCCGAGCAGTCCCGATTCCTCGGCCGTGACGGCGACGAACATCACCGAGCGCTCCGGACGCGGCTTCGTCGCGGCGAACGCCCGGCCGAGCTCGATCAGCGCGGCGATGCCGGTGGCATTGTCCGACGCGCCGTTGAAGATCGTGTCGACGTGGCTGTCGTCCGCGCCCGCGGTCTTGCCGAGGTGGTCCCAATGGGCCGTGTAGAGAAAGTACTCATCGGGCCGCTCGCTGCCGGGGACCACGCCGACGACGTTGTAGGTCGTCGAGAATTTCACGTCGTTACGCACCCCGACGCTCGCCTTTACCCCGAGCGGGCGCGGACGGAACTTCACGTTCGATGCGGCTTGCTTGAGTTGCTCGTAATCCTCGCCAGCCAGCGCGAGCACGCGTTGCGCGGCCTCGTGCGTCATCCACCCCTCGAGCGCGAGGCGTTGCGTCGCGTAGTCGTCGATGCGCAGGTCGATCTGCGAGGCCGAACCGTTGCGGACGACTTCCCACGGGTATCCGGCCGGCTTGGTCTCGTGGACGACGAACAGGCCCGCGGCGCCCTGGCGCAAGGCCTCCTCGTATTTGTAGGTCCAGCGACCGTAGTAGGTCATCGCGTTGCCGGTGAACAGCTTCGGATCCTGCGTTGCAAAGCCCGGGTCGTTGACGAGCACGACCGCGATCTTGCCGCGCATGTCGAGGCCGGCGTAGTCGTTCCAGCCGTACTCCGGTGCGACGATGCCGTAGCCTGCGAAGACGAGTTCGGCGTCCGCGACACGCGACTCGGTCACCGGCTGCCGCGTCCAGACCACCATGTCGTCACCGTAACGCAGGGCGGTGCTGCCCTTGGGGCCGCGGATCGGCATCGTGTCGTCGGGATGCGTCGTGATCTCGACGACCGGCACCGGCTGCCGGAAGCTGTCGCCGATGCCGGGTTGGAGACCGGCGGCACGGAACTGCTGCTCGATGTAGGCGAGCGTCTTCTTTTCGCCCTCTGTGCCTGGCGCGCGCCCTTCGAATTCGTCGGCAGAAAGGCGCTCGATATGGGTCCGGTAGGCCGTCTCGGAGAAGGGCGGGGCGGTCGGGGGCGGTTCTCCGGCCCAGGTGAGCGAGGCGCTGAGGAGCAGCGTGGTCGCGCCGGCAAGTGCCGGGCTGATCTTGTGAATCATCAGAGGTCCTTGCAACGGCAAAGCGCGGTCGCGGTGGACGTAACTGTACCAAATAGGTGCCGGTGTTACGGTTCGTTCGGTTCGGAGCGTGTCGCTCCGAACCGAACGAACCGTAACACCGGCACCTCAAGCGGCGGCCGCTTGCTCGGCTGGCGCGGACGAGCGGATCAGGTGATCGAACGCGCTCAACGCCGCCTTCGAACCCTCGCCCATGGCGATGATGATCTGCTTGTATGGCACGGTCGTCGCATCGCCGGCCGCGAACACGCCCGGCAGCGACGTCTGGCCGCGCGCATCCACCTCGATTTCGCCCCGCGGACTCAGCGCCACCGTGCCCTTGAGCCACTCGGTGTTCGGCAGCAGGCCGATCTGCACGAACACGCCCTCGAGTTGGATGCGATGTGTTTCGCCGGAGTTGCGGTCGCGGTAGCTGAGCGCATTGACCTTGCCGCCGGCGCCGTGCACCTCGGTGGTCTGGGCGGACACGATCACGCGTACGTTCGGCAGGCTGCGAAGCTTCCGCTGCAGCACCTCGTCTGCCCGCAGCCGGTTGTCGAACTCGATCAGCGTCACGTGCGCGACGATGCCCGCGAGGTCGATGGCGGCCTCGACGCCCGAGTTCCCGCCGCCGATCACCGCGACCCGCTTACCCTTGAACAACGGACCGTCGCAGTGGGGGCAATAGGCCACACCGCGGCCCCGATACTCGCGTTCGCCGGGCACGTTCATTTCGCGCCAACGCGCGCCAGTCGAGAGGATCACGCTGCGACTGCGCAGGCTCGCACCGTTCTCGAGCTGCACCGTGTAGAGGCCATCCTGGTCTGCCGGCAGCAGGGCTGCCGCACGCTGCAGGTTCATGATGTCCACATCGTAGCTCTTGACGTGGTTCTCGAGCTGCGCGGCGAGCTTCGGACCCTCCGTCTCCTGCACCGAAATGAAGTTCTCGATGCCCATCGTGTCGAGCACCTGGCCACCGAAGCGCTCCGACACCACGCCGGTGCGGATGCCCTTGCGCGCCGCGTAGATCGCCGCCGAAGCGCCGGCCGGGCCGCCGCCGACGATCAGCACGTCGAACGGGGCTCTGGACTTCAGCTGCTCGGCTTGGCGCGCGCCGACATTGCGATCGAGCTTGGCGAGGATCTCCTCGACCGTCATGCGACCCTGGCCGAACGGCTGGCCGTTCAGGTGCACGGTCGGCACGGCCATGATCTGCTTCGCCTCGACCTCGGACTGGAACAGCGCGCCGTCGATCATCGTGGCGCGCACGCGCGGATTGAGCACCGCCATCAGATTCAGTGCCTGCACGACGTCCGGGCAGTTCTGGCAGCTCAGCGAAATGTAGACCTCGAAATCGAAGTCGCCGTCGAGCGACTTGATCTGCTCGATGACCGCTGCGTCCGCCTTGGGCGGATGACCGCCGGCCTGCAGCAGAGCGAGCACCAGCGAAGTGAACTCGTGACCCATCGGGATGCCCGCGAAGCGGATGCCCATATCGGCCCCGACGCGGGTCACGGTGAACGACGGCGCGCGAACGCTGCCGTCGGCATCTCGCTGGCTCAGCGTGATCAGGCTCGACAGGGATGCGACGTCCTCGAGCAACGCGCGCATCTCTGCCGCGGCGTCGCTGCCGTCGAGCGTCGCGACGATCTCGATCGGCTGGGTCATGCGGGCGAGGTAGCCTTGCAGCTGCTGCTTGAGATTGGCGTCGAGCATTGTCAGTTCACCACGGTTCGGAAAATCCCCCTCCCACAGGGGTGGGAGGGGGTTAATCGTCAGATCTTGCCGACGAGGTCGAGCGACGGAGCCAGCGTCTTCTCGCCAGGCGTCCACTTGGCCGGGCAGACCTCGCCCGGGTGCGCGGCGATGTACTGGGCAGCCTGCACCTTGCGCAGCAGTTCCTTGGCGTCGCGGCCGATGCCGAGGTCGTTCACTTCGGCAACCTTGATGACGCCCTCGGGGTTCACGACGAACGTGCCGCGCAGCGCCAGGCCCTCTTCCTCGATCAACACGCCGAAGTTGCGGCTGATCGCGTGGGTCGGGTCGCCAACCATCGGGTATTCGATCTTCTTGATCGTCTCCGACGCGTCGTGCCAGGCCTTGTGCGTGAAGTGGGTGTCGGTGGACACGCTGTAGATCTCGACGCCCAGCTTCTGGAACTGCGCGTAGAGGTCGGCGACGTCGCCGAGCTCGGTCGGGCAGACGAAGGTGAAGTCGGCGGGGTAGAAGAAGAAGACCGACCACTGGCCCTTCACGTCGGCGTCCGTGACCTGCACGAACTCGCCATTGTGGAACGCGGTGGCCTTGAACGGCTTGATGGTGGTGTTGATCAACGAGCTCATTTGCGTGACTCCATGAACGGGGGATGAAACTTGAGTGCGCAAACGATACCGTCCGGGGTTCGGTAGATCTAATCGATTTATCGTACCGATCCGATAGGGAACGACTATGAAGCACGGTGCCGGTGGTCGGATCCGTCGGATTTGGCGCTGCAAAATCCGACGGATCCGACCACCGGCACCGTAGAATCCGCGGCGATGAAGACCATCATCGAGCCATTCCGGATCAAGGTCGTGGAGCCGATCCGTCTGACCACCGTCGAAGAACGCCGCGCGCTGCTGGCCGAGGCGGGCTGGAACCTGTTCGCGATTCGTTCGGACGACGTGATCATCGACCTGCTCACCGACTCGGGCACCAGCGCCATGAGCGCCGAGCAGTGGAGCGCGGTCATGCGCGGCGACGAGTCGTACGCGGGCTCACCGTCCTTCTATCGCTTCGAGACGGCGGTGCGCGAGCTGATGCCCTTCCGCCATATCATCCCCACGCACCAGGGGCGGGCGGCGGAGGCGATCCTGTTTTCGATCGTTGCTGGGCCCGGCAAGGTGATCCCGTCTAACACCCACTTCGACACCACGCGCGGCAACATCGAGGCGACCGGCGCCGAGGCCGTGGATCTTGTCGTCCGCGAGGCGCACGATCCCGACGACCTGCACCCGTTCAAAGGCAACATCGACCTCGCGAGACTGGAGCGGTTGCTGCACGACTCGGGCGAGCGGATTCCGATCTTGATGCTGACGGTCACCAACAACGCCGGCGGCGGCCAGCCCGTGAGCCTCGAGAACATCCGCGCCACGGCCGAGATCGCGCGGCGTCACGGCAAACCGCTGATCATCGACGGCTGCCGGTTTGCCGAGAACGCCTGGTTCATCAAGTGCCGCGAGCCGGGGCAGGGCTCGCGCAGCGTCAAGGACATCGTCCGCGACATGTTCGCCGTCGCCGACGGCATGACCATGAGCGCCAAGAAGGACGCCTTCGCCAACATCGGCGGTTGGCTGGCCGTGAACGACGACACGCTCGCCGCCGCCGCTCGCAACCGGCTGATCCTCACCGAGGGCTTCCCGACCTACGGCGGCCTCGCGGGCCGTGACCTCGAGGCGATCGCGGTTGGCCTGCACGAGATCGTGGACGAGCAGTACCTGCGTTATCGGGTGCGGACCAACGAGTACATCGGCGAGAAACTCACTGCGCTGGGTGTCCCCATCGTTCGCCCCGTTGGCGGGCACGCGGTGTTCGTCGATGCGCGCCGCTTCCTGCCGCACATCTCTCCGCTCCAGTATCCCGGGCAGTCGCTGGCCGTGTCGTTGTACGAACTCGGCGGCATCCGGGCCTGCGAGATCGGCACTGTGATGTTCGGCCAGAAGCCCGACGGGACCGAGGTGCCGGCCGACATGGACCTCGTTCGTCTCGCCATGCCGCGTCGCGTGTACACCCAGTCGCACGCTGACTACCTCGTCGAGGTGTTCGAGGAGGTCGTCAGGCAGCGCGAATCAATGCGCGGCTTGCGCATTGTCTCCCAGCCGCCGCAGCTGAGGCATTTCACGGCACGCTTCGAGCCGCTTCAGTGATCGTTCGCGCCACCATGGATCACGCGGCGTCGCAGATCGATATCGCCGGTTGATCGCAGTACGATCCCGATCACTTCGGTGACGGCGACCAGAGGATGCATTACCGACTGCTGGCTGATCTCGTTCTCGTCGTCCATGCGGCGTTCGTCGCCTTCGTCATGCTGGGCGGGCTCGCGGTCCTACGCTGGCCACGGCTGGCCTGGTTGCACCTGCCCGTGGTGTTGTGGGGTGCCGGGATCGAGTTCTTCGGCGGCATCTGCCCGCTGACACCGCTCGAGAACCGCTGGCGACGGCTGGCCGGGGACCAGGGATACGCCGGCGGCTTCGTCGACCACTACATCGTGGCGCTGCTGTACCCGGACGGACTGACGCGGTCGGTCCAGGTAGCGCTCGGGCTGCTCGTGCTCGTGGTGAACGTCGCGATCTATGCGTATGCGTGGCGACGGCGGTAGCCGGCTATTTCTTCAACAGCGACGCAAGGTCCGCGAACGGCGTGTGTGTCGACGACGGGGTCGCGTCGCGCCGGCCGGATCCAGCGCCGGGTTGCTCGAGGTAGCGCTGGTGCTCGTTGTCGTGGCAGTAGAGACAGAGCAACTCCCAGTTGCTGCCGTCCGGCGGGTTGTTGTCGTGGTTGTGGTCCTTGTGGTGGACCGTCAGCTCCGAGACGTTGCTGCGGTCGAACTCCCGCGCGCAGCGCCCGCAGATCCACGGGTAGAGCTTGAGCGCCCGTTCGCGGTAGCCGAGGTCACGCTCGTCGCGGGCTCGCCGTGCGTCCGCGACGACGCGGTCGAGCCGCGCGAGATCGGGACCATCGCGCTTCGTGGCCATGTGCCTACTTGCAGTCGGTCGGCAGCTTGCCGGCCTTCTTGAGCTTCGTGTAGTAGGTCCAGCTCGTCTCGTTCGGCTGGTAGAAGCCGTCGGGCGGAGTGGCGAACGCCGGGAAATGCTTCAGCGTGTACGCGCGCACTTGAGCCGGCAGTGCGTCGAACGACGGCTGCTTGCGACCCTGGCCGCTGTAGATCAGGTAGCCCGGCGCCTGGCCCATCTTCATCCAGGGCAGCCACGGGCCAGTGCGAAACCACGAGTAATGGGTCGGCGTCGAATTCAGCGTGTCGGAGGCGATGTCGGCCGTGTCCGCAAAGAATATGAAGTGTTCCGACGCCAGGTAGGTCGGACCCGTCGATTCCTCCGGATGCTCGCCGGGCTGCAATGCATTGTGCTCCTGAAGAACGCACACAACTTACTTGTCCGGACAAAACCCCGCAAGGTGGCGGATTTGCCAACCCGCGAGCCGCTCGCGCAGACTGACCGGAGCGCGCCTTTCCGGCGCAAGGAGAGCCGAATGCCGATGCGACGTCGAGTGCTTCTGGTCGTGGCGCTGCTGGTGCTGGGCGGATGTGCCGGCCTGCCGCAGAAGGAGCCACTTCAAGTCACGGTAGCCGGAATCGAACCTCTGCAGGGCGAGGGGCTCGAACTGCGCATGCTGGTGCGGCTGCGGGTGCAGAATCCCAACGACGCGCCTTTCGAGTTCGACGGCGTGTCGGTGACGCTGGACGTGCAGGGCAAGACGTTCGCGACCGGTGTCGCCGGCGAGAGCGGCGTGGTGCCTCGCTTCGGCGAGACGGTGGTCTCCGTACCCGTCACGGTTTCGGTGCTGCGCATGGTGCGGCAGGTGATGGGCGTGCTCGATGGCAAACCCGTCGACACGATCCGCTACGAGATGAGCGGCAAGCTGAGCGGCACCGGGTTCAGCGTGGCGCGGTTCCAGGCCAAGGGCGAGTTCGAGCTGCCGAAGTCGGCGCCGGCGACCGCGCCGACGCAGTAGATGCCGATCTGGGTCGACGCGGACGCGTGTCCGCGCCCGGTCAAGGAGATCCTGTTCAGCGCGGCGGAGCGCACCGGCGTCCTGCTGACGCTGGTCGCGAACCACGCGATGGCATTGCCGAAGCGGCCGAACGTCCGCATGTTGCAGGTCGCGGGCGGCTTCGACGTCGCCGACGACGAGATCACGAAGCGCGTCTCGCCCGGGGACCTCGTGATCACCGCCGACATCCCGCTCGCGGCCGACGTCATCGCTCGTGGAGCGCACGCGCTCAATCCGCGCGGGGAGATGTATTCAGCCGACACGATTCGCGGGCTGCTCACGATGCGTGATTTCATGGACACGATGCGCTCGAGCGGCGCGCTGACTGGCGGACCGCCCGCGTACGGTGCGTCCGACCGCCAGGCCTTCGCCAGCCAGCTCGATCGCTGGCTGGCAAGACACTCCGGGTGATTGCAGATCGCCCTGCGGCGTGGAAGACTGAGACCGGGGTCAGCCCCTGCGTTTCGGGTTCGGTCCAACGTCCTTCAGGAGGTCTGCCATGGGACTGATCATTTCCCTGGTCATCGGCGGCATCGTCGGCTGGCTGGCGAGCATCGTCATGAAGACCAATGCTCAGATGGGTCTGATTGCGAACGTGCTCGTCGG
This sequence comes from uncultured Gammaproteobacteria bacterium, assembly GCA_963777725.1. Classification (GTDB taxonomy): domain Bacteria; phylum Pseudomonadota; class Gammaproteobacteria; order Steroidobacterales; family Steroidobacteraceae; genus RPQJ01. The sequence continues at coordinate 74,786 of CAVZRR010000020.1, forward strand.
CGTCGTCGGCTCGTCGATCGGCTTCTGGGCGGCCGGCCTGCTCGGCATCGCACCGGGTGGCATCCTTCGCTTCATCGTCGCGGTGATCGGCGCGGCCCTGCTGATCTTCATCCTGCAGAAGCTCGGCATCTTCAAGAAGTAATCTCGAAGGCGCAGGCCCCCGGGCGCTGCGCTGGCGCCTCCGCAGTACCGTCAGCCTGCGTGGAGCCGAACCCGCCGGCAGCCGCATGAAGCGGTGCCGGCGGACGGCTTGAGATCGCTCAGTCGAGCAATTCCTTCGGGATGTTGCCGCCGTTCTCGGCGAGCTTCTTGAGCACGGTCTTGTGCAACCACATGTTCATCTTGGCCGAATCGCCCATCGCGTCGGCCGGGCAGCCGAGCTCGACGGCGAGTTCCTTGCGGGCGGCGAAGCTGCTGTCGAGGTCGAGCAGCTTCAGCAAGTCCACGATCGACACTTTCCAGTTGAGCTTCTGCGGATTGGCAGCGGCCAGCGCTTCGAGCTTGGCCACGACGTCGACGACTGAAATCGCGACGGGCTTGGGCGGCGGCGGCGGCGGCGCGCGGCGGGCTTCGGTGCGATGGTCGGTGCAGGGGCAGGTTTCGGTGCAGGCGCCGGCTCAGCCTTGGCGCTCTTCATGCCGAGTTTCTCGAGGATCTTGCCGAAAAAGCTCATGGCGTCTCCTTCCACTGTGGACGATCGATTGGACCGATCTGGAACAGTTCCATTTTAGGCCCGCTGCGTCCGGACCGCGACCGTGGCTTGCCGTGAGGTCACGCACTGGTGTCGCCGCGTCGCAACGGGTCGGGCAACGCCTGGCCATCGGGCGTGAACTGCAATGAGATCGAGTTGATGCAGTAGCGCTGTCCGGTCGGCGGCGGTCCGTCCGGGAACACGTGACCCTGGTGGCTGCCGCAGCGAGCACAGCGAATTTCGGTGCGGACCATCCCATAGCTCGAATCGCGGATTTCCGTCAGGTGGTCGGGATGGCAGGGCGCCGTGAAGCTCGGCCAGCCCGTGCCGCTGTTGAACTTCTCCGTCGCCTCGAACAGCGGCAGGCCGCAGAGCCTGCAGCCGTAGATTCCGGGCCGTTTCTGATCCACGAACGTGCCGCAAAAGGGCCGCTCGGTGCCGTGTTCGAGCAGCACGTGACGCTCTTCTGCGCTGAGATCCTGCTCGAGGCGCTGGCGTTCGTCGGCAGTCGGTGGCGTCAGGTCGAACGCGTGCCTCATGAGCGCTCCTTCAGCATCTCGCCGTGCGTGGCGCGCAGCTTCGCCACCTTGGGAGCAGCAACGGCGCGGATGTAGGGCTGGCCGGGGTTTCGCGCGGCGTAATCGTGATGATACTGCTCGGCCTCGAAGAAATGCTCGAGCGGCTCGAGTGTCGTCGCGACCGGCGCATCGAAGACCTGCGCTGCGTCGATCTGGCGGATGTAATGCTCGGCCAGCCGACGCTGCGCCTCGTTGGAGTAGAAGATCGCGGAGCGGTATTGCGTGCCGACGTCCGCACCCTGGCGGTTCAGCTGCGTCGGATCGTGTGCAATCGAGAAGAAGATCTTCAGGATCTGCCCGAGAGCAACCCGCGACGGGTCGAAGCGGATCTCGATCGCCTCGGCGTGGCCCGTATCGCCGCTGCAGACGTCCTGGTAATTGGCCGTCTGCTCGGCGCCGCCCGCATAGCCGGGACGCACCGAAAGCACGCCGTCCAGCTGGCGGTACACGGCTTCCGTGCACCAGAAGCAGCCGCCCGCGAGCACGATCGTACCGCCGGCGTCCGCGGTCTCGGCTGCTGCAGCGAGTTCGGGGAAGGACCAGGGATCGATCTTGAGCGGCATATGAATCTCCTCGCGATGACTGTTCGTCCCAGCCCCGCGGTGGATTCAGGTGCCGGGTCGCCTACCTATCGTAGACGACCGGTCACAAGGCCTCGATGTTGCAGCGTGGCGATCAGTCGAGCAGGTCACCCGGTGTCGGCGGCAGTCGCGGCATGGTCTGCTGCGGGAACTTCCCGGTCAGCGACTCGAGGAAGGCCACGACGTCGGCCACCTGTGCATCGTCGAGCGTCCTGTTCAGCTGGGTCGACGCCATTACGCGCACGGCCTCCGGCAGCGTCTTCACGGTGCCGGTATGCATGTAGGGTGCCGTGTAGGTCAGGTTGAGCAGCGTCGGCACTCGCCACATCCCGCGGTCCGCTTCATCCTTCGTCGTGCTGAACCGGCCCGGGTCCTCGGCGAGCTTGTATTTCGCGACGTACGGACTCTCCGGGTAGGTCGGGAATTTCATGAAGAATCCGGTCCCTGCCGGCAGCGGCGGGCCGTTGAAAGCTGGCCCCTGGTGACAGCTGGTGCAGCCCACTTCGGCGAAGGTTTCCATGCCGCGCACCTGCTGCGGCGTCAGTGCCGTCTTGTCACCCTTTGCGTAGCGATCGTAGGCGCTGCCCGGTGTGATCAAGGTGCGCTCGTAGACGGCGATCGCCCTCGCGGCGTTGTCCATGGTCACGACCTCACCGGGCCCGAACGCCTGCTCGAAGTACGGCCGGTAACCCGGAATGTGCCGGATCCGATCGATGACGGCATCGAGGTCGCGCATGCCCATCTCGACCGGGTTCACCGGCGGGCCCTTCGACTGCTCCTCGAGGGACGGCGCGCGTCCGTCCCAGAACTGCACCGAATGAAACGCTGCGTTCCACACCGTTGGCGCGTTGCGTCCGCCCTTCAATCCGTGCACGCCCGCCGAGGTCGTCATGTGGTCGTCGCCACCCTCCATGATGTTGTGGCAGGAGAAGCACGACACCGTGCCGGTCGAGGAGAGGCGCGGATCGAAGTAGAGCATCTTGCCGAGCTCGACCTTTGCGGCGGTGGTCGGATTGTCGGCCGGCTCGGGGGCCTTGTCGGGCAGCGGCTGCCAGGGTGACTGGGCTTGTGCGGCGGCAGCAGCCAGCGTCATCAACAGGGCGGCCAGCAAGCTTCGATTGCGCATCGTATCTCTCCGTTCAACTCGCGGATGGACGGAGTATCGGCCGCACTGCCTTAAACGATGCTTAACGCGGCGGCTGCGGGTGCAGCGGGAACTACGGATGGCGCTCAGGCCACCGGGGATTGCGGAAAATGCAGTTCGACGACGAGGCCGCGATCGCCCGGGCCGCGGCGATAAAGGACTGTGCCACCGAAATGCTCCGCGATGCGCTGCACGATCGACAGGCCGAGGCCGCTGCCCGGTCCCGTGGCGCCAGCAGCCCGAAAAAAGCGACGCCCCAGCGACTCGAGGTCGCTGCGGACCACGCCGGGTCCGCGGTCGATGACCTCCAGCACGACCCCGTGGTCGTCGCGGCGGCAATGTACCTCGACCGGACCGGGCGGGCCCCCGTGCCGCACGGCATTGTCGATCAAGTTCCGCAGCAGCACTTCGAGCAACGTCGCGTCTGCTGCGACTGTGACCGCCTCCTCGGTGGCGAGCTCGAGCGACACACCTTGCTCGAGCGCGCCAGGCGCGAGATCCGCGATCACGCGTGCCGCGATCCGGTCGAGACGTGCCGTCGGCAGCGCGCTCGGCGTGGCGTGCTCGTCGATGCGGGCCAGCAGCAGCATCTGGTCCACCAGTCGCGCCGCGCGGTCACAACCTTCGATCACGTGGGCGAGCGCCGCGCTGCGCACGACGGGATCCGGCACGTCGCGAGCGACCTCCGCCTGTGCGCGGATCGCCGCGATCGGTGTCCGCAGTTCATGGGCCGCGTGCGAGGTGAATCGCCGCTCGGACTGCATCGATTCCGCGATGCGCGCGAACAATGCGTTCAATCGCTCCACCAGCGGGCGGATTTCCGCTGGGGCACCGGAGTCCGGCAGCGGCTGCAGGTCGCCCGGGCCGCGCCGGCTCACCTCGAGGCCGAGCAGTGCGAGCGGCCGCACCGCGGCGCCGACGACCAGCCACACGAGCACACCGAGCAGCGGCACGCCGAGCAGGATCGCAGGCAACCCGCTCAGCGTGTAGTGCGCGAGCAGGCGGTCCCGCAGCGCGTGATCCTCGGCGACCTGCACGAGCCAGCGTTGCTCGACGTCCCAGCCGCTGTAGACGCGCCAGTGGCGACCCTCCACCTCGGCGTCGCTGAAGCCGCTCTCGACCGGAGAGAGGCGCACGCCGGGCGCGCCGGCACTGCGCAGCGCGAGTGATCCGCCATCGCGCCAGACCTGTACGACGACGTTCCTGGCCATACGGACCTGGATCCCCGGCCTCTCCGAGGCGGATCTCCTCGAGCTCATCTCCTTCCTGCGCGAGCAGCAGCCGGGCCGAACGAGCGAGGTGCGCGTCGAGCAACTCGTCGAGCTCGTGGTGCGCGTGCTGGTAGGTGAGCAGCATCGTCACCGCCCAGGCCGCCACGACGCTCGCGAGCAGGAGAGTGAGCAGGCGACGACGCAGCGAGTAGCTACTCACCCGCGGCGACCCCGCCGTCCGCCGGTATCATGTAGCCGACGCCCCGCACCGTGCGGATCACCCCGGGCGCCAGCTTGCGCCGCAGGTGGTGCACGTGGACCTCGATCGTATTGCTCTCGACGCTGCGGTCCCACTCGTACAACGCGGACTCGAGCTGGTCCCGCGTGACCACCCGGCCGGCCTTCAGCATCAGCGCCAGCAGCACGTCGAACTCGCGGGGCGCAAGATCGATGGCCATGCCTTGCCACGTCACGGCGCGGGACGCCGGGTCGAGCGTGAGTGCGCCGACCTCGAGGTGGCCGCGGGCGATGCCGCTCGCGCGACGCACCAGCGCGCGCAGCCGCGCCGCAAGCTCGGCAATGGCAACCGGCTTGACGACGTAATCGTCGGCGCCGGCGTCGAGGCCGCGGACCCGGTCGTCCAGCGCGTCGCGCGCCGTGAGCACGAGCACCGGAGTGCGGTCGCCTTTGGCGCGGCACTGCTCGAGCAAGCGGCGGCCGTCCATTCGCGGCAGGCCGAGGTCGAGGACGACTGCATCGAACGGGTCGGCGGCGAGCGCGGCGGCTCCAGCTTCGCCGTCCCGTAGCCACTCCACGGCGAATCCGTTGCCCCGCAGGCCCGCCTGCAGGGCGTCGCCGAGCAGCAAGTCGTCCTCGATGACCAGCACGCGCATGTTCAGTCGTCATCCTCGTCGTCGTGTTCCGCACGCTCGCCGTACGCGCTCTCGCTAGCCGAATCTTCGGCGCTCGAAAGCAGCGGACCACCGCCGGTGGTCACGGCCCAGGTCCAGAAACCCAGCACCGTGGCCGCCAATGCCGAACCCAGTGCCCACCGCGGGCGAGTGCCGGTGCGATCGCGGTCCGTCACGCCCAGGGCACTCGGTTCACTGGCGGGGACCGCGCTCTCGGCAGCACGCCGACCGGTGATCATCGTCGCCACGAGATTCCGTCGATGCGCCAGGCTGCCCGCGATCACGCCCGCGACGTGCACGGCGACGAGCACCAACCACGCATTCGCGAGCACCTCGTGCAGCTCCTCCAACGCCTCGCCACCAATTTCATTGTAGTGGAGCCAGCCCGTCGCGGCGGTCGCCGCTGCCACGGCGAGCAAACCGTAGATCGCCCAGCTGCCGGCGGGGTTGTGGCCGTCGTAATCGCGGGCGCGGCCGGTCGCGAGATCGCGCAGGTAGCGGATCGCCTCGTTCGGGCTGTAGGCAAAATCACGGAAGCGCGAATGTGTCGAGCCGATGAGACCCCACAGCAGGCGGAAGGCGATCAGTCCTGCCACCGTGTAGCCGAACATTACGTGCAGGGATCGCAGTTCGTCCTGCTCGGCCAGCAGGTACGCGCCGAGGAACGAGCCGGCGAGGGCCCAGTGAAAGACCCGCGTCGGCAGGTCCCAGATCAAACGCTGCGTGGCCGTGTCTCGCTTTTGCATGGAAGGCATCTCCTCTCCAGTCCGTCGGGCCGGACGCCCGGGTTGCGGAGTAGGCTATGCGCCAAGGCTTACCAGTTCCTTAAGCACCACTGGAGTTCGCATGTCGCCAGCATCCCTCGACGCAGCCATCGCCGAAGCAATCATCGGCATCGACACGCTGTGGGGCGGCGACGTGATGAACCCCTCCGGCGTCGGGCGCTTCATCGCCGACTGCTGGTTCTCGGACGAGCCGCTGCCCGTCGCGTATTCACATCCAGCGGCCGCCGCGTTGCGTGCGAACGGCGGGGTCGGGACGCAGGCGCCGGACCACGCTTCGATCGAGGCTTATCTGGCGGCGGTGGACGTGCGTGGCGCGATCACGCGCATGCTCGCCGGCGCGCGTGCCATTGGCGGCCTGCGCGGCGAGTATCTGGAGGGCCTCGGCCTCTGTGGCGAGGTGATGTGGGACCTCGCGATGGAGATCGTCGGCCAGGGGCCGTCGGTGCCCTACGAGCGTTGCGTCCGCACGATCATCGGCCGTGCGCCCGAGCCGTCCCAGCCGGAGTCGAAGCGCAGTCGAGTGGTCGAGTTGCTGGCCGCGGCAGGTCACTCGTCGCACGACGTCGCGTCTTTGCTCGCCGCAGTCGATGCGTGGCGCGCGGACCGGCGGGTGCCGTCGAAGTCCATCGCTGCGGTCGGCGATGCTTTCGTCGCCCACTACGACGCGTTGTCGGTGCGGCACCTGATGCCGCATCTCCCACCGGAGATGGCCAGCGTGCCCCGCGCGAACGTGCGCTTCCTTGCCATCGAGAACGCCTGGTTCTCGGGATCGATGAATTACCTCGGCCACGCGCGGCGGGCCGACGGCTCGCCGGAATACGAGGCAACTTACGAGTTGAACGCCGCGCTCGAGATCTCGGTGCCGGAGTTCCAGCAACTGGTGAGCCACGAGGTCGTGCCGGGCCACGTGACGACGTTCGCCTACCTGCAGGACCTCTACGTGCGCGGACTCGTAGGCTTTGAGGCCTCCGTGCTGACCATGAACACGCGTGCCAGCGTGCTGTTCGAGGGCATTGCCAACAATGCGATCCTGATTGCGCACGGCGTGCTCGAGCCTGCCGAGCTGCCGGACCGGGACCTTGAGCTCGGTGTGCTGCTGGCCCTGTTGCAGGATGATGCCAAGAACGAGGCGTCGTATCTCACCTGGCACGAAGGCCGGCCGCAGGCCGAGGTGGCCGCAGCGTTGCGCGCGGACTTCCTGGTGTCGACGGAGCGGGCGGACAAGCTCTCGGGCGCCTGGGGGCGTCATCCGCTGCTCGGGCGGATGTACTTGCCCGCCTATCGCGCGGGTACCGAGTTGGTCGCGCAGTGGCGGCGGGACCACGCCCCGGATCGAATCCTGCCGGCGCTCTTTGGCGTGCGCGGGCTGGTGGATGCGATGACGCTGCCTAAGGTTCTCTGAGGTGCCGGCTTACCAGCCGCCACCACCCCCGCCGCCTCCGCCTCCGCCCGACGAGCCGCCCCCGCCGCTGCCTGAGCTCGATCCGGGCGCGGTCGAGGCCGACGAGATCGCGCTACTGAAGGCCGCGCCGAAGCTCGACGAAAACCGGCTGACGTGGCGCGTGTCCCAATCGTCGCCGCTGTACCAGCGCGGCGTGTGGCTCGCCGCCTGCGTCGCGAACACGTTGGCGAAACGCTCCGCCCAGTGCTGCTCGACCTCGAGCGCAAGTGCCGCCGGCAAATTGCGCTCGTAGAGCTCCACCGTGAGCGGCGGGGCGTCGATCAAGCGCAGGTCGTCGCCCTCGGCGACGTCGAGGTACAGGCGGTAACCTTCGATGTGATCCATCACGGCCCGGCCCGCCACCGTGGGCGCCTTGAGCAGACGACCGAAGACACCGTTGACGAGCAGCGCCAGTGCCGCCGCCGCGAGAGCGACCCAGCCGGGCTTGGTCGTAAACCACCAGCTCGCGCCGAAGCCGCCCTTGACGACGGGCAGCACGATGGCGACCGCACCGAGGAGCAGGCTCAGCCCGATGCCGCCTGCATGCCAGGCGCCGTTGATCCGGAAAAATGTCGGCGTGTAGCGATTCTTCAGCAGTTTCAGGTGCGCATGCTTGGCAGCGGTGATGATCGCGTGATTCGCATTGTCGAGCTCAAGGCTGGTCCGCGATCCGAGCAGCGTGTCGCGCAGCACGGTCTCGTCATCGGAGAGCGTCGTCCCGGGTTCCGGCTCCGTCCGGTGCAGCGTGAACTTGCCGCCACGCTTGAGCAGGCCCCGGCTCTCCTGCTCGATCTGCAACGCACCCTTGACGGCAAGACTCAGGACCGCCGCCGCGAAGCTGCGGTCGTCATACTTCATCTGCCTGAGGAAGCGCATCGAGGCCGGTGACTGGCCCTCCGGCGCCTCGTAACGCGGCACGATCACTCGGGACGGCGGATCGCGTCCCACCCGGTGCCACGCACGAGCGTAGTAGCCAATCAGCAGCAGCAGCCCGCCGACGCCGATGAAGGCCGGCCACGCATCGCGCAGCAGATAGGAGGCCTGCATGGTGCCAGTCGGGGCAGTTACGTATCCCTTTGGCCAGCTCGCCACGATGGTCAGGCCTTCGCGCGGACCCAGTCCCCGAGTAGTGCGAAACGTGGCGGTGCTCATACTGGCCTCGGCGGCCCAGTCCCGACCGCGGTCTCCCTGCGGCCCGGTGTAGGCCTCGACCGCGATTGCGTCGGCAGGCACGTTGCCCGGCAGAAACACCTCTGCGGTCACGTCATCGATCGGGAAATCCCAGCCGTTGCCGGTGACGTTCCAGTAAAGCTCGTCGTGGTCCGCGAACGACCCGAGCTGGCGATCGGTGCGGTACGTGATCGTGTAGGTATAGAGGCCGGGTGAAAGGAACACCTCCGGATCGCCGATCCAGATCCGGACGCCATTGGCGAGTCGTTCGGTACGATGCGGCTCGGGTTGCCCGTCGCGCCGGACGAGCAGTACGTCGAAACCGGTGACGACGCGTTCGCCGCGCCGATTCACGTACGTGGTCGGGAAATCCCGCAGGATGCCGCGCCGGATCTGCGCGCCCTCGGAACGCACGCGCAGAGTCTCGGTGACTTCGAGTGTGCTGTCGGGACGCACGCGGATGTTGCTCTGCCACGCCAGGATGCGCTCGTCGGCGCGCGCGATCGAGACCGCTGCCGTCAGCGCCAGCAGCAGCAGCCAGGCGCGCTGCATCAAGGCTCGAACTCGAAGTACTCGGCCGGCGCGAAGCCGAACAGGCGGGCCACGACCAGGTCGGGGATCGTGGCAATGCGCGTGTTCAGGTTGTTCACGGCACCGTTGTAGTAGCGGCGGGCGAACTGGATCTGATTCTCCACGTCGGTGAGGTTTCTCATCAGGTCGCTGAAGCTCGCGCTTGCCTTGAGTTCCGGGTAGGCCTCGGCGACGGCGAGCAATCGATGCAGCCCTGCGCCGAGCGCGCCCTCGACCCGACCGAGGGCCGCGGGCGATGATTCGCTCATGCCCCGGGCGCGCAGCGATGCGACCTCTTCGAGCACCGAACGTTCGTAGCCCGCGTGCTGCTGCACGACCTCGACCAGCTTCGGGATCAGGTCGTGGCGGCGAGCGAGTTGCACGCCGACGTCACTCCACGATTGCGCGACCCGGTTGCGGTCTCGCACCAGCAGGTTGTAGCTGACGATGCCCCAGACCAGGACACCCGCGAGCAGAACGATGAAAATGAGAGACATCACCGGGCCATGATACCCGGTCGGATCCGACCACCGGCACCGACCGATTTGCTAATCTTGGCCGATGAAAACAATCTTTGCGCTCGCAATGGCCCTCGTCACGACCATGTCCGTCGCCGCAGACAACATGAAGGCGTTCCCGCCGGCCGAGGAGGGCATGGTCCGCTACGTGATCAACCTGCCCGAGCAGGCCGACGAAACCGAATGGCGGGTCGAACTCCTGGTGGGCCAGACCGTGCAACTCGACGCGGCGAATCGGTACTTCTTCGCCGGTACCCTGGAGACCGAGACGATCGAGGGCTGGGGTTTCGACCGCCACATCCTGCGGCAACTGGGCCCGATGGCCGGCACGCTGATGGCGGTGAACCCGGACGCCCCGAAGGTGGAACGATTCATCACGCTCGGCGGCGAACCGCGGCTGCTGCGCTACAACAGCCGCCTGCCGCTGGTCGTCTACGTGCCTGACGGCGTCGAGGTCCGCTACCGCTTCTGGCGTGCCGACGCGGATATCGCCAGCGCCGAGCGCGGCTAGAACGCCGACCCCGGTTGGGACAGGAACTCGATCTCCTCGGGGGTCGAGATCCGGCCGAGCGCGTCATTGCGGTGCGGGTAGCGCCCGAAGCGATCGATGATCGCTTTGTGCTGGTGCTCGAACTCCAGGTTTTTCTCCATCCCAGGCGTCGCGAACAGCTGCAGCGCCTGCTCGTGCAGCAGCGCTGATTCGCTGTGCATCCACGGCAAGTAGAGAAACACCCGCTCCGGCACGGACAACTCGCGGTCACAACCGCGCGCGACGGCTTCCTGGGCGAGCGCCAGCGCAAGCGCGTCGTTCGCAAAGGCCGCGGCCGTGTCGCGGTGGATGTTGCGCGAGAACTGGTCGAGCACCAGCACCTCGGCGAGACGGCCGCGCGCCGATTCTCGCCAGCGGAACAATTCGCAGCGCGCCGCCGCATGCAGCGTCGGCCCGAAACGCTCGGCGATGCGCCGGTCGAGCGACGGGTCCTTGCGGAACCAGTCCCCGGGCGTGAGCTCCTCGAACCAGAACTGCAGCACCGCGTCCGCCGCAGCCGGCCGAAACGCCTTCATGGGATCACCCTCTCAAGAGAGGCCGGGCGTTGGCGACGCGTGCTGCCCGCGCCAGCGCCCGGCGCATCGATCAGTCCTTCTTGTCTTCGCCGCCCGCCCAGGCGATGAACATCCAGCGGCCGTTCTCCTTGACCAGCACGTCGGTGTAATGACCGGTCACGGTCTCGCGCTCCTTCTTGAGGTTCTCGCTCGCGACCCGGTAGTGGTACTGGACGACCGCGATGTTGCCGGTGATCGTCGCCGAGATCGGGAACAGCTCCTGCTGCAGCACCGTGCCGCTGTCGCTCTCGAAGCGCGCCCAGTGACTCAGTGAGGCCTTGTCGCGCGGCATCGGGCTGCCGGTCTCCCAGAAGCGCATGTTCGGGTGGACCATCGTGTCGATCCAGCTCAGGTCCTTGGCGGCGGACATCTTCCATTGCTGCTGTTCGAACGCCCAGATCTCCTGCTGCTCCGGGCTCCATGTCTGCGCAGCCACGGTCCCAGTGAAGCCGCAGAGCACGAGCGACGCGGCGGCAATCGAAAGGATTCTCTTGAACATGAAATCTACCCCTGCTGATTGTTATTGACGGTACCCCGCGCTGATTGCGCAGCGCGCGAGATCCGTACCCTACGCCTGTTGCAATGCGGTAGTAGCAGAATCGATCAGGCCAGGGTCGCCGAGTCAGTCGGTCGCCAGGAACTCCTGCACGACCGCGACCGTCGCCGCGGGATCCTCCTCGTGCGGCACGTGCCCGAGTTCCGGAAACACGACGAGGCGGCTGGCGGCGATGTCGCGGTGGAACAGCTCGCCGTGCTGCGGCGGGATCAACCGGTCGCGTCCGCCCCAGATAATCAGCGTCGGCACCTGGATCTCGCCGATCCGGTCCGCATGCTGGCCGTGCGGCGCCTGCGCGAAGCGCTCGACCAGTGCCGCCCGGTTACCCTCGCGCAGCGAGATCTCGTAGTAGCGGTCGACGAGCTCCGGCGTGATCCGGTCCGGGTCACCGTAGACGTTGCGCACGCTCGACTCGACGAGGCGCCGCGGCAGCGTCACCGACATCAGTGAGGACAGCAGCGGGACCCGTGCGATCCGGAACGCAATCGGCACGGACTCCGAGACCAGTGGGTAACCCGCCGCATCGACCAGGACCAGCTGCTGCACGCGACCCGGCGGCAGCGCGAGCGTCGCCTCCCACGCCACGTTCCCGCCGAACGAGTTGCCGGCGAGCACGCAACGCTCGACGCCGAGCACGTCGAGCATCGCGGCCACGAACTCGACGTAGCGCTCGATCCGGTAGTCGCCGTCCGGAGTGGGTCCGGTCAGGCCGAAGCCCGGCAGATCGAAGCGGATCACGCGTCGTTCGGCCGCAAGCGCCGCGACCCAGCCGTCCCACGTGTGCAGCGACGCCGACGTGCCGTGCAACAGCACGATGGGCACGGGGTCGTCGCGGCTGCCCTCGTCGCGCAAGTGCACTTGCATGCCTGCGAGATCGATGAACGTGGAGGGTGGCGGCGCCCAGCGCGCCTCGAGCTCGACGACGGGCCGGTCGGGCGCCCAGTTCAGCGCGACGAAGCCGGCCACCAGCACGAGCGCGGTGGCGACCGTCAAGCCAGCGAACGTGACGAGTGCCCGGCCTGCGCGTCTCATCCTGCGAAGATAGCCGGCCTGATGCGTCGAGGCCAGCTCGTGCTAACTTGCGAGCGCGGATCGGCAGCTGGCGCGGCACGGATCCCGGAGGTACGCAGGATGCGCAACAATTCGCTCCACACGATTCTGCTCTGCTGCGCGATGGCCGTCATCGGTACCGCGGGCGCCGCAGATTCGCGCCCTGGGCAGTTGCCGACGGGTGTGGTGCCGGTGCACTACGAGATTCGCGTGCAACCCGAAGCCGAGGCACTCGTTTTCGTCGGCCAGGTCGGCATCGACCTCGAGGTTCAGCGCGCCACGCCGACGATCACGCTCAACGCGCTGGATATCGAAGTCTCACGCGCAATGCTGGACGGATCGCGTGCAGCCGCCATTGCGTTCGATCATACGCTGCAAACCATGACGCTGACTTTCGATGAGCCGGTTGCGCCCGGCCGTCATCGGCTGGAGATCGATTACACAGGGCGCATCCAGACGACTGCGACCGGGCTGTTCGCCGTGGATTACGACACACCGGCAGGCGCGAGGCGGGTGCTCACGACGCAATTCGAGGTGGCGGACGCGCGGCGGTTCGCCCCGATGTGGGACGAGCCAGCCGCAAAGGCGACGTTCGCGCTGGAGGTGCTGTTGCCTGAGGGGCAGTCGGCGTACTCGAACATGCCGGTTGCCTCGGAGAGGATCGAGGGTGGCAAGCGTCGCATCCGTTTTGCGAACAGCCCCAGGATGTCGTCCTATTTGCTGCACCTCAGCACGGGAGAGCTCGAGCGCATCTCGCGGACCGTCGCCGGTGTCGACGTCGGTGTCGTGACGCGCAAGGGCGCCGTCGAATCCGGCCGCCAGGCGCTCGAGATCGCCGCCGAAGTGCTGCCGTGGTTCAACGACTACTTCGGCATGCCGTACCCGCTACCCAAGCTCGACATGATCGCCGTGCCGGGCAGCAGCCAGTTCTTCGGTGCCATGGAGAACTGGGGCGCCATCATGTACTTCGAGCCTTACCTGCTGGTCGATCCGCGGCTCTCGTCGGAGTCGGATCGCCAGTTGGTGTTTGCGACCGTGGCCCATGAGGTGGCGCACCAGTGGTTCGGCAACCTCGTCACGATGGCGTGGTGGGACGACCTCTGGCTGAACGAGGGTTTCGCGACCTGGATGGAGGCCAAGGCGGAGCGTGCGCTGCATCCTGAGCGCGACACCGGACTGCAGGTGCTCAACGGCATTCGTGAGCGCGCGCTGCGTAGCGATGCCGGCAGCGCGACCCACCCGGTCGTGCAGCCCGTGCCGACCGTCGCAGCCGCCAGCCAGGCCTTCGATGCGATTGCGTACTCGAAGGGCAGCGCCGTCATCCACATGCTCGAGGACGCCCTGGGCGAAGACGGCTTCCGCGCAGGCCTTCGCCGCTATCTGGCGAAATACGCCTACACGAATGCCGCCACCGACCAGCTCTGGACCGAACTCGCCGCAGCGACCGGCCAGCCGGTCGTCGACATCGCGCACGATTTCACGCTGCAACCCGGTGTGCCGCTGGTCTCGGTGAGCACCGGTCCGTGCAAGAACGGCCGCGTGACGGTGACGCTGAGCCAGGGCCGGTTCGAGGCGGGACCGAAGTCCGCGCAGCGCGTCACATGGCGAATCCCGGTGCAGTTGCGGTCGCACCGTAACGGAGCCGTCACTCGAGCGCTGTTGGAGAAGAGCGGCGCGCCCTTGAACGCCAGCGTGGATGGTTGCGGCCCGGTGATCGTCAATGCGGGACACGCTGGTTATTACCGTGTGCGTTACACGGAAGTGGATTCCCAGGCGCTGCGAGCGGTCTTCGCTGAACTGCCCGAGATCGATCGCCTCGGCATGCTGAACGATGCATGGGCCCTCGGCGAGGCCGGGGATGTGCCGATCACGAACTACCTCGAACTGGCCGCAGCCATCGGGTCTGATAGCCACCCGTTCATCGTGATTCAATCGGCGCGGACGCTCGTGAGCATCGATCGTCTGCTGGATGGTTCTCCCGTGCAGGCCCAGTGGCGTGCGTATGCGCGGCAGAGGTTGCGGCCGACCTTCGAGCGTATCGGATGGTTGCCGGTTGCCGGGGAGGCCGAGACTGTCGCACTGTTGCGGGAGACGCTGATTCGGGCACTCGGCAGGTTGGACGATCCCGACGTGATCGCAGAAGCCCGCGCGCGATTCGCGCGCGGAGCGAAAGTGCCGGAAGCGCTGCCGGCCGCGATCCTCAGGCCGGTTCAGGACACCGTGGCCCTGCACGCCGACCGCGACACATGGGACGAGATCCGCGCCCGTGCAAGAGCCGCGTCGGAGCCCGTCGAACGGCAACGATTGCTGCTGGCACTTGGCGCGGTCCGGGACCCGGCGCTGGCTGCCCGGACGCTCGAGCTGGCCCTGACTCAGGAGATTCCGGCTACGTTCGCGGCGAACCTGATGGCTGCCGTAGCGTCGGAGCATCCCGAACTCGCCTTCGAGTTCGCGGTCGCCCATGAAGGCGCGGTGCTCGATCGAGTCGAGGCCGCGTCGAGGTGGGCATTCATACCGATGTTGCCGTCCAGTTCAGCGGACGCGGCCATGGTCGAACAAGTGCAGGCGTACGTCGAACGCTCGGTGCCGCCCGACGCGCGGCAAGCGGCGGCGGTCGCGATGGCCGATATCCGCTTTCGAGCCGACGTCAAGGCCCGGCAGCAACCAGTGCTCGAAGCGTGGATAAGCCGGGCAGCCGCAGACGAGCTGCCGCGTTCGTGAGGCGAGCCTGCCTGTCTGCGTTGCTGCTGGCCTCCGGCCTGCCTGCGCTTGCGGACGCGCCGCTCACTCGCAACGAGCAGGCCGTCATCAATTTCGGCTTCGCGACGCAACTCGGTTCGGGCATCTACTCGCTGTCCGGCCGCACGCTGCAGGTCTACCGGCTGCCGTTCGGCTACACGCCACCGACCGACGAGGACGCGCGCGTGCGTCCGCGCATCACGTTGCCGCTCACGCTCGGCTTCGTGGACTTCAAGCCACGTGACGTCGTCGAGACCGGGGTGCCGGAGCGCATCGACTCGCTGAGTTTCGTGCCGGGCCTGGCGCTCCACATCGCGGTGCGCGAGGACTGGGAACTCGAGCCCTTCGCCGAGGCCGGCATTGCGCGCGACCAGGCGAGCGAGGCGGACCAGAACGTCTACGCCGCGGGCCTGCGCAGCCGCTATGAATTCGGCGACGGCCCGACGGACTGGCAGCTCTACAACGAGCTGGTGCACGTCGTCGTGGAGCAGGACTCGCTGGATCGGACGGACGACTTCACCCGCTTCAGGATCGGCACGACGGCGCGGCGACCCTTCGATACCGAGCGAACCGACCGGCGCGCCGATTTCGAGTCCTATGGTCTCGTCGAGGTGGTCCTCGATCCGCCAGGCGGTCCGGCCAGCAGTCGGCCGCAGGGCGGCGAAGCGATGCAGTACGAGGTCGGATTCACGCTCGGCGCGACCGAGCCGCTGCGCGTCTGGGGCATCAAGCTGCCGCGCGTCGGGTTCGGCTACCGATTCGGCGAGGGACTGTCCGTGTATCGCGTGGTCTTCGGGTCGCCGTACTGAGCGCGCGCCCGCGGCTCAGCCGAAGATCGCGACGCTCTGGTGGCTGACCGAAAACGCATGCCCATTCGGGCCCCAGAGCACCGACGTCTGGCTCAGGTAGCCGTCCGCGCCAGCGCGCACGTCCGTACCGATCAGCGACCACTGGCGGGTGTCGAGCTGCGCCGGATCGCCAAGGATTTCCAGCATCCAGTTGAGCGAACTCGCGGGCCTGGGCGTCGGCAGCATGGACAGTGCGGGCGTCGGAATCGAGTCGGCGAGCGCGATCAACGCATCCTCGGCGCGGCAATCCGCGTCCCGCAAGCGTGCATAGATCAGTGAGCGGGGCTCGTCGTAGCGCTTGTTCGGCCAGGCGCCGATGGTCCAGCGCAGCTGCATGTGCTGGATGAAAGCGGGTGTGATCCCGGGGACGTACGGCAGGTCCTGGAGCGGGTCCGGACTGCTGGGCGCGTCCGGGCGCGGGATGTCGAGCGTGACGTGCGAGGGGCGTGGATCACCGAACAGTCCGACTGCCGTGCAGGCGATGGAACCCGCGTGCCACAGGTCGCAACGCGCGTGACTGGCCGTACGACCCGTGCGCAGCAGTTCGGCCTGCAGTTCGATCTCGCTGCCGGCGGGCAGCGCGGCGACGAACGTCGTCTGGACGCTGCGCAGCGGCAGCGCGGCCTCGGTACCGAGCACGCCGCGCATCGCGCGCACCATCAGCGCGACCTGCAGTCCGCCGAAGGTCGTGCGGCCTTGTGCCCAATCCTCCGGAATCGCAGCGGACCAGCCGCGATCCGCCGGCCGCAGGCTCTCGAGGACCTCGCGGAGCCGCACCGCGGACGCGCTCACCACGTCAAGTCGTCGGGCACGACGTAATCCTTGTACGGATCGTCGGCCGCAGCGGGCTCGGGCCGTGCCGAATCTGGCGACAGCGCGATCAGCGCCGCCGGATCGCGCTCGCGGATGCGCGCGGCCACCTCGGCCGTCACGAGGTCGTACTGGTCCGAGCACCGGGCGATCAGCAGGTCGCCGCGGAGGATCCGCGCGCGCAACTCCGGTGTGACCGCGATCCGCCGGATGCGCTGCTCGTCGACGAAGTTGTAGTAGTCATCGCTCTCGACGCGCGGCAGTCGGTGCTGGTCGATGAACTGGCGCAGCTCGACGCGGCGCGCCTTGGCCGCCGCCTTCTCCTGGCGCTCGCGATTGAGCGCCTGGTCACGCGCGAACTTGGCGGCCTGGGCCTTGCGCACGGCCGCCTGCTGCTCGGGCGTCGGGTCGGGCAGGCTGCCCTTCTTGCGCTGGTGCTGCTGCTGGCTGGTCTGGCGCTCGGCCTTCTTGGCCTGCTTCTCGGTGACCAGCCCGGCTTTGAGCAATTGCTCGCGGAGGGACAGGCTCATCGGGGACCTCGGGCTGCGTCGCGGGCGGGGCCGCGTATCTTACGCGACGCAGCTCAAACCGACATCACGCCGCACACGGGCGCTGGCCAGTCGAGACGAGCGTGCTCCGCGATGGTCCGATCGAGCTGGGCGGCAAACGCGGCAGGTAACGGCGCGGTGCGGCGCGCGTCGAGGTCGGCGCCGGTGCTGACGTACTCGAACGCGCTCGCCAGTCGCTGTCGCGTGCGGTCCGCGACGAACATCACACCGTGAAAGCGCTTTGCGTTGCGCTCGAGCATGCGCGAGTGCACGGTGACCGTATCGCCCACGTGCAGCTCCGACAGGTACCAGAGGTGGTGCTCGAGGTCGAAGAGGCCCTGGCGATGCTCGAGGAAAATGCGCTCGTCGAGCCCGAACGCCGCGAGCATCGGCCAGCTCGCCGCATCGTAGAGCTCGAGGTAGTGGCGCACGTTGACGTGGCCGTTCAGGTCCTGCCACTCGGGCGGGATGCGTCGCTCCAGCAGGCTCGGCAGCGCGTCGAGTTGCTCGATCGTGGGCATCGTTGTAGCCATCAGTCTTCCTTCGGTGGTGCGGGCTCGGTGACGACACGGACCGCGAGATGGTTCGCGACCGGACGCTCGATCAGGTCGCTGGGCTGGTTCACGATGCGGTCGCGGACCCACATTGCGCTCGAGCCGCCGCCGTCGAGATTGACTGCAGTGCACGCGCCGAGATCGTCCATCAGTCGGGCGAGTTCCGGCAACGTGAGTCCGGGTACGCCCTCGCGGCGGCCGTCCGCGACGACGAGATAGAGCTGCTGCTGATCTGCAGACAAGCCGACGGCGGTGCGCGGGTGGGGCGCTCGGGTGAAGTGATCGCTGCCCGGCAGCCGCTCGACCGGTTCGCAATCTTCGACGACCGTCGGCCAGCCCGAGACGGCGCCGCTCATCCACGGTTCGGGCGCCCGCAGCGGGTCCACGCGAGGGAAGATCTGCACGCGCCGGCCGCCGACGCCGACGACTTCCTGGCGGCGGATGGACTCGATGGCCTCGGCCCAGACGCGGCCATCGCCCATCGCGAGACCGATCGGCCGCAATTCGAGATCGAAATAGTCGCCGTTGATCGCGACGACGGCCCCGGTGCGGGACGCGAACTCGGTGACCGTGAGGCCGCGCTCAGGCTCGGACGTGGCGATGATCTGCAACTCGGGCTGGGAGAGATCGATGCGGACCGCGTGGGCATCGACTCCGTCGCGCTCGATCTGCCGATACTCGACGCCGGGGACCACGGGCTGCCACGCGTCCGCGGCCGCAGGCGATCCGGGCGAGAGAGCAAGCAGGCAGACGATCGTGTGCAGATGTCTCACGCGGCGATTGTGGCCTTCGTTCGATCCTGAAGTCAGCGCCGATCGCCCTTATTATGTCCAATGCGGGTGGTGCTTGGGCTGGTCGGTGCGACGCTGTCGGCTTGGCGGGAGGAGAATCCAGAGATGAACGGCTTGCCCGAGGTGACTCGACGCGATGTACGGCGTCGATTCGGCCCCGGCTTCCTGGTGGCCGCGGCGTTCATCGGGCCCGGCACCGTCACGACGGCGAGCCTGGCGGGTGCGCAGCACGGCTTCGCGCTGGCATGGGCCGTGGTCGCTGCCATCGCTGCAACGCTGGTGCTGCAGGAAATGGCGGCGCGTCTCGGCGCCGTCGGCCGGACTGGACTCGGCGAGGCGCTGCGAGCAAGCATTCGGCAGCCTGTGCTGCGTGCGGCGGCCATCGGGCTCGCGCTGGTTGCGATCACGTTCGGCAACGCCGCGTACCAGGCTGGCAACCTGACCGGTGCGGCGCTGGGACTCGAGGCAATCGTCGGCGGCTCCCGACCGGTCTGGGCCTTCGCTTGTGCAGTCGCAGCGGCCACGCTGCTGGCCTCGGGTGCCTACCAGGTCGTCGAGCGCACACTGATTGCGCTGGTCGGCCTGATGAGCCTGGTGTTCATCGCGACGGCAGTCCAACTCGGGCCCGACTTGCCACAGCTCCTCGGCGTGCTCGTCCGGCCGCGCGTCCCGGAGGGCGGCGGCATGCTGGTGCTCGCGTTGATCGGCACGACCGTCGTGCCGTACAACCTGTTCCTGCACGCGGCGGCCGTGCGCGAGAAGTGGCGGGATCGGGACGGCGCCGCCGCACTGGCTGAATCGCGGCTCGACAGCGCCGTGGCTGTCACGCTCGGCGGCGTCATCACGCTTGCGATCCTGCTCACCGCGGTGCCGTTGTACCTCGCCTCCGTGCAGGTGCAGGGGGTGGGCGAGATGGCGCGGCAGCTCGAGCCGCTGCTCGGCCCGCAGGCCCGCTGGCTGTTTGGACTGGGGCTGTTCGCGGCGGGACTCACTTCCGCGATCACTGCTCCGCTGGCCGCGGCATGGGCGACGGCGGGCCTGCTGGGCTGGGAGGGTGACCTCAAGAGCCCGCGCTTCCGTCGGGTGTGGGCTGCGATCATCGTGATCGGCGCGGCGTTCGCGGTGACCGGTCAACGGCCGCTGGAGGCGATCCTGCTCGCGCAGGCCGCCAACGGCGTGCTGCTGCCGATCATCGCCGGCTTCCTGCTCTGGGTGATGAATCGCCCGGAAATCATGGGGGCCGCCCGCAACGGCTGGCGCGCCAACCTCGCCGGCGGCACCGTCGTGCTGCTCGCCACGACGCTCGGTGCCACCGCGATCTATCGCCTCTTGTAGGTGCCGGTGGTCGGATCCGTCGGATTTCCGCGATGACACCGGGTACCGTCGCGCAGTAGTTTTGTGCGGGGCCGTGCCCTGTACGTTTCGTTGCCGATGCGGGAGTCCTGATGAAATCCGTCCTGGTCCTCTACTGGAGTCGCGGCGGCCACACCGCGCGCGTCGCGCGCCGCATCTGCGAGAGCATCACAGCGGCCGGAGGCCGCGGCGAGATGATGGATCTCAACGAGGCGACGCACGAGGGCGTGGACTGGGGCCGCTACGACGTCGTGGCGCTCGGCGCGCCCGTGCTCTACGGCACGTACCACAAGAGCGTCTTCGAGTTCATCAATGCGAACCGGGCGGCGCTCGAGGCGAAGCCCAACAGCTTCTTCAACGTGTCGGTCGTCGCGCGCACGCCCGAGAAGGCCACGATCGAAGGCAACCGTTACATGCAGAAATTCCTGCAGCTGTCGCCCTGGCGGCCGCGCGACCTCAAGGTCATCGCGGGCAAGGTCGACTACCCTTCGTGGTCCTGGTACGAGACGCTGATGATCCAGATGATCATGAAGTTCACCAAGGGACCCACGGACCCGCGCACCGTCATCGACTACACGGACTGGCATGACGTGCGTGCTTACGGAGAACACCTGCTGGCGCTCGGCTGAGGGCGTAAAATCCCGCGCATGACCACGACGCCATCGCACGCGACGACCCCGGACCTGGGCCCAGCCGACGAGGCGTGGCTCCGGCAGTTCCTGATCGACGCCCGCGAGCGGGCGCCGGACACGCTGAGCCTCGAGGAGCTGCACGGCTTCCTGTTCGCGATCGTCTCGGCCCCGGACCTGATCATGCCGTCGGAGTGGATTCCGACGATCTTCGACAGCGACACGGCGGTGTTTCGCGACGAGGCGGAGACGGCGCGCTTTCACCGGGTCGCGATGGCGCTCTACAACCAGCTCAATCGCGACATCGACGAGGCGACGCTGCGCCTGCCGGCCTGCATCGAGGTGCGCCAGCCCGCCGAGGCGAACCTCGCGCCAGACACGCCGCTGATGCTCTGGGCGCGCGGCTTCAGCATGGGCCACGACTGGCTCGAGGAAGCCTGGGACGTCGACCTGCCCGAGGACATCGACGACGAGCTGGGCGCTTGCCTGAGCGCGTTGATGTTCTTCATCGACCCCGCGTTCGGGCGCCAGTTGCTCGAGGATTCCGGCCAGCCCGTCTCCGAGTTGCCCACGTTCGCGCAGACGCTGCTCGACAACTTCGAGGGCGCGATGATGGGCTACGCGGAAATCGGCCGGATGGTGTACCAGGCTCGCACGGAAAACTAGGTCAGCGCGACACCAGCATCACGCCGCCCACTGCCACGGCGCCGCCGAGCAGCATGCTCGGCAGCAGTGGCTCGTCGAGCAGCAGCACGCCGAACGTGGCACCGAACACCGGCACTAGATTGTTGAAGATGACCGTGCGCGACGCACCCAGCTGCTGCACGGCCTGGTAGTACCAGACGAAAGCGACTGAAGTCCCGAGCACGCCGAGGTACGACGCGCTCAGCACGACGGGTGGCGTCAGGTCGGCCAGTGACAGTCCGCGCAGGTCCGGCGCCGCCACGGCCGCGAGCATCGCAGTGCCCCAGAGCGAGGCGTAGGTCGTCGCGGCGAGTGGCGTCAGCCCGCGCAACACGCGACGGCCGATCAGCGTGTACGCGGCCCAGGAGCAGACGCCGCCGAACATCAGCAATTCGCCAGCGCCGACCGAGCCCGTGACCGAGCCGAGCACGTCGCCGCGCGACACGACGATCCAGACCCCGGCGAGTGCCACGACCACGCCGAACCAGCGCCGCGGATTCATGCGCTCGCCGAGCAGCAACGACGCGGCCGCGATCGTGACGACGGGATTGAGCGCGATGATCAGCGACGTGCGGCTCGCAGGCAGGCGGGCGAGTGCGCCGAGAAAGAACAGGTTGTACGCGAGGATGCCGGTCGCGCCGAGCAGCAGGGTGCCGATGACCTGCCGTCTCGTCAGGCGTGGCAGGCCGCCCTCGAGCCAGCGAGCCGCGAACAGCAGTGCCGCCAACGCGACGACGTAGCGGAGCAGCGCGCCCACGGCCGCCGGCAAGGCGAGGGCGAGGATGCGCCCGGCGATGAACGTCCCGCCCCAGATGGCCGGAACGGCGACGAGCTTCGCGTAGGTGGCCCGCAATGCGGCGCCGTTGTTCGTTGGATCGCGCAAGGTTGCAGAGACTAGCGCGAGCTGTTGGTAAACTCCCGGCTTTTCCGCCGCCGGGGACCCCCATGCGCCTGCTCCTGCTCGCCGCCGGACTCATCGCCGCCACGCCTGCCGTCGCCGAGACGATCGCGCTCCGCTGCGGCGACGTGTTCGATTCGAAGTCGGCCGCACTGGTCGGCGCCCGCACGATCGTCGTGGCGGATGGCCGTATCCGCGAAGTCCTGCCTGGCGGTGCCCCGGTCCCGGGCGCCAGTGAAGTGGACCTGGCCGGTCAAACCTGCATGCCGGGCTGGATCGACCTGCACGTTCACCTGTCGCAGGAATCGAACGCGAAGAGCTACGAAGAGCGCTTCCGGCTGGACGACACGGACTTCGCGTTTCGCGCCGTCGGCTACGCGGACAAGACGCTGCGCGCCGGCTTTACCACGGTGCGCGATCTCGGCGGCGAGGTGGCGGTGAAGCTGCGCAATGCGGTCAACCAGGGTCTCGTGCCGGGTCCGCGTATCTACGCGGCTGGCAAGTCGATCGCGACCACGGGCGGGCACGCCGACCCGACCAACGGCTTCAATGCCAGGCTGTCGCACCTGCTCGGGCCGCCGGGTCCGACCGAGGGCGTCGTCAACAGCCCGGAGGACGCGCGGCAGGCCGTGCGCCAGCGGTACAAGGACGGCGTCGACCTGATCAAGATCACCGCAACGGGTGGCGTGCTGAGCTACGCGAAGAGTGGTGACGCGCCGCAATTCATGGTGGACGAGATTCAAGCGATCGTGGAGACCGCCAAGGACTATGGCTATGCGGTCGCGGCGCACGCGCACGGCAAGGAAGGCATGCGTCGCGCGATCGAGGGCGGCGTCACGTCCATCGAGCACGGCACGCAGATGGACGACGAGATCTTCGCGCTGATGAAGAAGCACGGCACCTGGTACGTGCCGACGATCACGGCCGGCAAGTTCGTCGCGGAGAAGGCGAAGGTGCCCGGGTACCTGCCGGAGATCGTGCGCCCCAAGGCGGAGCGGCTGGGGCCGCAGATCCAGCAGACCTTCGGCAAGGCCTATCGCGCGGGCGTCAAGATCGCGTTTGGCACCGACATGGGCGTCGGTCCGCACGGCGAGAACGCGGTCGAGTTCGGGTACATGGTCGAGGCGGGCATGCCCGCAGCCGCCGCGCTGCAATCAGCGACGTTCAACGCGGCCCAGGTGCTTGGTGTGGACGATCTCGGCCAGCTGCAGCCCGGGATTCCACGCCGACGTCGTCGCGGTGCCCGGCAATCCGCTCGCGGACATCTCGCTGACGCGGCAGGTCAGCTTCGTGATGAAAGCCGGGGTGCCGGTGGTCGGATCCGTCGGATCCTAGTCCCACATCGAGACGACGTGTCCCGTGCTGGGCGGGACGTGACCGGCGTGCACCTCGCGCCAGATCGAGGTCGCTGCGTCGGCGCCGTTCGAGCGGACCACCGTCAGCCAGGGGTGGCTCGCCTCGACGAACTGCCGCAGCGCCGATGCGGTCCGCTCCTGGTAACCGCGCGGCCCCCAGTCCTGCAGGCGCTTCTTGACCTGCGTCGGCGCGAAGAAGAAGGCGGGCCGCGGACCCGGCAAGCCCTCGGCGCGCGGCGGCGCATCGTGATGGCTGCGGCCGATCGCCATCGAGTGCCGCAGCTGATCGCCGAAATGTGCGTGCACTCGCGCGAGGACGGCGCCGTTGCCTGACATGTCGATCGAGACGATCGGAGCCTGCGCCGGCACGGTTTCGATGTCCTCGTAACAGACGACTTCGTCGTAGCAGCCGAGGGCGTGCGTGAACGCGTGATTGGCGGGCGAGGTCACGCCGATGACCTCGATCCCGGTGCGGGCGTCCGCGCAGTGCGCGAATCCGAGCGCAGTCTTGCTCGAGGCCGACAGCACGAGCACGCGCGCGGCGCCGAAGTAGTCGTTGTCGGCGAAGAAATCCTCGGCGAGGAAGCCCGTGATGAACAGGCCGCGCAGCAGCGCGTGGCGATCCTCGGCGTCCTCGCCGGGCTGGTAGTACGGGTCGCGGTCGGTGCGGACGTACGCGCGATAGACTGGGGCGTGGGCCGCTCGGTGCGGACCTTCGTCGCGGAGTCCGTCGGCGGTCGGTTTCACCGTCATGTCGACGTAGCGCGACATCGGGAACCAGCCGTAGTAACGGGCCCCCGGCGTGACTTCGGGATGATTCGAGGCGACGACCTCGGCCCAACCCATCGCCGGGACGCGTCCCCAGCCGGATTCGGTGGCCGGGAAGAAGTCCCAATAGCCGAGTACGTCGCCGGTGACTGCGTAGGTGACGGTATTGGACGTCACGGCGAAACGCTCGATCCGAAAGCGGACCTGCCCAGGCCGCAGGTCTGCGAGCGACTCCTCGGCGAGGCGCGTCGTGGCCAGGTGGCTGCGGTCGACTTCCAGGTGAAGGTTCATCATGGCCGGTGCCGGTCAGACGAAGTTCACATAGCGCGGGTCGTACATCTGCGCTCGAACATGCTCGAGGAGGTCGGCCGGGCGCTCGATGTCCGCGAGGTCGTCGCGGAACACGACCTCGGCGACCGCCGCCGCGATGTGCGCCGACACGTCGCGGACGCGGTTGAGCGGTGGATAGAGGCTGCCCTGTGCGAGATCCTCCTCGCTGACGTGCTGCGCGAGCGTGCGCGCCGCAGCCATGAACATCTCGTCCGTGACCCGCGTGGCGCGCACCGCCACGACGCCGAGACCCACGCCCGGGAAGATGTACGAGTTGTTGCCCTGGCGCGGCACGTGGCGCTTGCCCTGGTGCACGACCGGATCGAACGGGCTGCCGGACGCGAACAGCGCGCGACCGCCTGACCACTCGTACGCCTGCTCGGCCGTGCACTCGGCCTTCGAGGTCGGGTTCGACAGTGCGAAGACGATCGGACGCGCGTTGAGGCGCGTCATTTCCTCGATCACTTCGCGCGTGAACATGCCCGGCGTCGCGCCTACGCCGATGATTGCGGTGGGCTGCAACGCCTTCACGGCGCCGAGGAAGTCTGCGACCGGTGCGTGGTCGTGCGCATAGGGCTTCTTGTGTTCGGCGAGTCCGCTGCGGCTGGCAACCACCAGCCCCTTCGAGTCCACCATCCAGCAGCGACCCTTCGCCGCCTTGGCGTCGAGACCGTCGTCCACCATCGCGGCGGCGAGCAGGTCCGAGATCCCCGTCGCAGCCTCGCCGGCGCCGAGGCAGAGGAACGTCTGCTCCGACATCCGCTGGCCCGTGACGCGCAGCGCGGAAAAGATGCCGGCTACCGTGACCGACGCCGTGCCCTGGATGTCGTCGTTGAAGCAGCACACCTTGTCGCGGTACTTGCGCAGCAGGCGAAACGCGTTGTGATTCGCGAAATCCTCGAACTGCACGACGATGCCCGGGAACACCTGCTGCGAGGCCTCGATGAATTCCTCGACGATCTCGTCGAGCGCATCGCCGGACAGGCGCCGCTGGCGCAGTCCGATGTACAGCGGGTCCTGCAACAGGGCTTCATTGTTCGTGCCGACGTCCAGCATCACCGGCAGGCACTTGCGCGGATGCAGGCCGGCGCAGGCCGTGTACAGCGACAGCTTGCCGATCGGGATGCCCATGCCGTTCGCGCCGAGGTCGCCGAGCCCGAGGATGCGCTCGCCGTCGGTGACGACGATCATTGCGGCCTCGCGGTACGGCCAGTTGCGCATCACGTGCGCGATGCGGCCACGGTCGGCGGCGGAGATGAAGAGTCCACGGGGTCGACGGTAGATGTGCCCGAACTGCTGGCAGGCGGCGCCGACCGTCGGCGTGTAGATGATCGGCATCATTTCGTCCGGGTTCTCGGTGATGACCCGGAAGAACAGCGCCTCGTTGCGGTCCTGCAGCGCCTCGAGCAGGATGTATTTCGAGAGTGAATCCTGCAGGTTGCGGAAATTCTCCAGCACGCGAGCAACCTGGACCTCCTGCGTGCCGACGTGTGGTGGCAGGAGTCCGCGCAGGCCGAGTGCCTCGCGCTCGGCCTCGGTGAACGCGGTGCCCTTGTTCAGCGTCGGGTCGCGCAGCAGCGCGGCGCCGCGCGGGAACCAATCGGGCAGGGGCGGTGGCAGGGACCGCTTGGGTCGTTTCGGCGGCTGCATGGCGTTCTCCAGAGTTGCCGGGGCCTTGCGGTGACCGGCGATTGACCGCGGGCGCGGCCAGTTGCGCATGTTCCGAGTGTTCGACCCGGCACTGGAATCCGCGATTTTCCGCATAGACAGGTCCACACGACCGGCACCGACCGCTTCAATCAGTCGAGCGGCGTCCGTAAGCGCGGCGTCGTTCCGTCGCAGAGTAGGGGTCCGCAACCTCCTCCCGATCCACGGCCCGGCGCGGCCCGGCGCGGCGGTCGTCATGGTGGCGATAGGTGCACTTGCACTCACCGGGCGTCTCGCAGTTCGCGAGTGGCAGTCGCGGCGCCTCGGCGGAGAGCAGCCGCTGCCCGTAGATTGACTGCGCCGCGGCACAACTCGTGCTTCCGGGCACGACCGTTACGCAGTGGTAACGAAGCCTGGGTGTCCCTGCAGCCATGGCCATGTCTCCTTCCCCCGTCCTGTCTTACGCTACCGGACTCAGCGGTTCAGCGCCAGATCTGTGGGGACGCCTGCCCGCCGGAAGTAAGCCTTTCCGACACGCCAGCGAGGCGAAGCCTGCCAACGACGCTGTCGAAATGCCGGGCAAAAATCCGGTGGACTGCTCGAGTCAGCAGCGAGGCGAGGCTGTCGGCGCCAGGGCGGACGTGTGCGGGGCACCGACTGGAGTGACGACCGGATGCCCGGCGTCGGCCCAGCCGAGGATGCCGTCCTCGAGCGACATCGGATTGGCGAAACCCAGCCGCAGCAGCGCTTCGGCGGCGAGCGCGGATCGACCGCCGCTCAGGCAATAGAGCACGACGGGTCGCGCGCGATGCGAGAGCGCCTCGGCGGTCTGGTAATTCACGGCCGGGTGGCCGTCGACTTCGAATTCGAGCAAGCCGCGCGGAATGTTGACGGCCCCGGGAACGTGGCCCTCGGCGAATTCCTCGGGCTCGCGCACATCCACGACCGGGCAGCCGAACTGCTGCAGTTCCAGCAACTCGGCCGGACCGATCTCGCGGATGACCCGCTTCGCGGCAGCAACGAGGTCACGGACTGAATGGCTCATGCGGCGATGGTCGCGGCCCGGCCGCCGCGCCGTCCAATGCCAGAGCGTCAGGGGGTTATTCCTGCCGGTTCTTTGGCTTGGGCAGGGTGTTCGCCCACCGACGCGGCCCACGGCAGCAGGGCCTCCGCCAGGTACTGGTCCGCGTCGGGATACGCCGAGCGGAACGCCTGCAACGCGTTGGCAGCCGCGGTCTCATCGCCGGCGCCATAGAGCGCCTCGATGCGCCGCGCCCAATCCTGCGGCGTCACCTGCGCGGCCGCAGGGGGCGCAACCTGGCGGAGTCGTTGCTCGGACGAGGCATCGGCCTCGGCTCTCGCGCCTGCAACGTCGCGTGCCACGCCTTCCGAGGCCAGGCTCGGCGCGGTTGGGGCGGCCGGCAAGGCGCCTTTCGCCGCCGTGGGGTGCTCCGCGGCGGCTTCTCGCGGTGCCGGCGGCGGCGCCGGCACTGGTGCTGCGTTCTGCGACGGCATGCTTTCGCTGCGTTCGGGCAGTGAGCGTTCGATCGCCTGCTCGGTCGAGGCCGAAGGTTTCGTTGGGACGGCGGCCTCCCGAGGCAGCATCTGCACGATCGTGAATGCGAGTCCGGCCACGCCGGCGGCCGCGGCCAACGGTTGCCAATTGGTCCACCAGTGACGAGCCGCGGGTGGCGTCGACGCCGGTCTCTTGCGGACCGTTGCCGCTTGCGCCGCCGCGAGGATCGTGGCGTCGAGCTGCGCAGAAGGCTCGTCGGTGGCAACCGTGCGCCAAGCCTGGTCGACGGCCGGATCGCCGGGCCGCTCGTCGTCCCGTCGAACGTTGCTCATTGCAGATCCTCCAGCGCCGCGCGCAGCCGGCGGTAGGCGTAGCGCAAGCGGCTCTTGATGGTCTCCGGCGGTGCGCCGGTGAGCCTGGCGATTTCCTCGAGCGACAGGCCGGCCTCGATGTGCAACAGGAACGCGTCACGCTGCGCGGCCGGCACCTCGGCAAGCGCGACGACCAGGCGCTGGCCGGCCTGGGCATCGATCGTCGTCGACAGCGGATCTCCGCCGCGCGTGTCGCCGCTCTCCGCGGCGAGCTGCGCATCGACCATTTCGACGGCGCCGTCGTCGTCGAGCGACGTGAAACGGGCGCCGCGCCGTGCTCGCCAGTGATCGATCAGCCGGTGGCGGGCGAGCGTGTAGACCCAGGTCTTGAAGCGCGCATCGGCCGCGTATCGTTCACGCGCGCGGACGACGCTCATCCAGACGTCCTGGTGCAACTCGTCCGCGACCGGTCGCTCCGACGTGTGCCGCAGCAGGTAGCGATAGGTCGGACCCTTGTGCCGGGCATACAGGCGCTCGAACGCTGCTGCATCGCCACGCCCATAGGCGAGCATCAGCGCTTCATCCGTGTCGTCCGGGTTGCCTGCGTCCGCCGGCTGCATGTGCCGTGCAGTATCGGCGCGGCCGGCGGACGCGGCAACGGGCGTCATCCGCGAGTGGTGCTCATGGGTCCGGCACGAAGCCGAGCGCGCCCGGAAACGGGTTCGGCTCGCGCCAACGGTACTCGGGCTTCGGCAGCACGCCCATCGCCATCAGGTTCTCGCGACGATCGTAGCGCAGCACGATGCGCTGGTCGGGGCGTGTGCTCGCGCGTTCGAATTCGACGCGCTGCGCCGGCGAGTGCTCGCGGCGGCCGTGGCCGGTGCCGAGAGCCGGTAGACCTGCGCTCGCCTCGGCAGCGGCCGAGTCCCGGCTCGCCTTGGCCCGGTTTTCCGACGATTCCGCGCGCGGGGCAGGGGAGGCAACCGATTCGTGTTCCTGGCCGTACAGCCAGCGGTCCTGTCGCTCACGGAACAAAGCCACGCCGATCACGCCGAGGTCGTCCGGGCGGCCGGTGCGGCTTGCATACGCATCGCTCGGGTCTGAGAAATAGAACGCGGCGGTGCGCTCGAGGTCCTTGCGCCAGCCCTGGATGTTCACGTAGCCGCCGGGTTCGATCACGTATCCCGACTGGTCGGGCGCGGCAGTCTCGCCGGTGACGACGTTGACGCCGTCGACACTGACGACGGCGAGCACGCGTCCTCCGGTCGTGTTGCGGATGCGGATCGCGTATTCGTTGCCGGGTTGCCCGACGACGTATTGCCGGCCGCGGTGCTGGTGGACGTCGAGCGTCTGCTGGTCGGTGCGATCGTAGAGGTCGACGCGGGCGAGGCTCGCTGCGCAGGATGAGGCGAGCGGGGCGACGGTGGCAGTGATTGCCGGCGGCCGCGAGGACGCCGTGGCGAGCGAGCAAGGAAGCGGTCGGGCGCATGACGGGTCTCCGTTTACAGGGTGTACGGTCCTGTAAACGGCGCTGCGCCGGGTGCGGGGTCAAGCGGATCCGACCACCGGCACCGGGTTACTTCATCTGCGACTGGCAGTAATTCTCGAGCCCCACGCGACCGATCAGGTCGAGCTGCGTCTCGAGGAAGTCGATGTGCTCTTCCTCGGACTCGAGGATGTCGGCGAGCAACTCGCGGCTGACGAAGTCGCCCACGGTCTCGCAGTGCGTGATGGCCGCCTTGAGGTCGGGGTGGCCGACGTGCTCGAGCTTGAGGTCGCACTCGAGGATGTCCTTGACGTCCTCGCCGATCATCAGCTTGCCGAGCTGCTGCAGGTTCGGCAGGCCCTCGAGGAACAGGATCCGCTCGATCAGCCGGTCGGCGTGCTTCATCTCGTCGACGGACTCGTGCATCTCGTAGTCGCCGAGCTTGTCGAGACCCCAGTTCTTCAGCATCCGCGAATGCAGGAAGTACTGGTTGATCGCCGTGAGTTCGTTCTTGAGGATCTTGTTCAGATGCGCAATGACGTCTGCGTCGCCCTTCATGACGAGCTTCTCCGTGTGAATCGTTGCTGGACGGGGCTGCAGCCCCGAGAGTCACGCAGCCTGAGGCGCAGTGGCTCGCGAATCAAGGGTTTCGTCGAGGACCTGGCGGGCGCAAGGCTCGCAGGCGCCGCAGCAGGTCGCGACGCCGGTGCAGGACTGCAGTTGCTCGAACGAGCGCGCACCTTCCTGGATGGCCTGGCTGAGACGCTTTTCGGAAATGCCGTGGCAGACGCAGACGTACATTGCATTGGCCCTCGAAGCGAATCCTAGCGTCTAGCGGATCGCATTGCAAATCATTCGCATTTAGGTATTTACCGAGGCAACCGAGCCCCAATCCAGCCCGGCCAATGGCATCATCTGCGCCCCTTGCACGGCGGCCGGCATCCGCCCGACCCATCGAAAGCGCGGAACCATGACGGAAACGCCCGACCCAGCTCCCGACGTCCAGCGCGCGCTGATGGACCGCGCCCGGCGCAGTGCGGAGCGCGACAACGAACCGGCCCACCGGGCGGTCCTGCCGCGGCTCGCGGCCGTCGTTCTGGCGCTGCTGGTCGTGCTCGTCGTGCTGTTCGCGTTCGATCGCTTCCTCGCGAGCATGCAGCGGTTCCTCGACCTGCCGGTGGCCGACCCCGAGCCGGCTGCGACGGACCCGATGCCGGCCTACGTCGTGCCCGAGGAATAGCCGTCGGCCGACGCGAGCACGCGCGCGAGGGCGGCCTCCAGGGCCGCGGGATCCACCGGCTTGCCGAGCACGGCACGCACGCCGGCCGCCTGCAGATCGGCTTGCGCGATTCCCTCGCCGTAGCCGGTGTAGAGGATGACCGGCACATCGATTCGCGAGTCCCGTAATGCTCGCGCAAGCTGGATTCCCGTCATGCGCGGCATCGCCTGGTCCGTGATGACCGCGTCGAAGCTGGCGTCCGAGCGCGACAGCAATTCGAGCGCGGCCTGGCCCTGCGGCACGAACATTGCGTGCAAGCCCCAGGTCTCGAGCAGCTCGCGCATGAACTCGCCGACCGCGACTTCGTCGTCGACGACCAGCACCGAACCCGCCAAGGCGGGGCGGGGCCGGCGCTCGCTCGCTGCGGTGGCTCCCGGTGGCATCGACGCTTCGTGAACGTCCGGCGGCAGTGCGGGCCACAGCACGCGGAACCGCGAGCCGCGTCCCGGCGAAGACTCGACGACGACGTGCCCGCCGTGCTCGTGGACGATGCCGTGCACCATTGCGAGTCCCATGCCGGTGCCCTTGCCGGTTTCCTTGGTCGAGAAGAACGGCTCGAAGATCCGCTCGACGACGGACGGCGCCATGCCGTGTCCGTCGTCCGCGACCGACAACTCGACGAACTCACCGTTGAACCGCGCACGGCAGCCCGAGCAGACGAACCCGTCGGCGCGTGCCGGCCGCACGTCCACCCGGACGGTTCCTGCCCCGTCGATCGCGTCACGGGCGTTCAGGCAGAGATTGAGCAGCACCTGCTCGACCTGCAGCGGGTCGACTCGCACCAGCGGGGCTGCCGTCGCGACCTCGTCCGAGAGCGTCACGCTCGCAGGCAGAGCAGGGCGCACTGATGCCAGCGCATCGTGGACCAGCGGTCCGAGCGGCAACGTGCGCGGCGAGCCGCGCTGGCCCCGACTGAACATCAGCATCTGCTGGATCAGGTCACGCGCCCGCTCGCAGGATCGCTGCGCCTGGGCGAGGTAGCCGGCGAGCCGCCGATCGGCGAGTGACGCCTCGCGCTCGCTGGCCAGCGCCATGTAACCCATGATGCTGGTGAGCAGGTTGTTGAAGTCGTGCGCGATGCCGCCGGTCAACTGGCCGATCGCCTCCATCTTCTGCGCCTGGCGCAGCTGTGCTTCGAGCTGCGCGCGCTCGTTCTCGACGCGACGCCGCTCCGTGAGATCGCGGATCACCGCGAGCACGTGTGGCTCGCCCCGGTACCGGATCGGGATCGTGCGCACCTCGATCGGAAACCGCTCGCCGCTGCGCCGCACGGTCTCGATCTCGCCGTGAAAACTCTGGCCGGCGAGCGTGAGTTCGATGAGGTGCGCTTGCAGCTGGCGGTGCTCGTCCGGCAGTTCCCCGGCGCGGACGCCCGCGAGCACTTCTGCGCGGCGATACCCGTACATGCGCTCGTAGGCCGGGTTCACGTCGACGCGCTCGGATCGCGAATTCCACAGCACGAGTGCGTCTGCCGAGGCATTGAACACCGCGCGGTACTGTTCCTCGCTCGCGCGGAGCGCCTCCTCGGCCTGCTTTCGTTCGGTGATCTCGCGCGTGAATCCCAGGACTCGCCGGCGGCCGCCGATCTGCGCGGCTTTCAGGTGCACGTCGTCCCAGTGCAGGCTGCCGTCCTTGCTGCGCCGGTGCCATTCGAAGCGGACGCTGCCGTCGGCCTTCGCGCGCTCGATACGACGCAGACCCTCGGCCTCCGTGTAGGGCGGCACGCCCGAACTGATGTCCCCGAGGCGGACCCGCAGCAGTTCGTCGCGCGTATAGCCGTACGTGGCGCACGCCTGCGGGTTCGCGTCGATGATTGCACCGGTGTCCCAGTCGTGGACGAAGACCGCGTCCTCGCTGGCCTCGAAGATTTCCCGGTAGCTGGCTTGCGATGCACGTGCCGATTCCGCTGCCGACAGCCGCTCGAGCTCCGAGGTGACCCGCACCGCAAAAATCCGCATGACCGATTCGACGAACGTCGGGTGATCGAGCGGATGGCGCGAGATGACCGCGATCAGGCCGAGCGGACGCCCGGCGGAATCGTTGAGCGGGTGACCGGCGTAGCCCTCCACGCCGAGCTTGCCGAAATCAAGATCGGTCGGAAACATCTCCCGCAGCTGCTTCGGATAGAAGCGGTACCCGTGTCCGATCACCGTCTCGCACGGCGTGCCGACCTGCGGGTAGCTGAAGTTCTCGCGGGTCTGGCCGTCGAAATGAAACGCGAGCATGCGCAGCTGCCCCGGCTGTGCCGGGTCGATGGTTGCGATGAAGGCGCCGTCGACGCCGAGGATCGTCGCGAGATAGCGCGCGAGCTCGCGGTACAGGGAGTCGGCCTCGGACGTCGAGACCGCGAGCGCCGCACTGCTGAGCGCTTCCTCGAGACGCTTGCGCTCGGTGATGTCGGTCGCCACGCCACAGACCGCATAGATCTGCCCGTCCGCATCGAACAGCGGAAATTTGGCCGAGAGGAACGTGCGCGACCCGCCGCCGAAGTCGCCCGCCTCCTCGAACTCGATCGCGCGCTTCTCGTGCAGCACCCGCAGGTCGTTGTAGCGAAAGCGGGTCGCGATCTGCGGCGGGAAGACTTCGTCGTCGGTGTGCCCGAGCACCTCGCTCGTCGGACGCCCGGCGAGCTTCTCGAATTCACGATTGACGAACAGGTAGCGGCCCTGGTTGTCCTTGGCAAAGATCACCGCACTCGTGTTGTCGAGCACCTGTTGCAGCCGCGTCTCGCTGTCCTGCAGCGCCCGCTCGGCCAGGTCGAGGGATTTGCGCACGTCGTTCACGATCCACGTCCCGTGCTGGTTGTTCGCTGCGAGTATAGGCAGGCGTCCGCGTCGCGCGCCCGACTGTTACACCGTTGAAACAAAGCGCGCGACGGCGCGCCCGCCGGGTCACCCGGCGGTGGGCACGAACATGTACCCGACGCCGCGCACGGTGCGGATGACCTGCGGATTTTCCGGATTGGCCTCGACCTTGCGCCGCAGCCGCGCGATCCGGATGTCGATCGAGCGGTCGTACGGATCCCATTCGCGGTTCTTGGTCAGCGTCAGGATGCGATCGCGCGACAGTGCCTTGCCGGGGTGCTCGGCGAAGATCTTGAGCAGGTCGAACTCCATCGAAGTGATCGGGATCTCACCGCCGTCGTCGTCGAAGAGCTGGTGCGACGCGATGTCGAGGCGGCAGCGTCCGAAGCGCAGTCGTTGTGCCGAGGCGCTGGGGGCCACTTCCGCGCCCGCCGCGGGCCGCGCCTGCGCGCGGCGCATCACGCTCTTGATTCGCGCGAGCAGTTCGCGCGGGTCGAACGGCTTCGTCACGTAATCGTCGGCGCCGACCTCGAGGCCGACGATGCGGTCGACGACCTCGCCCGCGCCCGTGACCATGATGATGCCGACGTCGTGGCGTTCACGCAGGTAGCGGGCGAGGGTGAGCCCGTCCTCGCGCGGCAGGCGCAGGTCCAGCAGCACGACGTCGGGCGTTGCCCGCTCGAGCTCGGCGCGCATCGCGTCGCCGTCCGCCGCCTGCGCGATCGTGAAGCCGTGCGCACCGAGGTATTCGGCGAGCATCTCGCGAATGGATGGGTCGTCGTCGACGACCAGGACACAGCCGGCGTGAGCCATCGTGTTCCCCCTGTCTGGTCGGCACTGGGCCGAGTATAGCGGCTCGCGGCGTTACAAACGGATACAACAAGCAACGTCGCGGACATCGGTCCGATACCGGTGCTGCCTACGATGCGGATCCATGGCGAGGCGCAGTGCCCGCCCGGAACACACCAAATCAAGGCGAGGAAACGACCATGCAGAACACCGCAATGAAGCTCGAGGGATACGAGGACGCCGGCCGGGCCGACACTGCGCGCTACGCGCGCTGCATCAAGGCGTCGAAGCGCGCGCGCTGGGACATCGAGACGGACGTGGTCCGCGGCCGCGATTTCGACTTCGCGCAGACGTTCCTGCCGAATGGCCTCTCGATGGTCGACGAGCTCGGATTCCTGACCGGTCCGGAGCGCCGCCTGCTGTCGCAGGTGCAGGGGCGCACCTACGCGAACATCTTCGGGCTGGTCGAGCGCTTCATCGGCGCCAAGGTGCTCGAGATCTCCGGCCGCCACTGGCTCGGCGACCAGGTCGCGCTCGAGGCGCTGGTGCGGTTCAGCGACGAGGAACTGAAGCACCAGGAACTGTTCCGCCGCATCGAGGCGATGATCGGCCGTGGCATGCCGGCGGGCTACGTCCAGGTGGCGGACCCGAATGAAGTGGCGCGCGCAGTGCTGGGCAAGAGCACGTGGTCCGTGCTGGCTCTGACGTGCCTGATCGAGCTGTTCACGCAGCTGCACTACCAGCGCAGCATCGAGCCGGACGACAACCTGTCGCCGCTGTGGAAGGACGTCTTCAAGTACCACTGGATGGAGGAGGTGCAGCACGCGATGCTCGACGAGATCGAGTGGGTGAAGGAGAACGACCGCGTCACGATGCGCCAGAAGGAGCAGGCGGTGGACGACCTGATCGAGCTCGTCGGCGCCGTGGACGGGATCCTGCAGGCACAGGCAGCCGCCGACGCGCGGTATTTCATCGGGATCGCCGGCCGGCGCTACACGGGCGAGGAGGAGGCGGGCATCGGCGCGCTGCTGCTGCGCGCCTACCGCTGGCAGTACATCGTGTCCGGCGTGCAGCACACGCACTTCGCGCGGCTGCTGACCGGCATGACCACCGAGGCGCAGATGGGGCGCATCCAGGCCGCGCTGGCGCCGATCGTCAACGGTTGACCGTCACTGAAACGAAGGAGAACGACCATGAACGTCCATGTCCGCAAGAACCGCTACGAGATCGCAGTGTTCACCGCGCTCGCCGCGCTCACCTCGCTGCTGATCGGCACGCTGCTCCACCTCGGCTTCACGGCCCAGGTGATCGCGTGACCCACCGGCACCTCTTCAGCAGCCTTCCTTCTTCTTCTTGCGCGGTGCGGCGGGCACGGCGGGGCCCGTCGCCGCCGGCGCCGACAGCTTGGGCAGCTCGGCCGCCGGGGCCTCGGCCGCGACGGCGCCGTCGGCCCTGGGCTGGCCGCCGAAGAACTGGGCCAGTGCAGCGGCACGCTCGAATTGCGCGCGATCACGCGGGCCTGCATCCGCCGGCAACACCGGGAACAGCACCTCGTCCTTCCAGCCATCGAGGCCGCCGAGCACGGTGTACACGCCCTCGTATCCTTGCGCCCGCAGCAGCAGCCAGGCCTGCGCTGAATGAATGCCGCCTTCGGAGTACAGCACGATCTTCTCGTTGCGCAGCAACGGATACTCGGTGAGAGCGGTTAGCTCAGCGTTCTCGGCGGTCGGGATGTGGTACGCGGCAAACTCGTCAGCCGTGCGCAGGTCGATCAGCCGGTAATCCGCGCGCCCTTCGACGATCCACGCGGCCAGCTCGGCAGGCTTGACGTGATCGACTTCCTGCTCGACCACCAGCGCCAGTTCGCGCGCATCGAGCTTCACGAACGGTCCGCGGTGTGGCTGGCTGAACAGCGCCAGCGCGCCGAGCACTAGCGCAACGGCAGCGAGCTTCTGGTTCAGCGTCAGCTGCGGCAGTCTCATGGCTCGCTCCTGAACCGCCGCTCGATCAGCGTTGCGCCCCAGAAACCCACGACCGCGATCACGACGACAGCGAACACGACGAGGCCCCAGGGCAGTTCGAAGACTTCGGGCAGCGTCACCTGGCCCATCGCGTTCGAGTTTACGAAGCCCTGGATCGCCGGGTAGACCTCGGCGTACGCGAAGGTGCCCGCAAAGATGCCGAGCGCGTAGATGATCGCATCGACCCGGCCGGTCGCAAGCGCGGCAACCGACGTGCCCGGGCAGTATCCGCCGACCACGAAGCCGACGCCGAGCACGAGCCCGCCGACGATCTGCGGACCGAGGTGCGTCGGCACGAGGTAGACGAGGTCGAGGTCGAGCCAGCCGAGCCAGCCGAGGTAGGTGACGCCGAGCATCGCCGTGACGATGGCCGTGAACATCACCTTGAAGACCGACATGTCGTACAGGTAGAACTGTGCCGCGAGCTTGCGCGCGCTGCCGAACCCGGCCCGCTCGAGGAAGAAGCCGAAGCCGAGACCGAGCACGAACGCGACCAGCAGCGAGACTTCGTCGCCGAACAGGCCGTACTTGTAGAAGGGAGTCATCATCGCCATTGCCACCGCATGAACCAGGCGACCGCGTAGCCGCCGACGAAGACCATCAGCATGAAGGCCCAGCTGCCGACGTTGAGCAGCGCGCCCCCTGTCAGCGCCTGTCCGCTCGTGCAACCGCGCGCGAGGTGGGCGCCGAACGCCATCAGGATGCCGCCCGCGAACGCGCACAACAGGCGGATCGCCGTCGACACGCGCGGGCCCTTCTCGACGGTGAAGCGCGCTCGCCCGGCGAGCAGGCCCGACAACAGCGCGCCGGCCGCGACGCCGACGACTTCGAAGACGAGCCAGGCCTTGAGCGGATGCGTCGTGCCGTCGCCGAGGTAGCCCTGCATGTAGAGGTTCGCCTGCGCGTGCGCCGGCGCGACCAGGTTCACGAGCCAGCTCAACGTCGAGCTGAACGCGCCCGACGCGCCGAGGCCGCGACCGACGAGCACGAATGCTGCCAGCAGCACGAGGCCGAGTCCCATGCCGGCGAGGTAGGGATTGAGGTAAGGGCTGCCCGGCCCGGCACCGGTCCCGGGCGGCGTGCGAGGAGGATCAGGGAATCTTGCAGTCACGACGTTCCTCCGGGGTTGTGCCGGGTCGGGCGATCAAGGCGAGATCCAGTGGCTGTACTGGCCCGCGGACACGATGACGAAGCGCAGCGCGAGGCCGCCGAGCATGACGAGCGCGGGTGCGACCAAAGTGTGCGGAATGCGATGGGACGCCATCAGTGACTGGATCGCGAGCGGCAGCACGATGCCGAGTCCGACGACGAACACCCAGAACACGGCCGTGTAGGGCCCGCCGAGCAGCAGCGCCGCAGCGTTGGCATGCACGGCGCTCGCGGTCATCAATCCGATCAGGAACAGGGCGATCAACACGAGTTCGGCGGCCAGGAAAGCGTTGTCGGCGCGCAGCAGGGCAGCCTGCTCGCCCTGGTCGCGCGCAATCACGTGAGCGAATGCGGCTCCAGTCGAAAGTCCCGAAACGAGGAACAGCGGGCCCAGCGCCGCGCTCGCCCACAGTGGCCGGGCTCCGAGACTCGACAGCAGGATGCCGGTGTAGATGCCGAGCGCGATTCCGGTGAGGATGCTGGCGTTGCTGAGCATCCGGGTGGCTGCGGGCTGGCGCAGGTTTCCGGCGAGTCGCGCAATGGCCGGCCAGCGCGATAGCCAGTCGCCCGGGAGCGACCTGAGCGCGCCGAGCGCCAGCACCGGGTAGACCAGAATGAGGATCCAGCCGCCCCATGACATCGGCGAACTCGGTTGCAGCGTCAGGTACATGCGCCAGACGTACAGCCTGTGCTCCAGGTCGAGGAACAGCGCGCCCATGCCGAGGCTGATCAGCACGAGGCTGATCCACGGCAACACGTCGCACACGCAGCGAGCGCCCGGCTCGCGTCCGCGCCGCATGAACCAGCCGGCGAGCACCATCGAGCCCGCGACCCAGCCGCCCAGGAACAGGTAGACCGGGACCTCCCAGCCCCAGACGTGCATCGCCGGGTCGATCATCGGGTTGTCGCGCGTGGTGACCAGCTCGAGCATCGCCTCACTCCAGGTAGAAGATTCGCGGCTGCGTGCCGGCGTCGGGCTTCAGCGCGAAATGCCGCCGCGACGCGAGCAGCCGGTTCAGCTCGGAGCCGGGATCGTCGAGGTCGCCGAAGTGCATCGCGTGCGTGGGACACACCGCGACGCAGGCCGGCAGCTCGCCCTTCTCGACGCGGTGGATGCAGAACGTGCACTTGTCCGCGTAACCGTCCGGGTGGATGAAGCGCGCGCCGTACGGACAGGATGCGAGGCACGCTTTGCAACCGATGCACTTGTCGTGGTCCACCAGCACGACTTTGCCGAAGTCGTGGACGTGGCTGGCACCGGTCGGGCAGCAGCTGACGCACGGCGGCCGGTCGCAGTGGTTGCAGCGCTCGGAGGTGATCGTGAGCCGGAGGTCCGGCATCGTGCCCTCGAGCCGCTGGTTGATCCAGTCGCGGCAGAAGCCGTCCGGGACGTCGTTCTCCGTCTTGCAGGCGACCACGCAGTCCATGCAGCCGACGCACTGGCGCGTGTCGATGACCATTCCGAAGCGCGCCATGGTTCAGGCTCCCTGCTCGATGGTCACGAAGTTGACGTTGGCGCCGGTGCCGCCCATCAGTGGATCGGTCGCATAGCGCGTGATCAGTTGCGCGTCGCTCGCGCCGAGGCCGTACGCGCTGCGCAGTCCGCGCGACGTGTGCCCGAACCCATGCACCATGTAGACGCACTCGGGCCGGATCGCTTCGGTCACCCGCGCCTTGATGCGGTTGCTCAGCACACCGTCCTGGTTGCGCAGCCGCACGTAGTCGCCACTCGCAAGGCCCAGTCGCGCGCCGACGTTCGCGTTGACCCAGAGCTCGTTCTCGTCCATCGCGTCGCGCAGGATCGGGTTCGACTGCGTGCGGCTGAACGAATGCACGGGCGCGCGTCCGAACAGCAGCCGGAACGAACCGGGCGGGCCCGCCTCGTGCCGCCGGTAGCGGGGTACGGGATCGAAGCCCGCAGTCTCGAGTTGCGTCGAGTAGAACTCGATCTTGCCCGACGGCGTCGCGAACTCGGGCGTGATGCCGTCCGCGAAGTAAAGTGGCGCGGGCGGGCCCTTGATCAGACCGCGCTGCTTCAGCTCGGCGAGACTCGAGCCCGCGCCCTTGAGCCGATGGTCGAGGTACTCCTCGATGTCGGTCCACGGGTAGTACGCGCCGAGGCCCAGCTTGAGCGCCAGTTCGCGCGCGATCCACCAGTTCGGCTTCTGGTCGTGCGGCGCCGGCACGACCGGCTGCCGCAGCGCGACGAACGGCTCGCGGAACAACTCGACGTTGAGCTCCTCGTAGCGCTCGAGGTAGGTGGTTTCGGGCAGCACGACGTCGGCCCAGCCGGCGATTTCGGACGGAATCACGTCGACGACGACCATCAGGTCGAGCTGCTGGATCGCGCGGATCGTCTCGGCTTCGTTGGGGATCGCGTGGATCAGGTTCGTCGCGTAGACGAGCCAGCCCTTGACCGGGTAGGGCTGGCCGGTCAGCGTCGCTTCGCGGATGCCCGTCGTGATCGCCTCGCTTGCAAACGGATAGCGGTGGTCCGGGTTGTCCACCTTGCCGCGCGCCGACTCGGGGTAGGGCGGGTAGGGGTAGCTCGGCACGTCCATGCTCGACGGAAAGTAGAAGCCGCCCTTGCGACCCCAGCTGCCGAGCAGCGCGTTCAGCAGTGCAATCGCGCGCCCGCGCTGCGCGTCGTCGCCGTACCAGGTCGTGCGACGGCCCGGATGAACGAGCGTCGCGGGTCGGTGGCAAGCCATGACGCGCGCGGTCTCGCGGATCAATTCGGGCGCGATGCCGGTTTCTGGATAGGCCCACTCGGGCGTGCGCGTCGCGATCTCCGCCTGGAAGTGCTCGAAGCCGAACCCGTGCTGCTCGACGTACTCGCGATCGTAGAGGCCTTCCGTGACGATCACGTTCATCCACGCGAGCAGCAGCGCGAGGTCCGAGCCCGGCTTCACCGGCAGGTAGTGCTGCGCCTTGCTCGCGGCGACCGAGAAGCGGGGGTCGGCGACGATGATGGCGGCGCCGGCTGCGACGGCGTCGGCGAATTCCTGCACCTGGGTGTTGTGCATGTTCTCGCCGAGGTGCGAGCCGATCAGCACCAGGCAGCGGGCGTTCGCGATGTCGGTGCGCTCCGGCGAGCCGATGCCTTCGCCGAAGGTGAGCTCGAAGCCGACGTCACGCGGGCCGCGGCACTGCGCGAACGACGGCGCGGCGATGTTCGGGCTGCCGTACGCCTTGAGCGTGTGCTTGAGGAACGTGCCGCCGATGCCGTGGCTGAAGAGCGCCATCGCCTCGGGACCGTGCTCGGCCTTGATCTTCTGCATGCGTTCGGCGATGTGGCCGAGCGCTTCGTCCCAGGTGACCTCGACCCACGCTTCCTCGCCGCGGGCCTTGTGGCGCATCAGCGGGGCGCGCAGGCGGTCCGGGTCGAAGTAGGCGCCGATGCCGCCGGTGCCGCGCGGGCAGAGCCGACCGCGGGACAGCGGATCGTCCGGGTGGCCGGTGATCTTCCAGAGCCGGCCGTCTCGCACGTGGGCGAGCGCGTTGCACTTCCAGAAGCAGATGTCGCAGAACGTCGGGACGACGCGCGTTTCGCCGGCGGCCGGCTTGCGCGCCATGGCTCGCAGCCCGCCGCTCGTGCCCGCGGCGACGGCTGCGGCGCCCGCGCCGAAGCCGGCGATCTTCAGGAAGCGTCGCCGCGAAATGCGATTCATGGAAGCCGGTCCGCCCGCTACGAATTAGAAAAATCTAATATATGCTAGCGAGTCGCAGCGATGGGTCGCCTCGGTACATTCACCTAATCCGCGACGGCTGGGGGGTCGGGATCCTCGTCCCAGCCGGGCGACGGCGGCTCGACCCGCGCGAGCCACTGCTGGATCAGGCGGACGTGTTCGCGCTCCTCCTCGGCCATCTCGGCCGCGGCGGCGCGCACGTCGGCCGGCAGGCTGGCCGCCGCGAATCGGGCGAAGAAGTCCGCCGCCCGCTGCTCGTTGTGCTCGGCGAGCTTGAGCGCGTGATAGGGCTGCATCAGGTAATGCAGTTCGCCGTAGTCCGTCGTCTCGGCTCCCTCCGGTGTTTCCCAACGGAAGACGGCCGCTTCGGGCGGGCTCGTCCAGCCCATCTTCGCGAGGATCTGGTCGCGATGCTTGCCCTCGATGCGCGCGAGCTTCGCAAACAGCTCCGAGACCTCGCGGTTGTGGTGCGTGGACATCTGGTCCGCGAGCTCCGCATAGCGCTCGGCCGCCTCGACCTCCATCGCATATGCGTAGGCCATGAACTCCTGCACCGTGCGCGGCAACTTACGACGTGCCGCGGAGCCCGTCCGCGCGCTCACAGCTCGAACCTCGCCTCGAGATCCGCCACCGCGCGCGTCGCCCGCGGCCCGCGCGGCGCGTACGCCGGACGCTCGCCCGCGTACAGCACGCCCAGTTCGAAGCCGGTGTCGCGCAGCATCCGTCGCACCGCCCGCGACACGTCCGCGGTCGGTCGCAACGCGTCGCTGCGAACGATCTTCTTCCAGTCCTTCTGCTCCGGCCGGAACGTGACGCAAGGCGACAGCACCTCGACGAACGAGAACCCCGGATGCCGCACCGCCTGCACGATCACGTCCGCGAGCGCGTTCGGATCTCCGGTGAACGCCCGCGCAATGAAGTTCGCGCCCGACGCGAGCGCGACCACCATCGGCTGGAACTCGCGCAGACCGGTGCCCTCGGGCGACAGCTTCGAATCCCAGTCCGGCTCGGTCGTCGGGGAGGGCTGGCCCTTGGTCATGCCGTAGACGCGGTTGTCCATGACGATGTAGGTCATGTCGACGTTGCGCCGGCACGCATGCAGGAAGTGGTTGCCGCCGATCGAGTAGCCGTCGCCGTCCCCGCCGGTGACGATCACGGTCAGGTCCGGCCGGGCGATCTTGAGCCCGGTGCCGGCCGCGAGCGCGCGGCCGTGCACGCCATGGAAGCCGTAGCTCGACAGGTACGCCGGGATCCGTGACGAGCAACCGATGCCCGAGACCACGGCGACGTTGCGCGGCTCGAGCGCCATCTTCGCCAAGGCCTTGGTCAACGCATTGACGACGCCGAAATCGCCGCAACCCGGGCACCAGACCGGCTTGATGTCCGACTTGTAATCCGCCGCCGCCAACGCGTGAGGTGCGGGTGTGATTGGAGCGGGTGACAGGGCCTCGTTCATGCGCGGCTCCATTCGAGCAGGTGGCGGTGGATCTCGTCCGGGTGAAACTGCAGCGCGCCCGCCCGGTGCAGGCTGCCGACCTTCCCCGGCAGGTCGCATTCCCCTCGCAGGTACTTGTAGAGCTGCGCCGAGTGATTCTGCTCGATGACCAGGATGCGCGCCGCGCCGTCGAGCGCAGCGGCCAGGCGCGCTGCGGGCAGCGGGGCCAGCAGGCGCAGCGACACGAGCCGCGCCTTGAAGCCGTCGGCCGCGGCGCGCGCGAGTGCTTCGCGCACCGGTCCCGTGCACGAACCGAACGTGACGATCGCGAGCGGCGCCGCCGGGTCGCCCTCGATGTCCGCCCAGCCGTCGCCGTAGTCCCACGTTTCGAGCTTGCGGCGCCGCTTGTCGAGCTGCGCGAAGTGATCCGCGGCCTGCGACGAAGGCGCGCCGCGTTCGCCGTGCTCCAGGCCGTCGGCCGTATACGCGATGCCGGCCGTGCCCGGAATCGCCATCGGCGAGACGCCGCTTGCCGTGAGCGCGTAGCGCCGGTAGCCCGGCGCGTCGGCCGCTGCCAGTTCGCGACTCGCTGCGACTTCGAGATCGGCGGGCCGGTCGACGACCGCGCGCGCCTGGCCGAGGAACTGGTCCGACAACACGATCGCGGGCGCCTGCAACGCCTCCGCGAGCTGCACGGCCCATTGCGTCGTGCGCAGGCAGTCCGCGACCGAGTTCGGCGCGAGCACCAGGTGCGGCGCATCGCCGTGCAGGCCGTGCAACGCGATATTGAGGTCGCCCTGCTCGGACTTGGTCGGGATTCCGGTCGATGGCCCGACACGCATCACGTTCACGACGACCAGCGGGATCTCCGCCGCGAC
The DNA here is from genome assembly GCA_963777725.1 of uncultured Gammaproteobacteria bacterium. GTDB lineage: Bacteria > Pseudomonadota > Gammaproteobacteria > Steroidobacterales > Steroidobacteraceae > RPQJ01. The sequence continues at coordinate 118,407 of CAVZRR010000020.1, forward strand.
GGCGAGGCCGAGCGCCTCGATCATCAGCGACAGGCCGGGACCCGAGGTGGCCGTCAACGCCGGCACGCCGCCATAGGAGCCGCCGATCACCATGTTGATCGAGGCCAGTTCGTCCTCGGCCTGCACCAGCGTGCCGCCAACCTCCGCCAGCGCCGGGCTCAACCACTCGAGCAATTCGGTGGCCGGCGTGATCGGATACGCGGCGACGAAGCGCACGCCGCCCTTGAGCGCGCCGTAGCCTGCAGCTTCGTTGCCGGTCAGCAGCCAGCGCGGACCGCAAGCCGCGGGTGGCGTGGCGAGCGGGAACCGCAGCTCGATCGCGTCCGACGCCGCACGGCCCGCGGCCACTGCAGCCAGGCTCGGTGCGAGCGCCGCAGGACGCTTGCCGAGCGTACTTTCCACCGCATGGGCCACGGCTTCATCCGGCAGCCCGAGCAGGGCCGCGACGGTGCCGAGCAGCACCATGTTGGCGCGCCCCTCCGGCACGGACTTGGCGATCTTCTTGAGCGGCAGCGACGCTCGCGCCGCGCCGCTGCGCAAGAACACTTCCGGCGGGTCGCCCTGGTCGGGATCGCCGACGATCAGGCTCGCCGCACCGAGCGGGATCTCGGCGTTGAAGCGCTGCACGTTCTCCCAGTCCACCGCGGCGAGGACGTCGAAGCGATCCTCCATGCAGTCGACCGGATGGGTCGCGATCCGCAGCATGGCCGCCGCCTCGCCGCCGCGGATCTGCGGCCCCGAGGAGCGCGTCATCAGCGCGTAGTAGCCCGCGTGCGCCGCGGCTTCGAGCAGCATGTTGCCGGCGGTCATGACGCCCGCGCCGCCGCTGCCGACGAGCACGATCGAGGCGCCGTTGCGGCGAGGGGGCTGGTCCGCCCCCGGGGTGTCGGATTGTTGCATCGCGGTATTGTAGGAACGAGACACCCGCGCGTGGCAAGCGCCGGGATACGGGTTCTACGTCTTGATCTTCCGGATGGCCGCCGCAAGCTGCGCCTGACCGGCGCCGCGCCGTTGCAGGGGAGAGTGGCAGATGAGCGAAAGGAACGCGGGCATACCGATGCCACCCGACGTGCAGGCGATCCACGATTGCGGTTTCGCGCGGTGGGTCACCGCGGACGTGGCGCGCGCCATCCGCGACCGGTTCGCGGCGGAGCGCATTCCGGTACGGGGGATTCGTCACGTGCGCGTCTGGGGCCTGCAAGTCGACGACGAGCGCGAGCTGCCGGGTCACGAGCGCACGATGATTCCGGACGAGGATCTCTGGCAGGTGGAGCTCGAGGCGGCGGACGGCTCTCACTTCGAGGTGAACTCGCAGCTGCTCGTCGCTGCGCCTCGATGAACGTCGGCGAGTCCCTGCTGCACGCGCTTCGCGACCACGGTGCGCAGCAGGTCTTCGGCATCCCCGGCGACTTCGTGCTGCCGTTCTTCAAGGTCGTCGAGGAATCCGCGATCCTGCCGCTGTACACGTTGAGCCACGAGCCGTCGGTTGGGTTCGCCGCGGACGCGGCGGCCCGCGTTGCGTGCGCGCCCGGTGTCGCCGCGGTGACGTACGGCGCGGGCGCGCTCAACATGGTCAATCCCGTCGCGGCGGCCTATGCGGAGAAGTCGCCCCTCGTGGTCATCTCGGGCGCGCCTGGCCAGCGCGAGAGCCGCGGCGGGATGTTGCTGCACCACCAGGTCAAGCGGCTCGATTCGCAGTTCGCGATCTATCGCGAGATCACCTGCGACCAGGCGTCGCTGCACGACCCGGCGAGCGCGCCGCGCGAGATCGCCCGCGTACTGCATTCCTGCCTGACGCAGTCGCGGCCCGTTTATCTCGAATTGCCGCGCGACGTGGTCTTCGAGCGCTGCGCCCGGGTGCAGCGCCTGCCGGAGGCGGGATTCGACGCGGAAGCCGTCGCGGCCTGCGCGGACGAGATCATGGCGCGGCTGCAGCGCGCTGCGCGGCCGGTGATGATGGTCGGCGTCGAGGTCCGGCGATTCGGTCTCGAGGCGCGCGTTGCCGAACTCGCGCGCCGCATGCACGTGCCGGTGGTCACTTCGTTCATGGGTCGTGGCCTGCTCGCGAACTGCGACGTGCCCGTCGTCGGCACGTACCTTGGCCTGACGGCCCACCCGGAGGTCGGGCAACCGGTCGAGGAGTCCGACTGCCTGTTGTTGTTCGGCGTGATCGTGTCCGACACCAATTTCGGCGTCTCCGAGGGTCGCATCGACGCGCGGCGCTGCGTGCTCGCGGCCGACCGGGCGGTCACGATGGGATTCCACCGCTACGGCAACGTGCCGCTCGCGGCGCTCGTCGACGAACTGACCCGGCGCCTGTCGGACCAGTCGCCGCGGTCCGCGGGCCGGACCGGCGCGTATCCCCGTGGCCTGGTCGAGGACGATGCGCCGATCTCGCCGCTCGACCTCGCGAAAGGGGTCAACGACCTGTTCGCCCGCACGGGACGCATGCCCGTCGCGAGCGACACCGGCGACTGCCTGTTCACGGCACTCGAAATCGAGAATACCGAGATCGTCGCGCCCGGTTACTACGCGACGATGGGCTTCGGCGTGCCCGCGGGGCTCGGCGTGCAGGCCGCGACGGGGCAGCGGCCCGTGATCCTGGTCGGTGATGGCGCTTTCCAGATGACCGGCTGGGAGCTGGGCAACTGCCGGCGCTACGGCTGGGATCCGATCGTGCTGGTCATGAACAACCGCAGCTGGGAGATGTTGCGGGTGTTTCAACCGGAATCGCGCTTCAACTCGCTCGACGACTGGCGGTTCGCCGATGCCGCCGCGCCACTCGGCGGTGACGGCGTCCGGGTCACGACTCGCGGCGAGCTCGCGGCCGCGATTACGCGGGCCGCGCAGCGGACCGGGCGGTTCCAGCTCATCGAGGTGATGATCCCGCAGGGCAGCGTATCGCCGACGCTGCGTGGGTTCGTCGATGCGCTGCGGCGGCGCAACGCGAACTGACGCGGTAGCGGGCGGATGGCGCGACGCGTTGGCGAGCCGCTCGATGCCAAACTGTGCAAATATTCCTTCATGGACAGGTTACCGACCGACCCGAGGCCACGGCCGTCGATCCTGCGGCGGTGCGCGCTCGGCCTGCTCGGCGTGTTCGGGTGGAAGACGACGCTGGTGTGGCCGCCCGAGCCGCGGGGCGTGATCGTCGTCTATCCGCACACGTCGAACTGGGATTTCCCGATCGGCGTGCTGTTCCGGATCGGTCACCGGCTCAAGGCCAATTGGGTCGGCAAGCAGGAGATGTTCCGCTGGCCGTTGCGAGGACTCTTCCTGCGCATCGGCGGGATCCCGCTCAACCGGCGCAAGACGACGGGGTTCATCGACGCGTTGCTGGCCGAATTCCGCAGTCGCGACTGGATGTGGCTCGCCATTGCACCCGAAGGAACGCGCGGGCACACGGACCACTGGAAAGCCGGCTTCTACCAGATTGCTCTCGCGGCCAACGTCCCGGTCGCTCTCGCCTACATCGACTACGCAACGAAGACGGTCGGCATCGACACCTACCTGCGCATGACGGGCGACCGCGAGGCGGACCTCGGCCGCATCCGGGCTTTCTACGCGAGCAAGCGCGGGCGGCGCCCCGAGTTTGCCGGCGAAATCCGGCTGAAGTGACCGCATGCCGGGCAACAGCGCGAGCGATCCGATCGAGTGGTTGAACACCGACTGCTTCTGCATCACGGTCGACGGTGCCGCGTTGCAGCGCGAACTCGATGCCGACGCGGCGACGCGCGGCCTGTACGAGTCGCTCCGGCAGACCCATGCGTACCTGTTTTCGCACGCGCCGATCTTCGTCTCGCGCGACAACGTCATGGCGATGGAGCGACTGGTCGCGGCCGTCGAAACGGTGGTCGCACGGCCCGCCTATCGAGAGGCGGCGCTTGGCTGGGCGCCGAGCATCGCGAGGTACGAACCGGGCCCGGTCGGCGCGCTGATGGGGTTCGATTTCCACGTCACCGCGCAGGGCCCGCGCCTGATCGAGATCAACACCAATGCCGGCGGCGCCTTCCTGAATGCTGCACTGGCACGGGCGCAGATCGCCTGCTGCGCGCCGGTGCTGTCGTTGCTGCAGCAACCGGCGGGTGCAGATCGGCCGCAGGCCGCACTGTTCGCGATGTTCGCGGCGGAGTGGCGTCGGCAGCGCGGTACCGCAACGCTCAGCCGGGTTGCGATCGTCGACGAGTCACCCGCGCAGCAGTACCTGTACCCGGAGTTCCTGCTGGCGAGCGAAATGTTCCGCGCCCACGGCGTGGAGGCCGTGATCTGTGATCCGCGCGAACTGGAGCCCGACCCCGCGGGGCTGCGCCACGGCGGTCGGCTCGTCGATCTCGTCTACAACCGCCTGACCGATTTCGCCCTCGAGCAGCCCGAACACGCCGCGTTGCGCGACGCCTACGTGTCTGGGCGCGTGGTCGTGACGCCGAACCCGCGCGCCCACGCGTTGTATGCGGACAAGCGCAACCTCACGCTGCTGAGCGACGCGGACCGGCTGCGCGAGTGGGGTATCGATGCCGCGACGATCGACACGCTGCAGCGTGCCGTGCCGCGCACCGAGATCCTCGATCCGGCGCGCGGGGACGAGTTCTGGGCCGCCCGCCGCAACCTGTTCTTCAAACCCGTGTCGGGCTTCGGCGGCCGGGCGACCTATCGCGGCGACAAGCTGACTCGCAAGGTCTGGAGCGAAATCCTGCAGGGGCGCTACGTCGCGCAGGAACTCGTGCCGCCGAGCGAGCGCAGCGTGCGCGTGGACGGGCAGCCGGTGCGACTGAAGCTGGACCTGCGCTGCTACGTTTACGACGGGCGGGTGCTGTCGGTCGCGGCGCGGCTCTATCAAGGACAGACCACCAACTTCCGCACGCCGGGCGGCGGCTTCGCTACCGTGTTCTCACCGGCGCGTTGACTTCGCTGCGCCTTTTACGAATACCGCGGGCGCGCCGCGACCGGAAGAATTCCATTCGGTCCGGGGGGAGAGAAAATGACGGTGCCTGCAAACCGGTTCGCGTTCGTGCTGCACCCGCTGACCGTCGACTACCTTGCGAACCACCCGCGGTACGCGTGGACGCGCCACCTGCCGCGCAGGCTCGTCGAGGCTGCCGCGGCCCACATGCCGGCGCGGTATGTCGGCACGGTGACGGGCGGGCGTTCGCCGGCCACGGGCCGACCGGTGGACGGGCTCATCTATGCGCTCGGCATGACGCCGCGCCAGATGCTCACGCGGCCGCCGGAATTCACCTACCGCCGCATCAACGGGGCCGTGCAGGACGCCGCCGACCGCGGCGCGAAGATCGCCGGACTCGGCGCCTTCACCAAGGTCGTCGGCGATGCGGGCGTCACGATCGCGCAGCGCGCGCCGATTCCGGTGACCACCGGCAACAGCCTGACCATCGCGGCCACGCTCGAGACGGCCAAGCTCACCGCGCGGCGCATGGGCTGGGCCGACCTCGCGCGCGGCAAGGCGATGGTCGTGGGTGCCACCGGCGCGATCGGCTCGGTGTGCTCGCGGCTGCTCGCCGCCGCCGTCAAGGACGTCGTGCTCGTGTCGATCGAGCCGCCCCGGCTCGAAGCGCTGCGGCGGACGATTCTCGAGGAGACGCCGGATGCGACCGTCGCTACCGACGTCAGCACCGTGCCCTGGGCCGGGCAATGCGACCTGATCGTCACCGCGACCTCGGCGTTCGGGCAGCGCGTGCTCGATGTGAGCCAGTGCAAGCCCGGCGCCGTGATCCTCGACGTGGCGCTGCCGCCGGACATTTCTGCAGAGGAGGCTGAGCTGCGGCCCGACGTGCTGGTCGTCGAGAGCGGCGAAGTGCTGATTCCGGGGCCGGTGAATTTCAGCTTCAACATCGGGTTGCCGCAGGGCGTCGCCTACGCTTGCCTCGCCGAGGCCGCGCTGCTGGCGATGGAAGAGCGCTTCGAGTGCTTCACGCTCGGCCGCGACGTGCACCCGGACCGCGTCAAGGAGATCTACCGGCTGTTCCGCAAGCACGAATTCCAGATCGCGCCGCTGCGCACGTTCGGCCACCTGCTCACCGACGAGCTCGTCGCGGAGAAACGGGCCCGCGCCGACGAGCTGATGCGAGACTCGGCGCTGCTCGCGCGCGTCAAGGCCGAGGCCGGCGAGAAGATGGCCCGGATCGCGCCACGCGCCAAGGGTGTCGCTGGCATCACGACCCTCAAGGCGTAGCGCTCGTCGCGCTCGATGCGGCTTTCTGGAATCCACCAGCCGTTTTCCTGCGATGATGTGCGCGACGTTTCAACCCACTGCCACAGGATCGGTACCCGCCATGCGGTCACTCGTGCTTCTGGTCGTTGCGCTCCTTGCGGGTTGCGCGCAGATCCCCGACGGCGTGCAGGCCGTCGAGGGCTTCGATACCCAGCGCTATCTCGGCAAGTGGTACGAAATCGCCCGACTGGACCATCGCTTCGAACGCGGCCTGACGAACATCACGGCGGTCTACACCGCGCGTGAAGACGGCTCGATCGGCGTGCTCAACCGGGGCTTCGACCCGGAGAAGGGCGAGTGGCGGCAGGCCGAAGGCCGCGCGAAGCTGGCCGGTGAGCCAGGCACCGGCATGCTCAAGGTGTCTTTCTTCGGCCCGTTCTACGGCGGCTACAACGTCGTCGAGCTCGACCCGGACTACCAGCTCTCGCTGGTGTCCGGGCCGAACCGCTCCTACCTGTGGATCCTCGCGCGCCAGCCGGATCCGCCGCGCGACGCGGTGGAGCGCGTCGTGAAGCGGGCGGCCGAACTGGGCTTCGACACTTCGGCGCTGATCTTCGTCACGCACGATCGATGAGCGTCGCGCTCGTCATCTTCGTCGTCACGCTCGCCGCGAGCCTGGCCGGGCTGTACGCCAAGCCGCAGATCATCGAGCGGAGCCTGTTCCGGCCGTACTATTTCCTGCGTCGCAAGCAGTACGACACGATCGTCACCAGCGGCTTCGTGCACGCCGACCTGCCGCACCTGATCTTCAACATGGTGACGTTCTACTTCTTCGCGTTCGCGCTCGAACGCCAGATCGGCCCGGCGCGGTTCGCGGCGCTGTACCTCCTCGGGCTCGTGGTCAGCGATCTCGGCACCTATTTCAAGCACCGCAACGACCCGCAATACGCCTCGCTCGGTGCCTCGGGCGCGATCTCGGCGGTGCTGTTCGCGGCAATCGTCTATTTCCCGTGGATGAAGCTGTTCATCATCCCGATCCCGGTGCCGATCCCGGCACCGCTGTTCGCGGTGGGCTACGTCGCCTACACGTGGTACTCGGCCCGCCAGGCGCGCGGCCGGATCAACCACGACGCGCACCTCGGCGGCGCGCTGTTCGGCGTGCTGTTCGTGATGCTCACCGACCCGGCGGCGTTCGGGCAGCTGTTGCGCTGGGCCGGCGGCTGAACGCACCGATACTGCGAACCGCGTCGCAAGCAGTGGCGGATTTCGGGGCTGCGACCGGCCGCTTCTGGGTACACTCCGGGCTCGTCACATTCGGCAGGAGGGTGGATCCATGCGCAATCGCTTCGTCATCTACGTCGTTTGTCTCGCGATGCTGAACCTCGGTTCGCCGCTCGTCGCGCAGGCCGAGCTGATCGGCACGCTGCAGGCGGTCGAGGCGAGCACGCGCGCGCAGGACCTCGCGACCGTCAGCTCGGCGCTGGCCCGCGACCAGGTGCGGGCGCAGTTCGTCGCGCTCGGGGTCGATCCCGCGCAGGTCGAGACGCGCGTGGCCGCGTTGACGGATTCCGAGCTGCGCACGCTCGCCGGCAAGATCTCCGAAGCGCCGGCCGGCGCTGACGCGCTCGCCGTGATCGGCATCGTCTTCGTCGTGCTGCTGATCCTCGAGATGGTCGGCGTCATCGACATCTTCAAGAAGTTCCCGTGAGCCGGGAGGCCAGGTCGGCCTCATGAGACCCAGCCGCGCCGCCCGCGCGGCGGCCTTGGCCGCCGCGCTGGTGCTCGCGGGTTGCGCTTCCCGCGGACCGCAACTGCCGCCGGTGACCGTCGCCGGGTTGCCGGCGAGCGTCGAACTCGACTCGACGCCGTTCTTCCCGCAACAGGATTACCAGTGCGGCCCCGCGGCGCTTGCGACCGTGCTCGTCGCGTCAGGCGCCCAGGTCTCGCCCGATGAACTCGTGGCCGAGGTCTACCTTCCGGGCCGCAAGGGCAGCCTGCAGGCCGAGCTGATTGCCGCCGCGCGCAGCCGCGGACGGCTGCCCTACGTGCTGCCGCCCTCGCTCGACGACCTGCTGGCGCAAGTCGCCGCGGGCCATCCGGTCCTGGTGCTGCAGAAGACCGGCGCGGGTCCCTGGCCCGGCTGGCACTACGCAGTCGTGATCGGTTACGACGCGTCGCGCGACCGGCTCCTGTTGCGCTCCGGGACCGAAGCGCGGCTCGAACTGTCGGCGACGTATTTTCGCGCCACCTGGGATCGCGCGGATCGCTGGGCCATGATGGTGCTCGAGCCGGGCCGGTTGCCGGCGAGGGCGGACTTGGGCCGCTACATGGAAGCGGCGGCCGGTCTGGAGTCCGTGGGTCGGCTCGACGATGCGGAGCAGGCGTACCGTGCCGCCGCGCGGCACTGGCCGGGCGAATCCCTGCCACGGCTCGCGCTCGCCAACATCGCGCTCGCGCGCGGCGACGAGGCAGCGGCGGAACGTGAACTGCGCGCGGCGCTCAGCCTCGCCCCCGACGACGTGGCCGCGCGCAACAACCTGGCCGAGGTGCTGCGCTCGATGGGTTGTCCCGAATCGGCGCGCCGTGAGATCGCGATTGCAGCCAGGCGGGCGGAGGGTGGGCCGCTGGCCGCGGCCGTTGCGTCGACGCAGCGCCGGATCGACGCGTCGAGCGGTCCCGACGGCCCGGGTTGCCCGGCGGATTGAGCGGCGGCACACTCGCAGCCATGACGCTGAAGGAGCGAGTCGACGCGATCTTCCCGGAGTGGCAGCGCTGGTATCCCAGCCTGTTCGACGCCGCGGTGGACCTCGGCGTCATTCGCGCCCGGGTCTGTGATCCGTCGTCACTGCTGCTGTCGAACCGCCACGCGGGCGTTCGCGCGGCCGCGGAGCTCGAGCATCGGCGCCGCTGGAGCGCCGAGGAAAACGAGCCGGAAGACTAGGCGCCGCTGCAGGCCACGCCGCTCAGCGACGGGGCGGCATTTCCGCGAACTGCGGAATCGTGTCGCTGATGTCGGTCCACAGCGCCTTCGAGCCGACGAAGATGTGCGCGGCGGGAGCGATGCCGGGCTCGCTGTCCAGCGAGCCGGCCGGCACCACGGCGACGTTGTGCTCGAAGGAGACGCGCGGGACGGCCGCGCCGCAGCGCTTGCAGAACGCCGTGCCGAAATGCTGCGCTTCGGGCAACTTGTAGTTCTGCACCTGGTCCGCGCCGCGCGTCCAGCGAAAGCCCTCCGCCTTGTAGAAGACGTTGGCGCAATGCTCGGCGCTGTTGCCCTGCCGGCACCGCGAGCAGTGACAGAAAAACATCCGCAGCGGCGCCGTCGAAATCTCGTACGCGACGTCGCCGCAGAGACAGCTGCCTTGCGTGACGCCCGGAGTCACGGCGACGGGCTCGCGCGGTGTCGACGGCATGCCGAACTCGGGCGGGTACTCGTCGTACTGCGGCAGCGTGTCGGTGATCGTGTACCAGCCGGCCTTCGACGCCACGAACATGTGCTTGGTCGGCCGGATGCCCGGGTCGTCCACGAGATTGCCGGCCGGCGCGATCGCGAGGCCGATCGCTTCATCGAGCAGCGGTGCGACCGAGCCGCAGACGCGACAGAACTCGCGGTGCCCTTTCTCGGACGACTTGTAGCTCGCGAGCGTCGAGGTGTCGCCGACCCAGCGGAAGCCGCTCAACGGGGCCACCGCCCAGGTCGCGAAAGGCGCGCCGTGGTGCTTGCGGCACATCGAGCAATGGCAGTGCACCATGTCGACGAACGGTCCGTCGATCTGGTAGCGCAGAGCCCCGCACAGGCAGCGTCCGTCGGTCATGGCTCGTCTCCCTGGCCGCGATGGCGGCGTGCGAGGGCATACGTTATGCCCCCGCGCGCGGTTTCGCCACGGTCAGTCGAGCGAGGCGCCGACCTTGAGCCACAGCGTGCGGCCGGGCTCGTTGACGCGCGTCGTCTGCTCGAAGCCGGCCACCATCGCGCCGCCGCGGCTCAGGTGCTCCGCGTAGAGCTTGTCGAACAGGTTGTCGACGCCGGCCGTGACCAGCACGCCCGCCGCCGGACGCCAGCCGGCATTCAGCGACAGCACGCCGAAGCCGCCCGTGCGGCCGAGGTCCTGGCCGACGATGTTGCCCTGGTTCAGCGCATAGCGATCCTGCTCGGTCACGACGCGCCACAGCGCCCCCGCGGACCAGCGCGCGCCAGTGTAGTTGAGCCCCGTGCGCAGTTCGAGCGGCGGCATCTGCGCGAGCGGTCGGTCGTCGGTTCGATTCTCGCCGCGCGTATAGGCCAGTGATCCCGTGGCGCTCCAGCGCGGCGCCAGCGCGACGGTGGCGTCGGCCTCGCCACCCCAGGTGCGCGCGTCGACGTTGCGGGTCACGGTGACCCGGCGCGGCGCCTTCAGGTAGCCGGTTTCGATCAGGATGTAGTCGTCGACGTCGCTGTAGAACGCGGCCAGCGACGCGGCGATGCGTTCGCTGGTCCACACGACGCCGGTGTCGAACTGCGTCGTCTTCTCCGGCGCGGTGCGGAATGCGCTCAGGCTGTCGACGCTCTCCTTGCCGGCCGAGATCAATTCCCAGTAATCCGGAAAGCGCTGCACGTGGCCCAGTCCCGCATAAATCGTCGCGGGTCGTGCGGCGAGGTCGCGCTCGAGGCGCGCGAAGCCGCTGGTCAGCGTCGTCTCGCGCTCTGCGCCGGCCGTCGGGTTGGGAACGACCGTCATTCCAGACCGCAACGTCTCGCGTTCGTCCCGCGCATCCCAAAGGTCCGCGCGCAGTCCGGCGATGGCGCGCGCTCGCTCGCCGATCGGCTGGTTCAACTCGCCGAAGAAGCCGACGCTGCGGAACCACGCGTCGTCGACCCGCGCCATCTGCTGGTACGGAAGCAGGTCCTGGTTCATCGTCGCGCGCAGCGAGTGCTCGTTCTGCTGCAGGTCGGCCCCCACCGTTGCCGTGGCCGCGCGCGCCAGGGCGAGGTCGAGCGCCAGGCGACCGCCCGTGGTGCGTCGGTCCGGGTTCTGCACCGCCTTGCCCGGCATCGTGGCCGTCGGCGTGAAGTCGCGCAGGCTGTAGTTGTCCATCACGTGGTCGACGTAGTTGTAGTAGCCGCGGCCCTCGAGCCGGGTCACGCGCTCGGTCAGGCCCTCGCGCTCGAAGCTGAACCCGACGTTCTCGCGATCGAACATGACGCCGTCCATGCCGCGGTCGGCGTAGGCCGCTTCGCCATCGCTGCGCACGCCCGTGAGCTCGGCTTGCGTGTACTCGTCCGGCGTCCAGCCGAGCGCCGCGTTCGCGCTCCAGCGTTCGTACTCGGAATGCACGGTCTCGCCGGCGCCGTCGTCGTAGTCGTCCGCTGCGGCGCGCGTCGCGGTCAGCTGCCCGTAGACCTGTGGCGTGCCGGCGCGCAGGTCGCCGACGAGGTCGTTGCGACCGAAGCTCGCGCCGAGCGCGCTGGCCCGTGCGGTGTAACCCGTTTGATCGAAGCGCTGCATTTCCCGCTCGAACGATACGGCGGCGGCCGAATTGCCGGGCCCGTGCAACACCGTCTGCGGCCCCTTGATGACGACGATGCGGTCGTAAGCCTCCGGGAACACGTAGGCGGTGGGCGGGTCCATGCGCATGCCGCAACCGCCGAGCACCTGTTCGCCGTCGAGCAGGATGTTGACGCGCGAGGCCGCCATGCCGCGGAAGACGGGATCGCCGTCCGTGCCGCCCTTGCGGATCACCGAGAAGCCGGGAATCGTCTTCAAGTAGTCGGCACCGTCGTGCGCCGGCAGCGGTTGCCGCGGCGCCTGTGGATCCGTCACCACCAGCAGCGGAGCATGCATCCGGGCGGCGGTGACGACGATTTCATCCAGTGGATCGGCGGCGCGGACGGCGCCGGCGTGGGCAGCCAGCGCAGACGCGCAGGTGATGACGGCCGCCCGGCGGGCGCCGCGAGAAATCTTCATTGGGGCACTCTCCTGAAATTCGTGGGTCCAGCTCGAAACGGGCTAGACCAGCGACGGAGGTGCTCGGGGTGATTGCGGGCGGTGGTGATGGCGAACGGGCGCCGGGGTGACTGCGCGCGGCGATTGCAGGTGCTCGTGCCGCGGAGTGAAGTCCAGGACCGCGAAGTCGACGGCGGGCGGCGCAATCGTGGCGGCGGCTGCGAAGACGCAAGGGGCCGAGTGCGCGGCCTGCGAATCATCGGGGGCTTCGCCGCCGTCCTGCGTCAGCCGCACGATCACGGACGACTTGCCGTCGCCGTGACACATCTGCATCGTCAGTTCGGTGCCGTCGCCGAACGCCGGCATGAAGCCTTCCGGTACCAGCAACCGGAACGCGAGCGCCGGCAGCAGGAGCAGGATCACCCACTGCCGAGTCACGTGCGCGCGGAGCCTGCCGAGCCTCATGGGCCGAGTCTAATGGATCGGCTGCTCCCCGCGCGACTCGCAGGTCTCGGCGACTTTCTGGCGCAGGATCTCGCCCAAGCGCCGCGCCCCGGGTCCCGCGGTGTCGTGGTCGGCGTAGATCAGGTACAGCGTGACGTAACGCTCGCGGCCTTCAGCGAGCGGTAGCGGCACGAGGGCCCCGGAGTCGAGTTCTTCGCGGATGTTCTCCCGCGGAAACCACGCATAGCCGAGCCCCATCCGGGCAGCCCGGATCGACGTCGCCTTGTGCGACATCGTCCAGCGCTTCTCGTTGAGCCAACCGCCGCTGCGGCTGCGCTGCGCGCCCGAGTCACGGACGACCAGGTGACGGTGGTGACGCAGGTCGTCGAGCGTCAACATGCGCCCGAGCTGATGCAGCGGGTGCTGCGGCGCCGCGGCGCAAACGAAACGCACTTGCATCAACGGGTCGCCGAGGAAGCCGCCGGGCACGATGCCGCCGATCGACAGGTCGACGCGACCCTCGGTCAATGCTTCTTCAGTGCCACCCAGCACGGATTCAGTGACTTCGATCCGGGTGTCGGGATGTTCCTGATCGAAGGCGGCGAAGCACTCGAGCAGCAACCAGGTCGGGAAGATGATGTCGACGGCGAGCCGGATCTCGGGCTCCCAGCCGCGCGCGAGCTCCGCGGCCGCGCGCTCGACTCGCGCCGCCTCCTCGACGAGCGCCTTGCCGCGGCGATAGAGCACCTGTCCGGTGGCGGTCAGCGCCGCCTTGCGGCCGCGCAGCTCGAACACCTGCACGCCGAGCAGATCCTCGAGCTTCTTGATCGTGTAGGTCACGGTCGACTGGGTGCGGTGCAGGCGCTCGGACGCCTGCGCGTAGCCGCCGGCCTCGACCACGGCTACGAGCGCGCTCCATTGGTCCAGTGTGATTTTCGGCTGCGCCATATATCTATCCAATCGATTGATTAGCGCTAATTTATCGTCCTTTTGATTGATTGGATAGATGGAGAATTCTTTCCACACGAATCCTCTCATTCATAAGGGCCAGCCATGCAGACCATCCTTCAACTGAACTCCAGCCTTTCCGGCGCGGCCGGGCAGTCTTCGCAGCTCGCCAGCGAGTTCGCGTCGGCACTCGCCGGAGCCTCCGGTGCGCGGGTCACCGTGCGCGATCTCGCCATGCAACCGGTGCCGCACCTGACGCTCGAGCGGTTCCAGGCCTTCGGTACGCCGGTCGCCGAGCGTACGCTCGAGCAACAGCGCTACGTGGCGGAGTCCGACGTGCTCATCGACGAGCTGCGCAAGGCCGACACGATCGTGCTCGGCGTGCCGATGTACAACTTCGGCGTGCCCTCGACGCTCAAGGCGTACTTCGACCACGTGGCGCGGTCGGGGGTGACGTTCCGTTACACGGCGGAAGGCCCGGTCGGGTTGCTGACCGGAAAGAAGGTCTACGTCTTTGCGACGCGTGGCGGACAGTACGCGGGCACTGCGGGCGACCTGCAGACGGCGTACCTGCGGCAGTTCCTCGGCTTCATCGGCCTGCGCGACGTCGAGTTCATCTACGCCGAGGGTCTCGCGCTCGGCGCAGAGCAACGCGAAGCCGCGCTCGGACGCGCCCTCGAGCGCATCGGGCAGCTGGCCGCCTGAGCGAAGCTCACTTCATCCCTTGCAATCTTTCAATCCCTGACTACGGTAGACACACCATGAACACGACACAGAACCTGGCGGACCTCGCGGGCCGCATCCTGATCGCGGCGATTTTCCTGATCGCAGGCCTCAACAAGATCGGCGGCTACGAGGGCACCCAGGGCTACATGGCCGCGATGGGCGTGCCGGGCATGCTGCTGCCGCTCGTCATCGCGCTCGAGGTCGTCGGTGCCATCGCGATCATCGTCGGCTGGCGCACGCGCCTGTTCGCGTTCCTGCTCGCCGGATTCTCGATCGTCTCGGCGGCGATCTTCCACAGTGCACTCGGCGACCAGATGCAGTTCCTGCTCTTCATGAAGAACCTCGCGATGGCGGGTGGCTTCCTGTTCCTGGTGGCGCGCGGCCCGGGCGACTGGTCGCTCGACGCGCGAAATGAGCGGCTCTCGGCGCCTGAGGCGCGACGCGCATGAGCAACCGCAAGCTGCAGGCCGTGATCGAGTCGGTCGCCGCGTCGGACGGCGCGGGCGTCAAGCTGCGGCGCAGCCTCGGCAGTCGCCCGAACCTGCGCTTCGACCCGTTCCTGATGCTCGACGAGTTCTTCTCCGACGATCCGGACGATTACCTCGCGGGCTTCCCGTCGCATCCGCACCGCGGCTTCGAGACCGTCACCTACATGCTGGACGGCCGCATGCGACACGAGGACACGTTCGGCCACCGGGGCGACCTCGGGCCCGGCGACGTGCAGTGGATGACCGCCGCCCGCGGCATCATCCACTCGGAGATGCCGCAGCAGACGGCGGGGCGCATGCGCGGCTTCCAGCTGTGGATCAACCTGCCGGCGCGCGAGAAGATGAAGCCGGCGGCGTATCGCGACATTCCCGCGCGCGAGATCCCGATCGTGGCGCTCGACGGGGGCGGAGAGTTGCGGATCATCGCCGGGACGTTTCGCCAGGGCATCGCTGCGACGGAGGGACCCATCGGCGGACTGTCGACCGAGCCGCTCTATTACGATCTGCGATTGCCGGAGTCAGCCACGGTGGTGGTGCCGGTCCCGGCCGGTCACAACGCCTTCCTGTATGTCTACGAAGGCGACGCGGTCGTCGGCGGGGATACGCGCCCGTTGCCGTTCCGCGCCGCGGGCCTGCTCACGCCGGGTGCGGCGGTGCAGATTACCGCGGGCCGGAGTGGCGTGAAGCTGTTGCTGCTGGCCGGGAAACCCATCGGGGAGCCGGTGGTCCAGTACGGCCCATTCGTGATGAACTCGGTGCAGGAGATCGAGCGCGCGATCATCGACTACCAGTCGGGTCGCCTGGCCGTCGCGAGCTAGTGCGATCGCGATAGAAGCGACCCTTGAGCCACTCCGTGCTTGCGACGTAGAGCAGGGTGATGCCGGCCAGAGCCAGCAAGACGCTCGCGGGCAGCGGCACGAAGCCGAGCACGCTGGCATGCGGCAGGTAGGGGATCACGACCGCGAGCGCGACCATGGCCACGGTGCTCCAGAGCAGCAGCCCGCCGGGCCTGCTGCGCCAGAACGGCCTGCGCGTCCGCACGACGAGCGCGATCAGCAATTCGGTCAGCAGCGACTCGACGAACCAGCCGGTGCGGAACAGCTCGGGCCCCGCGGCGAAGACCCACAGCAGCACGCCGAAGGCCAGGAAGTCGAACAGGGAGCTCAGGCAGCCGAACTGGACCATGAAGCGGCGCAGGAAGCGCATGTCCCAGCGGCGCGGCCGCTCGACCAGTTCCGGGTCGACGGCGTCGTCCGCAAGGCCGACGGCGGGCACGTCCGAGAGGAAATTGTTCAGCAGGATCTGGCCTGCGAGCAGCGGCAGGAACGGCAGGAACAGCGAAGCGATGGCCATGCTGATCATGTTGCCGAGGTTGGCGCTGGTGGTAGTGAGCAAGTACTTCAGCGTGTTGGCGAACGTGCGTCGGCCTTCGACGATGCCGCGCTGGATCACCCCGAGGTCGCGCTCGAGCAGCACGAAGTCGGCGGCCTCGCGTGCCACGTCCACCGCGCCCTCGACCGAGAGGCTGGTGTCCGCCGCGTGCATGGCCGGAGCGTCGTTGATGCCGTCGCCCAGGAACCCGACAACGTGCCCGGTCTTCTTCAACGCGAGGATGATGCGTTCCTTCTGGTTCGGATCCACCTCAACGAACAGGTCGGTGCGCTCCGCGGCGTGCCACAGCGCCTCGTCGTGCAGTTCCTCGAGCTGCGACCCGCTTAATACGGCGTCCGTGCACATGCCGACGGCCGACGCGACGTGTCGCGCGACCGCCCCCGTGTCGCCCGTGATCAGCTTCACCCGGACCCCGAGCCGTGCGAGGGCCGCAAGCGCATCGGTCACGCCGGCCTTCGGCTGGTCCTGGAAGGTCAGGAAGCCCTCGAACCGGAGGTCGTGCTCGTCACCGCGTCCGTAGGTCGGCTGCGGCGCGACGCACCGCGTCGCGACCGCCAGGGTCCGGATGCCATGCTCCGCCCACTGCTCGGCCCGCGCACGCAGGTTCGCCCCCGCATAGGCGTCGAGCGTGCGGCCGTCGGGCAGCGTCGTGCATGCGCCGAGCACTGATTCCAGCGCGCCTTTCGACACCAGCCGCGGACCATCGGCATCGCGAAACACCACGCTCAGGCGCTTGCGGACGAAGTCGTACGGCACTTCGGCGAGCTTCGCGATGCCTTCGAGCCGCGGCTTCTGCGCGCGCAGGATCGCCTCGTCGAGTGGATTGGCGAGGCCGGTCTGCAGCGCCGCATTGACTGCGGCCAGGTCGAGCACGAGCTGGGAGCGAACTCCCGCAGCGTCCCAAGCGCCGTCCAGCGTGACGATGCCCTCGGTCAGCGTGCCGGTCTTGTCCGTGCACAGGATGTCCATGCTGCCGAGGTTCTCGATCGCGTTCAGCCGTCGCACCAGCACGCCGTGCTCCGACATGGCGCGTGCCCCGCGCGCCAGGTTCACGCTCAGGATCGCAGGCAGGAGCTCCGGGCTCAGGCCGACTGCGAGCGCGATCGAGAAGAGCAGCGTCTCGACCAGTGGTCGCGCGAGCAGCAGGTTGACGACGAGCACCAGGATCGTCATCACCGACATCGCGGTCAGCAGCAGGTAGCCGAACTGGCGCACGCCCCGGTCGAACTCGGTTTGTGGGGGACGCAGCTGCAGCCGGCCTGCGATAGCGCCGAATTGAGTCGCGGTACCGGTCGCGACGACCAGGGCCCGCGCGCTGCCGCTGCGCACGTTCGTGCCCATGAACACGCAGTTCGTCCGCTGGGCCAGACGGGCGTCCGCGGCCGCGATACCCGGCGACTTGCCGACCGGGTAGCTTTCCCCGGTCAATGCCGCCTCGTTGACGAAGCAGTCCGTCGCCTCGAGCAGGACGCAGTCCGCAGGCACGATGCTGCCGGCCGCGAGCAGCACGACGTCACCCGGTACGATCTCGCTCACCGTCACGGAGCAGGTCGCACCGTCGCGCAGCGCAGTCGCGTGAATCTGGACGCGCGCGCGCAGCTTCGCGGCCGCCGCCTGCGCGCGGTATTCACGCGTGTAGCCGATGAACGCGCTCGCGAACACGATTGCGAGCACGATCGCTGCGTCGACCCACTCGCCGGTGCCGATGGAGACGGCGGCGGCGAACAGCAGCAGCAGGAGCAGCGGACTGCGCAGCTGGTTCCAGAGTACGCCGAGGCGCGTCAACGGAACGTGATCGCCGATCGTGTTCTGGCCGACTGACTCGAGGCGCCGCGCGGCCTCTTCGGCCGAGAGGCCATGCGGTCCCGATTCCAGATGCAGGGCGACCGTGTCGGGAGCCATCGCCCACCACGCCACGCTGTCCGCTTGCTGGGCAACGGCGCCATGTCTGCCGAGCAAGCGTCGTGCCAGCGCAAGACCGGGCAGCATGGGTAACCAGAAGCTCAGTCCGCGGAACATCAGGGTCGCCGAAAGACCGATGGCCACAGGTACGCCGGCGAGCGCCAGGGTCGATACGGACGCCGCCTCGAATGTGCCGAGTCCGCCGGGCACGAAGCCGAAGGTTCGCAGCAGCGAGGCGATCATGAAGCTCGCGAAGACCGCGTCGGCATCCGCGGTCCCGCCGAGGGCGCGAATGGCGACCCAGACGGTCGCGGCGTCGAGAGCAAAGATCGCCAGTTGCAGCAGAGTCGCGGTCAGCAGCAATCGCAGGCTCCGCGCCAGGCGCGGGTCCGCCTCGCGCAGCAGTCCGACCGCCCTGCCGACGCCGCGCATCGCGACCAGGCGTCGCGTCAACCATCCAGCCGTTCGTCCGGACAGCGACAGGACCGCAGCCGCGATGGACAGGCCGAACCCGCACAACAGCCCCGCCGCGGTAACGATCAGCGGCGTGGCGTGTCCGCCATGTACGAGGATCGCGAGCGCCACGGCAAGCGCGAGCACATAGGCGACGAAGTAGCTGCACGTATCGATCGCGACCGCTCCCATCACCGCGGCTCGCGGCACGCCACGTTGCTCGAGCGACTGCACGACAGCGGCCGTGCCGCTCAATCCCAATGAGGGCAGGGCCTGGTCGACGAAGAGTTTCTGCAGGCTGAGGCCGCAGGCGAATCCGACGGGTACTCCGGCGCCCGCGCGATCAAGCACGGTGCGCCAGATCGTGGCCTGTGCGAAGTAGGTTGCGACTTGCAGGCCTGCGGCCCATAGGAGCCAGACGGGTTCAGCGTCCTCGAGGAGCTGCAGGAATGCGCGCTCCTCCGACAGGTGCAGTGCCACAATCACGACCGCAGCCAGCGCGGCGGTGCCGAGTAGCCAGGGAAGCCACGTTGCCTTGCGCCGCATGCTGATCCATCACACGCCGAATCGGGTCGGGCGGGGCGCCCGCTCGTCACCCGAATGCTGCGCCCGAATCCGGCGCCGGGAAATCGCGGCTGGCCACGATCGGAATGTCGCGCCAACCGTGCAGGCTCTCGGCAGATCGCGGGGCCGCAATCGGCCTACGTGTATTCCACTGCTGGGCAGCTCGCAGCCGGCCAGCAGAATAGCGGTCACCAGGGGCAGTGGCCCTGCCCGTCGTGCCGGACGGCGATATGAGTCACAAGCACGAAAGCCTGCTCAGGACGATCTTCCACGATCCGATCAGCGGCAACATCCATTGGCGCGAGATCGAGTCGCTGCTGCACCACGTCGGCGCGGAAATCGAGCCGCTCTCCGGGGCGCGCATCCGCGTCAAGCTGAACGGCGCGGAGGGCATCCTGCACCGTCCGCACCACGGCAATACGCTGGACCGCAGTGCGGTACGGCACCTGCGCGAGTACCTGGCACACGCGAAGATGACGCCGTCGCAATACGAGGCGTCTCGGCAGGTCGCTGCACATTAGGTCCAGCTAATACTTGCGGTCGCCGCGAATTTGACTTCAAATGCAGGTCAGTCGCTGGCGCACCCGGGGGAGCCATGGATCGTCGCAGATTCCTGTTGCATGCATCGGGGTCCGTCGCGGGCGGCCTGTTGCTGCCGCGCATCGGGCTCACGTCGGCCGCCGACGGCCTGCCAGCCGGTACGATCGCGCAGAGCGCGCTCGACGCGTTGCCGGGCAAACGGCCGTTGATGCGGCGCACCTTCCGCCCGCCCAATTTCGAGACCCCGGTCGAGGTCTTCGCCGAGGCCTACACGCCGAACGACGCGTTTTACGTACGCTGGCACACGACCGTCCCGGAAGTCGCGCGAACTGACTGGCGCCTGCGGGTGGCCGGGCCCGGCGTGAAGAAGCCTCGCGAGTTCAGCTACGACGAACTGCGTCGAAAATTCCGCACGACCGAGGTCGCGGCCGTCAACCAGTGCTCCGGCAACCGGCGGGGACTGTTCGCGCCGCACGTGCCGGGCGTGCAGTGGGGCCTCGGCGCCATGGGCAACGCGGTCTGGAGCGGGGTTCGGCTCAAGGACGTGCTCGAGGACGCCGGACTGGCGCCGGGCGCGCTCGAGGTCGTGGCGGACGGCGCGGACGCGCCTGCGCTCGCGGGACCGGATTTCGTCAAGAGCCTGCCGATGTGGAAGGCCCTCGACGCGGACACGCTGATTGCCTTCGAGATGAACGGCGAGCCGCTGCCCGTGTGGAATGGCGCGCCGGCGCGCATCGTGGCACCGGGCTGGACCGCGACCTACTGGATCAAGGCCGTCACCGAACTCACCGTCAGCGACAAGCCGTTCGACGGCTTCTGGATGAAGACCGCCTACCGCGTGCCGAAGGGCATGTTCGGCGCCAGCGGCTTCGACTCGCAGGACACGGAGCAGAATTCGCCGATCACCGACATCAAGGTCAATTCACTGATCGTTGCGCCTGCGCCGGGCTCGACCCTGCCGCTCGGGCGCCGGGCGGAAGTGATGGGCATCGCGTGGGACGGCGGTTCCGGAATTCGCAGGGTCGAGGTATCGCTCGACGGCGGGGCCCGCTGGCGCGAGGCGCGGTTCGGTCGCGACCTCGGCCGCTATGCCTGGCGACACTGGCATTTCGATTTCAAACCGAAAGCAACTGGCTCCCAGTCGATCATGGTGCGCGCAGTTGCACGGGACGGGTCAATGCAAGCCGAGCAGCTGATTCACAATCCGGCCGGTTACCACCACAACGTCGTGCAGAGAGCGGACTACCATGTGGCGTAGCAGCTTGGCCGCGCTGGCAATGTCGCTGGCGGCCGCGACGGTCCACGCGGATGAATCGACCATCCAGCTCGCCCAGGCCGAGGGCGTCGAGCGAGTGCAGGCCGCCTGCGCGATCTGCCACAGCCTCGATTACATCGTGATGAATTCGCCGTTCCAGGACCGGGCGGGGTGGGAAAAGACCGTCACCAAGATGGTCAAGGTCATGGGCGCGCCGATCGTGCCCGAGGACGCCGCGGTGATCGTGGACTACCTCGAGAAGCACTATGGCAAGGCGCCTCAATAGAGCAGCGTCACCAGCGTGTAGCTCACCACGCCGACCAGCAGCGCCGAGAACAGGCCCACGCCGAGCGGCTTGAAACCGATCTTGCGCAATCCCTTGATGCTGGTGCCGAGACCCACGGCCGCCATGGCGATCGCGAGACAGTAAGTCGCCACCTGTTTGACGAAGCCGACGATCGCCTTCCACTGCGCGGGCTCGAGCACGCCGAAGGCGCGCTCGCCCATGTCGCCGACGGTGCGCAGCAGGCTCATCGCCGCAAAGCCGACGATGAACAACGGGATCATCGTGTACCACTTGGGCGCCACGCCGCCCTCGGTCGAGCGACGGTGGTAGAACACCGCCATGATCGGGATCACCAGCAGCATGCTCAGGTTGCGCACCAGCTTGGTGACCGTGGCGACGTCGAGCGCCTTCGGGTCGCCGAACGCTTCCTGGTAGACGAGTCCTGCGCCCGCCACCTGTGCCGTCTCGTGCACGGCGGTGCCCAGGAACATGCCCGCGAGCAACGGGTC
This sequence comes from uncultured Gammaproteobacteria bacterium, assembly GCA_963777725.1. Lineage (GTDB taxonomy): Bacteria > Pseudomonadota > Gammaproteobacteria > Steroidobacterales > Steroidobacteraceae > RPQJ01. Next base: position 140,004 of record CAVZRR010000020.1, read on the forward strand.
GCCTTCGAACAACCAGTGCGCCGCGAACGGGTAGGCGAGCATCGCAGCCACGCCGAACAACGTGATGCACGCGACGGCATAGGCGGTCTCGTCGTCGTGGGCGCCGATCGTGGGCGACATCGCGACGATCGCCGTGGCGCCGCAGATGCTCGTGCCGACGCCGATCAACGTGCCGAGCCGGTCCGTGAGCCCGACGCGGCGGCTGACGTAGGTGACGATCGCGATCGCGGCCACCACGGTGCCGATGATGACGGGCAGCGCCTTGAGGCCGATGGCGCCGGCCTCGACGATCGACAGGCGGATGCCGAGCAGCACGATGCCGAGACGCAGGATGCGCACCACCGAGAACTTGATGCCGGGGCGCAGCACCTCCGGCAGCTTGAACAGGTTGTTGACCAGGATGCCGAGCAGGATCGCCATCATGATCCCGCTGATCGCGCCTTTCTGCAGCCCGAGCGCCGGGGCGATGACGCCGGCGAGGTATTCCCCGGCAAGCGCGAGGAACAGGGCGAGCAGGAATCCCCAGATGGCGTTCATGGCAGGGTGTCTCTTGGAATCAATGGCAGGACGGCGCGGCCCGCCGGTCGGCGGGCCGCGCCAAGGTCATGGGCTCAGCGCTTCCAGCTGTAGCTGATCTCGAGTTCGACCTGTTGCATCTTGAGGATGACGTCCTGCGTCGGGTCGAAATTCTGCGGACCCCGGACGGTGTTCTCCGGCGCGTACATCAACGACAGGTTGACCTCGTTGCCATCCTTCATCTTTTGCGTGAAGCCGAACGTGAGGTGCTCCTCCATGACGCCCGGCGCGAGGATGTTGAAGGTCATCTGGCTGTCGGCGATCGGCTGGTCCGTGACGCTGTAGCCGGCGCGCCAGGTCCAGGTGTCGGAGGCCTTCCAGGAGGCGCCCAGCTTGTAGACGTTCATGTCCTCCCAGCCGAAGCCCGGACCCTTGTTGCCACCCATGCAGTACTCGAGGCTGCCGGCGGGGTTGAAGACCGGGCAGTTGTAGAGATTCTCGATCGGGTTCGCGACCGAGTCGGCGTCGCTGTATTCGATCCGCTGCACGTCGAACATCACGGTGAGCTTGTCCGACGGCCTGACTGCGATGCCTATGGTCCACGTCGAGGGCATGTCGAAATCGCCCGCCTGGGCGAACAGGTCCTCGTAGTCGCTGAACTCGCTCATGCTCATCTTGGTCGTGTACGCCGCGGCCAGGGTGACCTCGTCATCCGGGCTCCACTGGAAGCCGATCGACCCGCCGTAGCCGTACGACATGTCGTGGCCGTTTCCAGACAGGCTCTTCGGCGCCTGTCCACCGGTCGCCGGGTTGAAGCTCTCGACGAAGGTCTTCGTGAACGGCGCGAACGTGCTCACGCCTCGCGCCTCGAAGCGCTGCACCGCCACGATGCCGGAGGCTCCAACCGAGAAGCTTTCCGCGAACTTGTGCGCGTACGTGAAGTTCAGGAACGCCTGCATCAGGTCGACGCCGGCCGTGCCGCCGCCGTAGGTGCCCGGGAAGGTGGCCGGCGTGCCCTGGCCGAAGGTCGGATCGTAGGTCGCGGTGCCGCCGACCCATTTCGTGTTCATGCCGCCACGGGCATAGAAGGCGGCCGCGACGAAGTCCGCGTCGCTCAGCGCCCAGTTCATCGCCACGTGCGGCAGCGGGAAGAACTCGTTCTCGCTCTGCAGGTCGTTCGGGCCGATGGTGTTTGCGCAGCCTTGTGGCGAGCAGCCACCGTTCGCGAGGCTGTCCGTCGTCCGGTAGGAGCGCATCGGACTGAAGATGGCGAGGCCCGCGTCGATGCTCTCCGGCACGTAGGCGATGCCGGCCGGGTTCGTCGCGAGCACGAGGATCTCCTCGGGGTTCGCGCTGCCGGCACCGGCCTGCGCCTTGCTCTTGGTGCCCGTGCCGTGCGTGTAGTAGCCATTGGTGGCCGAGGCGCTGCCGGCCGCGAGTGCCAGGGTTACGCCCAGCGCGAGGATCGTCCGATTCCGCTTGGTGTTCATCGAGCCCCCATCGACCGCCGCGGCGGCCTGTCCGTAAAGGAATTAGATAGTTCTAAATTATCGATCCGCCACGGCCGGCCGCGCCTGAGCATTTGCCGCAGCAGGCAGTGTTGCCGGCGCGCAACGAGCGCAGCCGTCGCCCCGTGTGGTTCAAGCCTTGCGGCGCAGCACGAACCTGAAGACGTTGCCCTCGGTCGACTGCTCGATCAGCTCGTGGCCGGTCGTGCGGCTGAATGCGGCGAAGTCCTTGACGGCGCCCGGGTCCGTGGCGAGCACTTCGAGCGTCCCGCCGGGCGGCAGCGCCATGATCGCCTTCTTGGCCTTGAGGATCGGCAGCGGGCAATTGAGCCCCTTAGCGTCCAGTGTCTGGTCAGCCATGTTTCTCACTCAGATGAAAAGGTTGATTTCCGACTGCGTCGCGACCTCGATGTAGGTCGCGGCGCCGCCGAGCTCGATGCCGGGGATCATGTCGTCCAGCGTGTACTCGAAAAGGTCCATCGTCATCTGGCAGGCGATCATCCGCACCTCGGACTCGAGCGCCAGCGCGCGCAGTTCCGGGATCGACGCGACGCCCTTCTTCTTCATCATGTTCTGCATCATCACCGTGGCGCCGGCATCCACGCCCGGGATCATCGACGCGAAGTTGGGCATGCCCATGTGGCCGCCCATCATCGGCATCTTCATCGCCGGGTTGCCGAGCGGCGTCATCTTCAGGTCGAGGTTCTTCAGCAGCAGCGACAGGCCGTAGAACGTGAAGAACAGCGTCACGTTGAGGCCCATGGCCGCGGCCGTGGTCGACAGGATGAACGGTGGATAAGCCCAGTCGAGCGAGCCCTTCGTGACGATGATGGACATGCTCTTGGTGCCGGATGCGTCGGCCATGATGGAACTCCCGTCGAGTTTTCGTGCAGTCGGTCGCGGCGGAAATTAACAGAGATCCCTTTATTAGCAAAGTCGAATAAATTAGGCTCGCGCGATGTTCGCTGCGGACCCGACCACGCGAGACCTCGTGATGCGATGCAGCAATGCTGCGGCGACGGCGCGTGCAGCAGGGGCGCTGTTCGTCGCGAGCGATTTCTGCCGCCGCCCGGGCTTCGGCCAGCATCATCCGCTGTCGATCCCGCGCGTGTCCGCAGTGCTCGATTTGTGTGCGTGTCTCGGATGGCTGGATGAGAAGCATTTGCGACGGAGCCGCGTCGCGACCGTCGCGGAACTCGGTTCGTTCCACGATCCGGAGTACGTCGCCGCCTTGCGCGCGAGCGATGCGGCCGGCCGCGTCGAGCCGTCGATCCGCGAGCGCCACGGTTTCGGCAACTTCGAGAACCCGCTCTTCCCCGGCGTGTTCGAGCGTGCCGCGACCGCGGTGGGCGGCTCGATCCTCGCGGCCGATCTCGCACTCGAGGGGCGCGCGGTCTTCCACCCGGCCGGCGGCACGCACCACGGCCGGCGCGATCGCGCGAGCGGCTTCTGCTACTTCAACGACCCGGTGTTCGCGATCCGGCGACTGCTCGAGCGTGGCGTGGGACGCGTGCTGTACGCCGATCTCGATGCCCATCACGGGGACGGCGTGCAGGATGCGTTCCTCGACGATCCGCGCGTGCGGGTCGTCTCGATCCACGAGGACGGACGCTGGCCGCACAGCGGCGCTGCGTCGGACCGAGGTCACGGCCATGCGACGAACCTGCCGGTGCCGGCAGGCTGCAACGACAGCGAGTTCGCGTTCCTGATCGACGCGGTGGTCGTGCCGCTCGCCACTGGTTTTGCGCCAGAGGCCGTCGTGATCACCTGCGGGACCGACGCGCTCGCTGGCGACCCGCTGTCGCGCATGGCGCTGAGCAACGGCGCGCTGTGGTCTGCCGTGGAGCGATTGACCGGCTTCGCCGCTCCGGCCGTCGTTCTGGGCGGCGGCGGCTACAACCCGTGGACGCTCGCGCGTTGCTGGACGGGCCTGTGGGGCCGGTTGAGCGGCCGGCAAATACCGGTGGTCCTGCCGGCCGAAGCGCAGTTAATCTTGCGCAGCCTGGGCTGCGACCTGATCGACGATGAGGACGTCGAGCCCGCGTGGCTCGAGACGCTTGCCGACGAGCCGCGGCCCGGGCCGGTGCGGTCGGCGGTGCGGGCACTGGCAGCAGAGGGGAGGGTGGCGCATGACATGGCTTGAATCGATCGGCGCGATCGAGGAATACGAGGACGTCGTGCTGGATGCCGCGCTGGTCGCGGATCTCGAGCGTCACGCGGCGGGCGCGGCGCCGCGGCCGATCCGGTTCTCGACGCCGACGTTCAAGGATTACGCGAGCACCGAACTCAAGGGTTGCTCGAAGAACAGCTTCCCGTCGTTCTCGATCACGGCGGGCGCCTGCGGCCTCAACTGCGACCACTGCCGCGCCGAGATCCTGAAGCCGATGCTCGCGGCCACGTCGCCGGCGATGCTCGACCAGAAGGTCCGCCACCTGGTCGCGACGCAGGACCTGCAGGGCTTCCTGCTGTCGGGCGGCTCGAATCGCCGCAACGAGATTCCCTACGAGCGCTATTACCCGGTCGTCGAGCGGCTGAAGCGGGATTTCCCGCAGATGAGCATCGCGATCCACACGGCACTCACCGACGAGGCGGGCGCGCGCGCGATGGAAGCGGCCGGTGTCGACACGGCCATGATGGACGTGATCGGCGCCGAGGAGACCATTCGCGAGGTCTACCACCTCGACCGACCGGTCGAGGATTTCGAAGCGACGCTCGCGGCGCTGTGCACGACCTCGATGAAGGTCAGTCCACACATCGTCGTCGGTCTCCACTACGGGCGGATCGTGGGCGAACCGACTGCGCTCGACATCGTCAGCCGCCACGCCGTCGAGGCGCTGGTGCTGGTGGTCGTGATGCCGTTCTACGCGAAGCCCGGCCTGTTCGCGGTCCCGGACACGGCCGACGTGGGCCGGATCTTCGGTGAGGCTCGGCGGCGACTTCCGGATCGCCAGGTGCTGCTCGGCTGCGCACGGCCGCCGGGGCTGCACAAGCGCGCGGTGGACGCTTACGCAGTGATGGCCGGCCTCGACGGCATCGCGTTTCCGGCCGACGGCGTCGTGGGCGTCGCGCGCGCCGTGGGGCGCCCGTTCCACCAGGAGCACGCCTGCTGCTCGATCAAGCTCGGCAGCCCGCGTGCCGTTGCAGCGGAACGAACCTGCGCCGCCTGAGCGCGTTGCGAACCTGCGGGGAGAGAGCGAAATGAGTTGCATCAAGCAGGACGCCCAGCCCGACCACGGGTTACCCGGCACCGATCGTGCGTACAACGCGTTCGACGGCATGCAGCCGCGCAGGCCGGCGGCCACGCCGGTCGAGGCTCGCAACGGGCGACGCGTCAAGGAATCCGCCGTGCCGCCGCAGGGCGTCTACCTGCCGAACAACAACGTGCTGACGCCGGCCATGCGCTCGCCCGAGTACGTGCAAATGTCCAATGCCGCGGCAATTACGCTCGGCATCATGCCGGGCAAGATGCACCGTTGCGGCTGCACGCGCTGCCTGAACCTGCTGCTCACCTACCCGGAAGGCTGTCGCGCCAATTGCGCGTACTGCGGGCTCGCCCGGCACCGCGAGGCGGAGCGGGACTACGCCGACCGCAATTTCATCCGCGTGGACTGGCCGGCCGTGCCGATGCAGCAGATCGTCGACATCGTGGCGCGGGATGGCGGGCAGACCCCGTTCCACCGCATGTGCATCTCGATGATCACGCATCCGCGCTCGGATGCGGACACGGTCGCGGTGCTGAAGGCGTGGACCGCGAAGATCGACCCGGCGACGATCCCCGTGTCGATCCTGTCGAACCCGACGACGATGGAACGGGCCGACGTCGAGCGCCTGAAGGACCTCGGCGCGGATATCTTCACGGTCGCGCTCGATGCCGCGACCCCCGCGCTGTTCGACCGTACGCGCGGCAAGGGCGTGCAGTCGCCGCACAAGTGGCAGAAGTACTGGGACGTGCTGCTCGATGCGCGCGACGTGTTCGGTCCGCAGAAGTTCGGCGCGCACATCATCGTCGGCATGGGCGAGACGGAGCACGAGGTGCTGTCGCTGGTCCAGCAGCTCGTCGACCTCGGCGGCCACAGCCACCTGTTCTGCTTCTTCCCGGAGCAGGGGTCGCTGATGGACCACCTGCCGGCCACGCCGCGCGACCAGTGGCGTCGCGTGCAGCTCGCCCGCTACCTGATCGACTACGCTGGCGTGCGCGTCGAGCAGATGCGCTTCGACGCCGAGGGCCGCGTCTCGGACTATGGCCTGCCGCAGGCGGAGCTCGACGACATCGTCGGCCAGGGCATTGCGTTCCGCACCTCGGGCTGCCCTGGCAAGTTCCGCGACGACGTGTCGGCGTGCGACCGGCCCTACGGGGATTCGCCGCCGAGCAACATCGCGAGCTTCCCGTTCCAGCCGAACCAGAAGGACCTGCAGAAGATCCGCCGCCAGCTCAGGATCCCGGTCGTCCAGGGCTGACGCCGTGAGCGGGCGCTTTCGCGTAGTCGACACCGGCGTCCGCGACGGCCGCTTCAACATCGCCGTCGACCAGGCGATGATCGAGCTGCACCAGGCTGGCCGCATCGCCGACACGTTCCGGTTCATGCGTTTTCCGCCCACGGCGCTGATCGGCCGCCACCAGGCCCTGGGCCAGGAGATCGACCTGCCGTACTGCCAGGCGCACGGCGTCGGTGTCGTGCGCCGGATCACCGGCGGCGGCGCGATCTACCTCGACGAGGGCCAGCTCGGCTGGGGACTGATCTTCAGGCGCGCCGCGCTCGGCGCGGTCTCGCTGCCGGAGCTGGCGCGGGACATCTGTCTCGCGGTCGCGGCCGGGCTGCGCACGCTGGGCGTGGAGGCCCGCTACCGGCCGCGCAACGACATCGAGGTGGACGGACGCAAGATCAGCGGGACCGGCGGCTTCTTCGACGGCGAGACGCTGATCTACCAGGGCACCGTGCTGGTCGACATGGATCCGGCGGCGATGGTCGCGGCACTGCGCGTGCCGCGTGCCAAGCTCGAGAAGCGGCAGCTCGACTCCGCCGCGCAGCGGGTCGTGACCTTGCGCGAGCTGCTCGGCCCGGCGACGCCCGGCCTGCCTGCGATCCAGCGCGCGCTGCTCGCGGCGTTCGCCGAGCGCTTCGACGTCGAGTGGAGCGAGGAGGCGCTGACTCCGGAGGAGGAGGCGCTGGCGTGGCGCCATCATCGCGAGGAGATCGGCACCGAGGCGTTCGTGCGGGAGATCGACGATCCCGCGCACGAGGCGGACTTCGCGGCGGGCACGCACGCGTGTCCGGGCGGCACGATTACCAGTTACCTGAGGCTCGAGGGTCCGGCGCGCAAGCGCGTCGGCCAGTTGCTGATCACCGGCGACTTCTTCGTGGCGCCGCCCCGCATCGTGCTCGACCTGGAGGCCGCGTTGCGTGGCGCGTACGTCGAGGACATCGGCCCGATCATCGAGCAGTTCTTCCGCGAGCACGCTGTCGAGGCCCTGTCGGTGACGCCTGTCGACTTCCAATCGTCGATCGAGGAGTCCGTCGCTGCGGCGGCGCGCAGCGCGTGAAGACGCTCGCCGTGCTGCAACACACCTCGGCCGAGTACCTCGGCCTGATCGAGGACCACCTCGAGGGACGCCGCATCCGCTTTCGCTATTCGCGACCGTTCACTGCGGGCGGCCGGTTGCCAGCGCCGGAGGCCCTGCAGGACGGGCTCGTCATCCTGGGTGGTGGCCCCTGGGGCAGCGCCGGCAGTCGGGACCTGCCGACGCTCGAGCGCGAGGTCGAGCTCACCCGGCATGCGCTCGCGGCGGGCGTGCCGGTGCTCGCGATCGGCCTCGGGGCGCAGATCCTCGCCATCGCGGCCGGCGGATCCTCCACGCCGTGCGGACTGGAGTTCGAGGTGGGCGAGGCGCAGCGCACGCGACCGGATGCACTCGCCGGATTCCTGCCGGAGCGCTATCCGCTCGTGCTCTACGGTCGTGACCGGCCGCAGCTGCCGCCGGACGCCGACGTCCTCGCGCGCGACTGGCAGGGCCGGCCCGCATTGTTCCAGGTCGGCGAGCTGGCGCTCGGCTTCACGGGGCACCCCGGCACCAAGCCCGCGATCGTCGAGGACCTGATCATGGAGTTCGAGGAAGGGCCGGCGGATCCCGGGCCGGCGCTCGCGCAACTGCGCGCGGTGCGCCCGGCGCTCGAGGACGCGCTGGTGCCGATCATGACGGGCGTCGTCCGCGTGCTGCGGCTGATGCAGTGACGGCACCTGCGCCGCACGTATTGTCATGGGCGGCCGATTACATTAGGGTGCACTAATACATTGGCGGCACCTCATCGTGCTGCAGCGCGTCATCGCGGAGCGGGGTAAAGGGCATGTCCGGCAAACTGATCATCGTCATGGCGAACACGGATCCGCGCAACGGCGAGGAGCTCGGCGCGCCGATCTTCCAGGCCACCGTCGCGGCCGCGATGGAGTACGAGGTGGACGTGATCTGCACGGCCACGTCGGGGCGCCTGATGAAGAAAGGCGTGGCGGAGAGCCTGGTCGTCAAGGAAGGCTCGCCGAAGACGGTTTATGACTTCATCAAGGACGCGCACGAAGCGGGCGTGAAGTTCTACTGCTGCTCGCCCAACCTGGACCTGTTCGACATGAGCAAGGACGACCTGATCCCGGAATGCTCGGGCATCGTCGGCGGCGCGCACCTGATCGAGGAAGTGATGGAGAGCGACGCCAAGGTCCTGACGTACTGATCGCAGGGCCGCGAGGCGGCCCGGGGGGACGCATGGAACACGCTGGCACACGCGTGCAGCAATACATCGGCGATCCGGTCTCGGACGCGCCGCCGGTCGAGCGCGCGAAGCTCGAGGAGATTTTCGCCGACATCCAGGGCGACCTGCGCTTCGACCACGAGTTGAACGGCTGCCTCAACTGCGGCATCTGCACCGCGACCTGCCCGTCGGCGCACTACTACGACTACAGCCCGCGCGAGATCGTGCAGCTGCTGTGGACGGAGAACCTCGAGGGCATCTACGACGCGATGCAGGAGAAGATCTGGGCCTGCGCGCAGTGCTACACCTGCGCGGCGCGCTGCCCGTTCGGCAATTCGCCGGGCGGGCTCGTGATGCTGATGCGCGAGGTCGCGATCAAGCACGGCATGGAGTCCGCGAAGAACGTGCTGCGGCCGTTCAGCCGCGTGATGCTCAAGCTGATCTCGACCGGCAACCAGCTGTCGCCGGACATGATCAACAAGGACGGCTTCCCCGACTGGGGCCCGAACATCTCGAAGGTCGACGCGCCGCTGCAGGTGCTGCGCAAGGCGATCCCGATGCCCACGCTGCACACGACCAAGACGGCCTGGGAAGTGAACCTGAAGACGTCGGTCGAGCTCTACACGATCTGGGAAGAGACCGGCGTGCTCGCCAGCCTGAAGACCATCGACAAGAACCTCCATGACGTCATCAGCGACATCATGGACGAGAAGCGCGACGAGCTCGAAGAGTGGCTCGAGGAACAGGAGGAGGACTGAACCATGACGACGGACACCAAGACCCCCGCCCCCGGCGAGCGCTTCACGGGCCACGGCCCCGAGTGGCGCGACGCGAACCTGAACAAGCAGGACGCCGTCACCGCGACGGTCTGGGTCGAGCAGATCATCAACAAGCGCTCGATGCTGACCCAGAAGGATCGCGTCGAGGACGTGCGCGACATCATGTGGCAGCTCGAGAAGGAGGGCGAGATCGTCGTCCACCGCGTCAGCGACGAGCACCAGCCGGTGATGACCAAGACGCTGTACGGCTGGGACAAGAAGATCCCGACCACGCGGCTCTGGCATCACAAGTCCTGCGGCCAGTGCGGCAACATCCCGGGCTACCCGGCGTCGCTGCTGTGGATCATGAACCAGCTCGGCACGGAGTACCTCGACGAGACCGACCAGACGTCCTGCACGGCCTGGAACTACCACGGCTCGGGCATCGGCAACATCGAGAGCCTCGCCGCCGTGTTCCTGCGCAACTTCCACCAGGCCTACGTGGCGGCGAAAGCGCAGGGCCTGCCCGAGGGTTATTACTACCCGCTGGTGCACTGCGGCACCTCCTTCGGCAACTACAAGGAGGTGCGCGGCTACCTGCTGCGCTCGGCGAAGCTGCGCGAAAGCGTCAAGAAGATCCTCGCCAAGCTCGGCCGCCTCGTGGACGGCAAGCTGCTGATTCCCGAGGAGGTCGTGCACTACTCCGAGTGGCTGCACGTGGCGCGCGAGCGGATCGCGGAGCGGCAGGTCATCGACGCGAGCCACATCCGTGCCACGATCCACCCGGCCTGCCACGTCTACAAGATGGTGCCGGAGGACGTGATCTACGACGACACCGTGCTCGACGGCAACCGCGTCGCGGTCTCGACCGGCATCATGCAGTCGCTCGGCACGCAGGTCATCGACTACAAGACCTGGTACGACTGCTGCGGCTTCGGCTTCCGCCACATCATCTCCGAGCGCGAGTTCACGCGGTCGTTCGCGATCGACCGCAAGCTGCGCGTGGTGCAGGACGAGGCGCACGCCGACGTGATGATCGGCCACGACACGGGCTGCATCACCACGCTCGACAAGAACCAGTGGATCAGCAAGGCCGGCGACCGCCCGGTCGACGTGCCGGTGCTCGCGGACTGCCAGTTCGCGGCGCTGGTGTGCGGCGCGCACCCGTACAAGATCGTCCAGTCGCACTGGCACGCTTCGTCGACCGAGAAGCTGATGGAGAAGCTCGGCATCGACTGGCAGGCGAAGAAGGCGGAGTTCGAGGCGTACCTGAAGGAGGTCGCCGCAGGCAAGATCGAAACCCTCTACGACCCGCGCCGCATGATCACCTCGGGGCCGGGCTTCAAGCGGATCTCAGCAACACCATGAGCAAGCCAATCCTGATCGTCGGCGGCGGGCCCGCCGGCCTGGCGGCCGCGCACGCGCTCGCGCGCGTGGGCCAATCGAGCGTGCTGGTCGAGAAGGCGGACCGCCTCGGCGGCGCGCCCATCCTGTCCGGCTACGCGAAACTCGTGCCGACGGGCGAGTGGGCGAAGGACGCGATCGGCGGCATGGTCGATCGCGTGATCAAGGATCCGCTCGTCGAGGTGCACACGAGCGCCCGCGTCGACGCGTTCTCGGGCAGCCCCGGGGCGTTCTCGGTGCGGGTCTCCGACGGGCGCGCGGTCGACGTCGGCGCCGCGATCCTCGCGACCGGCTTCACGCACTTCGACTCGGTGAACAAGCCCGAGTGGGGCTTCGGCACGTTCCCGGACGTGGTCACCACGACGCAGGTCGAGCAGATGATCTCCTCGGGCCAGGGCGTGCGCTGCCCGTCCGACGGCCGCAAGCCGAAGCGCGTCGCGATCCTGCTCTGCGTGGGCTCCCGCGACCGGCAGATCGGCCGCGAGTGGTGCTCGAAGATCTGCTGCACGGTCTCCGCGAACATGGCGATGGAGATCCGCGAAGAGCTGCCGGATTGCCACGTCTACATCTACTACATGGACATCCGCACGTTCGGCCTGTACGAGACCAAGTACTACTGGAAGAGCCAGGAGGAGTTCAAGGTCAAGTACATCAAGGCCCGCATCGCCGAGGTGACCTCGGACGGCGAGAAGCTGGTGGTCAAGGGCGAGGACACGCTGGTCAAGCGCCCGATCACGATCCCGTTCGACATGGTCGTGCACGCGATCGGCATGGACCCGAACGTCGAGAATCCGGCGCTCGCCGCCACGTTCGGCGTCGAGCTCGAGACGGCACGGCTACGTCGGTCGCGGCCACGCCTACGGCAACACGGCCGAGACCTCGCGTCCGGGCGTGTTCGTGGCCGGGTGCGGCGACGGGCCCCGAGACGATCGACGACTCGATCGCGCAGGGGCAGTCCGCGGCGCTCGCGGCGCTCGGCCTGCTGCAGCCGCAGCGCGCGAGCGCCTGAAGCCGCCCGCGATGTTCGGACGTGCGCAAAAGGCGAGCGTGCCGGTCGCCCCGGACCGCCCACGACTGGACCTGAGCGGCCCGCGGCTGCGGCGCGCGGTCGAGTCGCTCGTCGCGGGCGCGGACACGCACGGCGGCATCGAGCGCTACATGGATGCGCTCAAGCTCAAGTCCGCGGTGTTCCGCGAGGCGCTGGCCGCCGACACGCCCGGGCCGGGGCGCTTCGACGTCGAGTCCTTCCGTCCGCTGTGCGCGTTCATGCCGACGGTGCGCCGACGCATCGTGCCGTGGCTCGAGGAACCCGCGTATTCGACGCTGCGCGCGGCGCTCGAGCGACTGCTCGAACCCACCCGCGACACGTCCGGCACCGACGAACGCATCGCGCAGTTCTGCGCGGTCTTTCCGCAGGACGACCGCCACCGCTGGGTGCGCGACCTCGCCGCCGAGCTGCTGCACAACCTCGACCCGGAGCGCTTTCCGCTGATGACGCGCTGGGTCTGGGACCGCGAGGCCAACACCGGCGTGCTGCGCGAGATCTGGTACGGGCCGGACGTCGACCACACGACCATCGCGGTGCCGGACGGCTACGAGACGTTCCTGGTGCTGCGCGAGGAGATCGCGCAGTTCCTGTCGACGAATGGCGTGTTCCGCGACGTGGTGCAGATGGTCGACATGGTCTGCGCGCAGGTCTACGCGGAGTACATCTGCGAGCAGGGCGGCAGCTACCTGCGCGTCGATTTCTCGGCGCCCGAGGACCCGATGCAGCACACGCGCCGCCTGCTCGGACTGGACGGCGTCCGGGCCGCGGACGGGCGCGCGCGATTCGCGGCGATCGACGGCGAGGCCCGCGAGGCCTTCTCCGGCGTCGCCCCCCAGAACCTCGAATGACGAGGCCAGGAAATGCCCATACATGAAGTATCGCTGATCCGGCCGGAGAACCTGCACACCCAGGACCAGCTGGTCCTGGACGGCGTGGACGTCTCCGGGCACTGGAGCACGTTCATCCAGTCGCGGGCGGTGACGGACTACAACGAGGCGATGCAGGACGAGATCGCGGCATTGCCGGGCGGCGAGCACGTGCACCGCTGCTGGCAGTGCGGTTCCTGCACGAATTCCTGCACCGTCAATGCGATCAACCCGGACTTCAACCCGCGCTACTGGATCTACCTGATCCGCCTCGGCATGGAGTCGGAGATCCTGCGCGACAAGGACATCATCTGGCAGTGCGTCTCGTGCAACAAGTGCACCTACGCCTGCCCGCGCGACGTCGTGCCCGAGGGCGTGATGAAGGCGCTGTCGCACTGGATGGAGTTGAAGGGGCACGTCAAGAAGTCGCCGTCGATGGTGTTCGACGAGGTGTTCTCCGAGCAGGTGTTCGAGCGCGGCAAGATCGAGGAAGGCCGCGTCATGCAGCGCTTCTTCAAGCGCACGGGCCAGAGCCTCAACCAGGAGTGGCTGATCGAGATGGTGAAGCGGATGCTGCGCCACCTGCCGGTGACGATGCTGACCAAGCTCGGCCTCGCGACGCTGGTCGCGCCGAGCACCAGCAGCTGGTCCGGTGCCCGGGCGGCGATCGAGGAATACGTCCACGAGCAGGAGCACAAGCGCCGGCGCGCGCTCGGGCTCGACGGATTGATCGAGGCGGCGAAGCAGGACGCGGAGCCCGCCGCCGCGGGCCAGGGGGCGCGATCATGAGCACGGTCAAGGACAAGTACCAGAAGGTCGCGTACTACCCGGGCTGCGCGCTCGAGGGGACGGCGCACTCGTACAACCGCTCGACGCAGCAGCTCGGCAAGGCGCTGGGCCTCGAGCTGGTCGAGGTCAAGAACTGGAACTGCTGCGGGGCGATGGAAGTCAAGAACATCGACCCCAAGCTGCAGACGTACCTGTCGTCGCGCGTGATGGCGACCGCGGCGTCCGAGATGAACATGGACGTCGTGATGGCGCCGTGCAACGGTTGCTACCACAACCTGAAGAAGGCCGAGTACGACCTCGCGCACGACCCGGCGAGCGCCGAAGTCGTGGATCGCCTGTCGAAGAAAGCCGGCCACGCGACCTACCAGGCCGGCCAGGTCGAGACGATCCACGCGCTCGACTGGATCAAGCAGGGCATTGGCGAGGAAGGCCTCAAGAAGCGGCTGCGCAACTCGCTGAAGGGCCTGAAGGTCGCTAACTACTATGGCTGCATGTACACGCGGCCGCGGCACATCTTCCCCGAGAAGGACCAGGGCCCGGGCAGCGAGTCGACCTCGAAGCCGCACTTCATGGACGACCTGCTCGCCGCCGCTGGTGCGGAGAACGTCGAGTTCCCGCTGAAGACGGCGTGCTGCGGCGGCGCCCATACGCTCTCCGACAGCGACACCTCGACCAAGCTGGTGCTCAACATCCTGCGCGCCGCCGAAGCGTCTGGCGCCGAGGTGATCGCGACCGAATGCCCGACCTGCCATTCCGGGCTCGAGATGCACCAGGTGCGCGCCGAGAAGAAGTTCGGCCAGCCGACCAAGGTCAAGATCATCTACTTCACGCAGTTGCTCGGCCTCGCGCTCGGCCTCAAGCCGAAGCAGGTCGGCGTGCACGAGAACATCTCCGACTCGCTCGCCTTCCTGAAGGAAAAGGGCCTCGCGTGAGACCGCTCGCCGACATCGAGCGGCGCCTCGGCGAGATCGAGGCCGGCGCCGCCGGACACGGGGCGGCCGCCGCGGCGGAACTGCTCTCCCTGGGCGAGGACGTGCTCGAGCACTGGGTGACGGGCCGCGGACACGAACCGACGACCGAGACTCGCGAAGGGTTCCGGCTGCTCGCGCTGCACCGGCAGGGATGCGCCGACGAGCCGAGCTTCAACGCGTGCCGCGAAACCTGCCGTGAACTCGTCTACCATTACAATCTCGTGTCCGGCGATCCGCAGCACGACGCTGCGGCGCAACGGCTGCTGATGATGACGATGGTCGCCAATCACCTGTTCCTGTTCGTGGCCGGCAAGATGCAGGTCGCGGCGCTCGGCGATTTCTGCTGCGCCTCGCGCCCGCTGCGTCAGGATGCCGCGCCGCTCGAATCCGCCTGAGGAGTCCCGCGATGCCCAACGTGAAGGGTTGCAACCTGCCCGACGAACTGCTGTACGACGTCGAGAACCACATCTGGTTCAAGGAACTGGGCGATGGCACGGTCAAGGTCGGCATGACCACCGTGGCGACGGCCATGGCCGGCAAGCTGGTCGCGTTCACGCCGAAGGGCGTGGGCAAGGAAGTGAAAGCCGGCAAGTCGTGCGCCACCGTCGAGTCGGGCAAGTGGGTCGGGCCGGCCAAGGTCGCCGCCGCAGGCTCGGTGGTCGCGATCAACGAGGCGCTGGTGGCGAATCCGAGCACGGCGAATGCCGATCCGTACGGCGAGGGTTGGCTGATCGTGCTGAAGCCCGAAGACTGGGACGGCGTCAAGCCGTCGCTGGTGCCGGGCGCGCAGGTCGCGGGTCCCTACGAGGCCAAGATGGCCGCCGACGGGTTCGCCGGCTGCGCGTGATTGCAGCCTAAGCCGGCGTCCGTCCTGATGCGGACGCTGGTGCTCGGGGTGGGCAACCCATTGATGTCCGACGACGGCGTCGGGCAGCGCCTGCTCGCGGAACTCGCGTCGTTGCAACCGTCGCTCGCCGATGTCGATTACGTCGACGCGGGCACGCTCAGCTTCCTGCTGTTGCCCCGGATCGAGGACTGCACCGCGCTGCTCGTCCTCGACGCGGCGCGCCTCGGCGGCGCGCCCGGCGAGGTTCGCGAGTTCAGCGGCGCCGACATGGACGAGTTCCTCAAGTCCGCCAGTTGCAGCGTCCACGAAATCGGCATGCGCGACCTGCTGGATGCCGCCCGGCTGACCGAAGCCCTGCCGGCGCGGCGCGCGCTCGTCGGCGTCCAGCCCGATCGCGTGGCTTGGGGCGAGCACACTGAGCCCTCCCGTCGCGGCTGCCGTGCCGGCCGCGGTGGCACTCGCGCGCGGCATCCTCGAGCGCTGGCAACGCGACGTCGCGCCCTGAACCGCGGCGGTGCCTGCAACGGTTTCGGCAGCTACGTACATCGGGCGAAACCCCTTTGTTGCACGCTTGCGCACAGCATCAGGGGGGCCGCATGTCCTCGATCACCGTCGGCGAGTTCCTTCGCTCACGCGGCGTGACGCGTCGCGACTTCCTCAGGTTCTGCACGGCCACGACCGTCGCATTGGGCCTGCCGGCGACGATGACCCCGCGAGTCGCGGCGGCGCTCGAGCAGGCACGCCGCCCGTCCGTGATCTGGCTGCCGTTCCAGGAGTGCACGGGTTGCACCGAATCGATCACGCGCGCGCACGGCGCGACGCTCGAGAGCCTGATCTTCGAGGCGATCTCGCTCGACTACCAGCACACGCTGCAGGCGGCGGCGGGTGACGCCGCGGAGCGCGCCCGCGAGCAGGCGATGAAGGACAACTGGGGACGCTACCTGCTGATCGTCGACGGCTCGATCCCGACCGGCAATCCCGGTTACAGCACGATCGCCGGCCACGACAACCTGTCGATGCTCCGCGAAGCCGCCGACGGTGCCGCGGCGATCGTCGCGCTCGGCAGCTGTGCCGCGTTCGGCGGCATCCCGGGTGCGCAGCCGAACCCGACCGGCGCCGTGTCGGTCGCGGACGTGATCAAGGACAAGCCGATCGTCAACGTGTCCGGATGTCCGCCGATCCCGGTCGTGATCACCGCGGTGCTGACGCAGTACGTGACGTTCGGCACGCTGCCCGAGCTCGACGCGCTCGGCCGCCCGAAGGCGTTCTACGGCCAGACGATCCACGATCGCTGCTATCGCCGGCCGTTCTACGAGCGCGGCCAGTTCGCGGACAGCTTCGACGACGAGGGTGCGCGGCTCGGCTGGTGTCTCTACAAGCTCGGTTGCCGGGGACCCACCACCTACAACGCCTGCGCGACCGTGAAATGGAACAATGGCACCAGCTTCCCGATCGAGGCCGGGCACGGCTGCATCGGATGCGCGGAGCCCGGGTTCTGGGACAACGGCGGCTTCTACCGGCCGTTGTCCACCGGCAACTGGGGCAGCGCCCGTACGGTCGGCACGGCGATCGGCGTCGGTGCCGCGCTCGGCGTTGCTTCGGCCGCGCTTGCGCGCAAGCGGCAACGGGACGCGGAGGGTGCCTGACATGACCCTGCTCGAGTTCGCCCGGGGCCCGGCACTGCAGTGGTCGATCACGATCTTCATCGTCGGCGTGCTGTGGCGCCTGCTCGGCATCCTGCTGCTGCGCACGAAGAAGGACCTCTCCGAGCCGCGTAACCCGGCCGCATGGAAAGGCCTGCGACTGATCGCGTTGCGCTCCTGGCCGCGCCGGGAGTTCCTCGGCGGCACGGCGTTCGGCGAAGTCATGGGCTATGCGTTCCACATCGGCTTCCTGCTGACGCTGTTCTTCTACGCGCCCCACGTGCTGTTCTTCGCCGACGTCGCGCGTGGACTGATCGGCACGGACCTGCAGGGCCTGACCGGATTCGCGTGGCCGACGCTGCCGAACGGCATCGTTACGCTGCTGGCCGCGATCTCGATCGCCGCGCTGGTGGCGGTGCTGATCCACCGCATCGTCAATCCGGTCAAGCGGCTGATCTCGAACTTCGACGACTACTTCAGCTGGTTCGTCACGGTGACGCCGCTCGTGACGGGTCTCGCCGCGTTCGCGCACTTCGCCGGCTGGCCCTACGAACGATTGCTCGCGGTCCACCTGCTGTCGGTCGAACTGCTGCTGGTGTGGTTTCCGTTCGGCAAGCTGATGCACGCGTTCACGATCTTCGCGGCACGCGGTGCCACGGGCCTGATCTTCGAGCGCAAGGGAGCCTCGCTGTGACCGGTTCAACCACGACGCGCAAACCGGAGCCGCTGGACTTCGATCAGCCGCGGGTTTCGATCCCGAAGCCCGAATACCGCTTCGACATCCAGGGCGAGATGCCCGAGGCCGAGCGCGTCGAGCGCGCGATGAAGAGCTTCGTCAAGGACTTCGGCCGGACGGCGGCGATCTACATGGAGTCGTGCATCCACTGCGGCATGTGTGCCGAGGCCTGTCACTTCTACGAGGTCACCCAGGATCCGAAGTACACGCCGATCTGGAAGCTCGAGCCGTTCAAGCAGGCCTACAAGCGGGAGTACGGCCCGTTCGCGGTGGTCTACCGGGCGCTGAACCTCAAGCCGAAGGTCACCGTCGAGCGGCTGCAGCAGTGGCAGGAGCTGATCTACGACTCGTGCACGGTCTGCGGCCGCTGCTCGCTGATGTGCCCGATGGGCATCGACATCGCCGCGCTGGTGTCGCAGGCACGGCACGGCATGTACGCGGCGGGGCTGATACCGCACGAGCTCTGGGCGGTGACCGAGCGTGCGCGGCTCGAGGGCAGCCCGCTCGGCGCGACGCCCAAGGTGTTCAAGGACCGGCTCGAATGGCTCGCCGACGACCACGAAGTCGAGATCCCGGTCGACAAGGGCAACGCCGACGTGCTCTGCACGATGTCCTCGATCGAGATCATGAAATACCCGGACTCGGTCGTCGCGACGGCGCGGATCATGAACCACCTCGGCGTCGACTGGACGTTCCGGCTCGACGGCTACGAGGCCACCAACTTCGGGCTGCTGGCGGGCAACTCGGCCGCGCAGAAGCAGCTGACGCTGAAGCTGATCGAGGCGGCCGTTTCGTGCGGGGCGAAGACCGTGATCCTGCCGGAATGCGGGCACGCTTATACGGCGCTGCGCTGGATGGGCGCCAACATGTACGGCGAGCCGCTGCCTTTCAAGGTCCAGCACATCGCCGAGTTCCTCGCGGACCAGGCGCGCGCCGGCCGGTTGAAGCTCAAGAAGCTCGACAAGAGCGTCACGTTCCACGATCCCTGCCAGGTCGTGCGACGCGGCGGTGCCATCGAGGCGCCGCGCGAGGTGCTGAAGGCGCTCGGCGTCGAGCTGCGCGAGATGTACCCGACCAAGGGCACCAACTGGTGCTGCGGCGGCGGCGGCGGAGTCGTTGCCAATCACCGGGCCGACGAGCTGCGCTACAAGACGTTCAAGATCAAGATGGAACAGATCGAGGACACCGGGGCCGAGATGCCGGTGACGACCTGCGCCAACTGCCGGCAGACGTTCGACGACGGGCAGGCGCACTTCAAGTGGGACGTCAAGATGCACAGCCTGCTCGAACTCGTGGCCGACCACCTCGTCGAGGATGACGCATGAGCGCCACCAAGCCGCGGGTCGTCGTAGACCCGGTGACCCGCATCGAGGGGCACCTTCGGATCGAGGCCGCTACCGACGACGAGGGCCGCATCACCGAGGCCTACAGCGCGGGAACGATGGTGCGCGGGATCGAGATCATCCTGCGCGGCCGCGACCCGCGCGATGCCTGGGCATTCGCGCAGCGCATCTGCGGCGTCTGCACGCTGGTGCACGGCATCGCGTCGGTGCGCGCCGTCGAGGACGCGCTCGGCTGGGAGATCCCGGCCAACGCGAACCTGGTGCGCAACCTGATGATCGGCGCGCAGTACGTGCACGATCACGTCATGCATTTCTACCACCTGCACGCGCTCGACTGGGTCGACGTCGTCTCCGCGCTGCAGGCCGACCCGGCCGCGACCAGCACGCTGGCGCAGTCGATCAGCGGCTACGCGCGCTCCTCGCCCGGGCACTTCGCGGACGTGCAGCGCCGCGTGCGCACGCTGGTCGAGAGCGGACAACTCGGCATCTTCGCGGGCGCCTACTGGGGCCATCCGGCCTACAAGCTGCCGCCGGAAGCCAACCTGATGGCGGTCGCGCACTACCTCGACGCGCTGGCCTGGCAGCGCGACGTGGCGACGCTGCACGCGATCTTCGGCGGCAAGAATCCGCACCCGCATTTCGTCGTGGGCGGCGTGCCCAACCCGATCGATCTCGACTCGGATTCGGCGATCAATGCCAAGCGCCTCTCGCAGGTGCAGGACATCATCGCCCGGATGCGGCAGTTCGTCGACGAGGTGTACCTGCCGGACACGCTCGCGATCGCCGGGTTCTACAAGGATTGGGCGACGCAGGGCGAGGGCATCGGCAACTTCCTCTGCTACGGCGACTTCCCGGCGACCTCGATGCAGGACACGAAGAGCTTCCTCGTGCCGCGCGGCGTCATCCTCGACCGCGACCTGTCGCGGATCGAGGCCGTCGACCTCGCCGATCCGTCCCAGATCCAGGAATTCGTCAGCCACGCGTACTACGATTACGCGGGCGGCAAGGACCTTGGACTGCACCCGTATGCGGGCGAGACGCAACTCAATTACACGGGTCCGCCGCCGCCGTTCACGCAACTCGACGTCGAGCAGTCCTACTCGTGGATGAAATCGCCGCGCTGGCGCGGCAAGGCCGTCGAGGTGGGACCGCTCGCGCGCATGCTGATGCTCGTGGCCACCGGCAACGAGCAGGCGAAGGATCTCGTCGGCCGGACGCTCTCGACGCTCGATCTGCCGCAGTCAGCGCTGTTCTCGACACTCGGCCGAACGGCAGCCCGCACGCTCGAGACCAAGATCTTCGCGGACTCGATGCAGGGCTGGTACGAGCAGTTGGTCGCCAACATCAAGGCTGGCGACACGCGAACCTTCAACGAACGGCTCTGGGACCCGGCCACCTGGCCGCGGCAGGCGCAAGGGGCGGGATTCATGGAAGCGCCGCGCGGCGCGCTCGGCCACTGGATCGTGATCGAGAATGGCCGATCGCCAACTACCAGGCCGTGGTACCGAGCACGTGGAATGCCGGCCCGAGGGATGCGTCGGGGCAGGCCGGTCCGTACGAGGCCGCGCTCGTCGGGCACGTGCTGCACGATGCGAGCCAGCCGCTCGAGATCCTGCGGACGATCCACAGTTTCGATCCGTGCATCGCCTGCGCGGTGCACGTGGCCGGACCGGGCGGCGAGCGCGTCACGGTCCGCGTCCGCTGAGTCGCCGGCTCCTGATTGCGACCTCTGCCGCGATTCCGGACGTCGATTCGGCTAACATGTTCGACCGATGAAAACCCAATCGAATCGTTCGGCCGCCGTAGCGCTGAAATCCGTGCCCGTCATGACGCCCGCCAGCCTGCGGCGCCTCGAGAAAAATGCCCACAAGGCCTGCGACCTGCTGGCGGCGATGGCCAACACGTCGCGGCTGATGATCCTGTGCCAGCTCGCCGACGGCGAGAAGTCGGTGAGCGACCTGCAGCCGCTGATCGGGCTGAGCCAGTCGGCGTTGTCGCAGCACCTGGGCGTGCTCAGGCGCAAGCACCTGGTGCGAACCCGGCGGGACGGACAGTCGATCTACTATTCACTCACCAGCGGCGACGCGGCCGCGGTGATGGGCACGCTGCACGAGCAATTCTGCCGGCGCTAGTCGATTCCCAGCGTCGCCAGCTTCGCGATGTCGCGAGGCGAGATCTCGACCGCTCGCCCGAAGCCCCCAACGTACAGGCCCTGCCGGAACTCGAGCCGGTAGAGCGTGAAATCGCCGAGATTGAACGTGATGCGGCTGTCCGGGAAGCGCTGCAGCCAGCGCTCGCGCCCTGCGAGCCAGGCCTCACCCTTGCGCTCGAGTGGCTGAACTGCGCACTCGAAGGTGGCCCGCTGCAGCTGCAGCGGGTCCTTCTCGGCGCCGTCCTGCTCGTGCAGCAGCACGCCGACGCGCGCGTCCGCCGCCAGTCCCGCCGAGTGCTTCGCCATGCGCGAGGCGTGGATCATCACACCCGCGTATTCCGGCAACGGTATGAACGGGAGCAGTCCCGCGTAGGGCGCGCCGTCGGCGATGACCGCCAGCGACAGCACTCGCTGGTCGTCGAGCAGGGCACGGATGGCACGCGCGGTGGACTTGAGCATCGGCATGCCTCGCAACGGATGGCGCGCGATCGCTGCGCGCGTCGAAATGGGCGTTCCGCGATGGGCGGACGCCCGTGATTCGACCAGCCCGGTCAGTACTGCAACCGTCCCGCCACCGAGGCGTGATCTGACGGCCACAGACCGCGTCCCGGCGGACAGGTCTTGTCGGCCGCAACTTCACCGAGCAAGCGGACGTCCTTCACCTTGCGCGGCATCTCGAGCGAGTAGATGATGGTCGATGCGCTGGTTGAGCGCCGAGACCTTGTTCGAGAGGTCCTCGAGCTGGCAGCAGCTCATGCCGGCGCGCGGCGCCCGGACGCAGGTTCCAGACGTCGGTAGAAGCCGGCAGCATGCGAAAATGCATGTACGGCGTGCGGCAAGGTGGACGGCGTGGCACGGTCGTCGCGGCGACGGAGTTCATGTCGCCGACGATGACCAGCTTCGCGTGCCGGGCGGGCAGGGTCGCGAGCGCCGTCTGCGATCAGTTGGAACGCCTGCAGCCAGCCTGCACCTCGCCCGGGATCAGCGCGTTGCCCTGCACCTCGAGGTGGGTGTTGAAGAAGCGGTAGTCCACGCCGTCGATCGTCACGTCCACGGCGAGGAAGCCGCGCTCGACGGAACCCGAGCGCCCCGAAGCGGCAGGTCCACGTCGAAGTTGCAGCCGTCCTCGAGGTACGGCCGCGCGCAGGCTGCAGCGGTACCACGTTCGTCGGTGGCGACGTCGCTGCGCGCCAGGATCACGTCGCGATCCATGACTTGCAAGAAGCGCTGGCACGCCGTCCATGAAGAACGGGATGCCGGGACACGCCGCATAGGAGCGATCCGCGAAGTTGCTGCACGTGAGCCTCTGACGTCACGTAGCGTGGCCCGAGCGCAGGTCGAGCGGTCCCGGCCAGGTGATCGATGAACGCGCCCGCGATGCACGGGTCGTCGCAGGGATCGGCCGCCGAGCGTACCTGGCACGGCCGGGATGCACGGAACTGCCAGACCTCCTGCAGGCCGACCAGGTGCGGCGGCGCTTGCGAGATCAGCGCCGCGAGCGCGCGTGAAGCGTTCCTGCGAGCAGGTTGGCCGCGATCTGTCGCAGCGCCGTGACGACCGCGTCGTTGAAGCCATCGGTGCCGATGGCGCGCGATCAGCGGCGCAATGTCGGCGCCGAGGTACTGGTTCTGCGTCATCACGTCGATGTCGGCAGATGACGCCGTGCCGGCGACAGCGAGCGTCGCGGCTGCGAGGAATGGTCGGATGCCAGCGTTTCATCGAGTCCCTCCGAGATCGACGCGTATGTTGGCGATCGAGGCACTCCGGTCGCGGCCGCCACGGTTGCGCTGCACGGCGTCGTCGCGCAACGGCATGCCGGATACCGTGCGCCGCACCACGGGCACGTGCAATGAATAATTCTGGAATTTGACTTAATGTGCCAGCGGGCCCAGCTCAGCGACCGCGATCCGAGGTTGCGCGCGCCCACTCGAGAAAGCGCGTCACCGCGTGCACCGACTCCATCGCCCGCACCGAGCGAAACGCGTCCCACGCGTGCTGCGCCCCCGGGAGCTCGGCGTAGACGACCGGATTCTGCGACACGCTGCGGAGCCGGTCGGCGAACAGCCGCGCCTCGGCCGCGCTCGCGAGCGAATCGTGGGTGCCGTGCAGGATGAAGAACGGTGGCGCGTCACGCCGCACCTGCATGATCGGCGATGCGAGATCCCACAGCGCGGCGTCTGCCGCGGCCGGGCAGGGCATCACCGTCTTTTCGAGCCACTCGACCATCCCGGCACCGCTGCCCTTGAGCTGGTGCCGATCGGTGAAATCATAGATCCCATAGAACGGAATCGCGGCGGCCACGGTCGTATCCGCCCGTTCGAAGCCGGGTTGCAGCCGCGGATCGTTCGCGGTCAGCGCCATCAACGCGGCCAGGTGGCCACCGGCGGAGCCGCCCGTGACGGCGACGAACGAGGGATCGCCGCCTTGCGCAGCGATGTTGCGCCGGACCCAGGCGAGCGCTCGTTTGCAGTCGACCAACGGGTCGGGAAACCTCGCGCGCGGGCTCAGTCGATAGTTCGGTGTCACCACGACCCAGCCGCGGGCCGCAAGGTGCTGGATGAGCGGCAACGCCTGCTCGTGCTTGTTGCCCATGACCCAGCCGCCGCCGTGGATCTGCAGCAGCACGGGCGCCCGCGCGCAGCCGCCTCGCGGGCGATAGATGTCGAGCACGTGCCGCGGGTGGTCGTCCGCGTAACGAATGTCTCGGATCCGTTCGACACGCGAATCGCGCAGCGCGAACGGCGACAGGAGTTCGCGAAGTGGCGCTTCATCGCGCAGCACGGCGCGTCGCGCAGCCGGAATCTGCGCGCGGTAGTCGTCGCCGAGACCGGATCGCAGCGCTTGCTCGAGGAGTCGCCCCGTCGGCCGCGTACGCCACTGGGCGAGTGCCAGGCCCGCCCACGAAATCGCCATCAGTGCGAGGCCGATGCGACCCGGCGCGGCGCCCAGCGCGTCGGTCGTTGCTGCGAAGGCCAGTGCGACGAGGGCGGACCCGAGCCAATGGAACAGCGCGAGTTCACTGGTGAGCCAGCCCGAGAGGAACCAGAACATGTTGCCCCAGCCCAAGCGGTCTGCGCGCACGACTGCCGTGACGGTCCAACCGAACCCGATCACGGAAAACGCGAGGAAGATCCAGGACGAATTCGGGGCCGCCATGCACACAGTGTCCATGACCCAACCGGGCCTGCAAAGCCGGGGGGCGTGCCAAGCCCACTTGCGGAAACTGCGGAATCTGCGGGGGCCCGGCCCCGGTAGGCTATCGGGCAAAGGCCGGGATACGGCTGCTTCGCGCGAGAGATTCCATGACCACAATCGGCAGGGTTGCACTGGCCTTCGGCAGTCCGATGGCACTGATGATCGGACTTTTCTGCACACCGGCCACCACGCAAGCGGCCGACCTCGAGGCCGGCCGCAAAGTCTTCGAAACGGTCTGCGCCGCCTGCCACGGCGTCACCGGTCGCCCGGATCCGTCGAATCCGGTCGTGCAGGCGCTCGATCCGCAGCCGGCCGACCTGTCCGACCCGTTGTTCAACAGCCGCGAACCGGCGAGCGACTGGCACATCGTCGTCACGCACGGCGGTCCCGCACTGGGTCTGTCGGAGGTGATGCCGGCACAGGTCGGCGCGCTCAGCGAGGAAGACATTCGCAACGTCGTCGCGTACGCGAAGACGCTGGCACCCGGCAGCGAGGCCTACCCGCCGGGCGAGCTGAACTTCTACCTGCCTGTGCGCACCAAGAAGGCGTTTCCCGAGGACGAGATCGTCTGGAAGTCGCGGGTGTCCGAGCAGGACGGCGACAACGTCTGGCGCAACGTCATCGAGATCGAGAAGCGCTTCGGCAAGCGCTCGATGGGCGTGCTCGAAGTCATCCACGAGGACGACGGGGAGGATTCCGAGATCACCAAGGTCGAGGCCGGCGCGAAGACCGTGCTGCACTGGAACCTCGAGAAAGGCTCGATTCTGTCGGGCGCGTTGATCTACGCGATTCCGACCGACGGCGATGAGTCGGACGAGATCATCCCGTACCTTGCGTACGGCAAGCGGTTGAACGAAAAGTCGACGTTCCAGTCCAGCGCACGCGTGATCGTGCCGGTCGACGATGCGGACCAGGGCGAGGTGGAACTCGCAGGTGTCGTGCACTACCTCTGGACGGGACGCGCCCGCGCGATGTTCCCTGCGCTCGAGATGACGGCGACCGTGCCGTTCGACGCCGAGGGCGGCGACTCGGTGCAGTGGACTGCACTGCCGCAGGTGCGGCTCGGCCTGACCAAGGGCGGCCACGTGGCGCTCAACTTCGGCGTCGAGTTCCCGCTGAGCGACCAGTCGTGGAACACGCGTTACCACCTGGTCGTGCTGTGGGACTTCGCCGACGGCAGCCTGTTCAAAGGCTGGTGACCAACTCAGGCGCCGAGGTGCCGCCTCAGGAAGTCGACCTGGTCCCCGACGCTGCGTTCGAACCACGCGCCCGTGTAGGGCTCGAAGTGCCCGATCGGGTAGCGCTGCACTTCGCCGCGCTCGCCGAGACGCCGGACCACGGCCTCTGCGGCTACGGCGGGCGCCACGCTGTCCTGTTCGCAGATCTGCACGAGCACCGGGCAGCGCACGCGATCCGCGTACCGCACGGGCCGGTACAGGCCCACCGTCAGCGCAATCCGCGCGGCGATTTCGCAGCGGAAGTCGGGCGGTCCGAGGGCACGGTAACCCGCATCGGCGTCCGGGCTGGTCATGACCGCGAGGCTGCCGGGTGGCCCGACCGTGGGCAGGTAGTGCGTACGACCGAAAGGAGCGAGGACCGCATCCCATAGCCCGTGGCCGGTCAGGCGCAGCAGCTGACCCGGTCCCGCGTATTGCAGGATCCGGCGCACGGCGGCGACGCCGTCCATCATCGGGCACTGGCAGACCGCCGCGGCGACCCCGGACTGCCGTGCCGCCGTCACGAGCGCATGACCTCCGGCAAACGAGGTTCCCCACACGGCCACACGTGCCGGATCCACTCCGGCGAGTGCGCGCGCGAACTCGACCGCCGCGGCGTAGTCCTGCAGCTGCCGGCGCACCGAGACGAGCTGGCGGGGCTCGCCGTCGCTCGCGCCGAAATGGCGGTAGTCGAACAGCAGCACGTGCATACCCGCGGCGGCGAAGCGCTCGGCATACGGAGCGAGTGACGCATCGCGAGTTGCGCCGAGGCCGTGCGCCATCACGACGCAGGGCCGCGCGACGGCGGGCGAGGCCGCAGTCTCGTCCGGCGAGTAGCGCCACGCCTGGCAGGTGCCGCCGTGGCTGCCGAAAGCGACCTCGCTGCGGGTCATCCGCCCGGGATCGCCATCGGTGCCACGCCGAACAGGCGCACGTGGGCCCAACCGATGAACAACGCGTAGATCAGCAACCCGCCCACGACCGCGATCACGTCGTTGCGAATCGAAAGCGGCGCGCCACGGACGACCGACTGCGGGCGCTTGCCGGCCGAGATGCGGTCGATGACCGCCCACGCCAGGAAACCGCCGAACAGCAGCACGTCGGCCAGCATGCCGTTCGCGAGCAGGTGCGAGACGGCCCACGCCTTGGTCGCCGTCAGCATCGGATGCTTGACGGCGGCCTTGATCCGACCCGGCAGGTAGGTCGCGAGCAGCAATGGGAACACGGGCAGCATCAGCAACGCCGCGAGGTGCCGTGCCCAGACCGGCGGCTGGTAGAGGATCACCGGGTCGAGCCTTGCCTGCGCGTAACCGCCGACGATCAGCAGGAATCCGACCAGTGAAGCCACCGAGTACAACGCCTTCCACGCCGCCGGACCGATGCGGGCGACGGTTCGCTCGCGCCAGTCGCGGGCCACGATCGAGATCGAGTGCACCCCGAGGAAAATAACCAAACCAGCGATGAGCTTGAACATTGGGGAACACGCCTCCGTGACGGGGCTGCCGATTCTACAGATCCGCTTCGTCGCGGCGACTCAACTCGCCTCTTGGTTGCAGCCCTTTGCGCACGATCTCGTGATACCGGCGCATCAAGTCGGCGGCAAAGTCGGAAAACACGCGCACCTTGGCCGCCTGGTGGCCCGCCGACGGGTAGACCAGCGAGACCGGTGGCCCGGGCAGGATGAATTTCTCGAGAATCAGCTGCAGTTCGCCGCGCGCCACGTACTCTGCCACCAGCAGGTCGGCCGTGTGCGTGATGCCGAGCCCCGCCGCGGCCGAAACGATCGGCGCCTCGGCCGCGTTGAAAAGCATGGCAAAGTGCAGCTTGAGGCGCCGCGGTGTGTAAGGCGCCGGGAAATTCCATTCGGGTGATCCGCCGCCGGGCGGGGTCAGCGCCAGCAGGCGATGTTCGCGCAGGTCGTCCGGCGTCTGCGGCTCGCCATGGTCGGCAAGGTAGGTCGGTGCCGCGCAGGTGACGATGTTGACTTGAGCTACGCGACGCACGACGAGCCCCGTTTGCTGCAAGCCACCGACCCGCAACGCGACGTCCACGCGCTCCGCGACGAGATCGACGATCCGGTCGTTCAGCCTGATGTCGAGGTCGATCGCGGGATAACGCCGCGTGAACTCCGGCAGTGCAGGCAACAGCAGGTAGCGGCCGAACGCGACCGGTACGTCCACTCGCAACAGACCCTGCGGTTTCGAGCGCGATTCGCGCAATGTCTCCTCGGCGTCGCGGATCTCGTCGAGGATGCGGCGGCAGCGGCGCAGGTAGTCGGTGCCCTCGGCAGTCAGGCTGACCTTGCGCGTGGTGCGATTCAGCAGGCGCACGCCGAGGTGCTTTTCCAGCGCAGCCACGTGCCCACTGGCCGCAGCCCGCGAGATGTCGAGCTCGTCGGCCGCCTTGCCGAACGAGCCGCGCTCCGCCACCCGGCTGAACACGCGCATTGCGACGAGCTGGTCCATGGGCAGATTATGCAAAAAATCCGAATTGAGAATAACAACTATTGCTATTTTTCATTGCAATGGCACCCCCTATGCTGGCGCCCGTAGTCAACCGCAGGGGGATCCAGTCATGTTCAACAGCAAGCACTCCAACCAATATTTCGCGGCCAGCGTCGTGGTCAGCTTGGCAGCCTCGGTACTGGTCGTCATGGCCAGCCTGGTCGGGGCCGTCGGCCGGATGCAGGCCTTTGTCTAAGCTCTGGGTCCGTACCGGACCGACGTGGTCCGGTACGGTACCTTTCGGTCGTCATTAAGTATCTGAAAAATAACAGTAAAAAGACCTGTTGCGAGAAACGTGACAGCGTCGTGGTAATTGCGCTGCAACGCAGCAAAATCGGCGTAAAATAGCGCCCGTAGACAAGATCGAGGCGAGCCCGGTGAGGCTCCCAACAGACGCCCCGCCGGTAGCCGCCTCTGAATGAGCCGACTGGAGGCGCCATGTTCACGCAGAAACCGGAATACCTCGTTGCCCTGACCGTCGCCCTGGCCGTGAGTACGGTCGTGGCGTTCGTCGCCATGTTCCATGCCATCACTGGCATGAACATCTATTGGTAACCCCTTGACCTGGGGCTGATTAACCTCAGCCGAGGGCGAGCAGCGTACGCGCCTCGGCTGGGCTGGCGATCTCGCGCCCCGCGCTCCGCGCCACGCGGACGATCGCCTCGATCAGCGCGCCGTTGCTGGTCGCCTTGCTGCCATCCGGCAAGTAGAACGTATCCTCGAGCCCCGTCCGCAGATTGCCACCCAGCTCTGCGGCACGCTGATGCAGTGGCCAGACATTGGCCCGGCCGATCGCGGTGACTTGCCAGGTTGCCCCCGGTGCGGCTAGCCGCGCGAGGATCGGCAGCAGTTCGGGGTCGGCGGGCATGCCCGACTCCACCCCCATGACGAAGTTGTAGTCGAGATGCCCCTGGTAGAGGCCGGTGCGGGCGAACATTTCGACGCTGCGCACGATCCCCACGTCGAAGCACTCGAACTCCGGCAGCGCACCCGTTTCGGCCATCACGTCGAGGAAGGCCTGCACTTTCTCGACCGGGTTGTCGAACAACATCGGCTTCCAGGCCCAGCTGCCATCGCTCTTCACTTTCAGGTAGTTCAGCGAGCCGGCGTTGCAAGCCGCGATCTCCGGGCGGATCGCGCGAATGCAGGCGGCGGGCCCGGAGATGTCCGGCCCGACCACGCCGGTGGACTGGTTGAAGATCACGCCGGGGCAGGCTTCCCGGATCGCCTGCGCAATCTCGCTGGCAACCACCGGATCCCAGGTCGGCAGGTGCCCCTTGCCGGGCGCCTGCTGGCGGAAATGCACGTGCATGACGGCGGCGCCGGCATCGAAGGCCGCACGGGCCTCGCGCGCCATCTGCTCGGGCGTGACGGGCACGTGGTGCTGCGCTGGATCGGTGAGCACGCCCGTGAGCGCGCAGGTAACGACCGTCTTCGACATCAGGCACCTCGTTCGTAGCTGATCAGCAACTGGCCGGGTGAAACCTGCTGGCCGGGTTCGACCTCGACCTTCGCGACCCGGCCGGTGCGCGGCGCCGGCAGCGCGTGCTCCATCTTCATGGCCTCGAGCACCAGCACGCGCTGGCCTTCGGTCACGTCCGTGCCGGCCGCGACACAGACTTCGAGCACCCGCCCGTTGATGGCGGCACGCACCTCGTGCGTGCGCGCCGTGCGTTCCGCGGCCGAGCGGCGGGGCTGGCGGCGCTGGCATTCGAAGGCGTAGTCGCCGTCGCGCAGGTGCAGCCAGAGCGTGCTGCCACTCCATGCGTAGCGATAGGTGATCGAGGCGCCGTCGATCTCCACCTGGCCGTCGCTGGCGGGGCGGACCGGCGCGCCGACCACGGACTGCATCGTTCCGGAACACTCGACGCGTGCCGAGCCCGGCGACAGGGCAACCTGCCCCGCGCGCTCGTTCGACTGCCACGCGAGGCGCCACGGCGCCGGCAGCGGCAGGCCGTTCGTCCACTGCCGCCAGGGCGTACCCGCCGCGGGTGCCGATTCCGGCGCGGCCGCGACGGACAGCCAGGCGGCGAGCGACCACGCCACGTCGTCCGGCACCGTGGCGCGATCGGCATCCCCGGGAAAATGTCGCTCGATGAACGCGGTCGATACGGTCGCGCCGTCGGCAAACGCCGGATGCCGCAGCACCCGCGCGAGGAACGCCCGGTTCGACGCGACGCCGAGCAGCACCGTGCGGTCGAGTGCCAGCGCGAGCCGGTCGAGCGCCTCGGCCCGCGACGTGCCGTGCACGATCAGCTTCGCGAGCATCGAGTCGTAGTAGGGGCTGATTTCCAGGCCCGTCGCGACCGCGTGATCGCAGCGCGCCAAGGGCTCCGGCCGCCAATCGATCACCGTGCCGCTGCGGGGCAGGAAGGCGTCGGCCGGGTCCTCGGCGCAGAGGCGCACTTCGATTGCGTGCCCGGCGATCCGGACGTCGTGCTGCGCGATCGGCAGATCCTCGCCGCGTGCGACGCGTAACTGCAGCTCGACGAGATCGAGCCCGGTGACCAGTTCGGTCACCGGATGCTCGACCTGCAGCCGGGTGTTCATCTCCATGAAGTAGAACTCGCCGGCCGGATCGAGCAGGAACTCGACCGTGCCGGCGCCCGTATAGCCGATCTCGCGCGCCACCGCGGTCGCCGCCAGTCCCATGCGCTCGCGCAGCACCGGATCGACGGCGGGCGAGGGCGCCTCCTCGATGATCTTCTGGTGCCGCCGCTGCACCGAGCAGTCGCGCTCGCCGAGGTGCACGACGTGGCCCGCGGCGTCGGCGAGCACCTGGATCTCGACGTGCCGCGGCTCGACGACGGCCCGCTCGAGGATCAGTCGTCCGTCGCCGAATGCCTTCGCGGCCTCGGAGGTCGCGCTGCGCAGCGCGCCGGGCAACGCGTCCGCATCGGCAACCCGGCGCATGCCGCGGCCGCCGCCGCCCGCCGCAGCCTTGATCATGACTGGAAAGCCGATGCGCGCAGCCTCGGCGACCAGCACGTGCTCGTCCTGCGCGTCGCCGTCGTAACCGGGCACGACCGGGATACCGGCCGCGGCCATCCGGCGGCGCGCGCGGGCCTTGTCGCCCATCGCCTCGATCGCCGTCGCCGGCGGCCCGACGAAGATCAGCCCGGCCGCCTGCACCGCGGCGGCGAAGGCCGCGTTCTCCGAGAGAAAGCCATAGCCCGGATGAATCGCCTGCGCGCCGGTCGCGAGGGCTGCGGCGATGATCTTGCCGGCGTCGAGATACGACTCGGACGGCAGCAGACCACCGATCGCGACGAACTCGTCGCACGCGGCGACGTGCGGGCTGCTGCGGTCGGCATCGGAGCAGACCGCGATCGTCGCGATGCCCATGCGCCGCGCGGTGCGCGCGATGCGCACGGCGATCTCGCCCCGATTGGCAATCAGCAGGCGGTTGAGCGGCTTCACAGGAAATTCGGCAGGCGCGGCATCGCGGCCTCCCAGGACGGCGGGCGCTTGTCGCGCGACGCGGCGATGCCCTCGCGCGCCGCGCCGTGCCGCAGCAGGCCGGCGAACTCCAGGGCCGCCGCATCGAGTGCCGCGGGCAGCGGCCTTTCGAGCGCACCGGTGACGATCCGCTTGGTCGCGCGCAATGCGGACGGCTCCGCAGCCGCAAGCCGGCGCAACTCGGTTTCGACTGCGGCCTGCAGCTCAGCCGCGGGCGCGATGGCGTCCGCGAGGCCGGCCTCGCGAGCGGCGGCCGCGGTCAGTCGCGAGGCGCTCAGCATCAGCCAGCGCGCGCGCGTCGCGCCGAGCCGGCGCACGATGAACGGCCCGATCTGCGCCGGTGCGACGCCGAGCACCACTTCGGGCATCGCGAAGAACGCGTCCTCGGCGGCCACCACGCGGTCGCACGCGGCGGCCAGTCCGCAGCCGCCGCCCATCGCGGCACCGGTGACGACGGCGAGCGTCGGCACGGGCAAGGCCGCCAGTCCTTCGAGCATCGCGCCGAACTGCCGGTTGTACTGTGCGATCGGGTCCTCGGCGTGGCCGGGCGCGGACTGCATCAACTCGAGGAAGCGCGCGAAGTCCGCGCCGGCGCAGAAGTTCCCGCCCTGTCCGTAGAGCACCAGCGCGCGGGCCTCGAGGTCCGCGGCGATGCGTTCCCAGAGTGCGCCCAGCGCCGCGACGAGTTCATCCGACAGCGCGTTGCGCTTGTCCGGGCGGCTCAGGCGCGCGAACCAGAATCCGGACTGCCGCTCGACCTGCAGCGGACCTCGGGTGCCCCTGGGCTGGTTCGTCATCTTGGTGCCTCGTTCAGGATCGGGGCAGCGTGCCCATGGTCTTGCAGAGTATCGACAGCATGACCTCGTCGGCGCCGCCACCGATCGAAGCGAGGCGGCCGTCACGGTACAGCCGCGAGACCGGGTTCTCCCAGGTGTAGCCCATGCCGCCCCAGTACTGCAGGCACTTGTCGGCCACCTCGCGGGTCAACCGCCCGGCTTTGAGCTTGGCCATCGACGCGAGCTGCGTGACGTCGCGTCCCGCGACATACAGCTCGGTTGCACGATAGACCAGAGCGCGCAATGCCTCGATCTCGGTCTGCAGTTCGGCGAGCGTGAAATGCACGACCTGGTTGTCGAGCACCGGGCGGCCGAAGATCTTCCGGCTGCGCGTGTACTCGATCGTGTCGCGCGACGGCGTGGTCGAGTCCCATCAGCGCATTGGCCGCGCCCCACAGCCGCTCCTCCTGGAACTGCAGCATCTGGTAGGTGAAGCCGTGGCCTTCCTCGCCGATCAGGTGGCGGCGCGGCACGCGTACGTCGTCGAAGTGGATCTGCGCGGTGTCGGACGAGTTCATGCCGATCTTGCGCAACTTGCGCTCGATGCTGACGCCCTTGCTCTTCATCGGCACGATGATCAGCGACTTGTTGCGGTGCGGACTGCCCTCGCTGGTGTTCGCGAGGCAGCACATCCAGTCGGCTTGCGTGCCGTTGGTGATCCACAGCTTGCCACCGCTGATCACGTAGTCGTCGCCGTCCTTGCGCGCCGTGGTACGGATCGAAGCGACGTCCGAGCCGGCGCCGGGCTCCGACACGCCAATGCAGGCGACGGCCGTGCCGGCAATCGCCGGAGCGAGAAACTCGGCGCGCAACTCGTCGGAGCCGAAGCGGGCGAGGGCGGGTGTGGCCATGTCGGTCTGCACGCCGATCGCCATCGGCACCCCGCCGCAGCGCGTGTTGCCGAGCGTCTCGGCCATCAGCACCGAGTAGCTGTAATCGAGGCCGGCACCGCCGTAGGCCTCGGGCTTGGTGAGGCCGAGCAGGCCGAGCTCGCCGAGCTTCCGGAACACTTCGTGCGCCGGGAAAATGCCCGCTTCTTCCCACTCGTCGACGTGCGGGTTGAGCTCCTGCTCGACGAAGCGCTCGATCGTGCGCCTCAGCTCCTCGTGTTCAGACGTGAACTGCATCGATGTCTCCAGGTCAGGGGCGCGCCACGCCGAAGTCGAGCGGCCGCAAGGCCACCCGGTCCGACCGGCGGAACAGAGAGAGGACGAATCCCAGCACGCGGCGGGTATCGCGGGGGTCGATCACGCCGTCGTCGAGCATCCGGCCCGACGTGTAGAAGGCCGACGTCTGGCGCTCGAAGGTCTCGACGATCTTCGCGCGCAGCCCGTCGATCTGCGCGCGGTCGGGTTCCAGGCCGCGCGCCCGGGCCGATTCCTCCATGACGATCGCCATCGTCGTCGCCGCCTGCTCGGCACCCATGACCGCGGTGCGCGCGTTCGGCCACGAGAACAGGAAGCGCGGCGCGAAACCGCGGCCGCACATGCCGTAGTTGCCGGCGCCGTACGATGCGCCGCACTGGATCGTGACCTGCGGGACCGACGCATTGGCGACGGCCTGGATCATCTTCGAGCCGTGCTTGATCATGCCGCCGCGCTCGGACTCGGTGCCGACGATGTAGCCGGTGGTGTTCTGCAGGTAGACGAGCGGCAGCCCGCTCTGGCAGCAGGCCTGGATGAAGTGCGTCGCCTTCGTCGACCCGGACGGGTCGAGCGGGCCGTTGTTGGTCAGGATGCCGAGCGGCTGGCCGTGGATGCTCGCGTGCACGCAGACCGTGCCGGGCCCGAACATCGACTTGAACTCGAGGAAGTCCGAGTCGTCGACGAGTCGCGCGATCACCTCGCGCATGTCGACCGGCTTGCGGCCGTCGCGCGGCATCAGGCCCAGCAGGTCGTCCGCCGGATAGCGCGGCTGCGGCGCTGCGAGCACGGGCGCTTCGAATCGCTCCCAGCCAAGCCGTGCCACGACTTCACGCAGGATCCGGATACCGTCGGCGTCGTCTTCCGCGAGATACTCGGCGAGGCCCGAGACCGTGGCGTGCATCGTCGCGCCGCCGAGGTCCTCCTCGGTCGCGATCTCTCCCGTCGCTGCACGCAGCAGCGGCGGGCCGGCCAGGAAAGCGCGCGCGCGGTCACGGACCATCACCACGTAGTCCGACAGCCCAGGCATGTAGGCGCCGCCCGCGGTGGAACTGCCGTGCACCAGCGTGAGCACGGGCAATCCCGCGGCGGAGAGCCTCGCGAGACGGCAGTAGTGCGAGCCGCCGTTGATGAAATCCTCGACCCGGTAGCGCAACAGGTTCGCGCCCGCCGACTCGACGAGGTGCACGAACGGCAGGCGATTCTCGAGTGCGATCTGCTGCGCGCGCTGGAACTTCTCGAGCCCCATCGGCTGCAGCGCGCCGGCTTCGATGCCGGAGTCGTCGGCGACCACCATGCAGAGCGTGCTCGCAATGCTGCCGACGCCGGCGACGCAGCCGCCACCGGGCACCGACTTCGCCGGATCGGCGACGTCGAGCAGGTAGCCCGCGAGCGTCGAGAGTTGCAGGAACGGCGCGCCCGCGTCGAGCAGCAGGCCGAGCCGTTCCCGCGGCAGCAGCTGGCCGCGCTTCGCGAAACGCGGTCCCGACTTCGCGGACGCAGCCTCGGTGCGAGCCTGCAATGCGCCGAGCTCGCCGAGCAGCGCCAGCATGTATTCGCGATTGCCGGCGAAGGCCTCGTCGCGTGCGACGAGCGCGGTCTGGAAGACGGGCATCCTCAGTCCTCGAGCACGCGTGGCGGGCGGCTGCGATGGAAGCCGTCGAACGCCGGCGAGGGCCGGCCGCCGGGCATCGGCCAGTGCCGTCGCGCGTTGGGTGCCGCGCCGTCGATGCGCAGGCAGGCGCCGGACACGAAAGCGGCGGCCTCGGACAGCAGGAACACGATCGCGGCCGATACTTCCGCCTCGGTGCCGAGCCGCGACGCCGGCACGTGCCGCGGCAGGCCCTGGATCAGCGGTTTCATCGCTTCAGGGTAGGTATCCATTCCGCTCGACGCGATCCAGCCCGGCGCCACCGCGTTGACGCGCACGGGCGCCCACTCGCAGGCCGCGGTCTCGGTGAAGTTCAGCATGCCGGCGCGCGCCGCGCCGCTGTGACCCATGCCCGGCATGCCGTGCCACATGTCGGCCAGCATGTTGACGATTGCGCCGCCGTGCTCGCGCATCGACTGCGCGTGGCACTCGCGCGCCATCAGGAACCCACCCGTCAGGTTGGTGGCGAGCACGGCCTGCCAGCCCTTGCCCGAGATGTCCTCGAGCGGGGAGGGGAACTGGCCGCCGGCGTTGTTGACGAGCCCGTGGATCACGCCGCGTTCGGCGACGACGGCGGCGACGACGGTCTTGACCGCGTCCTCGTCGCGAATGTCGCAGGCTGCGTGGCTCGCTGCGCCGCCGTCGGCGTGGATCTCGGTCTCCACGGCCTGCAGCCTGGCGGTGCTGCGACCGAGCAGCACGACGTGGGCGCCGAGCGCGGCGAGCTCGTGCGCGCAACAGCGGCCGATGCCGCTGCCCGCGCCGGTGACGATGATGGTCTGGCCTGCGAACAGGCCGGGGCGGAATACGCTGCGGTAGCTCATGGGCCGATCGTAGACCAAGCGCTTGCTTGAATAAAGCCCCTGGCCTAGCATGCGGCCCATGCAGGAGCTGCGTCTCAACCCGGTCTACTACCGCCCGGAGCACCTCGACTTTCGCGAGACGCTGCGGCGTTTCGTCGCCAAGGAGATCGCGCCGCACGTCGACGCCTGGGACGAGGCGGAGACCTTCCCACGTGACCTCTACCGGCGCGCCGCGGACGTGGGGCTGCTCGGGCTCGGCTTTCCGGACGAGTACGGCGGCAGCGGTGGTGTCGACAGCTTCCACCGGCTGATCGCCAGCCTCGAGCTCGCGCAGGCGGGCTCGGGCGGCCTGGTCGCCTCGTTGATGTCGCACACGATCGGCGCGCCGCCCGTGGCGATGCTCGGCAGCGCCGAGCTCAAGCAGCGCGTGTTGCCCGCGGTGCTCTCAGGCGAGCGGATCGCGGCGCTTGCGATCACCGAGCCCTCGGGCGGCTCCGACGTGTCGGCCCTGCGCTGCACGGCGGTACGCGAGGGCGACCATTACGTCGTGAACGGCGAGAAGACCTTCATCACGTCCGGGATCCGCGCCGACTACCTGACGGTTGCGGTGCGCACCGACCCGAGTGCCGACGGCGCACGCGGCATCTCGTTGCTGCTGGTCGAGGGCGACACCCCGGGTCTCTCGCGCACGCCGCTCAGGAAAATGGGCTGGTGGGCGTCGGATACCGCTCACCTGAGGTTCGACGATTGCCGGGTCCCCGCCGGCAACCTGCTGGGAGCCGAGGGCTCGGGCTTCCGGGCCATCATGCAGAACTTCAATGCCGAGCGGTTCTCGATGGCCGCGGGCGCGGTCGGCTTTGCCTGGGTCTGCTACCAGGAAGCGCTGGCGTGGGCGCGCGAGCGACGCACGTTCGGCCAGCGGCTCGCCGACCACCAGGTCGTGCGTCACCGGCTGGTGGACATGCTCGCCAGCATCGAGGCCGCGCGCGCGATGCTCGAGGAGACCGCGTGGCGGCTCGATCACGCGCCCGCCGGCGACGCCGAGCTCGTCGCCTCGATCTGCCTGCTGAAGAACCTCGCGACGCGTTGCATGCAGTCCTGCGCCGACGGCGCCGTACAGACGCTGGGCGGCATGGGTTACATGCGGGGCACCCGCTCCGAGCGCATCTATCGCGAGGTCAAGGTCAACATGATCGGCGGCGGCGCAGAGGAGATCATGAAGGACCTGGCGGCGCGCCAGCTCGGCCTGTGAGCCGCCGGCCCGACGACGCGGGGCGACGCGGCCAGCTGATCCGCGAGTCGGCGCGGCTGTTCCGCCAGAAGGGCTTCGAGGCGACGTCCGTGCGCGACATTGCGGCCGCGACCGGCCTGCAGTCCGGCAGCTGGGTCTACCACTTCAAGACCAAGCAGGACATCCTCGCGGCGGTCATGGAGGAGGGGCTGCAGCGCGCGCTCGAGCGCATCGAGGCGATCGGCCGCGAGCAGTTGTCGCCACGGGAGCAATTTCGGGCCTTGCTGCGCGCGCACCTCGACACGATCCTCGCGCCGGGCCAGGACTTCATCCCGGTGCTGCTGTACGAGTGGCGCGCGCTCGCCAAGAAGTCTCGGCCGCGCGTGGTCGCGCTGCAGCGGCGCTACGAGGCAGTCTGGGACCAGGTCATCGCGCAGCTGCAGCACTCCGGCGAGTGGGCGCAGCCGACGCGCATCGACCGGCTACTGATGTTCGGAGCGCTCAACTGGATGGCGCACTGGTACCGGCCGAACGGGCCGTTCGACGTCGCGCAGCTCGCCGAGGAAGCCGAGCGTTTCTTCCTGCGCACCGGCACCGGGCGCCGCTGAGTCCCACATGCGGCTATTGCTGGCCGAGGACGACGCGATGATCGGGGAGGCGGTTCGTGCCGGCCTGCGGCGCGAGGGCTACACCGTGGACTGGATCCGCGACGGCACCGCTGCCGAGGAGGCACTCGCGGCCGGAACCTACGACCTGTTGTTGCTCGACCTCGGCTTGCCGGGCAAGGACGGCGTGCGGGTGCTGCGGGAACTGCGGGAACGCGGCTCGGCGCTGCCCGTGGTCGTGCTGACGGCTCGCGATGCGGTCACCGATCGTGTCGCCGGGCTGGACGCGGGCGCCGACGACTATCTCGTCAAGCCGTTCGAACTGCAGGAACTGGCGGCGCGAGTCCGCGCGGTGCTGCGCCGCAAGGGCGGCCGTGCCAGTGCCGTGATCGTGCACGACGGTTTGAGTCTCGATCCCGCGACCCACGAGGTCCACATTGACGGCACCAGCGTGCCGGTCTCGCCGCGCGAATTCGCGTTGCTCCACGCGTTGCTCGAGCGACCGGGCCAGATCCTGTCGCGTGCCCAGCTCGAGGACCGCCTGTACGGCTGGGGGGAAGAAGTGGAGAGCAACGTCGTCGAGGTCCACATCCACGCGCTGCGCCGCAAGCTCGGCGCGGATTTCATCCGCAACGTGCGCGGCGTCGGCTACCGCGTGCGGCCGGCACGTCGATGAGCTCGTTGCGCAACACGCTGCTCGCGTGGCTGCTTGGCGCGGTGGCGCTGATCGGGCTCGGCGGCGCGGGGCTCAGCTACCGCAACGCGCTCGCCGAGGCGAACGGATTCTTCGACAATCACCTGCGCGAGACCGCGCTGCTGCTGCGCGACCAGGTGCGCGGCTTCGAAACCGGGCCGCGGCTGCCGCAGCCGGTGCCTGGGTACGATCTGGTCGTCCAGGTCTGGTCGCTCGACGGTGTGCGCATTTATCTGTCGCGCCCGCACGCCGTCCTGCCCGGGCTGACGACGCTCGGACTCTCGACGGCGCGGACGGAGGGCGGCAGCTGGCGGGTGTACGGCGTCGAGGCCGACGGGCGCGTGATCCAGGTGGTACAGCCGATGGAGGTGCGCAAGCAGCGCGCCGCGCGCCTCGCGCTGAAGACGATCACGCCGTTCGCGATCCTGGTGCCGGCGCTCGCGCTGCTGGTCGCGTGGATCGTCGGGCGTTCGGTGCGCCCGGTGCGCAGGTTCGCCGACGCATTGCGTGCTCGCCGCCCGGACGACCTGACGCCGGTGCCTCTGGAGGGCCTCCCGGACGAGGCACGCCCGATGGCGACGGCGCTCAACGACCTGCTGGTGCGCCTCGATCTCGCGATCGAACGCGAGCGAGCGTTCATCGCGGACGCGGCGCACGAGTTGCGCACGCCGCTCACGGCGCTGAGCCTGCAGCTCCAGTCGCTCGCCGCGGCCGGGGCCGCGGAGGATCGCGATGCCGCCGTGCGCAACCTGGAAGCCGGCGTGGCCCGGGCGGCACGGTTGATCGAGCAATTGCTCGCGGTCGCCCGCGAACAACATGCAGGCGAGCGGGAGCGGCGGCCGTTGCACCTCGACGAGTTCGTGCGGCAGGTCGTCGCGGACTGGGTACCGCTCGCGGAAGCGGCGGGCCTCGATCTTGGCATCGCTGACGCCGAGGTCGTGCGCGTACTGGCCGAAGAGGACGGCCTGCGCATTCTGCTTGGCAACCTGCTCGACAACGCGATCCGCTATACGCCCTTGGGCGGCCGCGTCGACGTCCGCGTGTCACGGACTGAAGGCAGCCCCGCGCGCGCCGTATTGTCGGTGACCGACACGGGTCCCGGGATTCCGGAGGCGGAACGCGGACGCGTCTTCGATCGCTTTCATCGCGTGCCCGGCACGGCCGTGGGCGGCAGCGGGCTCGGCCTCGCGCTGGTGCGGTCCGTTGCGAACCGCCACGAGGGGCAGGTGGTGCTCGAGAGTGGTCCCGGGGGAACCGGACTGCGCGTGGTCGTGATCCTGCCGGCGCTCCCGGCGTCTTAAGTCTGGGCTAAGGATCGACCGGCAGGCTCTCCTCCAACCTGAGGAGGAGACCCCCATGGACGTCAAAGCATTGATTCGTAAGCCACTCGCCGCCGCCGTGCTGGGCGGCGCGTTCGTCGCGGTGCCGGCCACGGCGTTATTCCTGTACAGCTCCGAGCATTCGGCCGAAGCCGCGGCTGCAGCGCCGGCATCCGCGCCACGACTGGCACCGTCGGCCACGCCGCTGGCGAGCGGATTGCCCGATTTCCGCCCACTCGTCGAGCGCTACGGGCCTGCCGTCGTCAACGTGAGCGTGAGTGCGAACGTCCGCACCTTCGGCGTGCCGATGGTGCCCGGCCAGCGGTCGCCGATGCAGGGCGAAGGATCGGGCTTCATCGTCAGCGCGGACGGCACGATCCTCACGAATGCGCACGTAGTCGATGGCGCGCGCAAGGTGACGGTCAAGCTGACCGATCACCGCGAGTTCGAGGCCAAGGTCGTCGGCGTGGATACCAAGAGCGACGTCGCCGTGCTGAAGATCGAGGCCACCGGCCTGCCGGTCGTGACACTCGGCGACCCGCGCCAGCTCGAAGTCGGCGAGTGGGTCGTCGCGATCGGCTCGCCTTTCGGCTTCGAGAATTCCGTGACCGCCGGCATCGTCAGCGCCAAGGGCCGCAGCCTGCCCGACGACACCTATGTGCCGTTCATCCAGACCGACGTCGCGGTGAACCCGGGCAATTCGGGCGGGCCCCTGTTCAACCTGCGTGGCGAGGTCGTGGGCATCAACTCGCAGATCTACAGTCGCTCGGGCGGGTACCAGGGCGTCTCGTTCGCGATCCCGATCGACGTCGCAATGAATGTCGGCGAGCAACTGCAGGCGACCGGGCATGTGTCCCGCGGCAAGCTCGGAGTCGGTGTCCAGGGCGTCGACCAGGCGCTGGCCGAGTCGTTCGGTCTCGACAAGCCGCGTGGCGCGCTGGTGTCCAACGTCGAGCGCGGCGGCCCGGCGGACGAGGCGGGTCTCAAGGAAGGCGACGTGATCCTGGCGTTCGATGGCCAGCCCGTCGATTCGGCCGGTCAGCTGCCGGCGGCCGTCGCCGCGGCCAAGCCCGGACGCAAGGTCGAGCTGCAGGTCTGGCGCGAGGGCGCGAGCCGCAAGATCGACGTGACGCTCGGTGAAGTCACCGACGCGAACAAGGTCGCGGCGAGCGGCGCCGGCGCCGAGGGTGGCCGCCTGGGCGTGACTGGTCCGTCCGCTGTCGCCCGCCGAACGGTCGAGTGCGCAGCTCGAGGCAGGATTGGTCGTCGAGGAAGTCGCCGGGGCGGCCGCCGAGGCCGGCATCCAGCCAGGCGACGTGGTGCTGTCCGCGAACGGCCGCCCGGTTGGCGACGTCGAGCAGCTGCGCTCGATCGTTGCCGGGGCGAAGAACCGCGTTGCGCTGCTGGTGCAGCGCGGCGAGGCGCGGATCTTCGTGCCCGTCGAGCTAGCGTGACGCGAGCCGTGCTGGAACGTACTGTTCCAGCACGGCCTGCTCGAGCAGCGCGGGCGGCAGCAGGCCCTGGCTGAGGATGAAGTCGTGGTACGAGCGCGCATCGAAGCGCTCGCCGAGCATCATCTCGACCTTGCCGCGCAGCGCGAGATGGCGCTGGTAACCATAGAAGTACGAGGTCGCCTGGCCGGGCGCGCGGAAGCTGTAGCGGTCGACTTCCTGCTTCGCCATCGGCTCGGACAGGCCGACCTCCTTCATCAGGAACGCCTGGGCCTGCGCCGGTTCCATCAGGCCGAGATTGACCATCGGGTCGAGGAACGCACGGGCTTCGCGCAGCATCCGCATCTGCAGCGTGCCCATCTGGGCGTTGAGCGGCAGGTGCTGCTTGACGAGGGCCTCGGCATAGAGCGCCCAGCCCTCGACGTTCGCGCTGTTGAACGCGAACACCGCGCGGGGGATCGACACGCCGCTCTCGATCATGCTGGCGAACTGCAGCTCGTGGCCCGGGCGGGCCTCGTGGGCCGTCAGCGTCCAGGCCATCGAGTCGTGCGTGAAGTCGTCCATCTTGGTGCCGGGCGGCGCGTTCGGGTTCTCGAGCGGCAGCACGAACTCGGCCGACTCACCGGTGTTGCCGATCAGGCGCGGCGGGCGCAGGTGCGGGGCCGGCTGGGCCGCGGACTCGGCCGGCGTGCCGAGCCGGATCACGGCCGGGCGTTCCGGCAGGCTCACGATGTCCTCGCGGCGCACGATCTCCTCGAGGCTGGCGAGCCGCGCCTTGTAAGTCGGGAGCAGCGCGTCCTCGGCGATCACTTCCTTGCGCAATGCCGCCAGCACGTCGCGGTAATCGGACGACGCAAAGCCGCGTTCCTTCGCGACGAGATTCGCCAGCGTCTGCATCTCCTCGCGCGTCTGCACGAAGCTGAGCGTCGCCTGGTCGATCAGCGCGCGCGGGTCGGCCTTGACGCCGAAGTTCTTCAGGTTGTCGGCGTAGATCTCGGCTGGCAGCCGGTTCGTGGTGCGGGCACGCGGCAGCAGCTCCGTGCGCAACCACTTGGCGTGCGCATCGAGCTGTGACTCGAGCACCTTCAGGTCCTTTTCCCAGCCGGTCAGGCCGCTCTTCTTGAACAGGTCACGGATGCCGGCCACGAAGCGCGGCTGGTTCTGCAGGGCCTGCTCGACTTCGACGGTCCACGGTCCGGTGAGCCCGGCGGTCTCGAAGCGCTCGGCGGTGCGCGCCTGTGCGAGCTTCGTGATCGGCTCGTAGCCCGGCTCGCGGCCGGTGTACCTGCGCAGCCGGACGAGCGCGGCGGGGTGCCGGTCCTTCGACACGCGCGGGTCGAGCAGCGCGTTGAAGCCCTGGAACAGCGCCTGGGTCAGGTCGAAGTAGGGCAGCATCAGGCGGCGGTTGAGTTCCGAGGTCGCCTTCTGGTCGCGGGCGGTGTCGATCAGGATCTG
The DNA here is from genome assembly GCA_963777725.1 of uncultured Gammaproteobacteria bacterium. Lineage (GTDB taxonomy): Bacteria > Pseudomonadota > Gammaproteobacteria > Steroidobacterales > Steroidobacteraceae > RPQJ01. The sequence goes on from CAVZRR010000020.1 coordinate 182,887, forward strand.
CATGTCCTGGCGCACGCGCGCATCCGGTTCGGCCGCGAGGCGCGACTCGAGGTCGCTCGCGACCCGGGCCGCGTCGGCTTCGAAGCGCAGGTCGTTCTGCGGCTTCAGGTCGAATACCTCGGCGTCGAATCCCTCCACGCCGAGCGCAGCGGCGGTCTCGGGCGCGTACTTCGCCATGACCTGGAGCAGCGGTTCGGCATTCGCATTGCTGCGCTCGACCCAGTCCTGCTCCGCGGTTGCGAGCGTCGAGGTCGCGAGCAGCAGCGCGGCAATGAAGGTTCGGGCGATCAGGGGCATCGTGGGTCTCCAGCGGGTCCGGGCGAAGCGGCGGATGGTACACGCTGGGCGCGCGTGTGATGATGCGGGCCGCGGCCGGGTTGCGACGAGCCGTTCAGGAGCTGCGACGTGAAACAACTCTCGGGTACGGACAACCTGTTCCTGCGCATGGAGCGCGGCCACCAGTTCATGCACGTGGCGGGGCTCGGCATCTACGACCCCTCGACCGCACCGGATGGCCGGGTTCGCTTCAAGGACATCCTGCGCTTCTTCGAGTCGCGACTCGACGCCTCGCCGATCTTCCGCCGGCGCCTCGTCAACGTGCCGTTCGACGTCGATCGCCCGTACTGGATCGAGGAAGCCGACATCGACGTCGAATTCCACGTGCGCCACGTCGCGTTGCCGCACCCCGGCGATTGGCGGCAGCTCTGCATCCAGGTGGCGCGCATCCACTCGCGTCCGCTCGACCGCAGCAAGCCGCTGTGGGAGGCGTACGTGATCGAGCAGCTGAACAATATTCCCGGCATTCCGCCTGGCAGCTTCGCGCTCTACATCAAGTTCCACCACTGCGCCGTGGACGGCGAGGCGGGCACCGAGATCCTGAAGGCGATCCACTCGACCAGCGCCGAGGATTTCAGCGACGGCGGTTTCGGCGGCACGCGCTACCGCGATCGTGTGCCGACGGCGCTCGAGCTCTATTCGCGCGCGATCGCCCATGGCGCGAAACGCGTGCCGCAGGCGGCGCGATTCTCTCTCGAAACCGCTGCGCGCCTCGCGACCCTCGGCGCGGGCTCGCTGGCCGAGCTGCCGCGGCTGCTCGAGGCGGCCGAGTTGCCGAAGGCGGCGCAGATCGCGGCGAGCCTGCGCAAGCCGCCGCAGACGCGCTTCAACGGCAAGGTTTCCTCGCACCGCGTCGTCGAGATGGTCGGCCTGCCGCTCGCCGCGATGCGCACGATCCGCCAGCAGGTCGCGGGGGCGACGATCAACGACCTGTTCATGACCACGGTCGGTGGCGCGCTGCACGAGTATCTCGACGCCAAGGGCGAGTTGCCCGAGCAGACGCTGACCTGCATGGTGCCAATGACGTTGCGCGGTGCCGACAAGGGTGAGGACGCCGGCAACCAGATCGGCATGGCCGTGATGCCGCTGCACAGCGAGCTTGCGGACCCGATCGACCGACTGCACGCGATCCGCCGCGGCGCGGGAAAAGCCAAGGCCATGGCGGGCGCCGTCGGCCGCGATCTCTCCGCGCGGCTCTTCGACCTGCTGCCGGTGACGCTCGCCGAACTCGTGACACGCCGCCTCGTGCTGCCGCAGATGAGCATCGTCGTGTCGAACGTCCGGGGGCCGGACGTGCCGCTGTTCATGGCCGGCGCGCGGCTCGTCAGCTTCGCGCCGATCAGCATCGCGATCGATGGACTCGGTCTCAACGTCACGGCATTCAGCTATCACGGCACGATGTGGATCTGCGCCGTCGCCTGCCGCGACATGCTGCCCGACCCGGCGTTCTTCGCGGATTGCCTGCGCAGCAGCTTCGCGAAGCTCGAGGCGGCCGCGGCCGCGGTGGCAGCGCAGCTGCGGAACCCGATGCAGAGCCGTCGCAGCCAGCGGTGGTGCGTCGCAGCAAAACGAAGCAGCCACGACGTCGGCGCGCAGCGTCGGCGTGGTGAATTTTTGCTGCATGGCAATAACGCAACGCAGATGCGAGTTGTCATGTGACTGCGACACTGGCAACCTTGCTTGACTGCGGGAAGCAGTAGTGGCATTTCGGATACTCACGAGTGTCCGCGCGGATCGCCGGGGCTAGCCTCCGTACAATTCGCGGGAGTGGGAAGTGCTCTTGACGCGATGCAGCAAGCCGGTTTCGCGCGAGCGGAACCAACCAACAAGGCAACTGGGGGATTTCAGATGATGAGCGAATCCATGGTCCGGGGTCGGCGCAACACAGTGCTCGCCGCGGTGATCGGCTCCGTGCTCGCGGGCTATGCCGGCAGCGCTGCTGCGCTCCAGTTCGAGTTCGAGAACGGCACGACGGTGAACTGGAATACGACGATTGTCGGTCGGCGCCAACTGGCGCGCCGAGGATCCGAACCGGAAGTTGTACTCGCGCGCGGATGCTTCGCTGATCGGCTTGTACTCCGGGACGCCGATGATCCCCGGACAGCCCGTGCCAAAAGGCGATGGCATCGCTGGCCAGCAGGCCGCAGGCGACGGCAACCTGAACTGGGACAAGGGCGACCGCTTCGCGACGCCATTCAAGCTCATCACCGACGTGGAAGTGAAGAAGGGCAACTTCGGCGGCCTCGTGCGCGTCAAGGCCTGGTACGACCAGGCGTTGAACGACGAGGAAGTGCGCATCGGCAACCAGGCGAACGACTTCAACGGCGCGCGCCCCCGCCCGATCCCGATCGCGGGCTATGCGCCTTGCACGACCGCCACGCCGGCGGGCGCCCCCTGCCTGCCGATCTCGCCTCCCGGCCAGAACCTGTGGCCAAGTGCCAAGTTGAGCGACGAGGGTTTCGAGGACGAGCAGAAGTTCGACAACGTCTACCTGCTCGACGCGTACCTCTACGGCTCGTTCGACGTCGGCGACTCGAGCCTGCAGCTGCGCCTCGGCAACCAGGTCATCAACTGGGGCGAGAGCGTGTTCATCCAGGGCGTCAACCAGATCAACCCGATCGACGTGCCGGCTGCGCGCCGCGCCGGCGCCGAGCTCAAGGAAATCCTGCTGCCGGTCTGGGCCGCCTACGCGAACTGGGGTTTCAACTTCGGTTCGCTCGAGGCGTTCTACCAGCTGCAGTGGAACAACACGTCGGTCGACGGTTGCGGCCAGTACTTCACCGTCTCGGGCACGCAGATCTCGAGCGACCCGGGCCGCTGCAACAGCATCACGGTGGTCGGCGGCCAGAACGGCAACCTGGTGACCGGGACGGCGTCGCCCATCGTTCCGCAGCTCGGCTCGCAGCCGTTCCTGCAGGGCACGGGCGTCTACGTTCCGCACGCCAAGGGCCAGGACGCCAGCGACAGCGGCCAGTTCGGCCTCGCGTTCCGATTCCCGATCGAGAAGATCGACACCGAGATCGGCTTGTACGGCATGAACATCCACAGCCGCCTGCCGTTGACGTCGAGCCGCAGTGGCACGAACCCGAACGACCTGCCGGCTCCGATCAAGGCAGCGCTCACGGCGCAGGGCCTGATCGGCTCCGATGCGTACGGCGGTTACTGGAAGAGCCCCACGTCGACGACCCTGTTCCGGAGCCTGTTGCCCGGTCTCGAGAAGGCGATCGAAGGCGCCCTTGCAGCCAACGGCGTCAACTACGACCTGAAGCCCGGCGTCGGCTTCTGGGAGTACCCGGAGGACATCCAGATCTACGGCATCAGCGCCGCGACCAACCTGTTCGGCTGGTCGACGTCGGCCGAGGTGAGCTACCAGATCGACGTGCCGGTGCAGATCAATGGCAACGATCTCGTCGGCGCCGGCGTGCTCGGCATCGGTCCGTACCGCGACGAGGCACGGATCGTGTCGAATTCGCCCGAGGGCACGTACCTGCAGGGCTGGGATCACTTCGACAAGACTCAGGCGCAGCTGAACGTCGTCAAGACCTTCAGCAACCTGATCGGCGCGCAGACGCTGCTGCTCGTCGGCGAAGTCGGCGGTCAGTGGAACAACATGGATGACTACACGAAGGGCGGCATTCGCTACGGCCGCGGCTTCATGTTCGGTACGGCCTCGAATCCCGCGTACGGTCCGGGCGGCTCGGTCGCTGGCCAGCCCACGCTCGGCGCCGCGAGCCTCGGCAACCTGTGCTCGCCGACGTTCGTCGGTCTTGCCGGTCCCGGTGGCGAACACGCTGTACAACGCGCAGCCGAACGGTTGCCGCAACGACGGCTTCGTCACCGACATGGCCTGGGGCTACCGGCTGCGCGTCTCGGCGGACTACAACAACGTGCGCAACACCGGCGTCACCGTCACGCCGAGCGTGTTCTGGTCGCAGGACGTCGAGGGCGTGTCGATGGACCCGCAGTTCGTCGAGGACCGCTCGGTGCTCGGCCTGGGCCTCAAGTTCAACTACAACAAGAAGTACGTGCTCGATCTGAACTACGTCGAATACGGCACCAGCCAGTTCGACCCGTTGTTCGACCGCGACTACTACTCGGCCGCCGTCAGCGTGACGTTCTGATCAGATTCGGGAGAACAGACAGATGAAGAACATGAGCAAGATTCTCGCCTCCGCGGTGGCGGCTGCGACGTCTGGTCGCATTCGCCACGCCGGCGTCGGCGAAGCTGTCGGATGCCGAGGTCGCGCGGCTCGGCGCCGACCTGACGCCGATGGGCGCAGAGAAAGCCGGCAACAAGGACGGCACGATTCCGGCCTGGACCGGCGGTCTCTGCGCGCCGCCGTCCGGGTGGTCGGCGGCCAAGGGCTATGTCGATCCATTCGCGAGCGACAAGATCAAGTTCACGATCTCCAAGGCGAACCTGAACGAGCACAAGGACAAGCTCACGCCCGGCATGGTCGCGCTGCTCACCAAGCACGACGTCGTCAAGATGAACGTCTACGAGACGCGGCGCACGGCGTGCTATCCGCAGGCGGTCTACGACGAGGTCAAGGCGCTGGCGTCGAAGATCGAGTTGCAGGGTTTCGGCATCTCGGGCGGCCGCTCGGCCGTGCCGTTCCCGATCCCGAAGACCGGCCTCGAGGTGATGTGGAACCATCAGCAGCGCTACCTCGGCGGCGGCCTCGATCGTGACTACCACAGCTTCCCGGTGCGGGCGAACGGCGACTTCTACAAGATCGGCGCCCACGAGTACCGGATCTTCAACGCGAACCTCGACCAGCCGCAGGACAACCTGCTGCTCGCGTTCCAGTCGCGCTTCACGGCGCCGGCGACGCTCGAGGGCACGGTGTTCCTGGTGCACGAGCCGCTCGACCAGGTCAAGCAGTCACGCTCCGCGTGGATCTACAACGCGGGCCAGCGCCGCGTGCGCCGCGCGCCCGACCTCGCGTACGACAACTTCACGGACGGCACCGAAGGCATGCGTACCTCGGACCAGTTCGACGCGTGGAACGGCGCGCCGGACCGCTACGACTGGAAGCTGATCGGCAGGAAGGAAATCTACGTCCCGTACAACTCGTTCAAGTTGGCGGACAAGGGCCTCAAGTACAAGGAGAACATCGTCCAGAAGACGACGCCGAATCCCGACCTGCTGCGCTTCGAGCTGCACCGGGTCTGGGAGGTCGAGGCGAACCTGAAGGCCGGCAGCAAGCACATCTACGGCAAGCGCGTCTTCTTCCTCGACGAGGACACCTGGACGGTCGTCTACGAGGACGCCTACGACACCCGCAAGCAACTGTGGCGCGTCGGCGTGCACCCGATGATCCAGTTCTATGACGCGAAGGTGCCCTGGTACCGTGCCAACATCTGGTTCGACCTGAACAGCTCGAGCTACTACCTCGCGGGCCTCGACAACGAGATCAAGACGGCGTGGAAGTTCGGCGAGAAGGGCAAGTGGGGCGACTTCCAGCCCGACGCGCTGCGTCGCATCGGCACGAAGTGAGCCGCTGCAGATCGAAGACGATGATCTGATGCAATGATTGGTCGCGCCGCCCCGGACCCCTTGGTGCCGGGGCGGTGACGACCGCAGCCAGAGCGAGCGCCGTCGCTCGCCAGGACGGACGGGGAGGTCCTCCATGAAGACTTGGGCTAAGGCAGCGTGCCTGATCGCAGGCGCGGGCCTTTCGTTCGCGCTCGTCGCACAACAACCTGGCGGCACGCGCCCCGGGGTCGTCGTCGACATCAATCCCGGCCGCATCATCCTGATGGACATCACGCGGGCGGGCAAACGCCTGGTGACCGTCGGTGAGCGCGGCTTCACGCTGGTGTCGGATGACGACGGGCAGTCATGGCGCGCGGTCGCGACTCCGGTGACGCGCTCGCTGACGCGCGTCGCGTTCGAGAACGACAAGCTCGGTGTCGCGGTGGGCCATGGCGGCTCGATCGTCCGCACCGAGGACGGCGGCGAGACCTGGGCGGCCGTCGCAGTCGAAGAGGCCGGCCTCGATTCACTGCTCGGTGTCACCAGTCTCGGCAATCGCCGATTCGCGGCCTACGGCGCCTTCGGGCTGTATTTCACGTCCGAGGACGGAGGCGCCAGCTGGGAGCGCCGCACGGTCATCTCGGAGGAGTTCGAGAATCACATCTCGCAGGTGATTGCGGCCAACGGTGTGCTGTGGCTCGTTTCCGAGTACGGCACACTCGCGCGCTCCGAGGACGGCGGGCTGACCTGGATCGAGGTCGAGTCGCCGTACCAGGGATCGTTCTTCGGCGCAGTGACGGCGCGCGACGGCGTGATGCTGATCTTCGGCATGCGCGGCAATATCTTTCGCACGGCGGACGGCGGTGTCACCTGGCAGACCATCGAGTCTGGGACGCACACCGCCTTCAACGGTGGCACGGTGCTGTCCGACGGTCGCATCGTGCTGGTCGGCAATTCCGGCCTGGTGGCCGAGAGCACCGACAATGGCGCGACGTTCCAGATCCAGTGGTCATCGGCGGGCCGCGGCTTCGCGGCCGTGGCCGAGGTGCCGGGCGGCCTGGTCGTCGCCGGCGAAAGCGGCGTCAGGCGGCTGGATCCCTCGACCTTGGCGAGCAAATAGAGCATTCCGGCCCTCCCGGGAATACACATCATGGCGAACGAACCCAACGTCCTCGCGAGCGGCGACCACGAAATCGAGCGGCAGGAATTCAGGCAGGACTGGATCGGCAAGATCTCCTACTGGATCTTCCACCACCGGCGCTGGCTGCTGATCCTGTTCATCCTGATCACGATCGTGCTGGGCGCGCTGGCGAGCCAGCTGCGCGTGCAAGCCGGGTTCACCAAGATGATCCCGCTCAACCACCCGTACATGGCGACGTTCCTGCAGTACCAGCAGGATTTCGGCGGCGCCAACAAGGTCGTCGTCGCGCTCAAGAACCAGAACGGCGACATCTTCGAGAAGGAGTTCATGGAGACGCTCCGCCAGGTGACGGAGGAAGTCTTCTACCTGAAGGGCGCCGAACGCAGCTCGGTGACGTCGCTCTTCACGCCGAACGTCCGTTACAACGAGGTCGTCGAGGACGGCTTCCGCGGTGGCAACATCGTCTCGGCCGATTTCGCCGGCACGGATGAGCAACTGGCGCTCGTGCGCGAGAACCTGCTCAAGTCAGACTGGGTGGGGCGCATCGTCGCGAACGACCAGAGCGCGGCCATGGTGGTCGCGACCCTGATGGAGAACGACCCGGAGACCGGCGAGCGCCTCGACCTGCAGGAAGTCGCCAAGGCGCTCGAAGCGATCCGCGGCAAGTACGAGAAGGATGGCACCACGGTGCACATCATCGGCTTCGCCAAGGCGATGGGCGACATCGCGCAAGGTGCCGCCGGCGTGCTGATCTTCTTTGGCGTGGCCTTCGTGGTCACGTCGATCCTGCTCTACTGGTACTCGGGGTCGCTGATGCTGACCTCGCTCGCGCTGATCTGCGCGATCGTGCCGGTGATCTGGCTGCTCGGGCTGCTGCCGGTCTTCGGGCTCGGGCTCGACCCGATGTCGATCCTGGTGCCGTTCCTGATCTTCTCGATCGCCGTCTCGCACGCCGTGCAGATGACGAACGCCTGGAAGCTCGAAACGCTGCACGGCGCCGACGGCGTCACGGCCTCGACGCACTCGTTCGAGAAGCTGTTCATCCCGGGCGCCACCGCGTTGCTCGCGAACGCGTTCGGTTTCATGGTGATCGCGTTCGTCGACATCGAGATCGTGCGCGAGCTGGCCTACACGGCGACGATCGGCGTCACGGTGATGATCATCACCAACAAGATGCTGCTGCCGATCCTGCTGTCGTACTACAAGTTCTCGCCTGAGGCGGCGAAGAAGCTGTCGGGCAAGGAGACGGCCGGCGACTGGCTGTGGGAGAAGCTCGGGCCGCTCGCGACCCCGCGCACGGCGTGGGTCGTGCTGCTTGCCGCCCTCGTGCTGCTGGGTTTCGGCATCTCGCAGGCGCGACACCGCCACATCGGCGATCTCGGCACGGGCGTCCCGGAGCTGAAGCCCGACGCGCGCTACAACCTCGACGTCGAGATGATCGTCAGCCACTTCGCGATCGGCGTCGACAACCTGCAGATCATCGCCGAGGCCAAGGCCAAGGACGACGAAGACTCGCCGTGCGTCGATCGCGAGGTCATGGAGCGGGTCGAGGACTTCGAGTTCCAGATGCGCCAGATCGAGGGCGTGGCGACGGTGCGCAGCCTGTCGGGCTTCGTCAAGTCGATGACGCAGTCGTTCGCGGAAACCTTCGCGCGCTGGCGCATGCTGCCGGAGTCGCGCGCGCAGATCGCACAGGGCGTCGGCTACGCGACGCGCCTCGGCAACGAGTTCATGGATTCGCGCTGCACGGCGATGCCGATCAATATCTACACGGTCGACCACCAGGCCACGACGATCTCGCGGATCGTGGACCGGATCCACGCGTTCAACGAAGCGGGCGGCGGCACCGACCGGATCCAGTTCCGGCTCGCGAGCGGCAACGTCGGCGTCATGGCGGCCACCAACGAAGCGGTGCACGCGGCCGACAAGTGGGTCAACCTCGCGCTGTTCATCTCGGTCGGCATCCTGTGCCTGATGACGTTCCGGTCGTTCAGGTTGACGCTGTGCGTGATCATTCCGCTCGCACTGGTCACGGTGCTGTGCAACGCGCTGATGGCGATGCTCGACATCGGCCTCAAGGTGAACACGCTGCCGGTCGTCGCACTCGGCGTGGGTGTCGGTGTCGACTACGGCATCTACCTGTTCGAGCGCATCAAGCACGAGATGCAGGAAGGCATGACGCTGGTCGAAGCGTACGTCGCGGCGCTCAAGCAGCGTGGTACCGCATCGCTTTTCACCGCGGTGACGATGACGATCTCGGTGGCGACCTGGTATTTCTCGGCGCTCAAGTTCCAGGCCGACATGGGCATCCTGCTCGCGTTCATGTTCCTGGTGAACGTGTTCGGCGCGATCCTGCTGGCGCCGGCGCTGGCGGCCTACCTCGTCAAGGACGACCGCTTCGCGAAGGGTGGGCACAAGGCCGCCAAGGCTTGACCGATCCCCTGGCCCGGCCGCTGCGCCTGCCCTGCGGCGCAGTGCTGCCCAATCGGCTCTGCAAGGCGGCGATGACGGAGGGCGTGGCCGACGCGCTGCTGCGCGCCACGCCGCGCCACGAGACGCTATACCGGGGCTGGAGCGCGGGCGGCGCCGGATTGCTGCTCACCGGCAACGTCCAGATCGATCGTCACGATCTCGAGCGACCGGGCAACGTCGCGATCGACGTGTCGGATCCGCGCACGACCTCGCCCGAAGCCCGCGAGCGACTGGCCGCGTGGGCCCGTGCGGGGACGACGGCCGGCAACCACCTCTGGATGCAGATTTCCCATGCCGGGCGGCAGTCACCCTGGTACGTGACGCGCCGTCCTCGCGCGCCTTCGGCCGTGCAGCTGCAGTTGCTGGGCAACTATGCCAAGCCGGTCCCGCTCACCGAAGACGAGATCGTCGAGTTGATCGCCCGCTTCGCGGCCGCCGCGGTCGTGGCGCGCGAAACCGGCTTCACCGGCGTGCAGGTGCACGGCGCGCACGGGTACCTGATCAGCTCTTTCCTCTCGCCGGTGACGAATCGCCGCACCGATGCGTGGGGTGGCTCGCTCGAGAATCGGGCGCGGTTCCTGCTGGAGACGGTGCGCGCGGTGCGCCGGGCTGTCGGTGCCGATTTTCCGGTTGCGTTGAAGCTGAATTCCGACGACTTCCGCAAGGGTGGCTTCTCGCATGCCGAGTGCCTCGAGGTCGTGCGCTGGCTCAATGACGAAACGCTCGACCTGCTCGAGATTTCGGGCGGGAGCTACGAGCAACCCCGCTTGATCGGCGCCGAGGGACGCGCCGAGGATGCCGTGGCCGTGCGGCCGAGCACCCGGGCACGCGAGGCGTATTTTCTCGACTATGCGACCGCAATCCGCAAGGTGGCGCGGATGCCGCTGATGGTCACCGGCGGGTTCCGCACGCGGGCCGCGATGGAAGCCGCGCTCGGTTCCGGGGACTGCGACATGATCGGCATCGGCCGGCCGTTGTGCTGGCAGCCCGACTTTCCGCGCCGGTTGCTGTCGCGCGAGGTGGACGGCATCGAGCGGATCGAGGATCGGCTGAAGTTCGCCCAGCGCGGCTGGCGGTCGCCCGCGAGCCCGCTGCTGCCGGTCAAGGTGCTTAACACGTTCGGCGCCCAGTCCTGGTACTACTGCCAGCTGTTCCGGCTCGCCGACGGCCAGCCCGCCGACCTCGAGCGCGGCATGCTCTCCACGCTGGTCGAGTATCTCGGCGACGAGTTGCGCACCGCCCGGCGGCTGACCGGCTAACCGGTGCCGATCCACCCCGATCCACCGATCCAGTCGACGGCGAGTTCGGCAATGCGCGCGGGTCGTTCCAGCGGCAGCCAGTGACCGGCGCCCTCGATGCGCTCGTAGCGCCAGGGCGCGTCCATCCGACGTGACGACCGCCGCATCTGGTCCTCTGCGAGGCAATGGTCGTCGCTGCTCCAGATGCCGAGCGTCGGCACGCGGCACTGGGGCCAGGATCGAAGCAGCGCGGGCAGCAGGTTCGCGCGGTACCAGTTGAGTCCGGCCGTGAGCCTCCCGGGGCGCGCGAGGTCGCGCACGCAGCCGGCCGCAGCCGGATGCTGCCGCAGCCAGTGCCGCAGGTGCGCACCGTCGTCGCGCATCAGCCAGCGCTCGGCGAACCCGCTGAACTGCCAGCCGATCGTGTACAGCCCCTTGCGTTTCTGCTCGAGGCCGGCCAGCGCGTACTCGCGCGGATGACCGACCGAGATCACGACGCTCGAGCGCACCAGGGCGGGCTGCGTCATTGCGAGGCACCAGGCGAGCACCGCCCCCCAGTCATGGCCGACCAGGTGCACCGGTCCCTGCACGTCCAGCGCGCGCAGCAACCCGGTGAGATCGCCGAGCAAGCGATCGATCGCAAAATGCCGGCGGCCGACCGGGGCGTCCGATTCGCCGAAGCCACGCAGGTCCGGCGCGATGACTTGAAATCCGGCCGCCGCGATGCGCGGCGCCACGGCCTCCCAGAGCCGCAACGAGTCCGGAAAGCCATGCAGCAGCAGCGCCGGCGGCCCGGCACCGATCCGCGCGACGTTGATCGTCAGATCGCCGACCCGCACGCGGCGGGCGCTCTCCCGGAACATCCGGGCGTCTACGGTGGTCTGATGCATCGTTGGCCAAGCTTACCGTGACCGGTCATCATTCGGCTCCGTGAACGCCGGCGTCCCCGGCAGGGATGGCAGGATGTTGAAAAAGCCCTCGCTCGCACTGCTGATCGCGGCCGCAGTGACCGCCTGCGCAACGAGCCCCACGGGCCGCACGCAGCTGATGCTGGTCTCCGAGCAGCAGGCCATCAGCGCATCGCGCCAGGCGTACGTCCAGGAGATCGGCAAGTACCGAGACCAGGGCAAGCTCGTCACCGATCCGCGACTGCTGCGGCGTGTCGAGGTCATCACGGAGAGGCTGGTCGCCCAAGCCGTGAAAATGCGCCCCGAGACCGCGAAGTGGGACTGGAGCGTGCAGGTCATCGACGAGCCAAAGGCCGTCAACGCCTGGTGCATGGCGGGTGGCCGGATGGCGATCTACACGGGCCTGATCCAGAAGATCGACCCGACGGACGACGAGCTGGCGCAGGTCATGGCCCACGAGATCGCGCACGCACTTGCGAATCACACCGCCGAGCGCATGTCCGTCGCGATGGCGAGCCAGGCCGGCGTGCTGGCCGCGGGCATCCTGTCCGACCAGCCGGGACAGACGATGGTGCTGGCGGCGACGGCGGCCAAGCTCGCCGTCGACCTGCCGAACAGCCGGACCGCCGAGACCGAGGCCGACCGAATCGGCATCGAACTCGCCGCCAAGGCCGGCTTCGACCCGCGCGCGGCCGTGACGTTGTGGCAGAAGATGGGTGCCGTCGGCGGTGGCAAGGCCCCGCCCGCGTTCCTGAGCACGCACCCGAGCGATACGCAGCGCAAGGATCGGCTGAATGCGCTGGTGCCGAAAATGCTGCCGTACTACCAGGCGCCGGGGGCGCGACCGTCGCATCCGGTGCGCATCGGCGGGGCGGCCTGATGACCGAGCCCGTGGCGCCGCCAGTCGCTGCCCGCAAGCCGCACCGGGTCGATTCGCCACATGGCACGCGCACCGACGACTACTACTGGCTGCGCGACGACACGCGCACCAATCCCGAAGTGCTCGCCTACCTCTCCGCGGAGAACGCCCACAAGGACGCGATGCTTGCCCACGTGCGTCCGCTGGAGGACAAGCTCTACGCGGAAATCGTCGGCCGGATCAAGCAGGACGACTCGTCCGTCCCGTATCGCGAACGGGGCTACTGGTATTACCGGCGATTCGACGCTGGGCAGGAATATCCCGTGCACGCGCGGCGGGCGGGCTCGCTCGAAGCACCAGAAGAGATCCTGCTCGACCTCGAGCAGCTCGCGCGCGGTCGCGACTTCTACGACGTGGGCGAGTACGAAGTGAGTCCCGACGACCAGCGGCTGGCCTATGCGGAAGACACGGTCGGGCGCCGCCAGTACACGCTGCGATTCAAGGACCTCGCGAGCGGCGAGCTGCTGCCCGATGTGATCGAGAACGTCGAACCAGCGGTCGCCTGGGCGGCCGACAGCCGCACCGTGATCTACATCGAGAAGGACCCGCAGACCCTGCTCGGCAGCCGGGTCCGCAAGCACGTGCTCGGCACGGATCCCGCGACCGATCCGCTCGTCTACGAGGAGCCGGACGACGCGTTCTACCTCGACGTGAGCCGCAGCAAGGATGGCCGGCATCTCTACATCCACGCCGACAGCACCGTGTCGAGCGAGCAGCGTTTCGCCGACGCCGGCGATCCGGGGCTCGAGTTCCGGGTGATCGTCCCGCGCGAGCGGGACCACGAATACCAGGCCGAGCATTTCGACGGGCGCTGGATCCTGCGCAGCAACTGGCACGCGCCTAATTTCCGCATCGTCGAAGCGCCGCTGGCGGGAGTGGAGGACCGGTCGCAGTGGCGAGACCTCGTTGCGCACCGCGACGATGCCTTCCTGCACGGTTTCAGCGTCTTCACCGAGTTCCTCGCGATCGAAGAGCGTTCCGGCGGGCTGCGCAAGGTGCGCATCCGACGCTGGCAGGGCGGCGCCGACTTCCACCTGGCCTCCGACGAGCCCGCCTACCGCGCGGCGCTCGGCGACAACGAGGAGGTCGGCAGTCACACGGTTCGTTACACCTACACCTCGCTCACGACGCCTGCGACGACGTATGACTACGACGTGCGCACCGGCGAGCGGACGCTGCTCAAGCAGGAGCCGGTGCTGGGCGGGTTCGATCCGGCACGTTACGTCACCGAGTACCTGTGGGTTCCGGCCCGGGACGGCGAGCGGATCCCGGTGGCGATCGTGCACCTCCGGGACTACGCCAGGGACGGGACCGCGCCGCTGCTGCAGTACGGCTACGGTTCCTACGGTCTGTCGAGCGATCCGGCGTTTTCGTCGGCCGTGCTGTCGCTGCTCGATCGCGGGTTCGTCTATGCCGTGGCGCAGGTGCGAGGCGGCCAGGAACTCGGTCGCCGTTGGTACGACTCGGGGCGCCTGCTACAGAAGCAGAACAGTTTCACCGACTTCATCGACGTGACGCGCCATCTGGTGCGAGAGGGCTACGCCGACCCGGCACGTGTCTTCGCGCGCGGCGGCAGCGCGGGCGGCCTGTTGATGGGCGCGATCGCGAACCTGGCGCCGCAGGATTACAAGGCCCTGGTCGCGCACGTGCCGTTCGTCGACGTCGTGACCACGATGCTCGACGAAAGCATCCCGCTCACGACCAACGAGTACGACGAGTGGGGCGATCCGAACGAGCGCGAGTCGTACGAGTACATGCTGTCGTACTCGCCGTACGACAACGTCACGCGGCAGGCGTATCCGTCGCTGCTGGTGACGACCGGACTGTGGGACAGCCAGGTGCAGTATTTCGAGCCCGCCAAGTGGGTGGCCCGGTTGCGACAGATGAAGACCGACGCGAACCCGCTGCTGCTGCGCGTGAACATGGAGGCGGGGCACGGCGGGAAGTCCGGCCGCTTCCAGCGATATCGCGAGCTGGCCGAGGAGTATGCGTTCCTCCTCGACCAGGCCGGAATCGATAAATAGTCGCTACTGCTTCGCGCTCTCCGCCGCTGGAGCGGCGGCCTTCTCCGGCACCGGGAACCCGCGCTTGCGCATCAACGCGTCGATGCCGGCATCACGGCCGCGGAATGCGCGATAGCCGTCGGCCGGGTCGATCGTGTTGCCGACCGAGAACACGTGGTCGCGCAGCCGCTTGGCCACGGCCTTGTCCCAGGGTCCGCCGGCCTCGGTAAAGGCCTCCCAGGCGTCCGCGGTCAGCGTGTCGGACCACAGGTAGCTGTAGTACCCGGCGGAGTAGCCGTCGCCGGCGAAGACGTGCATGAACTGCGGCGTGCGATGCCGCATCACGATCTCGGACGGCATGCCGAGCGCGGCCAGCGTCTCGCGCTCGAACTTGTCGGGGTCGATCTTGCCGCCGCCTGCGAGATGCAGCTTCATGTCGATCAGCGCGCTCGACAGGAACTCGACGGTATCGAAGCCCTGGTTGAACTTGTCGGCGCGCTCGATCTTCTCGACCAGCGCCTTCGGGATCGGCTTGCCGGTCTGGTAGTGCAGCGCGTATCGATCGAGGATCTCGGGCGTCGGCAGCCAGTGCTCGAGCACCTGCGAGGGGAACTCGACGTAGTCGCGGGCGACGCGCGTGCCCGAGACCGACGGGTAGTTCACGTTCGAGCTCAGGCCGTGCAGCGCGTGGCCGAATTCGTGGAACAGCATCTCGGCGTCCTTCCAGCTGACCAGGACCGGTTCGCCCGGCTGGCCCTTCACGAAGTTCGCATTGTTCGAGACGATCGTGCGGACGTCGCCGTCGAAGCGCTCCTGCGTCCGGTAGGCATTCATCCACGCGCCCGAGCGCTTGCCCTTGCGGGCATACGGATCGAAGTACCAGAGGCCGACGAGCTGGCCCGCCGCATCGTTGACCTCCCAGACGCGCACGTCGGGGTGGTAGACGGAGACGCCCTTGGCGGCATCGACCGGCTTGAAGTGGAAGCCGAACAGCTCCTTCGCCATGTAGAACATGCCCTCGCGCAGGTTCTCGAGCTGCATGTAGGGCGTGATCTCGGTCTCGTCGAGATCGTACTTCGCCTTGCGCACCTTCTCGGCGTAATAGCGGTAGTCCCAGGGCTCGATCTTGAGGCCGGCACCTTCCTTGTCGGCGATGGCCTGCATGTCGGCCACCTCTTCCTTCACCCGGGCCACGGCCGGCGTCCACACCGCCTCCATCAGCTCCATCGCGCGCTCGGGGTTCTTCGCCATGGCGTTCTCGAGCCGCCAGTGCGCATGCGTCTCGAAGCCCAGCAGCCTGGCGCGCTGGGCGCGCAGCTGCAGGATCTCGCTGATGATCGCGTTGTTGTCGGTGGCGCCGCCGTTGTCGCCGCGGCTGACGAACATGCGCCAGACCTTCTCGCGCAGGTCGCGGCGGTCGGAATAGGTCAGGAACGGCTCGACGCTCGAGCGGGTGTTCGCAATCACCCACTGGCCCTTCTTGCCGCGCGACTCGGCGACCTGGGCCGCGCCCGCGCGCACGGACTCCGGCAGGCCGGCGAGATCCGCCGCGTCGGTGATGACCAGCTGGCCCTCGTTCTCGTCGGCCAGCACGTTCTGGCTGAACTGCGTGTAAAGCGCGGCGAGCTTCTGGTTGATTTCCGTGAGTTGCCGCTTTGCCTCGGCATCGAGCTTCGCGCCGGCGCGGACGAAGTTCGTGTAGTAGAGCCAGGTGAGTCGCTGCTGCTCGGGCGTGAGACCCGATTTCTCGCGCGCCTCGTAGACTGCTTCGATGCGCTTGAACAACGCCTCGTTCTGCGTGATCTGGTCGTTGAACGCCGCGAGCTTCGGCTCCATCTCGCGCTCGACGGCCTGCACGGCCTCGTCGTTCAGCGTGGAGGCGTAGATGCCGTAGATCGTGCCGACGCGGTCGAGCGTGCGACCGGTCCGCTCCAGCGCGGCGATCGTGTTCTCGAACGTCGCAGGCTCAGGATTCGCGGCAATGCGGTCCACCTCGACGAGATTCTCGGCCATGCCGGCCTCGAGCGCGGGCTTGAGGTGCTCCACCTTTGCCTGGTCGAACGGCGGGACGCCGCCGTACGGGCCGGTCCACGGGGCCAGCAATGGGTTGGCGGTCTCGGATTTCATTTCGGTGGTGGCGTGCGCGGGTCCGGCAACGAGGCAGACCGCCAGGCCAGCGGCGGCAAAAAGGGACTTGAAGGACATCGGAATCCTCGGCAGGTCAGGGCAGGGGAAGCCCAATAGACTACCGAATTCGCGTGGGGTTCCGCACCCTGTGATCGCCGAATGAGGCGAAACGTGCCTTGGGCGCGACGACCCGTCGCCTCAGGGCCCGCCCCGGTGATCGTTGTGGAAATGCCGTCGGCCCGAGCTGCTGCCGATCGTCCAGGCCGCGAGCGCCGTCAGCACCGCCACGGTGCCGATGATGACGAGGAGCCTCGCATAAGGCTGGTCCGCGGCGGCCCGTGCGGCGGCGAATATCCAGGCCGTGCGCAGCCATTCGAGCGTCCCGACCGCCAGCGCGACCTGCAGGACCCGGGCTGCCCACGGCGCGCGCACGAACAGCAGAACGACGAGCGCCGCGCTGAGTCCCGCGAACGGCACCAGGCCAGCGCGGAAGAAATGCGCGGCGAGCAGCAGCAGCGCCAGGCCCGGCACGAGCAGCAGCGCAAGGCGTGCCAAGCGGGCTAGCTCCGCTCCCACATCAGGTCCGAGTCGCGCGCGATGGCCGTCTCGATCATCTCGAGCAGCGGCACGGCGCGCGTGCGCAGCGAAATCGGCGGCGCGCGCTTCTCGGCATCCTGGCTCTCGTCGTCCCAGGCGTCCCGGTCCTCCGGCGGCGGTTCGTCCACGTGGGCGGCCAGCGCAGCCCGCAGCTGGGCGAGGGCGGCGGGCAGATCAGCCGCGAGGATCGCGCCTGGCACCGTACCCGAGTGACCCATGGCTCGCAGCAGCGCCACCGCCGCGTCGCCGTGCATCGTGAAAGCGCCTAGGCGCGTCGAGAATCGTACGATCATGAAACCTCTCTCGCGCGGCGCGCAGTGATCCGATCGTGTTGCGGTTCATGCGATCATACCGCCCGCTGATTGGACAAACGAGCCTGCGGACGAGGAGAGCGCGATGAAGTTCGACAACCTGGTGTGCGAGCGGACGGGCGACGTGCTGAAGGTCGTGCTGAATCGCCCCACCAAGCTCAACAGCCTGTCGCTCGGCCTGCTGCGCGACCTGCGTGACTGTGCGGAGGCGATCCAGCGCGACCGCGAGACGCGGGCCGTGCTGCTCACGGGCGCAGGCCGCGGGTTCTGCGCGGGTGCCGACCTGACCGACCCCGAAGGTGTGCCGACGCGCGGCCAGTCGATGGGCCAGTTCATGGGCGGCCGGTTGCGCGGCGAGTTCAATCCGGTGGCGATTGCGTGGAGCACGCTGCCGGTGCCGCTGGTCGTCGCCTTGAACGGTGTCGCCGCGGGCGCCGGCGCATCGATCGCGCTGATGGGCGACATCACGGTGGCTGCGCGCTCGGCCAGCCTGACGTTCCTGTTTGCGCCGAAGCTCGGCCTGGCCCCCGACATGGGCGCCACGTACTTCCTCGCCCGGCGCGTGGGCGAGGCCCGCGCCCGCGCGTTCGCGCTCACGGGCGCGCCGATTTCCGCCGAGAGCGCCGAACGCATCGGACTGATTGCCGAGTGCGTGGACGACGAGCGGACCATGGACCGCGCGCTCGAACTTGCGGGCGCCCTGGCGGCGGGTCCGCGCGATGCGTTCCTCGCGGTGCGTCAACTGGTGTCGCTCGCCGGCTCGGCCTCGCTGGCCGAGCAGTTGGAACACGAAGCCGCGGCCCAGGGTCGCCTCGGCGACAACGCGGACTTCGCCGAGGGCGTGGCCGCGTTCCGGGAGAAGCGACCGGCGAAGTTCGGCAAGCGCTGACGCCTCGAGCCGCCGGCGATGACGCTCAGGGGCGGAACTTGTCGCCCAGGCGACTGCGCACGAAGAGCTTGGTGCGCAGCGTGACGTCCCCGGAGTGCCGCTCGCCTTTCGCAATGTCGTAACTGGCTTCCTTCGCCTCGAGGCTGACCTCGATGCCCGGTCCGCCGAGCCAGCGACCGCCGCCGAGCACGACGTGCAGGCATTCGCGCCAGGATTTCAGGTTGTCCGTCAGCGCGATGACGCCATCGGCCCCGCAGGCCAGGGCCTCGATGATCGGGCCGGCTTCCGGAGTCGCAACGACGCCCACCATCGGTAGCGCGGGAAAACGCTCGCGTGCGGCCGTCAATTCGCTCGCATCCATCCGGCAGTCGACCAGCACGGCCGCGCGAGCGACCGTCCTTCCCGGCTCGAGAATGTCGACCTCGCCGGCCAGCATGCTCTTCAGCTGCTCGTGGAAATGCGGCGCGTCGGAATGCACGTGGCAGCTCGGCAGGTTGTCGCGCCACGGGTCACGGTGCTGGGGGCGTGGAGTCTCGTCTTGCATGGCCTGGCCTCTCAGGAAATGTCGTTCAGGTACTGTGGCAGCATCCGTAGCCACGTGGGCCAGTCGTGGTCCACGCCCGGTCCCCAGTCGTCGACGCGGTTCGGAATGCCCTTCGAACCGAGCACGTGCGCCAGCCGCCAGGACTCGCCGGGGTCTTCCCAGCGCCCCGAGCCGGTGGCCAGCACCGCGAAGCGCCGCCGCAGCGCGTCGAGCTGCCAGCCCTCGCCGAGCCCCGGCAGGAAGTGCAGCGGCGACGAGAAGTAGAAATCGTCGTTCCAGCGGCCGCCGAGATATTTCGAGAGATCGTAGGTGCCGCTCATGCCGAGCGCCCATCGGAACGCATCCGGATGACGGCACAGCGCCGCCACGGCATTGAACGCACCGATCGACGCGCCCGCGGCGAGGACCTCGATGCCGTGCGACTGGCAGTCGTTGCGGATCAGCGGCACGACCTCCTCGTAGACGTACGCGTCGAACAGGTTCTGCACTCGCGAGCAGTACTCCGGGGAGTGCTGCCGGGAGATCCAGTGCTGGCCGGCGACGCTGTCGATCGAGTAGACCTTGATGCGGCCGGCATCGATCAGCCCGGCGAGCGCGCCGATCAAGCCGTGCCGTTCGGCTTCCTCGCAATCGCCGCCCGCGGTCGGGAACAACAGCAGCGGCGCGCCGTAGTGGCCCCAGCGGACGACGCGCGCAGGGCAGGGCAGGCGATGCGTGTGCCAGCCGAATCGATCGCGCTGCATCAGCCCTTACCCTCCGCCTGCCGCCAGCGCTGGATGCGCCCGTAGAAGAGTTCGGTGAACTCGTCGACCTCGTGCGCCGGAAACAGCGCCGCCACCTTCTGCCGCACCGCGTCCCGGGCCTGCTCCGTCCCGAAAAACTCGTCGGCGACCGCGTCGAGATGCCCGAGGTGGCGCTCGCAGAACTCCCCGAACGTGTCCGCGTCGAGGATCTGCCGCGCCAGCAGCGCGTAGCGGCGCAGCTTCTCGTGGTACGGCAGGTCCTCGGCCGCGATCTCGAAGAACGGCTCCCAGTCGAGGTTGTGGCGCACGCGCCGTTGCGTTGCCGCGCAGAAAATCGCCCAGCGCAGGTTCGCCTTGATCAGCCATGGGAAGTGATAGTGCAACGAAGTCACCTGAGAATCCGGGCACGCGTTCGCGAAATCGATCGGATGCCACTGCCCCCCGCGCAGCAGCGCCTCGCAGGAGTTGAAGTCCCAGCCGAAGAACGCGTTGATCGTCAGCGTGATGTCCTCGAGCTCGGCCTGCAGCTCCGGCGGCAGGAATCCGCGATCCATGCGGTAGCGATCGTGCAGCGGCGCATCCGGGTCGTAGTTGACGACGCGCGTCTGCGGCCCGAGGCCGATGCAGCGGACGAAGTATTCGTAGGGAATCACCGCCGACTGCAGGTGCATCACCTTGGTGCCGCTCGCCTCGTACGCGGCGCGCAGCCCGGCCTCGTCGTCGACTTTCGAGACGCCGACCCAGCCGCCGCCGTCGTAGGGTTTCATGAACAGCGGATAGCCGAGCTGAGCGCCGATCGGCCCGAGGTCGAAATGGCGCGCGTAGCGCGACAGCGTGGCCTGCAGGTCGGCGGCCTGCTCGTAGGCCTTCGGCGGCAGCATCCAGGTGTCCGGCACCCGCAGCCCGAGCCGCATCATCGCGCAATAGGTCGTGTGCTTTTCGTTGGCCTGGATCGACCACGGGTTGTTGAAAACGTAGGTGTCGTTCAGCACGACGGCCTTCTTGATCCACTCGCGGCTCGTGTAGTACCAGTGCGTGACGCGGTCGATCACGAGGTCGTAGCGGACCGGCTGGCGCAGGTCGAACGGCTCGATCGTGACGCGGCTCGCGTCGAAGCCGAGCGTGTCGCCCTGCCACGGAATCGCCAGTTCGAGCCGCTGCAGGATCGCCTCGAAGCAGATCGGCCAGCAGATGTCCGCGCCGAGCGAGAGTCCGATTTGCCGGGTGATGTGGGCCATGCGCCGCGTCCCTTGCAGGGCGTTCCTGCCTGTTATTCGTAGACCATCCAGAGCGGCCCGGGGAACAGCCACGTGAGCGCCGACTGCAGCCGATCGCGCCAGTTTTCCCAGTTGTGGCCGTCGCGGACCTCCTCGTAGCGTACCTCAATGCCGTGGTGGCGCAGCAGGGGCACCAGGCTGCGGTTCTCGTAGATCAGCGACTCGTAGATGCCGCAGGAGAGGTAGATGCGCTCGGCGGGCTGCCCGGGCCGGCGGCGGAACTCGTTGACGAAGCGGGCGACCGGGTCGAACGTGGGCGTGCGGCGGTGGTGACCGATGTCCGAGAACGCGAACGAGCCGGACTGCAGCACCAGCCGCCCGAAGCGGCCCGGGTGGCGCCATGCGGCGTGCAGCGAGGCCACGGCGCCGAAGCTCGCGCCCATCAGGCCGCGCGCGGCCGGGCTCGCGTGCAACGGGAACGAATGCTGCAGCCGCTCCGGCAATTCGACGGCGACGAAGCGCGAGTGGGCATCGTGGCCCGCGTACTCCTCCAGGCGGTGCGGCGATTGCGTCAATGCAGCGATCAACGGCGGAATCTCCAGCCGGTGGATCAGGTTGTCGAGCACGGCCTGCAGGTTCGCGTAGCGCAGGTAGTCGTAGCCGTCGTGGACGACCAGCAGCGGATAGCGCCGGTTGCGGCGGAAGCGGGCCGGAACATAGACGGCGACGTGGCGATCGTCGCCCAGCGCCTGGCTCGGCACCGCGATCTCGTCGACGACGCCCGCGCGCGCCGCGGGATCCGCGACCGTCCACTCCGGCCGCACGTAGCCCATGCCCTGCGCGACGGAATTGGCGCCGAACGGATCGGCTGCCTGCAGCGGGTTGAGCGGATCGAGGATCCACTCCTCCTGGCCGTCGCGCACGACCTCGAACTTGTACTCGATCCGCGAGTTCTCCGGCAGTTCGACCCGGAGCACCCACAGGTCGCCGTCGCCGACGCGCTCGAACGGCTGGCTCGCCGGCAGGCCGTGGATCCAGCAGCGCAGGTTCACCGCGTCCGCGGCACCGTGGTAGACGAACGTCACGCCGCTGGCATCGACGATCGGTGAACGCCTCACCGCCGCGATGGCGGCCGCGTCGAGCGGGGCCATCCGCGGTGACGTCTCCGTTGTGGACGACCGCCGCGTCATGAGGCCGACCGCGCGGGCTCGAATCGGCCGGAGCGGGTCAGCCGCTGCGAACCCGCAGCGGCCGCGAGCCGGCCACGGCGCCACTGCAGCGCATCGCCGTCATCGAGCGTGTAGCAGAGCGCGGGAGCCATGCGCCTGGCGAGCAGCGCGACGCGCTGCGGATCGCGGGAAGCGAGCCGCGTGGCGGCGTGCGGCAGGAACACGGCGTCGCGGACGAATCCGAGGCCGGCCTCGAACAATTCCGCATTGCCCGCGCCCTGCGGCGGATGATCGTGGAACAGCACGACTCGGTCGGCCAGGGCCATCGCGCCGGCCGACCAGGCGACGATCGGTCGCGAGCGCAGCGCGCGATCCAGGCCGAACAGGCGCAGACGATTCAACAGCACCGCGATGTGACCGCCGGCGATGCAAACGACCGCGGCCGCGGCGATCATCTGCTCGAGGTCCGCAAGCTGCCGGGCGAGGATGGGACGTTGCCCGGCACCCCAGGACGCCTCGAATCGACCGTGCAGCGCGCGGATCTCGCGCAGGTGCTCGGCATCGAGGCGCCGCAGCGCGGCGATCGCGGAGCGACGGGCCTTGCGCACCAGCGGCGAGTCGTCCGGTGCCTGGAAAAGCTCCCTCGCAGCCGCCTTGGCGTGATCGAGTCGCACCCGGTACAGGTCCTGCAACTGCCGCAGGTCGTTCTGGCGCGAGCGATAGGCGGCCTGCAGCTCGCCGTCCTGGGCGAACACGGCCTCGGCCCGCTCGTAGAGCCGCAGGTCCCGGACCGGCTGGCCGAGATGATCCTCGAGCGCCCCAAGCTCGGCCTCGCGCTCCTGCCACCCTGCGGTGATCGCGACCACCGGGCCGCTGAGCGACGCGCGCTCGAGGGCCTCGCGCAGGTTCGGGGCGCGAAACTGGGGGCCGAGCGTCAGCAGGTCTTCCATCCGCGAAGTTTGGCCGATGGGAGGCCCCGTGGATACCATCGGCAGCCCACCCCGGCGCCTCGGAGGTTGCCCGTCATGCGCGTGCATTTTTCCCTGATCGTTGCGTCGCGGTCGCGCTCGGTTCGGCCGGGGCGCGCGGCGAGGCGCCTGCAGCGGGCCGGACGATGGCGGATGTGCTGGCGGCCGCCGTCCCAGCCGATTGGCGGCCGTTCAACCCGGAGAACACGCTTTACGTCGAACTCGATGCCGGCCGCGTCGTCATCGAACTCGCGCCGCGGTTTGCTCCGCAGCACGCCGCGAACATCCGGCAACTCGCGCGGCAGGGTTACTACGATGGCCTTGCGATCATCCGCTCGCAGGACAATTTCGTCGTGCAGTGGGGTGATCCCGACGGCGAGCGGGATCTCGGCAAGGCTCGCGCCACGCTGCCGGCGGAGTTCACGGTCGCGATCGACCCGGGCCTGCCATTTGCGCCTTTGCTGGATCGCGACGGCTATGCGCCCGAAGTCGGCTTCTCGGACGGATTTCCGGCCGCACGGGACCCTCGCACCGGGCAGGCCTGGCTTGCGCACTGCTACGCGATGGTGGGAGCGGGGCGCGGCAACGACGTGGAGAGCGGCAGCGGCGCGGAGCTCTACGTCGTCACCGGGCACGCTCCCCGGCAGCTCGACCGCAACATCGCGCTGGTGGGGCGCGTCGTCGCGGGCATGGAATGGCTGTCGGCGCTGCCGAGGGGTCGCGGACCGCTGGGGTTCTACGAGGACCCCGCGCAGCACGTGCCGATTCGCAGCGTCCGGGTCGCAGCCGACGTGCCGGACGGCGAGCGAACCCGGCTGGAGATCTTGCGGACGGACACCGCGACCTTCGCGGCGCTCGTCGAGTCACGTCGGAATCGACGCGACGACTGGTACCGGGTGCCGGCCGGCTACGTCGATCTGTGCAACGTGCCGATCGTCGTGCGTGCACGCTGACGGGTGCTGCGACGCAGCATTCTGGTCGTCGAACGGATAGAAATCCGGATTGTCACAAGAGTCACTGCGAGGCAATTTAGCGGTATCAACGGAGGGGAGACCATGGAAAAGTTCTGGTTGCAGCACTACCCGCCCGGCGTTCCGGCTGAAGTGGACGTCGACCAGTATTCGTCGCTCGTGCAGCTGATGGAGGAGGGCTTCTCGAAGTACGCGCAGCGCAACGCGTATGCGTACATGGACCGCCTGTTCACGTTCGCCGAGATCGATCGCCATTCGGCGGCGTTCGGCGCCTGGCTGCAGGGTCGCGGGCTCGCGCGCGGAGCGCGTGTCGCCATCATGATGCCGAACGTCGTGCAGTATCCGATCGCGCTCGCCGGCGTGCTGCGCGCCGGTTGCGTCGTCGTCAACGTCAATCCGCTCTACACGCCGCGCGAGCTCGAGCACCAGCTCAAGGATTCCGGCGCCGAGGCGATCGTGATCCTCGAGAGCTTCGCGCACACGCTGCAGCAGGTGATCGCGAAGACGTCGATCAAGCACGTCATCGTCGCCTCGCTCGGCGACATGCTCGGCTTCCCGAAAGGCGTGATCGTGAATTTCGCGGTCCGCAAGATCAAGAAGATGGTGCCGACGTTCTCGTTGCCGGGCCACGTCCGGTTCAACGATGCGCTCGACGAGGGCGCGCGCGGCAAGCTGCAGCGCGTCACCGTGGGTCCGCAGGACGTCGCGTTCCTGCAGTACACCGGCGGCACGACCGGAGTGTCGAAGGGCGCAACGCTGACGCACCGCAACCTCGTCTCGAACGTGCTGCAGCTCGAAGCGTGGGTGCAGCCCGCATTGACCGACACGACCCGCGGCCCGGTGCCGGAACAGCTGATCTACATCTGCGCGCTGCCGCTCTACCACGTGTTCGCGCTCACGGTGAACTGCCTCGGTGGCATCCGGCTCGGCACGCTGAACGTGCTGATCACGAACCCGCGCGACATGAAGGGCTTCGTTGCGGAGCTGGCCAAGTACCGCTTCAACGTCATCCCAGGCGTCAACACGCTCTTCAACGCGCTCGCCGAGAATCCCGACTTCCAGAAACTCGATTTCTCGAGCATGCGCATCTCGAACGGAGGTGGCATGGCTGTGCAGCAGGCCGTTGCCGAGAAATGGCTCAAGCTGACCGGCGTGCCGATCGTGGAAGGCTACGGTCTCTCGGAGACGTCGCCGGTCGCGACGAGCAACCCGGTCATGTCACGCGAGTACAACGGCACGATCGGCCTGCCGTTCCCGAACACCGAGATCGCGATCCTCGACGATGCTGGGCAGCCGCTGCCGCTCGGCCAGGCGGGCGAGATCGGCATCCGCGGACCGCAGGTGATGGCGGGCTACTGGCAGCGGCCGGACGAGACCGCGAAGGCGTTCACGGCGGACGGCTTCTTCAAGTCGGGTGACATCGGCATCATGGACGAGCGCGGCTACATCAAGATCGTCGACCGCAAGAAGGACATGATCATCGTCTCCGGGTTCAACGTGTACCCGAACGAGGTCGAGGGCGTCGTCGCGATGCATCCGGGTGTCGTCGAGTGCGCCGCCGTCGGCGTGCCGGACGAGCGCTCGGGCGAGGCGGTCAAGGTGTTCGTGGTGCGCAAGGACCCGGCGCTGACCGAGGCGCAGCTGATGGACTTCTGCAAGCAGCACCTGACGGGCTACAAGAAGCCGAAGTTCATCGAGTTCCGCGACGAGCTGCCGAAGTCGAACGTCGGCAAGATCCTGCGGCGCGAGCTGCGGGACCAGAAGCCGGCGGTGCAGGCGAAGAGCGCGTAGCGGCCGCGCTGCAGCGCGGCCGCGATAGCGCTGCGCGGGTTGGGCGCCCATCGCCGCGAGCGGCGGGTCGGGTAAAGGCCCGCGCGGTCGCCGTGAACCCGTCCATGGGGGCTCCGGGCGCGGCGTCCATGCCGCGCACGGCCGCGCGAGCCTTCACCCGACCCGCCGCTCGCGACGATGGGCTGAACCTGCTGCGCAATTCGCGCTGCGTGTCGCGCGCCGCAGGCCGCAAACGCGTTAGCGCCCTGCGCGGGCTGGAGCTGGCTTGGGGTGCGCTTGCCGGGCCGTGCGCGGCATGGACGCCGCGCCCGGAGCCCACACGGACGTGCTCGCGGCGTCCCGGCAAGCGCACCCCAAGCCAGCTCCAGCCCGCGCCAACAGCGCAAACCAACGATCAGCGTCCGTGGAACTCCGGCTTGCGCCGCTGCATGAATGCGGTCATCGCCTCGGTGAGGTCCTCCGAGTGCAGGAACGCCGCATTCCACAAAGCGACGTAATCGAGCGCCGCGTCGACGTCGCGACGGATCGCGAAGCCGAGCACCTGCTTCGAGCCCTGCACGGCGAGCGGTGAATTGGCGGCGATTTCCTGCGCGAGCGCCTGGGCGCGCGCGTGCAGCGACTGGTGATCCGGCAGCACGTCGTTGACGAGCCCGATCGCGAGCGCGCGGGTCGAGTCGATGTCGCGGCCGGTGAAGATCAGCTCGCGCGCCGGGCCGTCGCCGATCACGCGCGGCAGGCGTTGCAGCGTGCCGACGTCGGCGACCATCGCGATCTTGGTCTCCCGCACCGAGAACGTCGCGTCGGCCGACGCGAGCCGGATGTCGCAGGCGGTGATCAGGTCCATGCCCGCGCCGAGGCAGGCGCCGTGCACGGCGGCGATCACCGGCTTGTTGGTGTTGGCGAATGCGCTCACGGTCTGCTGGTAGCCGCGCGCGTCGTCGTAGAACGCGCGCCGCTTGCCGACGGCCGATTCGCCGCGGCCCGACAACGAGCCGCCGCCGGCCATGGATGGAGCGTGGTCGAGCAGGTCGATGCCGGCGCAGAACGCCTTGCCGCGGCCGGCGAGGATGATCGCGCGCACGGTGGCGTCGGCGTCGAGTTCGGCCACGGCCGCCGGGATGGCGTGCCAGAGGGCACGATGCAGTGCGTTCAGTTTTTCCGGGCGGTCGAGCCACAGCGTGGCGACGGCGCCGGCGCGCTCGATGGTCAGGTTCTCGAAGGTCATTGCGGTTCCCTGGTTTGAAATCCTGGCGCGGCTCGCGAGACTACTTCGCGGCGCGGCGCCGGTCGCTCATGCTGCGCGCGACGTCGGTCACCCGCCGCAGCAGCGCGTCGGTCGTGCCGGGCGCGAGTGCCGCGAGCTTCTCGATCAGCGCGCTGCCGGGCGGCACGGCGATCTCGGCCAGCTTGAAACGGATCGCGAGGAAGATCGACCAGATCACCCACGAGGGAGGCATCGTGAGCGCGTTTGGCCAGACGTCGCCGGTGGCCGGATCGTGCTGTATCGCAGCCGCCATGGGCGTGTCGACGACGCCGGGCAGCACCAGCGAGACGTGAATCCGCTCGCCGACGAGTTCGGTGCGCAGCGCCTCGGTGAGGCCCACCAGCGCGAACTTGGTCGCGCTGTAGCCACCGAGCGGCGAGAAGCCGCGGCGGCCGGCGAGCGAGCCCACGTTGACGATGTGGCCGCGGCCCTGCTCGCGCATCACCCTGACGGCTTCCTGCATCACGTACAGCGCGCCGAACAGGTTCACGTCCAGCATGCGTTGCAGATCGGCGCCGCGCAGGTCGACGACCTTGGCCGGCAGCAGTACGCCTGCGTTGTTGACGACGACGTCGATGGTGCCGAAGCGCTTGACGGCCTTGCGGAAGCACGCCGTCACGGCTTCGGGTTGCGTGACGTCGGCGGCTGCAACCAGCGTTTGCGCTCCGAACTTGCGGGCTTGCGCCGCGACGCTGGCGAGCGCCTTGGCGCGACGGGCCACCAGCACCAGGTTGGCGCCGGCCGCGGCGAACGCGAGCGCTGTCTCGCGCCCGATGCCGCTCGACGCCCCGGTGACGAGAACCGTCCGGTCGCGGAAGGAGACATTTGGACGTGCGGCCATAAGGTGGACCTCCGGGGGTCGGATAGGTTAACCGGAAATTTGCAGGCATTCTCCTCTACCCGGTCCGCTTCGCCGGCGCGGACGGCGGCCAGGCGTCGCTGGACAGGCGATTGGTTATCCGGTAACGTTACCGGGCAATGGTCTGACTGGAGATACCGATGTCACGCAGCAGTGCCGCACCGCCGAAGCGGTCGAAGGATGTCCCGGTGCCGCCCGCGGCACGGGTGGCTGGTCATCGCGCGCGGCAGACGCGGGCCGGGCGCAAGCGGGTCGAGGTCGTGGTGCCAGTGCGGGACATCGCGCTGATCAAGCAGGTCGCAGAGAGGTTGCGGGCCCCGACCGCAGACGCAGCGAAGGTCCGCACGGTCTTGGCGGCCGCGGTCGCGCCTCCGGTCGCCCGGACCGGAAAGTCGCTGATCGAGTTGTTGCGCAGCGGTCCCTTCGCCGGGCTGGAACTCGAACTCGAGCGGGACCGCAGTCCGCCGCGCGACGTGGATCTCTGAGTGTGAAGCGATTCCTGCTCGATACGAACGTGATCAGCGAGCCGATGCGCCCGAGGCCGTCGGCTGCGGTGCTGCGTTGGTTCGAGGCGCGTGACCCTGCTGATCTGTTCCTGTCTGCAGTGACGCTCGGGGAACTCGTCGCGGGGATTCGTCGTCTCGCGTCGTCCGCGCGCAGACGAGCGCTCGAGCAATGGCTCGAGGAGGTCGTCGTGGCGCAGTTCGAAGGCCGCATCCTGGCGTTCGACGTCGAGGCCGCGTGGCAGTGGGGTGTGCTGGTCGCCCAGGCGGCAACTCTCGGCAGGCCGCGTCCGGCGATCGATCTGCAGATTGCGGCGATCGCCGCCCACCATGATCTTGTGCTGGTGTCGCGAAACGCAGCGGACTTCGCCGGGCTCGGGCTCGAGGTCTTGAATCCCTGGGGTGGCGCTTAACGTCGCGTCGAGTCGTCGAGCGGAGAATGTCTCCTGATTATTTGAGCACTTCGGCCACGGGCTTGTAGGCCAGTCCCAGGTCGTTCGCGACCGCCTCGTTGGTGATGTGGCCCGCGTGCACGTTCAGGCCGTTCGCGAGGTGCGGGTCCGCCTTGAGCGCCGCCTTCCAGCCGTGGTCGGCAAGCCGGCGCGCGAAGGGTAGCGTGGCATTGTTCAGCGCGAACGTGGAGGTGCGCGGCACCGCGCCGGGCATGTTCGTCACGCAGTAGTGGATCACTTCGTCGACGACGTAGGTCGGCTCGGCGTGTGTCGTCGGCCGGCTGGTGTCGAAGCAGCCGCCCTGGTCGATCGAGATGTCGACCAGCACCGCGCCCGCCTTCATGCGGCGGACCATGTCACGCGTGACGAGCTTCGGTGCTGCAGCGCCCGCGATCAGCACGGCACCGATCACGAGATCGGCGTCGATGACGAGCGCGTCCACGTGCTCCTGCGTCGAGTACTCGGTGCGCAGCGATGGCCCGAAGATGCTCGACAGCTCGCGCAGGCGCTTCACGGACCGATCGACGACGGTGACGTCGGCACGCAGGCCGACGGCCATCTCGACCGCATTGGTGCCTGCGACTCCGCCGCCGAGCACGACGACCTTGGCCGGGGCCACGCCCGGCACGCCGCCCAGCAGGATGCCGCGCCCGCCATTGGCCTTCTGCAGGCAATAGGCGCCGACCTGGACGGACATGCGACCGGCCACTTCGCTCATCGGGGTCAGCAGCGGCAATGAGCCGTCCGGCGCCGTGACCGTCTCGTAAGCGATGCAGGTCGCGCCGGACTTCTGCAGCGCTTCGGCCTGTGCCTTGTCGGCCGCGAGGTGCAGGTACGTGTAGAGGACCTGGCCGGACCGGAGCCGCGCGCACTCCTGCGGCTGCGGTTCCTTGACCTTGACGATCAGGTCGGATTTCTCAAAGACCTCCTCGGCCGAGGCCGCGATCTTCGCTCCGACCCGCTGGTAATCGGCGTCGGCAAAGCCGATGCCGGCGGCGGCGCCGGTCTGCACCAGCACCTCGTGGCCGGACTCCACCAGTTCGCGGACGGCCGCCGGTACGAGGCCGACCCGGTATTCGTGGATCTTGATTTCCTTGGGTACACCGACGCGCATGACAGCTCCCCCTTACGGATGCTGGTTGTTTGGCCGCGAGGATACGCGCCTGCTTGCGCCAGATCGTGCAAACGAGGCGCCGAATCGAGGCCTTTGCGCAATATAATTCTGTAATGATCGGCCAGACAGGCAGAATCTGCGTATGAAGCTCGATCGCACCGATCGAACCATCCTGGCGGAGCTGCAGCGCGACGGGCGGCTCACCAACCGCGAGCTTGCCGAGAAGGTCCACCTGAGCGAGTCCGCCTGCCTGCGGCGGGTGCGGTCGCTCGAGGAGGCCGGCGTGATCGACCGCTACGCCGCGCTCGTCAGCCAGACCAAGGTGGGCCTGCCGGGGAACGTATTCGTGAGTATCACGCTCAATAGACAAGAGCAGGCCGATCTCGCCGCCTTCGAGGAGGCGGTACGGCGCGTCCCCGAGGTCATGGAGTGCTACCTGATGACCGGCCAGCAAGATTATCTGCTGCGGGTCGTCGTCACCGACCCCGCGGATTTCGAGCGCCTGCACAGCCAGCACCTGACGCGGCTTCCCGGCGTGGCGCGCGTGCAGTCGAGCTTTGCGCTGCGCACGGTGCGCAAGAGCGCGGAGCTGCCGGTACGCGCATGAAGTCGCAACCCGCAGCGTTGGCCGCCGCATTCGCCGTACTCGGGCTGGCCTGCGGTGCGAGCGTGGCGCCGGCGGCGGGCTCGGTGCCCGCGCCGAGCGAGTCCCCGCCGGCGCAATCCACGGAGTTCCCGCCCGAAGAGACGCTGTTCGCGACGCCGACGCGCAAGGACCGCATCGGCCGCGTGCTCGCCCCGATCGAGATCAACGGTCAGGCCCCGTTCCGATTCATCCTCGACACTGGCGCAAATCGCTCCGCGGTCTCGTCGCGCGTCGTGACCGCACTCGGGCTCGATCCGGCGCTGGCCGATTCGATCGCGGTCCACGGCGTCACCGGCACGGCGGACATGCCGGCCGTCGCGCTCGACACCCTGAGTGCCGGGGACATCGTACTGCGCGACGTGCGGGCGCCGATCCTGTCCGACCCGGTGTTCGCCGGCGCGGACGGCATCCTGGGCATCGATGGCCTGCAGGATGCCCGCATCGAAGTGGACTTTGCCAATGACCGCGTCCGGATCAGCCGCTCCACCGGACGCCGCGCGCCGTCGGGCTACGTCACGGTGCCGGCGCGCCTCGAGCAGGGTGGGCTGCTGCTGGTGGCCGGGCGCATCGGGCGCGAGGAGGTGCAGGTCATCATCGACACGGGCGCGGAACGGACGCTCGGCAACCTGCCGCTGCGCGACGCGCTGCTGAAGAAGCGCGGCAGCCAGGACGTCATCGAGACGACGGTGCTCGGCGCGACTCCCGACCAGGCCGCTGGCGTCACGTTCCCGTCGCCGATGGTCAGCATCGGTCCGGTCGAGCTGCGCAACCTGATGGTCACGTTCGGCGACATGCACGTGTTCGAGATCTGGGGGCTGACCCAGGAGCCCGCGCTGCTGATCGGCATGGACCTGATCGGCACGCTCGAGCGATTCATCGTCGACTACGGCCGCCACGAGTTCCAGCTGAAGACCTACGCGCCGCGCCGTGCCGTGGTGCGCAACTGCAGCAGCAACGACTGCGGGACGCGCCTGCGGCGCCACCAGTAACGTGTGCGGCCGCCGGTGTACACTCGCGGGCCGACGCGGCGCTCCAGCCGCAGCGGTGGTGCAGTCAGCATGGAGATCGAATGAACCTCGAACACTGGGAGTCCTACTACCGCGGTGGCGCGCTCGTCAGTTGCCCGATGGGCCTCGAGCCGGGCTATACGGGCGAAGTCCGCGATGCATGGGTGACCTTTTTCGCGACGCTGCCCGACGGAGCCCGCGTGCTGGACATCGGCACCGGCAACGGTGCGGTCGCGCTGATCGCGAAGGAGACGGCGGCCACGCTGGGTCGCAGCTTCGAGATCCACGGCGTGGATCTCGCCCAGGTCGATCCGGTGCGGCACGTGCCGAACGGGGCGACGCTGCTGGCCGGCATCGAGTTCCATCCCGGCGTGCCCGCTGAGCAGTTGCCCTTCGAAGCGAACGGGTTCGACGCCGTCAGTGGGCAGTACGCTCTCGAATACACGCAACGGGACCGCGCACTCGCGGAGATCTTCCGCGTCTTGAAACCGGGTGGCCGCGGCCAGTTCCTGCTGCACCACCGCGACTCGGTGATCGTGCGCAATGCCGACGAGTCGCTGCGCCACGCCGCGCTCGTGCTCGACGACACCAAGGTGTTTCGCCTGCTGCGTCGTTACCTCGAGGCCGAGCGCGACACGCCGAAGACCGCGGTCGGTCCGTGGCAGGAGCTCGTCGCCGCAGGCAACCGGCTGCAGGCCGAGGCGCGTGCCTCGAAGGGGTCGCTGCTATTGCCGTCGACCGTCGATGCACTGCAGCGAGTGTTCGAGCAGCGCGGCAAGGCCAGCGTGCCGGTGCTGCTGCGCGCCGTCGACCAGATGGAGCAGGAACTGCGGGCGTCGGTCCGCAGGCTGCAGGACCTGGGGGGCGCCGCATTCTCCGAGTCGGAGCTGCGCGAGGTCTTGAGCCAGGCCGCGGCCGCGGGGTTCGTCGACGTCCAGCATCGCGAGCAGCGCCACGGCGGGCAGCATCTCGTCGCGTGGCGGGTCAACCTCGCCAAGCCCTGAGCCGCGCTCAGCGCGGCTGCGGAGTGGGGATCACGTCGAACGCGACGGTCATGCGGGGCTGGTCGCCGGTGATCGGCGTCGTGCCGTGCCACATGTACGACGGGAACAGCACCAGGCGACCCGGCCGCGGTTGAACCACGCGCTCCGGTGTGGCGCCCGGCACCGGCAGGCCGGGCTCGCCGAACTTGATCCATCCGCTCTGCGCCGTCTCGTCCGCCACTTCGGGCGGAACCTCGACGTAGTACGCCGAGCTGATCCAGCCGGCCGGGTGCGTGTGGTTGACGTGATAACCGCCGCGCTGCAGCCGCACGGACCAGCAGCCGACCAGCTGTGATGCGCCTGAATTGCGGACGGTCAGCGGGTGCCGGGGATCCTGCCCGATCGCGGCCCGATACTCGGCGATCGGCGTCTCGATCGCCTTCAGGAACGTTCGTATGACCGGGTCGGGCTCGACCAGCAGGCTGCGCGGCGTCTGCGTGCCGAGCCGCAGGCTCTGGTCGAGCGGGTGCGACTGGAAGCGGTGCAGGCGCAGCAGGACCTCGATCAGGTCCTGGTTGAATGCCTCGATCGAGGCCCAGCCCGCGGGAGGCTCGAGCTCGAACGGTTGCACGAAGCGCGCGTAATCGTAGAGGCGGTGGTATTCGTCGTCGCCCTGCAGCCGCAGCGCGGTGGCCTCGTAGGCAATCCAGCGCTGGTCGAGCGGCGCGAGTTCGCGCTGGCGACGCACGAGGGCGAGGCATTCCTCCGCCTCGCCCTGGGTCAACAGCACGCCGACCAGGGCCTCGTCGAGCGCAGCGTTCTCCGGTCTTGCGTCGCGAGCGGCGCGCGCCTCGGCCGCGGCTTCGGCGAGGCGGCCCTGCTCGTGCAGCACGATCGCGAGCGCGGACGCGACCTCGGGAATGAATCCTTCAGATTTCAGCACGTCGCGCAGGATGCGCTCCGCCGCGACCGCGTCGCCGGCCTGGCGCAGCACCTGGCCATGGGCCATCCGCAGTCGCACGTCGCGCGGTCGCGCTTGCTCGCCACGCTGAAATTCCCGCGCGAAGTCCCGGTCGCCCCGCATGTAGCGCAGCTTGGCGAGGGCGACCTGCGTGTCGAGGTGCCCAGGGTCGGCCGCGAGCGCCGCGAGGTAGGACTGCTCGGCCTCGTCGAACCGCGCAAGATCGGCCAGCGCGCGACCGCGGTTGAATGCGATCTCGCGTCCGCCCAGCCCGGCGCTCGCCGCGCGATCGAGCTCCGTGAGGGCTTCCTCGGCTCGTTGCTGCTGGCTCAGCAGCGCGCCGAGATTGTGCCGTGCGGCGGTGTAGCCCGGTGCGATCTCGAGTGCCTTGCGATACGCAGCCTCCGCCTCGGCATGCCGGCCCTGGCCACGCAGCGCGACGCCAAGAGCGCTCCAGGCTTCGGCATCGCGGGCGTTGGCGGCCAGCAGCTGTTGCGCTTCACCAGCCGCGGCCGCATGCAGCGAGGCGTCGCTCAGCAGCCGGGCGAGTCCCAGGCGTGCGGTGCGCAGCTGGGGCGAGATCTGCAGCGCCATCCGGTAAGACAGCTCCGCGTCCGCAATGCGGCCGCGGCTGCGCAGCAGGTTGCCGAGGTTTGCATGGTATTCGGCGCGATCCGGCGCGGCCTCGACGCTCGAGCGCAGCAGGCTTTCCGCCTGGTCGAGGTCGCCCGCCTGCTTGCGCACCAGGCCCAGCAGTTGCAGCGCGTCGGCATCGCGAGGCGCGGCGGCAAGCAGGGCGCGACAGACGGCTTCGGCCGCTGGCAGCTGGCCGCGGCGCATCAGGTCGTGGGCTTTCGCCAGTTGGAGATTCCGGTCCACGCGCGGAAATCTAGCATGCAGCGGCCGGCCGGGGACGGCCGTCTCGCGCGCAAAAAAAACGGCGGGCTTGCGCCCGCCGTTCAGTGCAGCCGTTAGCGGCTGCGGTTTTATCAGAACTTGTAGTTGAGGTTCAGGAAGTAACGGCGACCCAGCACGTCGTACGTGGTCGGATCCGTGTTCGCCTGCTGCGAGGACGGATAGAGCACCGGATCCTCGTCGGCTACGTTGATCACGCCGACCCGGATCGTCGCGCCGTCGAGGAGCACCCTCGTCGAACGCGTAGCTGGTCGTCAGATCGAAGTAGTTCCGCGAATCCAGCTCGAAGTCCGGCTCGCCGATGTCGTCCACCTTGCTGATGTAGCGCCACTGGCCCGAGAAGCCCCAGCCGCCCATCTTGTACGCGAGGTTCATCGTCGACTTCTCGTCCGGGAAGTTGTCGCCCGCGCCGAAGTAGCCGACCGTGCCCTCGAGCGGGGTGAACGGGTCGCCGGGGATTTCCTGGATTTCCCACTTGTCGAGGAAGGTCATGATCCAGTTCACGCTGAACCGGCCCGGACCCATGTCCGCCGCCCAGTCGACCTGGACGTCGATGCCCGCCGTCTCGATCGCACCCACGTTCGCGTTCACCTCGAGCGCGTCGACGATGTTGCCATCCTCAGCGCGCCGGTCGAAGAAGCTGCAGAACTCGTTGTTGACGTCGAAGGTCGGGTTGTACGCCGGGTCATAGCACCGCGCGATGAACGTGCGGGCCGGAACCGAAGTCACGAAGTCCTCGATCTCGATGCTGTAGTAGTCGACCGACAGCTGGAACGCGGACAGCCACGGGTTGCTCGAGGGCGACTGGAACGTGATGCCCGCGGTGAACGTGTCGGCCGTTTCCTCGATCAGGTCCGGGTTGCCGCCCGCGAGACCTTCAACCTGGCTGTTGTTGAAGTTGTAGCTGTCGATCAACGTGGCCGGAATGCCCTGCGCCAGGCACAGGTCCCGTACCGCCGCGGCGTTCGGGCCCGTGCGGTTCGCGCTCGTGATGCTGCACGGATCCGGGTTCGAGTACGCCGGGAAGTTCGGCACCTGCGGGGAGAACAGCTCGCTGACGCTCGGCGCGCGAACCGCCCGCTGGTACGAACCGCGCAGGCTGATCGGGGCGATCGGCCGCCACATCAACTCACCCTTGTAGCTGTCGACGCCGCCCACGGTCGAGTAGTCGGCGTAGCGATAGCCCACCGTCGCCTCGAGGCGGTCGGCGCCCGGCATGTCGGCCAGGATCGGGATCAGGATTTCCGTGAACAGTTCGTTCGAGTCGGTGTCGCCTTCGATCGGCGAGCGCAGCGTTGAAGCCCGCGATGTCGAAGCGGCCGTCCGGCAGCTCGCGCGCCAGGGTCGCGTCCGGGGCGAACTCGTACGAGTCTTCCTTGTACATGTAGCCGACGGAAGCCATGACCTTGCCGGCCGGCAGTTCGAACAGCGAACCGGTGGCGGTCGCTTCGAAGATGTTCTGCTCGGTCGTCTCGGCATAGCTCGTGTTGCGCGAAATGAACGCCGCGCACTCGGGCGTGATCGCGCCCGCGCCGAACGGATTGAAGCCGCCGCACAGTGCGACGCCGCCATCCGGGGCGTAGGTCAGCTGCTTCCCAGGCCTCGCGGCTGACGTTGCCGACCTGGTCGGTGTTCAGCTCGACCTTGCCGAGCGAGCCGTACACGTCGTACGTCCAGTCGCTGACGATGTCACCCTTCATGCCGAGGATGAACTGGTAGACCTCGTACTCGTTGCTTTCCGTGCGCGGCCCGATTTCCGTCATGCGGCGGGTCAGCGAGAAGCGCGCGTCCGGGTGGTGCGGGCATCGAGCAGCGTCTGCAGGTCGGCCGGGATGAACGGGTTGGTCGGCGGCGTGAACACGTTGCTGAGCGGCGTGGGGGCCAGCGCCGTGTCAACGGTGTAGTCCGCGTAGATGCCCTGCGCGTACGCCTGGTGGTTGTCCGTGACGTCGAAGCTGCCCGCAACGAACACGCTGGTGCGCTCGAGCGGCAGCTGCAGGTAGTTCGGCGGCGCGTAGTTGTAGCTGTACGACGCGTCGTTGAACGAATTGGTGATCGGGCCACGGTAGTTCAACACGCTACCCGGGTCGCCGGTGCCGAGCGTGAACAGCGTGCCGTCGGCGTTGAAGCCGTAGGTCGTCTGCGTGACGCCGGGGATGCCGTACTGCTGCTGGAACAACTGGGTGATCGTCGCCGCCGGGGCAGCCACGGTCACGCGGCCTTCCTCGATCGTGCCGGAGCCGACCGGCACGAATGCCTCGCCGTCCCAGCCCAGCGCGACTTCGCTGAACTTGCGGTCGGCCTGCGTGACCGAATCACGCTCGGTGTACGACACCGCGCCCATGATGTGGCCGCGACCGTCGGCGAACTTGGTGCCGGCGCTAACCGTGCCCTGCCACTCGTTGCCATCGCCCTGTTCGGTGATGCCGTAGGTGCCGTCGAACTCGAGGCCCTCGAAATCGGTGTTCAGGCGGAAGTTCACGACGCCCGAGATGGCGTCCGAACCGTACACTGCCGACGCGCCGCCCGAGATGATCTCGACGTTCTGGATCAGCGAGGAGGGCAGCAGGTTCAGGTCGACCGTGCCGTTGCCGTTGGCGGGCACGACGCGGCGGCCGTCCATCAGCACGAGGACGCGGTTGCTGCCGAGGCCGCGCAGGTCGATGTTCGACTGGCCGGCGTTCGACGGGTTGTTCGAGGTGCTGGTGATCGACGGAACGAACTGCGGCAGCGCGTTGATCACGGTGTCGACGCTGGCCGAGCCGGACTGCTGGAACAGCTGCTGGCTGACGGAGACGACCGGGCTGGCAGACTCGTAGTCAGGACGCGCGATGCGCGAACCGGTGACGACGATTTGCTCGAGCTCGGCTTCCTGGGCGAGGGCGCCCGGTGCAAAAGCACCGACACTTGCCGTGCCGGCTGCGATCAGTGCGAGGCGCACTGCGCGCGTAACGTTACGATTGGCCATCATTTCCTCCAACGAGGTGTTTCAGGAACGGTTGCGATGAAACCCCAGACCTCCCCTCCGAAGGTCCTGAGGTTCCCGGGATACCCCCGTGAACCGCCGCAAGCGTTGCGTGCCGGTCACAAGTGGGCAGGATCCTACACCCTTCGCAAGCCGCGTGGGAAGCCTTTGTTGCAGTAGATCCACAGGGGATTTTCAGCTGCGCGGGACGCTGATCAGCGACGGTCTGGAGCGGATACCAACAGCCTCGCACCGATCCGGAGCAAGCCGGACACGACTGTTGCCAAAAACACACACCCGAAAAGCACGAGGCCCCGGGACTTGCGCCCCGGGGCCTCGTGGCCAGCCCGTGCTTGCAGGTCGATTACATGCCCGAATCCGTGCGGATCAGCATGACGCGACGGTTCAGCTGGCGACCCTCGTCGGTCGCGTTGTCGGCGATCGGCTTGGCCTCACCGTGGCCGATCGAGCTCAGGCGAGCCGGATCGACGCCGCGCGAGGTCAGGTAGTCGTACACCGACTTGGCACGACGATCCGACAGCTTCAGGTTGTAGGCATCGCTGCCGACGCTGTCCGTGTGACCTTCGATGAGCGCCGTCGCGAACGGCACGTCGTTCATGAACGTCACGACGCGCTCGAGCTCCGTGATCGACTCGGGGCGCAGCTCGGCGCTGTCGAAGTCGAACAGGACCTTCAGCGTCTGCTCGAGCGGGCAACCCGCCTTGTCGACCTTGGTGCCGGCCGGCGTGTTCGGGCACTTGTCCATCTCGTCGCACACGCCGTCCATGTCGCCATCGGCGCACTTGGCGGGCGGGGGCGGGGGCGGCGGGCGGCGGGGGCGGCGGCGCGGCCACCTCCGGCACCGGCCGCGGCGGGCCGAATCCGAAGGCGAGGCCGACCTGCGCCACCAGGTCGTTCAGCGTGTTGCCGCTCTGCAGGTCCCACCGGCTGCGGACTTCCGGTCGCAACTGCACGGTACGCGAGCCGTCCGCGCTGCGCGCCAGGTCCCACATCAGGCCGAGGCCCAGCGAAGCGGAGACGTTGCTGTCGCCCTCGGTGCCTTCGTAGTCCGAGGTCTGGTAGCCGGCGCCGCCGAGCAGGTAAGGCGAAATCCGGCTGTCGCGCGCGAAGACGCGCATCAGGTCGAACGACACGCCGGAGATCGAGCCGTCGAACGTCGCCGGCCAGGTCCACTCGGGCCGCAGGCCGTCATTGTCGAAGTCGCTCGAATAGCCAGTCAGCTGGGCACTCCAGCGTTCATCGAGATGCTTGCCGACCGACGCGCCGTAGATCAGGTCGTCGTCGAGCAGGCGATCATCGTCGACGAAGGTCATGCCGACGAACGGCGCGACGAACCACTGGCCGACCTCGTCGTTCCAAGGCAGGCTCGAATCGGCCCGCGCGGACGCTCCGGCAAGCAGTGCCGCGCCGACGGCGGCAAGGAGCAGTACGGGTCTGTTCATCGCTTTTTCCTGTGTGGTTCCGCGCGCGGGATGGTAGCGGAATTCAGGGCCGCGGGGTACACGGCCGCGGCTCTCGCGGCCAGTTGACAGCCGGTCGCACCACGCGATCACCGGCGCGCAGGCCGAGGTCGCCGGCGACGCCGCCTGCGAGTTCGACGACCAGCACGACCGGGGCCTCCGAGGCGATCGTCTCGAGCGCGCCGGGCTCCGCCCGCTCGTGCACCTTGACGACGCAACCGTCGGCATCGACGAACAGCATGTCGAGCGGAACCAGCGTGTTCTTCATCCACATGCCGACAAGCTGTGGCGGCGCGTAGACGAAGATCATGGCCTGTTCCGGCTGCAGGCTGCGGACGAACATGAGTCCTTGCGCGCGGGTTTGCGCCGTGTCCGCGCGCCACGCATCGAACGTGTGGCGGCGCGCACTGCGGGTTTCGATCGCGATGCGCTCGCGAGGAAATGCCGAGAGCGGCAGCAGTGATTCGCGCTCCTGTGCGGTCGCGTCGGGTGACGCTGCGGCGCTGAGCAGAACCACCGCCAGCGCGGCCACGAGACCATGCGTCCTCATGGGCCGGCTCCGGAGATCGACGCGTCGACGATGGCCACGACGTCGAAGCGCGAAATGAGCACGGCGCCGTCGCCGGCCAGCGCGCGCGCCGGCTGCGTGCAATAGCCGCGACCCTCGAGACGAAAAAGGTTCGGCGCCGCATCGACCGGCGTCTGGCGGACCTCGTCGAACGCACATTTGTCCTGGCCGCGCGTGGCGTAGAACTGTCCCGTGCCTTCGCGCACCAGCGTCAGGTTCGCCGGTACGTTACGCGCAGACTCGCCCGCCCTGAGCGGTGCGAGCCCGAAGACGATCAGCAGCGGTCCGGTGGCGTCGGTGGTGCCTTTGTAGATCAGGCGCACGCCGTCGCCCTGCGGGCGCACGCCGCCGCGGCAGTGCGTGGTTTCGGCGGCCCAATCGATCTCGACGTCGATTTCGCCCTGCAGTCGAGCGCGCAGCGCGCCTTCCTCCGCTGGAACGCAGCTCGCCGGATCCATGGGGGGTGCCGCTTGCGCGGCCGCCTTTTCCTTCGCGTGTCCGCAGGCCGTCGCGGAGAGCGCAATCAGCAATGCGGCCAGCGGCGCGCCGCTGCCGGGTTCATGAGGGGGCGCGAGCGGATACGAGCAGCGTCTTCGCCAGTTGGCCATGCAGGTAACCGAGTCCTCGCGCCAGGTGCATCGTGATCGTGAGCAGCAAGAGTCCGAGGATCGAGATGAGCGGCAGCAATGCCGGGTGAGGCGACTGCACGGTCCCTTCGATCTGGATGAGGCCGGCATGGTAGAGCAGCGCGCCGATCGGCGCGAGGAACATCGCGAGCGAGACGACGATGCCGACGACCGTGAACGTGAAGTAAAAGACGCCGAGCGGCAGCATCGCCACCTGGTAGAGCAGCGTGCCCCAGGTGCGCGGGTCCTTGAGCATCTCGCCGATGCGCTGCAGCAGCGGCGTGTCGCGGTCCGGATACGTCGGCCGGCGCGGCATGCGCGTGCCGAGCATCGACTCGACGAGGCGGCCCTCGGCGAGCGCGATGACGCGCGCGACGCCGATGAAGACCAGGAAGAACGGCACGCCGATGATCAGGATCGCGAGCCCGATCGACAGCGAGAGTCCGGTCACCGCAAACGTGAAGTAGACGATTCCGGTCACCAGCGTGAGCAGCAGGTAAAGCAACGACAGGTAGGCGCGCGGGTCGGCATAGATGCCGAAGAAGCGCCCGAGCGCAGAGCTGCGCGCCCGGGGTGGTGGCGTGCGCAGGGCCTTCTGGATCGTCGCCTCGTTGGCGCGATACGCGTCCGCGACCTCGTCGGGCGCGCCGTAGCTCGTGACGATCCGGGCGAGCACGTCGCCCTCGGCGTCACCCGGATGCTGGGCCAGCTCGGCGCGCAGGTGCTCCTCGGCATCATAGAGCGCGTCCTGCGCCAGCGCCGGGTCGGCCCCCTTCAGCGCCTGTCGCAAGGCGTCGAGGTACTGCTCGACGGTGCGTGGAGTGACGGCCGTCATGTCGAAGTCTCCTGGGCAGCGGCACGATTGAGTGTGGCATCGACGAAGTCGCGCGTGGCCGTCCAGGTCGAGCGCCAGGCCTCGAGCGCATCGCGCCCGGGCGCGGTGATCCGGTAGTAACGCCGGGGCGGCCCCGAATACGAGGGGACGACACGGCTCGAGAGCAGGCCGGCGGCACTCATGTTGCGCAGTACCGGATACAGCGCCCCCTGCTTGAACGGGCCGGCGCCGTCGTGTTCGCCGGCCAGGCGCCGCGCGATTTCGTAGCCGTAGAGGTCTTCGTCCGCATCGGCGAGCACCGACAGCAGCACCAGGGACGTCAGCCCGGCGCTCAGCTCGCGCTGGAACTTGCGTCGCTGTGCTTCCGTGGCGTCGGCGGGGTCCAGCGTGTCGTCGAGTTCAGGCATTGCCGTCCGCTGACTCATGCTATTGATTGGACACTATTAGACGGCAACCTACTATCGTTAAGTCAATAGTACCAAATTGGACGAAGCCACAGCCGGTCGGGCCGCGGGCGTGGTGCTGTGCGGATGACGTTCGTCGCGGGCAATCTGTAACATCGCGGGAGGCCGGCCGACGGGAGTGCGGAGAAAGGATGTCCACGGAACAGCACCGATTGTTCGCACCACGTCGTTACCTGAGCCGGCTGACCCGCGGCACCCTTGCGGTGATCATGGCGGGCGGCCGCGGCGAGCGGCTCAGGGACCTCACCGAGGACCGCTGCAAACCGGCGACGCCGTTCGGCGGCAAGTTCCGCATCATCGACTTCGCGCTGTCCAACTGCGTCAATTCCGGGATCCGGCAGATCTCGGTGCTGACGCAATACAAGGCGCATTCGCTGATCCAGCACATCCAGCGCGGCTGGGGCTACCTGCGGGGCGAGTTCGGCGAGTTCGTCGAACTGATTCCGGCGCAGCAGCGCCGCGGCGGTGACTGGTACCAGGGCACCGCGGATGCGCTCTGGCAGAACATGGACCTGATCCGAGCGCACCGGCCGCTGCACGTGCTGGTGCTCGCAGGCGACCACATCTACAAGATGGACTACGGCCCGATGATCGGCTTCCACGTCGAGAAGGAAGCGGACATCACCGTCGGCGTCGTCGAGGTGCCGATCGACCGCTCGCGCGAATTCGGCGTGCTGACCGTCGACGAATCGAATCGCGTGCTGCGATTCCAGGAGAAACCCACGGACCCGACCCCGATTCCGGGCCGTCCGGACACCGTGCTCGCGTCGATGGGCATCTACGTGTTCAACCCGCGGCTGCTCGAGCGGCTGCTGCGCGCGGACGCCGAGGATCCGAACTCCGCCCACGATTTCGGTCGCAACATCGTTCCCGACTCGATCGACAAGCTGCGCGTCTTCGCCTATCCGTTCGAGGACGTGCGCACCAAGGCGCAGAACTACTGGCGCGACGTCGGCACCGTGGACGCCTATTACGAGGCGAACATGGAGCTCGTCCAGGTGTCGCCCGAACTCAACATCTACGACGAGCAGTGGCCGATCTGGACCTACCAGGAACAATTACCGCCGGCGAAGTTCGTCTTCGACGACGACGATCGCCGCGGCGCCGCGATCGATTCGATGGTCTCGGGCGGCTGCATCATCTCGGGCTCGCGCGTCAAGAATTCGCTGCTGTTCTCGCAGGTCCGCGTGCACGATTACTCGTCGATCGACAGCTCGGTGCTGCTGCCGCGGGTGCGGGTCGGCGAACGTTGCGTGATCCGCCGCGCGATCATCGACAGCGGTGCGCTGATTCCCGACGGCATGCAGATCGGTGTCGATCCCGCGGCCGATGCCGAGCGCTTCTACGTGACCGAAAGCGGCGTCGTGCTGGTCACCGCCGCGATGCTGCGCAGCAGCCCGCATTCCTGAGGACCCCATGCTGAAACGTCTTGCCCGGCCGTTCGTCCTGCTGCTCACGGCGGCGCTGCTCACCGGCTGCACGACGCTGGGTTCGGAACTCGTCGCGCCGAGCCTCGAGGTCACCGGCGTGCAGATGCTCTCGAGTGACATGTTCGCGCAACGCTTCAAGGTGCGCGTGCTGGTCAAGAACCCGAACGACCTCGAGTTGCCGATCAAGGGCCTCGACTACCAGATCATCCTGATGGGTGACAGCTTTGCCGAGGGCGTGGCCAGCAACAGCTTCCTGCTGCCGGCGCTCGGCGAGGCGGAGTTCGACATGCTCGTGTCGACGAACTTCGTGAGCGGCTTCGCGCGGCTGTTGAGCCGCGTGGGCGGCGGCAAGCTCGAGAACCTCGACTACGAGATCGTCGGCAAGGTCTACGTCGAGAAGGGCATGATCCGCAAGATTCCGTTCAGCCATCGCGGCACGGTCGATTTCTCGAAGACGCTGCCGCCGCTCAAGCCGGCGGGCAAGTCCCTGTAGCGGCCGCGCGCCGTTGCGTTCAGTGGCCCGCGAGTTCGGCGTAGAGCCGCTCGTATTCGGCGACTTGCGCGTCCCACGAGAAATCCTCGCGCATGCCGTTCAGCATCAGGCGTCGCCACACGCTCGGCCAGCCGAACCACTCGATTGCGGTCGCGAGCGCCCAGCGCACGCCGTTCGGGTCGAAGTCGTTGAACACGACGCCGGTGCCCTGGCCAGTCGCCGGGTCGAAGTGACGCACGGAGTCCGCGAGGCCGCCGGTGCGGCGCACGATCGGCACGGTGCCGTACTTCAGGCTGTACATCTGGTTGAGGCCGCAGGGCTCGTACATCGACGGCATCAGGAACATGTCGGCGGCGGCTTCGATGAAGTGCGCGAGTTCCTCGCTGTAGCCGCTGTAGAAAACGGCCCGCCCCGGGAAGCGCTCCTGCAGGCCGTGCATGAAGCGCTCGTAGTGGTGCTCGCCGCTGCCGAGCGCGACGAAACGCACGCGACCCG
This sequence comes from uncultured Gammaproteobacteria bacterium, assembly GCA_963777725.1. Classification (GTDB taxonomy): domain Bacteria; phylum Pseudomonadota; class Gammaproteobacteria; order Steroidobacterales; family Steroidobacteraceae; genus RPQJ01. Next base: position 226,771 of record CAVZRR010000020.1, read on the forward strand.
ATTCGAGTACTTCCGGCAGCGCGTCGAACAGCAGGTCGATGCCTTTCTGGTGCGTGAGCCGCGTGACCATGCCGATCAGCGGCGTCGTCGTCGCCGTGGGCATGCGCAGCAGGTCGAGCAGCGCCTCCTTGTTGCGGGCCTTGCCGGACAGGTCGCTCGGGTCGAAGCGATGCGGCACGTAGCGGTCCGTCGCGGGGTTCCACTCCTCGTAGTCCACGCCGTTCAGGATCCCGACCACGGCCGCGCCGCGTGAGCGCAAATCGTCGTCGAGTCCATGGCCGCCCTCCGGCGTGCGGATCTCCTCGGCGTAGGTGGGGCTCACCGTCGTGACCGCGTCCGCGTACATGATCGCGTGCCGCATCGGATTCAGCCGGCCCGCGGCGAGATCGGCCTGGTGCAGCATCTCGACGCCGACCCCCGGCGCGAGCTCGCCGGCCCGGGCTGCGGAGAACACGCCCTGGTAGCCGATGTTGTGGATCGTGAACACGCTCTTCGCCGCACCGAAGATCCCGCGGTCCCACGCGTAGGCGGTGCGCAGCAGCAGCGGTGCGAACGCCGTGTGCCAGTCGTTCGAGTGCAGGATTTCCGGGGCGAAGCCCATGCGCTGGCAACACTCGAAGGCTGCGCGTGTCAGCATCAGGTAGCGCACGTGCTCATCGGGCGCGTCGGAGTAGATTCGCGGCCGATCGAAGATCGCCGGGCAGTCCACCAGGTGCACCCAGAGGTCCGACCCGGGCACGCGGGCGGTATCGACGCCATAGTGAAACTCGTGCGGACCGACGCGCACGCTGAGCCCCTGCAGGAAGTCCACCGGATGGCGATCGACGCCGCGCAGGTCCATCTGGCCGTGCAGCGGGATGAAGACCCGCAGATCGTGGTCGCGGCGAGCGAGGTGGCGGGTCAGCGCGGCCGACACGTCGCCCAGACCACCGGTCTTGGCGAATGGAGAGTACTCGGCGGACAGAAAGCAGATGCGCATCAGGAGCGCTTGTCGTCCTCTTCGCGTCCCTTGTCCTTGTCCCGCTTCGGCAGCAGGGCGTTCAGCATGGACTCCTGCATCTTCGCCAGCGATTCCAGGTTCTGGCGGGTCAGGTCGGCCACGGTCGCGAGCGGCGTGTGGGCGACGATCTTCGAGATCTGCGCCTGCAACGCCTCCTGTTGCTTGAGGAACGTCTCGATGCTCTTCTCGAGGAAACTGGCCAGCAGGCCCTGCATCGCGTTGCCGTAGAAGCGGATGATCGCCTCGAGCACCTTGGTGCTCAGGATCGGCCGGCCGAACTGCTCCTGCTCGGCGATCACCTGCAACAGGATGTGGCGTGTGATGTCGTGGCCGGTCTTGTCCTCGACGACCTTGATCCGCTCGCCTTTGACGATCAAGCCGCGGATGTCGTCGAGCGTGATGTGCCGGCTCTGCGACGAGTCGTACAGACGACGGTTGGCGTATTTTTTTATCAGGCGTTCCTGGCTCATGGCCTGCAGTGTACCTCAGGGTTAATGCGCCGCAAGAAAGAGGCGGCGGGTAGCCCGGACGGGGCGCAGACCCTAGACTGACGAGTCAGACGCCGGCATTTGACCTACGGCACCCGGCAAGGAAGACGAAATCATGTCGCAGCAACTGGTCCTGGAGCGGATGCAGCAGCAGATCGGGCAGGAAATCCACTGCAGCGAGTGGCTCGAGGTAACGCAGCAGCGCATCGACGCGTTTGCGGCAGCGACGGGCGACCACCAGTGGATCCACGTCGATCCGGAGCGGGCGGCCCGCGAGTCGCCGTGGAAGGCGACCATTGCGCACGGTTACCTGACCTTGTCGCTGTACCCGCTGCTGCGCGGCCTCGTGGACGGCGAGCGCCCGGTCTTCGAGGGCGTCCGCCAGGTCATCAACTACGGGCTCGACAAGTTGCGCTTTCCCGCTGCCGTGATCTCCGGCAGCCGGGTGCGCGCGCGCTGCGTGCTGCTCGAGGTCGAGACGGTCGAGGGCGGGCTGCAGGTCTGTGAGCAGTACACGGTGGAAGTCGAGGGCCAGGCGAAGCCCGCGTGCGTGGCCCGGGCGATCATGCGGCTGTACTTCTAGGGGATGGGGGATAGGGGATGGGGGATAGTGAAGAAGGTTCCGCCGCATGTTCCGGCGCCACTCTGACTATCCCCCATCCCCTATCCCCTATCCCCTCATTCCCGATCGGCATGAGCCGCCGCGCTTTCCTCGGCTATAGTCGGTATCCACACATAACGCGCTCTGGGGGAGGGTTCCAATGATCTACGACAGCATCCTGAACACCATCGGGCGCACGCCGATCGTGCGCGTCAACCGCATCGCGCCCTGCGCACGTCACGATGTACGTGAAGTGCGAGTACTTCAATCCGCTATCGTCGGTGAAGGACCGGCTCGCGATCGCGATCATCGAGGACGCCGAGCGCAGCGGCGCCCTGCAGCCCGGGCAGACGGTCGTCGAGGCGACGTCGGGCAACACCGGCATTGCGCTCGCGATGGTCTGCGCCGCGAAGGGCTATCCGTTCGTGGCCGTCATGGTCGAGACGTTCTCGATCGAGCGCCGCAAGATCATGCGCATGCTCGGCGCCAAGGTGATCCTGACGCCGGCGGCTGAACGCGGCAGCGGCATGGTGCGCAAGGCCGAGGAACTCGCGAAGAAGCACGGTTGGTTCCTCGCGCGCCAGTTCGAGAACCCGGCGAATCCGGCCTACCATCGCCAGACCACGGGGCCCGAGATCCTCGGTGACTTCGCGGGGAGGCGGCTCGACTTCTTCGTCACCGGCTGGGGCACGGGCGGCACGCTGACGGGCGTGGGCGAGATGATTCGCCTCGCGCGTCCGGAGGTGCAGGTGATTGCGACGGAGCCGACCAGCGCCTCGCTGCTCGCGGGTGCCGAGTTCAAGCCGCACAAGATCCAGGGCTGGACGCCGGACTTCGTGCCGAAGGTGCTGAATCGATCCGTGCCCCATCGGATCGTGCCGGTGACCGACGAGGAATCGATCGCGGCGTCGCGCTCACTGGCGCGCAACGAGGGAATCTTCTGTGGCATTTCGTCCGGAGGCACGTTCGCTGCCGCGCTGAAGGTGGCCGAGACCGCGCCCGAGGGATCGGTCCTGCTGGCGATGTTGCCGGACACGGCCGAGCGCTACATGTCGACGCCGCTCTTCGAGGGTATCGCCGAGGGGTCGGACCCGGAGCCCTGACCCGGAGCCGCTGGGGCTGCATCCTTTCTCGTGTCCGTCGCGAAAGGGTGGGATAATCGTCGGCCGAATCGCGACTCTCCGGCGCCGGGGCGGCGTCCACCCAAATCATGACGGACACGTTAAAAAAGGTGCTGCTCGGCGCCATCGTCGGCGCGCTGCTGGTCGTTTTCTACTCGCACCTGACCGGCGAGCGTGCCAAGCGCAACCCCGCCGCCAAGGCGGGACCTCCGGCGAGCGGCGCGGCCCAACCTGCTGCGCGACCCGGGGCGGGCACGGGCAGCGCGCCTGCGCGCGGCGGTGCCAGCCAGATGCCCGTGTCCGTGGTCGCTGCACCAGCTCGCGTCGAGACGCTCGCGTTCGAGCTCGAGGCGCTCGGCACCGCGCTCGCCAACGAATCGGTGGACGTGACCGCCAAGGTGGCGAACCAGGTGACCAAGGTGCGCTTCGCGGAGGGCCAGCAGGTGCGGCGCGGCGACGTGCTGGTCGAACTCGACGGAGAGCAGGCCCGCGCCGACCTCGCGGTGGCCGAGGCCGCGCTCGCCGAGAGCCGCAGCCAGTACCAGCGCAGCCGCGAGCTCTACACGACCAAGGTGCTGTCGGACGCGCAGATCGAGCAGATCGAGGCGACGTTCAAGGCCAACGAGGCGCGCGTGGCCTCCGCGCGCTCCAGGCTCGGCGACACCGTGGTGCGCGCGCCGTTCGCCGGCCGGGTCGGGCTGCGCCGCATCAGCGTCGGGTCGCTGATCAGTCCCGGCACGGTGATCACCACGCTCGACGACACCAGCGCGATCAAGCTCGACTTCACGATTCCCGAAACCTTCGTGTCCGCGGTCGAGACCGGACTCAAGATCGTCGCGCGCAGCGTTTCTTACCCCGATGAGAGCTTCGAAGGCACGGTGTCGAGCATCGACACGCGCGTGGATCCCGCAACGCGTTCGGTCACCGTGCGCGCGCTGCGTGCCGAACCCGAAGGGGCTGCTGAAGCCAGGCATGTTCCTGACGGTCCGCCTGTCGCGGGGCGCCATGGACGCGGTGATGGTGCCCGAGGAGGCACTGGTTCCGGAGCAGGGCAACATGTTCGTGTTCGTCGTCGAGGACGGCGTCGCAGAGAAGCGCCAGGTGCGGATCGGGCAGCGCCGCGTCGGTGACGTGCAGGTCGCCGAGGGCCTGGCCGCGGGCGAACTCGTCGTCACCGAAGGCACGCAGAAGCTGCGCGACGGCGTCGCCGTCACGCTGCAGACGCCGCAGGCCGCGACCGCGTCATGAAGATTGCGACGATCTCGGTGCAGCGGCCGGTCTTCGCGACCGTCGTCAGCCTGCTGCTGGTCATCCTCGGCCTGTTGGCGTTGACGCGACTCGCCGTGCGCGAGCTGCCCGAAGTGGAGTCGCCGATCGTCTCGATCGAGACCACGTACCTCGGCGCCTCGGCCGACGTCGTCGAGACCAAGATCACGCAGGTCATCGAGGACCGCGTCTCCGGCCTCGAGGGCATCACCAAGATCACGTCGCAGAGCGTCGACGGCCGCTCGAGCATCAACCTCGAGTTCGATCCGGCTCGCAGCGTCGACGACGCCGCCAACGACGTCCGCGACCGCGTCGCGCGCGTCGCGTCGAACCTGCCGCCGGAAGCGGATCCGCCGGAGATCGGCAAGGTCGACTTGAACGCCGATCCCGTCATCTGGGTCAATCTCTCGAGCAGCACGCTGGACGTGCTCGAACTCACCGACTACGCCGAGCGCGTGATCGCCGAGCGCCTCGGCGTGCTGCCGGGCGTGGCGCGCGTGCGCTTCGGCGGCGCGCGCCGCTATGCAATGCGCGTCTGGCTCGACCGCGAAGCGCTCGCGGCGCGGCAGCTCACGGTCGCAGACATCGAGAGCGCGCTGCGCCGCGAGAACGTGCAGCTGCCCGCGGGGCGGCTCGAGTCGTCGCAGCGCGAGCTCACGCTGCGCACCGAGACCGGGCTCAACACCGAGCAGGATTTCCGCGAGCTCGTGATCGGGCGTGGCGCAGATGGCTACCTCGTGCGCCTGAGCGAGGTCGCCGACGTGCGTCTCGCGGCGGAGAACGAGCGCAGCCTGTCGCGCTCGAACACGGTGCCCGGCATCAGCGTCGGCGTCGAGCAGATCTCCAAGGCGAACACGCTCGAGGTGGCGGCCGCGGTCCGCGCGGAACTCGAGCGGCTGCGTCCGCAGCTGCCCGCGGGCACCGTCCTGGAGGTGAACCTCGATCGCTCCGTGTTCATCGAGGAGTCGATGCGCGAGGTCGTGATCGCGCTCGTGATCGCGCTGCTGCTGGTGCTGCTGGTCATCTACCTGTTCCTCGGCAACGTCCGGGCGACGCTTGATCCCGGCCGTGACGATCCCGGTGTCGATCATCGCGTCGTTCCTGGTCATGGCGGCGCTCGGCTTCTCGATCAACGTGCTGACGCTGCTCGGCCTGGTGCTCGCGATCGGCCTGGTCGTCGACGATTCGATCGTCGTGCTCGAGAACATCTACCGACGCATGGAACTCGGCGAGCCGCCGCTGATCGCTGCGGTGGACGGCAGCCGCGAGATCGGCTTCGCGGTGATCGCCACGACGCTGGTGCTGACGGCGGTGTTCGTGCCGATCTCGTTCCTGCAGGGCAACGTCGGCAAGCTGTTCCGCGAGTTCGGCTTCACGATCGCGGCCGCGGTGCTGTTCTCCTCGCTGGTCGCGCTGACGCTCACGCCGATGATGGCGTCGAAGCTGCTCGCCGGCGGTGCCACGCGCTCGCGCCTCTCGGACGCCGTGGACCGTTTCTTCCGCGCGCTCGCGGCGAGCTACGACCGGCTGCTGCGGCGCCTGATGCGACGGCCGTGGCTGGTGATCGGCGCGACCTTCGGCGCGATGGCGATCGCGGCCCTCCTGTTCCGGGTGCTGCCGAGCGAACTCACGCCGGCCGAGGACCGCGGCATGCTGTTCATCGGCATGACCGGGCCGGAGGGCGCGTCGCTCGATTACATGGATCGCCACGCGCGCATGGTCGAGGACATCATGATGCGCGAAGTCGAGGGCGGCGAGGTCGTGCGCGCCAACGTGCGCATCCCGGGCGGCTTCGGCGGTGCCAACGAGATGAACCAGGCGCGCGGCTTCGTGGTGCTGGCGCCCTGGGGCGAGCGCGAGCGCAGCGCCGACCAGATCGCGCAGGCCGTGCGGATGGAGATGAACAAGATCGCCGGCGTCCGCGCCTTCGTCGGCGCCCCGGGTGGCTGGGTGCGTGGCGGCGGCTCGCCCGGTGCAGGTGGTGCTCGGGGGCACCGATTATGCCGAGCTCACGCAGTGGCGCGACGTGCTGATGGAACGCATGCAGGCGAACCCCGGACTTGTCGAACGTGCTGTCGAACTACGAGGAGCGCAAGCCACAGGTGCGGGTGACCGTGGACCGCGACCGGGCGGCGGACCTCGGCATTTCGCTGCAGACGGTCGGCCGTACGCTGGAGACCGTGCTCGGTTCGCGCATCGTGACGACGTTCATCGACCGTGACCGCGAGTACAACGTGATCCTGCAGGGCCGCGCCGAGGATCGCGCGACGCCCCAGGACCTCGACAACCTGTACGTGCGCTCGGACCGCACCGGCGAGCTGATCCCGCTGTCGAACCTCGTGCAGCTCACCGAGGTTGCGGGCCCGACGCAGCTCAACCGCTTCGACCGGCTGCGCTCGATCACGATCAGCGCCGCGCTCACCCCGGGCTACACGCTCGGCGCCGCGCTCGAGTTCGTCGAGGGCGTGGTGGCCGAAGAGCTGCCGTCGTCGGCGCGACTCAATTTCGACGGTGAATCGCGCGAGTTCAAGAATTCCGGCGGCCAGCTCTACTTCATGTTCCTGCTCGCGCTGGTGGTCGTCTTCCTGGTGCTGGCCGCGCAGTTCGAGAGCTTCCTGCACCCGTTCGTGATCATGACGACGGTGCCGCTCGCCGTGATCGGCGGGCTGGTCGGGCTGTGGATGTATGGCATGTCGATCAACGTGTTCAGCCAGATCGCCGCGATCATGCTGGTCGGCCTCGCCGCGAAGAACGGCATCCTGATCGTCGAGTTCGCGAACCAGCTGCGCGACCGCGGCGTCGAGTTCCGCGAGGCCGTGATCGAGGCTGCGGTGATTCGCCTGCGCCCCGTGCTGATGACCAGCTTCTGCAGTGCGTTCGGCGCCGTGCCGCTGCTGCTCTCGAGCGGCGCCGGCGCGGAGTCGCGCCAGGCGATCGGCGTCGTGGTGTTCTACGGCGTGATGATCTCGGTGTTCCTGACGCTGGCCGTCGTGCCGGCCGTCTACACGCTCGTGGCGCGCAATACGCAGTCGCCACAGACCATCGCCCGGTTGCTGGAGAAGCTCCGCTCGACCACGCCGACGGCTGCGGCGGAGCCGGCCGCCGGCACGGAGCAGGGCGGCGGGGCCTGAGCTTCCTGTGGAGTGTTTGAGATAAATTACATAATCTGTTGATATATAGATTAAAAATGGCCTAAAGAGCGGTATTCGCGCGGCGCTCCGCGCTGGCCTGTTGCTAGAATGCCCAGACCGTGACCGTTGCCCCCTGGCGGCGGCCGGCAGCCCGACCCAGCCATGGCGCAGACTCCCTACCAACAACTCGAACAGGAGTTCCGCCGCCTGCACGCATTTCGCGGCGCGGCGAGCGTACTGCGATGGGATGCAGCCGTGATGATGCCGCGCGGCAGCGCGAGCGTGCGCGGCGAGCAACTGGCCGCGCTGGCCTCCGAGTGCCACGCGCTGCTCACGGCCCCCAAGGTGTCGCGGCTGATCGAGCGGGCGCAGGCCAGCGAGTCGCAGCTCGAGGACTGGCAACTGGCGAACCTGCGCGAGATGCGCCGCGAGCGCGACCACGCGATCGCGACCCCGTCGTCGCTGGTCAGCCGTCTCGCGCGCGCGACGGCCGTCGCCGAAGTGCGCTGGCTCGAGGCCAAGCAGGAAAGCAATTTCGCGCTGTTTGCACCGCACCTCGAAGAGGTCATCGCGCTCACGCGGGACAAGGCCCAGGTCCTGTCGCAGGCGCTGGGCCTGTCGCCCTACGATGCACTGATCGACGGCTTCAGCCCGGGATTCCTCAGCGCCGAGATCGAGCAGCTGTTCCGCGTGGTGTCGCGGCGCCTGCCGAACCTGATCCGCGATGCGATCGAATTGCAGGCCGAGCGGCCGCCGTTGCCGATCACCGGCAAGGTCAGCACGGCGAAACAGCGCTCGCTCGCCGTCGACGTGATGCGCGCGCTCGGCTTCCCGTTCGACCGCGGTCGGCTCGACGAGAGCGATCATCCGTTCACCGAGGGCGTCAACGGCGACGTGCGCGTGACGACGCGCTTCGTGCCGCAGGAGCCTTTCACCGGCCTGATGGGCGTGCTGCACGAGACCGGGCAGGCGATGTACGACCTCGGCCTCCCCGAGGCCTGGCGCGACCAGCCGGTGGGACGCGACCGCGGCATGGCGCTCGAGGAGAGCCAGTCGCTGCTGCTCGAGATGATCATCGGCCGCAGCCGGGCGTTCCTGACCTACCTGCGGCCGCTGCTCGAGAAGCATTACGGCGCCGTCGGGCCCGAGTGGGAAATCGAGAACCTCTACCGGACGCTGATTCGCGTGCGGCGCGGCGCGATCCGCGTGGACGCGGACGAGCTCACCTATCCGGTGCACATCATGGTGCGCTTCGATCTCGAGAAGCGCATCTTCGACGGCACGTTGCCGGTCCGGGACCTGCCGCAGGCGTGGAGCCAGAGCCTCGAGGAACGACTCGGCCTGCGGCCCGCCAACGACGCGGAAGGGTGCCTGCAGGACGTGCACTGGGCCGTGGGCTCGTTCGGCTATTTCCCTTCGTACGCACTCGGCGGCTTCATTGCCGCCCAGCTCTACGAGACGCTGCGCAACGACCTGAGCGATTTCGACGCGGAGATCGCGGCGGGGCGCTTCGGCGGGCTGTTCGAGTGGCTGCGCCAGAACGTTCACGGCGTCGGCGCCAGCCTGAGCGCGCAGCAGCTGATCACGAAGGCGACCGGCAAGCCGCTGACCGCGGCGCCGTGGCTCCGCTACGCGGAAGGCAAGTACCTGGAGGACGGCGGGTAGCCACGCGCGATGTCCGCCGTCCCGGTCATCCGCACGTCGAGCACGTTCAAGCGCCTGCAGGCCCGGCTGCGCGGCCTCGTGGGCAAGGCGATCGAAGACTACGCGATGATCGCGGACGGCGACCGCGTCATGGTCTGCCTCTCGGGCGGCAAGGATTCCTACACGCTGCTCGACGTGCTGCTGTCGCTGCAGCGCAGCGCGCCGATCCGGTTCGACCTGGTGGCGGTCAACCTCGACCAGAAGCAGCCCGGCTTTCCGACGCACGTGCTGCCCGAATACCTGGGCGCGCTCGGCGTGCCGTTCGAGATCCTCGAGCAGGACACCTACAGCGTCGTCAAGCGCGTGGTGCCGGAGGGTCGCACGATGTGCGGGCTCTGCTCGCGGCTGCGGCGCGGGCGCCTGTACCGGTACGCGGCCGAGAACGGCATCACCAAGATCGCGCTGGGCCATCACCGCGACGACATCGTCGAGACGCTGTTCCTCAACCTGTTCTTCGGCGGGCGCATGAAATCGATGCCGCCCAAGCTGCTGTCGGAAGACGGTCGTCACGTCGTGATCCGTCCGCTCGCCTACGTGCCCGAGCGCGAGATCGACCGCTATGCGCGGGCCCGCGAGTTCCCGATCATTCCCTGCAAGCTGTGCGGGTCGCAGGACAACCTGCAGCGCGTCGCCGTGAAGCGGATGCTCGCCGAGTGGGAGCGCGAATTCCCGGGCCGCACCGAGACGATCTTCTCCGCGATGCGCAACGTCGCGACGTCGCACCTCGCCGATCCAGCCGCATTCGACTTCGCTGGACTGGAACAGCGTCGGGCGTCGAGCGTCAGCGAATCCGATGCGGGGAGTGACGCGGAGCCCTGGGAAGAGCGCTGAGCCGGACGGTTCGGGGGAGCGGTTCCCGGGCCGTCGCGCGACAGGACGTCGCGCGCGGAGCCCCCATGGATGGGTTCACGGCGTCCCGGGAGCCGCTCCCCCGAACCGCCCGGCTCAGCGCTCGGAGCGCTCCGCGCCAGCTGCACTCGGTCTCGCTTACGCTCGCGCTCGTTGCTTGCTGTTCCAGAACCCGTAGCCGAAGTAGATCGCGAAACCGACCGCGGTCCAGACAGCCAGACGAATCCAGGTGTCGTGCGGCAGGAAGTACGTCAGCGCGAGGCACATCAGCGCGCCCGCGGTGCACGTGACCGGCGCGAACGGGACGCGGAACGGCCGCGGCGCCTCGCTCATGGTCCGGCGCAGGATCAGCACGCCGACACAGACGGCCGTGAACGCCAGCAGGATGCCGATCGAGACCAGCTCGCCGAGCACGTCGATCGGAAAGACGCCCGCGAACACGGCTGCCACCGCGCCGGTGATCAACGTGCCGACGTGCGGCGTGTGGTGCTTCGCGTGCACCTGCTGCAGCTGCGGCGGCAGCAGCCCGTCGCGCGACATGGCCATGAAGATGCGCGGCTGGCCGAGGATGGACATCAGGATCACCGACGTCATGCCGACGATCGCGCCGATCTTGACGGGCAGGCCGAGCCAGAACAGCGACGGGTGCTCGTCGAGCGCCACGGCGACCGGGGCTGCAACGTCGAGTTTCTCGTAGCTCACCATGCCGGTCATGACCGCCGCCATGGCGATGTACAGCACGGTGGAGATCGCGAGCGCGCCAAGGATGCCGGCCGGCACGTCGCGCTGCGGGTTGCGCGCTTCCTGGGCCGTGGTGGCCGCCGTGTCGAAGCCGATGTAGGCGAAGTAGATGATGCCCGCGCCCATCATCACGCCGCTCCAGCCGAAGTGACCCGTCTCGCCGGTGTTCGCCGGCAGGTACGGGTGCCAGTTCGCGGTGTCGATGAAGGCGAGGCCCACGACGATGAACAGCACGATGATCGCGACCTTGATGATGACCATCACGTTGTTCATCGCCGCGGACTCGCGGATGCCGCGGTAGCAGACCCAGGTGAGGGCGACGACGATCGCGACGGCGGGCAGGTTGACGATCGCGCCCGTCGCCGCGAGCGAGTGGCCCGGACCCTTGCCGACCGGCGCGTTGGTCAGCGCCGCGGGCAGCACGAGGCCGAACTCCTCGAGCAGGTTGACGACGTAGCCGGACCAGCCGACCGCGACGGTCGCGGCCGACATCATGTACTCGAGCGCGAGGTTCCAGCCGACGAACCAGGCCACGCCCTCGCCGAGCGTGGCGTAGGTGTAGCTGTAGGCGCTGCCGGAAACCGGGATCAGCGACGCGAGTTCGGCATAGCAGATCGCGGCCAGCCCGCAACCGATCGCTGCCACGAGGAACGCGAGCGTGATGGCCGGGCCGGTGTGGTTCGCGGCGACGGTCCCTGTCAGCACGAAGATCCCGCTGCCGATCATCGAACCGAGCCCGATCGCGGTCAGCGTCCGCGCCGTCAGGACGCGCTTCAGGCGTGGCCCGGCCTCGATCTCGCTGGTGATCGCCGCGACCGACTTGCGGGCCGCGAGTTGCTTCAGCACTGGGACACCCCCCGTTCTTGTAATCGGGCAAGTCTCTCACACCGTCGCGCAGGCTCGCAGCCCCGACCGTGCGGTGCCGTATCATGTGCGCATGACCGTGCCTTCCGAGGAATCCTTCGATCTCGCGCGACCGCTGCCGGCGACCTATTGGGTCGTGCCGGGCCGGTTGCTGGTCGGTGAACATCCCGGCTCGAAATCGCGGGCCGACGCGATGGATCGAATGCGGCGTTTCCTGGCCGCGGGCGTGACCTGCTTCGTCGACCTGACGGACCCGGGCGAGGTCCCGTCCTACGAGGCGCTGCTGCCGTTTGCCACGCTCGACGGACGGCGGGTCCAGTACCTTCGCGAGCCGATCCCCGATCACGGTGTGCCCGCCGGTCGCGAGGTCATGGCGCGCGTGCTGGCGATGATCGACGACGCGCTCGCAGCCGACCACGTCGTGTACGTGCACTGCCGCGCAGGCATCGGACGCAGCGCCACCGTCGCGGGCTGCTGGCTCGCCTCCCATTCGCAACGGGTCGACGACGACCCGCTCGAGCGGCTGCACGAGCTCTGGCAGCAGTCGGCGCGTTCGCGATCGTGGCCGACCGTGCCGGAGACCGAAGAGCAGGCCGATTTCGTCAAGGACTGGGCCACGCGAACGCGCTCGCGGCCTTGCGGCCCGTCCCGGTGCGGACTCGGGTCGCGCGGAGCGCGTGCGTGGCGCGCTGCTCGGTTTGGCCGCGGGCGACGCGACCGGCGCCGCGCGGCAGGCCGAACGTGGTTCGACCGGCGAGTGGACGCAACACACGGCCCTGGCGTTATGCCTTGCGGAGAGCCTGCTCGAGCTCGGTCATTTCGATGCGCGCGACCAGATCGAGCGCTACCTGCTCTGGCGGCGCAGTGGACACCTCTCGGCTCGGGGCGAGCCCGGTGAACCGACTGCCGACGTCGCGCGTGCGCTCGCCACCTACCAGTGGCGGCACCAGCCGATGGCCGGCTCGCACGATCCGCGCGATCGGTCCGCCGCCAGCCTGCCGCGGGTCGTCAGCGCCGTGGCGTTCGTTGCCGCGGACCCGGCTGCGGCCGTCACGCTGGCCGCTGAGTGCTCGCGGACGACCCACCAGTCGCCGGTCGTGCTCGACGCCTGCCGTTATTTCGGAGCCCTGCTGGTCGGTGCGCTGCGTGGCGACGCGAGCGCACGCGTCCTGAAAGGCGTCTACGAACCCGTGCCGGGCCTGTGGGCCACCCGCCCGCTGAAGCCGGAAATTGTGGCGACGGGCGACGACGGCCCGGCGGCAGCGGCGCTGGAGCGTGCGAGCAGCGCGGACGATGTGGCCAGCGCGCTGCGCAATGCACGTCGGGCGGTAGCCGGTGCGTCGTCGTTCGAGGTCGCCGTGCAGCGTGCGATCGACTCCGGTCGCGATCCGGCGCTCGATGGCGCGCTCGCGGGTGCGCTCGCCGGCGCTTTCCGCGGGGCGGCTGCGATTCCTGCGGCGACCATCGCGGGCTTGTCGCGACTCGACCTGCTCGAGAGCTTTGCCGCGCGGCTCGGCGCCGAGCGCGTCCCGTGAAGCGCGGCGCCGCGGTGCGACCGCGCCGCGAAGCGGCGTGGACCCGGCTCGACGACGATGCCTTGCTCGACCTGCGCTTCTGCGACCTGCGACTATCGCTGGCGAGCTCCCGGTTGCAGCAGAGCGTGCTGCGTCTCTACGGCGAGCTGGCCCGCAAGGGCATCCGCTTCCGGCCCCACGTGTGGCTCGCCGACGAATGGTTCTCGCCGGACGGGGTGCCGGGCATCGCGATTCCCTTCTATCTCGCGCATCCGCGGCTGATGCGCCTCGAGCGTCGCTTCATGCACGAGGTGGAGGGCGGCAACGACAAGTGGCTGATGCGCATCCTGCGCCACGAGACCGGTCACGCGATCGACACCGCGTTCGGCCTGCGCCGGCGCAAGTCCTGGCGCGAGACGTTCGGCAAGGCTTCGCGCCGTTACCCGACCCGTTACTCGCCGCGCCCCGGCAGCCGCCACTTCGTGCTGCATCTCGGCCACTGGTACGCGCAGAGCCACCCCACCGAGGATTTCGCCGAGACGTTTGCCGTCTGGTTGCCGCCGCGGGCGCGGTGGCGCAGCCAGTATGCGGGCTGGCCCGCGTTCGCCAAGCTCGAGTACGTGGACGCCACGATGCGGGCACTCGAAGGGCTGCGTGCGAAAAATCTCGACCGGCGCACCGTCGAGCCGCTCGCCGAGAACGAGCGCACGCTGCGCGAGCACTACCGTCGCAAGCAGGCCCGCTACGAGGTGGATACGCTGCGCTCCTACGACCGGCCGTTGGTGCGCGTTTTCGGGCCCCGCGCCGAGCACCCGCGCAGCCTCGCCGCGAGTCGCTTCATGCGCGACATGCGCCCGCAATTGAAGCGCCTGCTGGTGCGCCGGGCTCGCATGCATCCCTACCTCGTCAATCACGTGATGCGCACCGCGGTGCAGCGCGCGCGCATCCTCGACCTGAGAGTCAAGGGCAGCCAGCGCCGGGCCAAGCGCGCCGTGCTCGAGCTGCACGAGCGGATCATGCTCGACATGTTGTTGCGGGACCGGGAGAACTACGCGTTATGAAGCCAAGCCGGGTGCTCGTGCTGGTGCACGAGACGCTGGTGCCGCCGGCGGACTCCGCCGGCTACAGCGAGCAGCAGATCGACGAGTGGCGCACGGAGTACGACGTGACGACGTCGCTGCGGGCCATGGGCCACGACGTCAAGGTGCTCGGCATGGGCGACAACCTCGCCGAGCTGCGCAGTACCATCACCGACTGGCAACCCGACCTGGCGTTCAACCTGCTCGAGGAGTTCCAGGGCATCGTCACCTACGACCAGTACGTCGTCGCGTTCCTCGAGCTGATGCGGCTGCCCTACACCGGCTGCAATCCGCGCGGCATGATGATTTCGCGTGACAAGGCGCTGTCGAAGCAGGTGCTCGCCTACCACCGGATCCCGACGGCCCGGTTCGTGGTGCTGCCGCGGGACCGTCGCTACCGGGAACCCCGGCGCCTCAAGTTCCCGTTGTTCGTCAAATCGGCGACCGAGGACGCGTCGCTCGGCATCTCGCAGGCCTCGATCGTGCACGATGGCCACAAGCTGCGCGAGCGCGTCGAGTTCATCCACGAGCAGACCAGCTCCGACGCGCTCGTCGAGGAGTACATCGAAGGTCGCGAGATCTACATCGGCGTGATCGGCAACGACCGGCTGACGACGTTCCCGCTCTGGGAGCTCAATTTCGGCACGCTGCCGGACGTCATGGCCGGCATCGCGACCCGCAAGGTGAAGTGGGACCGCAAGTACCAGCTCAAGCACGGCATCGGCACCGGGCCGGCGCTCGACCTGCCCGACGGCCTCGCGCTGCGCATCGGCCAGCTGGCGCGGCGCATCTACCGCGCGTTGTGCCTGAGCGGCTACGCGCGGATCGACCTGCGGCTCAAGCCCGACGGCAGCGTGTTCGTGCTCGAGGCCAACGCGAACCCGAACCTCGCGCTGACCGAGGACCTTGCGACGTCGGCGCTGTCGAGCGGCGTGGGCTACGATGCGCTGCTCGAGCGCATCATGCGTTTCGGGATCACTTACCAGGCGGCCTGGCGGCAGGCTTGACCAGGGATCGGTCGCGGGAGCGGGGAATGACAACAATTGAATTGCGGGTAGGTGGCGCGCCAGTCGCGAGCCGTCTGGCGTCATTGGTCGTGCTGCTTTGGCTGTGCTGCGGGATGCTCGCCGGAATCGCGAACGCCGCCGGGCCGAACCGGCCCGCCGAGCCCGAGGAATCCGCCGGGCCGCAGCACGAGCCCGCCGACCTGGTCATCGCCAATCGCCGTATCGTCACTTTGCGTGCCGACGTGTTCGGCATCGCGCCTGAAGAGCGGGTGAACACGATTCGCACGACCGTGCCGGTGCTGGTCGACCGGGGCGGGCCGCTGGCGGTGCGCTCGGCGCCGATCGCAGGTGGCGTCGCCGTGATCGTGGACGGGTCGCTGTTGTTCCGGGTGTTGGACGGCGACGTCAACCGGGAGGCCGGCGAGACGCCCGAGGCCGTGGCCGCCGCGGCGGTGCGCAATCTCGAGCTCGCGTTTGCAGAGCTGCGCGAGGCGCGCGATTCCCGCGTGTTGCTGCCGGCGATCGGCTATTCGCTGCTGGCAACCCTGCTGGCCGGCATTGCGCTCTGGCTGGTCTGGCGAGCGCAGCGCTGGGCCGTCGCGCGGCTGCAGGCTTTTGCACAGAGGAAACGTGAGAGCCTGTTGCCGAGCTGGAGCCGGCAACTGGTCGGACCCAGTGCGTTGGAGCGCCTGCTGGTCACCCCGGCCCGGCTGCTCGCGTCGCTGCTCGTGTTGCTGGTCCTCTACGACTGGCTCGGCTTCGTGCTGAAGCGATTTCCGTACACGCGTCCGTGGGGCGAGGCGCTGTTCGACAACCTGTTCGCAGTCCTCGCCCGGCTCGCGACTGGAGTGGCTGGTGCACTGCCGGGGCTGTTCTTTGCGGCGCTGATCTTCTACCTGACCCATCTGCTGACGCGCGCGGTGCGGGCGTTCTTCGCCGGCGTCGAGGTCGGCCGCATCCCGGTCGCCTGGGTCGACGACGTGACCGCGCGACCCACGTCACGGCTGATCAACGCGGTGATCTGGCTGTTCGCGTTCGTCGCGGCTTACCCATACATCCCGGGAACCAGCAGCGAGGCCTTCAAGGGCATCGGCGTGTTCGTCGGTTTGATGCTGTCGATCGGCTCGTCGGGCATCGTCAACCAGGCGGTGAGCGGCCTGATGCTGATGTACACGCGGGCCATGCGCCCGGGCGAGTTCGTGAGGATCGGCGAGACCGAGGGCACGGTCAAGTCGGTCGGCTTCGTCAACACCCGGATCGAGACGCTGCGCCACGAAGAGGTCAGCATCCCGAACGCGGTCGTCGCCGCGACGGTGACGCACAACTACTCGCGGCTCGCCGGCGATGGCGGCGTATCGGTGCCGACCAAGCTGACCATCGGTTACGACGCCCCGTGGCGGCAAGTGCAATCGATGCTGCTGCTCGCGGCTGAACGGACGCAGACGATCTCACGAGAGGTGCCGCCGCGGGTGCTGCAGACGGCGCTGCTCGATTTCTACGTCGAGTACACGCTGCTGGTACGGATTGCGGACCCGGCGAAGCGGCTCGCGATGCTCGGCGAGTTGCACGGCCACATCCAGGACGTGTTCAACGAGCACGGCGTGCAGATCATGTCGCCCAACTACGAGGCCGACCCGGCCGAGCCGAAGCTCGTGCCGCCGGAGAAGTGGTATTCGCCGCCGGCGCAGCGCTGACGACGCTCAGAGCGTGTGGCCGATGTTCTGGAAGTGCGTGCGCTCGAACGAGCTCTGGCAGTCGAAGCAGCGGCTGGCGAACGGCGTGGCACGCAGCCGCGCGAGCTCGATCGGCAATCCGCAGGACTCGCAGTGGCCATAGCTGCCGTCGTCCATCCGCAGTTTCGCGGCGTCGATCAGCCGTAGTTCCTGCAGGTCGCGGTCGATCTCGGCGAGGTTCACGTCGACCATCAGGTCGGCAAACGAGTCGTCCTCGAGGTCGCGCACCTGGTCGCCGATCATCGCGTACTGCTCCTGGTCGCTCTTGAGCAGCGTCTGGCGGATCTCCTCGCGCAATTGGCGGGTGCGCAGCTGCAGGTTCGTCTTCAGTTCCTCGAGATGGCGGGGATCCAGGTCGTGGCTCATGTGGCGGCTCCCTCAGGACGGCGCCGAAACCGCATCCGGCGGCGTGGCGGCCAGCCCAAGCATCAACCGTTCGCTCGAGGCGACCAATACGGGAATGGCGCAAGCGCCAGCGGCCGGCGTGCGGTGTTTCGCAGGCCCACGCCCCGGCGACAGATGTCATAATTTTCGAGGTATATGGAGACTCGCCCGGGCCAGCGCAGCGAGCTGGAGCCTGCGGGCGGCCAAGGAGATTGCGATGGACGAAACGAAGTCCAAACCTCGCCCACGGAAGACTGCCGTAAAAACTGCCGCCAAGACCGCCGCGAAGAAGGTCGCACCCGCGAAGGCCGTGGCCGCTCGGCGACCACCCAAGGCGGCCCCGTCCGTGCCGCCCGATCGTGAGAGCCTGGTGCGGATGGCCGCCTATCTGCGGGCGGAGCGCCGCGGGTTCGCGCCCGGCTACGAGATCGAAGACTGGCTGGCCGCCGAGGCGGAGGTCAACGAGCGACGCCAGGCCACGCCGGCCGCGACGCCGCGCAAGGTCGCGTCCCGCAAACCGCGGGCCGGTGGTGGCGGCACAGGCTGACGATCCTCAATCTGGCGGCAGGGCCACGCCTTGCGGAAACAGCGTGTCCTCGAAGCCGAAGTCGTCCAGGTTGGGCATGCGCATCGGGTATAGCACCCCGTCGAGGTGGTCGACTTCGTGCTGCACGACCCGGGCGTGGAAGCCTTCGACCGTCCGGTCGATCAGTTGCCCGTGGACATCGCGACCTCGATAGCGCAATCGGCGATAGCGAGGCACGAGACCGCGGAGGCCCGGTACCGAGAGACAGCCCTCCCAGCCATCCTCGAGCGCGTCGCCGAGCGCGGTGAGTTCCGGGTTGACGAGGATCGTATACGGCACTTCGTCCACGTCCGGATACCGTGGATTGCCCTGTACCTCGAAAATCACGACGCGCAGCGACACGCCGATCTGCGGCGCGGCGAGGCCGGCCCCATTCAAGGCGCGCATCGTGTCGTCCATGTCCGCGACGAGATCGAGCAGTGCACGCGTGCCGAACTCCGTCACCGGCGCGGCGACCTGCTTCAGCACCGGGTGACCCATCTTGAGCACTGGACGCACGGCCATCGCGGTCAGCCCTGGCCTGCGTCCGGCAGTCCGTCGAGGATGGTCACGAAGAACGTGCCCTTGCCCTCGCGCAGCTTCTTCGCCGCCGCGTATTCGGGCGAATCCCAGAAGGCGCGCGCTGCCTCCCGTGACGGGAACCGCGCCAGCACGATGCTGCGATTCTCGGCATGCCCCTCGGCCACCTCGACCAGCGGTGCCGGCACCAGCGCCAGGTACTCGCCACCGTAGCGGCGATAGATGGGTGGCAGGGCTGCGCTATAGGCCTTGAAGCCTTCGCGGTCCGTGACCTCTCCTTGCACGAGCAGGTAGGCGGGACGCTCCGCGGCGGCTGGGGTCATCTTCGATTCCTCCTCGGGGGCGCTGCTCGAGGGCCAAGAGTAGACGAACGCTGCGGGTTGACAAGCCGTTGGACCGGGCGTAGCTAGGGCGGCCTGTTGCTCGCGAGGGATCGGGATGGATCACGGCTTGCGCTGCTGGAAGTGCGGGGCCTCCCTGGCCGACTACACGCTGCCCATCCGCCGGCTCGAGGAGTGCCGGGCGTGTGGCGCCGAGCTGCACGCCTGCCGCATGTGCGAGTTCTACGACACCGGCGTGGCCAAGCACTGCCGCGAGACGGTGGCCGAGGAAGTCAAGGACAAGATCCGCGCGAATTTCTGCGATTATTTCCGACCCACGCCTGCGGCCTACCGGCCGGAGGAGACGTCCGCCGCCGACCGGGCGCGGGCGCAACTCGAGGCCATGTTCGGCAAGAAGTAGGCCGGTCCCGCCGGGCTCGATCAATCATTCGGAGTCGTCCATTCATGCAGTCCAGATGCTCGTCCTCGTCGCTCGCCCTCGTTGCCGCCGCGGCCGCCGCGGCGACCCTGTCCGTCGCGCACGCGGCCCCGGCCGGCGGTGGCGCGGAACTCGCCCCGGTTCGCCCCGGCATCTATGCGCCCGTCACGCTGTCGGCCGACCTGAAGGGACTGACCGAAAAGGAACGGACGATGGTGAGCCTGCTGATCGACGCGGCGAAAATCATGGACGACCTGTTCTGGCAGCAGGCCTATCCAGGCGACCGCGACGCGCTGCTCGCAGGGTTGAAAGACGCCGAGATGCGCCGCTTTGCCGAAATCAACTATGGCCCGTGGGATCGCCTCGCGGGCAATGCTCCGTTCGTGCCGGGCGTGGGGGCCAAGCCGCCAGGCGCCGGGTTCTACCCGCTCGACATGACCAAGGAGGAATTCGAGCGCGCGAACCTCGCGGGCAGTCGGAGCGAGTACACGGTGCTGCAACGCGACGCCAAGGGCCAGCTCGCCGTGGTGCCGTACTCGCAGCGCTGGCGCGACGAGCTCGGTCGGGCTGCTGCGCTGCTCGAGCAGGCGGCCGGCCTCGCCGACGACGAGGGGCTGCGCAATTACCTGAAGCTGCGTGCCGCTGCGCTGCGCACCGACGACTTCCGGGCCAGCGACCGGGCCTGGCTCGACATGAAGGACAACCGGCTCGACGTCGTGATCGGCCCGATCGAGACTTACGAGGACAAGCTGTTCGGCTACAAGGCAGCGTTCGAGGCCTACGTGCTGGTCAAGGACCTCGAGTGGAGCCAGCGCCTGGCGCGCTATGCCGCGATGCTGCCGGCGCTGCAGCGCGGCCTGCCGGTGCCCGACGCCTACAAGGCCGAGAGCCCGGGCACGGATTCCGACCTCAACGCCTATGACGTCATCTACTACGCCGGCGACTGCAACGCGGGCTCGAAGACGATCGCGATCAACCTGCCGAACGACGAGCAGGTGCAGCTCGAGAAGGGCACGCGGCGCCTGCAGCTGAAGAACGCGATGCGCGCGAAGTTCGACGCGATCATGGTGCCGATCGCGGGCGAGTTGATTGCACCCGAGCAGCGCAAGCACGTCACCTTCGACGCGTTCTTCGCCAACACGATGTTCCACGAAGTGGCGCACGGGCTCGGCATCAAGAACACGGTGAATGGCCGTGGCACGGTCCGCGACGCGCTGAAGGAACTCGGCTCCGGCATCGAGGAAGGCAAGGCCGACGTGCTCGGCCTCTACATGGTGACGCGGCTGCAGCAGCAGGGCGAGCTCGACGGCGCGCTCGAGGACTTCTACGTGACGTTCCTCGCCGGCATCTTCCGCTCGGTGCGTTTCGGAGCCGCGTCGGCGCACGGCCAGGCCAACATGGTGCGCTTCAATTTCTTCGCCGACCGCGGCGCGTTCACGCGGGATGAGCAGGGTTATTACCGGGTCGACATGCCCGCGATGCGCCGTGCCGTGGACGAGCTCTCCGGCGTGCTGCTCAAGCTGCAGGGCGACGGCGACTACGCCGGCGTCCAGAAGCTCGGCGACGAGCTCGGCGTGCTGCGCCCGCAACTGCAGGCGGACCTCGACCGGTTGTCGAGCCGGGCGATCCCGGTGGACGTCGCGTTCACCCAGGGCAAGTCCGTGCTGGGGCTCGACTGAGAGGCGCGCGGGCATGATTGCAGTCACGCGAGTGCTGGAAGGGCGGCCGCGCGATCTCGGCGGCTTCAGCGTCCGCCGCGTGCTGCCGGCCGGCAGCCAGCAGACGGTCGGGCCGTTCATCTTCTTCGATCACATGGGCCCGGCGATCTTTGCTCCTGGGGAAGGCGTGGACGTGCGCCCGCACCCGCACATCGGGCTCGCCACGGTCACCTACCTGTTCGATGGCGAGTTCATGCATCGCGACAGCCTGGGTTCGGCCCAGCTGATTCGTCCGGGCGACGTGAACTGGATGGTGGCCGGCCGCGGTATCGCGCATTCGGAGCGCACGCCGCCGGAACTGCGCCGGGCACCGGCGGGCGCGCCGATCCACGGCATCCAGACCTGGATTGCGCTGCCGACGGCGCACGAGGAGACGGCGCCGTCGTTCAGCCATCACCCGGCTCGGGACCTGCCGGAAATCACGGGCGACGGCGCGCGCCTGCGCCTGATCGCGGGCGAGGCCTACGGTGCGCGCGCTCCCGCCGAGGTCTTTTCGCCGATGTTCTATCTCGAAGCCGTGCTCCAAGACGGCGCGACGGTCGAGTTGCCGGGCCATTACGAAGAACGCGCCGCGTACGTCGTCGAGGGCGGGATCGAGGTCGCTGGCGAGCACTACGCTGTCGGCCAGATGACGGTCTTCGCAGCCGCCGCGCCGGTCACGCTGCGAGCGTCCGGGCCAGCGCGGCTCATGCTGCTCGGTGGCGCTCCGCTCGACGGGCCGCGGCAGATCTGGTGGAACTTCGTCTCGAGCAGCCGCGAACGGATCGAGCGGGCGAAGCTCGACTGGCGCGAAGATCGCTTCGCGGCGGTCCCGGGCGACCCGGAGCGGATTCCGCTGCCGGAGACTTAACGACTGCTACTGCACCGCGGCTGCGCAGCCGCGCAGACTCTGACCGCCGAACTCGACGACCATGCGGTGATCGAACTCCGCGCCGGACATGTCGTCGACACAAGCTTCGCGCGCGACGGTGACCTTGATTTCCTCGTTGCCGTGGCGCGCCGTGAAGACGGTCACGCCGCTCGGGTCCGCACCGGGCGTGCTGGCATCGCCGAACTCGTGGCGCTCCTCGCCGAAGTTCGTAACGAACAACAGGCGCGTCGCCGGTCCGATCTCGACCATCCAGCCGGGTTCGTTGCCGGTGCCGCGATAGGCCACGCCGCGCACCCGCGCGTCGGCCAGCAACGACTTCGCGCGGACTTCGCGACAGTTCGCCGGTGGCGTGCCCTTGCGCTCGAAGGTCGCCTCGCTGCCCTTGGTCCAGAACGTGATCGTTTCGTCGGCATACTTTGCGCCCGACGCACTCACGACCAGCGGCAACTTGCGCTCACCCTCGTGCAAGGTGATCGTCACCGCATCCTCGCGAAACAGGTTGCGAACGTTGAGCGTCAGGTCGCCGTCGCACTCCCAGACGTAAGCGTGCAGCACGCCTTCCGGTGGCGCATCGTCGGGGAGCACGGTCGGCGCGGGCTCGGTGGCCGGCGGCGGCGCGACCTCGGCCGTGGTCGGCGATTCGGCGGCTCTCTGGCACGCGGCGAGCGACAGCAGGGTGGTCAGCACCAGGGCCAGCGATCCGTGTCTGGGCTCAAACTGCATGATGGGTCCTTTGGGCGTCGGGATCGGGCGCAGTTTAGCGCAAGCAAGACGGAAGGCGTCCTCGGCAGGTTGGTGGCCGCGGGCGCGGGGATTCAACAGCGCTGCGCGCGCAATCGTGCACGGGCGTCCCGCCATCTCTGCCAGAGACGCGCGGCTTCCCGCGCCGAGTATCCGCTGCGCATCTGGTCGTCGATGGCCGCGAGACGCTCACGCAGCGCCGTGCATTGCGCCTGTGCCGCTGTCACGGCGTCGGTCGCCGGCGCCGGCAGCACGCGCGGTCGCGTGCTGGCCGCAGGCGGCTGCGGCGATAGCGACACCGCACCCCCGGAAACGGGCAGCGAAAACCGGATCTCGTGGAGCGATGAGGCGGGTCCGCAAGGACGGTCGGTGAACACGGGCGTGCCGGCATCCCGGCAGACGTAGACCTTGCGCTGCTGCCGTGGCGCGGCGGGCGGTGGTACTGGCTCGAGAACGCCGCTGCCTCCGCCGCCCAGGGGTTGAGCAGGCGAGGCGGCCGCAGCGTCAGGGCCCGATTGCGCGCCGCTGGAAGAGCAGGGCAACAACAGGCACACGGCCTGCAGCCAGGCAAAGTGCAAACGGAACTCGACGATGCTGCGCATGGCTCGGCCCTCCGTGGCGGATCGACTTGATCCTGCCCGCGGGGATGCGGTGTTGCGAACCGCAAATGCGTTGCGAATCGATCGAAATGTCGCACCGGAGCGCGCGACGACGGGCGCCGGCTTGCGACGCCTTACGCGCGGCCCGCGTTCGAATCCGTCGGGGTGTGGAAGTACTGGCTCTCCTCGGAGAACTGCGCGACCAGCCGCTTCAATTCAGCAATGCGCGCTTGCGCCGTGCTGATCGGCAGGCATTCCTCGCAGGCCGGATCGCCACAAGGCTGACGCGAGTAGAGCCAGTATTGAACGGCGCCGGCCAGCAACCCGTCGGCGATGTCCCAGAGGTCGGCCTTGTCGTCGTCGTCCGCGATCTGGTTGCCGAGGTCGACGGCCTTGCTGAAAGCTTCGTCGAACGGGTGTCCTTCTTCCTGCATTTCTGTCGGCTCAGTTATCTATTTAATTCAACGAGTTGTAGCGTCTTTCAAATGCCGGCCTTACCGATCGCGTCCAGTACCGAACGAATCGCGCTGGCCAGTCCGGGGTGGCCGGCCTCGAGCCGGACGGCCGCACCCTCGAGCGCATCGCCGTGCTCCACGCCGGATTCGGCGGCAGCGGCCTGGCTGTCGAGCAGGCGCTGGATGTCGCCGAGCACGGTCTCGAGCATCGCGCGGTCGTCGGGACCGAGCCGCTGGGCCTGCTGGAGTTCCTCGTGAAGGTTGCGCAAGGTCTGTGACAAGTCGGTCATGAGTTCCCCAAGAAGCTTTGCCGGACGGTTCACAGTGTAGCAGCGGCACGCCTGACCGACCGCACCGAGCGGCACGTGTTCGCATAGAATGGCGCGCCTTTCCCGCTGGGCGACCCGCCCGGGAAATCATCCGGAGAGTGTTTCATGCGTCGCTGCCTTCGCTCGATCCTGCCCGTCGTCGCGCTTGCGCTCACCTCTGCGGCGACGGTGGTACAGGCTGATACGCCACGGTTCGAGATCACGCCGTTCGCCGGTTACCGGACCGGTGGCGAGTTCGAGGCCCGCGTCGAGGAAACCGGCGAGCGTCGCAACGTGGACATCGAGGACGGCAGCAGTTGGGGCATCGACCTCGGCCTGTACCGTGATCCCAACGGCATCTACGAGCTGCTCTATTCGAAGCAGAGCACGGGCATCGACAGTTCCGACCCTGCGCTCGGCAACATCGACGTCGACACCGAGTACTACCAGTTCGGCGGCACGCTGTTCTTCCCCGACGAGCACTGGTACATCCCGTACCTGTCGCTGACGATCGGCGCCACGCGATTCAGCGCGGACGGCGGCTACGACTCGAAGACGCGCTTCTCGGGCAGCCTCGGCGGCGGCTTCCGGATGCCGTTCAACGACAACGTCGCGGCAACGCTCGGCGTGCGCGGCTACCTGACGTTCGTCGATTCCGACACCGACATCCTGTGCATCAGCGACGCGGAGGGCGCCGATTGCCTGCTGCGCTCGTCCGGCAGCACGTATTTCCAGGCCGAGGCGCAGCTCGGGGTAACCGTCGCCTTCTGAGCGTCAGACGAGCACGCGCTCGATGCCGCCGGTATTGGCACGCCGCACGTAGTCGGCCAGCCAGTCCGGCCCGAGCAGGTGCCGCGCCATCTCGATGACGACGTAGTCGGCATCGGTGTCGGCGTCGTCGTCGTAACGCTTGAGTCCCTGCAGGCACGACGGGCACGAGGTCAGGATCTTGACCTCGCCCTCGAAGCCGTCCTCGCGCAGCCGCGCGGCGCCGCGCTCCATTTCCTGCTGCTTGCGGAAGCGCACCTGCGTCGCAATGTCCGGCCGCGACACGGCGAACGTGCCGGACTCGCCGCAGCAACGGTCGTTCTTCGCGATGCGGCCATTGGCTTCGGCGTTCATCAGTGCGTTGACGACCATGAGCGGGTCGTGCGCCTTGATCGGCGAGTGGCACGGGTCGTGGTACATGTAGCGTGTGCCGGTCACGCCCTCGAGCCGCAGCCCTTTCTCGAGCAGGAACTCGTGGATGTCGACGATCCGGCTGCCGGGAAAGATCTCGTCGAAGCGGTAGTGCTGCAGCTGGTCGAAGCAGGTGCCGCAGCTGACGACGACGGTGCGGATGTCGAGGTAGTTGAGCGTGTTCGCGACGCGGTGGAACAGCACACGGTTGTCCGTGATGATCTTCTCGGCCTGGTCGAACTGGCCCGAGCCGCGCTGGGGATAGCCGCAGCAGACGTACCCCGGCGGCAGCACCGTCTGCACGCCCGCGTGCCAGAGCATCGCCTGGGTCGCGAGACCCACCTGTGAGAACAGCCGCTCGGAGCCGCAGCCCGGAAAGTAGAACACGGCCTCCGACTCGCTCGTGGTGGCCAGCGGGTCGCGGATCACCGGGACGTAGTTGCGGTCCTCGATGTCGAGCAGCGCGCGGGCGGTGCGCTTCGGCAGGTTCCCCGGCATTTTCTTGTTGACGAAGTGGATCACCTGTTCGCGCAACGGTGGCCGGCCACCGGTCGTCGCGGGCGGGCGCTTCGTCTGTGCCTTGCCGAGCACGCCGAGCGTCCGGTGGCCGAGCCGCTGGGCCTTGTAACCCCATTCGATCATCAGCTTGCGCGTCGCCTTGATCGTGTCGGGGCTGGTCGTGTTCAGGAACAGCATCGAGGCAGCCTTGCCCGGATTGAAGCGCTGCTTGCCCATCCGCCGCAGCAGGTCGCGCATCGCCATCGACACGTCGCCGAAGTCGATGTCGACGGGGCAGGGCGTTTCGCACTTATGGCAGACCGTGCAGTGATCGGCCACGTCGGAGAACGCGTCCCAGTGCTGGATCGAGACGCCGCGCCGCGTCTGCTCCTCGTACAGGAACGCCTCGATCAGCAGCGAGGTCGCGAGGATCTTGTTGCGCGGCGAGTAAAGCAGGTTCGCGCGCGGCACGTGGGTCGAGCACACGGGCTTGCACTTGCCGCAGCGCAGGCAGTCCTTGATTGCGTCCGAGATCGACGTGATGTCGGACTGCTGCATGATCAGCGACTCGTGGCCGAGCAGGTTGAAGCTCGGCGTGTAGGCCGAGCGGAGGTCGGCGCCGGGCAGCAGCTTGCCCTTGTTGAAGCGGCCCTCCGGGTCGATGCGTGCCTTGTAGGCGCGGAACTCGGCCGTTTCGGCCTCGGTGAGGAACTCGAGCTTGGTGAGGCCGATGCCGTGCTCGCCGGAGATCACGCCGTCGAGCTCGCGCGCCACGCGCATGATGCGCGCCACCGCGCGGTTCGCCTCCTGCAGCATCTCGTAGTCGTCGGAGTTGACCGGGATGTTGGTGTGCACGTTGCCGTCGCCGGCGTGCATGTGCAGCGCGACGAACACGCGGCTGCGCAGCACCTTCTGCTGGATGGCGCCGAGGTCGTCGAGCAGCGGTCCGAACGGGCCGCCCGCGAACAGGCGCCGCAGCTCGCTGCGCACCTCGACCTTCCACGACACGCGGATCGTGCGGTCCTGCAGCAGGTCGAAGACCCGCAGCGCCGGGTCGGCTGCGATGCGCCGCTGCGAACTCCGCGGCGAGTGCGTCCAGGCCCAGCGCCTCGAGTTCGGACGTCGCCTGTGCCAGCGGGCGGTCCATGTTGGCCAGCAGCCAGGACCAGCGTCGCCGGGCAGCGTCGATGACCGCGATCGCGAGGCGCGGACGGTCGCCGAGCACCTCCTCGGCCGGCAGTCGGTCGGTGTCCGCGTCGCCGGTCTTGCCGATGCGCGGCGCGCCCGCGAGGTAGGCCTCGAGCGCGTCGAGCAGCGCCAGCTTGTTCTTCAGCGAGAACTCGATGTTGATGCGCTCGATCGCGTCCGTGTACTCGCCGAGCCGCTCGAGCGGGATGACGACGTCCTCGTTGACCTTGAACGCGTTCGTGTGGCGCGCGATCGCGGCGGTGCGGCTGCGGTCGCGCCAGAATGCCTTGCGGGCCTCGGCGCTGGCCGCGATGAAGCCTTCGCCGGCGCGGGCGTTGGCGATCCGCACCGTGTCCGAAGCGAACTGCGCGACCGCGGCCTCGTCGTCGCCGACGATGTCGCCGAGCAACACCATCTTCGGCAGCGCGCCGCGCTTCGAGCGAGTCGCGTAGCCGACGGCGCGCAGGTATCGCTCGTCGAGGTGCTCCAGGCCGGCAAGACGCACGCCGCGCGCCGCCCCGGCGCCGGCAAGGTAGTCGCGGATCTCGACGATCGCGGGAATCGCGGCGCGAGCCTGGCCGAAAAACTCCAGGCAGACCGTGCGAATGTGCGCAGGCATCCGGTGCACGATCCAGCGCGCCGACGTGATGATGCCGTCGCAGCCTTCCTTCTGCACGCCGGGCAGGCCGCCGAGGAACTTGTCGGTGACGTCCTTGCCAAGGCCGCTCTTGCGGAACCGGTGTCCCGCAATCTCGAGCCGCTCGCGGCGCAGCTCGCGGGCCTGGTCGGGCGGGCTGCGTCCGTCCTTCCAGACCAGGTCGAAGACGGCCGTCGCCGCATCGTGGATCTTGCCGAGGTTGTGCGCGACTCGAGTCACCTCGAGCCAGTCGCCCTGCGGGTCGACCATGCGCCAGCCGGCCAGGTTGTCGAGCGCGGTGCCCCACAGCACGGCTTTCTTGCCGCCGGCATTCATTGCGATGTTGCCGCCGACGCAGGACGCGTCGGCCGAGGTCGGGTCCACGGCGAACACGAAGCCGGCGGTCGAGGCCGCTTCCTCGACGCGGCGCGTGACCGCACCTGCTGCCGTGAACAACGTCGGCACCAGGCCCTCGACGCCCTCGAGTGTCGTCGGCGTCACGGCATCGACACGGTCGAGCTTCTCCGTGTTGATCACCGCCGCGGTTGGCGTCAGCGGCACGGCGCTGCCGGTGTAACCGGTGCCGCCGCCGCGCGGAATGATCGTGAGGCCCAGCGAGATGCAGGCACGCACCAGCCCGGGGATCTCGTCCTCCGTGTCGGGCGTCAGAACGACGAACGGGATTTCGACGCGCCAGTCGGTGGCATCGGTCGCGTGCGCGACGCGCGCATAGGCGTCGAAGCAGACATTGTCCGCTCGCGTGTGACGGCCCAGCTCGCGACGGGCCCGGCGGCGCAGCGCATCGATGGTCGCGAACGACTGCTCGAAGTCCGTGACCGCGAGCCGCGCGGCGTCGAGCAGCCGGGCCACCTTGGCGTCACGGTCCGCGTCCTCGGCATCACGGCGCCGATCGACTTCGCCGAGTCGGTGGTGCAGCGCGTCGATCAGCAACTGCCGCCGGCCCGGATTGTCGAGCAGGTCCTGCTCGAGATACGGGTTGCGGTGCACCACCCAGATGTCGCCCAGCACTTCGTAGAGCATGCGCGCCGAACGACCGGTGCGGCGCTCGGTGCGCAGGTCGGCAAGCAGCTGCCAACCCTCGTCGCCGAGCAACCGGATGACGATTTCGCGGTCGGAGAACGACGTGTAGTTGTAGGGGATCTCGCGCAGCCGGACAGGCGGATCGAGCGCAACGGCATCGTCCCCGATCGACGGCTTGGGCTCGGCATTCACGATTGGTGACGGTCCATGGGCAGGCCACTGCATTGTGGCGAGCCCCGCCGGAGACGGCTATTGCGAGAAGCCACGGGAACCTGCGCCAGGCTTTGCGCAGGCTCCCCGGCGCGGGCTCACCCGCGCTCGCGACCCATGCGCAGGAACCGCCGCAGCGGCGTCGACCAGGTCCGGGTCGGCACGCTTGCCGGCTCCGCGCGGCATTCGCCGATCCAGTGGCCGGGCAGGGCGAATGCGTTGATGATCGAGACGATCACCGCGGCCGCGTAGGGCACGGACTGGATCAGCAGCACGGCCACCCAGACGCTCAGGTCCGGGCTGCCAAGCAGGCCCGGCAGGTCGCCGTCGAGGTTCGGGATCTGGCTCACGCCGAACGCCGCGATCCACATCCCGATCATCAGGAAGGCCTCCTCGCGTGCCGAGGCGAGCGCCTGGCCGAGCGCGTGGCGTTGCGCCTGCTTCGGCGTGCGGAAGAACGGCCGGTCGGACTTCAGCAGCCCGCTCAACATGGCCGCACCGATGGTGTGGGCGAGACCGAGCCCTGCCAGCGCGGCGGCGATCGTCTGCCGGAGGTTCGCACCGACCCGGGTCCGGTACAGGTGCAGCAGCTTCACGAGCTTGAAGACGAACAGCGACAGCGGCAGCACTGCGAAGATCACCAGCGGCGGCTGGATGTGGCGCGGGAACGCCACCATCGCCAGTGACCAGGCCAGCGCAGCGGCATTGAACAGCAGGTTGAAGCCGTCGGCCATCCACGGCAGCCAACCGGCGAGGAAGTGATAGCGCTGGCCCAGCGTGAGCCGGGTGTCCCGGCCCCGCACCAGGGCGCCGAAGTGCCGGCGCATGATCTGCATCGCGCCGAACGCCCACCGCGAGCGCTGCTTCTTGAAGTCGAGGAACGTGTCGGGCATCACGCCACGGCCGTAACTGACCGGGATGTACGTGGCATCGTAGCCTTCGTCGAAGATGCGCAGGCCGAGTTCGGCATCCTCGGTGATGCACCACTCCGCCCAGCCGATGCGCTCGAGCAGCGTGCGCCGCACCAGCGTCATCGTGCCGTGCTGGATGATCGCGTTGCGCTCGTTGCGCGTGACCATGCCGATGTGGAAGAAGCCGCGGTACTCGGCGTGGCACATCGACTTGAAGGCCGACTCGCCTGCGTCGCGGTAGTCCTGCGGTGCCTGCACGACGCCGGTCTGCGGGCTCTCGAACGCGGGCACCAGGTCGCGCAGCCACTCGGGACGCACGATGTAATCGGCGTCGATCACGCCGATGACCTCGGCGTCGGCGGCCGTCTGCTCGAGTGCGAAGTTGAGCGCGCCCGCCTTGTAGCCCGCGAGCGGATCGACGTGGAAAAACCGGAAGCGCGGCCCGAGGGTCCGGCAATGCGCCTCGACCGGACGCCACAGCGACTCGTCCTTCGTGTTGTTGTCGATCACCAGGACCTCGAAGTCCGGGTAGTCGAGCCGGGCGAGCGCGTCCAGCGTCTGGATCAGCATGTCCGGCGGCTCGGCGTAGGCCGGCACGTGCACCGAGACCTTCGGCAGCCGCGAATCGGGCACGCGGGTCGGCTGGAAGATCCGGCCGTGACTGGTGACCCAGTGCGCCTCCGCCCACTCGTGCGCTTCGGCGAGCAGCACCGCGATGACGCCCGTCATGCCGACGAGCATCACGGCACCGACGAGCACGCTGCTCACGGTCAGGTACTGCTGCGAGAAATCGTAGAGGATCCAGGTGACCAGCGTCGCGGTCGCATAGACGACGATCGCGAGGAAGCTGCGGCCGCGATTGCGCAGCGTGCGGCTGTGGAAATAGAAGAGCCACAGCAGGATCGCCGCCGTGATCACCGACGATGCCGCGAGCACCTGCCAGTTCGGCACGCGCACGATCGGCGCGCTGAACTCGAACTTCTGCTGGCGATCGGCGTCGTAGACGCCCCAGTACGCGCCGACCTGGCCCTCGGAACGCTCCTTCCAGGGCTGGTCGAAGGCTTCCATCACGTAATAGACGTAGCCCTGCTCGCGAGCGTGATTGAGGAATCGCCGCAGGAACAGCGCCTGGTTCGAGGTCGACGCGACCGCCGAATCCCGGGTGCGTCCGTCGCTCGGCCAGCCCACTTCGCCGATCACGATCGGCTTGCCGGGAAAGGCTTCCTCGAGGCGCCGCATCTTGTCGGTGACGTAACCGACGGCCGACTCGACCTCGACACCCTCCCAGTAGGGCAGCATGTGCACGGCGATGAAGTCGACGTGCTCGGCGAGTTCCGGATGCTCGATCCAGACGTGCCACGGTTCTGCGGTGCTCACCGGTTGCCGGGTGACGGCGCGCACCCGGTCGAGGTGCGCAGCGATCTCGTCCATCGGCAGATCGCCGCGGAGCACGACTTCGTTGCCGATGATCACGCGGACGACGTTGTCGTGCTCTTTGCGCGAGCTCGATCGCATTCTCGACCTCGAGCGCATTGCGCTCGCGGTCGGTGTCGAGCCAGGCTCCGACGGCGACCTTGATGTCGTGGCGCGCGGCGAGGCGAGGGACCTCGCCCAAAGTGCCGAGCGTGCTGTAGGTGCGGACCGAGTTGGTCTTGCCGGCGAGCAGCTTGAGATCGGAGTCGACCTGCTCCGTGGTCGGCTCATCCCGCGCGATCGCGTCCTGGTCCTTCTGGTAGGGCTGGAACGAGAAGCCCTGGATCCGCGACGGCCAGGGCGGTTCGGGCGTCGGCTGGTTCGCGAACGCCCACGCCGCCACGGTCAGCGCTGCAAACGCCGCAAGGATCAGCAGGCTCGACCAGTGCTTCATGGATTACGCCCAGGACCCGAGAGCCGGGTTTGTACGTAATTCTAGGTGCCACGCAGCACGCGCCGAGCCCCGTGACTGTCGGCGTTTGGCGACAGCGGGTCAGAACTTCCAGATGATATTGAGCTGGAAGCCGTCGAAAGAGGGCGTATCGGTGGCGTTCGAGTAATCAACCCACTTCATTCTGTAGCTGCCGTCCGCGGCCAGCACGTCATTGAAGTCGTAGCGAACGCCCAGGCCGAGCTCGTAGGCCAGTCCGTCGAACGTCTGCGTGTCCTGGAAGCTGGTGCAGACGTAGCCCCACCACGGGTGCCACCAGCAGCCAATCTCGGGCGGCGCGGTGGCTACGTTCGTGTCCACCCAGCTCCAGCCAACGCCGGCCGAGACGAAGGGCGTCAGCGGACCGGTCAGGAAGTTGTAGGCGGCGTCGAACATCAACGTCATCGAGTCGAGATCGCCCTTGATCGCGTACGTTTCACCGGGCTCGTCGCCAACCACGTCTGCGCTGTAATCCTTCTGGTCGTAGGTGAACGTCGAGCCGAACTGCAGCCGATCGTTGTAGTGATAAGCGACACCGATCAGGAAACCGGTGCCGCCTTCGATTTCGGCCGTCGTGCCGCCCTCGAAATCGACGTCTGCCGAATTCGCCGCCACCAGGCCGGCCCGGCCTTCCCAGCGGCCCTCACGGTAGGCTGCGCCGGAGCCCAAGCCTCCAGCCGACTCCGGCGAGGTCGCGAGGCCCGCGGTGCCCGCCACTGGATTGACGAGGTCCGGTACGTCGTTCTTGACACCGACCTGTTCCGCCACCTGCGCCAGGTCGTCCATGTCGAGCTTGCGGTAGGCCTCCGCCATCAGCGAAAGCGACTGTTGCACGGCCGGCGCGCCGTCGTAGCCCTCGATCAGGCCGCGGGCCCGGTTAATCGCACCCACATAGGCGCCGCGCGTCATGTAGTAGCGGGCGATGGAAAGCTCGTAGTCCGCAAGGCGATTGCGCAGGTAGACCATGCGCTGCCGGGAGTCCGCAGCGTAGGGACTCTTCGGGTACTGCTGGATCAGCGTCTGGAAGGACTGGAACGACTTGCGCGCTTCCTGCGGCGGGCGCTTGGTGATGTCCGCCCGGAAGGCGCGCTCGAGCCAGTTCGCGCCCGACTCGAAATAGACCAGGCCCTTGATGTAATAGGCGTAGTCGACACGTGGATGCGCCGGGTTCTCGCGGATGAACTGGTCGGCCTGGTCGATCGCCGACTCGGGCTCACGATTCTTGTAGTAGGCGTAGATCAGGTCGAGCTGGCCCTGCTTGGCCGGATCGCTGAACGGGAAGCGTGCCTCGAGCAGCTCGAGCTTCTGGATGGCCCCGCTGAAGTTGCCGCGCTCGATGTCGCGCGTCGCGAGGGCGTGGATCTTCTCGGCCGAGCCCTTCATTTCGAACTCGTCGCCGCGGCTCTTGCAGCCGGCGAGCGCGGCGACCGCGACCAGCACGGCGAGCGCGAGGAACAGTCGGTGCAGGGCGGTCACGGCTGGCATGGCGGGCGGGTCACCGGAGTCGGGTCGGTCGGGAAGCCCGGAAGTATATAGAAACGGGCTCACCGGCAGGACCTCGGTACACTGGCCGGCCTCCTTGGTCCAGAATCGCGCCCCATGACGAGCCGGTATCTCGAGATTTCCGCGACCGTGCCAACCGAGGCCGCGGGGCAGCGTCTCGACCAGGCCCTGGCCGCGCTGCTGCCCGATTACTCGCGCAGCCGCCTGAAAGGCTGGATCGAGTCGGGGGAAATCCTGGTGGACGGGGCCACACGCCGTCCGCGCGACAAGGTCTCCGGTGGCGAGGCGGTGCAGATCCGGGCGGAACTGCCGCAGGAGACGCGCGACGAGCCGCAGCCGCTGCCGCTCGAACTGGTCCACGAGGACCGCCACGTGCTGGTCGTCAATAAGCCGGCGGGCCTCGTCGTCCACCCCGGAGCCGGGAATCCCGACCGCACACTGCAGAACGCCTTGCTGGCCCACGACCCCGACCTCGCGACGCTGCCTCGCGCGGGAATCGTGCATCGGCTGGATAAGGACACGAGCGGCCTGCTGATCGTGGCGCGCACGCTGCCCGCGCACACGGCGCTGGTGCGGATGCTCGCTGAGCGGGACATTCACCGCGAATACGAGGCCATCTGCCGTGGCGTGATGACCGCCGGCGGCACGGTTGATGCGCCGATCGACCGGCATCCCGTGGAGCGCGTCAAGATGGCCGTCCGCGAGGGCGGGCGCGAGTCCGTCACGCACTATCGAGTGATCAAGCGCTTTCGCGCGCTCACCCACGTGCGCGTGCAGCTCGAAACGGGCCGCACGCACCAGATCCGCGTCCACCTCGCCCACGCGGGCTACCCGATCGTGGGTGACCGCGTGTACGGCGGGCGACTGACGCTGCCGAAGGGTGCGAGCGACGAGCTGCGGACCGCACTGCGTGAATTCCCGCGGCAGGCGCTGCACGCCGCGCGCCTGCAACTCGCTCACCCGGTGACGGGCCGCCCGCTCGAGTGCCTCGCGCCGCTGCCCGCCGACATGCGGCAACTGCTCGCCGTGCTGGCCGCAGACGCCGCCACCGCATGACGACGACTGCGATCGATTGGATTGCGCCGGACTGGCCTGCGCCGGCGCACGTCCGTGTGCTGTCGACGCTGCGCGCTGGCGGCGTCAGCGTCGGCCCGTACGCTTCGCTCAACCTGGCGGCACACGTGGGCGACCGCCCCGATGCGGTGTCTGCGAATCGGCTGCTGTTGAGTGAGGCCGCGCACCTGCCTGCGGAGCCTCTGTGGCTCGAGCAGGTGCATGGGACCAACGTGATTCGGCATCCGGGCGACTCCGTGGCTGTGCGAGCCGATGCGTCCGTCGCATTCCAGCCCGGCCGCGTTTGCGCCGTGATGACTGCGGACTGCCTGCCAGTGGTTCTCACCGATCGGGGCGGAACACGGGTCGGCGTTGCCCATGCGGGCTGGCGCGGTTTGCTCGACGGCGTCGTCGAGGCCACGATTGCGGCGCTGGGTGCGCCGCCCACCGAACTGTTCGCGTGGCTGGGGCCCGCGATCGGCCCGGCCGCGTTCGAGGTCGGCGATGAAGTGCGATCGGCGTTTGCCGCGCGAGATCCGGCCGCGGGGGAGTGTTTCCGGCCCAACGAGCGCAACCGTTACCAGGCCGACCTGAGCGGGCTCGCGCGGCTTGCACTCGCTGCGGCGGGGGTGCGTTCGGTGCACGGTGGCGGCTGGTGCACGCATCAAGAGTCGGAGCGGTTTTTCTCGTTCCGCCGTGACGGCGTCACTGGCCGGATGGCGACGCTCGCGTGGCTCGCTTGACGGCCATGCTAGTCTGATTCGCAAACCGGCAGTCGCGGAACCACCGTGAGCACCCTCGGCCTGATCGTCTTCTTTACCGCGTTCAGCGGCCTCCTGAGCGCGCTCGCGGCGTCGTCGTTCCTGGCGCTCGGCGAGGCGCGCCGGGCAGCGGTGCTGCCGCACCTCGTAAGCTTCGCGACCGGCACGCTGCTCGGCGCCGCCTTCCTGGGTCTCGTGCCGCACGCGCTCGACCAGATGGGTCCGGCCGGCACGCACTCTGTGGGTCTTGCACTGCTGGTCGGCATCCTGACCTTCTTCCTGCTCGAGAAATTCGTGCTGTGGCGACACTGCCACGATGATCCCTGCGAGATGCACTCACCGAGCCCGGCCGCGCGGGACGCCGCCTCGGCCAACCTGATCCTGGCCGGCGACGCGTTCCACAACGTGCTGGACGGCGTGCTGGTCGCGGCCGCGTTCATGACGGACGTGCGGCTCGGCATCGTGACTGCCGTCGCGGTGTTCGCGCACGAGATCCCGCAGGAAGTCGGCGACCTCGCGATCCTGCTGCACGGCGGATTCTCGCGGCGCCGCGCGCTGGCGCTCAACCTGCTGACGAGCCTGACGTCGGTCATCGGCGGCGTCGTGGCCTACTTTGCCCTGGGCTCGGCCTTGCACCTGCTGCCGTACGCGCTGGCCTTCGCCGCCTCGAGCTTCATCTACGTCGCCGTCGCGGACCTGATCCCGGGCCTGCACCGCCGCGTGGACATGCGGGCGGGCCTCGAGCAAGTGCTGTTCATCGGGCTGGGGGTGGCGGTGGTCTACTTGACCCATCAGCAAATGCATTGAGGAAGGGGATAGGGGATAGGGGATAGGGGATCGGGGATAGTCGGAGGGACGGCGGCAGCGTCGGCGGCCGCTGCATTTCTTCACTATCCCCCATCCCCTATCCCCCATCCCCTTCGCCACCCCCATCCCCTTGTCGTCCGACGCCCCCGCCCCCATCTCCGGGCCATTACCGCCCCCGCCGGGAGCCTCCCATGCGCATGGACAAGCTGACCTCCAAGTTCCAGACGGCCCTGTCGGACGCCCAGTCGTCCGCGCTCGGCCGCGACCACCAGTTCATCGAGCCGGTCCACCTGATGCTGGCGCTGCTCGACCAGCAGGGCGGCACGGTCCGGCCGCTGCTCGAGAAGTCCGGCGCCAAGGTCAGCGTGCTGCGCTCCCGGCTGGGCGAGGCCCTCGATCGGCTGCCGAAAGTGGAGGGGACCGGCGGCGAGGTCCACCTCTCGAACGACCTCGGCAAGCTGCTGAATCTCACCGACAAGCTCGCGCAGAAGCGCGGCGACCAGTACATCTCGAGCGAGCTGTTCATCCTCGCGGCACTCGAAGACAAGGGTCCGCTCGCGACGTTGCTCAAGGACGCCGGCGTCGTCAAGGGCGCCATCGAGCGCGCGATCGACGAGGTGCGCGGTGGCGAGAGGGTCACCGACCCGAATGCCGAGGAACAGCGCCAGGCACTGGAGAAGTACACGATCGACCTCACCGAACGTGCGGAGCAGGGCAAGCTCGACCCGGTGATCGGCCGCGACGACGAGATTCGCCGCACGGTGCAGGTGCTGCAGCGTCGCACCAAGAACAACCCGGTGCTGATCGGCGAGCCGGGCGTCGGCAAGACCGCGATCGTCGAGGGTCTCGCGCAGCGCATCGTCAACGGCGAGGTGCCCGAGGGCCTGAAGGACAAGCGGATCCTCGCGCTCGACATGGGTTCGCTGATCGCGGGCGCAAAGTTCCGCGGGGAGTTCGAGGAGCGGTTGAAGGGCGTGCTGAGCGACCTGTCGAAGCAGGAGGGGCGCGTCATCCTGTTCATCGACGAGCTGCACACGATGGTCGGCGCCGGCAAGGCCGAAGGTGCGATGGACGCCGGCAACATGCTGAAGCCCGCGCTCGCCCGCGGCGAGCTGCACTGCGTCGGTGCCACGACGCTCGACGAGTACCGTAAGTACGTCGAGAAGGACGCGGCGCTCGAGCGGCGCTTCCAGAAGGTGCTGGTCAACGAGCCGTCCGTCGAGGACACGATCGCGATCCTGCGCGGCCTCAAGGAACGCTACGCGGTCCACCACAAGGTCGAGATCACCGATCCCGCGATCGTCGCGGCCGCGACGCTGTCGCATCGCTACATCACGGACCGACAGCTTCCCGACAAGGCCATCGACCTGATCGACGAAGCGGCCTCGCGGATCCGCATGGAGATCGACTCGAAGCCCGAGGAACTCGATCGCCTCGACCGTCGCATCATCCAGCTCAAGATGGAGCGCGAGGCGCTCAAGAAGGAGAGCGACGACGCGTCGAAGAAGCGCCTGCAGGTGCTCGACGAACAGTTGAGCGGCCTCGAGCGCGAGTCCGCGGATCTCGAGGAGATCTGGAAGGCCGAGAAAGCCACGGCGCAGGGAGCCGCGCACATCAAGGAAGAGCTCGAGCGCGCCCGACTCGATTTCGAGGCGGCGCGCCGTGCGGGCGACCTCGCGCGGATGTCCGAGCTGCAATACGGCAAGATCCCGGAGCTCGAGAAGCGCATCCAGTCCGCCCAGGAGTCGGAGTCGAAGGCGCCGACGCTGGTGCGCAACAAGGTCACCGACGAGGAGATCGCAGAGGTCGTCTCGAAGTGGACCGGCATCCCGGTCTCGAAGATGCTGGAAGGCGAGCGCGACAAGCTGCTTCGTATGGAAGAGGCGATCAGCAAACGCGTGGTCGGCCAGGACGAGGCCGTCAAGGCCGTGTCGGACGCGATCCGCCGCTCGCGCGCCGGGCTCTCTGACCCGAACCGGCCGAACGGCTCATTCATGTTCCTTGGCCCCACCGGCGTCGGCAAGACGGAGCTGTCGAAGGCGCTGGCGGAATTCCTGTTCGACACCGAGGAAGCGATGGTGCGTATCGACATGTCCGAGTTCATGGAGAAGCACTCCGTGGCGCGGATGATCGGCGCGCCCCCCGGCTACGTCGGCTACGAAGAGGGTGGCTACCTGACCGAAGCGGTCCGTCGGCGGCCCTATTCGGTGATCCTGCTCGACGAAGTCGAGAAGGCGCATCCGGACGTGTTCAACGTGCTGTTGCAGGTGCTCGACGACGGGCGCCTCACGGACGGCCAGGGCCGCACGGTCGACTTCCGCAATACCGTGATCATCATGACGTCGAACCTCGGTTCGCAGCTGATCCAGGAGCTGTCCGGCGAGGCGAACTACGCGAAGATGAAGTCCGCGGTGATGGAGATCGTCGGCCAGCATTTCCGGCCCGAGTTCCTCAACCGCGTGGACGACGTCGTCGTGTTCCACCCGCTCGCGCGGACCCACATCCGCTCGATCGTGGATATCCAGGTCGGTTACCTGCGCAAGCGTCTCGCGGACCGCGAGATCGAGCTCGAGCTCGACGACACGGCGCGCGACCTGCTCGGCGAGGCCGGTTTCGACCCGGTCTACGGCGCCCGGCCGCTCAAGCGGGCGATCCAGCACCAGCTCGAGAACCCGCTCGCGCAGGCGATCCTGCGGGGCGACATCGGGCCGGGCGACCATGTGGTCGTCACGGTGCGCGATGGTGTGCTCGCGTTCGACAAGCGCGGTTCCACGGTGGCGCCGGTTGCGGCGCGGCGGAAGGCCTGACGGCACGTGGTTGCGCTGCCGGGTCGGCGCGGTCGGCCGAGGGTCCGGATCGGGCGCGCCGGAACGCCGTGAACACATCCATGTGGGCTTCGGCCGCGGCGTCCCTGCCGCGGACGATCCTGCGCGCCCGATCCGGACCCTCGGCCGACCGCGCCTTGTCGGCTGCGCCTCTCGCTCCGCCAGGCTACGGCGCAGCGCGCGCTCGCGCCAACGCAACGCGCGCGGCTCCGGCGGTGGCACTCCGTGCCGGGGGTTCCTCCGCCGGGCCGTGCGCGGCATGGACGCCGCGCCCGGAGCCCCCAAGGATGGGTTCACGGCGACCCGGCGGGGGAACCCCCGGCACGGAGTGCCGCCGCCGGAGGTCGAACGCGAAGCGCCGCGCGCCGAACTGCAGCGCCAAAGTAGCCGAAGGAACAAGACCCGCTTCCGTATAATCACGCGTCCCGGAGGAACGAGACCCGACCGCAGCCATGCCGATCTACGAATACCAGTGCGACAAGTGCGGCCATCACCTCGAGGCGCTGCAGAAGATCTCGGACAAGCCGTTGCGCGAGTGCCCGGAGTGCGGCAAGCACAGCCTGAAGCGGCTGATGTCCGCGCCGCTGTTCCGGCTCGCCGGCAGTGGCTGGTACGAGACCGACTTCAAGTCCGACAAGGAACAGAAGCGCAACCTCGCGGAGAAGGGGGACGCCGAGCCGGCGAAGTCCGAGACCAAGGCCGAAGCGACGGCGGACACCAAGCCTGCGTCCAAGCCGGTCGAGAAGCCCGTGGCGGCCTCGGATTCCAAGCCGCGCGCCGTGGCCACCAAGTCTGCGGCGAAGTCGGCGGCGCGCGCCAAGCCAAAGGCGCCGGCCCGCAAGAGCAAGCCCGCCCGCGGCAAGAAACGCTGAGGAGTCAGACTTGATCGACGAATCATCGGAATCCGCGGCCGCAAAGGCGCAGAAGGCACACCCGAGGGCCCGAGCCTTCCGCAACTACCTGATCGGCGGCCTGCTGGTCTGGATCCCGATCATGATCACGGTCTGGGTCTTCCGGTTCCTGACCCGGATCCTCGACAACTCACTCGTGCTGCTGCCGCCGTCGTGGCGGCCCGAGGCGATCTTCGGCCACTACGTGCCGGGCGTCGGCATCATGCTTTCGCTGCTTCTGCTGTTCCTGACCGGCCTGGTGGCCCGAAACCTGTTCGGCAAGCGTGTCGTGACCGGCATCGAGGACCTGGTCCGCCGGATTCCGGTGGTCGGGGCTGTCTATGGCGGCGCCAAGACGTTCAGCGAGACCGTGCTGACCGACAAGGGCTCCTCGTTCAAGCAGGTCGTGATGGTGGAGTTCCCGCGCAAGGGCATCTTCAGCATCGGCTTCATCACCGCGCACGACCTCGAGGAAGTCCAGGCCCGGACGGAACAGCTCGTGACCTGCGTCTTCGTGCCGACGACGCCGAATCCGACGACCGGGTTCCTCGTGCTGGTACCCAAGAACGAGGTCGTGATGATGGACATGTCGGTCGACGAGGCCTTCAAGATGCTGCTCACGCTGGGCGTGGTCGTCCCGACGTGGAAGAACCGGCCGGTCGACGGTCGCCTTGCGCGTGCCGACAGCGGCTCGTAACATTTTTTTCTCCCCAGGATCGTTCCGATGTCCATGCGCACCCACTACTGCGGCGAGGTCAACGAGCACCTCGTCGGTATCACCGTCTCCGTCGCCGGCTGGGTGCATCGCCGGCGCGACCACGGCGGCGTCATCTTCGTCGACCTGCGTGATCGCAGCGGCCTGCTGCAGATCGTTTTCGATCCCGACGCAGCCGCGGTCTTCGCCGAGGCCGAGCGGCTTCGTGGCGAGTGGGTGATCCGCGTCACGGGCCAGGTGCGCCCACGGCCGGAGGGAACGGCCAATGCCAACCTCGCCTCCGGCCACGTCGAGCTGCTCGCGACTGCGATCGAAGTGCTGAACCGCTCGGAGCCGCTGCCGTTCCAGCTCGACGAGGAGGTCCGCGAGGAGACCCGCCTCAAGTACCGCTATGTCGACCTGCGCCGCGACGTGATGCAGCATCGCCTGCGGCTGCGCCACGCGGTCACGCGCGCGATGCGCGAGTACCTCGACGGGCACGGCTTCATCGACGTCGAGACGCCGATGCTGACCAAGGCGACGCCCGAGGGCGCGCGCGACTACCTCGTGCCGAGCCGCACGCAGGCCGGCAAGTTCTTCGCGTTGCCGCAGTCGCCGCAGATCTTCAAGCAGCTGCTGATGATGGCGGGCTTCGACCGCTACTACCAGATCGTGCGCTGCTTCCGCGACGAGGACCTGCGCGCCGACCGGCAGCCCGAATTCACGCAGCTCGACATCGAGACGTCGTTCCTGACGCGTGACGAGATCATGGGCCTGATGGAAGGCCTGGTTCGCGAGCTGTTCGCCAAGGTGCTTGGCGCGCAACTGCCCGATCCGTTGCCGCGCATGACGTACGCCGAGGCGATGCGCCGTTACGCATCCGACAAGCCCGACCTGCGCGTGCCGCTCGAGCTCGTCGACGTCGCCGACCTCGTGCGCGACAGCGAGTTCAAGGTGTTCGCGGCACCCGCGTCAGCCGCGGACGGCCGAGTGGCCGCGCTGCGCGTGCCGGGCGGCGGCGAGAAGCTCTCGCGCAAGCAGATCGACGACTACACCGCATTCGTCGCGCGCTACGGCGCCAAGGGCCTGGCCTACGTCAAGGTCAACGACGCTGCGAAGGGCCGCGAGGGCCTGCAGTCGCCAATCCTCAAGTTCCTGTCGGACGCGGCCGTCGCCGGCCTCATGGAGCGCACCGGTGCTCAGACCGGCGACCTGGTGTTCTTCGGCGCGGACAAGGCCAAGGTCGTCAATGACGCGCTCGGCGCGCTACGGCTCAAGGTCGGCCAGGATCTCGGCATGGTCGAGGAGGGCTGGCGTCCGCTGTGGGTCGTCGATTTCCCGATGTTCGAGTGGGATCCGGACGCCAAGCGCTGGGCCGCGATGCACCACCCGTTCACGGCGCCGGTTGACGACGATCCCGAGCGGCTCAAGGCCGATCCAGGTGGCGCCGCGGCTCGCGCCTACGACATGGTGCTGAACGGCTCGGAGATCGGCGGCGGCTCGGTGCGTATCCACCGCAACGAGCTGCAGTCGACGGTGTTCGAGATGCTCGGCATCGGTGCCGAGGAGGCACAGAAGAAGTTCGGCTTCCTGCTCGAGGCGTTGCGCTACGGCGCACCGCCG
This sequence comes from uncultured Gammaproteobacteria bacterium, assembly GCA_963777725.1. Taxonomy (GTDB): domain Bacteria; phylum Pseudomonadota; class Gammaproteobacteria; order Steroidobacterales; family Steroidobacteraceae; genus RPQJ01. The sequence goes on from CAVZRR010000020.1 coordinate 268,532, forward strand.
CACGGTGGCATCGCGTTCGGCCTCGACCGGCTCGTGATGCTGATGGCAGGTGCGGAGTCGATCCGTGACGTGATTGCGTTCCCGAAGACGCAGACGGCGAGCTGCCCGCTCACCGACGCGCCCACCGAAGTGTCGGAGCAGCAACTGCGCGACCTGCACATTCGCGTCCGGACGCCGGAAAAATAGGGGACATTCACCTTTCTTTTATTCCGAGAAAAAATAGGTGAATGTCCCCTATTTTTCCGGCGACACGGTCGTCCTCGTCCACGGCCTGTGGATGAACGGAGTCGAGCTCAGCGTGCTCGGCCAGCATCTGCGCCGCGACCACGGGTTCGCGGTTCGCACGTTCTCCTATCCGACACTGCACGGCGATGCCGCGGAGATCTGCGGTGAGCTCGCGAAGTTCGGGGCGAGCGTGGCCGAGGCAGGCCGCGTGCACTTCGTGGGCCACAGTCTCGGCGGTGTGCTGGTGCACCGCACGCTGAGCGAGTGTGGCCGCGAATTCAACGGCAATGCAGTCGTGCTTGGCTCACCGTTGAACGGCAGCAAGGCGGCGTCCGGCGCGGCCCGCTGGCCGATGTTGCGCCCGCTGCTCGGGCCACACGTGCTCAACGAACTCGCGGTGGCCAAGCCGCGACACTGGACCGGCTCCAACGCGCTCGGCTCGATCGCCGGCACGCTGCGCATGGGCACCGGTCAGTTCTTCGCGCACTTCGACGAGGACAACGACGGCACGGTCGCGGTCAGCGAAACGGTGATTCCCGGGCCTCGCCGATCACCTGACGTGCGGAGTGACGGCCGCAGCGGTGGCCTGGCGGCACGGCCGACGCGCGCGTCCGCCACGGGCGACGCCGGTGCCCCGCGCAGTCGGCGGCAACGCGCTCGGTTCGATCGCGGGCACGCTGCGCAGGGTACCGGGCAGTTCTTCGCGCACTTCGACGAGGACAACGACGGCACCGTCGCGGTCAGCGAAACGTGATCCCGGGCCTCGCCGATCACCTGACGATGCCGCACAGCCACATCGGCATGCTGTTCGCCGACGACGTGGCGCGGCAGGTGGCGTGCTTCCTGCGCGACGGGCAGTTTCACCATCGTCGCCGAAATAGCCCGGTAGATCATGACCAGGAGATCTACTGAGTCGAACCGCGCGCCAACCGGGCCTTCAATTCGAACAGCAGCGCGAGCGCGTCGCGCGGGCTGAGCTGCGTCGGGATCGATCCGGCCGAGCGACTCGAGGACGTCCTGTGCGCACGGGTCCACGGCCGGGCCGAGGTCGAGCGTCTGCTGCGCTGCATCCGGGCGCGACGCATGATCGCGCCGCTCGAGCTCCGCGAGGTAGCGCCGCGCATCCTGGATCACGTTCCGCGGCACGCCGGCCAGTCGCGCCACCTGCAGTCCGTAGCTCTGGTTGGCCGGCCCTTCCTTGACCGCGTGCAGGAACACCAGCTGGTCGCCGTGCTCGGTCGCGTCGAGATGCACGTTGGCGCAGGCGGGCAGCTCGTCGGCCAGCGCGGTGAGCTCGAAGTAGTGCGTGGCGAACAGCGTGAACGCGCCGACTTCGCGACCGATGTGGCGCGCACAGGCCCAGGCGAGCGACAAGCCCGTCGTAGGTGCTGGTGCCGCGCCCGATCTCGTCCATCAGCACCAGGCTGTCGCGCGTGGCGTTGTTGAGGATGTTCGCGGCCTCGGTCATTTCCACCATGAACGTCGAGCGGCCGCCCGCGAGGTCGTCGGCCGCGCCGATCCGCGTGAAGATGCGATCGACCGGCCCGATCTCGGCGGCCTCCGCCGGCACGTAGCTGCCGATTCCCGCGAGGATCACGATCAATGCGGCCTGCCGCATGTAGGTGGACTTGCCGCCCATGTTCGGCCCGGTGACGATCAGCATGCGGCGGTCGTCGTGCAGCGACAGGTCGTTCGGCACGAACGGGCCGTCGAGGTGCTGCTCGACGACCGGATGGCGACCGCCACGGATCGTGATGCGTGATTCGTCGAGCAGCTGCGGCCGCGTGAGGCGCAGCGCGAGCGCTCGTTCCGCCAGGGTCGACAGCACGTCCAGTGCGGCCACTGCGGCCGCCGTGGACTTGCAGTCGCGGCAGCGCCTCGATCAGCCGGTCGAGCAGGGTCTCGTAGAGCTCGCGCTCGCGGGCGAGCGACCGGTCCCGGGCGCCCAGGACGCGATCCTCGAACGACTTGAGCTCGGTCGTGATGTAGCGCTCGGCGTTCTTCACGGTCTGCCGGCGCACCCAGTCGGTCGGCACCTGGTCCGCCTGGCTGCGGCTGATCTCGATGTAGTAGCCCTGCACCCGGTTGTAGCCGAAGCGCAGGTTGGCGAAGCCCGTGCGCTCACGCTCGCGCGCCTCCAGCTCGAGCAGCGCTTCGTCGCTGTGCTCGCTGATGCGCCGCAGCTCGTCGAGATCGGCGTCGTAGCCCGGCGCGATCACGCCGCCATCGCGCAGCAACGCCGGGGGCGTCGGCACGATCGCCTGGACGAGCAGCGCATGCACCTCCGGGTGGGCGCCCGATTCGCGTGCCAGTTGCTCGAGGAGCGGCGAGTCTACGCCCGACAGGAATCGCTGCAGTTCTGGCAACGCGCCGAGGGCGTCCCGCAGTCCCGCGAGATCGCGCGGACGTGCAGTGCGCAGCGCAATGCGGGCGAGGATGCGCTCGACGTCGCCGACTTGCTGCAACAGCGTGTGCACGGCCCGATGCAGGCCCGTGTCGAGAAACGCCTCGATCGCCTGCAGCCGGTGCTCGCGCGCCGCGCGAGGTCGCAGCGGTCGCTGGATCCAGCGGCGCAGCTCGCGGCCGCCCATGGCCGTCGCGGTTCGGTCGAGTACGCCGACCAGCGTGCTCTCGTTGCGTCCGGACAGGCTCTGGTCGAGCTCCAGGTTGCGACGCGTCGCTGCGTCGAGCTGGAGCGCCTCGTCGCGCTCCTCGCAGCGGATACCGCGCAGGTGGGGCAGCGCGGACTTCTGCGTCTCGCGCACGTAATTGAGCAGGCAACCCGCTGCGCCAATCGCGAGCGGCTTCTGCGCGAGCCCGAAGCCCGCGAGGTCGCGCGTGCCGAACTGCTCGCAGAGTTGTCGTTCGGCACCCGCGGATTCGAAGTGCCACGGCGGACGCTCCCGGACTGCGCCGGCGGCCCCGCTGCGCGCGAGCGGCGGGGCGTCCTCGGCCACGAGCAGCTCGGCGGGTCGCAGCCGCTCGAGATCCGCGGCGAGCGACTCGAGCCCGGTCGCCTCCAGCGCGTGGAAGCGGCCACTCGCCAGCTCGAGCCACGCGAGGCCGAAGCGGTCGCCGGAGGTAGCGAGGGCCGCGACCAGCGTGTCGCGTCGCGCCTCGAGCAGCGCGTCATCCGTGACCGTGCCCGGGGTGACGACCCGCACCACCTGTCGCTCGACCGGTCCTTTCGATTTCGCCGGATCGCCGATCTGCTCGCAGATCGCCACCGACTCGCCCTTGCGCACGGCGCGCGCCAGATAGTTGTCGAGTGTCTGCACCGGGACGCCGGCCATCGGGATCGGCTCGCCGCCCGACTGGCCGCGCGCCGTCAGCGTGATGTCGAGGATGCGCGCCGCCCGGCGGGCGTCGTCGAAGAACAGCTCGTAGAAATCGCCCATCCGATAGAACAGCAGCTCTTCGGGGTACTGCGCCTTGATGCGCAGGTACTGCTGCATCACCGGAGAGTGGCCCTGGGGACTCTCGCCACCGGACTTCGCAGGATCTTTCTGTTTTCGAGTCAACGAGGTACAGCCCTAGCAACGCTCCGGAGGTACCCCGGAACGCGTTGGCACAGTAATGACCATGCTCCCTTACGGGAACGGGGAGGAGAACTGTGGATTCTACGGAAATCGACCTGCGCGCGGGATCGCCGATCGGCGGCCCGGGTCGGGCAGCGACATCGCATGTGCACGCCGCGTCAGCCGCGACACGAGCGCGGTCTTCGGTGATCACCAGCCGGTCGTCGATTCGGAGCCGCAGATGGCGCCAGAACCGCTCGAATGCCGGATCCCGCTGGTCTGTCGGGTGCAGTGCAATGCGCAGAATCGGGTTCGTCGGCGCGCGCAGTCCTCGTGAGTGCCGGCGCATCGACGCTGGCACCACCCCGGGGTCCTGCGACGCCACCGGCCTGCCGCCCGCTGCGGCGTGGGCGCCGAGGGTCAGGGTCGGCGCTGGGATCCGCTGCTGGCTGCCGACCAGTGTCACCGCGTCGCGCGAGAGGAATAGCGCAAGGGCAGGTCCTCGAGCGCGTCGCAGGTGGCGCTGCTCATGCACCAGTCCGGCGCAACGAACCCGCTGGGTTGCCAACCCGCGGTGCGCAGGATCGCCAGCCCGTGCAGCAACCGCGTCCTCGCGGCCTCGAAGGGGAGACTGGCGAACTCCGCTGCGGGTCGATTCCCATCCGCTCGCGGGTCGGTTCCCATCCACCGTGCCAGCCACGCGCGCAGGCCCCGGCCGGGAGGCGCGCTGCCGTCGTGACGGTATCCGTGCAGAACGATCTCATCGCCGTGCAGGATGCGCGACTCGATGAACGACATGAAGCGGCGATCGCGATCGACGCGGCCCGTGCCGTGGAGATCCGGAATGACCAGCAACGCGATTGGACCCAGGTCGAGTTCGTCGAGGAACGCGAGCGTCCGGGCGCAATCGCCGAGCGTCGCCGGCGCGACGTCGTGCAACGAGATACAGAGCGTGCGCGGCAGTTCGGCGGCCATGCGATCAGGACGAGGCGGCGATACGGCAGGCCGAGTCGCCCGACACGTCGCGCACTGGAGTGAGGGTTGCGATGAACTGGTGCGTGGCCGCCTCCCACGTATAGCGGAGTGCGTGCTCGCGGCAGGCACTGCGGTCCAGTTTCAGGGCCGCGAGCGCGGCCGCCCGCAGGTCCTCGCTGAGAACCCCGGTGACGCCATTCGCAACCACGTCGATGGGACCTGTCACCGGGTACGCGGCGACCGGGACGCCGCAGGCCATCGCTTCGATGAGCACCAGGCCGAACGTGTCCGTGCGACTCGGGAAGACGAACACGTCGGCACAGGCGACGTGCCTCGCGAGTTCCTCGCCGAAGCGGTAACCGGTGAAGACGGCGGCGGGATACTTGCTCTGCAGTGCCCCGGCGGCGGGACCGTCGCCGACCACGAGCTTCGTGCCGGGCAGATCCAGCGCGAGGAAATCCTCGATGCCCTTTTCGACCGAGACCCGGCCGAAATAGAGCCAGATCGGCCGCGGGAGGTCGAGAAAGGGCTCGTCGCGGGGTCGGAAGAGATTCGTGTCGACGCCGCGGCTCCAGTGGGCCAGGTTGCGGAATCCCCGCGCCTCGAGCGCGGCGCGCATCGACGGGGTCGCGACCAGCGTGTGCGCGGCCTTGCCGTGAAACCAGCGCAGGAACGCGTAGCTGACGCCGAGTGGAATCGGGAAACGCGCCCGGACGTACTCCGGGAACTGCGTGTGGTACGAGGTCGTGAAGTCGCGGCCACGCCGCAGGCACCAGCGTCGCGCGGCCAGGCCAAGCGGGCCTTCGGTCGCAATGTGCACCGCGTCGGGGTCCAGCGCGTCGAGCCGTTGCCGGACCCGCCTCGCGGCAAACAACGACAGCCGAATCTCGGGGTAGGTCGGGCAAGGTACGGTGCGGAAATCGAGCGGCGTGATGGGCACGACCTCGTGCCCAAGCTGCGCCAGCTTTTCGGCGGTGATGGTCAACGTTCGAACGACACCGTTGGTCTGCGGCAACCAGGCATCCGTCACGAGAGCGATCTTCATGCCGCGTGACCGACCGCGGGCGTTCCGTCCAGCAGCGGCACCACTTGCTTGCCCGCGATCACTTCGGCGGTTTCGGTCCAGCGCAGCAAGCTGAGCCGGCCCGCGAAGTCCTCGACGAGCGTCGTGCAGCTTTCGACCCAGTCGCCGTCGTTGCAGTAGAGGATGCCGTCGATGTCGGTGATCTCGGCGCGGTGGATGTGGCCGCAGATGACGCCGTCCACCCCGCGGCGCCGCGCTTCGACGGCCAGCGCGCGCTCGAAGTTGGCGATGTACTTCACCGCGTTCTTGACCTTGTGCTTCAGGAACGCGGCGATCGACCAGTACGGGTAGCCGAAGCGCTGCCGGACGACGTTGACGTAGCGGTTGAGTCGCAGCGCCGCGGCGTAGGCACGATTGCCGAGTGATTCCAGCAGCGGGCTCGCCCGCACGATGCTGTCGAACTCGTCACCGTGCAGGACCAGGAAGCGACGCCCGTCGGCCGTCTCGTGGATTGCTTCGAGCCGGATCTCGACATTGCCGAGCACGAGTCCGTCGTGGTCGCGGAACGGGCGGTCGTGGTTGCCCGGCACGTACACCACGCGCGTGCCGTGCTTGGCCTTGCCGAGGATCGTGCGGATGACGTCGTTGTGCGCCTGCGGCCAGTAGAAGCTGCGCTGCAGGCTCCACAGGTCGATGATGTCCCCGACCAGGTAGATCTGCTCGCACTCGACGCGGCGCAGGAAGTCGAGCAGGAATTCCGCCCGGCAACCCTTGAAGCCGAGGTGCACGTCGGAGATGAACACGCTGCGCAGGCGCAGCACCGGTTGCGACGGCTTGGGGGTCATGATGCGGTCCTCCCGTGGCCCTGTTCGCTACGGGAGACTGCCGACGCTTCATGACAGCCGCATGAAGCTTTCAGTCGAAAGTCATGACAATCAGGGTATTAGCTCACAAATCTCGGCAACACCTAAAGTTTATTCCAGAATCACCTCGCGTGCATCGAGCGGAACGCTCGTCGCGAGCATGATCGCGGTCCGATCCTCACGGGCGAGTTCGCGGATCTCGAGACCCCGACGCGCACCGTCCACCGTCGCCGACCGGTAGCCGCGCGGCACGCGCAGTTCCAGATCGTCCTGCACGGGCACGAAGCTGTCTGCCTTGCGGTCGATCACACGGCCAGGCGGCCGTCGACGCACTCGACCGACACGTCGAGAACGAATCGCTCGCCGGACGCGGACTCGCCGTCGTCGAGGAACAGCGACCCTCGGCCGACGTCGCCGCGGGGTGGCGGATGGACCTCGAGCGCAAGGGGAGCGCGCAGCGTGTCTTCCGCGTTCCGGCCCGGCTCGGCGAGGAACAGAGCCATGCCGCACGGACGAAGAGCGGCGTGATCCCGAGCGGCGCGTCGACCGTAATGCTTCGCCCGCCGTCGTGCTTCGCCCGTGTTCCAGTCCACCCAGGAGCCCTCCGGCAGCCACACCTCGCGCCGGGTCGCACCCTTGTGCAGCATGGGCGCCGCCAGCACGCCGTCGCCGAGCAGGAACTGTCCGGCGCCGCGTCCCTTGGGAACGTCGAAGTGCATGAACAGCGGGCGGATGATCGGGAGTCCGTCGCTGTGCGCCTCGAGCGCCAGCCGGTACAGCAACGGCAGCAGGCGATAACGACGGCGCAGCACGCGGCGGCAGAGTTCGAGCGCTCGCCGACCGAAGCTCCACGGCTCCTGCCTCGGCGCATACAGCGTGCAGTGGACGCGGAAGAACGGCATCAGCGCCCCGAGTTCCATCCAACGCACGAACAATTCCGCCGACGGGCGCAACGGCTTGACCGCACCGTACTTGCCTGGCCCGCGCCCGAATCCGCCCACGTCGGCACCGGTCATCGGCAGCCCGGACAGGCCGAGATTGAGCACCATGTGGAGGTTCTCGCGCAGGTGCTCCCAGGATGAGTGGTTGTCGCCGGTCCACACCGCGGCGTGCCGCTGGATGCCGAGGAAGCCCGAGCGTGACAACACAAAGGGGCGTTGGCCGGGACGCATCGACTGCAGGCCCGATACCGTCGCCTCGGCCATGCCGTTCGCGTACAGGTTGCGCACGCGTCGATGCGGGACGCCGTGGTGCTGCACGTCCTCGGCGAGCGGGTCGTAGGCTTCGCCGATCCGCAGCACCGGATCGTTCATGTCGTTCCAGAAGCCGGCGACGCCCGCCGCGATCAGCGGTTCGTGGAACCGGCCCCAGGACTGCCGCGTGCGCTCGAGCGTGAAGTCGGGGAACACCGTGGCGCCCGGCCAGACCTTGCCTTCATAGGGTTCGCCGCCCTGGCGTTCGAGCAGCATGTCGCCCGCTCGCAGCGTCTCGTAGACCGGGTACGGGACTGCGCTGACGCCCGGATCGACGATCGCAAGCGTGCGAAAGCCGAGTGAGCGCAATTTGTCGTGCATCTCGGCGGGTTTCGGGAAACGTCCCGGGCTGAACGTGAACACCCGGTACCGGTCCATGTAGTGGATGTCGAGGTGAATGACGTCGGCAGGCAGGTCGAGCGCCCGGAAGCGTCGTGCGATGTCGAGTACCGCGTCGCTCGTCCGGTAGGACCACCGGGACTGGTGGAAGCCGAGTGCCCAGGCGGGCGGCAGGAAACTGCGGCCGACGAGTGACGCAAGGTCGCCGACGATCTCGACGATCGAACCGCGGAAGACGATCACGTCGACCGGTGTTCCGTCCGTGTCGCAGGCGGCCACGAGCGACACTTTGCCGTCGGTCACCGCGACATCGAGAGGATAGGTCGTGGCCACCAGTACGCCGACCGCTTGCGAGCCATCCCTCGCGATGAAGAACGGCATCGCGGTGTAGCTCGCGCCCGCGATGCCGTAGAACAACGTGTCGCGCGTCATGATCCGAAACCGCGCGCCGTTCCGATCCGCAGCGCCCGTGGCTGCGCCGAAGCCGAAGACCTCGGCGCTGCCGGTGTCGAATTCGATGGAGTACGGCTGCGTGGTCGCGGCTCCGGACAGGATCCGGGTACCGCCGTCGTCCAGCGAGAAGCGCCCACCTTGCCGCGTCAGGACAATGGAAGCGTCCGACGGCCGCCAGTCGGGCGCATCGGGCGCGGCGAAGGGAAGGACCGGCAGGGTGTCGCTGCCGAGCACGAAGCGCAGCATTCGACCGGCCTGGGCAACGCACGCGAATACGGGATTCGGACTCATGGGACGGTGACGATAGCGGAACCTCGTGACCAGCCCGTGTCACTGGCCGGCTCAGCGATCGCGACGCGGCCGCGGCCAGGCCATCAATTGCATATTCAAGGAAAACATTGAATACTCGGTGCCATGGCCACTCGCACCCGCCGCTTCAAGGACGGCATCTATGAGCAGGTTGCCCGCCTCGGCAAAGCCGTCGCGGCGCCCAAGCGACTCGAGCTGCTCGAGCTGCTGGCCCAGGGTCCCCGCACCGTGGAAGCACTCGCGGCGCAGGCGTCCGTCTCGATCGCCAATGCATCGCGTCACCTGCAGGTACTGCGTGGAGCGCGACTGGTCGACGCCCGGAAGCACGGCCTGTACGTCGAGTACCGCCTGGCCGACGAGGACGTCGGCCGCTTCCTGCTGTCGCTGCGGCGACTGGCCGAGTCGCGGCTGGCCGAGATCGAGCGCGCAACACGAGCGTTCTTCGAGTCCTCGGGCACGCTCGAAGGCGTGCAGGGCGAGGACCTGCTGCGACGCGTGAAGTCGGGCGAGGTCACTGTTCTCGACGTGCGACCGGTCGAGGAGTACGCGGCCGGGCATATTCCGGGTGCGCTGTCGGTGCCGGTCGCTGAACTCGAGGCGCAGTTGCGTCACCTGCCGCGCGATCGCGACGTCGTCGCGTACTGCCGCGGTCCGTACTGCGTGATGGCCGCCGAGGCGGTGGAACTGCTGCGGGCCAGGGGCTTCACGGCGCACCGGATGGAGCAGGGCGTGCCGGACTGGCGTGCGCGCGGCTGGCGCGTGGAGACCGCAGCGGCGCGGACGCCGGCCCGTCAGCGCCCACGGGCCGCACGATGAATCCGATCCGCCTCGGCCTGCGGGAGAACCTCGCGCAGTTCTCGCTGCTGGTCGTCGTCAACGCCTTCGTCGGCGCGATGGTCGGCATGGAACGCGCCATCCTGCCGCCGATCGCGGAGCAGGAATTCGCGCTGGCGGCGAAGACCGCGATCCTCTCGTTCATCGTCGTCTTCGGCGTCACGAAGGCGTTCACGAATTACCTCGCCGGCCGGCTCTCCGACCGCTTCGGGCGCAAGCACGTGCTCGTCGCCGGCTGGCTCGTCGCGGTGCCCGTGCCGTTCATGTTGATGTGGGCACCGACGTGGTCGTGGATCCTCGTGGCGAACGCGCTGCTCGGCGTGAGCCAGGGACTCACGTGGTCGACGACCGTCATCATGAAGATCGATCTCGCCGGCGCGAAGGATCGCGGCCTCGCGATGGGCCTCAACGAGTTTGCCGGCTATTTCGCGGTCGCCGGCAGCGCGCTCGCGACCGGCTACGTGGCCGCGCGCTACGGTTTGCGTCCCGAACCGTTCTACCTCGGCGTGGCGTTCGTCGCGATCGGCCTGGCGCTCTCCGTGCTGCTCGTGCGCGAGACGCGGCACCACGTCGCGGAGGAGGCGCGCCAGCACGGACCGGCATCCGCCGCGGACGCGCCGACCCAGCGCGACGTCTTCTGGCGTACCACGCTGACCGATCGCAACCTCTCGAGCGTCAGCCAGGCGGGCCTGGTCAACAACCTGAACGACGGCATGGCCTGGGGCCTGTTCCCGTTGTTCTTCCTCGCGGCCGACATGAGCCTCGAGCAGGTCGGCGTGCTCGCTGCGATCTATCCGGCGACCTGGGGCGCCAGCCAGCTCGTGACCGGCGCATGGTCCGATCGCGTCGGGCGCAAGTGGCTGATCGCCGCCGGCATGTGGGTGCAGGCCGTCGGCATCGCGGCCATCATCCTCGCGCGCGGCTTCGGCGGATTCGTGCTCGGCAGCGTGCTGCTCGGCGTCGGCACGGCGATGGTCTACCCGACGCTGCTCGCGGCCATCGGCGATGTCGCGCATCCGTCGTGGCGGGCCTCGTCGGTCGGCGTCTACCGGCTATGGCGGGATCTGGGTTATGCGGTCGGCGCGGTGCTGGCCGGCGTGACCGCCGATGCATTCGGCCTGCCGGCGGCGATGTGGGTGATCGCGGCACTGACGTTCGGCTCCGGCGTGGTCGTCGCCGTTCGCATGACGGAAACGCTGCGTCGCACACCCGGGCATCTCGAGCCGAGGCCCGGACGTGGGCATGCATCGGATCCGGCGGAACTGAAGGCGGCTGCGCAGCGGGGCCGCGTTTTCATCGTCGATGTCCGCTCACCGGCGGAGTTCGCGCAGGACCACGTTTCCGGTGCGGTGAACATCCCGCTGGATCAGATCGGTTCGCGCTGGACCGAGGTGCCGCGCGATGTACTGGTCGTCACCGTCTGCGGCAAGGGTGGTGGTCGATCGGAGCGCGGCGCGCAGGAGCTGCGTGACCGGGGACTTCAACGAGGTCCGGTCCCTTTGCGGCGGGACGGACGCGTGGCGCAAGCACGAAACTTCGGGAGACTGAACGATGGCGAAGACACTCTTCATCCTCAACGACGCGCCGTATGGCAGCGAGCGCGCCTACAACGGGCTGCGCCTGGCCGGGGCGGTCGCGAAACGAGCGGACCAGCAGGTGAAAATCTTCCTGATGGGCGATGCGGCGAGTTGCGCCAAGGCCAACCAGAAGGTCCCGCAGGGCTACTACAGCGTCGAACTGATGTTGCGGGCTCCCGCGCGGCACGGCGTCGAGATTGGCGTCTGCGGCTCCTGCATGGATGCGCGCGGCATTGCCGAAACCGAGCTCATGCAGGATGCGCACCGAGGCACGCTCGAGCAACTCGCAGACTGGTCGATCTGGGCCGACCAGACCTGGTGTTCTGAGTCATGGCAACCGGCCAGCCCATCTATCTCGATTACAACGCGACGACGCCGGTGCTGCCGGAGGTCGTCGACGCGATGTTGCCGTACCTGCGGGAGCACTTCGGCAATCCGTCGAGCGATCACGTCTACGGCCAGCGCGCGCGGGAGGCCGTTGCACGAGCGCGCGGACAGGTTGCGGCGCTGCTGGGCTGCGACGCTGACGAGGTGGTCTTCACGGGCGGCGGCACGGAGGCGAACAACCTGGCCATCCGGGGGGTGGCGGAAGCCCGCGGCGAGCGGCGCCACGTCGTGACCTCGGTGATCGAGCATCCCGCGACCGCAGGCCCCTGCGACTGGCTGGAGAACCATGGCTGGTCGGTGACACGCATCGCGGTCGATGCGGACGGTCGCATGCGCGTGGCCGACGCCCGCGCGGCGATCGGCGACGGCACGGCGCTCGTGTCAGTGATGCACTCGAACAACGAGACCGGGGTGCTGCAGCCTGTCGACGAGATTGCCGCCGTGGCGCGCGCTTGCGGTGCGCTGGTCCACACCGACGCCGCGCAGTCCGCGGGCAAAGTGCACCTCGACGTGCGGACGCTGGGCGTCGACTTGCTGTCGATTGCGGGCCACAAGTTGTATGCGCCCAAGGGTGTCGGCGCCCTGTTCGTCAAGCGGGGCACGCCGCTCGTGCCATTCATGCGCGGGGCCGGGCACGAGCGCGGCATCCGTCCCGGGACCGAGAACGTCGCTTCGATCGTCGGGCTGGGTGTCGCCTGCGAAGTGGCCGTCCGCGATCTCGAATCCATCGCTGCAGAACTGCGTCGCCGACGGGATTCGCTCTGGGACCAACTGCGTGCCGGCGTGCCCGGCATCGAGCTCAACGGTCATCGAACGCTGCGGCTGCCGAACACGCTCAACGTTCGCTTCCCCCGCGTTACCGGGAGCGCGGTCCTGGCCGCTGCACCGGACGTCGCGGCGGCGACGGGTTCGGCGTGCCACGCGGGGACGACGCAGGCGTCCGGCTGTGATTCTCGCAATGGGAATCGAGCCCGAGGGCGCGCTCGGGTCCGTCCGGCTCACGCTCGGTCGCGGCACGACGGACGACGAAGTCGGTCGTGCGGCGGAGGCCCTGATCCGGGCGTGGCGCGCCGTTACTTCTTAGTGTCGGCCGGCGTGACCGGCGCCGACTGTCCTGCAACGAAAGGATACTTCGAGAAGATCTGCTGGACGGCCCCGGAGATCGCCGCCTCCCGGTTCTGCAGCATTTCCTTCGTCACGACGCCCTCGATGCCGCCCTGGTAGACGGCCTGTCGCTTCTCACGGTCCACGACGTCCATCACGAGGGTGCCGACGTTGTAGCGGCGTGTGGTGACCTGGGTGCCGCCATAACCGCCCCAGTACGCGCCGCCCCAGCCGCCGTAGCCCCAGCCCGGCCCGTAGTACGGCGCGGGCGTGGACTCGATCTCGGTCTTCTCCTCGAGCTGGCCCTTGAAGTTGATCACCAGGTCGGGGTCGTCGGAGCGCTGGTAGCCGCGCGCTTCCATTTCGCGCGAGGCTGCGCTCTGCAGCATCTGTGTCGAGAGCGACCTGAAGTCGCCCGAGTCCGTGCCCGCCTGGGCCACGAAGCCGTAGGTGCGGTACTTGCCGAAGTCCGCGGACCGGTCGTAGTCCGCTCGGATCTCCGGGCCGCTGGCACAGCCGCCAAGCGCGATGGCCGCGAGGCCTGCGCAGGTAATCAGCAACCTGTTCATGTTCGCTCCTTGCAAATCGCGGGGCACCTCGGGCGGCCGGCGGGTCAGTTCTTGATCTGGCCCGGCGCGACCTGCTCCGACCGTCCGGCGACGAACGGAAACTTCGCGAAGATCTCCGTGACCAGCGTGTTGATCGTCTGCTCGCGATTGCGCAGCATCTCGTTGGAGACGTTGGTCTGCAGCGTGCCCTGGAAGACGGCCTGGCGCTTCTCGCGGTCCACGATATCCATCACCAGCGTGCCGACGTTGGTACGCCGCGTCGTGACCTCGGTGCCACCCCAGGTCGAACCGGGCCAGCCCCGGTATCCCCAGGTCGGACCCATGCTCGGCGCCGGCCGCGACTCGATGTCGACGCGCTCCTCGAGCCGCCCCTGGAAGTTGATCACCAGGTCGGGATTCTCGGCGAGCACGTAGCCGCGCGCCTGCATCTCGCGGGTCGCGGCATTCTGCAGCATCGTCGTCGTCAGCGACCGGGCATCCGCCATGTCCGTGCCCGCCTGGGCCACGAAGCCGAAGGTCTGGAACCTGCCGAAGTCCGCAGCCGGGTCGAAGTCGGCGCGCACGTCCGGACCGCTTGCGCAGCCGGCGGCGAGCATCACGGCCGCACCGGCGGCGGCCAATCTGAGTCTGATGTTCAGCATTTGCATTGCCTCACTGCGCGATCGGAATCACCGAGGCTGCCTGCACGTCGAGCAGCGTATTGAGCTTGTTCTCGATCTGCACCCACTGCAGGACCTTGACGGCCGGCAGTTCGCGTTCGAGCTTCTTCGCGTACTTGCGCATCGTCGCGTTGCGATCGTCGCGGATCTTCAGGGCTTCCTTGAGGATCTCTTTTGCGGCATCGTCGGTCATCGAGCCGAAATTCGCCGCGAACTTGTCGAGCACGGCGCCACCGCGCTCCATCAACGTCTTCATCTCTGCCTGGTAGGCATCGTAGATCGGCGTGAAGGCCGCGACTTGCGTGTCGTTCAGATCGAGCGTGCGCAACACGATGGCCCGCTTGTCGGTCTGGATCTGGCTGATGAGCAGCTGGACGTCGTCCTTGGCGTTGGTCGTCTGCGCGATCGAAGGCACGGTGGCGCCGAAGGCGGCCAGGCCGGTGAGGGTAATCAGGATCCTTTTCATCGTTCTTTCCTTGTGGATGCGATTGCAGTTACTTGGCCAGCGGGATCAGGCCGTAGACGTCGCGCCGGACCATCTGGTCGATGCGGGTCTCGAGCTGGGCGTAGCGCAGCGCCTTGTTGGCCGGCAGGGCCTTGGCGACCTTGCGCGTGTACGCCTGCTTGAGCGCTTCGCGCTCCTTCTCGATGGCCATCTTCTCCTTGAGGATCGCGGCCGCGTCGGCTTCGCTCAGCGTGTCGTAGTTCTCGGCGAACTTGTTCACGTTGGCGAGGAAACGGTCGTTGAGCGGCTTCACCTTGGCCTCGTACGCGTCGTAGATTGGCCAGAAGGCCGCGCTCTCGGCTTCGGTGAGGCCGAGGTTCTTCGCATAGACCGCCTTGCGGTCGTTCATGACCTGCTTGAGCAGGATCTGCTCGTCGGTCGCGAGACCGGCGTCCTGGGCCATGGACACGGCGGGGAACGCAGTCACGACCAGGGCGACTGCCAGCGGGCCAAACTTCATAAAAACCTGCCTTTGGGGTGAACCGGGACCGGCACGGTAGGCCACGGCCCTGTTGCTGTCCAGAGGTGGCTAGAATCGTGTCATGGACGCGCCTCCCGAGCCCTGCGCCGCGGACCTGCTGCCCCGTCTGGCCGCGCACCTGCTGGCAAGCGGCCGGCGGCTGGTGACCGCCGAATCGTGCACCGGCGGCTGGATTGCCAAGGTCTGTACGGACCTGCCGGGCAGCTCCCGCTGGTTCCTCGGCGGCGCCGTCGTCTACGACAACGCGCTCAAGGCCGGCTTGCTCGGCGTGAATCCGCAGACGCTGGCCGAGGCGGGGGCGGTCAGCGAGGCGGTCGTCCGCGAAATGGCGGCCGGGGCGCTCGAGCGGTTGGGGGGCGACGTCGCGGTCGCCGTCAGCGGGGTCGCAGGACCGGATGGTGGCACGCCCGACAAGCCCGTCGGGACCGTCTGGTTCGCCTGGGGCCGGCGCGACGCGCAGGGGACCATGGTCAGGACCGCACTCGAGCGTTTCCCCGGCGATCGCGACGCGGTGCGACGGCAGGCCGTGGAGCGCGCGCTGCGGGGCGTGCTCGAACCATGAGCCGGCCGCTGGGCGCGCCGACGGAGCGCGGTGGCGCAGATTCGAGACGGCTGTTTTTCGCGCTCTGGCCGGATTCCCGGCTGCGTGAGCAGATGATCCGGACGGCCCGACCCATCGCAGCACTGGCTCCCGGTCGGCTGCAACAGCCGCAGCAGTGGCACGTGACGCTCGTGTTTCTCGGCGCCGTCCCGGCGACGAGGCTGCCCGTCGTGCAAGAGGCTGCGGCGGCCGTGCGCGCCGCGCCGTTCGAGCTGACACTCGATACGGTCGAGTATTGGCGCCGCGCCGGCGTCGTGTGCCTGACGGCACGACAAACGCCGCCCGCGCTCGAGCGTCTGGTGGCCGCGCTACGCGGCGAACTCGATCAGCGCGGTTTCGCAACGGAGCAACGCGCGTATCGGCCGCACCTGACACTGGCACGGCGGGTGCGGCCGCCGCCCGAGTTGCCAGCGCCTGATCCGCTGATCTGGCCGGCGACGGAGTTCGTGCTGGTCGAGTCGACGTCCGACGCGCACGGATCGGTATACACGGTGCTCGCGGAGTGGAAGTTCCCAGGCTGACAGTCGCTCACCCGGCCTGGCTCACGCCATGAGCCTGGCCCGCGAGAAACTGCTGATTCAGCTCAATTTTTCGCCCGGCGTGGGCGCGCCCCCTATGGAATAATGCGCCCCTCCCCGGATTCCACTCACCCCCGACCGAGCCCCAGGGGCTCCACGAGCAAAGCAATGGCAACCGAAGAAAATCGCAAGAAGGCGCTCGTCGCCGCCTTGGGCCAGATCGAGAAACAGTTCGGCAAGGGCTCTGTCATGCGCCTCGGCGATGCGAGCGCCACATACGACGTCGAGACCGTCTCGACAGGCTCGCTCGGCCTCGACATCGCGCTCGGCGTGGGCGGCCTGCCGAAGGGCCGCGTCGTCGAGATCTACGGTCCCGAGTCGTCGGGCAAGACCACGCTCGCGCTGACGGCCATCGCCGAAGTGCAGCGCCAGGGTGGCACGGCCGCGTTCGTCGATGCCGAGCACGCGCTCGACCCGGCCTACGCCGAAAAACTGGGCGTCAACGTGACCGAGCTGCTGGTTTCGCAGCCCGACAACGGCGAGCAGGCGCTCGAGATCACCGACATGCTGGTGCGCTCGGGCGCGGTCGACATCGTCGTCGTCGACTCGGTGGCGGCCCTGACGCCGAAGGCCGAGATCGAGGGCGAGATGGGCGAGATGCAGATGGGCCTGCAGGCGCGGCTGATGTCGCAGGCGCTGCGCAAGCTCACCGGCAACATCAAGCGCTCGAACACGATCGTCGTGTTCATCAACCAGATCCGCATGAAGATCGGCGTGATGTTCGGCAACCCGGAGACCACCACCGGCGGCAACGCGCTCAAGTTCTACGCCTCGGTGCGCCTCGACATCCGCCGCATCGGCGCGATCAAGGTGGGCGACGAGGTCGTGGGCAACCAGACCCGCGTCAAGGTCGTCAAGAACAAGGTCGCACCGCCGTTCCGCGAGGCGGAGTTCGAGATCCTCTACGGCCAGGGCATTTCGCGCGAGGGCGAGATCATCGAACTCGGCGTGGCCCACAACCTGATCGAGAAGTCGGGCTCGTGGTACGCCTACAAGGGCGAGCGCATCGGCCAGGGCAAGGACAACGTCCGCAACTACCTGCAGCAGCACCCGGAAACGGCCCGCGAGATCGAGAACGTGATCCGGGCCAAGGTGATGCCGGCGCGCAAGGGCGAGGCAGCCAAGGGTGAGGCGGCCGAGGAAGCCTGACGCTGAGGCCGGCGAGGCAGACGAGCGCACGGTCCGCACCGCCGCGCTCGCGCTGCTCGCCGGCCGCGATTTCGCGCGCAACGAGCTCGCCCAGCGCCTGCTGCGGCGCGGCTACCCGGCCGCGATCGTCGCGACGGTCGTCGAGGGGCTCGCCGCGCAGCGCCTGCTGAGCGAAAGCCGTTTCGTCGAGCAGTTCATCCGCCAGCACGCCGGACGGGGGCACGGTCCCGTGCGCATCCGCGTGGAGCTGCGCGAGCGCGGCGTCGCGCAAGGCGACATCGAGGAAGGCCTGGCGGCCGCCACCGAAGACTGGGCGGGCATCGCCCGCGAGACACGGCGCAAGCGCTTCGGCCTGTCGCCACCCGGCGACTACCGCGAGCGTGCAAGACAGGCGCGCTTCCTGCAGTATCGCGGCTTTTCCGCAGAGCAGGTCCGGGCCGCGCTCGGCCCCGGCGAAGACATCGAATCATGAGCCACATGCAACCACCGACCCGCCGAATGAGCAGCGCGGAGCTGCGGACCGCGTTCCTGGACTTCTTCAAGGGCCACGGCCACGCCGTCGTGCCCTCGAGTTCGCTGGTGCCGGGCAACGATCCGACGCTGCTCTTCACCAACGCCGGCATGGTGCAGTTCAAGGACGTGTTCCTCGGCAAGGAGAGCCGCAACTACGCTCGTGCCGCGAGCTCGCAGCGCTGCGTGCGCGCCGGCGGCAAGCACAACGACCTCGAGAACGTCGGCTACACGGCGCGCCACCACACGTTCTTCGAGATGCTCGGCAACTTCAGCTTCGGCGACTACTTCAAGCGCGAGGCGATCCGCTACGCGTGGGACTTCATCACCGGCACGCTCGGCATCCCGCCCGGGCGGCTGTGGGTGACGGTCTACGAGGAGGACGACGGCGCGGCCGAGATCTGGCTGAAGGAGATCGGCGTCGACCCCGCGCGCTTCACGCGGATGGGCATGAAATCGAACTTCTGGGCCATGGGCGACACCGGCCCTTGCGGACCCTGCACCGAGATCTTCTACGACCACGGACCCGGCATCGAAGGCGGTCCGCCGGGCTCGCCCGACGAGGACGGCGACCGTTACGTCGAGATCTGGAACCTCGTCTTCATGCAGTACGACCGCTCGGCCGACGGCACGATGACGCCGCTGCCGAAGCCCTCGGTCGACACGGGCATGGGCCTCGAGCGCATCGCCGCCGTGATGCAGGGCGTGCACAGCAACTACGAGATCGACCTGTTCCAGCAGCTGATCGTGTCGGCCGCCGAGGTGACGGGCACCGCCGATCGCCAGTCGACCTCGCTGCGCGTGATCGCCGACCACATCCGCGCGAGCTCGTTCCTGATTGCCGACGGCGTGCTGCCCTCGAACGAGGGTCGCGGCTACGTGCTGCGCCGGATCATCCGCCGCGCGATCCGCCACGGCTT
Source organism: uncultured Gammaproteobacteria bacterium (assembly GCA_963777725.1). Taxonomy (GTDB): domain Bacteria; phylum Pseudomonadota; class Gammaproteobacteria; order Steroidobacterales; family Steroidobacteraceae; genus RPQJ01. Next base: position 287,365 of record CAVZRR010000020.1, read on the forward strand.
CATGCTCGGCCAGCGCGAGCCGTTCTTCCACAAGATCGTCGCCACGCTCGACCAGGAAATGGGCGACGCGTATCCCGAGTTGCGCGCGCAGCGCACGCACATCGAGCGCGTGCTGAAGCAGGAAGAAGAGCGCTTCGCCGAGACGCTCGCGCAGGGCATGGCGCTGCTCGACGGCGCGATCGGCAAGTTGTCGGGCCAGCAGATTCCGGGCGAGACGGTCTTCCGCCTGTACGACACTTTCGGTTTCCCGGTGGACCTGACGAACGACATCGCTCGCGAGCGTGGCCTCACGATCGACGAGGCCGGGTTCGAGGCGGCGATGGAGGAGCAGCGGACCCGGGCGCGGGCCGCGAGCAAGTTCGGAGTCGACCTTCGCGCCGGCGTCACGCTCGAGGGCGAGACCGCCTTCACCGGCTACGAGCACGAGCGCAGCGGCGGCCGCATCGTGGCCCTTTTCCGCGGCCAGGAACCGGTGCAGGCACTGAGCGCAGGCGAGGAGGGCCAGGTGGTCCTCGACGCGACGCCGTTCTACGCCGAGAGCGGCGGCCAGGTCGGTGACCGCGGCGCGCTCGTCGCCGGGGATGCGCGGTTCGTCGTGGCCGACACGCGCAAGCTCGGCAAGTCGCACGTGCACGTCGGCGCCTGGAGTCCGGCACGCTCCGCGTCGGCGATGCGGTCGAGGCCGTCGTCGATCACGCGCTGCGCCAGGCGACGCGACTCAATCACTCCGCGACGCACCTGCTGCACGCGGCGCTGCGCCAGGTGCTCGGCACGCACGTCACGCAGAAGGGCTCGCTCGTCGCGCCCGACCGGCTGCGCTTCGACTTCTCGCATTACTCGGCGGTCACGCCGGACGAGCTCGCCGAGATCGAACGGCTCGTCAATGCCGAGATCCGCGCCAATGCCGCGGCCGAAACCCGGCTGATGAAGTTCGACGACGCCGTCGCGGCTGGCGCGATGGCGCTGTTCGGCGAGAAGTACGACGACGACGTGCGCGTGCTGCGCATCGGCGACTTCTCGACGGAACTCTGCGGCGGCACGCACGTCAGCCGCGCGGGGGACATCGGCCTGTTCAAGATCGTGAGCGAGGGCGGCGTCGCGGCGGGCGTGCGTCGCATCGAGGCCGTCACCGGCCAGGGCGCGTTCGATCACGTGTTGCAGACCGAGCACCGGCTGCGCGACGTGGCGGGGCTCGTGCGCGGCTCGCGCGACGACGTCGAGGAGAAGGTGCGCCAGTTGCTCGAGCGCAGCCGTCGCCTCGAGAAGGAAGTCGCGCAGTTGAAGGACAAGCTCGCCAGCGGCCAGGGCCGCGACGTGGCTGCCGAGGCGGCCACGGTGGGCGACCTCAGGGTGGTCGCGACCATCATCGAGGGCGCCGATGCTGCGGCGCTTCGCAATGCGGTGGACCAGCTGAAGAGTCGACTCGGTTCGGCCGTGATCGTGCTCGGTTCCGCCGATGCCGACGGCAAGGTGACCTTGATCGCGGGAGTCACGGCGGACGCGACGAGCAAGGTGAAGGCGGGCGAACTGGTGAATTTCGTCGCACAGCAGGTTGGTGGGCGCGGCGGCGGACGACCCGACCTGGCGCAGGCCGGCGGGACGCACGCCGCGCAGCTGCCTGCCGCCATGCAGAGCGTCGAGGCCTGGGTCCGGGAGCGCGCTGGAGCCTGAGCGATGGTCCGGGTGGACCAGATGCGCGAGACGATGCTGCCAGAACGGAGCGAAAAGTCCCGACACGGCTGACTTTTTTCCCGTGTGGGGGTATGGTGCGAAATCTGCGGGTGTCGGCGAAGATGTCCGGACATTTCGCGGGGTCGCAAGCGGTCACTCGGGACGCGGAAGAAAAGATCCCGATGATTGAATTGCCAGGAGCCGTCCGGCCCGGGTGGGCGGCACGGCAGTGACTGATTCGGCCGCGCAGGCCAGGAGCAAAGGATGTTAATTCTCACCAGACGGGTGGGCGAGACGGTCATGATCGGGGACGACGTGACCGTCACGGTACTGGGCGTCAAGGGCAACCAGGTGCGGATCGGCGTGAACGCGCCGCGCGACGTTGCCGTGCACCGTGAAGAGATCTTCGAGCGCATCAAGCGCGAAGAGCAGGATGGCACCGCCCGCCCGGCCAAGGGCGGCAATGGCGAGGGCACGTTCCCGTGATTCCCTGACCCGGTTCGATCCGGGTCTGGCCCCGAAAAGCAGCGATTTCAGCGCCCCCGCTTTACGGGGCGGCGCCGGATCGCTATCCTTCGCGGCTCTCTGCATAACGGAGAGATGGCCGAGTGGTCGAAGGCGCGCCCCTGCTAAGGGCGTAAGGGTCAAAAGCCCTTCGAGGGTTCGAATCCCTCTCTCTCCGCCAGTAGACTTTGGATCCGTCCGAATACGCGCCCGTAGCTCAGTTGGATAGAGTGTCTGGCTACGAACCAGAAGGTCGGGAGTTCGAATCTCTCCGGGCGCGCCAGTGACATCAAGGGCTTACGTTAACCCGTAGGCCTTTTTATGCTTTCTGGCGTAGGGAAATCGTAGAACCGCCTTTCACGATGCCCCAAACCTGTTCGATGTGCGGGCTACCGTCGACACGCCCGGGGGCGGATTGGCACCCGGGCTCACGCTACGCTGACTGAAACGGCGCCCCGGTTCAGTTCGGCGTGTACCAGATCGGCGAAGTGAAGGCCCGCTCCTGCGTGATCATCGGCACGTGGTCCGCCATCTTCACCTTGAAGTACGCGGCGTCATAGGCGGTCCAGCGCGGCGTCGGGATCTCCAGCACGCGCAGGTAGTAGAAGGCGCGGACCGACGGATCGAAGTCCGGGTCCTGCCACACGCCAATCAGTTCCGGATCGCCGATCGTGTTGGTCCAGGTCGCGCGGGCGATATCCACGGTGTTGCCGACCGGCGCGAGCTTGCCCTTGACGACCTTGCGGCGCTCGGCGTCGCCCCAGACCACGTCGTAGATCTTCTCCTGCGGCTTGCCGGAGGCGTCGAGCCAGCCCTTGATGACCTGGATGCGGTCGAGGTTGCCCGTGCGCGGGTCCTTCAGGGCTGCAACGAGGAACGTCGGTGCCTTGCCCTCGGGTGCCGGCGGGAGATCCCCGCCCATCGGCACGCCTTTCGCGTAGCCGACCGCTGCCGGTGAGCGCGAGATGTCGGCCGTCGAGAAGTCGTAGCCGCCGAAGAAGCGCACGACCATGCGCGGACCGCTGGTCGCGTAGGTCTCGCGCCGCATCATCGCGTCCCACAGTTCCTCGCGCGTGTTGCCGGTGGCCCACACGGCGGTGTAGCCGGCGCCGGTCATCTCCCAGCCCTTGATCGCGCGGTCACCGAATTTCATCGCGTCCTCGTCCCAGCGGTCGGGGCGCGGCTCGGCGGTCGGGAACTTGGCGAAAAAGTTGTCCTCTTCCGCAGCCGTGAGTCCGTTGTGAGTATCGGTGCCGCCGGCCATGCCGTACTTGAAAGGATTGGCCCCCAGCGCCTGCTCGACCATGAGGCCGTTCTTCAGTGCTTCCCGCAGGTACTCGTGCTGGATCATCCCGGGCTGCTTGGGCGCCAGCACGAGGTTGCCGCGGTCCCAAAGCTCGTAGCCCGTGGCGAACTCGTCGGTGACCGAGAGGGAGGGATGGGACTCGCTCTGCCCCTTCATCTGGATCGCCTCGAACAACGGCTCCCAACGCTGCCGCTCGGCAGCCCATTCCTTCGACATCGGATTGCCGGCGAAGGTGCTCAGCGCGAACATCCGCCCGTTCGAGAGGTTGCCGTTGTGCGGGATCGCCAGAAGCTTGCCGCCGGTCGTCTGCTCCCACTCGGCCATCCACTTCCAGAGGTCCTCGGGGTTCTCGCTCTGGAACGTCGTGTAGGGCAGCACGCGATCGGCTTTGTCCTTGCCGTCGCGGTAGATCACGTTGCGGTGCAGGTTGTCACCGCCCCCCGCATTGGATGTCCACTCGTAGCCGATGAACGCGGTGAAGCGCCCCGGCTCGTTGTACTTCTCGGCGATGGCCGTGTTCTTCAGCCAGACGCCCTTGGCGAACTTCGGATCCATGACCAGCGGTGGCAGCGTCTTGGTCGCCTGTGCGTTGATCAGTTCCATCGTCGCCTTCATCGCCTCGGCGGCACTGGCTGCGTACATGTCGTGCCAGCGCTTGAGCGTGGCGTCGGCCATCATCTCGGCATTGCCGCTCTTGATCTCGGCAATCACGCCCATGCCGTCCGAGTGATCGGTGATCGCGACCCAGTCGAGGGGCTGCGCCAGCTTTGCAGGCTGACCGCTGGTGGAGATCACTTCCTCGCCGCGCGCGAAGCGGGTGGCCTCCTCGGGTCCGAGCGTCGTGCCCGACCCGCCGGCATCCGCCGACCAGCCCGTGTGCACGTGCTCGTCACCGAAGTACGGACGCTCCGGATAGCGCCGGCCCGCGTAGGGCGAATAGCCGGGCTCCTTGTGGAACTTTGCGGGATCGGCCGGACGGTACTCGCCGGCGTCCGCGGTCAGTGTGCCCGCGCCCGTGGCTGGGCCGCCGAGTTGGACAATCTCGGTCCCGGTGGCCGACTGCTTCGCATCAGGTTCGGGAGCGGACGGGCCACTACATGCCGCAAGGAGCAGTGCTCCAACCATCACGACGAGGTTTCCCTGCATCATTGCTGTAGTCTCCGGGTGTTTTCGCGAGAGCGTGTCGGCGGTGCGCATGTTCGCATTTCGGCAACAACAGCGTAAAGATGAGCCGCACGCCCACGATACGACTGCGTCGACAGGTACGTTCCACTACTCGCCTTCCCAGTCGCAGGTACTCTCGGTATTGAGCGCGAAGGTCCAGGCCGTCGGGATCATGCCCCGACGCCGGTCAGCACTGACAATGCTGTGGCCGGGGACGCGCAAGACCTTGGAGCGGTCGTGGACTCCACTTCAGGGCGTAGGGTTGAAAACGCTCTCGGCGTGACTCGGCGAGTCTCGGCGGAAAGTTAGGTGAGGGCGGGCCATCTAGCTTGTTGATTTTAAGAAGCCTGTAGAATCCAAGGCGCTCTACGAACCAGAAGGTCGGGAGTTCGAATCTCTCCGGGCGCGCCAGTGAAACAAAAAGGCCCCTCCAGTCGGAGGGGCCTTTTTGTTTCACCGGCTCTACCCGAAGAGGCCGGAGAACGCCCGACGACGTCGGGAGGTCGACTATTGCGCGCCCGCAATGCGGCTAGCCAGTCACGCGAGCGACGAGTCGGCGCACCCAGGGGGCGACGATCGTCACTGTCGGAAAGGCAACCGGCCATGTCGTGGCGCAACTCTTCAGCCATTGCGCCGTGAACCCTGGATCCAATCCCCGGGCGGTGGCGAGGACGAAGGCGGACACGATGGCGACCATGATTGCGGACAGCATGGCGCCGAAGACGATGGGTGCAAAGCGAGCGGGAATGCGCATTTTATTCTCCTGTGGTGATAGCTGATTCGATAGGCGTTCTTGCGGTGACGGCGCGTTCAAAAGACGTAGAAAAATCGGGCGATCCAGCCGGAGGCATAGAGTCCCAGTCCAAAAACCGTGTGTGTCACGAGGCTCTGCAGGCGGGCAGCGGCAGGACGCGGTGTGCGGCTGGCGGCCACGCCGGCGCCCATGCCGGGTTGCATCACCAGGAAGGGAGCCGCCACGGTCCCGATACCGACGAGCAGCGCAGGACCGATCGTCGGTTGGCGTACCCACGCAAGGCCCCACAGACCGAGCAGCAGCGCAGCGAAGAGCACACCGACGATGTAATGGGCGACCCAGCCGATCACGCGTTCGCCGGGGACGGCCGCGGCGACCGCGATCGACTCGTGGCGAAATCGACCCCGAGCCAGATGAGCGAACCAGCGTCCAACCAATCCGTAGTCAGGTAGCGGAATCCTGAAGGCCCGCCGGCGAGCGATCGCCCAGAGATCGATCAGTACCGTGGCACCCACGCCCATCACGAGCGCGCATACGAGATAGTCCATTCACCGTCTCCCAGTTGCTTGCCATCGGGTGGCGTAGGCGGCACTCTGCCACTTGAAGTCAACTTGAGGTCAAGGGGATGCGATACCTGGACATCACGGCGGTGGCGAAGCAGTCCGGCGTTCCGGCCTCGGCGCTGCGCTACTACGAGGAGAAGGGGCTGATCGCCTCCGTCGGGCGGCGGGGTCTGAGGCGCCTGTTCGATGCGGCCGTGCTGGAACGATTGGCGTTGATTGCACTGGGGCAAGCAGCGGGCTTTTCGCTCGACGAGATCGCCGGCATGTTCACCTCGGATGGGCGTCCGAAGATCGAACGGAAGACGCTGGCGACCCAGGCCGACAAGCTGGACCGAACGATCGAGAAGTTGAGTTCGATGCGAGATGGGCTGCGACACGCTGCCGTCTGCCCCGCGCCGAGTCACCTGGAATGCCCATCGTTCCGCCGCCTGATGCAAGCCGCGGCGGGCGTGCGGGACGGCGACCGCAAGGATCCGTCGGCGCGTGGAGGACCCAAGAGTCCGTCGTTCGTGCGGACGCGTACGACCAGTTCGAGGCGGTCATGAGTCGAGATGCATTGATCCGGCGCATGGTGGCGCTCCATGCGCCAGGACTGCGGGCCGAAATACGTGCGAAGCGTGCGCTGCGGTACGGCACCGATCCGGACTCCGCGTCCGGCATTGCGAGCCACGTGCGCGCCGCGTCCGCGATTCGTCGTCATGGATCGCGGCGGATCGTGATACAGGACGATGTGAATGCATTGGCTGTGATCGATGCCTCGGGTCACATCGCGCCTCTTCTGTTGCCGCCCGGAGCCGACGGCCGTCGATCGTTCGATGACACGATCGGAAACAAGCATCTCAAGATGGACCTCGAGGCCGCAGTGGTCCTGCCAGACGCGCGAGTCCTGGCCTTGGGCTCCGGTTCTGCTCGGGCGCGCGAGAGTATCGTCGTCGTCGAATCCGAGACAGACGTACGGGTGCGCCGCGCGCCGGGCTTGTACGCGCGGTTACGCAAGCACTGCGAAACCGTGGGCACCGAGCTCAATATTGAAGGCGCTGTCATACAGGGTCATCGGTTGCGTCTGTTCCAGCGAGGCAACGGCGCGCGTGTCCCGGGCGGCAGGTCGGGCAGCCTGGTATTCGATGTCGACCTTGCTCGATTGCTGCGATGGCTGGGAGGTCGCGGGCCCGTTCCCAGCGTCACCGACGTGCTGGAGGTCGATCTAGGCACGATCGACGGGGTGCCGTTCGGCTTTACCGACGCAGCCGTGGTGGTTGACGGCCGCATCGCCTTCGTCGCCTGCGCGGAAGAATCCGTGAACGTACGCGGTGACGGGCCGGTCCTTGGCTGCCGCTTCGGGTGGCTCGACGACACGGGCGCGCAAGTCACGGACGTCATCGAGTCGGATGGTCGTGCGACTCCGCTCAAGCTCGAAGGAATCGAGCCACGACCGGGATCGACCAGGGTATTCGATGTCGTGGCCGACATGGATCAACCGGACCACCCGGCATTGCTGGCTGAATTGTGGATTAGCGGCGGGCCGGAATCGAGCCTTACCGGCTTATGATGCGTGCCTTCTCCCAGGTCCGAACCACCGGAGGCGTATGGAAAGTCTGCTGCAGGTCGTCCTGCTTGGCATCATCGAGGGCATTACCGAGTTTCTGCCGATATCGAGCACGGGACACCTGCTGATCGCGCAGCACTGGCTCGGCCGGCGCTCCGATCTGTTCAACGTCGCGATCCAGGCCGGTGCGATCCTCGCGGTCGTCGTCATTTACCGGCAACGTCTCTGGGACCTCGCAGTGCATTTCTCGCGTGCCGAGAACCGCAGCTACGTGTACCGATTGACCGCCGCAGTCGCGATTACGGTGGTCGGCGGTCTCGTCGCGAAGCAGATGGGCCTCGAGCTGCCGGATACGGTCGCGCCCGTCGCTTGGGCGTTGGTCCTCGGTGGATTCGCGATCTTTGCGATCGAGGCGTACGCGAAGCGCCAGCCTCCGACCGACCTGCTGACGTGGAAGGTCGCGTTCTGGGTCGGCATGGGCCAAATCCTGGCGGCCGTGTTTCCGGGAACTTCACGTTCCGCGGCGACGATCTTCGCGGCGATGCTCGCCGGCATGACGTCGCGGCCGGCGGCGGCGGAATTCTCGTTCCTGGTCGGCATCCCGACGATGTTCGCAGCCACCGCCTATGAGGCTTTTGACCTCCACCAGTCGGGTCATATCGCCGACGAGAACTGGACCGAGCTTGGCATCGGCTTCGTTGTTTCGGCGGTCGTCGCGTTCATCGCGGTCAAATGGCTGCTGCGATACGTGCAGACGCATAGCTTCACGCCCTTCGGCTGGTACCGTATTGCGCTCGGGCTGCTGCTGGTCGCAGCCAGCGACTGACACTCTGGCGCGACGCGCGTCGGCTGTTGGCGAATGCGGCCAATCTCGTCGGGCGGCGCGTCCGTCTCTGCGACCGGCACGTCCATCGATGACGGAATTGACGGACTCACCGATCGGTGGTCTAGTCCGACCAGCCAGTGACCAACGAACCGCAGTCAGGCGGCGCAGATGCAGTCGCTCGAAATCCTGCAGACCATCAGCGAGGTAGCCGCTGCCCTTGCCGGCTTCAGCGGTGTGGTCGCCGCAATCGGCCATCGGAGTAGCCGGACCTGGACATCGGAGGAGATCCTCCAGCTTCGTACCCTCGTGGAGCCTAGCCTGGTCGCCTTGTTCGGCAGCTTCCTCCCCGGGATTCTGCACCTCGCTTTCGACTCGGAACCCCTGGTCTGGCGGCTGTCCAATGCGGGCTTGGGATTGATGGGCGTCGCCGCGGGTGCTGCATTCATTGCGAGGTCACGCTTCGCGAGCGCGACAATCGGTCAACGTGTCCTACTGGTCCTTGTCGGCCTGGCGGTCGGAGCGCTCCTGCTCGCCGCGGGTGGATTCGTCAGGCAGTATGAGTTGATCTTCGTCATCGGGCTCATTCTCGCGCTGGCAGTGGCAGCCTATAATTTCCTGCTGCTGCTCGTCATCACCGGGGACGCCGAATAACAGGGTGGCCGGGTCCCCCGGTATGGTCCCGAAGAGAGTGTATGGCCGACGTCTTCATATCGTACGCACGCGATGACGCCGAGAGCGCCCGCCGTTTCGCTGGGGCATTCCAGTCGGCCGGCCTCTCGGTCTGGTGGGACGATGCGCTGCGGTCAGGCGAAGTGTTCGACGAAAGCATCGAGCGCGCACTCCGCGAGGCCAAGGCGGTCGTCGTGCTCTGGTCGACGCACTCCGTCGCATCTCGCTGGGTTCGAGCCGAGGCCACGCAGGCCGATCGGAATCGCACGCTCGTCCCGGTGACGATCGAGGCGTGCCAACGGCCCATGATCTTCGAGCTGACCCATACCGCAGACCTCTCGCGCTGGCGCGGCGACCTCGAAGACAAGGCCTGGCAGGGCCTCGTCGCCGACGTGTTGCGACTGGTTGAGATGCAGTGCGCACCGCGCGACATCCAGGCGGGCACGGCGATCGCTTCAGCGGCAACGCGGCCTTCCGAAGCAGCACCGCCGTCGCGGCCCGGCGTCGTGATCCTGCCTTTCGTGAACATGAGCGGTGACCCGGAGCAGGAGTACTTCAGCGACGGCGTCACCGAGGACATCATCACGGATCTGGGTCGTGTGTCTGCACTTTCGGTCGCCTCACGCAATGCCGCGTTCTCGTACAAGGGCCGGACCGTCCCACCGGCGCAGCTCGCGCGCGCACTGAAGGTCACGCACGTGCTGGAGGGCAGCGTCCGCAAGTCCGGCAATCGCGTCCGGATCACGGCGCAGTTGCTGGAAGCGGCGACCGACACGCAGGTCTGGGCCGAGCGCTATGACCGCACGCTCGACGACATCTTCGCGATCCAGGACGACATCTCCAAGGCCATCGTCGCCGCGCTCAAGGTCAAGCTCTTGCCGGCGGAGAAGGCGGCGATCGAGCAGCGCTCCACCTCCAACTCGGAGGCGTACGAGCTCTTCCTGATGGCCCGCGGCTTCCAGCGCAAGGGCAGCGAGACGGCTCAAGCCGGTCATCGTGCGAATCTGCAAGCGTGTCGTCGAGCTGGATCCCGGCTTCGCGAAAGGCTGGGCGCTCATGTCGCTCGCCGAGGCGGAAATGAGCCAGCGCGGCGTCGAGGGTTACTCGATCGCAAGCGCGCGAGCTTCGGCCGAGCGGGCCATTGCGGCGGATCCGACCGTCGCGGAGGGGTATGCCGCACTTTCCGAAGCCATGGTGCGCGGCCTGCTGGAGCAGGAACCGGTCGACGGTGTCCTCGAGACCGCCCTGAAGCTCGATCCCGATTGCTACGAGGCCCACTCACTGGCGGGTGCGGTGGCCATCGGCAAGCGTGACTACCACAGAGCAATCGTGCACCTCGAGCGGGCCATCGAACTCGACCCCGACGCCTACTGGCCGGCGGGAATGGTCGTGCAGGCCTATGAGGCGCTCGGCGAGCCGGAGGCAACCATCGCCGCCGAGCGGCGCGCGCTCACGCGGTGCGAAAAGATCCTGGCCGAGGAGCCGGATCACAGCGGCGCACTCGGCTTCCTGGTGACGTCGCTCGCTGGCCTGGGACAGGCAGAGCGCGCACGCGAATGGACGCAGCGGGCGCTGTTGTTCGATCCCGACAACGCTCGGCTGCATTACAACCTTGCGTGCGCCATGGCGAGACTTCAGGACGCCGACTCGGCCGTGGACCTGATCGAACCGTGGATCGACAAGGTGAGCCAGGGCTGGGTGCGGTGGATGCAGAAGGACAACAGCCTCGATTCGATCCGAGAGCATCCGCGTTTCGTCGCGTTGATGGCGCGCGGTGCTCGCCGGCTCGACAGCGCATAATCGCGGAAACGTGGCTTGAGAGGACGGACGAGATGAGCATCGAAGTCGAACAGCGCGAACACCTGTTCCTGATGGGCGTGCGTCGCGCCCAGAAGATGAACGCCCTGGACAAGGACATGTATCACTCCCTGGCGCGCGCGCTGCATCGCCTCGAGCACGATCCCGAGCTCTGGGTCGGCGTGATCTGGGCGGAAGGGCCGCATTTCACGTCGGGTGTCGATCTTTCCGATTGGGCCGAAGCCTTCGCATCGGGGTCCCCGTTCCCGGTTGCGGCGGACGAAATCGATCCTTTCGCGATGAGCGGTCCCCGTCTGTCGAAGCCGCTGGTGATCGCGGTGCAGGGTCGCTGCTACACGTGGGGCTGGGAGCTGCTGCTCAACACAGACCTGCGAGTCGCGGCCAGCGATACACGCTTCGCGATGCTGGAGGTGCGCAGGGGCTTCTATGCCTGTGGCGGCGCCACGCTGCGACTACCGACCGAGATTGGCTGGGCGAATGCCCAGCGCTACCTGCTCACGGGGGACGAACTCGGGGCCGACGATGCATACCGCCTCGGACTGGTGCAGCAGCTCTGCGCCCCCGGCGAGCAACTCGAGGCGGCACTCGCGCTCGCGCAGCGTGTTGCCAAGGCGGCGCCGCTCGGCGTCCGTGGCAGCCTGCGCTCGTCGCGCCTGCGCATGCTCGAGGGCGAGGCGGCCGCGATCGGCCCGATGTTCCGCGGGATGGCCGAGGTCATGCGCAGCGAAGACGCAGCCGAAGGTGTCCGGTCGTTCGTGGAACGCCGCGAGGCTGTGTTCCGCGGGCGGTAACGGCAATCACGGCCAAGCTCCCGTCGCTTGCGCGGGAGGGTCCGCGCAGAACTCATGCCCTCAAGTTCGAAGACGGCCGGGACGCGTCGCGCTGCTGACGCCGATACGCCGCGGGCGGACTGCCGAAGCGCCGCTTGAAGGCTCGATTGAACGCCGCCTCCGACTCGTACCCGACCTCGGAGGCGACCTGCACGACACTGCGGCTCGTCGAACGCAGCGATTCTGCAGCGAGTTCGAGACGCCAGTCCTTGAGATAAGCCATCGGGGGCTGCCCGAGGTAACGCGCGAACCGCTCGGTCAGCGTCGTGCGAGACAGCCCGGCCTCGCGCGTCAGATCGTCGATCGTCCAGGCATGACCAGGGCGTCGGTGCATCGCCGCAAGGCAACGCCCGACGCTCGGGTCCCCGGCTCCGGCCAGCCAACCCGTGCGACCCGGTGGCGACTGCAACAGGTAGCGCCGCAAGGCTTCCGCGAACAGCACTTCGGCGAGCCGTGCGAGCATGACTTCCCCGCCGGGCGCTCCGTCCGATGCCTGGTTGACGGCGTGGCGGATCGAATTCTCCAGCCACTCGCCGGAAGCGTCGCCGCGAATCGGCACGCGCACGACGTGCGGTAATCCGGCGAGCACCGGTTGTATCAGGCGCGCTTCGCACGCGAGGTATCCGCAGATCAATTGCGTCGCCTCGCCGTCGCAGCCCAGGTGCGCGAGCGTCAGCGGCCTCGTCAGCAGGACGGGCAATTCCTTCTCGCCATCGATCGGGGTGTCAGAGAGGCCATTACCGGTGTCGTGCCCCTCGCCATGGGGACACATCACGATGTCGCCGGCGACGAGCGGTATCGTCTCCGATCCGAGCCGGACGAAGGCCCGACCGCCCAGGATCAGGTGGAAGACGATGATGTGACTCGTCGGGTAGCCGACCAGCGGGCCGATCACTCGAGACGGTGGTGAGCGCCAGCACCAGGGCGCCCGGCCTTCCGCATTGATGAAGACCGCGCCGGTCAGCTTGACGGCGCGCAGCAGTTCGGAGAGTGCGTCCATGGCGAATGCATTTCGTACTGCGGTCGTGCGGGCAAGTCAGGCGGTCCTGCGAGCAAGTGCGCAGGGTGACGCGGGCGGCGGGACAAGAAGCCCGGACGTTGCGCAAAGCCTGCACCGGATATTGCACGGACAATCGCGGCCCTTGCAACCAGGAGGCTGTGCCAATGAATGCGATTGTCGATGAGAACAGATTGAACGAGCTGCTCGGCCGCGCGGTCGTTGATTTCGGCGCGACGGCAAACGCGCCGCTGATCGTAATCGGCGACCGGCTCGGCCTGTACCGCTCGCTTGCCGATGCAGGGCCCGTGACCTCGGCGGAGCTCGCCCACCGCACGGGTACGAAGGAGCGCTACGTACGCGAATGGCTCAATGCCCAGGCCGCATCGGGCTATGTGAACTACCACCCCGGAGACGGGCGCTACGAACTCACCGCGGAGCAGGCGCTGGTATTCGCCCAGGAGGACGGCCCGGCCTTCATCGTCGGCGCCTTCGAGGCGGCCCTTGCGTCGGCACGGATCGCCGACCGTCTCACCGATGCGTTTCGAACCGGGGAGGGCATCGGCTGGCACGAGCACGACCATGCGCTCTTCCACGGCGTCGAGCGGTTCTTCCGCCCTTCGTACGTCGGCAACCTGCTGCAGACGTGGATTCCATCCATCGACGGAATCGAGTCGCGCCTGCGATCGGGTGCACGTGTCGCCGATATCGGCTGCGGACACGGCGCATCGACGATCCTGATGGCGCAGGCGTTTCCGGGCTCCCAGTTCGTCGGCTTCGACTACCACGAGGAATCGATTGCCGAGGCGAACGTTCGTGCCGGGAAGGCCGGCGTCGCTGATCACTGTCGATTCGAGGTCGCTGGTGCCAAGGACTACCCGGGCCAGGACTATGACCTGGTCGCCGTGTTCGACGCCTTGCACGACATGGGAGACCCGGTCGGTGCCGCACGCCACGTGCGCAGTTCGCTGGCGCCGGATGGCGTATGGATGATCGTGGAACCGTATGCAGGTGATCGAGTCGAGGAGAACTTGAACCCGGTGGGACGCGCGTACTACGCCGAGTCGACGCTCGTGTGCACCCCGTGCTCGTTATCCCAGGAGGTTGGACTCGCACTCGGCGCGCAGGCGGGCGAGGCCCGCGTGCGCTCCGTCGTGACCGCTGCGGGCTTCACGCGTTTTCGTCGGGCGACGCACTCGCCGTTCAATCTCGTCTACGACGCTCGACCCTGACCGTGAGGGGCGCAAGGTGGCGGCGGTCACGCATGGGCCGCCGCCGCCGTACACGTTGGTGGTGGTTTCCCGGTTCGAGCGCGAAGGCTTCAGCGTCTGGTGGGACCAGGCAATCAATCCGGGCGAAGCCTTCGACCAGGTGACCGAACAGGCGCTCGAGGAGGCCAAAGCCGTCGTCGTTCTCTGGTCGAAGGCCTCGGTGAAATCGCGCTGGGTGCGCGCCGAAGCGACGCAGGCGAATGCCAATCACCGGCTGCTGCCGGTGATGATCGAGCCCTGCCGGCGGCCGATCATCTTTGAGCTCACCCATACGGTCGACCTGTCCCATTGGGATGGCAACGCGGACGATCCGGCGTGGCAGTCCTTCGCGGCCAGCGTGAGGCGATTCGTTGAGCGCGCGGTGCCTGCGGGCTCGGCCGCCCCGATGGCCGTCGCCGCACAGGACTCTGGTGCTACGCTGCCGGCCACGGAAACGGCGCGCGAGCATCGCGTCGCATCTGCGCGTGCCGCGAAGAAAGGCTCCCCGGGCATGCCGCGCCGCAAAGTGCTGATCTACGGCGCCTCTGCGCTGGGTCTGGCCGCAGCGGGACTTGCGGGCGGCGTGCTGCTGCGCGGCGGACAGGCCGGCGTGCCGGCGCGTCTGCACCGCGTGGCGAGGTTAACCTGCTTGAGCCTGGCACCGGCCGCCTGCGCTCCTGGGCGAACATCCTGCCGCGCGATAACGCCGGGATCATGCTGATGGGTTCGTTCGCCACAACGCATGATGGCGGCACATGCGTCTTCACCTGGCACCGCGCGCTGAGCAACCTTTACATCGCAGACGGACTGGCGTGAAGCCTCGTCGCAGGCCGCCAGGGATACGCAGATTCCGTCGGCGCGCGCGGATGCGCGGGCCTGCTAACGTAGGCTGGTCAGCAGGCCACACGGAGAACCATCATCAGCATTCGCGGCTGGGGTCGCGCTCTCGTCGTCGTGCTGATCTGCGCGGCCGTCGCGCTCCTGCTCTCCAGCGACCAGGTCTACGCAGGCCTGCAACGGGCGCTGTCCGCGGCGAAGCCGTTGATTGCCATGCACCCTTTCCTGGGTGCCGTCGCGTTCGTGCTGCTTGCCGCCCTGTCGGCCGTGCTCGCGTTTTTCTCCAGCGCGCTGCTGTTGCCCGCGGCCGTGTACGCGTGGGGCAGTACGGTCACCTTCGGACTGCTGTGGCTCGGTTGGCTCCTGGGCGGGCTCGGCACCTATGCCCTGGGCCGCGGGTTGCGCGGATCCCAGCGGAGCGCATTCAGATCGTCAGGCCAGTTTGATTACTACGTGCAGCGTGTTCCGGGTGAGGTGACCTTCGCGCTGGTACTGCTGCTGTACCTTGCGCTGCCATCGGAGCTTCCCGGTTACCTCTGCGGGTATCTGCGCGTGCGTCTTGGCACGTATTTCGCCGCACTGGCCCTGGCCGAGTTACCTTACGCGGTCGGAGCCGTTCTGCTCGGTGCCGGCGTGGTCCATCGGCACATCGGCGTGCTGGTTGCGTTCGGACTGATCGGTGCTGCGCTCAGCCTGTACGCATTACGGATGCTGCACAGGCGGCTCGACCAGCTGTCGTGAGTCGTATCACTCCGTGTGCTGACTCGTTGACTCAAAAGAGCCCGGAGCGGCCTCGAGATGCCGTCACGCAAATCCAGTCGACGACGGTTGCAGTGGGCTCGCTCGCAGGCCGGTAGACGAAGGTCGACGCCCATTGCTGCAGCGCTTTCTGCACGCAGCCGTCGCCGGATTCCGACGCAGCGTCGGTGACGCTGCCGTCCGGTTGCACGACGAAACTCGTCCGATACACCGCGCCACGCGCCGGTTCGCAACCACGGGGAATCTCGAGCGGTCCGGTGTCGAGCAATTGCAGTGTCGGGGCCGGCGGTTGGGCAGGGGAAACCTCGAGTGTCGAGGTTACACATCCGGCCACCAGCACTGCGGCGGATACCGCGACGCCCGCACCGAATCGCGCTGGATCGAACAGGGTTCTGAGTGAGCTCATTGGTGCGCCCTCGGGTTGGTGCAGTCCGACGCCTGCAGCCAATGGTAATACGGCCAATGGCGTTCCCGGGCCCCTCCGCTCAACCCGCGGCGGAACCACAGCAGCGTCAGGGCGACCAGCGATGCATTGCTGGAATCCCGGGGATACCGCCGCCATTAATGCATTGATTTCAATCACCTATAATGCATTTTGGTGGGACGAATTAAGCGAACCGGCCGTGTACGGCCGAGCCGATCGACGTCGGCGCGACGGCAACACCCTTCGTCATGGTCGTCGCGCGCTCGATGGGCTCGATCACTTGTCACTGCGCACTCATCAGAGGAAGCTACGGATCGCTGAAACCGCGGGCCAGTCCCCCACGTGGGCTGCTTGAGGCCTGTGCCATCAGGGACGGAGCCATGGCGAGAGACATCTACGACGTCGTCCAGGAACTGCGCGCGAGCGGCAAGCCGTTCGCCGTGGCGACCGTCGTGGAAACCACGGGTTCTGTGTCTGCCAAGACGGCGTCGAAGGCGGTCATCGACGAGCACGGGCGGATTCTCGCGGGCTGGGTTGGCGGCGGCTGTGCGGAATCGGCGACCTGCCACACGGCTCTCAAATGCATCGAGAGTGGACAGACGGCCATGCTCGAGGTGGACATGAACGACGAGGTGCTCGGCGCCGGCATGCCCTGCGGCGGCCACATGCGGGTCTTCGTGGAGCCCTTCCTGCCCAGGCCGACGCTCTGGATCATGGGTCACGGACGGGTCGCCGAGTGCCTGTGCAGCATGGGGGACATGCTTGGGCTCGACGTGGTGGTGAACGACACGCTCGCGACCCGTGAAAGTTTTCCCGCCGCGGCGCGCCTGGTTACGGACGATAGCGACTATGCCGCACTCAGCCCCGGCTCGGATGATTTCGTCGTGATCGCGACGCAGCACAAGGGGGACCACCGTTCCATCACGCGCGCACTGGCCACAGGTGTCGGATACATCGCGCTGATCGCCAGCCGCAAGCGCTCGCAGCTGGTCCTCGACGACCTGCGCCGGGAGGGTCTGGGCGAGCAGGACCTCGACCGGGTGATGGCCCCCTGCGGACTCGATCTCGGCGCACGCACGCCCGAGGAAATCGCGCTCTGTGTCGTCAGCGAGATCGTGATGGTGCGACGTAATGGCAGCGGCCGGCGCCTGCGGGACAAGCTCCGCGACGATCAGAGCAAGCCCGGGCTGGTGGCTGCAGCGGGTTGAAGCAAGCGGCCATGGGATGCCTGCTCAAGCAGGGCGGAGGCCTCTACCCGAGGCTGCGCATCGGCGCCGTGCTGCTGGCGGCCGGCGCAGGCCGGCGCATGGGTGGCATTGCAAAGCCGTTGATCCGGCTGCAGGGCGTGCCGCTGATTACCCGGCACCTGGTCGCGCTGAGCGGTGCCGGCGTCGACGAGGTCGTCGTCGTGACCGGCTACGCCCGTGACGCCGTCGAGCAGGAAGTTCGCAGCTTTTCCGTAACGCTCGCGCATAACGAGGCGCATGCCGAGGGGCAACAGGGATCGGTGCGTGTCGGGCTGGCCGCGCTCAGCGGCGAGTTCGACGCGGTCATCGTCGAGCTCGCCGACCAGCCCCTGATCGGGGCCAGCGACCTGACCGAGTTGATCGGTGCCTTCAAGAAGCGCACGGGGGGCCACGTCGTGGTGCCCGTCGTGCAGGGCCAGCGCGGCAACCCGATCGTCCTCGATCGCGTGGCGCACGCGCAGATTCTCGACAGCGGCACGAACCTCGGTTGCCGCCACCTGATCGAGAGCCAGCCTGAACTCGTCTACGTTCACGAGACCGCCAATACCCGCTTCGTGACTGACCTGGACACGGTGGAGGATGTACGTGACCTCGCGGAGCGCACGGGCTGGCGGCTCGCACTGCCGGAGGGGGAGGCCGCGAAACAGTCGTCGTGACAGTTGTATTTTTGCAGTGCGTTGGTCCAGCATCGGTGGCCAAACAAGAATTCTGGAGGAGCACCTGATGATTCCCCGTGAATTCGAGTATCACGCGCCGCAGTCCGTTCCGGACGCACTTGGCCTGCTGACGCGATTCGGCGACGAAGCCAAGCTGCTGGCGGGCGGTCACAGCCTGTTGCCGATGATGAAGATGCGCTTTGCGCAGCCAGGGCACCTGATCGACCTGGGCCGGATCCGGGAGCTCAAGGGCATTCGCGAGAGCGGCGGTACGATCGTCATCGGTGCGATGACGACGGAGAACGAGCTCATCTGGTCGACGCTGCTGCAGCAGAAGTGCCCGCTGCTGGTTGAAGGCGCCCGCCTGATCTCCGATCCGCAGGTGCGCTACAAGGGCACGATCGGCGGCGACATCTCCCACGGTGACCCGGCCAACGACCAGCCCGCGCTGATGCTGGCGCTGGGGGCGTCGTTCGTGCTCAGGTCCATGACCGGCGAGCGCGTGGTGCCGGCCGACGGGTTCTTCGTCGGCACCTACGACACGCTGATGAGGCCGGACGAAATCATGACGGAGATTCGCATCCCCGTCCCGGCGCCGGGCACCGGCTACTGCTACGCGAAGCTCAAGCGAAAGATCGGCGATTTCGCGACAGCGGCGGCGGCCGTGACGTTGCGAATCAAGGGCGAGGCCGTGCAGGAGGTCGCCATTGCGTTGACGAATCTCGGCGCGACGCCGCTCAAGGCGCGCGCCGCGGAGGACGCGTTGCGCGGCCAGCCGATGACCGATGCCTCGATCGCCGCCGCGGCGGAACTCGCCATGGGCCTCTGCGAGCCGGCCGCGGATCAGCGCGGCGACGTGGAATACAAGAAAGCCATGGCCGGCGAGATGACGCAGCGCGCGCTGCGCACGGCCCGTTCGCGCGCCAGCGGCTGACACCGGGGGGAGAACAACATGGCCAAGATGCAAGCCGTATCGTTCAGATTGAACGGCAAGACCGTCGATGTCCTGGTCGAGCCGCGCGAACTGCTCATCCACACGCTGCGCGAGAAGCTGCTGCATACGGGTCCGCACATCGGCTGCGAAACCTCGCACTGCGGCGCGTGCACCGTGGACCTCGACGGCATGTCGGTCAAGTCCTGCACGGTGCTGACGGTGCAATGCCAGGACGTCGAGGTCCTGACGATCGAGGGCTTCGAGCAGGGCGGCGCGCTGCACGCGCTGCAGGAGGGCTTCACGACGCAGCACGGGCTGCAGTGCGGCTACTGCACGCCGGGGATGATCACGCGCGCCTACCGACTGCTCAAGGAGAACCCGCATCCGTCGGAGGAGGAGATCCGCTACTGGATGGCAGGCAACCTGTGCCGCTGCACGGGCTACCAGAACATCGTCAAGGCGGTGCAGTACGCGGCGGACAAGCTCGCGTCGGCATCCGCCTGACCAATACCAACCCCTACGGAGCATCCGACATGGCTGTTTCAACCGACACCGTCGAGCGTGAGGCCAGGCTGCAAGGGCTGGGGGTTTCCAGGCTGCGCAAGGAGGACGCGCGCTTCATCCGCGGCAGGGGAACCTACGTCGACGACATCAAGCTGCCGGGCATGCTGTTCGGCGCCATGGTGCGCAGCCCGTACGCGCACGCCCGCATCAAGTCGATCAACAAGGCAAGGGCGCTGGCGGTGCCGGGCGTCGTGGCCGTTCTGACCGCGGACGACCTCAAGCCGGTCAACCTGCACTGGATGCCCACGCTCGGCGGCGACGTGCAGGCCGTGCTGGCAGACACGAAAGTCTGCTTCCAGATGCAGGAAGTGGCGATGGTGATCGCGAGCGATCGCTACAGTGCCGCGGACGGCGCCGAGCTCGTCGAGGTCGACTATGAGGAATTGCCGGTCATCGTCGATCCGCACCTGTCGATGGCGCCCGACGCAGCGGTCATTCGCGAGGACATCGCCGACAAGGACAACGTAGGCCATGGGCCGCGCACCCATCCCAATCACATCTTCACCTGGGAAGCCGGTGACAAGGCCGCCACCGACGCCGCGTTTGCCGGCGCCGAGGTCACGGTGCGGGAAGAGATCCTCAATCCGCGCGTGCACCCGTGTCCGCTCGAGACCTGCGGGTGCGTGGCCTCGTTCGACAAGGTCACCGGTCAATTGACCGTCTACATGACGTCGCAGGCGCCGCACCTCGTGCGCACGGTCGTGGCGATGCTGTCCGGCATCCCCGAGAGCAAGATCCGGATCATCGGCGGCGACATCGGCGGCGGGTTCGGCAACAAGGTCCCGGTCTACCCGGGCTACGTCATCGCCATCGTTGCCTCGATCGTCACGGGCGTGCCGATCAAGTGGATCGAGTCGCGGATCGACAACATCTCGACGACCGGTTTCGCCCGCGACTACCATGGCGTCGGCGAACTGGCGGCCGACAAGGACGGCCGCATCAAGGCCCTGCGCTTCACGGCACTGGCCGATCACGGCGCGTTCAATTCGCACGTCTCGGCATCCAAGTTGCCCGCGGGCCTGTTCAGCATCTGCACCGGCTCCTACGCGATCGCCAAGGCCTACTGCCGGGTGGACGCGGTCTATACGAACAAGGCGCCCGGGGGCGTCGCCTATCGCTGCTCGTTGCGTGTCACGGAGGCGGTGTACCTGATCGAGCGCATGATCGATGTGCTGGCCCAGAAGCTCGGCCTCGACAAGGCCGAGATCCGCCGGCGCAACTTCGTCAAGGCGGAGCAGTTTCCCTACACGACGTCGCTCGGATGGACACTCGACAGCGGCAACTACCACGCCGCGCTGGAGAAAGTGCTCAAGGCGGTTGACTACGACGGGCTGCGCCGGGAACAGGCCGAGAAGCGCGCCCGGGGCGAATTGATGGGAATCGGCATCTCGACGTTTACCGAGATCGTTGGCGCGGGCCCCACCAAGGTGTGCGACATCCTGGGCATCGGGCTGTTCGACAGCTGCGACATTCGCGTCAATCCCACGGGCAGTGCGATCGCGCGCCTCGGAACCATGAGCCAGGGCCAGGGGCACGCGACGACCTACGCGCAGATCATCGCCACGGAGCTCGGCCTGTCGTCGGACGAGATCCAGATCGAGGAGGGGGACACGGACAAGGCGCCGTATGGAGCCGGGACCTGGGGATCGCGTTCGACTCCGGTGGGTGGCGCCGCGGCGGCCGTGGCGGCCCGCAAGATCCGCGCGAAGGCGCAGAAGATCGCCGCGCACCTGCTGGAGGTCGGTGAAGGCGACCTGGAGTGGGAGGTCGATCGGTTCAAGGTCAAGGGAAACCCGAGTGCGTCCAGGACGATGAAGGAGATCGCGATGGCGGCGCACACCAGCAACGTTCCGGACGGCATGGAGAAGGGCCTCGACGCAACCGAGTATTACGACCCGCCCAACCTGACCTATCCGTTCGGCGCCTACGTCTGCGTCGTCGACGTCGACCGTTTTACCGGTGAAACCAAGGTCCGCCGCTTCTATGCGCTGGACGATTGCGGCACGCGCATCAACCCGATGATCATCGAAGGCCAGATCCACGGCGGCCTCACGGAGGCCTTTGCCGTTGCGTTCGGGCAGGCCGTGCCGTTCGACGAGAACGGCAATCACCTCGGCAACAGCCTGATGGACTACTTCCTGCCCACGGCCGTGGAAACGCCGCACTGGGAGACGGACTACACGGTCACGCCGTCACCACACCATCCGATCGGCGCCAAGGGCGTGGCGGAATCACCGCATGTCGGTGGCATCCCGTGCTTCTCGAATGCGGTCGTCGACGCGTTTGCGCACCTCGGGGTGACCCACATGGACATGCCGCATACGTCGTTCCGCGTCTGGCAGCAGTGCAGGGCGCTGGGCATCGACAAGCGCTAGACGATCGGTCCGGGCCGCTGAGGTGAAGGTCGAACTCCAGAAGTCGTTCCCGATGCCCGGCCCGGCGGACGCGACCTGGGAGTTCCTGCAGAACATCGAGGCGGTGGCCGGGTGCATGCCCGGGGCCAGGATCACGGAGCGCCTCGACGACGGGCGCTTCAAGGGCACCGTCACCGTGAAGATCGGCCCGGCGACGATGTCGTTTCGGGGTGAGGTCGAGGTCCGGGACATCGATCCGGCCCAGATGTCGCTCGCCCTGCTGGCCAAGGGCACCGACACCACCGGTACCTCGGGCGCATCGATGGACCTGAAGGCCCGTGTCGAGTCGACTGGCGAAGGATCGTCCAATCTGCTCGGCAACAGCGAAGTGTCGATGAGCGGCAAGGCGGCGGCCTTCGGCGGTCGAATGATGAATTCGGTCGCCGAGCATCTGATGCAGCAATTCTCGGCCAATTTTGCCGCCCAGGTCTCGGCAATTGTGGCGCGGCGCACTGCGACCTCGACGCCAGCCGCCGACACGCCTGGTGCAGCACCGGACGCGGTAGCCCTGGCGGCTGCGGGGTCCGGCGATGCCGCCGTCGCGATGCCACCGATCGTGCCGCCCGTCGCCAACGAGCTCAACGCGCTCGCACTGGCGTGGGCAGTCTTCAAGGACTGGCTGCGCAGCCTGTTCACCCGGAAGCCCACGTGAGTCCCGGCGGACAGCGGATGAACGAGGTCGCTCTGCTGCGTGCTCAATTGCAGGATGCGGGGTACATCGCCGAGGCACCACTCGCTGCTGCGCTGTTGCTGATGCTCGACCTGGGTCGTCCGTTGTTGCTCGAGGGCGACGCCGGCGTCGGCAAGACCGAAGTGGCCAAGGCGTTGGCCACGGTTCACAAGGCGAGGCTCATCCGGCTGCAGTGCTACGAAGGGCTCGACATCCACGCCGCGATGTACGAATGGAACTACCAGCGGCAGCTGCTCGCCATCCGGCTGCTGGAGCATGACGACCGCGCCGTGGCGGCGAAGGAGCAGGACATCTTCTCGGAGCGCTACCTGCTCAAGCGCCCCCTGCTCGAGGCCATCAGTTGCGCAGAGCCGCCGGTGCTGCTGATCGACGAAGTGGATCGCGCCGACGAGGCATTCGAGGCGTACCTCCTCGAGCTGCTGTCCGATTTCCAGGTGTCGATCCCCGAACTCGGCACCGTCCGCGCCGTATCGCGACCGCTGGTCGTCATCACCTCCAACGGCACGCGCGAACTCTCCGACGCGCTGCGCCGCCGCTGTCTGTATCAGTACATCGACTATCCCAGTTTCGAAAAGGAGCTGGCGATCGTCGAGATCAAGGTGCCGGATGCGGCGGGGCAGTTCGCGCGCCAACTGGTCGAATTCGTGCAGAGTGTGCGCCGGATGGACCTGCAGAAGAAGCCGGGGATCGCGGAGACGCTCGACTGGACGGCGGCGATGCTGCGTCTCGGCCTTTCGACGATCGACGCCGACGGGGCGGAGCGCATCGTCGAAACGCTGAGCGCTCTCATCAAGACCCGGGACGATCGTGCCGGCTTCACCCGCGAGATCGTAGCCCGCATCGCGGCCGCATGCTGATCGTCGCTCCGCCGTCGGCCGCGGACATTGGCGAATCCGTCCAGGCGCGCCTGGCGGGCTTCGCCGGCTTTCTCCATGCAAACGGCTTTGCTGCCGCCGGCGATGATTCGGCTCGTGTGCTCGAAACCGCCGGACGCGTCGGGATCCTGGATCCGCAGGTGCTGCGCTGGAGTCTCAAGGCACTGCTGTGCGGTCGCGGCGACGAATGGCGGCGCTTCGACGCGCTGTTTGACGCGTACTTTCTTCCTCCGAACAGGCAGGCGTTCGTGCAGCGGCACGCTACGATGGTCGCGGCGCAGAGTTCGGCGCCCGGCGCGCGGGATGGCGCCGAGGAAGTGCCGGTCGCCGTCGCCGGCAAGGGATCTTCGCGTGGCGAGGACGGCGTCGCATCGAGGCAGCGCGCGAGCCGCGAGGAATCGCTGGCATCGACCAGTTTCCGCGATCTCAACCAGGCCGACGACGTGCGAGCGATCGAGGCGCTGATGCGTCGGTTCGCGCGGCGCCTCAAGCGCCAGCAGTTGCGCCGCGAAGCGCGCTTCCATCATGGCCGCCGCCTCGACCTGCGCGGCACGATCCGGCAAAGCGTCGGCAGTGGAGGCACGCCGTTCAGGCTTGCCTGGAAGACCCGTCGCAGGGTACGCCCGCGCCTCGTCCTGCTGCTCGACGTCAGCCGCTCGATGAGCCAGTACAGCTTCTTCTACCTGCGGCTCGCCCGCGCCCTGTGCGGCGAACTGGCGGACGTGCATTGCTTCATCTTCCACACGCGACTCACTGGCGTCTCGGAGGCGCTGCGCGATCCGGACCCGTGGCGCTCGCAGGAACGCATGCACCTCCTCGCGGCCGGCTGGGCGGGCGGCACGCGCATCGGCGAATGCCTGCGCGACTTCGATCGCGATCACGGGCTGCGCCTCGTGCACTCGCGCACCGGCGTGATCGTCGTCAGCGACGGCTATGACACGGGCGAACCTGAGTTGCTGGCGGAAGCGCTCGCCGCGCTGAAGCGTCGCGCGCGACGCCTCGTCTGGATCAATCCGCTGTTGCAGCAACCCGGCTTCACGCTCGAAGGCCGCGGGATGCAGGCTGCGCTGCCTCACCTGGACCTGCTGGCCCCCGGTGCCGATCTCGCGGGCATCGAGCATATACTGCCCCGGATCATCGACACGCTGCGCTGACGAGTCCACGATGACCAACGACGAACTGCTGGACATGGCACGCGACCTGGCATCGCGCCGGGAACCGTACGCTCTCGTGACCGTGGTGCGCGCGATCGCACCCACGTCCGCCTATCCCGGCGCGCAGGCGATCGTCCTGGCAGACGGGACCCTGCATGGCTGGATCGGCGGCGGCTGCGCGCGGGACGTCGTGATCGGTGCCGCGCAGGCCGCGATCGCCGCGGGTGAACCGAAGCTCGTGCGTATCAGCAATGACCGGATTCAATCCGACGCGGACATCGAGCAGCACGCGATGGGTTGCGCCAGCAATGGCACCATCGAACTCTTCATCCAGCCCCGCAGCACCCGCAGCGCACTGTGTGTGCTGGGGAGTACGCCCGCGGCCGAAGAGGCGCGGTTCCTGGCGCGGCGACTCGGTATCGGACTCGCCGATACGCCCGACCAGGCGCCGATCACGCTGGTGGCGACGCAGGGCGAGGGCGATGAGGAGGCGCTCGAGCGCGCGTTGAACAGTTCCGCGACCAACGTGCTGATGATCGCCAGCAGCCGCAAGGCCGAACGATTGCGTGCAGTGATGCGGATGCGCGGGATCGACGAATCCCGACTCGCGCGGCTCTGCGTCCCGGCGGGCCCGGATGCGGGAGCGAGAACGCCCGGAGAGATTGCGCTGGTGTCGATTGTGGGAGTCCTGGCGATGCTGCGGGGTCGATCCGTCGCCCGCACGCAGGTCCAGTCGCAAGGGAGCGATGGTTCCGCGCCGGACGGAGGCGGCGGGAGACAAATTCGTCAACCCGGTGTGCGGCGTGGCTGTCAGCATGGTCAACCCGATGCATGTCGAAACGTTTGAGGGCGTGGCCTACTACTTCTGTTGCAACGGATGCTGGGTGAAATTCCGGCAGGATCCTGCGACGTACGCGGCGATCCACCATCGTCGCGAGCGTTTCTGCCTGAGAGGTGTTCCGCGATTAACGCTGCGGGAAGGGACGGCGCCCCCCGACAGTCAGGGCTGGAGAACACTTGAATTCAACCAGACCGCCCAAGCGCCCGCTGCTCAAGAAGAAGTCGACCCGAGTGGCGCTGGTGCTGTTCGCACTAACCGTGGCCACGGTCTGGTTCTTCCGGCCCGATGCGCCGCCCGTGCCGCCCGGCAGCGGCGAGCCGATGCAGGCAATCGTCTACGACGACTACGGCACTGCGGACGTGCTGCGCCTCGCGGCGATCGAGAAGCTTCTGCCGCTGGACCATCAGGTCCTGATCCGGGTTCGGGCCGCCGCTGCCAATCCGCTCGACTGGCACTACATGCGGGGCACGCCTTACGTCATGCGTCTGGACTCGGGGCTGCTCAAACCGAAGTCCAACCGTATCGGCGTCGATGTGGCCGGTCAGGTCGTCGCCGTCGGTAAGAACGTCACCCGGTTCAAACCGGGCGACGAGGTGTTCGGCACGGGCCGCGGTGCATTTGCCGAATACGTGCTGGCTTCCGAGAAGAATCTCGTGTTGAAGCCGGCCAGCGTCACGTTCGAGCAGGCAGCGGCCGTACCGATCGCCGCATTGACCGCACTGCAGGGCCTCCGTGACAAAGGACACATTCAGGCGGGGCAGAAAGTGCTGATCAACGGCGCGTCCGGCGGCGTGGGAACCTTTGCCGTGCAGATTGCCAAGTCGTTCGGCGCGGAAGTCACGGGCGTCTGCAGCACCCGCAACGTCGAGCTGGTCCGATCGCTCGGTGCCGACCATGTCATCGATTACACGAAAGAGGATTTCACGCAGGGCGCCATGCAGTACGACCTGATCCTGGACAACGTCGGGAACCATCCATTGCTGGCGGTGCGACGCGCCATGAGCCCCGATGGAAACTATGTCCTGATCGGTGGCGGAGGGCCGGACGCCGGCAAGTGGATCGGACCGATGCTCGGGCCGATCAAAGGCCTGCTGCTGTCGCCGTTCGTGAGTCAGCAGTTCGGCATGTTGCTGGCGGAGATCAACAAAGACGACCTGGCCGTGATGAGCGACATGATGGAGGCGAAGAAGGTCACGCCCGTCATCGACAGGACGTATCCGCTGAACGAGGTCCCGGATGCCATTCGTTACCTCGAGACGGGCCGCGCCCGAGGGAAAGTGATCATCCGCATGGAGCCGGACGACGGCGCGGGCTGACCGCGTGCCCGATCAACCGGCGTCGTGGAACTCCTGGCCCAGCATCTCGGGCGTGACCAGGACCGTTCCGCGCGGCGTCACGTGAAAGCGCGCCTCGTCCGCGGCCCGGTCCAGGCCGGCGGCGAATCCGTCGGGCAGGACGCAATATTTGTCGATGATCGCGCGGCGCAGCCGGACGTTGCGACCGACGCGGACCTTGGGCAGCAGGACCGAGTCCTCGATGACCGATCCACGTTCCACGGTGACGTCGGTGAACAGCAGGGAGCGAATGACCGACGCACCGCTCACGATGCAGCCGCTCGAAACGAGTGCATCGAGCGTCTGGCCGCGCGGATCGGCGCTTTCGAAGACGAACTTGGCCGGCGGCAAGTGCTCTTCGAGCGTGCGGATCGGCCACTGCTCGTCGTACATGTTGAGTTCCGGCTGCACCCGAGTCAGGTCCAGGTTGGCTTCCCAGTACGCATCGACCGTGCCGACGTCCCGCCAGTAGGGGTGCCCGTCCGTCATGTTGACGCAGCTGTCCGCAAAGCGGTGCGCATACACACGCTCCCGTCGCGCAGCAGCTTCGGTATGACGTCCCGCCCGAAGTCGTGCGTCGACTCGGCGCAACGCGCGTCAGCTCGCAGATACCCATAAAGTGCCTCGGCATTGAACACGTAGATGCCCATGCTGACCAGGGCTCGTGACGGAGCGCCGGGCGCTGCACTGGCTGCACGGGCTTCTCGACGAACTCGCGCACCCGCCCGTGCTCATCGACACGCATCACGCCGAATGCCGAGGCGGATTCCAGCGGCACTTCGAGGCACGGGATCGAAACGTCCGCGCCACGCTCGACGTGCTCGGCCAGCATCACTCCGTAGTCCATCTTGTAGACATGGTCGCCGGCCAGCACGAGCACGAAGCGCGGTGCCTGCATGCGCAGGATGTCGAGGTTCTGATACAGGGCATCCGCCGTACCGGAGTACCACCCTTCACGGAGGCGCTGCTGGGCCGGAAGGACGTCGACGAACTCCTGCAGCGCAGCGTCCAGGAAATTCCAGCCATGCTGCAGGTGCTGGATCAGGCTGTGGGCCTTGTACTGGGTCGCGACCCCGATCCGGCGAATGCCCGAGTTGATGCAGTTGCTGAGCGCAAAGTCGACGATGCGGTGCTTGCCTCCGAACGGGACGGCCGGCTTGGACCGCCAGTCGGTCAGCTGCTGCAGCCGCGAGCCGCGCCCGCCCGCCAGGATAAGGGCATAGGTATCACGCACGATCGGCGCGATCGCAGGTCGACGGCGATGTTCGCCGGCGAGACCGGGAGGTGGAAGCGGCCGGAGTCGCTGGTGGAATGGTTGTCATTCATGAATGTCGGGAGGTTGGACCGACGTTGTCCACGAAGAGTTCATATTAGACTCGGTACAATGACGTCGTAGCCCAGCCGCCGGAGCGCAGCCGAAGGGGCGCACTTCACCGACCTCTATGGGCAGCAGAGTCGCGTGTTCAGCGTGGGGTCGTTGTCTCGACGGCTCCCGCGACGTCTCAGAAGGTGAATACGACGCCCATCGCCGGGCCGGAGATGGCCATGTCGTACATGAAGAAGTCATCGCCGCTGCCATCCTCGTAGTCCATCTCGAGGTAGCGGTAGGCCAGCAGCACGCCTGTGCGCGGCGAAACCTGCCAACGCAGCGTCGCGATGCCCTGCATGGCGAATTCCGATCCGACTCCGAAGCCGCCGATGTCGCCGCGCAGCGTGGCCGACCACTGGTCCGACAGCGGCCACGAGACCTTCGCGCCGATCACCGGATCCACCCAGCTCTGCTGTTCCTCGCCCGACAAAGTATTGCCGAGTGGGCCGCTGGCCTTGATTTGCGCGTCGAGGTCCGTGTAGCGGAGACCGGCGAGCAGCGTGAAGCGCTCGCTCAGCGCATAGCCGAAGTCCACTGCCAGGCCGATCTGGTCCACGTCGATGTCGCCCTTCAGCAATCCGTTGGGTCCTTCCTGCGTCACGCCGAGACCCATGTAGAGGGCATCGAACGTGATCGAGTAGCGGTCCTTGGACGCCCGATAGGTGCCCATGAAGCCGAACTCGAGGTTGTCCAGGATGTCGCTGAAGCTGAGATCTGCTGCGGCCGTCACATCGCCGATGCCGACCGTGCCGTCCATCGCGGAGCCCCAGACATAAGGCGCGATCTCGTGCTGCCAGTCGCCGGCGTTCGCCTGGCCCGAGATCGCAAGCAGCGCAACACCGGTAATGAGCTTTCTGATGTTGGACGACATGTCGGGCTCTCCGTGATTTGATGGCCTGTGCCTGAGGCTACGTCGCGTAGGTTTGCAGCAGGTAATTCCTGATCGCGCCCGACTCGAACATCGCGGTACGGGTATTCGGGTCGACGAGGTAGGGAACCTGGACCTTGCCGGCGCGCTCGAGCAACTCCGTTCGCGTCCGCCCCGCGATCGGCAGCTCCGGGAACAGTTGCTCGAACGACAGGTGGCCCGAGGTCCCGCCATCCGGCTTTGCCGGTGCTGCGCAGCACGTACGGCAGCTCGAGTTCGCAGAGCAATTCACGCACGCGCCGCGAGTAGGGGCTCGACTCGAAGCTGAACAGCTCCAGTGGTTTGCGCGGCGCTTTCGAGGGTCGGGCCTGCGCGCCGGCGCGCAACCGCGGCATCCCGGCCAGCATGGATGTCGAGACGTCGATCGGTCGCAACAGGCGTGAGGGTGGTCGGCGACCGCCGTATTGCTGGTACAGGTAGTCGACGATGTCGGCCGACTCGTACATCGACTCGCCGCTGTTCGGATCCACCAGGTATGGGAACTGCTGCTTGCCGCCCAACCTGGCGACCTTCGGTCGGAAGCGCTGGCCGCCGTGGGGTGATGGATGGATCAACGCGTCGATGTCCAGCTCGGTCAACGCCTCGCGAACCAACCGGCAGTACGGGCAGGCCTCGAATTCATAGAGCTGCAGGTGCTTTGCAGGCTGCCTTGCCGAGTCCGTGTGCCATCGTGCCGCGCCAGAAGCGCAACGACGACGACAGCGTCGAGTTCAATACATCGAGGGAAGGGTTCATGGTCAGCCGATCAGCTCCAGCACCTTCTGGTAGCGGGGATGGCTGCGCAGCGCGTCGAAGTCCGAGTCGAGCTTGATCCACGACTTGGTCTCGTGGTTCGCGCGGGGGAGAAGACGCTCGAGCAAGTCAAAAGCCGTGTCCAGCTCACCGAGCGGGAGTGGAGCCCGGCCACGTTGTAGAGCGTGAGAATGTCATCCGGATCGATCGCCATCGCTCGGGACGCCCATTCCTTGGCGTCGGTCGAGTTCGCCCAGCTCGATGAGCGCGCCGGCGCCGAGGTACGCCGGCCGCGGGTTCTCGGGATGCAGCGTCAGTTCGTGCTGCGCCCGCTCGATTCCCTTTCGTGCAATGCCGTGCAATGTCGGTCTCGCGCCCCAGCGATCGGTAGATCATGATCAGCAGGGCTAGCGACTGGTAGTCGTCCGGCTTGATCTCGGCGGCGCGCTCGAAGAGCGCCGCGGCTCGTTCGAGCTTGTCCTGCGCGAAGCAGGCCCGCGCGTAGAAGTAATGTGCCTCGAACGACTGGGGGTCGAGCGCAATGGCCTTCTCGAACTCGGCCATCGCTTCCTCATAACGTTGCACCAGCGAAAGCGCCAGTCCCCGCGACGCGTGCGCCTCGGCCAGCCCCGCCTCCAGGGCGATCGCCTGCGCGCTCGTGGCCAGGATGCTGTCGATCGCGACGTCGACGTGGTAGTGCAGGAACAGGAAAGAGTCGCAGTCGGCGATGCCGGCGTACGCTCGGGCATACGCCGGATCGAGCTCGACGGCCTTGGCGAACATGCGCCGCGCCAGCTGGTAGTACGACTTCGAATGCCGGTGCAGGAACTGCCGGCCCCGCAGGTAATAGGTGTAGGCCTCGATGTTGGCCGTCGGCGTCTGCCCGATCGACTCTTTCTCGAGCGGCAGCAGCTTCACTTTGAGTTGCTCGACGATCGCGTGCGTGATCTCGTCCTGGATCGCGAAGATGTCGGTCAGGTCCCGGTCGAAACGGTCGGCCCAGACGTGCCCACCGTCAATGCCGCTGATCAACTGACCGGTGACCCGCACCCGCGAGCCGGCCTTGCGCACGCTGCCCTCCAGCACGAAGCGCACACCGAGTTCCTGGCTCACCTGCTTCACGTTGACGGTCTTGCCCTTGTACGTGAATGCGGTGTTGCGGGCCACGACGAACAGCCCCGAGACCTTCGAGAGGTCGGTGATGATGTCCTCGGTGATCCCGTCGCTGAAATACTCCTGTTCCGGGTCGCCGCTCATGTTGTTGAACGGCAGCACGACGATCGACGGTCGTGTCGTCGCCGGCGCACTTGGCGCGCCGATGGTTCCGGACGGGCTCGCCGGTCCCAGCAGCCGGCCCAGCGTGGCGACCAGACTCGCGATGTGAGGTGCGAGCGGCGCCGATGTCGCGTCCAGCCAATGCGTGCTGGCCAGCGCGTATTCCATGGCGCCGGTCGGCATCACGTCCTCGATCCGAAACGGGATGATCGTTCGCTCGGCGGAGACCGCGCGTTCGACCTCACGGCGCACGTGCGGCGAGGTGTTGGCGTTCGCCGAGAAGATCACGACGAAGGCGCGACAGGACTTGATCGCCTCGACGATCTCCTGGCCGTATTCCGAGCCGGCCGGGATGTCCCGTGGTGCGATCCAGCAGTGGATCCCGTGGCCCTCGAGTCCCTCCAGCACGGCCTGTGCCGTTGCCTTGTCGGCGGAAGAGTGACTCAGGAACACGTCGCGTGCCATATCGGCTCGATCTTGCACTGCGGCAGGCCGCGGAACAAGGTCGGTCGGGTGATTCGGGTATCATGACGTCCTTTTTTCGGCGGCCGTCCCGGGTCGTCGTGCCAATCATCGAATGGTTCCGGACACCGGACAGGAAGCCGTCATGCGCAATTACCGTTATCTCGGGCTCGTTTTCACGCTGTTGCTGGCCATCGTTCCCGCGGTTGGTTCCGTTGCCGAGCCAACTTCGGACATCCTGCCGTTCAAGGCGACGACGAAGACGCTGCCCAACGGCCTCGTGGTCATCGTCGTGCCGACCGGGTTCCCGAACATCGTCTCGCTGCAGATCCCGGTGCTGACCGGCTCGCGCAACGAGGTCGAGCCGGGCAAGTCGGGCTTCGCGCACTTCTTCGAGCACATGATGTTCCGCGGCACGCCGACGCTATCCGCCCGACGCGTACAACGCGATCATCACGCAAGGCCGGCGCGCGGCAGAACGCCTACACGACCGACGACTACACGAACTACCACATCACGTTCGCGAAGGAAGACCTCGAGACGATCCTCGAAGATCGAGGCCGACCGCTTCCAGAACCTCTCGTACCCGAGTCGAGGCGTTCAAGACCGAGTCGCGCGCGGTGCTCGGCGAGTACAACAAGAACTCGGCGAACCCGATCCAGAAGCTCTACGAGACGCATGCGCGCCACGGCGTTCACGACGCACACCTACAAGCACACGACGATGGGCTTCATCGAGGACATCGAGGACATGCCGAACCAGTACGAGTACTCGAAGACCTTCTTCGCGCGCTGGTACCGGCCCGAGAACGTCGCCGATCATCGTCGCCGGCGACGTCGATCCGGCGCAGGTGATGCCGCTCGTCGAGAAGTACTGGGGCGGCTGGCAGCCCGGCTCGGGCGAGAAGGTCGCGATCCCGCAGGAGCCGGCGCCGAAGGGCGCGGCGTACGCGCACGTGCCCTGGCAGACGCCGACGGCGCCCTGGGTCGACCGTCGCGTTCCGCGGCCCGGCGTTCAGCGAGACTGACGAAGGATGCCGCGGCGATCGACCTGTTCATGAACGTCAACTTCGGCAACACGCTCGGACGTCTACCGCAAGCTCGTCGAGCAGGAGCAGAAGGTCGACCAGTTCTTCGCCGGCGGACCCGACAACGTCGATCCCGAGCTGATCTACGTCTTCGCCCGCGTGAAGAAGGCCGACGACGCGCTGTACGTGCGCGACGAGATCCTGCGCGCGGTGGCGTCGGCCCGCGCGACGAAGCTCGACGCCCGCAAGCTCGAGGAAGCGAAGTCGAACGCGCGCTACTCGTTCACCGCACGTCTCGACAACACCGACACGATCGCCGGCACGCTCGCGCGCTTCGTCCGCTACCGCCGCTCGTACGACACGCTCAACAACGTCTTCCGCGTCTACGAGTCGCTGACGCCGGAGGACCTCGACGCGGCCGCGCGGAAGTACTTCGTCGACGAGTCGCTGGTGGTGACGACGCTCGCGCAGGAGCAGCTGCCGGACGGCGATTGCGACAGCTGCCGCTCGCTGGCGAGCTTCACGCCGGCGGCAGCAGCGCTCGACTCGAAGCAGTTCACGGTCCAGAAGACCGGAGCTGCCGCAGCTCACGCATCAAGCTGCTGTTCGACGTCGGCTCGGCCTACGACCCGAAGGGCAAGGAAGGCCTCGCCCGCCTGACCGCGTCGATGATCGCCGACGCCGGCTCGAAGGCGATGCGCATCGACGAGATCAACAAGGCGCTGTACCCGATCGCCGGCGGCTTCGGCGCGCAGGTCGACAAGGAGATGACCACGTTCACGCTGTCGGTGCACCGCGACAACTGGCCGCGCGTTCGCGTCGGTGGCGCTGCCGCAGCTGCTCGAGCCGGGCTTCCGCCAGGAGGACTTCGACCGGCTGCAGGACGAACCAGCTCAACGCGCTGACGATCGACCTGCGCTCGCAACAACGAGGAAGAGCTCGGCAAGGAGTGGCTGCAGAACCGCATCTTCGCGGGCACGCCGTACGGGCACGCCGTCGCTCGGCACGGTCGACGGGCCTCGAGGCGATCACGCTCGACGACGTGAAGGCGTTCGTCGCAGCAGCACTACACCACGGGCAACCTGAAGGTCGGCGTCAACGGCGGCGTCACGCGACGCCGTGCTGTCGTCGCTCGCGGCGGAGCTCGGCAAGCTTCCCGCCGGGCGACACGCCGCGAGTCGCCGGGCATCGCCGGCAAGGCGCCGAAGGGCCACGACGTGGACATCATCGCGAAGGAGACGCGCGCCACCGCGATCTCGTTCGGCCACCCGATCGACGTCAACGCGCGCATCGCCGGACTTCGCCGCGCTCGACGTGGCGCGCGCCTGGCTCGGCGAGCACCGCGCGTCGATGTCGCACCTCTACGACCGCATCCGCGAGACGCGCGGCATGAACTACGGCGACTACGCCTACATCGAGGCGTTCCCGCGCGGCATGTACCAGTTCTTCCCCGACCCGAACGTCGCGCGGCAGCAGCAGACTCTTCGAGGTCTGGATCCGCCCGGTCGTGCCGGAGAACGCGCCACATGGCGCTGCGCATCGCGCTGCACGAGGTCGAGAAGCTCGTGAAGAACGGGCTCACGAAGGAGCAGTTCGAGGACGACGCGCGACTACCTGATGAAGAACGTCTACGTGAAGACGTCCACCGCCGAACCAGCAGATCGGCTACGCGCTCGACTCCGCAGTGGTACGGCATCGGCGAGTACTCGGCGCACATGCGTGCCGCGCTCGCGAAGCTCACGGTCGACGACGTCAACCAGGCGATCCGCAAGCACATCCGGCCGCAGGACATGAAGATCGTGATGATCACCAAGGACGCCGAGGGCCTGAAGCAGAAGCTCGTCGAGCGACGAGCGTCTCGACGATCAAGTACGAGGCCGAGAAGCCGCAGGAGACTGCTCGACGAGGACAAGGTGATCGGCGCGATGAAGCTCGGCATCCGCGCGGATGCGGTGCGCGTGATCCCGGTGGAGGACGTGTTCCGGAAGTAGGCGCCGGCAGTCAGTCGATGACCGTCAGGTGGCGGGGCTTCGCCGTCGGAACTGCGGCGAGCGGCACGTGCCGGTCGAAAGTGACGAAGCGGCCCTCGTGCGCCACGGCCAGGGCCAGCAGGTAAGCGTCGGTGACGAGCCGTGATCGCAGGACGCCGGTCCAGTTCACGGCAGGTGTCGCCAGCAGGTTGGTGTCGGCCGCCCAGAATTCGTGATGACGATCCTTGGCAGCCAGCCGCAATCGTTCGGCGACGAGCGCGGCGGGCTGGACGTTGGGGTAGGCGGGCTGCGACATGATGCGGATGCAGCCGATCTGCGTGATCGGGCACGACGCCCAGCCGTGCTTGATGTTGGCCCCGAGCCAGCTCGTCGCGGTTTGATGGTGGACATGCGCAGCGTCGAGCAGCGCGATCAACACATTGACGTCGAGCAGGGCCCGCATCAGACGCCTTCGCGATCGCGCAGGTCGTCGATGGCCTCATTCGAGACGATCTTGCCGTCGGCGGCAAAAGGCTTGAATCCGTAAGCGGCTCGCGGCTCGCGAACGCCAGGCGTGGCACCCGTGCCGGTCAGGGCGCGTCGGGCGAGCGCCGAAATGACCTCGCCCGCTGTGTTTCCCTGCTTACGCGCGAGTTCCTTGGCGGCCGCCAGGACGTCATCGTCGATGTCGAGAGTCGTGCGCATGATTGATGTGTAGACGATAGCACATCAGATGCATTGATGCGCAATCTGCTGGTCCGCCAACCTGCCCTGATCGCGATCCGTTCTGGCCGCGCATCCGCCGCTCGCCTATAGTCGCGCCGAGAGGGGAGATAAAAATGTCCGAATTCAAGCCGCTGAACCTGCTCGACCTGAGCTTCGTGCTGATGGAGACTCGGCAGACGCCGATGCACGTCGCCGGGCTGCAGACGTTCGTGCCGCCGCCGGGCGCGCCGCGTGATTTCGCGCGCCAGCTGTTCGATTACCTGCGCAGCTTTCCGGCCACGGCCGCGCCATTCACGTACCGGCTGCGCAACCTGGGCCCGGGCTCGCTGCTACCCGCTTTCGAGGTCGTCGACAAGGTGGATCTCGACTACCACCTGCGGCATTCGGCCTTGCCTTATCCGGGCGGCGAGCGCGAACTCGGCGTGCTGGTCTCGCGCCTGCACTCGAACCCGATGGACATGGACCGGCCGCTCTGGGAGGTCCACCTGATCGAGGGCCTGCACGACGGTCGCTTTGCCTTGTATGCGAAGCTGCACCACTCGCTCGCCGACGGCGTGTCC
Source organism: uncultured Gammaproteobacteria bacterium (assembly GCA_963777725.1). Lineage (GTDB taxonomy): Bacteria > Pseudomonadota > Gammaproteobacteria > Steroidobacterales > Steroidobacteraceae > RPQJ01. Next base: position 323,042 of record CAVZRR010000020.1, read on the forward strand.
GGCGTCGGGCTGCTGAATTTCTCCGAGAAGCCGGAGTCGAGCCGTACGCCGCCCATCTGGGCCGCGGAGCGACCGCAGCGGCCGCGTTCGAGCGCGGCCCAGTACGGCGCCTTCGGCGTCGCTGCCGGCGGCCCTGCTGAAGCAGGCGCGCGCGCTGCCGAGCCTGCTGCAGGGGCTCGCCGGATCCGCCAAGGCCGCGATCGGACTCAAGTTCGACCCGGACTTCACCTCGCTGGCCGAGGCGCCACGGACGATCCTGAACACGAACGTCACGCCGCAGCGCCGCGTCGCCACGCAGGCGACGACGCTCGAGCGCATGAAGGCGATCGGCGAGGCGGCGGGCGGCAGCATCAACGACGTGCTGCTCGCCGCGTGCAGCGGCGCGCTGCGGCGCTATCTCGCCGAGATCGACAAACTGCCGCGCAAGTCGCTCGTGGCGTCGATCCCGGTGGCGTTGCCGCGGGATGCGGACGAGGCGGGCGGCAACGCGATCAGCTTCGCGAACGTCCGCCTCGGCACCGACGTCGAGGACGTCCGCGAGCGCTTCGAGGTCATCCGGCGCAGCAGCGTGGCCGGCCGCAATTACCTCAAGCAGATGAGCACGGCCGCGTTGATCGACTACACGGTGCTGATCAGCTCGCCGCAGATGCTGACCCGCGTCCCGGGTATCGGCGCGCGCGTGCCGCCGATCTACAACGTCATCATTTCGAACGTGCCGGGGCCGCGCGCCAAGCTGTATTTCCTCGGCGCCGAGATGGAGGCGTATTACCCGATTTCGGCGCTCGCCCACGGCCAGGCGCTCAATATCACCGTGATGAGCTACGCCGGCGGCCTCTACTTTGGTTTCACCGCCTGTCCGGATCGCGTGCCGAGCGTGCAGCGCGTCGCGGTCTACACGGGCGAGGCGCTCGACGAGCTCGAGACGGTGTTCATCAAAGGGGCTCGGCCACCGGCCGCGAAGAAGCCGCGCGCGAGGCCAGCCAAGGCTCCCGCAAAGACCGCTGCTCGGCGTGCACCGACGAAGCGCGCTGCCAGGCAGCCGGCAGCGCGTGCTGCGAAGCCGCGCGCGAAGGCTCGCTAGGCTCGCGCAAGACCCATGGCCCTGAGAAAACCGGGTCTGGTGCCCCAGATCCTGATCGGCGTCGTGCTCGGTGCCGCGACCGGCGTATTGCTGCCGGACCTTGCGCAGCGGCTGGGCCTGCTCGGCGAGTTGTTCGTCGGCATGCTGAAGGCGGTGGCGCCGCTGCTGGTCATGGTGCTCGTGATGTCGGCGATCGCCAATCGGCACGAGTCCGGACCTGGACGGCCGCAAGACGCTGCTGACGTTCGTCCTGTACGTCGATCGGCACCGTGTCGGCGGCGGTGCTCGCGCTGCTGATGAGCGAAGCGTTTCCGCAGACCATCGCGCTGCGCGAGGCCGCGCAGGGCAGTCCGCCCGTGGCGGTGACGGCCGTGCTGAGCGACGTGCTCTTCAAGCTGGTCGACAATCCGGTCAACGCGCTCCTGACGGGGAACTTCCTCGGCTGCCTCACCTGGGCGGTGCTGCTAGGCGTGGGCTTTCGCAAGGCCCCGGAGGGCTTCCGGCGCAACCTGCAGACGCTGGCCGATGGCGTGAGCGAGATCGTTCGTTACGTTATCCGGTTCGCGCCGGTCGGCATTTTCGGCCTGGTGTGTCTCACCGTGGCGACGGTGGGCATCGACGCACTGGCGGGTTATGCGAGCCTGGCGCTGCTGCTGGTGGTGGCGATGCTGCTGATGGCGCTGGTCGTCAATCCGCTGATCGTGTTCGCGGTCACACGCCGCAATCCGTACCCCGTCGTGCTGCGCTGCCTGCGAGGAATCCGGCCTCACGGCGTTTTTCACGCGCAGCTCGGCGGCGAACATCCCGGTGAATCTGGCGTTGTCGAAGAAGTTCGGCATCAGCGAGGAGTTGTATGCGGTCACCATCCCGGTCGGCGCCACGGTCAACATGGCGGGGGCGGCGATCACTATCAGCGTGCTGACGCTGGCGGCCACGCAACACGCTCGGCATCGATCGTGTCGCCGGTCAGCGCGTGCTGCTGTGCGTCGTCGTCCGCGCTCGCGGCCGCCGGCGCGAGCGGCGTGCCGTCCGGGCAGCCTGCTGCTGGTGCCGCTCGCGTGCTCGCTGTTCGGCATCTCCTACGACGTGGCGATGCAGGTGGTGGGGGTCGGCTTCATCATCAGCGTCGTGCAGGATTCGTTCGAGACGCGCGCTCAATTCCAGCACGGACGTCGTCTACACCTACGCGGTCGATCGATCGGCCGGCTGGCCGTCGGGGAGTGCGTCCTCCTGATTGCTGCAACCACGTCCAACCGCCGTCATCCGCTGGTCGTCACGCTGCTGCTCGGCCTGTCGGCTTGCTCGCCGGCGGTGCTGGCCGAACGGGGCCCATGGGCGGCGACGGTTTACGGCGCGCGGATTTCCAGCGAGGCCGGCTGGGAAGACGTCCTGCTCAATCCGTTCGGCGCAAAGTACGTCGACGCATTCCTCGTCGCGGGCGCGCTGTCGCGCGAGTACGCGCTGCTCAAGGAAGGCGCGCTTGCGCTCGAGGCCGAGGGGCAGGTCGTCTACAACTTCGGCGACCAGGATCACTGGGAGTTCAACGTCGTGCCGATCGTGGCGCGCTGGCAGAAGTTCCCGTGGGATGCGCGCGTCGCGACCTCGGCCGCGTTCGGGCTGGGCCTGTCCTACGCCACGGAGGTGCCCGAAGTGGAGGTCGAGCTGGAAGGGGAGAGCGACCAGCTGTTGATCTACTGGGTCGCTGAGCTGACCGCAGGGCCGGTCAATGCGCCCTGGTCGATGTCACTGCGCCTGCATCACCGCTCGGTCGCGTGGGGGCTGATGGGCGATGAAGGCGGCATGAACGCCGTCGGGATGGGACTCCGCTACCAGTTCTGAGCGCGGGCGCGCCGGCACCGCGTTGGCCAGCGCTAGCCCCGGACCGCCGCGAGGATCTGCTCGAGCGCCGACGGATCCTCGATCGTCGTCAGGTCGCCCGGATCCTGCCCTTCGCACAGCGCCCGGATCGAGCGGCGCAGCAACTTGCCCGACCGGGTCTTCGGCAGCGCGGTCACGAAATGGACCCTCGCCGGGCGCGCCACGGCGCCGAGCTGGTTGTCCACCACCTTCATGACGTCGGCCTCGTGGGCCAGCCGCTTCTCCGGCGTGTCGATCAGGCTCGTGTCCTTGACGATCGCGAAGGCCATCGCGACCTGGCCCTTGAGCTGGTCGGCGACGCCCACCACGGCGACCTCGGCGATGTTCGGGTGCGACGAAATCGATTCCTCGATCTCGCGCGTGCCGAGCCGGTGGCCCGCCACGTTGATCACGTCGTCGGTGCGGCCGAGGATGAAGTAGTAGCCGTCCTCGTCGCGTATGCCCCAGTCGAAGGTCGAGTACACCTGCTGCCCGGGCACGCTCTTCCAGTACGTGTCGACGAAGCGCCGATCGTCGCCCCACACCGTGGTCATGCAGCCCGGCGGCAGCGGTCCGCGGATCGCGACGACGCCTTTCTTGCCGGGCCCGACTTCCTCGCCGGAAGTCGCATCGTACAGGCGCACGTCGTAACCGTAGACCGGGACACCGGGCGAGCCGAACTTGCTCGGCAACGCCTCGATGCCGGGCTGGATCGCGAGGATCGGCCAGCCCGTCTCGGTCTGCCAGTAGTTGTCCACGATGGGTTTGTCGAGGCCGTTGGCGATCCAGCGCGCCGTCGGTTCGTCCAGCGGCTCGCCGGCCAGGAACAGCAGCCGCAGCGACGAGAGGTCGTATTTCTTCAGGAACGCCGGATCCTGCTTCTTCAGCACGCGGATCGCCGTCGGCGCCGAGAACATCGTCGTGACCTTGTATTGCTCGACGATCTTCCACCAGATGCCGCCGTCGGGGCGGATCGGCGTGCCCTCGTACATGATGGTCGCCATGCCGGCGATCAGCGGGCCGTAGATGATGTAGCTGTGGCCCACGACCCAGCCGATGTCGCTGGTGGCGAAGTACGTCTCGCCCTTGTTGCCGCAATAGATCAGCTTCATCGACGCAGCGAGCGCCACCGCGTAGCCGCCCGTGTCGCGCTGCACGCCCTTCGGCTTGCCGGTGGTGCCGCTCGTGTAGAGGATGTAGCTCGGCTCGGAACTCTCCAGCCACTCGCAGGGCACCTCGTCGTTCATGTGCTCGGCGCGCAGCGTCGCGTAATCGACGTCCCGGCCAGGAACCCGCTCCATGTCGGCGAGGCCACGATCCACGAGCAGCACGCTGGCGGGCGGAGACTTCGACAGCCGGATCGCCTCGTCGAGCAGGTGCTTGTACGGCACGGGCTTGCCCGCGCGGGAACCCGCGTCGGCGCTGATGATCAACTTCGGCTTCGCGTCGTCGATGCGCGTTGCGAGGCTGACGGATGCGAACCCCCCGAATACGACCGAATGTATCGCGCCGATGCGCGCGCAGGCGAGCATCGCGAACGTCGCCTCCGGGATCATCGGCATGTAGACCAGGACCCGGTCACCCTTGCCGACGCCGAGCCCGAGCAGGATCCCCGCCATGCGGTTCACCTCGCGGTGCAGCTGGCGGAACGTGTAGGTCTTCTCGGCGCCGGTCTCGGTCGAGAGGTAGATCAGGGCCGGCGAGTCGCCCAGGTCGCCGAGGTGGCGGTCGACGGCGTTGTGGCAGAGGTTGATGCGGCCGTCGACGAACCAGCGCGCGAACGGCGGCCGCGAGTAGTCGAGCACCCGGGTGAATGGCGCGTGCCAGTCGACCAGCACGGCTTGCTCGCGCCAGAATCCCTCGGGGTCCGCGATCGATCGGGCGTGGACTGCATCGTGAGTCTTCATATCCCTCTCCCCTCGATTCTGCGGGCAGTTTAGTCGAATTACGCCGGCCGACCCTCCGACGTTCGTCTGGTGCCGCTAAACTCCGTGGATGGAATCGAAGGAATTCGAAGTCGCCATCGTCACTCAGTCGGCCATCAGCCGGTCGATGTGCACCACGGCGCTCGCGGCGAGCGCGGACAACTCGTAGCCGCCCTCGAGCGTCGAGACGACGCGATGGTTCGCGTGGCGCGCAGCGACTTCGCAGGCCCGGTCGGTGACCCAGCCGTAATCGGCCGTGGCCAGGCGCAGTTCCGCGAGATCATCGGCGGCGTGGCCGTCGAAGCCAGCCGAGATGAAGATCATCTGCGGCGCAAATTGCTCGAGCGCCGGCAGCCAGTGCTGGGTCACCGCCGCGCGAAAGGCTTCGCTGCCGCTGCCGGGCGGCAGCGGGCAGTTGACGATGTGTCCAGGCACGGAGCCGGGGTTGCTGCCCGGGTAGAGCGGATACTGGAAGCTCGAGCAGATCAGCACCCGCCGGTCGCCCCGGAAGATGTCCTCGGTGCCGTTACCGAGGTGCACGTCGAAATCCAGGATTGCGACCCGGTCGAGCCCGTGGGTGCTCGAGCGCGTGCGCGGCGCCGACCGCGACGTTGTTGAAGAAGCAGAAGCCCATCGCCTGCGCGCGTTCCGCATGGTGACCCGGCGGCCGCACGTTGCAGAACGCGCGGCGGACCGCGCCGGTCACGACCAGGTCCGTGGCCAGCACGTTCGCGCCGGCCGCGCGCAGTGCGGCCTCGAACGTGTCCGGGCACATCGCGGTGTCCGGATCGACGCGCACGAGTCCCTCGGCGGGCGAGAGCGCGCCCAGGCGCTCGACGTGCGCCCGTCGGATGCACACGGATGAGCTGTTCGACGGTCGCGCGCGGCGCCTCGTGGTGCACGAGAAAATCGTGCAGCTGCCGGACGTGCAGCAGCTCCTCGATGGCATCCAGACGGGCCGGCTGTTCCGGGTGGCCGTCGCCCATCTGGTGGCGACGGCACGCCGGGTGCGAAATGAACGCCACGGGCATGTTGGGACTCGGCTTGCGGTGACTCGGGATGGACTCGTCGGAGTATAAAGCTAGCATGAGCAGGTCGATCGGCGCTCATCCCGGAGCCCTCGTGACTGCCCAGCGTATTGCAGCCCTGTTCAAGCCCGCATCGGTCGCCCTGGTCGGCGCCAGCGACACCGCGGGGTCGCTCGGCGATATCGTCCGGCGCAATCTCGCCGAGGGCGGCTTCGCCGGCCCGGTCTACTACGTCAACCCGCGTCACGAGACGATTGCAGGGCAGGCGGCCCATCGCAGCATCCTCGACCTGCCCGAGCCGGCCGATCTCGCGGTCATCCTGACGCCGGCGGAAACGGTGCCCGAGATCATCGGCGACTGTGGCCGCAAGGGCATCCGGGCGGCCGTCGTCGTCTCGGCCGGCTTCCGCGAAGGCGGCGTGGCCGGTGCCGGGTTCGAGCGCCAGGTGCGACTGCAGGCGCGCAAGCACGGCCTGCGCTTCCTCGGTCCGAACAGCCTGGGCGTGATCCGCACCGACATCGGTCTGAACGCGTCCTGCGGCCCCGGCCAGGCCGACAAGGGCCGCCTCGCTCTGGTCTCCCAGTCGGGTGCGCTGTGCGCGGCGATCCTCGACTGGGCGCGGCCGCGTCACGTCGGTTTCTCGAGCGTGATCTCGACCGGGGTCGGCGCCGACGTGGACTTCGGCGAGATCCTCGACTACCTGACACGCGATCCGGGCACCGACAGCATCATGCTCTACATGGAGGGCGTCGACCGGGCACGCCGCTTCATGAGCGCGCTGCGTGCAGCGGCGCGGGTCAAGCCCGTCGTCGTGATGAAAGCCGGGCGGCACGGGTCGGGGCCCACCGACACCGCGTTCCACACCGGGTCGCTGGTGGGCGTGGACGACGTGTTCGACGCCGCGATGCGCCGCGCCGGCGTGCTGCGCATCCGTGATTTTTCCGAGCTCTACACGGCCGCAGCGACGCTGGGCGCGGGCGTGCGCGTGCGCGGGCGGCGGCTCGCGATCGTCTCGAACGCCGGCGGGCCGGGCACGATCGCTGCAGACCGCGCGCAGGATCGCGGGCTCAAGCTCGCCGAGCTCGGCGCAGCGTCGCTGCAGCGTCTCGCGGAGGAACTGCCGCCTGCAGCGCGACCGGGCAATCCGGTCTACGTGCGTCCGGACGTGGACGGCAGCCAGTTTGCGGCTGCCGCGCGCACTTGCCTCGAGGACCCGGCCGTGGACGCGATGCTCGCGATCCTGGTGCCTCACGCGCTGACCGATCCCGACGCGATCGCGGAGTCGCTGATCCAGATCGCGAAGGACAGTCGCAAGCCGGTGTTCACGTGCTGGATGGGCGGCGAGTCGGTCGAGGCCAGCCGGCAGCAGTTCGCCGCCCACAAGGTGCCGAGCTACGTGCGGCCCGAGACCGCGGTGGACGCGGTCGCCGCACTGGGGCTCTACGCGTCGAACCAGCAGCAACTGCTGCAGGTGCCCGAGCCGCTGGCGCCGACCTCGGCGCCGGATCGGGCCCGCGCGCAGGCCATCATCGACGCGGCGCTGGCCGCGGATCGCGAATGGCTGAACCCGGCGGAATCGAAGGAAGTGCTGAGCGCGTTCGGGATCCCGATCGTCCGCAGCCTGCCGGCGCACTCGGCGGACGATGCGGTGGCCAGGGCTCGCGAAGTGGGACTGCCGGTCGCGATGAAGATCCTTTCGCCGGACATCGCGCACAAGACCGACGTCGACGGCGTGGCGCTGAATCTCGCCGACGAACAGACCGTCCGGGAGACGTACGCCAGGATGCTCGCGGACGTGGCGCGCGCCCGGCCGGATGCCGAGTTGCAGGGCGTGCTGATCGAGCCGATGTACCGGGAGCAGAATCGGCGCGAACTGATGATCGGCGTCGTGCGCGACCCGGTGTTCGGTCCCGCGATCAGCTTCGGCCTCGGCGGGATCCTCGTCGAGGTCATCCGCGATCGCGCGGTGGCGCTGCCGCCACTCAACACGTTCCTGGTGCGCGACCTGATCCGACGCACCCGGGCCGGCCAGGCGCTGCAGCCGCTGCGAGGTGCGCCCGCGGCGGACGAGGAGGCCGTCGAGGAGATCCTGCTGCGCGTGTCCGAGATCGTCTGCGAGTTGCCGTGCGTTGGCGCGATGGACGTGAACCCGCTGATCGTCACCGAGCGAGGCGCGGTCGTCGTGGATGCGCGCATCGGAGTGATCCCCGCCCGGCCGGCGGCACGTCCCTACGACCACATGGCGATCCACCCGTACCCGAGCGGACTGGTCGATTCGATGGAGCTGCCCGGCGGCGTCGTCGCGACGATCCGGCCGATCCGTCCGGAGGACGCCGCGATCGAGAGCGCCTTCGTGCACGGCCTGTCCGAGCAGTCCAAGTTCCTGCGCTTCATGTTCGGGCTGCGCGACCTGTCGCCCGGCATGCTGTCGCGCTTCACGCAGATCGACTACGACCGCGAACTGGCGCTGGTGGCCGTCATCGACACGCCGCAGGGCGAACAGCAGATCGGCGTCGTCCGCTACACGACGCTGCCGGACGAGGAAACCTGCGAGTTTGCGATCGTCGTCGGCGACGACTGGCAGGGCAAGGGCCTGGCCCGGCGCATGTTCACACGGCTCATCGAGGCGGCGCGCGACCGCCGCCTCAAGGTCATGACCGGCGTCACGCTGCGCGAGAATACCCGGATGATCGACCTGTCGCGGTCGCTCGGATTCGAAACGCGCAGCGACCCCGACGATCCGGACCTGGTGCAGATGACGCTGGTGCTCTAGTCCCCGCCGGGGTCAGGCGAGCGCCGCGTCCAGCGTGATCTCCACGCCGGCGAGTGCCTTGGACACGGGGCAGTTGGCTTTGGCATCCGCGGCGAGCACGGCGAAGCGCTCGGCGGTGATGCCCGCGATCTTCGCGCGCGTCGTGAGCTCGATCTTCGGGATTTCGAAGCCACCCCCGCGCTGCTCGAGGTGCACTGCGGCCGTCGTGCGGATCTCGGTCGGGGTGATCTTCTCGCGGCTCAGCAACGCCGTGAGCGCCATCGTGAAGCAGCCAGCGTGCGCGGCGCCCAGCAGCTCCTCGGGATTCGTTTCCTTGCCCTGCTCGAACCGCGCCTTGAACGTGTAGGGGCCGCGAAACGCGCCGCTCTCGAGCGCGAGTTCGCCGGAGCCCTCGCGCAGGCCGCCGGTCCAGGCGGCATCCGCCTTGCGAATCGTCATGCTCGTCTCCTCCTGCGTCGGCGACATGCCGGTGACGTCGCCATGCTACACGGCGCGACGGGACGGCACGCTGCGTGTGGCACCGCGGCCGATGGGGGCATAATGCGCCCGTCGACACCGGGTCGGATTCACCAGGAGGAGACTCTCATGCGCAGGTCACTGCTCGTATTCGCGGCCGTCGTGCTGCTTCCCGCCGCGGCTTCCGCCGGCGAGATGCGCGCGTCCGCCGAAATCAAAGGCTGCACGGACGCCAAGATCGCAGGCAATGCGACGCTGGTCGAGCAGGTCACCGCGGAAGGCGTCAAGGAGGTCACGGTCGAGCTGCGCGTGACGGGGCTGCCCGACGGCAAGCACGCCGTGCACATTCACGAGACCGGCGCCTGCGAGCCGTGTGCAGCGGCGGGCGGCCACCACGATCCGGGTCCTTTCGGTCAGTCGCGGCCGGACACGGCCAGCGACGTCACGCCCGCGACGGACATCAATCACCCGTTCCACATGGGCGACCTGATCAACCTCGACGTCAAGGGCGGCGTCGGCACGCTGCGGCACACGACGAACCGCGTCACGCTGTCGCCGGGACGCCTGAGCATCGTCGACAAGGACGGCAGCTCGATCATCGTGCACACGCAGGCCGACACGTACTGCGACGAGGAGACCGACCTCAAGAAGGGGTGCGCCGGCGGCGCCCGCGAGGCCTGCGGCATCATCCAGCTCGCAAAGTAGCCGTCGTCTCCGGACGGTCCGGCTCGGGTCGTCCGGAGATTGTCCTGGATTCCTGAATAGATAAATCAGATTACTGCTGTTTATCCAGTCAATCTGCAGGCGTAACTTGGCCCCCGCACGCAACGGAGGATCCAACAATGTTCACCTGCAACAACGTCGACAGCTTCACCACCCGCGTCCTGGCCGGGCTCGTCGTCACCGTGACGATCGTCTTCGGCTCGCTGACCTACGCCGTGAGCAACATGCAGGTCTTTGCCTGACATGCGTCGGCTCACGTTTTCCAACCCGCGGCTGGAGCGGCGCGAGTGCGCTCCACGCTGCGGACCGGAGCAGGTAATCGTCACGCGACCCGGATGACGAGCTTCCCCGCGACGCGCCCGGCGCGCGATAGCTCGATCGCCTGAGCGACCTTCTCGAGCGGGAATTCACCCGCGATCTCGCAACGCAGTCTTCCGCTCGCCCAGGCACGCAGCAGCTCCTGCCATGGCCGGCTCGCTCGGCCGCAGCATCACGGCGTGCCGCTCCAGGCGGCCGAGGCGGTTCAGCAGCGGGTCCAGCGGTGTAGGTCCAGGCATTCGGCAGCGTGCTCGCGTAGTGACCGCCGCGCCCGAGCAGCCGGCCGTGGCAGTCGCGCGGCAGGTTCGGGACGCAATCGAGCACGGCGTCGAATCCGGCTGGCCATCGTTCCACGGGCTCTGCCCGGTAGTCGATGAATGCATCGGCGCCGAGCGCGGTCACGAAAGGACGCCGCTCGGCACTCGCCACCGCCGTGACGTGCGCGCCACGCGCCTTCGCCACCTGCACCGCCATGTGACCCACGCCGCCGGCGGCCCCGTTGACCAGCACCCGGGAGCCGCGGCTCACCTGCGCCGAGATCGCACAGCGCGACTGCGGTGACGCCGACGCAGGGGAGGGCGGCGCCGAGCACCTCGTCGAGCGCCGCAGGTCGACGGAACACGAATTCGACCGGCACGGGTACGAACTCGGCGAACGTTCCCATGTGCGCGGGCGAATGGATCGATGAACCCCATGACGGGCTCGCCCTGCGCCCAGCCCTCGACGCCGGCACCGACGGCCGCGATCTCCCCGGAGAAGTCCGAGCCCATGGTCCGCGGCAAGCCGCCTTTGACGAGGAAGCGGAACTTCCCGTCCGCGAGTTTCCAGTCCACCGGATTGAGGCTCGCGCAACGCACGCGCACCAGCACTTCGCCGGGCGCCGGCGCAGGGACGGGCACGTCTTCGAGTCGTGGCAGCGATTTCCCGGCCGGTGCGTGGTAACGATAGGCGCGCATGGGAGAATTGGGACCGATGAACCGATTGGAGGGGTGCGGCGATGCTGCCACAGGGGCGCTGGTTTTTCCTGCCGGTGATCGCCGGCGCGTGGCTATGGGCGACTGCGATGCTCGGCGGATGCGCGCAGAGCGGCACGCCCGAGGCGCAGGTGCGGGCCGTCATCGCCGCCGGCGAGCAGGCGGCCGAGGCGCGTGACCTCTCCGGCCTTCTCGAGCACGTTTCAGCGGCGTTTCTCGATGAGCACGGCGGCGGCCGGGACGAATTGAAGCAAATCCTGCGCGGGTACTTCGTGACCCACCAGTCGATCGCGCTGCTGACGCGAATCGACAGCGTCGAGTTTCCCTACCGGGACCTCGCGCGGGTGCGCGTCACGGTGGGTACGCTCGGCCGGGAGGCAGCCGGGGCGACCGCGTTCGAGTTCGCGACCGACATAAACGAAATCGTCCTCGAGTTGACAGCTCGAGGACGATGAGTGGAAAGTGGTGCGCGCCGCGTGGCAGTCCACGCGGCGCGGCTGATCAGAACGAGTACTTGGTCGTCAGCTGCAACCGATCGAGGTCGCCGTCGTCGCCCGTTCTCGCGCTCGGCAGTCGCCTGCCGATACTCGGCGCCGATGTCGAGCTTCGGGATCGGCGAGTAGAACAGGTTGACGTTCCAGCTGCTGCTCGACTTGTTCGCGGCCGAGTTGCCGAGGATCGATTCGTTGTCGTACTCCTGCAGCGAGTAAGTGAACGTGCTGCGCCAGGCGCCGCTCCCGCCCCAGATGTGCCGGTAGGCGATGAAGCCGGCGTAGCCGTCGAGCGAATCGAGGTTGCCGTTCGCGTCGAGAACCGCGTCGGTCGCGAAGTTGAGGCCCACGTAGCGCCCGAGGTTGCCGTAGAGCGCCATCCAGCGGATGTCGTCCTTGCCGAAGTTGAACTTGCCGGAGAGGCTCAGCGAGCCGGCCCACGTCGAGTCGTCGATCGTGGCCGTCTCGTGCGTCAGTTCGCGCAGCAGGCCGGCGACGGCGACGTGGCCCCAGTCGCCCTTCCACGCATAGCGCGCGGTCAGGTCCGGAGCGTAGCCGTCGTCGGAGATGATGCGGGCGCCCGCGACGCCGGCGACGTCGTACGGCAGGATCGTCGTTTCGCGATTCTCGGCCGACAGCGAGAAGCCGCCCGTCGTGTAGCGGACCTGCGGCTGGCGCACGAAGGTCGTGCCGTCCGTCGGACCGATGAAGTCCACCGACTCGGGCAGTGTCGCGACGTCCATGAAGTTGGACCAGGTCTGGCCGACCAGCCAGTTGCCCCACGTCACGTAGGCATGGCGGATGACCGGGTCGTAGCCGTTGCTGATGCGCTGGTCGCCGTCGGCGCGGCCGAAGAAGTCGATCTCGAAGCGCGTGCTGACCTTGCCGCCGCCCTCGAGGACCGTGTCCGTGCCGAAGTTGAAGCGCGACTGCTTGATGTGGGCGTTCAGGTCCGTGCCCTCGTCCGCAGCCGGTCGCCGATCGGGATCGTGCTCGGCACGTAGAAGTCGCGACCGATGGAGCTGTCGGCGAGTTCGCCGTCCGACGTGTCGGTCCAGATCGCGTCGGCCTTGACGAAGCCGGTGACCACGAAGGTGGTTCCGGGAGCGGCGTTCGGCGTGATCGTCGAGGCCTGGATGGGCTTCGCAGCGGGCGCAGCAGCCGGGGCCGCCGCGGGCGCCGGCGCAGCCTTCTTCTCTGCGGCCAGTTGCTGCACCAGCTTCTCGAGCTCGGCGACGCGCGCCTCGAGTTCCTGCTCCTTGGCAGTCTGCGACCACGCGGCGGCAGGCATGCCGACCATGGCAGCGGTGAGTGTGACCGCAACGATCTTGCGAAGTGTGGCGTTTCTGGAATTATGCGTGCGCATCGGCCGGGCCCCCCGTGGTGGAACTACCACAATGCTGCGCCGGGCCGCCAGATGCCGGTATTCGCCATTGGTCGAATGTTGGAGGACTGCCACACCGCGCGCGCCGGGTATAGGCTGCCGACCTATGGTGCGCCAGATCATCGTCGCCGATGACCACCCGCTGTTTCGCGAGGCGCTCAAGGCGGCCGTGGGGCGCCTCGAATCCGGCGCAAAGTTCGTCGAGGCGGACTCCGTGGCCGCACTGCTCGTCGCGATCGAGTCGGAACCGGACGCCGACCTGTTGCTGCTCGACCTCAACATGCCCGGAGCGCAGGGCTTCAATGCGCTCGTGCACGTGCGCGGCAGCCGGCCGGACCTGCCCGTGGTCGTCGTATCGGCCGACGACGATGCGCAGACGATCGCGGGCGCGCTCTGCTACGGCGCGCAGGGATTCATTCCGAAGTCCACCGAGGCCGGGCAGATCGGCCAGGCCGTCGAGGCCGTCCTCGCGGGCGAGATCTACACGCCGCCCGGATTCCATGCGCCGCGCACCACTCCAGCTTCCGAAGAGGACTTGCGGATCGCGCGCCGCGTGGCCGATCTGACGCCGCAACAGTTCCGCGTGCTCGGCATGCTCTGCTCCGGCTTGCTCAACAAGCAGATCGCCTACGAGCTCGACGTGTCGGAGGCGACCGTCAAGGCGCACGTGACCGCGATCCTGCGCAAGCTCGGCGTCACGACGCGAACCCAGGCCGTGCTCGCCGCGGGTCGGCTCGCGGTCGATCGCTCGAGCGTCAAGCCGCCTCCGGACGACGCGGAGTAAGTCAGGCCGCCGGCATCGTCCGGTGCGACGAAAGCGCGCCGAGCAGTGCGCGCAGCGCCGCGGGCTTCAGCGGCTTGCGCAGCACCGGGAACCCCAGTGCGCGCGAGCGGGCCGCCACGGCCGCGGTGTGGTCGGCCGTGATCAGGACCCCGGCGGGCGCGGCCGACGCGTCGTCCCCGCACAATTCGATCAACAGGTCGATCCCGTCGCAGTCCGACTCTGCGAGCCGGTAGTCCGCAAGCACGACGGCGGGGTGCTCGCGCTGCATGGCCCGGCGCGCCTCCTCGGCGCCGGCCGCCGTGATGACTCGTGCGCCCCAGCGTGTGAGCAGTGCGCTCATCCCGGCCAGGATCTCCGGTTCGTTGTCCACGCACAGCACCGTCAGCTCGACGAGGCTCGACGGCAGCCGCGCCACTTCGCGCGATCCGGCCGGCTCGGCCGCTGGTGTGGCGCCTTTCGGCACGCGCACGCTGAACACCGAGCCGTGGCCGGGCCGCGACCGCAGCCCGAGCCGCAAGCCGAGCAGGCGCGCGATGCGGTCGCAGATCGACAAGCCGAGGCCGATGCCCTGCTTCGCCCCAGGGCGAGGGCCGGTCGAGGCGCTGGAACTCGTCGAAGATCGCGCGCTGGTGCTGGCCTGCGATGCCGGGACCGGTGTCCCAGACCTCGAGTTCGACGAAATCTCCGCGGCTGCGGCAGCCCACCAGCACGCCACCGCGTTGCGTGTAGCGCAGCGCGTTCGAGATCAGGTTCTGCAGCACGCGTCGCAGCAGCACGCGGTCGCTGCGCACGCTGCACGCCGGGCGCGTCACGCGCAGGCGCAGGCCGCGGCGCGCGGCGAGCGGTGCGAACTGGCGCTCGAGGTGCTCGAACGCTTCGGCCAGCGCGAAGTCGGTGATGTCCGCGCGCATCGTGCCGCTCTCGAGTCGCGCGATGTCGAGCATGTCGTCGAGCACGTCCTCGGCCGCGCGCATCGAGCTGTCGATCCGGCCCGCGATCTCGAGCACCGCGGGGTCGTCGGATTGCTCCTCCAGCGCCGAGGCGAACAGGCGCGCTGCGTTGAGCGGCTGCAACAAGTCGTGGCTCGCCGCCGCGACGAAGCGTGTCTTCGTCGCGTTGGTCTCCTCCGCGAGCCGCTTGGCGTCGCGCTGCGCTTCGAGCGCGAGCTGCAGCTCGCGCGTGCGTTCCTCGACGCGCTGCTCGAGCGTCTGCTTCGCCTCGAGCAAGGCCTGCTCGGTCCGCTTGAAGTCCGTGATGTCGGTGAACGTCGTGACGTAGCCGCCGTCGGGCATGCCCTGGCCGTGCATCTCGTAGACCCGACCGTTGAGCCATTCGCGCTGGATCACGTACGAGGAGCCGGCGCGCATGTGGGCCAGCCGCTTGCTGATCTGCGCCTCCGGATCCGTGTCGCCGAACACGCCGCGCTCGGCATTCCAGCGGATCAGGTCGGCCACCGGACGGCCGACGTAGACCATGCCCTCCGGGTAGTCGAACATTTCCAGGTAGCGCCGGTTCCACGCGACGATTCGCGCCTCCGGGTCGGCCACTGCGATGCCCTGCGAAACGTTCTCCATCGTCGCCTGCAGCAGCTGGCGGCTGAAGCGCAGCTCCTGCGAGGTCTCGTCGAGCAGCTCGGCGACTTCCTCGGCGGTGATGCCGCGGCCCCGCAGCGCGTGGGTCAGCATGAGCCGGGCCGAGGAGGCGCCGATCGCGCCGGCGAGCACGCGCTCCATCGATTGCAGCAGGCCGCGATCGGCGGGTTCGGACGGTCGCGGCATCGGGCGGCCGGCCTGGTGGCAGTACTCCTGCAGGGCACCCTCGGTCGCTTCGGCGCCGAGGATGCGCTCGGTGACCGCGACCAGGTCGCCCACGCGCGCGCCGCCGGCGTCCGCAACGCCGGGCACCGGTTGCGCACCCCGCAGGAAATCCGTCGCCTTCATTCGCTCCCGGAACGAGACGCCGCCGAGGCGCGAGATGGCGACCATGACGAGCACGTTCGCGGCGGTCGCGAGCATCCAGCCGTTGAGCAGCGAAAAGCCGACCAGGCTGCTTACGCCGAGCGCCGGCAGCAGCAGCCCGTAGATCCAGATGACATAGCCTGCGGCGAGTCCCCAGAACACGCCCTCGCGCGTGGCGCCGCGCCAGTAGAGTCCCGCCAGGATCGCCGGCGCGAATTGCGCGACGGCGGTGAAGGCCAGCAGTCCGATCGAGGCGAGGCTCGCAGGCGCGCTGATGCTGCGGTGGTACGCGTAGGCGAGCACGGCCAGCAGCACGATCGCGAGGCGGCGCAACCGCAGCACCAGCCGCCCGACGCCGACGTCGGTGGCAACGCCCTGCCAGCGGCTGCGCCACAGGGCCGGCATCACCAGGTCGTTCGTCATCATCGTCGCGAGCGCGATGCTCGCCATGATCACCATCGCGGTCGCGGCCGAGAGGCCGCCGAGGAACACCAGGATCGCGAGGCCCGTCTCGCCGTGGTGCATCGGCAGCGTCAGCACGAACGAGTCGGGATGGTGCCGCTCGCCGAGCCCGGAGCCGAGGCCGGCGAGCACGACCGGGATGACCGACAGCGTGAACACGGCGAGGTACGACGGGAACAGCCAGCGTGCCCTGCGCACGTCGGCCGGGTCCGCGCATTCGACGACGCCGACCAGGAACTGGCGCGGCAGGCAGAAAATCGCCGCGGCGGAGAGCAGCGTCGAGGCGGCGAAGCTGGTGCTGGCGAGATCCTCGAGGTCGCCGAGGCGCGTGGCCGCGAGCGGGGGTGCGTCCTCGAGGTGCAGCAGTGCGAAGACTCCGATCGCGACGAAAGCGAGCAGCTTCACCGTCGACTCGAACGCGATCGCGAGCATCACGCCCTCGTGGTGCTCGGTCGCATCGAGCCTGCGGGTGCCGAACAGCACCGCGAACAGCGCCATCAGCATCGCCACCCAGAGCGCGGGGTCGGCGAACCAGACCGGGTGCGTCGAGACCGACCCGGTCAGCACGTCGATGCTGGTGCCGACTGCCTTGTACTGCAAGGCCAGGTACGGCACGCCCGCGGTCAGCGCGATGACCGCGACCAGGGCGCCGAGCGCGGGACTCTTGCCGAACCGCGACGACAGGAGGTCACCGATCGACGTGATGTTGTGCGCGCGCGCGACCGAGACCAGGCGCACGAGGAAGGGCGTGCCGAACAGGAAGACGAGGGCGGGACCGAGGTAGATCGGCAGGTAGGCCCAGCCGTCGCGGACGGCCGTGCCCACGGCGCCGAAGAACGTCCAGGTCGTGCAGTAGACGCCGAGCGCGAGGCTGTAGATGTACGGGCGCAGCCGCGCCCGGCTCGGGTAGATCGACTTGCGCTCGCCGTAGAACGCCACGGCGAACAGCAGCGCGAGGTACGCGATCGCGAGGGTCGAGAGGAACAGCCCGGAGACCATGCGCGGACTGTAGCCTGAGGCGGGTGCTTATCCCAAGCGACCCTCGTCCCGGCCCTCTCCCGCGGCTGCGGGAGAAGGTTCGGGAGAGGAGAGGGAGCGCGTCAGCGTGACTTCCAGGCCACCGAGACGCCGTAGGTGCGCGGCGGCGCGAAGATCGAGAAGCCGTTGCCGAGGAACGGGATGGTGTGCAGCGGGTATTCTTCGTCCGTCAGGTTCTTGCCCCAGACGGAGAATTCGAGATTGCGCTCCTCGAGCTGGTACGCGGCCCGGGCGTCCAGCAGCGCGTAGCTCTCGATTTCCGTGACGCGCCAGTTCGCGGCGTCGTTGTAGTAAGGGATCTCGGTCCGGTAGTCGTCCGTCCACTTGAACTCGCCGCGGACCGACAGCCCGCCGCCCGCGACCGGCCACGAATACTCGGCGAACGCGCCGAGCGTGTGTTCCGGGGCGCGCGGCAATTCGCCGCCGTCGTTCAGTCCGCCATCCACCTCGGCCTTGAGATAGGCCGCGTTCAGGCCGACTTCGAGGCCTTCGGCCGGCGCGGCCAGGATTTCGAGCTCGGCACCCTGGTTCACCGTGTCTTCAGTGAACGTGAAGAGCCTCAGCTGGGGATCGAGGCGGAACAGCTGCAGGTCCTCGTAGTCCATGTGGAACAGCGCGAGGTTGACGCGCAGTGTGCGGTCAAACCACTCGGTCTTGGCGCCGATCTCGTAGCTCCAGACCTCTTCCTCGGGCGTGGCGACGCCGACGTTCTGCACGACGTTGTTCTGGCTCGGGAAGATGCCGGACTTGAAGCCCTTGCTCGCGCTCGCATACAAGAGTTGGCCCGACTCCGTGCGGTAGTCGACACCAAATCGCCCGGTGGTCGACTCCCACGAATCGCTGGCCGTCACGTCATACGGCTGGCCCGGAAAGAGCGGGATGCCGGGCGTCGCGTCGTTCGGGTCGTTGTTGCGGCCGATCTGGCGCGCGTCCTTCTCGTCCTCGGTGTAACGCAGCCCCAGCGTCATGCTGAAGCGGTCCGTGAACGGATAGGTGATCTGGCCGAAGGCGGCGTAGCTTTCGGAGTCCACGTCCTGGACGAAGGTCACGTCGCCGCCGGCCGCCGGCAACAGGCTGAACTGCGTCAGGAAGCTCTCGGTGCGATCCACGGTCTCGGTGAAGTAGTACAAACCGCCGACCCAGAACACCCGCGCATCGGCGGGCGACGTGAGGCGGACTTCGAGGCTGTACTGCTCGGCGTCTTCATCGGCTTCATCGCGGTTCTTGAGCACCCAGCCATACGGCTGCGGGAAGGGCGGCGTCACGGGCGGGAAGCCGAAGGGCTTGAGCCCGTCGAGGTCCTCGAGCCAGCTCAGCTCGACGTTGCGCCAGCCACCGAGCACGGTCCAGCTGCCGTAGCTGGCATCGTTCTCATAGCGCACGGTGAGGCCGTTAATCTCGCGCTCCTGGAACGACTCCGGGACAGAGTAGGACTTGCGGACGTCGGAGCCCGCCGGCCAGATGGCCCGCAATGCCGCCAGGGCCAGGTTATTCGCCGCGCCGACCTGGCCGGTGTCGAAGACCGGGAACGGCACGCGTGCGTTGCCCTCCGAGTCGTCGGTGACATAGTCGTAGCCGAGCAGCAGCCGGCTCGAATCGCTCGGCGTGAAGAGCAGCTGCCCGCGCACGCTCCAGTTGTCCTCGTCATCGAGGTCGGCGCCGGTGGTGATGTTCTCGGAAAAACCGCTGCGCTCGCGGCGGCTCAACGACAGGCGCCCGGCCAGGCTGTCCGTGAGACCACCGTTCACCACGAGCCGCCCGTCGATGGCGTCGTAGTTGCCGTAGGACAGCTCGGCGCTCGCGTAGAAATCCTGCTCGGGGCGTTTCGGGATGAAATTCACCGCGCCACCCGAGGTGTTGCGCCCGAACAGCGTGCCCTGCGGCCCGCGCAGGACTTCGACGCGCTCCATGTCGAAAACGTCGAAAGCGGCGCCGCTGATGCGGCCGACGTAGATCTCGTCCTGGAAGACGCCCACGGTCGGGTCGCCCGCGGCCGAGTCGGAGTTCGATCCGACGCCGCGGATGTAGAACTGCGGCTCGCCGACGTTGACGCGCATCATCGTGAAGTTCGGCGTGCGCATCACGATCTCTTCGATGCGGGTGATGTTCGCGCGCGCGAGCACGCTCGAGTCGAAGACCGTCAGCGCGATCGGCACGTCCTGCGCGCTCTCGGCGCGCTTCTGCGCGGTGACGATGATCTCCTCGAGGCCGCTGGTCCGGTCGACCTCCTGGGCGAGAGCGGGCGGCGCGATGGCCGCCGCGCCTGCAGCCGCCACGAGGCAGCGCGTCACCATTCTCCGAATCATCGTCATTGCTGTCTCCCCCGGTGGAACGATTTCTTTGCAGTTGCGAGTCACTTGCACAAGCAGACCTATACCGCAGTTGCTGCGTGCCGTGCAATGGGTGTTGCGTTCATGCGACCGGACGCCGCGATTGTGCAATGCGAAAGCGGGCCGCGACGAACGCCGCGTCCGTCAGTGTGGCGTTGCCTGCGGGATTCAGGCCGGTGACGTGGTAGTCGCTGTAGGAGGCCGCGAAATTGAGCGGCATCGCGCCGGTGAGGTTGCACGTCAGTTGCGCTCCCGCCGCCGCATAGGCCGCTTCGGCCGTGGCCAGGAAATCGTCCCGCTGCGAATACACGAAGGCGGTGATGCCGCCGGCCGCACGCACGTCGGCCGTGGCGGATTCGAGCGCGCCGGCCGCGTCGTCCGTCTCGATCACGAAGCCGATCGGCCCGAAACGTTCCTCGCAGTACAGGTCGCGGGCATCGGGCGCGACCCTCAGCAGCAGCGGTGTCGCGGTGCGCGCCGCCGGAAAGTCCGGGTGGGCGTAGGGCGCCGAGTCGAGCATGACCGCGCCGCGTCGGCTGCCGCTTTCGTGCAGGCGTCCGACCAGGTCGAGCGTCGCGGGTGATTGCACCGTCGCGAGGATCGACGCGGCTCGCCTCGACTCCGCGACGACGGCCCGGAAGGCTGCGACGAGCGCATCGCAGACCTCGTCCACGCTGGCTCGTCGATCGCCCACGGAGACGCCGCCCCGCGGCACGTAGATGTTCTGAGGCGACGTGCACATCTGCGCGGAGAACAGGTTCATCGTGGTCGCGAGGCTGCGGGCCACGGGCTCCAGGTCGTCCATCGACTCGAGCACGACCGTGTTGACGCCGGACGTTTCCGTGTAGCTCAACGCCGGGTGCGCATTCTGCTCGACCCAGGCGCCGAACCGCGCGCTGCCGGTGAAGTCGACGATCGCGGTGCCCGGATGCTTCACGAGCCGCATGCCGAGCGGCGCCTCGGGACTGTCGACAGCGAGGGTCACGAGGTTCGGGTCGAACCCGGCGTCCGCGAGCACGCGGCGAGCGACTCGCACCGACACCGCCATGGGCAGGATGCCGGTCGGATGCGGCTTGACGATCACGGCGTTGCCGGTCGCGAGGCTGGCGAACATCGCCGGAAACGCGTTCCAGGTCGGGAAGGTCGCGCAGGTGAAGCAGACTGCGACGCCGCGCGGCACGAGGCGGAAGCGCTTCTGCAACCGGATCGTGGCCGCGCCGAAGCGCCGTTCCCACAAGGCCTGGGTGGCCACCGCGGTCATCGCCTGGTGCGCGTAGGCAATGGCCTCGATGCCGCGATCGAGTGCATTCGTGCCGCTGCCCGCATAGCTCATCGCGGGGCTCTGGCCGGCGGTGTGCATCACGGCGGGCACCAGCTGCGGCAATTCGGCGAACAAGGCGTGCACGATCTCCAGGCAGACGCCGACTCGCGCTTGCGCGCCGGCATCGGCCCAGGCGGGCATGGCCTTGCGCGCCGCATCGAACAGGACATCCACGTCGGCCCGAGGGTAGTCGATGCCGAGCCGTTGGCTCGTGTAGGGAGAGACCTCGTCGCCGAGCCGCCCGACTTCACCCGGCTGGTCGAGTTCGAACGCGCGACCCTGCTGGGCCTGGAAAGCCACCCGACCGCGTTCAAACGCGGCGGCGGAGTCGGGGTAGCGATCCGGCGTCTCCGGGAACGGACTGAAGTACTCGCGCGTCGCGCAGGCCGCGATCGCTCGCTCCAGCAGCGGCCGGTGTCGGTCGTACAGCAGCGCGGGCTTGGAATTCATGGTCAGTCCGGGACGATCTCGACGACGACCGCGGCGCCCAGCCCGAGCGCGCCGCTGACAGCGGCCACGCCGCGCCGCAGTCCGCGCCGTTCGAGCTCGTCGACCAGCATGCCGACCAGCGTGGTGCCCGTCGCACCCATTGCGTGGCCAAGCGCGATGGCGCCGCCGTTCACGTTCAGCTTCTGCGGCGGGATGCCGAACGCGCGGGCAAAGACCAGCGTCGGCGCGGCAAAGGCCTCGTTGACCTCGAACAGGTCGATCTCCTCGACCCGCAGGCCCGCGAGCTCGAGTGCCTTGCGGGTGGCGCCGAGGGCTCCGTTCAGCGCCAGCACGTGTTCGTCCGCGTGCACGGCGGTGGCGACGACGCGGGCGCGCGGCCGCAGCCCGAGCGCGGTTCCAGCCGCCCGGCGACCGAGCAGTACCACCGAGGCCCCATCCGCCATGGCCGGCGAGTTGCCGGCATGGTGGTAATGCGTGACCGAACCGAGCGCCGGGTAACGTTCGAGAATCAGCGCGTCGGCCCATTGCGCGCCCATCTCGGCGAAATACGGCGACATCGCCAGCAGTTTCTCGAGCGTCGCGTTCGCGCGAATGGTCTCGTCCTGGGCGAGCAGCACGGTCCCCGCGGAATCCCGGACCGGCACCAGCGACCGGTCGAACCGTCCCTCGGCGCGCGCTTGCGCGGCGCGTTGCTGTGACTGCACGGCGTACGCCTCGGCCTCTTCGCGCAGGATGCCGTACAGCGTCGCAATCGCGTCCGCGCTGACGCCCATCGGCGGCGTGCGCAGTCGCTGCACCGTGGCCGGATCGCTGAGGAATGGCGGACGGTCGGAGGCCATCGGCACGCGCGACATCGACTCCACGCCGCCCGCGACCATCAGGCCCTCGCCCGCGAGCACGCGCGCCGCGGCCGTGTTGAAGGCCCACAGGCTCGACGCGCAGTAGTGATTCACCGTGGCGACGGAGACGGAGTCGCTCCAGCCGGCCTCGAGTGCCGCGACCTTGCCGACGTTGCCGGCCTGCTCGCCGGTCTGTGTCACGCAGCCGATGATCGCTTCACCGACGCGCCCGGTGTCGAGGCTGGCGCGCCCGGCCAGTTCCCGCAGCAACCCCGCGAGCAGGTGAGCCGCCGGCACGCCCGAGAGCGCGCCGCCGGGTTTGCCGGCGCCACGCGGCGTGCGCAGGCAATCGAAGATGAAAGCTTGCGTCATGCCCCGCGCCGCATCAGCTGGCTCGGCCGAGTCGCTGCGAGCTGACCCAGGTACGCGTGGAAGCCGTGCGGCACGCGACGGGGCAGCGGGATCCGGGCCACCGGTCCGTCACCCAGGCTCGTGCCACGGGCGTCGAAGACCTGGAGTTCCGTCGTCGCCGTATTGAGGTCGGTCACGAAGCTGACGAGGTAGCCGTCGTCCTCCGAGGAGCGCGCATCCGACGGCGCAAACGGCGACTCGCTGTACCAGAGGTGATCGCCGCCGCTGTAGGCCGTGAACCGGCCATCCGTGCAGTCGTACTTCGCGAGTCCAGCGAACTGCGCGCCGAGCGGGCGGTTCTTCATCAGCACGTTGTAAGAGTAGCGGGTGGGCACGCCCTGCAGCCAGCTGTTCATCGTCGGAAACTCGGTGTTGATCGTGTCGTCGATCAGGCGCTCGCGAGTGGCTCCGGTGCGCAGGTTGAAGCGCCACTCGTAGAGGTACGCCTCGATCTGCAGGTGCGCGATCGCCTTCGCGAAGCGCTGTTCGTCGGGCACGCCGGCGAGATCCCGCGGCGTCTTGTAGCGGCAGCCGACCATGACGACCTCGTCGCCGTCCTCCCAGGCGTTGACCACGTGGTAGATGAAGCAGGGCTCGGCTTCGAACCAGCGGATCTCGCGCTCGCTGCCGTACTTCGGGATCACCGCGAAGCGCGCCGGGCGCTCGCTGAAGAAGCGCAGCTTGTGCCGGCCGGCCGCGAACGCCTCGGGGTCGTAGGTCAGCGACAGGTCGTGAAGGATCACGTGCTGCTTCGTGAAGGCCATGTCGTGTGGCAGGCTCGGCCCGGGGAGCTCGACGTTCGCGGTGTGCCGGATCGCGCCGTCCGGCCCCGCGATGCCATAGCTCATGTACGGCCACTGCTTGCCGTAGTCGAAGTAGATGAACTCGTCCGTCTGCTCGTCCACCTTCGAGTGCGCCGAGACGTGCGTCTTGAGCGTGCCCTTGAAGTCGGCCGGGCCGATCGTCTCGAGCGTCCAGGGATCGACCTGGTACGGCTGGCCGGCCAGGTACCACATCGTCACGAGCTTGCCGGCGTGGAACTTCACGTCGGTGTTCGAGGTGTCCTTGAGCGGCATGTCCGGGCGGTCGGCGCGCGGCGGATCCATGATGCCCGGCCAGAGCGCGCGGCCCGCGGCTTCCTCCTCGCGGAAGCAGCTCGTGCGCACCCAGCGATTGCGATAGGTGAGGCGGCCGCGATCGAAGTAGGCGGCGTGCAGCATGCCGTCGCCATCGAACCAGTGATAGCGGCCGGGACCGGCGTAGTGCGCGTTCGGCCCGTTGCGGAAGTACGCGCCATTGAGGTCCTTCGGCAACTCGCCGATCACCGGCAGGTCCTCATAGACCGACTCGTCCTGGATCGGGCCGTGCGTGCCGGTCAGCAGGGGACTTTCGATGGCGGACATGGCGGGTTCCTCTTCAACCGAACGCTGGCAGAGCCAGGGATTGCGCGTACTCGGCACGCAGCCGCGCGATGATGTCGCCGGCGCCCTCGACGCGGGTCACGGCACTGACCGACTGGCCGGCGGACCAGATGTCCTTCCAGGCCTTCAACTGCTGCTCGGAATTCTTCCAGTCCATCGCGGTCTTGCCCGACAGGTTGTCGGGGTCGAGGCCGGATCGCTCCACGCTGCGGCGCAGGTAGTACGCGTTCGCGCCGGTGAACGCCTTGGTCAGCACGAGGTCGTCGACGCCCGCGTCGACCACCATCTGCCGGTAGTCGTCTGCCGCAAGGCTCTCCCGCGCGGCGATGAACAGCGTGCCGATGTCGGCGAGGTCGGCGCCCGCGACCTCGGCGGCACGGATCGCGCCGCCGCTGCAG
This sequence comes from uncultured Gammaproteobacteria bacterium, assembly GCA_963777725.1. Lineage (GTDB taxonomy): Bacteria > Pseudomonadota > Gammaproteobacteria > Steroidobacterales > Steroidobacteraceae > RPQJ01. Next base: position 347,464 of record CAVZRR010000020.1, read on the forward strand.
AGGCCGCCCGCCAGCACGACGATGCCGTCGAAGAACTGCCGCACGGCCTGCACGAACACGAACGGCGACACGGAGCCCGTGTGGCCGCCCGCGCCGGTGCTGACCAGGATCAGCCCGTCCGCGCCGGCCTGCGCCGCCTTCCTGGCCATCGCGACGCTGCCCACGTCCGCGAACACCAGCCCGCCGTAGCCGTGGACCGTCTCGATGACGCGGGCCGGACTGCCGAGCGCGGTGATCACGAGCGGCGGACGGTGGCGCTCGACGAGCTCGAGCTCGGCCGGCAGCCGGTCGTAGGAACTGTGCACGACGAGGTTGAGCGACCACGGAGCGACGCGTCGACCGGGTTCCGCGCGCCGGGTCTCGGCGAGTTCCGTCGTGATGCGCGACATCCAGGCGTCGAGCACTTCGAGGGGCCGGGCGTTCGGCGCCGGAAACGCACCGATCACGCCGTGGCGGCACGCGGCGATCACGAGGTCTGGCCCCGAAACGAGGAACATCGGCGCGCAGATCAGCGGCAGCGTGAGCTGGTCGCGCAGCGCGCCGAGGCGATCGCGTCGCACGGCGGGCTCGGTGGGCGGGGAGTCGTGCAACGGCGTGTCCTCGAGCAGGCTTGCACAACTAGACTAGCAACCGGGGTTCGCCGGGATCAAGCCCGGCGTGGGTTCCCGCGGCCGCCCGTGTCCGCTACAGTGCCGCTCGTGTCGGACGTCGCCCTCCACATCGCCACGAGCTCGGTCACGCGCGCCATCGACGTGGTCGGCGACCGCTGGGCCCTGTTGATCCTGCGGGACGCATTCCAGGGCGCGCGCCGCTTCGAGGAGTTCGTCGAGCGCACCGGGGCGACCCGCGCGACGCTCACGAACCGGCTGCGGGCGCTGGTCGAGGAGGAGATTCTCGAACGGGTCCGTTACAGCACGTCGCCGCCTCGGTTCGAGTATCGAATGACGCGGCGCGGACGCGACCTGTTCCCGGTGGCGCTCGCCGCCTGGCGCTGGGAGCGACGCTGGGCCGGGCCGCGGGGCGGCGTGCCAACGCGCTTGCGCCACGAGGCCTGCGGCCACGCGACGCGCCCGGAACTCGTCTGCGCGGCCTGCGGCGATCCGCTCGACCTGCGGCGCACGCGATACCGCAGCCGGGTTCCGTCCGGCCGGGCGCCGCGCCTGCAGCCCCGGTTGCGCCGGCTGTCGCCGTCGACCGCCGTGACGCACCGCGGGTCGAGTTCCGACATCATTCACGTGGTCGACGTCGTCGGCGACCGCTGGATGCCGCTGATCGTCTCCGCTGCTTTTTTCGGCCAGCGCCGCTTCGAGGACATCCAGGCGTCCCTCGGCATCGCGAGCAACATCCTGACCGCGCGCCTCGCCGTGCTGGTGGAACTCGGCGTCTTCGAGCGGCGCAGCTATTCGAGTCACCCGGCGCGCAGCGCATACCGCTTGACCCGGAAGGGCCGGGACCTGTTCCCGTACGCCGTCGCGCTCAATGCCTGGGGTGACCGCTGGCTCGGCGGGCGCGCCGGCGCGACGGCAGTGCTCTACCACGAGGTTTGCGGCAAGCGCCTCGTGCCGCAAGCGCGCTGCAACCACTGCGGCGAGCCCGTATCGATCGCCGACGTCCGCTTTCAGGTCCCAACCCATCGCCAGCAGGAGAACGGACGTGCGCACGACGCCCGCTGAAGTCATCGACCGCTATCGCCGCCAGGGCTGGTGGACGGACACCACCGTGGACGACCTGTTTCGCGCCGCGACGGCTGCAGAGGGCGGGCGGCCGGCCGTGATCGATCCGTCGAACCGCGCCGCGCTGGGCTTGGGCGAACCGCAGCGGCTCGACTACGCGGAGCTCGATTCGCGCGTCGACGCGATCGCCGCGCAGTTGCTGGGGCTCGGCCTGGGCCGCGGCGACATCGTCCTCGTCCAGCTGCCGAACGTCTGGGAAGGCGTCGCGCTGTATCTGGTCGCAGCCCGGCTCGGCCTCGTGCTGAGCCCGGTCGCGATGCAGTACCGGCGCCATGAACTCGAGCAGATCGGCCGGCTGCTGCAGCCGCGCGCGGTGGTGACCTGTCGCGAGTTCAAGGGCTTCGACCACGCCGGGCTGTGGGCAGGACTGGCGAAGGAGATCGACACCCAGCTGCTCGTGGTCGGGGACGAGGCGCCCGCCGGTGCGCTGCTGCTGCGGACCGGACCGGCGACCGCAGCCGACCGGGCTGCAGTCGCTGCCGCGGTGGCCAGCGCACCGCCGCTGGCGGACGACGTCTACACGATCTGCTGGACCTCGGGCACCGAGGGTGCGCCCAAGGGCGTGCCGCGTTCGCACAATCAATGGATCGCGATCAGCTGGGCCCATTTCGAGGCGGCCAAGATCGCGCCGGGCGATACGCTGCTGAATCCGTTTCCGATGATCAACATGGCGGCGATCGGCGGCTGCTTCCTGAGCTGGCTGCACGGCGCGGGCACGTTGCTGCTGCATCACCCGCTCGATCTCGAGGTTTACCTGCGCCAGATCGCGATCGAGCGACCGCAGTACGCGATCGCGCCGCCGGCGGTGCTCAACATGCTGATCCGCGACGAGCGCCTGCTGGCCAGCGTGGATCTCTCGTCGCTGCGCTGCATCGGCTCGGGCTCGGCACCGTTGTCGCCGGCGATGATCGCAGGCTTCCGCGAGCGCCTCGGCATCGAGATCGTGAACCTGTTCGGTTCCAATGAGGGCGTGTCGCTGGTGAGCGGCCCGGACGAGATTGCGGACCCGGAGCGGCGCGCGAAGCTCTTCCCGCGCTTCGGGCGTGCCGAGCTCGAGTGGCCGCACCGGGTGTCGAAATCGATCGAGACCCGCATCGTCGATCCCGACAGCGGCGAGGAGATCCACGAGCCCGGGCGCCCCGGCGAGCTGCTGGTCCGCGGCGCGATCGTCTTCGACGGTTACTTCAAGGCGCCCGAGATGACTGCTCGCGCATTCACTGCGGACGGCTTCTACCGCACGGGCGATTTGTTCGAGATCGCCGCCGACGAGCTGGGGCCGCGCTATTACCGCTACGCGGGCCGTTGCAAGCAGATCATCGTGCGCGGCGGCGTCAAGATCTCGCCGGAGGAGATCGACGATGTGCTCGCGACCTGCCCTGACTTCGTCGAGGGCGCCGTCGTCGGTGTTCCGGACGAAGTGATGGGCGAGCGCATTTGCGCGGTCGTGGTGCCGAAGCCGGGCGTCGAGCCATCGCTCGAGGCACTGGGCCGATACTTCGAAAGTCGCGGCGTCGCCGTGTTCAAGTGGCCGGAGCGCCTGCGCACGGTCGCGCAGTTGCCACGCAATCCGGTCGGCAAGGTGGTCCGCGCCGAGCTGTTGCGCGCGGCCATGACCCCCCAGACCTGAGGAGCGGCCGCGATGACGGAACCGGTGTACGTGCTCGGCGGCCTGCAGACGGATTTCGCGCGCAACTGGGCCCGCGAAGGCCACGAGATCGCCGACGCGATGCAGGAAATCGTCGTCGGTGGCCTGCAGCAGGCGCGCCTCGAGGCGCGCGACGTCGAGGTGGGCCATGTCGGCAATTTCGTCGCCGAACTGTTCTGCAACCAGGGTCACCTCGGCGGCGTGTTCGCGGCAGCGCATCCGGACCTCGCCGGCGTGCCCGCCGGGCGTCACGAAGGCGCGTGTGCCTCCGGCAGTCTTGCGCTGCTCGCGGCGATGGCGGACCTCGAATCCGGGCGCTACGGGCTCGCGGCGGTCGTCGGCATCGAGCAGATGCGCAACGTCCCGGGCGAGCAGGCCGCGCAGTACATCGGCGGACCGGCAATGTGGGCCGGGCACGAATGCCGCGACGTGCGGTTCCCGTGGCCGCACGTGTTCAGCGAGCTCGGTGACGAATACGAGCGCCGCTTCGGGCTCGACAATGCGCACCTGGCCCGGATCGCCGAGATCAATTTCGCGAACGCACGGCGCAATCCGAATGCGCAAACGCGCCGCTGGACGTTCACCGGGCGCAGCTTCGCGGCCGACGACGCGGCCAATCCGGTCATCGAGGGACGCATCCGCAAGCAGGACTGCGGCCAGATCACCGACGGCGCGGCGATCGTCTTCCTGGCCAACGGCGCGCGGGCAGCGCAGTACGCCCGGTCGCGGGGACTCGATCTCGAGGCGCTGCCGCGCATCCGCGGCTGGGGACACCGCACGGCGCCGATCACCTACGCGGCCAAGGTGCGCGCAAGCGCGGGCGAGCCTTACGTGTTCCCGGAGGTGCGCCGCGCGATCACCGATGCGTTCCGGCGCGCCGGCGTCAGTGGCGTCGACGAACTCGACGGCATCGAGACGCACGACTGCTTCACGACCACCGAATACATGGCGATCGACCACTTCGGCATCACGCCGCCCGGAGAGAGCTGGCGGGCGATCGAGGGTGGCGAAATCGAAATCGGTGGACGGATCCCGGTGAACCCGAGCGGCGGGCTGATCGGCACCGGACATCCCGTCGGCGCGACCGGCGTGCGCATGGCGCTCGATTGCTGGAAGCAGGTCACCGGCACCGCCGGCGAGTACCAGGTGCCGGACGCCCGGACGTTTGCGACGCTGAACATCGGTGGCAGCGGCACGACGATCGTGAGCCTGGTGATCGGGCGTTGACGCGGACGCGTCAGTCCTTGCGCGGTCCCGGGAAGAAACTGTTCGTCCGGCGCACGTATTCTGCATAGGCGGGCCGCCGCTCGCCGATGTCGCGCTCGAGCAGCCGCACGCCCGAGAATCGCAACAGCAGGAACGACATGATCAGCGGGCCGACGATGGTCCACCAGGCGCCCGCCGCGAGCGCCATCAGGTAGAAGCCCCACCAGACGCAGAAGTCGCCGAAGTAGTTCGGGTGCCTCGTGTAGCGCCAGAGGCCGCGGTCCATCACCTGGCCGGCGTTGGCGGGATCGCGCTTGAAGCGCGCGAGTTGCCAGTCGCCGCCAGCCTCGAACACGAGGCCGACGAGCCATGCTGCGACGCCCGCCGCGTCCAGCCAGCCCAGCGGCGAGTCGCCCGCGGCGGCGCCGGCGAGCGGCAGCGAGATGACCCAGGCCAGCACGGCCTGGAAGCCGAAGATCAGGTAGAGGCTCTTCAGCGCGAAATTCGGCTCGTTGCGCTGGCGGATCGCCTGGTAGCGGCGATCCTCGTCGTGGCCGAAGTTGCGCCAGGCCAGGTAGATCGCGAGGCGCGCTCCCCACAGTCCCACCAGTGCGACCAGCAGCCACGCCCTCGGTCCGGCGGGCCCCGCTGCCGCGTAGGTCACCGCTGCGAGGATGAACAACACTGGCCACAGCGTGTCGACGATCGTGACGTTGCGCTGCATGACGCTGACAGCCCACGTGATCGCCGCAGCGGCGAGCAGGACGGGCAGTGCGGTCAGCCAGGAAGCCAGTTCGACCATCAGGACACTCTAGCAGCGCGGCGCGACGGCCGCAGGGGTGTCAGGAAAGGACTTCGCGCAGCAGCGCGTCGTCGATGTTGCCGCCCGACAGGACGACCGCGATCGTCCGGCCGCGCGCATCGATCCGGCCCGCCATGACTGCAGCGAGCGCCACGGCGCCACCGGGCTCGACGACCAGCTTCAGCGTGCGCGCCGCATAGGCGATCGCAGCGCGCACCTCCTCGTCCGTGACGGCCAGGCCGCCCGCGAGCAGTGGCTGGTTGATCGCGAACGTGAGCAAGCCCGGCTCCGGAGCCAGCAGCGCATCGCAGATCGAGCGCGTCCCGGGCGCATTCGATTCGCGCCGCCCGGACGCGAGCGACCGGCGATGATCGTCGTGGCCGGCAGGCTCCGCGCTCCAGATGCGCGTGGCGGGCGATCGTGCGCGGACCGCGAGCGCCGTGCCAGCGATCAGCCCGCCACCGCTGGTGCAGACCACGACGTCATCGAGCGTGGCCCCGGCTGCGGTCGCCTGCTCGACGATCTCGAGTCCCACCGTGCCCTGACCGGCGATGACGTCCGGGTCGTCGAAAGACGGTACGAGGACGGCACCCCGTTGCTCGGCGAGCCGTGCAGCGATCGACTCGCGACTTTCATGCAGGCGGTCGTATTCGACGACCTCGGCGCCCAGGGCCAGCGTGTTGCGCATCTTCACGCGCGGCGCATCGGCCGGCATCACGATCGTCGCGGGAATGCCGAGCAGGCGCGCCGCCGCGGCCACGCCCTGGGCGTGGTTGCCCGAGGAGAATGCGACGACGCCCGCGCCGCGGCGATCTGCCGGGATCTGCGCGAGGCGGTTGTAGGCGCCGCGGAACTTGAACGAACCGGTATGCTGCAGCGTCTCGAGCTTGAGCAGGATGCGGCCCCCCGTGCTGTCGTCGAGCGGGGTGCCGGCCAGCAGCGGCGTGCGCCGTGAGTGACCGGCGAGGCGCATCGCCGCGGCGAGCACGTCGTCGAAGGCCGGCAGGCGAGCGCCATCCACATCCGCCATTGAGTCCGTCCTCGCAATCACCGCAACATCCATTCGTGAGCGTACAGCATTCCCTGCCGCCCGGTTGCGAGCCGACCTGCCACGGTTGTCGTCACCGCGCGCTCGGCGAGGCGGCGAGCCTCGCGCAGAAAGCCAGCTACCTTGCGCGCGTGCTCGCGCAGTGGTCGGATCGCATCGCGCCCATCGTCGGGCCGGTCGCCGAGTCCCGCCTGGGTTACCGTGATCGCGTGACGCTGACCGCGCGCTGGTCGCCGGCGGACGGCTGGCAATTCGGCCTGATGCGGCGTGACGAGCTGATCGCGATCCACGACTGCCCGGTGCACTCGGTCCGCGTGCGCGATCTCGTGCACCGGCTCGTTCGATTGCTGCCGGCCGGTGACGTGCTGCCGCTGGCGTACCTGCACGTCTGCGGCGCCCAGGCCACGTTGATCGTCAAGGCGCACCGCACTCCGGTCGGTGCCTTGCAGCCGCTGCTCGACGAACTGCCCCGGAGCGGACTCGAGGCACTGTGGCTCCACCACCATCCCGCGGCAGGGCGCCGGTTGTTCGCGCGCCGCGGCTGGCAGCTGCTGTGGGGCGAGCCACGGTCGCTCGATGCGCACGGCTTGCAGCACGGACCGACCGCGTTTGCGCAGGCGTTGCCGGCACTTCATCGGCAGGCCATGCATGCGGCCCGGCAGCACCTGCGTCCGGATCCGGGTGGTGTCGTGCTCGATCTTTACTGTGGATTCGGGGCGACCCTGCGCGAGTGGACCGACGCGGGCAGCGCTGCGCTCGGGGTCGAGCTGTCCGGCGAGGCGACCGAGCTGGCCGCTCTGAACGCGCCAGGCGCGACCGTTCTGCGCGGTACTTGTGCGCAGCGCCTGCCGCAAATGCGATCGTGGTGGCGTGAGCGGGGTGGGGTGGGCGTGGCGTACGTCAATCCGCCGCGCTCCGGGCTCGAGGTCGAGGTGACGCAGGCGCTGGCCCGCGAGCTCCGGCCGGTGCGCATCGCCTACCTGTCGTGCAGCGCCGGCACGCTCGCGCGCGACCTCGCGATGCTCGAGTCCGCCGGCTACGCCGTGGTGCGCATCCACCCCTACGACTTCTTCCCGCTCACCCACCACGTCGAGGCGCTCGCGCTCCTCGACCTTCGCGCATGAGTTCCGCCCGGGCGGCGGCGAGTTCCTGTTGCTTGGCCTCGTCCACGCGCGGGTAGTGAAGGTCGAGCGACCCGAGGCCCTCGATGATCGCGGCCGCGACCACGGCCCGCGTGAACCACTTGTTGTCCGCCGGCACGACGAACCACGGCGCGTGCTCGCTCGCGGTGTGCCGGATCATCTGCTCGTAGGCCTCCATGTAGTCGTCCCAGTGACCCCGCTCGCGGGCGTCCGCCATCGAGAACTTCCAGTTCTTGTCCGGGTCGTCCAGTCGCTCGAGGAAGCGCTTCTTCTGCTCGTCCTTCGAGACGTGCAGGAAGAACTTCAGGATCAGCGTGCCGTTGCGCGCGAGGTACCGCTCGATGTCGCAAATGTCGTCGTAGCGGTGCTTCCAGATCTTCTTCGTGACGAGTTGGGGCGGCAGCTTCTGCGCGGCGAGCAGCTTCTCGTGGACGCGCACGACGAGCACTTCCTCGTAATAAGAGCGGTTGAAGATGCCGATGCGACCGCGCTCCGGCAGGGCCTTCATGCAGCGCCACAGGTAGTCGTGGTCGAGTTCCTCGGCCGAGGGCGCCTTGAACGAGGTGACGTGACAGCCCTGGGGATTGACTCCCGAGAGCACGTGCTTGATCGCGCCGTCCTTGCCGGCGGCATCCATCGCCTGGAAGATCAGCAGCACCGACCAGCGATCCTGGGCGTACAGCCGGTCCTGCAGCGCGGCGAGATACTGCACCCCCTTCTTCAGCGCTTCCTGCGCCCGGGGCTTGTCCTCGGAGTCGAAGTGCAGCGTATCGCCGGGGTCGATCCCGTCGAGCCGGAATCGATCGCCGCGCGTGACGCGAAAAGGCCGGGTGATCGACTGGACGAGCTTCTGTTCCTGCTTGCTGATCTTCATCAGGGATTCCCCCAGGTTGGCGCGGCGACCCGAACGCGACGTGCGTTCACTACGATCAACTGACACGGCCGTACGGTAGGATAGCGCGCCGCCTGCCTCGGGGGCTCTGAGGGAATGCAAGTCGTGCTGAAAATGGATGGACGCCACGCTGGCCTGCTGCGATTGATCGCGCGTGCCACGCTGCTGTTCGCGCCCGTGATGACAGTGTCGGCCGCTGAGCCGGGGGTTGTCCCACCTACTGAGGTTGTGGCCGGGGACGCAACGGCGGGTCCAGCCAGGTCCCGTCCGCGCATCGGCCTCGTGCTCGGTGGTGGCGGCGCCAAGGGTGCAGCCCACGTCGGCGTGCTCAGCGTCCTCGAGGAGCTCAGGATTCCCGTGGATTGCGTGATCGGCACGAGCATGGGCGCGCTCGTCGGTGGCACGTTTGCTTCGGGCGTGGAAGCAAAGGAGCTCGAGAAGGCGGTTCGTTCGATCTCCTGGCAGGAGGCGATTGGACGCAGCGGCCTGCGCGCCAAGGTGCCGATGCGCCGCAAGCTGGCCGGAAACACCTTCAGCAACAGCCTCGAATTCGGCGCGCGCGACGGGCGCCTGGTCGCGCCGAGTGGCCTGATCAGCACGCAGAACGTGGACCTCACGATCCAGTATCTCGTCGCCCGCAGCCGCGGCATCCGCGACTTCGATCGGTTGCCGATCCCGTTTCGCGCCGTGGCCACCGACATGCAGAACGGCGACATGGTGGTGTTGCGGGAGGGCGACCTGGCGCTCTCGATGCGCGCCAGCATGGCCGTGCCGGGCGCGTTCGCGCCAGTGACCATCGACGGTCGCATCCTCGGCGACGGCGGGCTCACCCGCAACGTGCCGGTCGACATCGCCCGTCAGACCTGCGCCGACGTCGTGATCGCCGTCGCGGTGCCGAACCCGGTTCCGACCGCGGCGGAGCTGCGCTCGCCGCTGACGCTGATGTCGCGCACGCTCGACGTGCTGATCAGCGCGAACGAGCGGCAGCAGCTCGAGACGCTCGGTCCCGACGACGTCAAGATCATCATCGAAATGGGCGACATCGGCTCGGCGTCGTTCGATCGCGTGCCCGACGCGATTCCGCTCGGCCGGGCGGCCGCGCTCGCGCACCGCACCGAGCTCGAGCGGTATTCGCTGCCGGAGGCGGAGTTCCTCGCCTGGCGTAGCGCCACGTCCCGGGTGGGGCGGGAGCCGATGCGGCTCGCGGCGGTCAACGTCGTCGGTGCCGAACGCGCCAACCCGGAGTTCGTCGCGCAGACCTTCGGCCTGCAGGCGGGTGACGTCGTCGACAACCGCAGGATCGGCGATCGCGCCACGGCCGTGTTCGCGTTGTCCGATTTCGAGAGAGTGGCCTACACGCTTGCGGGCGACGGCGAAGAGCCGGTGCTGAACCTGCATCTGATGGAGAAGTCCTGGGGGCCGAACATCGTGCGCTTCGACCTCGGGTTCCACATCGGCACGGATGCGAACACGGCGTTCACGATCGGTGGCGACTTCCTGCGCACCTGGATCAACGACCGCGGCGGCGAAGTGCACGGCTCGTGGCGGTTCGGCCGCACGTCCGGCCTCGAAGCTTCAATGTACCAGCCGCTGGATGCCGAGCACCGCTGGTTCGTCGAGCCCGGCGCGCTGGCGCAACGCTCGATCGAAGACATCTTCATCGACGGCGACGCTGTGGCGCGCTACCGGTTCTCCCACGCGTGGGGCGTACCTCGAGGCGGGCCGGGTGTTCGGCAACCGGGCCGAACTGCGCGCCGGCCTCCGGGGCGGCGGGCAGACCGTGGACCGCGAAATCGGCACGCCGGACCTGCCGGAGATCTCCGGCGAGGGGTACGGCGGCCTGTCGATGCGGTATACCTACGACACGCGCGACCGCGACGTGCTGTGGCAGGACGGCTCGCTGGTGCGGATGACCTATTTCCGCGGTGAAGAGTCGCTCGGCGCGGTCGACCAGTACGATCGCCTCGAGGGCACGGCGATGGCGGTCGTGCCGTTCAGCCGGAATGTGCTCTATCTGCGCGCGAGCGGCGGCGCGTCGTTCGGCAGCGAGCTGCCCATCTACGATACGTTCACGCTCGGCGGTCCGGTCAGCATGCCTGGCCTGAATGTCGGCGAACTGCGTGGCACCTCGTACTGGTCCGCGCAGGCCTCCTACCTGCAGCGCATTGCCGATATCAGCTATGTGTTCGGCCAGTCGCTGTACGCCGGCTTCACGGCTTCCGCGGCCGACATGAGCGGCCGGATCGACGACGTTCGTGCTGAACCGATATTCTCCGGAGCGTTCGTGCTGGCGGGCCGCACGCCGCTCGGTCCCGTGTCGCTGTCCCTCGCGATCACCAGCGATAGCGATTGGCAGCTCATGTTCGGTCTGGGCCGGCCGATCGAAGAGCGGACGATCACCGACCCCTCGTGGTGAAGCTCAGTTCACGCCAGGCAGCCAGAACTGCGCGGGTGACGGTTGCTTCGGCAGCGGGTAACGCTCGGCTGTCACGATGCCTGCCGGCTTGGCGCGGGCCGTGGTCGCCGGGATGATGCTCGTACAGGCACCCGTGGCCAGCCACGCGAGCGCTGCGGCGGTGAGTCCTTCCGCGGCCGAGCCCAGCGGCTGCTCGAGCGTGTCGGTAGCCGCGCACGCGAAGGGCAGCGTCGCAGCCAGCCCGTCGTAGTAGTCGCCCTGGCCGCGGGCGTTCTCGAGCTTGAAGGAGACGAGCCGCAGCCGGTCCTCGCAGCCCTGCAGGTCGAACGCGAGTTGCCCCACCGGCTTGCCGAACGTGTCCTCGCCGACGATCGCGATCTCGACCCAGGGCGCCATCGTGTTGACGTTGATCTCGCTGGCCGAGGCCGTGGCCCCGGTCGTCAGGAACGCGATGCGGACCGGCCGCACGGACTGTGCCACCGGCCGGAAGTTTCGCGTCGTGTTTTCCGCGGCCTTTGCTGCGCTGTGCACCATCCTCAATTGGACATCGGCCGTCGAGCGATCGCCGCCGAGCAGGTCGCCGAGGATCTCCGCAGTGCTCACGAGTCCGCCGCCGTTGTACCGCAGGTCGACGATGAAATAGTCGAGGCCGAGCGCACGGAATTGCGCGAACGCGTCGCGCAGCTGTGAGTCGGCGGTGGCGACGTAGGTCCGCAGGTTGAGGTAACCGACGCCGGTCGTGCCCGGCAGCGGCAGCACCAGCGCGCCATAGACGCTCGAGACCGGATCGATCGTGACGGCTCGCTTCGTGAGAGTGGCCTCGCGCGTCGCGCCGTCGCGCAGCAGCCGGAGACCGCGCCGCACGCCGGCCTCGGCCGGTCCGAGTGCGTCGCTGATCGTGTCGCCGTCGGCCAGCAACTGGGTGACCGGCACGAAGCCGGCGCCCGCATCCACCGCGACGATCTCGTCGCCACGCTGCAATCCCGCTTCCGCGGCCGGGCTCGACTCGAAGACCTCCGTGACGAACGGGCGGCTCACCGGATCGGTGCGCGTGCGGAACCCGAAGCCGACGAACTGCTCCTGCGCCGAGCAGCGAGTTCTCCGCGCTGCGTGTCGTCAGGTAACTGAAGAACCGGTCCTTGCGTTGCTGCGCGCGCAGTCGCGGTCAGGTGATCGAGCAGGCTTGCGGCGGTCGGGAATCCGGCGGCGTCGACGGTGGCGGGCAGCAACTCGGGAAACAGGTACCACTGACGCGCCACGTCGAGGACGAACTGCTTGCGAGCGGGTTCGGCGCAGGCGGCCGAGGTCCCTTCGTCGTCGCCGCCACCGCCGCCACCACCGCCGCAGCCGGCGATCGACACCAGCAGCGCGGACAGTGCGCAGGACACGAAGCGGCGGGGCACTGTGCGGCGCATCATCGATCACTCCATCAGTCGTGCCATGCGCGGCCGGCTCGCAGCATAACGACGATGCACGTCGACGTAGGTGGATTCGTAGAGGTGGTCGAGCTCGTCCGGTGCCGGAAAGTGCCCGAGGAATCCGCGGCAGGCCGGTTCGAGCGTGAGCTCGGCGGCGCGCATCAGCTGGGCGAGCAGCGTGCGCGGATCCTCTTCGCCGACCGACACCCGGATCGTCGTCGGTGAAATGCCGGCCTGGCGCAATGCTTCTCCGGAGAGCTCCGAGTGGCTGGTCAGCGCGGGACAGAGCACGACCGTGTTCACCTGGCCGAGGCTCACCTGCAGGCCGAAGGCTGGCTCGAGACAGTCGAAGAAGCGCTGGAAGGACTCACGCCCGATGCGCGCACCGAGCTCGGTCTCGAAATCGAGCGTGAACAACGGCGCCGGCAGCCCGAGGAACATCAGGCGCTCGCGCATCGCGAAGTTCTCGTTGCCCTCGACCGCCGAGCATCGCACGTTGATCGCCGGATGCCGGGCCAGCGCCCGCGCCAGCACCAGCGTGTTGATGCACTTGTTGATGATGCGCAGCTCGACGGTGCGCATGCCGTTGATGACCTCGAACGCCTTGTCGGCGTCGAGGAACGCGCCCTTCACGTAGTAGACGTTCCAGAACAGGCTCTCGTCCCAGCGATAGGCACGCGGCTGCCCGTCCGGCCCCGGTGCGGTGACGGTCTCGCCCTTCGGGATGAACATCCGCTCGTTGCGGCCGATGCAGACGCCGGCCGTCGTGGTGCCCGACCCGGCGAGGTCCTTGGTGTACGAGTGGATCACGAAGTCCGGCCGCTCGAGCGGATCGTCGCGCTGCAGCACCGGCTGCAGGATCGGCGTCCCGACCGTCGCGTCGCAGATCACGGTGAGGCCGAACTCGTGCGCCGCGCGACAGATGCCCGGCACGTCGAGCACGTGACCGTGCGGGTTGCACGGCGACTCGAGGAACACGTAGATGTGGCGGCCTTCGGCCAGCCGGCCGGCGCACTCCCGCTGCGCTTCCGCCAACGCGACGCGGAAGGCTTCCACCGTGAAGCCGTCGAACCAGCGCACGGCGACGTCGAGGTTGCTCTGCTTGCCGTACCAGTCGTGCAGCAGCTGGTACGTTCCGCCGTAGACGTTGCGGCTCGCCAGCACCACGTCCTGGTAGCCGACGACGTTCGCCAGCGTCGCGTCGATCGCCGCCATGCCCGAATTGAAGTTCCAGGCGAGGTACTCGCCCGACAGCGCGCCGGCCTCGAGATCCACGATGTGGTTCGCGAGGCTGATCGAGGTCGGGTTCAACAGCCGCGAATAGATCTCGAGCAACGGCTCGCGGCCCTTGAAGGCGTCCTCGACCCACTCGGTGCAGGCGTACATGTAGGTCGCCGTGCGCGTGATGACCGGTGTCGCGCTGAAGAGCGCAGTCACGTTGTCGAACAGCGGATAGGGGCCCTTGACCGCGGATTGCGTCGGGTCGTCGAGCAGCGACTGGTAGGTCTTGCGCAGCGGGTTCTGCAGCGTGTCGAGGATCTTCGCGAGCTGGAAGCACAGGAACCGCTTCGCGTTGAAGCGGGCGACCCGGTCGCGCTGCTCGAGGCTGGCCAGTTCGCGCAGGCTGATCTGCCAGAGCTCGTGTGCCGCGACGTTGGCCGCGTACAGGTGGGACGCGAGCGCGCCGAGCCGGCGCCCGTAGTCCGTCTGCGGATCGATCGAGAAATGCCGCAGCTGCTCCTCGACGAGGGTGGCGAGGTCGGTTGCGCCGGTGGTGTTGCGGCGCGGGCTCAGCTCGCGCGCGAGCGACAGGTCGTCCGTGGATTGCGTCATCCGCGGATGGTACCGCAGGCCATGGCGGCGGGCCCGGCCGGCGAGGCGGACTCAGGCCGGACGCGGCGCCATCACGCTCAGCACGGCCACGAAGTGGCACGCGACGCCTCCCAGCACGAACAGGTGCCAGATCGCGTGGGTGTAGCGCCGGCCTTTCCACATGTAGAACGGCACGCCGGCCGTGTACGCGAGGCCGCCGGCCACGATCCAGGTGAGCTCGTGCGGCGTCAGGCTCTGCATCAATGGCTTCGCCGCGATGACGCCGAGCCACCCCATGCCGAGGTACAGCAGCACGGAGCTGACGGGGAAGCGAAAGCCGAGCGTCGTCTTGCCGATGATACCGATCAATGCAATGCCCCAGACGAGCCCGAACAACGTCCAGCCCCAGGCGCCGCCCAGCACGCCGAGTGCGAACGGGGTGTAGGTGCCGGCAATCAGCAGGTAGATCGCGGAGTGGTCGAGCAGGCGCAACCGCGGCTTGAGCTGCGGGGACGTGGCCGCATGGTAGGCGACCGACGTCGTGAACAGGATCAGCGCCGATATGCCGAACACGAGGCCGCCGGTCACTCGCCATGGCCCTGCGCCGGCCGCGGCGGCGGCCACCGCGAGCCACGTGATGGCGACCAGGCTCGCTGCGATGCCGAGCCCGTGCGTCGCGACGTGCGCGACCTCTTCAGCCCGGGAATAGTCGCAGTCGGCCATCGCAGAGTCCTGCCAGTGGATCGTGGGTGCGTCGGTAGGGCCGCCAGGCGCCTTCCGTCTGAGCCAGGCGGTCGGCGACGATCCACAGCACGTGGCGGTTGAAGCCGAGCCCGATGTGGCTGCCGGGCACGCGAATGTTCTCGTGGTCGCGGGGATCGCCGTCGAGCGTCGCCTGCGCCGGCGGCACGAAGCCGTCGTGCTCGGAATAGATGCAGGTGGACGGCACCGGCGGCGGCGCCCGCATCGATCGCGAGCGCGACCGGGCCTGGTGTGCGACCGGACCCATCGGCTGCGACAGGACCCGGTACATCGCCTTGACGCCCCGCGGCGGGCGCAGGTCGGGGTCGAGCCGCAGCGGGCTGCCGAGCGAGATCGCGGTGCGTACGCAGGCCGACGCCACGTGCGCCACGTAAAAAGCGAACACGCCACCGAGGCTCCAGCCGACCAGGCTCACCTTGCGGCGGTGCCGGTGATGCAGGTAGCGGACCTTCTGCTCGACGACCTGCGCGAATTTGCGGTTGAAACCGACATTGCGCCCGAGGCCCCAGGTCTCGACGTGGTGCCCGCGCGACGTGAGGAAGGCGCGCAGCGGCTCGAGCGAAACGTCGCCCGCTCCAAAGCCGGGCAGTAGCAGCACGGGGTGCCCATCGCCGAGCGGTGCGCGCCCGAGCAACGGCAGGCTCAACAGCATCTCGCCCATCTCGAAGCCGGCGCGGGCCTCGAGCAGCGTGAGCAGCGGGCGCGGCAGCTTGCTCATCGGGCGCGGGCCGTCCGCCGGCGTCGGGTCAGCAGGTCGATCTCCAGCTTCACGCCCTCGGCCAGGTCGCGCAGGTCGGGCAGCGCGCTGCGCGCGCCCGTGAGCCCGAAGAAGAGCTTGCCGTCATAGCTGTACACGGTGATGTTGAGCGCGCAGCCATGATAAGGGATCGACACGGGAGCGTACGTGAGCGCCCGGGCACCCGCCACATACAGCGGCGTTGGCGGTCCGGCGACGTTGGAGATGATCAGGTTGAACGGCAGTGGCAACCGCGACAGCACTGCGTCGCTTGCCCAGCACGCGGGCGAGGCTCCCGAGCAGCCAGGGCAACCCGATCGAGGGCAGGTCCCCCGGCATCAGCGCCCTGGCGCGTTCGGCGGCGGCTTTGGCCTCGAGAGATGACGCGTGGATCGCGCGCAGCCGCGCCTGCGGCGCGTCGATGCCGGTGTGCAGATCGAGCGCCATGAACGAGACCTGGATCGAGTGGTCGACGTTGCCCGGCTCGCGGGTCGAGAACGGCACCGCCGTCCTGAGGGACGTGGCTGGCAACTTGTCGTGCAGGATCAGCCAGCGTCGCAGTGCGCCGGCACTGGCTGCCAGGATCACGTCGTTGACGGTCGCCGAGTGGATCCGCGCGACGGACTTGACCTGTGCGAGATCGCATTCGACCGACGCGAAGCTGCGCTCGCCCGAGATCGCGACGTTGAGCGGCGTCCGCGGCGCTGATGACGGACCGCCTGGAGCCCGAGTGAGCAGCGCGTCCCGCGCGCCACGAAACGTGTCGGGGAGCTGGCCCGCGAGACCGCCGATCAACCGCGGCAGGCGGCCGAGTTCTGCGACCTGGTGGCGCAACCCGGCGAGCAACAGGTCGGTGGTGGTCACATGTTCAACCTGCGGCAGGCGCGGCGGTCGTGTGCTGCGTCTGGCAGGTCGTGCCGCCGTATCGACGAAGGATCGCAGGAACAGCTGCGCCGAGGCGCCGTCGAGTCCGGCGTGGTGCGTCTTGACGTACAGCGCCAGGCGTCCGCCCTCGAGGCCTTCGATGACGTGCAGTTCCCAGAGGGGGCGTTCGCGGTCCATCAGCGGCGTGTGCAGGTCGGCGACGCACTCCTCGAGCTGGTGCTGGCTGCCGGGCGCGGGCAGCACGGTTCGGCGGACGTGGTAGTCGAGGTCGGCCCGACCGGCCAGCCACATCGGATTGGCGGCATTGAACGGCAGCGCGGCGACGTGCCGTGTGAACACCTCGCTGCGGTCGAGCCGCGCCGCGATCAACAGCTTCAAGCGGCGGAAGAACGTGCGGCCCGCCTGCCGCGAGGGCGGGTCGAGCACGAACACCGCGCCGACGTGCATCGGCGTCGCGGCGGTTTCGAGCTGCAGGAATGCCGCATCGACGGCCTTGACTGGTTTCATGCGACTTTCGACGGTGGCGGGCCGCCGCTCTCCACGTAAAGCCGGTGCAGTTCTCGCTTGAGGATCTTGCCCTGCGGGCTGAGCGGTAGCGCGGGCACGATGCGCACGTCGCGCGGCACCTTGTAGCGCGCGAGGCGCGCGCGACAGTGCTCCCGAATGCGTTCGGGCTCCAGGTGCTGGCCGGGTTGCAGCACCACGAGCGCCAGTCCCGCCTCGCCCCATTTACGGTCGGGCACGCCGATCACTGCGCACTGGCTGACGGCGTCGAGGTCGTCGATCACGTCCTCGACCTCGGCGGGGTAGACGTTTTCGCCGCCCGAGATGTACATGTCCTTGATCCGGTCGACGACGAAAATGATGCCCTGCTCGGTCATGCGGCCGGCGTCGCCGGTGCGGAACCAGCCGTTGGCGGTGAATGCCGCGGCCGTCGCCTCCGGGTCGTGCCAGTAGCCCGGCGTCACGCCGGGGCCGCGGACCTGGATCTCGCCGACGCGATTACGAGGCAGCTCCAGCCCGTGCTGGTCGCCAATCTGCACCTTCACGTGCATCAGCGGGTGCCCGGCGGAACCGATCTGCTCGCGGGCTTTCTCGGGCGGCGTGAAGGAGACGCTGAAAGCCTCGGTCATGCCGAACGATTGCGACAGCACGAGCCCCTTCGCGGCCCAGGTCTCGAGCAGGTGCAGCGGCACCGGCGCGGCCCCGACGCCCGCCACCTCGAGCGTCGGAAACGATGCGGTGGCGAATTCGGGTCGCTGGCTCATCAGCTGGTACGTCGCCGGCACGCCGACCGTGTGCGTGACCTGCAGGCCGGGATCGGTCAGCATCGCGAGGCACGCGCCCGCGTCGAACGTCCGCATGACCAGCACGGCGCCGCCGTAGTGGAACGACGGCATGGCCAAGGCGTTGAGACCCGCCGCGTGGAACAGCGGCGAGTAGGTGAGGGTGCGCGTGCCGGCGCGGATGCGCGCGTGCAGGGCCGCGTGGACGACGATGTTGTGGGTCATCCGGTGCGTGTAGATGACACCCTTCGGCCGTCCGGTCGTGCCGGACGTGTAGAGCAGCAGGTTGATCGTGTCGAAGTCCGCATGCTCCATCGCGACCAGCGGCTCGTGCGCGGCGATCAGTTGCTCGTAGCGACAGGCCGCGTGACCCGGGACACGTTCGAGCGTCGGCGCGTGCGCGAACGCGAGCAGCGACGCGAATTCCGCGTCGTGCAGCACGACGCGCGGCTCGCAGTGCTCGAGGATGGCCGCGGTTTCGTGCGGCGACAACCGCCAGTTCATCGGCACGAAGATCGCGCCGAGCTTCCAGCACGCGAACATCGCCTCGAAGTGGTCGGTGCCATTGCGCGCCAGGAACGCGACGCGGTCGCCGTGCTCGACGCCGAAGCGCTCGCGAAGTGCCGTCGCGAGCCGGGTGGCGCGGTCGTTGAATTCGCCATAGGTGAGCCAGCGCTGCGTGGCGAGGTCGACCGCGGCGAGCCGGCCGGGGTCGAACTCGGCGTGGTAGGCCAGCCAGTCGAAGACCGGATCAGTCTGATTGCGACGCATCGACTCCCCGCACGGGGGCCATCTCGAGGCCAATGACACCGGCATTCTGGCCCAGCGACGGGACCGCCGGGGTAGCGATCTTCACGTACCCCGGTGTCGTCGCTCGCGAGCGTCCCGCGCTCAGGCTGCAGCCAGGGCCTGTTCCAGGTCGGCCAGCAGGTCGTCCACGTGCTCGATGCCCACCGACAGCCGCACCATGTCCTCGCTGACGCCGGCTTTCTCGAGCTCCGCGGGATTCAGCTGGCGGTGGGTCGTGCTGGCGGGATGGCAGGCCAGCGACTTCGCATCGCCGATGTTGACGAGGCGCACGAACAGCCGCAGCGCGTCCTGGAACCGGGCGCCCGCCGCGAGGCCGCCCTCGATGCCGAACGTCAGGATGCCCGACGCCCGGCCGCCCATGTATTTCTGCGCGAGCCCGTGGCTGGGGTGGTCGGGCAGGCCGGCGTAGTTGACCCAACGCACCTTCGGGTGTTTCTGCAGGTAGCGAGCGACGGCGAGCGAGTTCTCGCAGATGCGGTCCATCCGCAGCGCGAGCGTCTCGATGCCCTGCAGGATCAGGAAGCTGTTGAACGGCGAGATCGCCGCGCCCATGTTGCGCAGCGGCACCACACGAGCGCGACCGATGAAGGCGGCCGGGCCGAAGGCGTCCGTATAGACGACCCCGTGATACGAAACGTCGGGTGTGTTGAGCCGCGGGAACTTGTCGGCGTGCTGCTTCCACGGGAAGTTACCCGAGTCCACCAGGGCGCCACCGATGCTCGTGCCGTGGCCGCCGAGGTACTTCGTCAGCGAGTGGATCACGATGTCGGCGCCGTGCTCGAACGGGCGGCACAGGTAGGGCGACGGCACCGTGTTGTCGACGATCAGCGGGATGCCGTGGCGGTGCGCGACTTCGGCGAGTGCGGCGAAGTCCGTGATGTTGCCCGCGGGATTGCCGACCGACTCGCAGAAGATCGCGCGCGTCTTCGCGTCGATCAGCTTCTCGAAGGACGCCGGGTCGCGGTGATCGGCGAACTTCACCGTCAGCCCGTACTGGGGAAACGTGTGCGCGAACAGGTTGTAGGTGCCGCCGTAGAGCGCCGTGGAGCTGATCACGTTCTGGCCGGCTTCGGTGATCGTCTGCAATGCGTAGGTGATCGCGGACTGCCCCGAGGCCACGGCCAATGCGCCGACGCCGCCTTCGAGCGCCGCGACGCGCTTCTCGAGCACGTCGGTGGTCGGGTTCATGATGCGCGTGTAGATGTTGCCGGCGACCTTGAGGTCGAACAGGTCGGCGCCGTGCTGCGTATCGTCGAACGCGTAGGACGTCGTCTGGTAGATCGGCACCGCGACGGCCTTGGTGGTCGGATCCGGCGCATAGCCGCTGTGGACGGCAAGGGTCTCGAATTTCATGGGAGGCCTCGGGAGAAGGAACCGGGGCATTGTCAGGCCATCGGGCCCGTGCTGTCGCCCCTTGAGAACCAATTGACCTGAGTCATGGTGCCTTTCGTGCCGTGGTGCAGAATTGCACTATGCCTTCACGCAAGCTTCAAACCGAAATCCGCTGCCTGGCGGTTGCGATGGCCGCCACCGCGGCCTCCGGCGCGAGCCTGGCGCAGGACGCCGGTGGCAGCTCGCCGGAAGCGGGCCTGGAGACGGTGACCGTCTACGCCCGCCGTCTCGTGCCGATCGCGCAGGTGGCTGCGACGGTCACGGTGATTCCGCGGGAAACGATCGATCGCACGCTGGTGACGGACATCCGCGATCTCGTGCGTTACGAACCGGGTCTGACCGTCCGCAACGATCCGTTCCGCTTCGGCCTCGACACGATCTCGGTGCGCGGCGTCGGCGGCAATCGCGTCGCCGTCGAAGTGGACGGCATCCCGGCCGCGGGCGGCTTTGCGGTCGGCAGTTTCGGTGACTCCGGGCGCAGCTTCGTCGACCCGGCGTTCATCGAGCGCGTCGAGGTGCTGCGGGGCCCGGCGTCGTCGCTCTACGGCAGCGACGCCATCGGCGGTGTCGTGGCGATGACGACCACGACGCCCCGGGACCTGCTCGGCGGCGACCGTACCCGGGGCCTGCGCAGCGAGGGCGGCTACTCGGGCGCCGACGAGGGGTGGCATGCCGTCGCCGTTGGTGCAGCGGAGACGGGCGCTGCGCGCCTGCTGTTCGGCTACGCGCACCGGACCGGCAATGAACTCGACTCCGCAGCCGACGTGACGCCGAACCCGCGCGACTATGCGAGCGACGCGCTGCTCGCCAAGGCCGAGTGGCGCGACATGCCGGGCGGGCCGCTGACGCTGGCGGGCGAGGCGAGCCTGATCGATCAGCAGACGTCGATCGACGCGTTCCTCGGACTGCCGGGAACGCGCTTCGTCAATTCGACACTGCTCGAAGGGGACGACCAGGCCGAGCGCTATCGGCTGAGCGCGAGCCAGAAGCTCGCGCCCCGCGCGGCCTTCGACAACGCCGACTGGCGGGTCTACGCACAGGGCACCGACACGCGCCAGGACACGCTCGAGCAACGGCGCGCCGTGCCGCCGCGCACGCCGCCGGTCGAGATCACGCGGCGCTTCGAACTCGAGGACCGCACGCTCGGCGCCGAGTTCACGGCCGTCAAGGCCTTCGATGGGACGAGCCAGATCCACACCGTGGTCTACGGCGTCGAGCTCGCGCAATCCCAACTGGAAGAGCGTCGCGACGGCCTGCAGACCGACCTGAGTTCCGGTAATTCGACCAGCGTGATCCTCGGCGAGAGTTTTCCGCTGCGCGACTTTCCGGTCAGCGACGTGACACGCGTGGGCGCCTTCGTGCAGGACGAGCTGCAATTCGGCGATTCGGGCTGGACGCTGATTCCAGCGTTGCGGGCGGACTATTACGAGCTCGAACCGCAGCCCGACCGCCTGTATCGCGAGGACAACCCCAATGCGACCCCGGTCGGCGTCGATGACTTCTCGCTCGCGCCGAAGCTCGGCGTGACGCGCAGCTTCGAGAACGGCTTGGGCCTGTTCCTGCAGTACGCGCGCGGTTTTCGCGCACCGCCGCCGGAGGACGTCAACATCGGCCTCGACCTGCCGCTGTTCAACGTGCGCGCCATCCCGAATCCCGATCTCGAGCCGGAGACCAGCGACGGCTATGAACTCGGCCTGCGCTGGAATGCGCCTGGGGTCGCGTTCACGGCGAGCCTGCACTACACGGATTACGAGGACTTCATCGAGTCGAAGGTGAACCTGGGGCCGGATCCCGACAGCGGTGTCACGCTGTTCCAGTCGCAGAACATCGCCGAGGCGCGCATCTACGGTGCGGAACTGGGCCTCGACTGGCGTGTCGGGGACCATGCCCCGGCGCTGGAGGGCTGGACTACGCGGCTGGCCGCCGCCTGGACTCGGGGCGAAGACCGCGTGAGCGACGAGCCTCTCAATTCAGTGGACCCGGCCAGCGCCGTGCTGTCGTTGCGTTATGAAGCGCCCACGGGTCGCTGGGGCAGTGAGCTCGTGACGACGGCGGTCGCGGCGCAAAGCGAGGTCGACGACAGCCGCGTCGATCTCTACGAAACCGGCGGCTACGTCACGCTCGACCTGCTCGCGCATTACGACTTCGGCCGCGGGCTGCGCATCAACGCAGGCTTCTTCAACCTCGCCGACGCGGAGTACATCGAGTGGTCGGACGTGCGTGGCCGCGTCGTCGGCGATCCGCTGATTCCGTACTACACGCGTCCGGGACGCAATGTCTCGGTCACGCTCCACTGGCGGCTCTGAACCTCAGTACGGCGTCCCGTCCCGCCGCGTGTACTTGTGCGGCTGTCCCGGCGGATTCCACAGCAGGTCGACGTCCGGATAGACGACCGCATCGGCTGGATCGCGATTGCTGATCTCGAGATAGACCGCAGGCACCTTGCCGCGATTCACGAGCTGGTGGCCATCGCCGGATCCGGCCTTGAAGCCGGCGCAGGTGCCAGCCACGAGGGTCTGCTCGCCGGCGTCGGTGCGCAGCACGAGTTCCCCTTCGAGAAGATAGATCAGCTCCTCCTCGTGTGAGTGCCAGTGGCGCATCGAGGATTCGGTGCCCGGCATCAGGGTCGTCAGGTTTACGCCGATCCGCGTCAGCCCGAGCGCGTCGCCGAGTGGGCGCTTCTCGCGCGGCAGCACCCGCGACCGGAATGGTTCCGGGTAGCCTGAATGCGTGCGGGGCTCGACGGAAGCCGGGTCCAGGGCCGGTAAGCGGAGAGGCATCGCGTGCTCCGGTCGGGAAGGTGGGCGAAGGATACTACTGGAAGGCGGCGGCTCCACCCAAGAAAACGGCCCTGCCTCTCGCGAAGCAGGGCCGGAAGTGCGCCCCCTAGAGGGCTCACGCAGGGAGGATCGTCAGTACACGTCGCCCACCGTGTTGTGGACGTTGAACTTGCCGGTTGGCGTCACGATGCGCGCATCGTCGATCACCTTCTTCAGCTTGAGCGTCTTGTCGTCCACGACGACGATGGCCGACCGCTGGTCCTTGCCGTTCCAGACGGAGAACCAGACCTCGTCGCCGCCGGCGTTGAACTCGGGCTGCACGACGCGCTTCGGGCCTTCGCCGAGGTTCGCCCACTCCGCGATCGGCAACACCTTGAAACCGGCCTCGAGGTCGTTGATGTCGAACACCGCGATGCTCTGGCTGATCTTGGGATCGGGATTGAGCGTCGTGTCGACGTAGAGGTGCTTCGACTTCGGGTGCGTCTTGACGAACAGCGAGCCACCGCCCTGGCCCTTCAGCACTCGCACCACCTTCCAGGCGTGGTCGCCGTGCTTCTCGGGGTCGGTACCGATCAGCGTCACCTTCTCGTTGCCGAGCGCGCTGGTCGCCCAGACCGGGCCGTACTTCGGGTCGACGAAGTTCGCGCCACGCCCCGGGTGCGGGATCTTGTCCACGTCGATGAGTGCCGTGAGCTTCTGCTCCTTCGAGTCGACCACTGCAATCTTGTTCGACTGGTTGGCCGCCGTGATGAAGTAGCGCTTGGTGGCGTCCCAGCCACCGTCGTGCAGGAAGCGCGCGGCGCCGATCGTGGTCGTCTTGAGGTTGTTGATGTCCTCGTAGTTGACCAGCTGGATCTGCCCGGTTTCCTTCACGTTGACGATGAACTCCGGATGCTCGTGCGAGGCGACGATCGCGGCCACGCGCGGCTCCGGGTGGAACTCCTGCGTGTCCACCGTCATGCCACGGGTCGAGACGACCTTGAGTGGCTCGAGGGTCAGGCCGTCCATGATCGTGTACTGCGGCGGCCAGTACGCCCCGGCAATCGCGTACTTGTCCTCGTAGCCCTTGTACTTCGAGGTCTCGACGGAGCGCGCCTCGAGGCCGACCTTGATTTCGGCCACCTTGGTCGGCTTGTCGAAGTAGAGGTCGATCAGGTCGATCTTGCCGTCGCGGCCGATCGTGTACACGTAGCGTCCCGAGTGCGACAGGCGCGAGATGTGCACCGCGTAGCCCGTGCGGATGACGTTGATGATCTCCTTGGTGTCGCCGTCGATCAGGGCGACTTCGCCCGAGTCGCGCAGCGTGACCGCGAAGATGTTGTCGAGGTTGTACTTGCTCTGCTGCTTGGTCGGCCGCTGGGACACGGGTACGATCACGTTCCAGCTCGCCTTGATCTCGGGCATGCCGAACTCGGGCGGCTGCGGCGGTTCGTGCTGGACGAAGCGGGCCATGATGTCCACTTCTTCCTGTGACAGTTCACCGGACTTGCCCCAGCTCGGCATGCCGGCGGGCGAACCCTGGTTGATGAAGACCTTCAGGTACTCGGTGCCTTTCTTCTGGGTGATGTCGGGCGTGAGCGGCTTGCCCGTGGCGCCCTTGCGCAGCACGCCGTGGCAGCCGGCGCAGCGCTGGAAGTAAATCTCCTGCGCGTGCTTGAACTCGGGCTCGGTCATGTCCGGGGCGCCCGGCGTCACGAGGATCTTCACGCCGGCGGCGCCGGCGGGCGAGGGCGCGCCCTGGTATTTGAGCTCGGCCGTCGTCGTCGGGTGCTGCGTCGGTGAAGCGGCCGTCTTGGGTTCGGCAGCCGCCTTGGCCCGGACCGCGGCCACCTGGGCGACCGAGATTGCACCGCCCTGGTTGCCCCAGGAGTTCATGGCGTAAGTGAGCGCGTCGGCGATCTCCTGATCGGAGAGCTGCGTCATCGCCGGCATCACGGAGTTGTACTTGACCCCGTTCACCACGACTTCGCCCTCGAGGCCGCGCACTACGACGCCGACGGCGCGATCCTTGTCGCCCAGCAGGTAGTCGGATCCGGCCAGCGGCGGGAACGCGCCGGGCAGCCCCTTGCCGTCAGCCTGGTGGCAGGCCAGGCAAACCGTCTGGTAGACACTCTCGCCGGCCTTCACCTGCGCGGCAATGCCAGCGGCACCGGCCACTTCGGCCTGATGCACCTGTGGTGCGCTCGAGCTGACGGAAGGCTCAGCGGCCCAGGCGGCCGTGGCGAGCGCCAGGGCTCCGGCGACCGCGAGCGGTACCGCCGCTGGCGAGCGAAGCTTGGGAATGAACTGCATGGATGGCTCCCGTGGTTTGGAAAGGTCCGGTGACGGATTTCTCTGTCACCGACACTGGCTGGGAGATTAGGCGCTGGGCGTGGGTTGCGCCTTGACCTCCGTCAATTGGGGGAGGGGAGGTGCCGGTGTTACGGTTTCGGTTGCGGTTCGTGCAACCGAAACCGTAACACCGGCACCGATCTCCCGAACCGCAGCGGATGCCTACCTGCTGGCGCTGGTACGTTACATCCACCGCAATCCGGTGCGGGCCGGTCTCGTAGGCGATCCGATCGAATATGCCTGGAGCAGCCATCGTGCGTATCTCAGCCACGAGCGGCCCTGGTGGTTGACCACGGAGATGACGTTTGCGGTGCTCGGCAGCCGGACATCTGCGCCGATCGATGCCTACCGCCGTTTCATGGCGGAGGAGCCAGGCGTCGAAGAGATCAATGCCGTCCGCTGCGTCGCCGGGCCGAGGAAAGGAACCGAGCCCGCTGCGGAGCGAACCCTCGGCGCCACGGAGCCGCGAGAAAGGGAGCCCGGGTCGTTGGAAGAGTTGGTCCGCCGGGTAGCCGACGAGTTCAAAGTTGACGTCGGGTTGCTCGCCTCGCGGCGACGCGATCCCGATCTTGTGCGTGCTCGAGCCGAAATTGCGCGGCGCGCGGCTGCCGACGCCGTGGCCACGCTGGCAGCTGTGGCGGCGCGTCTGGGGCGCGCCCCGTCAACTCTCAGCGAACGATTGAACCGCGAGGCTGGGAGTCACGGCCATCTGGTTGCGGACTCGTGCGGCGAACCGAAACCGTAACACCGGCACCTTCTAGAGCATCTCCAGAAGCTTCTTCCGTTCCGGTACTTGCAGCACTCGTCCGTGAACCACAATCGCTCCCGAATCAGCAAGATGCCGCAGGATTCTAGAAAGAGTCTCGGGTTTCATCGACAGCAGTGAAGCGAGTTCCTGCCGCGACTCGAGCAGCGTGATCTCGATCGGACCCGTCGCGCCGGCAGGAATTCGTCCATCGATCAGACGCACCAGGCGGTGGGTGGCGCTTTCGAGCGTCAGGTACTCGATGTCCCGGATCAGCATGTGCAGGCGCTGGCTCAGGTGACCGAGCATGCGCAGGCAGGTTTCCGGGCTCTCGCGCAGGATGGCCATGTAGTCCCGGCTCGGGAACCGGGCGACCTTCGACGGGACGGTCGCGACTGCCGAGACCGGATACCCGGGCGCCTGCATGAACATCACTGCCTCGGCGAAACTCTGCCCCGGGGCGATGATGTCGACGATCTTCTCCTCGCCGGTTTTCGAGTACAGGACCAGGTTGATCTGGCCGTCCAGCACGACGAAGAAGTTCTGCGCGGGCTGGCCGCGGTCGAACAACAGGTGACCGGCTTCGCACTCCTCGATGTGGCTCGCGGCCAGCAGGCGCTGCAGCTGCGGCGGCGCGAGACCGGCGAACAAGTGATGCCCGCGAAGCTCGGCGAACTGGGCGGTGGCGTTTTGCATCGGACCACCGTAGCAGTCGCGAACGGTTCGTGGAATAGTTGCCTCTACCAACCTCTCAGGAGACACCCATGGGCATACTCGACGATCTTCTGGCCGGTGCCACCTCCGGGCAGGGTGGAGGTCTTCCAACCCAGCGACCGCAACGCGGCGCAGGCGGCGGCCCCAATGCCGCATTGCTCGCACTGCTGCCCATCGTGCTGGCGATGCTCGCAAACCGAGGCGGTTCCGGCAGCAGCGGCCGTGATGCCGGTCCCGCGGGCGGCCTGGGTGACATCCTCGGCCAGATGATGGGCGGCGGCCAGCGCGGCGGCGCGGGCGGCGGCCTGGGCGACATCCTCGGTCAGGTGCTCGGTGGAGGCGGAGGTTCGGGCGGTGGGCTGGGCGGCCTGCTGCGGCAGTTCGAGAGCGCCGGTCTCGGCGACCAGGCCCGGTCGTGGGTGAGCCCCGGACAGAACCAGCCGCTGTCTCCGGACGCCCTCGGGCGAGTCTTCGGCGCCGACGGCCTCGCGGCAATCGCCCGCCAGGCCGGGCTCTCCGAACGCGAGACGACGGCGGGCCTCGCCCAGCTGCTGCCCGAGCTCATCGATCGGGCGACGCCTCAGGGCCAGGTGCCCGACGAGGACCAGCTGGCCGGAACCCTGCAGGACCTGATGCGACGTCTCGGCGCGTAATTGCGGGGCCGGCTCTTGCGTGCGGCCCGGACGCAAGGGCCTCAGCCGCCGGCAAATACCCCGAGCGGGTGGTGTGTCCGTGCCACGGTGACCAGGAACCCGATCGTGAGCAGCGCCGCCACCAGCGCCACCGTGCGAATCCGCTTCGTGCGGCCGCGCTTCAGGGCGATGCTGCCGAGCACGATGTAGACGACCAGCAGCACCACCTTCATCGTGACCCAGCCGGTCGCGAACGGGTACTGATGGATCACGGTGGTCAGCATCAGCGCCGTGGTCAGCAGCACGGTGTCGACGACGTGTGGCAGGTAGCGCAGCACGATGTTTCGTTGCCAGTGCGACTCGGCCAGCATCAGGCCACCGCGCAGCACGAACAGCGCGATCGTCAGGATCGCGCAGCCGATGTGCGCGTGGCGCAGCAGCAGGTAGTACTCGGTCATCCCGGCTTGCCGTCGCTGCGAGGGGCGAGGTAGATCGGCCCGTTGCGAGCGGCCCAGACCCCGAAAGCCGCGAGCCACGCGCCCACGCTACCAAGTAGCAGCCATTGCATCGCGGCGGGTGCCGTCGCGATCTCGCTGCCGACGCGCGCCAAGGCCGCGGCTTGGATGCCGAAGAAGCTGCCGAGGGTCACGCGGTCCATCTGCAGCGCGCGTCCCGAATGGCCCATCGTGACCCGCGTGACCATCGCGACCAGCATGCCGCCGAAGAAGCCGATGCCGAGCGCGTGGATCGGCGCGCGGCCGAGCGCCCATTCGCCACTCGCCGTGAAGCTCGCGTCGCGAATCGCCTGCAGCAGCATCGCGATCGGCAGCCAGACGAAGCCGGCGTAAAGGGTCCAGAGCAGCGGGTTGCCGCGCGCGCGAAACGAGGTCCAGCGCACAGCGCAGGCGGCGGTCAGCACGAATAGCGCCGCATCGACCACGGCGAGCGCGTCGAGCACGCCGGCGGTCCCGAGCAGCAGCCTGAGCCACGCGAGCCCGACGACGGCGACGAGTACCCACGTGGGTCGCCACGCCACGTATCCGGGCACGACGTTCTGCGAGAAGAACGGCACCATCCGATGGCAGACCGCGAAGAACACCGGCAGCAGGAATCCCCAGAGAGCGGCGCGCACTGCGAAGTGCAGCGCGAAGTCGTTCGCGCTCCAGAGGCCGTAGCCGAATCCGGCCAGCGACACGACGCCGACCGCGAACGCGGCGCTGGTGACGATCGCGTGCGAGACGACCTGCTGTGCGTCGATCAGCACGCGCAGCAGGGCGACCAGCGCCACGACGAGGCCGGCCAGCGCAAGGGTCACGGCGGTGAGTTGCCAGCCGAGACCCGCGTGCACGCCGATCAGCCACGCCAACGTCGCGCCGCTCAGCAGCAGCGGAGTGGCGACGTACGCGCGGCGCGACACGAGCGGTCCGTTCATCCACCGTGGATAGGTCGTGAACAGGAAGCCGAGAAAGAAGGTCGGGAAGACTGTGAACAGCATCAGGAACGAGTGCGCCCAGATCGGCGCCAGTTGCATGTCGAGCGCCATGGCAGGCGCCAGGCCATAGCGCGCCAGCAGGTGACAGGCCCACCAGGCACTGGCGAGCAGCAGGCTCGCGAACCCGCACAGGAAAGCGAGTCGATGGGGTGCAGCGCTGAGCACGCTCCAGCGGTCGGCCGCTTCACGGTCGGCATTCATTGCGGCGTCCTCACCTCAAAAAGACAGCGGGCGCCTGCAGGCGCCCGCCGTTTCGATCACCGGTTCTCAGCGACCGGCTGCGGATTCAACGGCCGTGCCAGCGGGAACGGGTTCCTGCTTGGCCTTGCCGATGTACAGCTTCGCGACGAACAGGGCCAGCATACCGACGCCGACGCTGAAGATCACGTCGCCGGGCATCCGCATCCAGACCAGTGTCTGCATCAACGGCTGCTGCAGCAGCTCGGCCGAGCGCGCGTACCAGAAGCCGTGCGTGACGGCCGCGTGCACCTGGATCAGCCCGAACGGCAACAGCGACAACAGTGCCATCGCCGCGAGCCCGATGTTCAGCGTCCAGAACGCGCCCTTCAGCAGCTTCTCGTCCCACACGGCCGTGCGACCGAGGCCGCGCAGGCAGAACAGCATCAGGCCGATGCCGAGCATGCCGTACACGCCGAACAGCGCCGTGTGGCCGTGCAGCGGCGTCGTGTTCAGGCCCTGCATGTAGTAGAGCGCGAGCGGCGGGTTGATCAGGAAACCGAACAGCCCGGCGCCGACGAGGTTCCAGAACGCGACCGAGACGAAGAACAGGATCGGCCACTTGTAGGCGGCCACCCAGGGCTTCGCGCGACTGTGCTTGTAGTTCTCGTAGGCCTCGTAGCCGATGAACACCAGCGGCACGACTTCGAGGGCCGAGAACGACGCACCGAGCGCCAGCACTGCGGTCGGCGTGCCGGTCCAGTACAGGTGATGGAACGTGCCGAGCACGCCGCCCGTCAGGAACACGATCGTCGCGAACAATACGGCGGTCGTCGCCGTGCTGGTGCGCACGAGCCCGAGCTTGGTGAACAGGAAGGCGATGACCGCGGTGGCAAAGACCTCGAAGAAGCCCTCGACCCACAGGTGCACGACCCACCAGCGCCAGTACTCGACCATCGACAAGTGCGTCTCGTGGCCCCACATCAGGCCCGCGCCGTAGAAGAGCCCGATCGCCACCGTGGACATGAACAGCAGCATCGTGATCGAGCGGCTGTCGTCGCGCGCCTTGAGCGCCGGCCACAGGCCGCGGCCCACGAGCAGCAGCCACAGCATCAGGCCGATGAACAGGAAGATCTGCCAGAAGCGGCCGATGTCGGTGTACTCGTAGCCCTGGTGGCCGAACCAGAAGTTGATCTCGAGGCCCATCTTCTGCATCACGGCGAGCCACTGGCCGCCGAGCGCGCCGACGACGATCACCAGCAGGCAGGTGAACAGGAAGTTGACGCCGAGGCGCTGGAACTTCGGTTCATGCCCAGAGATCGCCGGTGCGATATAGAGGCCAGTGGCGAGCCACGCGGTCGCGATCCACAGCACCGCGAGTTGCAGGTGCCAGCTGCGCGTCACCGCGTAGGGCAGGTAGTCTGCGAGCGGGAAGCCGTAGAAGGCCTGCCCCTCGACCGCGTAGTGCGCGGTGATGCCGCCCAGGATGACCTGCACGACGATCAGCGCCGTCACGACCCAGAAGTATTTCGCCGTGGCCTTCATCGAAGGCGTGGGCTTCAGGCTGCGCAGCGGATCGCTGTCCGGCACCACCGGCGGCGGCTCGCGACCGTGGCTCGTCGCGTAATGCCAGGCGAGTGCGCCGATGCCGGCGAGCAGGAACAGGATGCTGACGAAGGTCCACAGGAAGGTCGGCGTCGTCGGTGTGTTCGCCACCAGCGGCTCCGAGGGCCAGTTGCTGGTGTAGGTGACTTCCTCGCCGGGGCGGTTGGTCACGGTCGACCACGCCGTCCAGAAGAAGAAGGCGTTCATCGCGGCGCGCCGATTGGCGTCCGGGATCGGGTTCTCCTGGATCGCGTACTGCGAACGCAGCGTCTGCAGCGCCGGGTCGTTGCCGAACAGCTTCAGATAGTGGTCCGCCACGACGGCAATCGCCTCGGCCCGATCATCGGAGATCGTGACGACGCCCGTCGCCGGGTCGTACGTGTTGGTCCGGACTTCGGCCTGCAGCTTTGCGCGCAAGCCGGCTTGCTGCGGCGGATCCAGATCGTTGTAGGCTCGGCCGGTTTCGCGAACCGCCCAGAGGTCGAGCAGCGCCACCGATTCGCGGTGCAGCCAGTCGGCCGACCAGTCCGGCGCCACGTAGCCGCCGTGACCCCAGATCGAGCCCACCTGTTGACCGCCGATCGTCTGCCAGACCTTACGGCCGGTCTGGATGTCATCCTTGGTGTAGATCGTCGTCCCCGATGCGGTCTTCACCTCGGTCGGAATGGGAGGTGCAGAGAGGTAAATCTCGCGTCCCATGAAGAGGAGGATGGCAAAGGACACCAGCAGCATGGCGCCCAGTACCTTCCAGAGTCGGCTCGTATTGTTCACTTGGCTCTCCGATGGCAACCCGCGGTGGGACCGCGGCATGGGCGCAATGTTGCGGTGCAGCGCAAGGCTGCGCCTTGACCGAGGTCAAGCGGGACCCGCCGATTCGCCATTCAGTCCGGCACGGCGCCGGTCGGCTACACTTCCGGCCCATAAGACGTGACCATCGAAACCAATTCGAACGCGACCAGCGCCCGCGTCGCACCCCGTCGACCGGCGCACCTGTAAAAAGCCGCCCCCCGCCGGAACCACCCAATGCTCACGCTCCTGGTCGTTATTTTCGTGGTTGCGTACGCGGCCATCGCGCTGGAGCACTCGATCGGCGTCAACAAGACCGCCTCGGCGCTGATCGCCGCCGGCTCGCTTTGGACCGTCTACGCGATGATGGGCGGCAACCACGACCAGGTCGGTACGGACCTGACGGAGTCCTTGGCAGCGACGGCGCAAGTCGTATTTTTCCTGATGGGGGCAATGACGATCGTCGAGGTGGTGGACGCCCACAACGGCTTCGAGGTCATCACGTCGCGGATCCGAACCCACAGCCAACCGGCGCTGATGTCGCTCATCGGCTTCGTCACGTTCTTCCTGAGCGCGGTGCTCGACAACCTGACGACGACCATCGTGATGATTTCGTTGACCAGGAAATTGATCGACAACCACGAGGATCGCCTGTTCTTCGCCGGCATGATCGTCGTCGCCGCCAATGCGGGCGGCGCCTGGTCGCCGATCGGCGACGTCACGACGACGATGCTGTGGATCGGTGGGCAGATCACCACGCTGGCGATCATGGAGGGTGTCTTCCTCGCCGCGTTGGCCAACCTGCTGGTGCCGTTGCTGGTCACCAGCTACCTGCTCCGGGGGCGGGTGGTGGTGCCGCCTCCCTCACAGGAGTTGCAGGCGAATCACGGCACCACCGACTTCGAGAAGAACCTGATGTTCGGCCTGGGAATCGGCTGCCTGGTTGCGGTGCCGATCTTCAAGACCGTGACTCATCTGCCACCGTTCATGGGCATGCTGTTCGGCCTGGGCATCCTCTGGCTGGTGGGCGAAATCATTCATCGCGGCAAGACCGACGAAGAAAAGGCGGGCTTGACACTGGTGCATGCCCTGATGCGGATCGACATGAGCTCGGTGATCTTTTTCATCGGGATCCTGCTGGCGGTGGCGACGCTCGAGCACACCCATATCCTCAGCGCCCTGGCCGGCTGGTTCGGCGAGACCATCGGCCGGCTCGACCTGATCGTCATCGTCATCGGCCTGATCAGCGCCATCGTGGACAACGTACCGCTGGTTGCGGCCTCGATGGGCATGTACAGCCTGGAGCAACATCCGCAGGACAGTTTTCTCTGGGAATTCCTGGCCTATTGCGCCGGGACGGGCGGCTCGATCCTGATCATCGGCTCCGCGGCCGGAGTGGCTGCGATGGGGCTCGAGAAGATTCACTTCTTCTGGTACGCGCGTCGAATCGGCGGACTCGCGTTGATCGGCTACGCGGCTGGTGCGCTGGTCTACATCGTCCAGTACAGGTTGACCGCCGGCTGACGCTGGCCATGCTGCCGGTCATTCACGTCCTCGGATCGATGCTGATGATGTTCAGCATCACGTACGCGCTGCCGATCGCGACGGCGCTGATCTATTCGGATGGTCATTTCGTCGACTTCATCGTGGCGGCGGCTGTGTGCCTCGCGGCGGGGGCGCTGCTCTGGGCGGCGACGCGCCACAGGAAGCGGGAGCTGCGGTCTCGTGACGGTTTTGTCCTCGTGACGCTTGGCTGGACATTGATGTCCGCGATCGCGACCGTCCCGCTGTTGATCGCCATCCCGAGCCTCACGTTCACCGACGCCTTCTTCGAGACGATGTCCGGTCTGAGCACGACCGGAGCCACGGTCCTGGTCGGGGTGGAGCACCTGCCGGCCTCGATCAACCTCTGGCGTCACGCGCTCAACTGGTACGGCGGGATGGGCATCATCGTGCTGGTGGTCGCGATCCTGCCCCTGCTGGGCGTCGGCGGCATGCAGGTCTACAAGGCCGAGACGCCTGGCCCGATGAAGGACGAGAAGCTCACGCCGCGCATCACGCAGACCGCCCGCGCGCTCTGGTTCATCTATTTCCTGTTCACGGCGGCCTGCATCGTGGCGCTGAAGCTGACGGGCATGAACTGGTTCGATGCCGTATGCCACGCGTTCTCGACGTTGTCGCTCGGAGGATTCTCCACCTACGATGCCAGCATCGGCCGGTTCGACTCTCCGGCGATCGAGGCCGTGCTGATCGTCTTCATGCTCGTCGCGGCAATGAATTTCAGCCGGCACTTCATCGCGTGGCAGCAGAAGAGCCTGCGCACCTACCTGGGCGACGTCGAGGCCAGGGCGCTGCTGTTGATCATCGGCGTCAGCACCTTGGGCCTGGCGTTGATCATCTGGTCCGAGGGCGTCTATCCGAGCCTCCTGACGTCGCTGCGCCACGTCGCGTTCAACCTTGTGTCGATCGCGACGGACTGTGGACTCGTCAGCCAGGACTACGCCGCCTGGCCGATGTTCGCGCCGATGTGGATCCTGATGCTGTCCAGTTACTGCGCGAACACCGGGTCGACCGGCGGCGGCATCAAGATGTTTCGCACGTTGGTTCTCTTCCAGCAGGCGGGACGTGAGCTGCAACTGCTCGTGCACCCGCAGGCCGTGGCTTCCGTGCGCGTGGGCGGCCAAGTCGTGCAGAACCGGATCGTGTTCGCGGTGCTGGCCTTCGTGGTGCTCTACTTCGGCACCGTCGTCGTGCTCACCTTCGCGCTGCTACTCAGTGGCCTGGATTTCCTGACCTCGTTCTCCGCGATCATCGCATGCATCAACAACGCGGGTCCCGGGCTCGGGCTGGTTGGCCCGTCGGGCAACTACCAGGGCCTGACCGATTTCCAGACCTGGACCTGCGCCCTCGCCATGCTGCTGGGACGGCTCGAGATCTTCAGCGTCCTCGTGCTCTTCACGCCGGTGCTGTGGCGCAAATGAGCTAGATCGCCTTGGAGAACCGCTGCTGCGCCGCCTGCGCCGACGCCAGGTACGCATCGAACGCCATGCCGAGGTGCCGGAGCAACAGCCGGCCGGCGGGCAGCACGCGCAGTCCGGGGTCCGCGAACTCGGCGAGGCCGTCGGCGACCATCGGCTCGAGCGCCAGGAGCTCGCTGGCGAAATAGCTGCGGAAATCGATGCCGAAGCGCTCGCTGGTCTTGTCGAAGTCGAGCACGCCGTAGCACATGATCTGCTGGATCACGTCGCGGCGGATCACGTCGTCGCGGGTCAGCGAGAGACCGCGGTGCACGGCCAGTTCCCCCCGATCGAGCGCGCCGTAGTACTCCGGCAGCGTCTTCAGGTTCTGCATGTAGTGGTCGCCGACCTTGCCGATCGAGCTCACGCCCAAGCCGATCAGGTCGCAGTACCCGCGCGTCGAGTAGCCCTGGAAATTGCGGTGCAGCGTGCCGTTTTCCTGGGCGATCACGAGCTCGTCCTGCGGCAGCGCGAAGTGGTCCATGCCGATGTAGACGTAGCCCGCGGCGATCAGCTTCTCGATCGTGAGTCCGAGCAGTGCCAGCCGCGTCTCGGGCGTGGGCAGGTCGGCGGCATTGAGCTGCCGCTGCGCCTTGAACATCTGCGGCAGGTGCGCGTAGGCGTAGACGGCGAAGCGATCCGGCTTCGCAGACAGCACGGTGTCGATCGTCTTTGCGAACCCCTCGAGGTTCTGCTTCGGCAGGCCGTAGATCAGGTCGACGCTGACCGAATTGAAGCCGAACTCGCGCGCCTCGCGGATCAGGCGCAACGTGTCGGGGACCGACTGGATCCGGTTCACGGCTTCCTGCACCAGCGGGTCGAAGTCCTGGATGCCGAGGCTGCAGCGGTTGAAGCCGACCTTGGCCAGGTCGCGCAGCGTGTCGCGCGTGATGGTGCGCGGGTCGAGCTCGATCGAGTACTCACGACTCGGATCGCGCGAAAGCTTGAAGTGGCTGCCCAGCTTCTCGATCAGCCGGTCGATCTCGAGCGAAGTGAGGAACGTGGGCGTGCCGCCGCCGAAGTGCAGCTGCTCCACCTCGCGATCGCGATCATAGAGCTGGCTCTGCAGCTCGATCTCGCGGTGCAGGCGATAGAGGTAAGCCTCGGCCTTCTCGTGGTTGCGCGTGATGACCTTGGTGCAGCCGCAATAAAAGCACGGGCTCGAGCAGAACGGGATGTGCACGTACAGCGACAGCGGCCGCGGGATCGGGTCCTGGTTGCTCGCCATCGCGGCGGCCCGGTACTCGTTCAACCCGAACTTGTCGGTGAACTGGACGGCCGTCGGGTACGACGTGTAGCGCGGCCCGGCCCGGTCGTAGCGTCGGATGAGGTCGGCGTCAAACCGGATCTGGTGCGAATTCATCGGCTTCCCTGGCTCGAGAGACAATAGCAGCCTGCACCCGGGCCGGCGGGCCTGCCTTGACGTGCGTCAAGGATGGGAATCCGGCCGGTCGCGGCAATCGGTACATGCCGAAGGATAGTGCGGATGGCGGGCGGGGGAAAGCGGATAGGGGACAGGGGATAGGGGATGGGGGATGGGGGATGGGGGATAGGGAAGAGGGTAGCTGTGGATCCGCTAGAATCCGCCGCTCTACTGGATGGCTCTTCGGAGAATGCTGTGGCAGACATCGATACGGCAGGGGCGGCTGGGGCGACGGGTGGGGCGACCGACGCCGACGCCGTGATCATCGGGGCCGGCCCGGCCGGGCTGTTCCAGGCCTTCGAGCTGGGCTTGCTCGGCATCAAGTGCCACATCGTGGACACGTTGAAGCACCCGGGCGGGCAGTGCGCCGAGCTCTATCCGGACAAGCCGATCTACGACATCCCGGCGCTGCCGGTCTGCGGCGCGCAGGAACTCGTGGACCGCCTGCTGGAACAGATCAAGCCGTTCGATCCGCAGTTCCACCTCGGCGAGGAAGTCGTCGAGCTGCAGGTGCGTGACGACGGCCGCTTCGACCTGGCCACGGCTGCAGGGACACGCTTCGTCGCCAAGGCGGTCGTGATCGCCGCGGGACTCGGCTCGTTCCAGCCGCGGCGGCTCGGTGTCGAGGGCGCCGACGTCTTCGAGGACCGGCAGATCCACTACCGGGTGCGCCACGCGTCCGACTTCCATGGCCAGCGACTGGTGATCTTCGGCGGCGGCGACTCTGCGCTCGACTGGGTGATCGACCTGACCGGCAAGGCGACGAGCATCGTGCAAGTGCATCGCCGACCCGAGTTCCGGGCGGCGCCGGCCTCGGTCGCACGCATGAAGGAACTGGTGGCCGAGGGCCGGATGAGTTACGTCGAAGGCATCGCGGCAGGCATTCGCGTCGCCGACGGCCGGCTCACGGGTGTCACGGTCAAGCGCAGCGACGGCTCGATGGCCGAGATCGAGGCTGACCAGGTGCTTGCGTTCTTCGGCCTGCACCCGAAGCTCGGTCCGATCGCCGAGTGGGGCTTCGAGCTCGAGAAGAAGGCCATCAAGGTCGACACCGCGAAGTTCCAGACCAGCGTGCCGGGCATCTTCGCGATCGGTGACATCAACACCTATCCCGGCAAGAAGAAGCTGATCCTGAGCGGTTTCCACGAGGCGGCACTGGCGGCCTTCGCGATCGCCGAGCACCTGAACCCGGCGAAGAAGGTCCACCTGCAGTACACGACCACGAGCCCGATCATGCAGAAGCGGCTCGGGGTCAACGCCTGAGCGGATCGACGACCGGGATGAACAAGCTGCTCGCCGACCTGATCCGACTGCTCGAGCTCGAGCGGCTCGAGCAGAACCTGTTCCGCGGCGAGAGTCGCGACATCGGCAGCCCGCAGGTGTTCGGCGGACAGGTGCTCGGCCAGGCGCTGCAGGCGGCGAGCGCTACGGTCGAGGGGCGGCTGGTGCACTCGCTGCACGCCTATTTCCTGCGCCGCGGCGACTTCAACGCGCCGATCATCTACGAAGTAGATCGCAGTCGCGACGGCGCGAGTTTCACGAACCGTCGCGTCGTCGCCATCCAGCACGGCCAGCAGATCTTCCACATGTCGGCCTCGTTCCAGATCGGCGAGGAAGGTCCGGACCACCAGGTCTGCGCGCCCGAAGTCACGCCGCCCGAGCAGTTGCCGGACATGACGACCGAGGTCCGCAAGCACCTCGACGGCATGGCGGCCGACCGGCGCCGTTTCTGGTCGCTCGAGCGTCCGTGGGAGTACCGCTCGGTCGAGCCGATCGAAGCGGGTGGTCCGCGGCCCGGCGTGCGACACCTCTGGTTCCGGCTGATCGACCGGTGCCCCGATGATCCGATCCTGCAGCGCTGCCTGCTCGCGTACATGTCCGACTACCACCTGCTCGAGACGGCGACGCTGCCGCACGGGCTCTCGTACCGTTCCGGCGACGTCACGCTGGCAAGCATCGACCACGGCATGTGGTTCCACCGTCCGGTGCGGGTGGACGAGTGGCTGCTCTACGCACTCGTGAGCCCGAGCAGCTCGGGTTCGCGCGGGTTGGCGTTCGGACGCATCTTCGACCGGCAGGGTCGCCTCGTGGCGAGCACGGCCCAGGAGGGCTTGATGAGGGCGAGGACCTGAGCGTGACGGCATTGTCCTCGCCGATGCTGAAGCTCGCAGGCCTGCTCGCGCTCGTGGTGCTGATCCTGGTCGGCGCGCTGATGCCGCTCAAGTACACGGCGCGGATGCGCCTGCGTCGCCGCGACCGGGAGGATTGAGGTCAGGGCAGGTTGAGCCAGGAACCGGCGTTCAGCACCTGCTTGAATCCCTTGCGACGCAGTTGGACCCGAGCCATCGCGCTGCGGGTTCCCGAAGCACAGCAGACGATGACCCAGCGGCCCGGATCCAGCTCCCCGGCACGCTCGCCGATTTCCGGCAATGGAATGTTCACGCTGCCCGGCGAGTGGCCGGACGCGAACTCCGCGACGCTGCGCACGTCCACGACCTGCGCCCCTTGCTCGAGCAGGCCGGGGATGCGGCGCCGCGCGAGGAACGACGACAGCAGTCGCCAGGCAATGAACGCGAGGACGAGGCCGGGTACGAGGTAATCCGCAGGTGTCATGCGCGGATCATATGCGAATGCAGCCGTCCGCGGATGCCACTGACGATTCCGCTACTGCAGGCCGAGCTCGAACCGGACCCGGCCTGCTTCCGTCCCGACCTTGCCTTCCCGCACCTTGAACACGCGCGTCGGCTCGAGCACGCCTTCGGCGAGCAGCGCGCGTTCGATGGCAGCGGCCCGCTCCTCGGCGAGGCGCGCCAGCTCGGTTTCGGGCACGACCACGCCGGCCCGAGCGGCGGCGGTCAGTGATTCGATCGCCGCCTGCTGGCGCAGCGCCTTGGCTTCGGTACGGGAGGTCCCCTCGGGTGGCGGGGGCGGTTCCGGGATCGCCGGCTCAGCGCCGGTCTGCTTGCGCACCAGGGCCGACAGGACTTCGATCTGCTGCTTTGGTTCGAGCGTCTCGAATGCCGGTGCGGTCCCGAGCGCGGCCCGGAAGGCTTGCTCGGCCAACGCCGGCCGGTCGAGTTCCGCGACGACGCCGATCGGCACGTCGAGCTTCAACTGCGGCTTCTCGGCGAGGCTCTTCGCGAGCGCGGCGAGTCGTCCCGCCGTCGTTGGGTCGAGACTCGCCTCGCCAGGCGCGAAGTCCACGAACTGTGCTTCCTCCGCGCCTTCGAACAGCGAACCGAGCAGCGCGAACGGCGCCGTGACGGCCTTGACGATGATGTTCTTGATGATCTGCCAGACGATCGGACCGACCCGGAACGTCGGATCGTCGAGCGTGCCGCCCACGGGGACATCGAGGTTGATGACGCCGTTGCGGTCCTTGAGCAGCGACGTCGCGAACTTGACCGGCAAAGTGGCCTCGCCCTGGGACTCAGTCGCTTCGCCCCACTCGAGCTGGTCGATGCGGATGTTGTGCTGGGCGTCGAGCTGCCGATTCTCGATCCGGTAATGCAGCACCGTGGTCAGCTTGCCCTTGGCGATGTTGTAGCCAGCCACCGGTCCCGAGTACGGATTGAAGATCGGCAACGCGATGTTCTCGAAGCGCAGGCCGAGATCGGTGTGGTGGCCGAAGTCGAATGGTTGTATGTCGCCTTCGATCGAGACCGGCGAGAACTCCTCAAGCTTGCCTTCGAGCGCGACGGCCGCCTTCGAGTCCGGCGCCGAGGACAGCCCCGTGATCGTGCCCGAGAGGTCCTGCACGTCGGCCGCGAAGTCCGGCTCGACGAAAAAGTCCGAAAAATTCATCCGGCCGCGCTCGATGCGTACCTCGCGAATGCGGATGGGCAGCGTCTCGGTAGCCGGCGCCGACGGCGGCGGTGCTGCGGGCGCCTTGCCCGACTTGCGTGCCTTGGCCGCAGCCTTGTCGGCCGCCTTCTGCTCGCGCTCGAGCGCGCGGCGCTCGGCCGGGGTGCGCGCGGCATCCGCGGCAGCAGCTGCCCGTCGCTCGGCAAGCGCCGCTGCGGTCCCCTGCGGATCGAGCACGGCAGCGATGTTGACGATCTGCTCCTGGCTGATGATCACGCGCGCATAGGGCTTTCGCAGCAGCACGCGGTCGATGTTGAGCGCATCGGGTGCCATCGTGTAGGACAGCGCCTGCAGGTGCAGTCGTTCGAAATTGACGAGGTCCTCGTTGAGCGAGTTGTCCACGGAACGGAAGCCGTCGATCGTCACGTCGCCTTCGAACGAAAAT
Source organism: uncultured Gammaproteobacteria bacterium (assembly GCA_963777725.1). GTDB lineage: Bacteria > Pseudomonadota > Gammaproteobacteria > Steroidobacterales > Steroidobacteraceae > RPQJ01. The sequence continues at coordinate 387,400 of CAVZRR010000020.1, forward strand.
TCCGGGCGCTGACCGCCGGGTGGATCGAGCCGCATCTTGCCCGCGACGCCGAGTTCGCCGCCGTTGATCGTCAAGTCCGCGACTGGCAGCACGTAGGGCTGCAGGATCTGCATGCGCGCCTTCGCCAGCTTGACCTCGAGTTCGGCTGCGAGCGGTTCGGGGGTCAGCGTCCCGCCGGCCTCGAAGCGGGCGTGACCGTTGATCAGCGCATCGAGCGTGACCGGCAGCGGGCGGGCCAGGTCGAGACTCGCGTCTTCCACACGCAGGTTCACGGGGGCCAGCGCGAACTTCTTCGCGGGCTCCGCCATGCGGTCCTCGAAATCGATCGACGCGTTCGTCAGTTCGACGCTGCCGACTGCGACAGTCCACGGGCGGGCCCCCGTCGCCGGTTCCGTGGCCGCGGGTGGCGCCGGTTCAGCAGCAGGCGCCGTCGTCGCAAAAAGTTGCTGCAGGTTCACGGTACCGTCGGGCGAGATCCACGCCTGTGCCTGCAGACCCGTGATCGCGACCTTGCCGAGCGTGACCGACTGAGCCGGCATCGCGACGGTGGTGTCGGACAACGTCAGGGCCGGAATCCGGATCCAGTCCGCATCCGCGCCACGCGCGCGCAAGCCGAGTTCTGCCAGCTCGATCTGCGGTAGCTGCAGGCCCAGCTCCAGCTGTTCACCGAGCGAGACCTGATAGGAGCCCGCGAGGTCGATCGAGCCGTCGGTGAGCTGGAAGGGCAGCGTGTCGCCGAGGAACTCGGCGACGCCGGGTGCTCGCAGTCCCGCGATCTGGAATTGACCCTGCGAGGCGATCCGCGGCTCGAGCGCGAAGCGGCCCTGCCAGTCGAACGCCTCGTCGGCCTCGCTGCGCGCCGTGAAACGAAACTCGCCGCCCTCCGGCGTCGTGCGGAAGTCCTGCAGCCCGAAGCCCACCGGGTCGAAAGTGCGCTCGAACGGCGTCGTGCGCGCAGTGTCGACGAACGTGACCGTGCCGCGTTCGACGGCGAGCGACTCGATCCAGATGCTCGGCAGCGGTGCGTCTGCTTCTTCGGGATCCTCGGGCAGGGCGAGGTCGCCGAGGTTCAGCGAGCCGTCGGGACGCACGACGGCGCGCGCGACGGGAGCCTCGAGCGTCACGTCCTTGAAGACGAATGCCCGCTCCCACAGCGACGACAGCTCGAAATCCACGAACAGGCGCGTGAAGCCCAGCATCGTCTCGGCATCGGAGTCGGGCAGCGCCAGGTCGCGCACCTCGAGTTGCAGCTTGAACGGCTGCACGCGCACCTCGCCGACCTGCAGCTCGCGCCCATAGTTCTCGCGAACGAAAGCCTTGGCCTGGTCACGCACGATGCCGGGCGCAACCTGGAAGCCGAGCAGGGCGTACAGGCCGAGCAGCGCTGCGATGATCGCGAAGGCGATGAAAGGCTTGGACTTAAGGATGGCGGCCACGCGCGTGACTCCAGTGGGTCGTCGGACAACGGGAATGCCGCCGGCCGTGCGCGGCATTGCGCACGGCCGACGGCCGGACGCTCAGGTCACTTCTCGTTACCGAGCCAGCGGTACAGGTAACCTGCCACCAGCGCGCCAATGATCGGCGCCACCCAGAAAAGCCATAACTGGCCAAGCGCCCAGTCGCCGACGAACACGGCCGGACCGGTGCTGCGCGCCGGGTTCACGGAGGTGTTGGTGACCGGGATGCTGATCAGGTGAATCAGCGTCAGGCCGAGGCCGATCGCGATCGGGGCGAAGCCCGCCGGGGCGCGCCGATCCGTCGCGCCCAGGATGATCACGAGGAACATCAGGGTCATGACGACTTCGGTCAGGAAGCCGGACGCCATCGAATAGCCGCCGGGCGAATGCTCGCCGAAGCCATTCGAAGCCAGCCCGCCCGACAGGTCGAAGCCGGGCTGGCCGGAGGCGATCAAGTAGAGCACGAAGGCGCCCGCGATGCCGCCGAGTACCTGCGCGATGATGTAGGGGCCGACCTCGCCGAGCGGATGCCGACCACCGGCCCAGAGGCCGATCGTCACCGCCGGATTGAGATGGCAGCCGGAAATGTGGCCGATTGCGTAGGCCATCGTCAGCACGGTCAGGCCGAACGCGAGCGATACGCCGGCGAGGCCGATACCAACCTCCGGAAAGGCCGCGGCCAGCACGGCGCTGCCGCAACCACCGAGCACGAGCCAGAACGTGCCGATGAATTCGGCCGCGAGTTTCTTGGACATGGGCATGTCAGGTTCCCTGCAAATGTTTGTTGATCGACGCCAACCCGACCCCCCAAGCCTGCAATCTAACGAGTCCCGGGCCCCGGCGACAAGGGGTTTCGCTGCGGCTCGAGCGCAACCCACTCGTCCACGATTCGCGCGAGGACACGATTGAGCGTCCGCGGGTCCTCCAGCATCGGGATGGGAGTACCTGTTCAGTCCTGCAACAGGGTCCACGAGTAGCCGTCGGGGGCGACGAACGAGAAGGCCCGCGTGCCGAACTCATCGGCCAGGACGTCCGTCACCCGGGTTGCGCCACCCGCCTGCACGAGCTTCCACAACCCCTCGAGGTCGCTGGTGCGCCACGTATAGAGCGAAAGCCCGAGGCAGCCCGGCCGCGAGCGGTCGAGTTTGTCGGCGAGGCGGCTCGACGCGTTGAAGCGGACGACCTTGAGCTTGCCCGAGCGGCGTGCGTCGAGAGAGTGACCCGAGCGCGGATCGTCGAAGTCCACCATCCAGTGCGTTTCGTCCGGCTCGAGCCCGAAGATCTGGCGCGAGCCGGTCGCCTGCGCGTACGGTCGCTCGCCGTCGAACCAGCGCTGCAGGCCGAGTACCTCATCGTAGAAGCGCAGCACCTGGTGGTCGTCGTTCGCGATCATCATGCCCGCATGCGTGTGCTGGCTGGTGCGGAACATCGATTGCGGGCAGATGCAGCCGTAGTGGGGGCTCTCGTAGCCGAAGCGCTCGAAGAACACCTGGCGGTACAGCGGCTGGATCACGACCATTTCGCGCACGCCGACGATCGGGTCGGCGAACGGCCGAGGTGCGCGCTCGCCCGTGACCTCGCCGATGACTGCCAGGATCGGCTCGATGACCCGGATCGGCAGGCCGTGGTCGCGCGCCGTCACTGCGTGATTGGCGACATTCAGGACACTGTCCGTGAGCCGCACGCCCCAGCGGCTGCCGGCGCAGCGCAGGTTGTCGTCGAGGCCGAGACCGTCGTTGACGGGACGCTCCCACTGCATGAGTCGGACGAGGCCATGATCGGCGTTCTGGTGATACAGGCGCACCGAACGCAGCGTCGAGTCGACGCCGTAGAGCGCCCGCGCGGCCGCAGCCTCGAGCGTGCCAAACCGGCCTGCGCGGCAGCCAAAGCGCTCGTAGTACGCGATCGATTCCGCGAGATCGGGCACGCCGATGCAGATCTCGTAGAGCCCGCCGATGCAGGCGGGACGGGCCGTGGGGTTGCCGGGAGTCGTCTGGGCCATGCGGATCTCGTCAGGGGGCGTTGCCGCCGGCGAAGTCGCCGGCGGCGGGCAGCACTTTGCCCGGATTCAGGATGCCGTTCGGATCGAGCGCATGCTTGATGACCCGCATCACGTCGAGATCCACGGCGCCCTTGAAGCGCGCGAGGTCCGCGCGCTTGAGTCGGCCGATGCCGTGCTCGGCGCTGATGCTGCCCCGGTATTGCCTGACGATCGCGTGCACGGCCTCGTGGATCGCCGGCGCGTGTGCCATGAACAGTTCGGCGTCGCCGCCGAGCGGCACGCTGACGTTGAAGTGCAGGTTGCCGTCGCCGACGTGGCCATAGGCCACCATCCGGCCGTTCGGCACCAGCGCGAGCACGGCGGCCGAGGCCTCCGCCATGAAGCGGGGCAACGCGGCGATCGGCACCGAGACGTCGTGCTTGATGCTGGCGCCTTCGGCTCGCTGCGCCTCCGGAACCGACTCGCGCAGTTTCCAGAGCGCCGCGCGCTGGGCGAGCGACTGGGCCAGCACCGCATCGAGCACGATGTCGTCGGTCATCGCCTGTTCGAGCGATTCCTCGAGCAGGCCGCGCAGCGCGGGGTCCTCGCGCGCCGTGGAAATCTCGCACAGCACGTAGCTCTCGTAGGGTCGCTGGAGTGGATCGGTGACGCCCGGCACGTGATGCGCCGTGAGCTCGACCGCGATGCGCGGCAGGAACTCGAAACTAGTCACGCCGTCGCCGGTCGCGGCGCGCAGGCGCGCGAGCAGCTGCACCGCGGCGCCGATGTCCGGCACGGCGAGGAATGCGGTCTCGACCGTGCGAGGCCGCGGGAAGAGCTTCAAGCTCGCCGCCGTGATCACGCCAAGCGTGCCCTCGGCACCGATGAACAGGTCGCGCAGGTCGTAACCGGTGTTGTCCTTGCGCAGGCTCGTGAGCCCGTCGATGACGCGACCGTCGGCGAGCACGACCTCGAGGCCGAGCGCCAGCTCGCGCGTCACGCCGTAACGCACGGCGTTCAGCCCGCCCGCGTTCGTCGAGAGGTTGCCACCGATCTGGCAGCTGCCCTCCGAGCCGAGCGACAACGGGAAGAACCGGTCGACGGCCTCGGCCGCGGCCTGGACGTCGGCGAGCAGGCAGCCAGCTTCCACCGAGATCGAGAAATTGTCAGGGTCCACTTCACGCACGCGATTCATGCGTCGCAGCGACAGCACGATCTCGTCGCCGAACTCGCCGGGAGTGGCGCCGCCGCAGTAGCTCGTGTTGCCGCCGTGCGGCACGACCGCGACACCGAGCTCATTGCAGGTGGCCAGCACCGCGGCGACATCGGCCGTCGAGGCCGGGCAGGCGACCAGCGGCGTGGCGCCCCGGTACAGCCCGCGGAAGTCGACGATGAACGGCGCAACGTCCTGCGGCGCTTCGAGGCAGGCGGCCGGACCGAGCCTGCGGCGGATCCGCTCCACGGCGGCGGCGACATTTCCGGGGACGCGGCTTGGCATCGGCACCTTATACCGTGGAATCCGTCCCGGCGGGGCGGCCGTCAGGCGGCTCGCGGCGCTGCAACCTTGGCGACCGCGAATGCAACGCCCACGGCGGCCAGCAGCACCAGGATCGATGCGAGGGGATTGGTCAGCAGCTGCGGCGCGATCAGCAGCAGCAGGCCGAAACCCAGCATCATGAAGCCGGAGATCAGCTTCAGGATGCGCCCCTCGGCTTCGCTCAGCTTGCGGGCGCCCATCGTGCGGACGAACACGATCACGATCGCCAGCAGCGGGATCACGTAGATCACGTTGTAGAGCGCAAGCCACGCGTAGTACTGCCAGGTCTCGAGCTCGGCGAGCGTCAGCACGCGCGTGTAGACCATCGGGAAGCCCGCGGTGCAGAGCAGCTCGTACGAGTTGGCGACGATCGCGAGCAGCACGGTGCTTGCGAGCATGGGCCCGATGCTGCCGGACGCGACGATCTCGCGCATCCGCTTGAAGAGCCCGGGCTTCGCCGATTCCGGAATCGTCAGGCTCGGGCCCGCCTTGAACCAGAAGTAGTCCTTGATGTTGAGCACCGCGACCAGCAAGGCGACCAGGCCCGCGATGACCGTGATGACGCGCAACTCGCCCGCAATCAGGAACACGTTGAGCCACGCCGCCATGAAGACGAAATAGACCAGTCCCGAGAACAGCACGAACGTGCCGCCGACGATGGCCATGCGGGTGCGGCTCTTCGCGTGCACCAGCAGGCTGAGCAGGAACAGCAGCACGAAGAACGCGCAGGGATTGAAGGCGTCCATGCCGGCGAGCACCAGCGTCAGCACCGGCAGCGAAAACGCCTTCGCGTCGACCGCGCCGATGAAGGGCAGGTGCACGGTCGTGCCAGCCGGCTCGCCGGTTGCCGTGGCGGGCTCCCCGGCGGCGTCCGCGCCCGCCGTCGATTGGGCCGGGCTGGGATTCGCCAGCCGCTGCTCGTGACACTTCTCCAGGGCCGCGGCGATCTCGGCACCCGTGCTCTCCGCCGAGTCGTAACCGATCAGCACCTGCCGACAGAAGACGAAACCGGGGACCGACAGCGCCTGCGTGCCGAGTGCGAGCGCCGTTTCGTAATAGAAGCGGGCGTTGGCGCGGTTGTCCTTGACGACGAATTTCTGTACCTCGAGCCACGGCGAGCGGGCCGCGAGTTCGTCGATGAAGGGAGCGGCCGCTTGGCAGTGTGGGCACGTGGGCGAGAAGAAGTAGTACAGGCGGACGGTCGGCGTGCCGTCGGCGGCCGTCCCGTACCAGAACTCGTCGGATTTCGGGTCCGGGGCGGCACCCGCCAGGTGCGAGGCGAGGAGCAGGCAGGCGAGGGCGAGCAGTCTGATCAGGGGCATTGCGGCGTGCTGGAGCTGGACAAAGACCTGCGCATGATACCGGCGCGACCCGGGTTGGCTCTCCGGTTTTCTACCGATACCGCTGCGTCGATCGTCACCGGATCACGTTCTTCGGGTCCGGCTGCTGGTCCGGCGGAGCCTGGCTGTAGTCCGCGAACGGACCGTCCCGTTCGCCGATCGCGGCGCGCACGCCCCGGTCCCGCGCCAGTTCGATGAAACGCCGGGCTTCCGGCGTGTTGCGCATCAGTCCGTCGAGAATCGGGCCCAGCGTCTGGGTCGCGGCGAGTCCCATGTTCTCGTAGGCCTGGTTGACGATCAGCTTCATCGCCGAGAGCTGCGAGAGCGGGATGGACGCGAGCTGTCGCGCCGTCCGCTGCACGGTGGCCTCGAGCTCGGCGAACGGCACGGCCGAGTTGATCAGTCCGCAGTCGGCCGCGGCCCGTCCCGAAAGCGGCTTGCCCGTCAGGGCGAATTCCTTGGCCTTCGTCAGGCCGAGCCGGTAGAGCCACATGCCGCTCAGGTAGGCACCCCACATGCGCGAGTAGGGCGTGCCGATCCGTGCATCCTCGCTGGCGATCACGAGGTCGGCGCAGAGCGCGTAGTCGCTGCCGCCGCCCACGCACCAGCCGTGCACCTGCGCGATCACGGGTTTCGGGGAGCGCCACAGGCTCATGAATTTCTGCGTCGGCGCGAGCGCCGGCGCGGTGGCGAACATGAAGTCCTTGCCCGGATCCCACGCGCCGTCGGTGGTGATGTGCTCGTCCCACTGGTGGAAGCCGTCGCCGAAATCGAAGCCGCCACAGAACGATCGTCCGGCGCCGCGCAGGATCATGACCTTGACCCGCTCGTCGCGGACGGCTGCATTGACGGCAGCCTCGATCTCGTCGGGCATCGGCGGCACGATCGTGTTCAGCGCCTCGGGGCGATTCAGCGTGATCGTCGCAATCGCATCCTCGACGGTATACAGCAGCGTTTCGTAACTCATCGGGGGACTCCGGTAGGCTCCGATCGGCGTGGATCGTGCCGGGGATGCTACATTTGCCCGGGGGAATCATGAAATCAGCACGCCTCGGCGCGTTCGCGCCACAGACCGGCGACATTCGCATCGTCGACGTGCCGTTGCCCGAGCCCGGTCCGGGCCAGGTGCGGGTGCGCATGTTGCTGAGTCCGGTCAACCCGTCGGACCTGAATTTCGTCCACGGCACGTACCACGCGGCCCTCGAGCGCATCATCTGGAACCAGCGGCGACCGGCGAGCGATGCCCGCGTCTACTACGACCCCGCGCACTCCAATCCTTGCCCGATCCCGCCGTATGCCCTCGGCGGCGAGGGCGTCGGCATCGTCGATGCCTGCGGGTCGGGATTCCTCGCGCGGCGGCTGCGTGGCCGCAGGGTCGCGATCGCCGGCGGCCCGCCAAACGGCACCTGGCAGGAGTACACGCTGGCCGACGCGAAGCGCGCGGTGGTCGTCCCGGAGTCCGTGCCCGACGAGCAGGCCGCGATGTTCTTCGTCAATCCGATCACCGCGTACGTGCTGGTCCGCGAGGTGCTGCGGGTCCGGCGCGGCGATTGGGTGCTGGTCACTGCGGCCGGCTCGGCCCTCGGCAAGAGCGTCGTGCGCCTCGGTCGTCGCGATGGCTTCCGGACGATTTGCGTCGTTCGCTCCGGTGCGAACAGCGCGGAGCTCGCGTCGCTCGGTGCCGATGCCGTCGTAGAAACGGACCGCCAGGACCTGGTCGTGGAAGTCGCGCGGATCACCGGTGATCGCGGCGTGCCGCACGCGCTCGACTGCGTCGGCGGCGAACTTGCTGGCCTCGTCGTGCGTTGCCTCGGGCTCGGCGGCCGGCTCGTGATCTACGGCACGCTAGGCAACAGCCCGCTGCAGATCCCCGGGCGCGATCTGATGATGCCTGCGGCGCAGGTTTCCGGCTTCCTGCTGCCGGTGTGGATGGCGCAGCAGTCGCCACTCAAGCTGCTCGGCATGCTGCGCGCGGTGCGGCGGTTGACCGTCGAAGGCCTGTTCCGCACCGAGGTGCGCGAGACCTATCCGCTCGAGCAGGTCCAGGCGGCGATCGCGGCCTCGCTGGCACCGGGACGCACGGGCAAGGTCATGTTGCGGTTGGGCGAACGCACGCCCACCCATCACTTGAGGCAGACCACCAGCTTTGCCGAGTGACTGCGCCAGTGGATCGGAATCACCACCGGGCGGCAATCGGGCGGGGGCTGCACGGAGGCGGAGGCGCCCGAGACGACGGTCGGAACCGAGATCGCGAACTGGTTGCCGAAATCACGGCGCGCGTTGCCCGAGATCGTGTTGGCGACTTCGCCAACCAGGTCGCAGAGGTTCTCGTGCGACACGTTGCTCTCGTTCATCTTCATCAACAGCACGGTCAGCATGCCCCGCGGTGCGGTGAAGTAGACGATCCCCTGGCGGCGCCCCGAAACGGTGATGACGCCAGTGTACTCGTGCACCTCGGGCGCATCCTGCGTTGCGAGATACGGCGATCCCAGCGACGCCGCCTGCTGGGCAGCCACCTCGAAGTACTGGGTCGTGCCGTAGACGAACGTGCGGATTTCGCGCTCGTCGATCATGTCGCGGTCGCCAGGCCCAGCAACTCCTCGAGGGCCTCGTTCAATTGCCGGTCCGAGAACGGCTTGTTCAGGAAGCCGTTCGCACCCTTTTCCATGGCCTCCACTGCGGTCGCTTTGTCCGCCAGCGCGGAGACGATCAGGATCAGCACGTCAGGCTTGAGCTGCACCAGCTTCTCGACGCATTCGATGCCGTCCATGTGCGGCATCGTGATGTCCATCGTCACCACGTCCGGATCGGTCGCGCGGAACACCTCGATGGCCTGCTGCCCGTCGGACGCGGATCCGACGACCTGCAGGTGTGGAATGTGCTGCGAGCGCTCGATGCGGCGACGCATGATGTTCGAGTCGTCGACGATCAGGAGCCTGATCGGCCGCAACGCGGACGGGGCGAAGTCGTGCATGGTTCAGCCTCCTGTGGGTCAGGCGACCGCGTCCTGCCGGGCCGCAGTGGCCGGCAGCACGATGCGGAACCGCGTGAACTTGCCGGGCGCCGTCGCGACCGCCACTTTGCCACCGAGGTCCTTGACCACCCTGCGAACGACATCGAGCCCGACGCCACGACCCGCGTCCCGGTCCTCACCGTCGTGCGTCGAGAATCCGGCCTTGAAGATCAGCCCCAGGCTCTGCCTGACGTCGAGTGACTGCGCCTGCTCGGCGCCGATGATCCCGCGGCGCACGGCGGTTTCCTTGACCTGGTCCGCGACGATGCCGGCGCCGTCGTCCTCGAACTGAAGCTCGAACGTGGTTTCGTACCGCCTGAATGCCAGGCTCAGCACGCCGGTCTCGTCCTTGCCGAGGTCGCGTCGGATCGAGGCGTCCTCGATGCCGTGCACGACCGCATTGCGCACCAGCTGGATCGCGACGTCCTGAACCGCCTTGAGATAGTCATCGGGCACCTGCTCGAGCCCCTTCACCATCAGCCGCACCTTGCGGCCCCGCTCCGATGCGACGCGGCCGGCAAGCGCCTCGAGGTTGGCGGCGAGGCTGCGCGCGCCCCGGTCCGCCGGTGTCGACGAAGCGACTGCCACTGGAACCATCTGCGTGGCATTGAGCAATGCCGCGTCGCGCAAGCCGGCCAGCTTGCCGATCAACCCGCGCAGCGACTTGAGGTGACCGAGCAGGTCATCGAGGCGTACGACCAGCGGCAGGAAGTCGTTGCCCGAGAGCTCGGGGCGATCCCGCAGGCCCTGCAACAGATCCTCGAATGCATGCGCGCGGCTCTCGACGCTCTCGAACCCGAGGGCCGACGCCTCGCCCTTGACCTTGTGCATCTCGCGAAAGAGCAGTTCGATCTTGTTGCGGAACTCGCCGTCGGAGCGCGCCGGTACTCGGAGTATGGTGTTGACCAGCTGCAGCGCGGCCTGGCTGTTCGCGAGGAACGCCTCGAGTTGCTCCGGATCGACCTGCATGATGCCGAGCAGCATGTCGAGTTGCGCTGCCGCGCTGGCCTGCGAATCCTTGAGGTCGCGGGCGAGCAGGACACGCGACGTGACGTCGTTGACCGAGACGAGTATCTGCCGGACGCCCCCGTCGCGCTTGACGCGGTGGAATTCGAACTCGAGGTAGCGCGTATCGCGCCCCGCCGGCCCGTGATCCAGCGTCACTTCGACTTCCGCGAGCGGGTTGATGCTCTTGATCAGGTTCTCGTTGACCCGCTCGCCCCACAGCAGCTTGACGTACTTCGTCGCGGTGGCCAGCGTGGCGTCCGGAACCAGTCCGTACAGCAGGTCCTCGAAGGCCAGTCCCTCGAACGAGTCGCGCCGGAACAGCGTTGCAAGGGCCGCGGAGTGCGCCCGCCCGATCCGGAAGTCCGTGTCGATCAGGAACAGGCCGTCCTTCACCGTGCCCAGGATGTCGCGGGTCTGTTCCTGCGCCTCGCGCGCGACGCGTTCCTCGCGAGCCTTGCGCCAGTGGAAATACCCGAGCATGGCGAGGAGCAGTCCGGCAAAGACGACACCGGACATCATCAACTGGCGCAATGTCGCCGCCCCGGCCGCAACTTCGCGTTCGAGACCGCCACCCACCTCGGTCATGGCCGCAGCAAGCTGCGGCGTCGCGTTGCGGCTCTCGGCAAGCGCCGCGCGCGTATCGTCCAGCAGCTGGCGACCGGACGCATTCATCTGCGTGCCGGCCGTGTCCGAATCGTGGTAGGGCAGACCCGAGAATCCCGTGACGGGAGCGAGCCGCGCACGGTACTGTGACCACTGTTGCGACGCGACCGACAGTTGGGGGAACCCTCCTGCGGCAGCGGGCTGCAGTGCTGCAAGCGCACTGTCGTAGTCGGCTACCTGGCCGGCCAGGTCGCTGAGTGACTGACCGACGTACGTGCCGGCCCCGAGTCGATCGCGGATCGCACCGAGCGACCGCTGGATCGCTTCCGGCTGACCACGCTGCTCGCTGACGAGCTTCAGCGCGGCGGTATTCTCCTTGAGCTCGTCAGCCAGCCGGTAGCCCGGCAGCAGGACCGTGGCGATGAACGCCACCAGCATCGCGATGAATCCGGCGGCGACGGCCTGGTCCTTGAACCGTGCAATCAGGTCGCGCATGGGGGCGGGCTCTCCTGTCGTTCGTTGAGTCGTCATCTGCAGGTGCTACGTTCCGTCGCCCGGCCGGAACAGCAACGACTGGATCGAGCTGGACTCGACGGGCCGGCCGTCGACTTCCGCGGGCTTGAAGCGCCAGCGGCGGACCGCGGCCAGCGCTGCGCCGTCGAACACGCCCGCCGGCGTCGACTGCAGGATCACGGTGTCCGTGACCTTGCCCTCGGCGTCGACGGTGATGCGCACTTTCACTTCGCCGCTGACGTTGTCTTCGAGGGCTGCCCGCGGATAAACCGGCGCCACGTAACGCGTGCGCTTCATTTCGGCGTTCCGCACCTGCGCCGTGGCGCTCGCGCCCGTGCGACGCGCGGTTGCGAGGGCTGTCTCCAGCGTGCCGACGTCGCCCGGCCTGAGGCCGAGCGAGCGCGCCCCAGCCAGGTAACTCTGCGCGGCATCGTAGGCCCGCGTGTCGAGTGCCGAGCGGGCCCGTTCGATCAGCTGGTCGGACACCGCGCGGGCCTGCATTGCTGTGGCAGCGCCGGACGGGTCGATCGCGCGCAGCGCCTCGATGTGGTGCAGGGCGCTGTCGTCGCGCGGCTCGAGCAGTTTTCCCTCGGCGAGGCGGGTCTGGACCAGTCGTGCAAGCCGATCGCTCTCCGGCATCGCTGCCGGCGGCGCGGGCGACGGCTGCGCGGATGCTGCAGTCGCCGCAGCAATGGCAGCGTCACGGACGCCGAGCGCGCGCGCCTCGGCCAGCCAGCGTTCGGCCGCGGCCGGCTGACGCTGCGCAGTCGCGTCCTGCGCGCGCTGCAGGTACGCCTGCCCGAGGCGTCGAGTCGGCGCCGCGCTGCGCACCGGGTCGGCATTCAGCGCCCGCAACTGCGCCAGGTAGAATTTCGCGCTGTCGTTCTCCGGTTCGACCAGGCGCCCATCTTCGATGCGCGCGTTGACGAGTTGAACGAGTTGTCGCGCTCGCGCATCGAGTTGCCGGCCACCGATTTTTTCGCGCCAGTACTCAGCGCGATCGACCGGCAGCGTGCGGGCGGCCTCGGCATCGCGCAGCAGGTGGTTCGCGCGTTCGAGCGCTCCGCTTTCCACGGCAGCGGCGAGCTGCGACTCGACGAGCTCGGCCTCGAGCGTCGCGAGCCCGGCACCATCGGGCTTTGCCAGCCTCAGGTGCCCGAGGATTGCGGCTGCGTCATCGGTGCGGTGCTCCGAGAGTGCGGCTTGCAGGCGTTCCTCGAGCACTGCGGCGATGCGCGCGATTCCCTCGATCGCTTCGCCATTCTGCGGATCCTGGGCAAGCACGGAACGGAAGTAGGTGAGCGCGCTGTCCGTTGCAGGATCCGTGTACCGGCGATCGCGGAAAGCAGCCCGGGCCTGATCCAGCAGCTCGTCCACCGAGCCCTCCACCGGCGGTGGCATCGCAGCCTGTTGCGGGACGGCAGGGTTCGGGGCGTCACGGGCGGCGTCGTTCGCGACGGCTTGCGGAGCTGAGCCGGAAGTCGGCTCGGGACGGCTCGCGGCGTACCACCCGATCGTGAGCGCGAGCAGCACGATGACGCCTCCGCCGACCAGCAATGCAGGTGGGGGACGCCGCTTGACCACGTCGACGGCCACGATTGGATCGCCTCGGTTCGTCGGCGGGATGCTGCTGGCCTCTGGCGAAGGGACCGCCTCGGACCGTGGCTCCGGTCGTGCAGCCAGCGGCAGCGCGGGTGGGTCGGGAGTCGGGTTGGGGCAGTGCGGTGCCACGATCGCGAGGCGGGACAGGGCTTCCTCACGGGCCCCCTCGAGCACGGCGGCCGTCTGGCCGACCTCGATTGGAATCGGCAGCACCGCAAAGGCCGCCGATCCCTTGATCGCGCCCGCGATGCCGCTGGTTTGCTCGGCTGTCGCAAAGACCACGACGACGCAGGCGTCGTTGCACGTCAGCAGTCGCTCGACATCCGTCCCGACCTCGGCGCAGTCGCGTGCGTCGAGCAGGACGAGGTGAGCTCGATTGGCCGCAAACTGCCCGGCGGCCGCCTCGACACTGTCGACCGGGCGCACAGCGGAGTCGCCATCGAGCAGATGCCCGATCTGCTCGAGCAGGTCGTCGCTGCGCGTCACGGCGACGACGTCGACGCGTTGCGGGCTGCTGCCCGCCTGGGCCGGCACAGACGCACCCGTGGCGCGCGGCGGCGCGTCGACAGAGCTGGGCATCACGGCCACGGCGTTTCCTCCATGCGTGCCGGACCGGCGACTGCTGTCGACCGGCGGTCGGCTTGGAGGGAGTGTATTTAAGTCACATCCGCTGACCCTGCGGTGCGTCACATATTGGAGCGGGAAGCCGCAATGCCCGTGGCGGCTCCGCGGCCGGAAGCTGCTCTGCATCGGTGACACGTTATGTCAACGACAGGCCCCCATCGAACGGTGTGCGCACGATCGTCCCGGGGCATGCCGGGGCGCGACGGTCCGCTAGCGCACCAGCCAATCCGGGTTCGGCAGCTCGCTGAAGGCCTCCCGCAGCGCGTCGCCCCAGGCGCCGCGGATCATCTGGAAGTAGCGGTTGTCGGCGTCGATGTCGACGTGGCTCGACACGCGGTACTCGTCGCGGCGCACGATCACGAGGTCGAGTGGCAGCCCGACCGTGAGGTTCGAGCGGATCGTCGAGTCCATCGAAATCAGCGCGCACTTTGCGGCCTCGGAGAGCGCCATGCTGCGACGCGTGACGCGGTCGATGATCGGCTTGCCGTACTTCGACTCGCCGATCTGGAAGTAGGTCGTGTCCGGCGTCGCCTCGATGAAGTTGCCCGCCGCGTAGACCTGGAACAGGCGCGGCGGCTCGCCCATGATCTGGCCGCCGACGATGAAGGTCGCGTTGAAGTCCACGCCCTGCGATTTGAGCGCGTCGCCGTCCCGCGTGTGCATCTCGCGCAGCGCCTCGCCGACGCAGCGCGCCGCCTCGAACATGTTCGGGCTGTTGTGCAGGCTCATCGTGTGCGCGTCGTGCGTCGCGAGTTTCTCGGCGAGCAGGTTCAGCACCCCCTGCGAGATCGCGAGGTTGCCGGCCGAAAGCATCACGATGACGCGGTCGCCCGGCCGCTCGAACACCGTCGTCTTGCGGAAGGTGTTGATCTGGTCCACGCCGGCGCTGGTGCGCGAGTCGGCAAGGAAGACCAGCCCGGAATCGAGCAGCATCGAAACGCAATACGTCACTGTTGTTGCACCTGGCCGCTCGTCACCGTCACCGTTACCGCCATCGACTCGTGCCCGCCGCCGCGACGCACGCCGCGCACCGGGGCCGCGTCGAGGTAGTCGCGGCCGACGGCGAGGCGGCAATGCCGGGCCCCGGCCACCTCGGCGTGGGTCACGTCCAGGCTGGTCCAGCCCAGTTCGGTGCCCAGCCAGACGTCCGCCCAGGCGTGGCTCGCGACCTCGCCGACATGGCCGCCCTGGAAGTAGCCGCTCACGTAACGCGCCGGCACGCCCACCGATCGGCAGCAGGCCACGAGCACGTGGGCCTGATCCTGACACACGCCCAGGCCGAGATCCAAGGCCTCGGCGGCGGTGTGCTTGACGTCCGTGACCCCGGGCACGTAATTGACGGCAGCGCGGATGCCGGCCACGAGATCCATCAGCGCGCATGCCGAGGGCGGATGACGCCCGAGATGATGCACGGCGAGGTCGTGCAGCGCGAAATTCGGGCGCGTCAAGGCCGTTGGCGCGAGGTATGCGAGCGGCGACAGCGAATCGCTCTCCGGCACCGCGGGACCCACGCCGTCGCCGATCTCGGCGATGCCCTCGACGACGATGCGCAGCTCGCGATGCGGCGTTTCGAGCGTCACGACGTGCGTCACGTTCCCGTAGGGATCGATCTGGTCGAGCCGATCGCCGGGCGCGGTCACGCGCCAGGTCACGATGCGCTGGCCCGGGTCCGCACGGGGGGTGAGTTTCAGCGCCTGGATGCTGTAGCTCACCGGGTCCTCGTAGGTGTAGAGGGTTTCGTGGCGGATGTGCAGGTTCATGATGGCGTCGAGCCTCAGGCCACGTGCCCCAGGAAGTCCCGGCCGATGCGGTCGCTGAGATCCGCGGATCGGGCGAGCAGCTCGTTCAGGAACGGCTCGATGCCCCGGGGCGCGAGGGTATCGAGCGTTCCGAAGCGCAATTCCGCGTGCAGCAGGCCCGCACGCCGCTCGGTTTCGCCGGACTGAGCATTGGCCACGGCCTGCAGGTTTTCGTAGACGAGGTTGGCCGAGCGGTAGATCGAGCGTGGCACGTCCTTGCGGAACACGACGAACTCGACGACGTGGCGCGGGCGAACGCTGTCGCGCGACACGCGCCTGAAGATCTCGAATGCCGAGAGCGCGCGCAGCACCATGCTCCACGGATAGTAGCCGGGCGCGAGCGGCCCCGAGTCGGTCGCGCCGGTCTCGCAGGCCAGGCGGACCAGCAGCAGCCGCGCGACGCCGTCGGCGCGCTCGAGGAACGTGCCGATCTGCATGAAGTTGTAGCCCTCGTCGCGCAGCATCGAGCCAAGCACGACGCCACGGGCGAGATGCGCGCGGTATTTCACCCAGTCGACGAACTCGGCGACATTGAGGGCCGTGAATCGCGACGGGGCCTGGTTCCGCGCCTCGAGCCACGTCGAATTGAACGTCTCCCACATCTCCGACGAGATGGAGCCGCGCACCGCGTGCGCGTTCTCCCGCGCCGCGCGCAGGCAACTGAGGATGCTCGACGGATTCGCGGTGTCGAAGGCGACGAAATCGATCACATGGCGGGGGTCCATCGTTTCGTGCCGCTCTGAATAAGCCGTGCGGAGACCGAGCGTTTGCAGCATCTGCGCCCAGCCGGACCCGTCGGCCCGCACCTCGCTCGGCAGCAGCGAAAGCCGGTACTGGACGTCCAGCGTGCGCGCCAGGTTCTCGGCGCGCTCGGCGTAGCGGCCGAGCCAGTAGACGTGATCTGCCGTGCGGCTCAGCATCAGGCCTCCAGCACCCAGGTGTCCTTGGTGCCGCCGCCCTGCGACGAGTTCACGACGAGCGACCCGGCCCGCAGTGCGACGCGGGTCAGTCCTCCGGGAACGATCGTGATCTCGCGACCAGACAGCACGAAGGGCCGCAGGTCGATGTGCCGCGGCGCGACGCCCTGCTCGACGAACGTCGGGCAGGTCGACAGGGCGAGCGTCGGTTGCGCGATGTATTTCTCGGGCGCCGCGAGAATTCGCAGCCGGAAGTCCTCGCGCTCCGCCGCGGACGCCGCGGGTCCCACCAGCATGCCGTAGCCGCCGGAGCCGTGGACTTCCTTGACGACCAGCTCGTCGAGGTGCGCGAGCGTGTAGGCGAGGTCGTCCGGCCGCCGCAGCACGCGGGTAGGCACGTTGGCGAGCAACGGTTGCTCGCCGAGGTAGAAGCGCACCATGTCCGGGACGCAAGGGTAGATCGACTTGTCGTCGGCGATGCCGGTGCCGATCGCGTTCGCGACGGTGACACGGCCCGCGCGGTAGGCGGTCATCAGGCCCGGCACGCCGAGCACCGAGTCGGGCCTGAAGACCAGCGGATCGAGGAAGTCGTCGTCGATGCGGCGGTAGATCACGTCGACGCGCTGCGGCCCGCGCGTGGTGCGCATGAACACGAAACCGTCGCGCACGAACAGGTCCTGTCCCTCGACGAGTTCGACGCCCATCTGCTGTGCCAGGAACGCGTGTTCGAAGTAAGCGCTGTTGTTCGAGCCAGGCGTGAGCACGACGACGGCGGGGTCGGCGACGCCCGCGGGGGCCACGCTCGCGAGGTTCTCGAACAGCCGGTCGGGGTAATGCTCGACGGGCGCCACCCGGTTCAACGAGAAGAGCTCGGGGAACAGCCGCATCATCATCTTGCGGTCCTCGAGCATGTAGGAGACGCCGGACGGCACGCGCAGGTTGTCCTCCAGCACGTAGAATTCGCCCTCGCCGGCGCGCACGACGTCGATGCCGGCGATGTGGGCGTAGATGCCCCCGGGCACGTGCAGGTCCTGCATCTCGGGACGGTACTGCGGGTTGCAGTAGATCTGCTCGGCCGTGACCAGGCCGGCCTTGATGATCTCCTGCTGGTGGTAGATGTCGCCGATGAAGGCGTTCAGGGCTCGCACGCGCTGCCTCAGTCCGGCAGCGAGCGTGGTCCATTCGCCGGCCGAGAGGACCCTGGGAATGATGTCGAACGGGATCAGCCGCTCGTTGCCTTCCTGTTCGCCGTAGACGGCGAACGTGATGCCGACACGGTGGAAGAGGTTGTCCGCCTCCGCGCGCTTCTGTCGCAATGCGTCGTCTGGCTGGCGGGCCAGCCAGTCGGCGTAAACGGCATAGTGAGGCCGGACGTGGCCGTCGGCCGTGTACATTTCGTCGTGGGCGCGGGCGGACGGGTCCATGGCTCGGCTCCTTCCGCGACAGAACTGCGAATTTCGTGCCAAGGCACGGGGAGGGGTCCAACGCTGCGAACCTGCGCCTCGCAGCGGTGCGGCCGCACCATTTCGGGGCGGGCGACGAGCGAAAGTGGGGCGGCGGGTCGGTCAGTACCGGCCGTGTGTCTTGTACAAGTAGTTCGTCAGCTCCGCGGTCTGCATCGACAGCCGCCGCTGGATCTCGTGCACGACGCGCACGATCGCGCGCATCACGTGGTACACGACCTTGGGCTGCGTCTCGAGCAGGCCCTCAAGATCGGCGCGGCTGAGTCCGAGGACCTGGGTATCGCTCAGGGCCACCAGCGAGGCGTAGCGGGTGGCACCGTCGAGGAACGACAATTCGCCCACGACGTTGCCGGGCCGGATCGCGTTCAGCGTGACTTCCGCGTCGCCGCCGGCATCCTTGACCACGCCAAGCACGCCGCTCACGACGACGTAAAGGTGGTCGTCCGCCGAGCCTTCCTGGATCAGCACTTCGCCCTGCTTCAAGTCACGCAGCGACATGGCCCGCGCAAGCACGCGCCGTTCCTCGTCGTTCAGTTCGACGGCCAGCTTGGACTTGCTCAAGCCTTCCAGGATGGCGGCTGCGGTCATGGTGTTGCGCTCCGGCGGTGTAATGGACCCAGGCGGGATTCTCGCGATCCCGCCGCGCCTGCGATAGTAGGTGAATGCCGTTAGATCACCGCCGGCAAGCGGCAGCGCGGCTTGGTGAGCAGCATCTGCACGTCGCCCAGCTGGCGCTCGAGGAAACCACCCTCGCAGTAGCACAGATAGTACTCCCAGAGCCGCACGAAGGCGTCCGGGTAGCCCAACCGCCGCACCTCGGGCAGCCGGGCGAAGAAGTTCTCGCGCCAGCGCCGCAGCGTGGTCGCGTAATGCGGGCCGATGTCCTCGAGGTGAAAGACCTTCATGTCCGTCGAGCTGCGCACGGAGTCGGTGATCGCGGTGACCGACGGGATGAAGCTACCGGGGAAAATGAAGCGCTGGATGAAGTCGACGGACTTGAGCGCTTCCTCGTAGACCTGGTCCTGGATCGTGATCGCCTGCAACAGCATTGCGCCGTGCGGTTCGAGCAGCTTCGAGCACTGCGCGGTGTAGGTGTCGAGGTAACGCGCGCCGACGGCCTCGATCATCTCGATCGAGACCACCTTGTCGTAGCGGCCGCGCAGGTCGCGGTAGTCGTCGAGCAGCAGCGTGACCCGGTCCGCGAGCCCGGCGGCGGCGATCTTCTCCCGGGCCCAGTCGTGCTGCTCGCGCGAGATCGTCGTGGTCGTGACGCGGCACCCGTAGCGACTGGCCGCGTGGATCGCGAAGCCGCCCCAGCCGGTGCCGATCTCGAGCAGATGATCGTCGGACCCAAGCCGGAGCTTGCGGCAGATGCGCTCGAACTTCGCGAGCTGTGCCTCGTGCAGCGTCGTCTCGTCCCGTTCGAATACGCCGCACGAGTACGCCATGGTCTCGTCGAGCATCAACGCGAACAGGTCGTTGCCGAGGTCGTAGTGCGCGGCGATGTTGCGCCGGCTGCCGTCCGGGCTGTTGCGGTTCAGCCAGTGCAGGATGCGGCGCAGCGGCGCCGTGGCGATCGCAGCGCCGCCCTCCATCGACTCCATGACTGCGCGGTTCACCAGGAAGAGCCGGATCAGCGCGGTCAAGTCGTCGGTGCGCCACAGGCCGCGGATGTACGCCTCGCCGCCGCCGACGGTGCCGCCGAACGCCGCGTCGGCGTAGGTCTGCGGGTGCAGGATCTCGATGGTCGCGCGCAGGTTGCAGGCGGGCGTGCGCCGGCCGAACGTGAACTGCTCGCTGCCTTCCACGACCGTGAGTTCGCCCTCGCGGAACTGCGCGAGCTTGGCGAGGAACAGCTTGCGGCCGAGCTGCTGCAGCGCGCTGCCGTGGTCGGGACGCGAGGCTCCGTCGATCGTCGGCACGATGCTGGGTTTCATGGGGCGAGTTTCTCGATGCGACCTTCGCGCAGCCGGTGGCCGGCGCCGGTCTGGTCAGGGTGGGTGTGGAAGGGCACGCGCTTCAGCCAGAGCCGCAGCGCCTGCCAGTAGATCGCGGCGGAGACCTTCAGCGTCATCAGCGGATAGCGGACGAGCGCGCCGGCGAGCGATCGGGCGCCGAGCGGCCGCCGTTCGAGCGTCATCGTCGCGTCGAACACGTGCTCGCCGTCGCGCCAGTTCTCCATGTGCACGAGCAGACGGCTCCCGGGCGGGCTGAAGCGCCAGTCGTAGTTCATGTCCATCGGCAGGAACGGCGAGACGTGGAAGTCCTTGCCAAAGCGGAAGCGCATCTTCGCAGGCGAGCCTTCGTTGGTGCCGGACGGCAGCACGTAGCAGTGCCGCTCGCCCCAGGGCGTGTTGTTGATCTCCGCGACGATGGTCTCGACCCCGCGGTCCGCCGCATCGAAGCAGTAGTAGAAGCTCACCGGATTGAAGCCGTAGCCGAGGTAACGCGGCTGCGTCAGCAGCCGGATCGCGCCGGACGGCCGCCGTCCGGTGCGACTCTCGACGAGTTCACGGATCGACGCGTCGAGGCTCGAGGTCGGGTCGCCGTAGTGATCCTCGCGATGCCAACGCACCATCGCCGTGCGCCGCGCGGACCAGAACCAGCGCCCGTCCAGCGCTTGTGGAAGTTCCGCGAGATCGAGGTACAGCAGGCAGAGCCGGTACCGGAACGTGTGCGGTACCGGCGCGCTGCGGCGATGCCTAACCCACCCTTCGTAGAGGCAGCTGTGCACGCCCGAGATCCTCTTTGAAATGCGCGAGCGCGGCCTGCGCGCTCACGACGCCATCCTCGTGGAACCCGCTGCGCCAGTATGCGCCGCAGAAATAGCTGCGGGCGGCGCCGTTCAACTCCCGGTGCCGCTGTTGCGCGGCGACCGCCCGCGGCGAGTAGACGGGATGGTCGTAGCTGAACGTGCGCAGCACCTGCCGCTCGTCGATCGCAGCCCGATTGTTCAGCGTGACCAGGAACCGCACCGGCGCCTCGAGCGCCTGCAGGACGTTCATGTCGTAGGTGACGGCCACCGGTTCCTGCGGATCCGCGAGCAGGTGGTAGTTCCAGGCGGCACGAGCGAGCGTCCGCCGCGGCAGCAGCCGCTGGTCGGTGTGCAGGATGACCTCGTTCGACGCGTACGGGAACGCGCGCAGCACTTCCGCTTCTGCGACCGTCGGGGCCTCGAGCAGACGCAGCGCCTGGTCGGAATGGCAGGCGAGGAAGACGTGATCGTAGCCCTCGACGTCACCGCGCCGGGTGCGGATGCGCACCCCTTCGGGCAGCCGCCGGATCGAATCCACCGGTGTCGCGAGCCGCAGGTCGATGCGCGCGGCCGCGAGCAGAGCGCGCACGTACTCGCGCGAGCCGCCTCGCACCGTCTGCCAGACCGGGCGCTGGTCGACCGACAGGAAGCCGTGGCGATCGAAGAAATCGACGAAAAAACGGGCCGGGAAGCCGAGCATCGTCGACGTTTCGGCGGACCAGATCGCGCGACCCATCGGCACGACGTAGTGCTCGACGAATTGCCGCGAATAGCCGCCGCGGTCGAGGTACTCGCCGAGCGTCAGCGAGTCGTCGAGCGTGGCGAGCAAGTCCCGCGAGCGCGCGTTGAAGCGCAGGATGTCCGCGATCATGCGCAGGAACGACGGTCGCACGAGGTTGCGGCGCTGCGCGAACAGCGAGTTCAACGAGGTGCCGTTGTACTCGAGCCCGCTGCGCTCGCAGCGCAGGCTGAAGCTCATGTCGGACGGCTGCCAGGCGACGCCCAGTTCCGTGAGCATCGCGATGAAGTTCGGGTACGTCCAGTCGTTGAAGACGATGAACCCGGTGTCCACGGCCCAGGTCCGGCCGCCGTGCTCGACGTCCACCGTGGCCGTGTGGCCGCCGGGATAGTCGGCGGCCTCGTAGAGCGTCACGTCGTGCTCGCTGGACAGCCGCCAAGCCGCGTACAGGCCGGCTACGCCGGCTCCCACCACCGCGATTCTCATCGGGCCACCGCTGTGTGCGCGTCGCGGACCTCGCGAGGAACGGGCTTCAGGTCCCAGATGATGCCGAGTGCGGCCAGCACCCGCAGCAGGTAATAGGTGATGTCGATCTCCCACCAGTAGAAGCCCTGCCGCGTCGACATCGGATAACGATGGTGGTTGTTGTGCCAGCCTTCGCCGAGCGTAACCAGGGCCAGCAGCCAGTTGTTGCGGCTCTCATCGCCGGTGTCGTAACGGCGTCGGCCCCAGACGTGGCACAGTGAATTGATCGTGTAAGTGCCGTGATAGCAGGCGACCGTCGAGACGAAGAAGCCCCAGACGAGCATCTGGCCACCGCTGGTCCCGAGCTCGGGCCAGTGGTGATCGAGGACTTTGCCCAGCACGAGCAGTGTCACGGCGAGTGACGTCGGCACCAGGATGTCGAAGCGGTCGAGCCAGCGCAGTTCGGGGAACCTGAGCAGGTCGCGGACGCGCCCGAGGTCCGGTGCGAAATGGCCGCGCGACAGGAACCAGCCCATGTGCGACCACAGGAAGCCGCGCTGCGCGGGCGAGTGCACGTCGTCGGGCCGGTCGGAGTGGGCGTGGTGATGGCGGTGATGCGCCGCCCACCAGATCGGGCCGCGCTGCACGGCCGAGGCACCGAGCACGGCGAACGCGAACTGCGCAGCGCGCGACGTCTTGAACGTGCGGTGGGAGAAGTAGCGGTGGTAAAAGCCGGTGATCGCGAACATGCGCAGCGCGTACAGCGCCACGGCGGCACCGACGGCGACGGGGCTGATGCCGACCCAGATCACGCCCAGGCACGCCAGGTGCATGCCGACGAACGGCACGATACGTGCCCAGTCGACCCGGTCGCGCGACGACGCGTCGGTCGATTGCGGTGCCGCACCGGCGTCGAACCACTGCGCCAGCGCGTGCCACGCCTTCGTTGCTCGGGCACGATCCATTTCTGGGCGCACCCTCAGTTGGACGCGGTCATTTCGGCCGCTTCCGGGCCGCCGAGCAGCCGGATGCGCAGGTCGCTCACGACGCTGCGCGGATCGAGCCAGATCGACAGGAACGCCGGCCCGAAGGCCGGATCGTCCACCTGGCCGAATCGGCCGCGCTGGTCGTAGAAGCGCGTGGGACCGCCGGGCAGCACGACCGTCGTGACATTCTGGCCGGGTACCACGTCCGTCCAGAAGTCGCGCAGCTCGTGTGAGCCAGCGGTCGCGCTGGGCTGGATCGCCCTGGCCGAGCTTGCGCCAGGCCGTCGCGGTGACTTCGAGCAACTGGTCGCGCGTAAACGATCGCCGGTACCAGAGGCTGAGGGCGACGGTTTCACCGGCAGTGAAACCCGCGTGGCGACCGCTCGACGTCCAGAGGCTCGCGTCGTAGATCGGCAAGCCCAACCAGCGTAGCTCGCCCGCGCCAACCATCCGCAAAGAGTATTGGTTGTCGACGACCGGGTCCGGCAGCGTCGACGCGGACACCACGCTGCCCGCAAGCAGCCACAGGCCGAGCAGGAACGGGAGGAAGTGACGAGGGACGGTCCGAGCGCGCATGCGGCCGCTTTCGCCGGCGGCCGGGGGCTGGATTCAGCCGGGCCGGACGGGCTCCCTGACCCGGGCATAGCCGTCGAGCGCCGCCTGGCGGCTGTCCCGAAAATCAACGATCGGACCGGGGTAGGTCCGGCCCAGTTCGACGCCAGCGGCGGCCAGCACTGCAGCCGGCGCCTCCCATGGGCGATGGATATAGGGATCCGGAAGCATCCGCAGCTCTGGCACCCAGCGGCGCACATAGGCGCGGTCCGGGTCGTAACGCTCGGTCTGCAGCATCGGGTTGAAAATGCGGAAGTAGGGCGCCGCATCGGCACCGCAGCCCGCGGTCCACTGCCAGCCGAGCGTGTTGTTCGGCAGGTCGGCGTCGACAAGGGTGTCCCAGAACCAGCGGGCGCCCTCGAGCCAGTGCTGGCGGAGGTTCTTCGTGAGCAACGACGCCACGATCATGCGCACCCGGTTGTGCATCCAGCCCGTCGTCCACAGCTCGCGCATGCCGGCGTCGACGATCGGGTAACCGGTGCGTCCGCGCTGCCAAGCTTCCAGCCAGACTGCGTTTGGCTGCCACGGGAAGCTCTCGAAGCGTGCGTCCAGCGGTGCGGTGGCGGTGTGCGGATAGTGATGCAGCAGGTGGTGCGCAAACTCCCGCCAGCCCAGCTGGCGGACGAACCCTTCCGTCGCGCCCTGTGCGCCCGGCCGCTCGACTAGCGCGTTGCGGAGCGCCGCGACGCACTGGCGCGGGCCGATCTCACCGAAGTGCAGGTGCGGCGAGAGGCGCGAGGTGTCGGCGTGGTCCGGGCGATTGCGGCCTTCGGGATAACCGGCAACCGCGCCGGCCGCGAACGCGTCGATGCGATCGAGCGCTGCGTCTTCGCCCGGAGTCCAGGCGGCCTGCAGGCCGGAATCCCAGCCGATGCTCGGCAGCAGGTGCAGTTCGTCCAGTGCCTGGCTGGACGGTGCAGTCGCCGGCGCAGGAATCGAGGCGGGCGGCGGCAACGGGTGTGGCAGTGCGTCGAGGCGGGCTGCGCAGCTGCGCCAGAACGGGGTGAACACCCGGTAGGGTTCGCCCGCGCCTGTGCGCACTTCCCAGGGCTCGTGCAGCAGCGCCGCATTGAAGCTCTCGCATTCGAAACCGGACTCGTTGAGCGCCGCCTTGATACCTGTATCCCGCGTGACCAGTCCCGGGTCGTAGATCCGGTTCCAGTAAACCTGCCGCGCACCCGTTTCGCGGGCGACTGCGAGCAGCACCTGCAGCGTATTGCCCGAGCGCAGCACCAGCGCGCCGCCGCGCGCGCGCAGCGAGGCGTCGAGCCGAGCCAGGCTGTGGTGCAGCCACCAGCGGCTGGCGCCACCATGGCGCCATTCGCCTTCCTCGTCCGGTGCGTGGACGTAGAGCGCAACGACGTGCTGCGCACGCTCGCAGGCCGCGGCCAGCGCCGGATTGTCGGTGAGCCGCAGGTCACGGCGGAACCAGACGATGGCGGTGCTCGAGTCGTTCATCGCGGCATCACGACCGATCCAGCGTTTGACGCAGTTCCACTACGCGCGCGGCGATTCCGGCGCGGTCGGCGGCCGAGAGCCGATCGAGGTTGCGCACCTGCAGCGCGAGTCGAGGATGGCGCTCGAAGCGCGCGCGGTGGCGGGCCAGGAAGTCCCAGTACAGCGTCGTGAACGGGCAGGCGTCCACACCCTGCGCCTGCTCCGGCCGGTAGCGGCAGCTGGCGCAGTAGTTGCTCATCCGCGCGATGTACTTGCCCGTCGCAGCATAGGGCTTCGACGCGAGCAGGCCGCCGTCCGCGAACTGCGACATCCCGAACGTATTCGGCAGCTCGACCCACTCGATCGCGTCGACGTAAACGGCCAGGTACCACTCATGAACCTCACGGGGGCGGACGCCCCAGAGCAGAGCGAACAATCCGGTGACCATCAGGCGCTGGATATGGTGCGCATAGCCAAGGGACAGAGTCTGCCCAATCGTTTCGCGCAGGCAGGCCAGGTCGGTTTCGCCGGTCCAGTAAAAAGCGGGCAGAGGTTGCTCGGCGCCGAGCGCATTGCGCTCGAGGTAACCGGGCATCTCGCGCCAGTAGATGCCGCGCACGAACTCACGCCAGCCGAGAATCTGTCGGATGAAACCTTCGACCGAGCCGATCTCCGCGCGGCCCTCGCGATAGGCTCGCTCCGCCGCCGCGCAGACTTCCTGCGGCGTCAGCAGCTTAAGGTTGAGCGCGGCGGACAGGCGCGAATGGTAGAGCCAAGGCTCGCCTTGCCAGAGTGCGTCCTGCCAGTGCCCGAACTGCGGCAGGCGCTGCGCGATGAAATCCTCGAGCGCGGCGAGCGCCTCGGTGCGAGTGACTGGCCAATCGAACCGGTCGAGCTGACCCACGTGGCTGGGAAACCGCTGCTCGACCCGGGCCAGCACGGCTTGAGTCGTCGGGTCCGGCGGAAACGTGATCGGTGCAGGCAACCAGCCTGGGCCCGCCGCACCGAAGGCGCCGCGATTCTCCGCGTCGAAGTTCCAGCGTCCGCCGGCCGGCTGGTCGCCATCCATCAGCAGTCCGGTGCGGCGACGCATCCAGCGGTAGAAGTGCTCGAGTCGCAGCTCGCGACGGCCGTGTGCCCACGATGCAAATTCGGCGGGCGTGACGAAGAAGTGCGCGTCGGGGCGGGTCTCGCAGTCAATCCCGGTTGCAGCCGCAGCGGAGGCGATCGCCAGCACCACGCGGTGCTCCCCCGGCTGCACGAGTACCACGCGCGCCGGCCGCAGTCGTTCCAGGTCGGCCTGCAGTGCTTCGTGCAGAGAGGGTTCCGCGTGCGCACCGAGTTCGCGATACTCGACCGGGAATCCCCGCGCGCGAAGCTCGTCGCGGAAGTGTCGCATCGCCGACAGGAACAGCGCGGTGCGCGCCTTGTGCGAGGGGACGTGCTCGCTCTCGGCCGCGACTTCGGCCATCCAGACGCGATCGAGCCGGGCGTCGAACTCGTCGAACGCCCGGCTCGCGTGGTCGAGCTGGTCGCCGAGGACGACGACCAGGTGGCGCACCTGTGCTGCGGTCAGGAGACGCTCGCCTTGAGCGCCGCGATGCGCTCCTCGAGCGGCGGGTGCGTCATGAACAGCTTCTTCAGGCCGGAGGCCTTGCCGCCCGAGATGCCGAAGGCCGCCATCTTGTCCGGCAACGGCCCGGGCTGGCGCTGCATCAGGCGCTGCAGCGCGCCGATCATGTGCTCGCGCCCGGCGAGGCGGGCGCCACCCGAGTCGGCGCGGAACTCGCGCTGCCGCGAGAAGTGCATGACGATGATCGTCGCGAGCAGGCCGAACACGATCTCGGCGACGATGGTCGTGATCCAGAACGCCGGGCCGTGGCCTTCCTCGTTCTTGAACACGACGCGGTCCACCGTGTGGCCGACCACGCGCGCCAGGAAGATCACGAACGTGTTGACCACGCCCTGGATCAGCGTCAGCGTGACCATGTCGCCGTTCGCGACGTGGCTCACCTCGTGCGCCAGCACCGCCTCGGCTTCCTTCTGCGACATGCTCGCGAGCAGGCCGGTACTGACCGCCACCAGTGCCGCGTCACGCCGCGCGCCGGTCGCAAACGCGTTTGGCTCGGGCGAGTCGAAGACGCCGACTTCCGGCATGCCGATGCCGGCGAGTTGCGCCTGCTGGCGCACGGTGTTGACGAGCCAGCTCTCGGCCGAGTTCGACGGCTGGGTGATGACCCGCACGCCCATCGCGCGCTTCGCGGTCCATTTCGACATCGCGAGCGAGATGAACGAACCGGTGAAGCCGACCACGGCGGCAAAGACCAGCAACGCGCCGAGATTCAGGTCGACACCGCGCTCGTCGAGAATGCCCTCGAAGCCGATCAGCCTGAGGATGATGCCCAGCAGGACGATGACCGCCAGGTTGGTGGCGAGGAACAGGAAGATGCGTTTCATCGAGTCGAGTCTCCAGCGATGTGACGTGCAAGGTCCGGTCAGATGGGGATCATCGGACCCCTTTCAAGGCCGGCCAGTCCTGCAGCGCTCGGGGGGCGGTCCCGGCCGAGCGAACAGCATACTGGACCGAGTCTGAATCCGGAACGACCGCTCAGACCGGGCGGCGGATCGGAAGGTTCAACGCTGTACAGCCTGTCGTTCGGCTTTGCGGCGGCCGCTGCGGTGACATCGGTCACCGGTGCCGTGCTATAGACCATCAGTGATGGCGAGAAAAGCATCGCTGCCCCGGCCGATCCCGGCCGCTCCGGGGGCCGGCAGCACCCGCATCGAAGCCGCAGTCCGCGAGCAGCAGCGCCTGCTGGCCGCCGCCGCCGCGTCGCTCGATGCGGCCGGCGTCGAAGACATCCACCAGGCACGCGTGGCGGCGCGCCGGCTGCGCTCGCTGCTGAAGACGTTCCGGCCCTTGCTCGAGCCACGCCGGGCGCGTCTCTACCGGGTGGACCTGCGCAGCTTCGGTCGGGCGCTGGCGGCCGTGCGCGAGGCCGACGTCCGGCGCGACATGCTGGTCGCCATGGTGCGCCGGAATGCGGCCATCACGGCAGCCGACCGCCGGCAGCTCAGCGTGTTGCTCGAAGACCTGTGCATCGCGGCACGCGAAGGGCTGCGCCGTCACCTGCGCGAGCCGGGGTGGATGGCGTTACGACGAGCGCTCGATCGCCACGCGGCCAGCGGCGATGCGCTGTTCGTGTCGCGCGACGCGAGTGTGGCGCGCGTGCTGACGCTGGTGGATCGCGCCTGGCGGCGGCCGGCCGGACTGATGCGTGACGAGCCGGAAAGCGTCGCCGAATTGCACGAGTTGCGGCTGGCGCTGAAGCATTGCCGCTATGCGCTCGAGCCGGTAGCGGACCTCGAGTCGCGTGCCGCAGCGCGGCTGATGCGGCGGCTGCGTGCCGCGCAGGACCGCATCGGCGAGCACCGGGACACGCTGCTGGCCGACCACTGGGCGCGGCTCAACGAGCGTTCGCTCGGCCGGACGTTGACGGCGCAACTCGTGGGGGATCTCGCTCGCCAGGAACGCGTCCTGCGGCGGCAGGCCGTGAGCCGCAGCCGGAAGGTCCTGCCTGCGTGGCGGGAATGGCGGGATGCGACGCGCCGCCTCAGGCGGGAAGCGAAGAGAGATCGAGCTGGATGACGACCTGGCCGCCGGTGTTCGGTTCGGTGCGCACCTGGAAGCCGAAGCGCCTGGCCCAGGCGTGGATGCGCTGGTTCTCGCCGAGGCTCGTGCCTTCCAGTATGCGAATGCCACGCGCGCGGGCCGCGATCCCGAGACTGCGCATCAGCTCGGTGCCGAGCCCCCGGCCGTGCCAGGCGTCCGTCACGACGATCGCGCAATCCGCGCGATCCGAGTCGTCGATCCGGGCATAACGGCTCACGCCGACGAGCGTCGCGCCCTGCGGCCCATCGACCAGCGCGCCGATGGCCATCCGGTCGTGATAGTCGATCGCGAGCAGCCGCTCGGCGTCCGCGCGGTTCACTTCGCGCATCGAATACTGCAGTCGCAGGTAGAGCGTCTGCTCGGACAGCCCCGAGACGAAGCTGATTTCGCGGTCGAGGTCGTCAGGGCGCAGCGGACGCAGGTGGACGATCGTGCCGTCCGCGGCTTGCCACTCCCGCTCGAGGTCAGCGGGGTAGCCCGGAGGGGCCGCGGCGGCTGGTGGCCGGTCGGGAACGTCGTTCACTCTCGGTCACGGTACTCGTCGTCGTCGTCGTCGTAGTCTTCGTCTTCGTCGTCGTCCCAGTCGTCGTCGTCCTCGTCCTCGTCGAGATCGTCGAGGTCGTCCTCGTCGTCTTCCTCGTCCTCATCGGCGTCGTCTTCGCTGTCGTCCACCCAGCCTTCCGGCTCGGTGGCCAGCTCGAGATCGAGCTCGTTCCAGGCGTCCACGTCGATGTCCTCGATTTCGCCATCGAGCCACTGGATGCGGACCAGGATCTCGTCCGGATCCACGCTGACGACCTTGAACAGCTCCTCGCGGTCCAGGTCTTCGTACCATCGGCCCTTTTCCGGGTCGTAATCGCGGCTCACGCGGGGGTCCTCGGCGGGAATTTCGGGAATCTTGGCTGGATCAGCGTACGAACAACTATACGGTCCGCTCACGACGGCAGGCAACCGGAACACACTTACGGTAGACCGGCTGTC
Organism: uncultured Gammaproteobacteria bacterium; assembly: GCA_963777725.1. Taxonomy (GTDB): domain Bacteria; phylum Pseudomonadota; class Gammaproteobacteria; order Steroidobacterales; family Steroidobacteraceae; genus RPQJ01. Next base: position 416,905 of record CAVZRR010000020.1, read on the forward strand.
CCTCGCGTAAAATCGATCCCAAGGTAACGAACAGGAAGGCTAGACCGTGTACTCCTACCGCGCACCGCTCCGTGACATTCGCTTCGTCGTTCATGAAGTGCTCGATTTCGAGCAGCATTACCGCTCTTTCGGCCGCGAGGAGCTGAACCGGGACCTGTTGGAAGGCATCCTGGAGGAGGGGGCTCGCTTCGCCGAGACCGTTCTGGCGCCCACCAACCGGATCGGCGACGAGCACGGCCTGCAGTTCGAGGACGGCCAGGTCCGCACCCCGCCCGGTTTCAAGGAAGCCTACCAGCGCTACTGCGACGACGGCTGGATCACGATGATCGCCGACCCGCAGTGGGGCGGGCAGGGCCTGCCGGGCGGCTTCTCGCTCGCGTTCAGCGAGATGCTGGTGTCGGGCAACATGGCCTGGAAGATGTACTCGGGACTGACCGAAAGCGCCGTCTCGACGATCGAGGCCCACGCCTCGGACGAGCTGAAGCAGCGCTACCTGCCGAAAATGGTCTCCGGCCAGTGGTCCGGCACGATGTGCCTGACCGAGGCGCACTCGGGCACCGACCTCGGCATCCTGCGCACCAAGGCCGAGCCGCTCGGCGACGGGTCCTACGCGGTCACCGGCACCAAGATCTTCATCAGCGCCGGGGAGCACGACCTGACCGAGAACATCGTGCACCTCGTGCTGGCGCGCCTGCCGGATGCACCCCAGGGCACCAAGGGCATCAGCCTGTTCATCGTGCCGAAATTCCTGCCGGGCGACGACGGTGGGGTCGGTGCCGCCAATGGCGTCAAGTGCGGCTCCATCGAGCACAAGATGGGCATCCACGCGTCCCCCACCTGCGTCATGCACTTCAATGACTCGAAGGGCTGGCTGGTCGGCAAGGCCAACGAAGGCCTGTCCTGCATGTTCACGATGATGAACCACGCGCGGCTCGGCGTCGGGCTGCAGGGGCAGGGTCTCTCGGAACTGGCCTGGCAGGCGTCGATCGCGTATGCGAACGACCGGCTGCAGGGACGCTCGCTGACGGGCGCCAAGATGCCCGGCAAGCCCGCCGACCCGATCATCGTCCACCCGGACGTGCGCCGGATGCTGTTGACGCAGAAGGCGTTCGTCGAGGGCGGGCGCGTCCTGTGCTTCCTGACGGGCCGCGAGATCGACAGCGCCCACCTGAACCCGGACACCGAGGCGCGCAGGCGCTCGAGCGACCTGATCGCGTTCCTGACGCCGATCGTCAAGGCGTTCCTGACGGATGCGTCGATGGAGGTCACGAGCCTCGCGGTGCAGATCCACGGCGGCCACGGTTTCATCCGTGAAACGGGCGTCGAGCAGTTGATGCGCGACGCGCGCATCACGCCGATCTACGAGGGCACCAACGGCATCCAGGCGCTCGACCTGCTCGGCCGCAAGGTGTTCGGCACCGGCGGCAAGAGCGTGCAGATGATGGTCGCGCGGATCAAGGAAGCGATCGACAAGTACGCCGCGCTGCCCGAGGTGACGCCGCTCGCGGTGGAACTCGGCAAGCGGCTCGAGCAGTGGGGCCGCCTCACCGCGGAACTCGGCAAGGCCGCGATGGCGAACCCGGAGGAGGTCGGCGCTGCGGCGACGGACTACCTGCAGGTGTCCGGCTACGTGTGCCTGGGCTGGTGCTGGTTGGCGGCCGCGGGCGTCGCGGCGAAGAAGATCGCGGCCGGCGATGCCGAGGCCGATTTCTACCGGGCCAAGCTCGTGACGGCGCAGCACTACTTCGACCGGATCCTGCCGCGCATCGACTCGCACGCCGCCGCGGCGCGGGCCGGGGCCGCGGGCCTGATGAAGCTGCCCGCCGAGCACTTCGCGTTCGCATGACCCCCGGGGCCGTGGCTGGCGGATCGCGCCTCGCTGCGGCCCGACGGGTCGTCGTCAAGGTCGGTTCGGCGCTGCTGGTCGAGAAATCGACCGGCAGCGTCAATCGCGCCTGGCTGGAATCACTGGCCGGCGACGTCGCGCGGCTGCGGTCGCGCGGCCAGGAAGTCGTGCTCGTCTCCTCGGGCGCCATCGCGCTCGGGCGACGCGAGCTCGGCCTGCCGCCCGGCAAGCTCAAGCTCGAGGAGAGCCAGGCTGCGGCGGCCGTCGGCCAGATCCGCCTCGCCCACGCCTGGAAGGAAGTGCTGGGACAGGGCGGCTTCACGGTCGCGCAGGTGTTGCTGACGCTGGGCGACACCGAGCAGCGCCGCCGCTACCTCAATGCGCGCAATACGCTGACCGCGCTGCTGCGCCTGGGCGCGATCCCGGTCATCAACGAGAACGACACGGTGGCGACCGCCGAGATCCGCTACGGCGACAACGACCGGCTGGCGGCCCGGGTCTCGCAGATGGTGAGCGCCGACTGCGTGGTGCTGCTCTCCGACGTCGACGGCCTCTACACGGCCGATCCGACGCGCGCGTCCGGCGCCGAGTTCATCGCCGAGGTGCCACGGATCACGGCCGAGATCGAGGCCATGGCCGGTGGATCGGCTTCGGACGTCGGCTCCGGCGGCATGGCCACCAAGGTCATGGCCGCGAAGATCGCCGTCGCGGCGGGCTGCAGTCTCTGCATCGCCGCGGGTCGCGAGATGCACCCGCTCGAACGCATCGAGTCGGGCGCGCGCTGCACGTGGTTCGTCGCGGATGCGTCTCCGGTCACGGTGCGCAAGCAGTGGATCGCCGGCATGCTGCAGCCCGGCGGCGAGCTGACCGTGGACGCCGGCGCCGCGCGCGCGCTGCGCGAGGGCAAGAGCCTGCTGCCCGCGGGCGTGGTGCGCGTGGCCGGACGCTTCGATCGCGGCGATGCCGTCGTGGTGCGCGACCCGGGCGGGCTCGAAATCGCCCGCGGCCTGGCCGCATACTCGAGCCTGGACGCCGAGCGGATCTGCGGTCGGCGCAGCGCCGAGCTCGAGGGCCTGCTCGGCTACCGCGGGCGCGACGAGATGATTCACCGCGACGACCTGGTGCTCACTTGATCATCGAGGACATCGAGAAGCTGCTCGCGCCCATCGGCCGCGCGGCGGTCGCGGCTGCCGAGGTACTGGCGCGGGCGACCACAGAGCAAAAGAACGCCGCTCTCGAAGCGGCGGCGCAGGCCTTGCGTCGGGGTCGGAACGAGATCCTCGCCGCCAACGCGCAGGACCTCGAGGTGGCCAGGACCCGCGGACTCGCGGCCGCGATGATCGACCGCCTGGCGCTCGACGCGGCGCGCGTGGAGGCCATGGCGCGCGGCGTCGAGGAAATCGCGCGGCTGGCCGACCCGGTCGGTACCGTGCTTGCGGAGTGGGAGCGCCCGAACGGGCTGCGCATCCAGCGCGTGCGGGTGCCGCTGGGCGTGATCGGCATCATCTACGAGAGCCGCCCGAACGTGACCTGCGACGCCGGCGCGCTGTGCCTCAAGTCGGGCAACGCGGCGATCCTGCGCGGCGGCAGCGAAAGCCATCGCTCCAGCACCGCGATCCACGCCTGCCTGGCAGACGGGCTGCGCGCCGCGGGCCTGCCCGAGGCCTGCATCCAGCTCGTGCCGACGACCGACCGCGCCGCCGTCGGCTACATGCTGGCCGGCATGACCGACTGGATCGACGTGATCGTGCCGCGGGGTGGCAAGAGCCTCGTCGCGCGCGTCCAGCAGGAAGCGCGCGTGCCGGTCATCGGCCACCTCGAGGGCAACTGTCACGTCTACGTCGATCGTGCGGCGGACCTCAACATGGCGCGCGCGATCGTCCTGAACGCCAAGCTGCGCCGCACCGGAATCTGCGGCGCTGCCGAGACGCTGCTGGTGGACGCGGCCTGCGTCGAGACGCACCTGGCGCCGCTCGTGCGCGCGCTGCTCGACGCGGGCTGCGAGGTGCGCGGCGACGCGACCGTGCGCTCGGTCGATTCGCGCGTGCGTGCTGCGACCGAGGACGACTGGTACACGGAATATCTCGACGCAGTGATTGCCGCGAAGGTCGTCGCTGGCGTCGACGATGCAGTCGCGCACATCGCGCGCTACGGCTCGGCGCACACCGAGTCGATCGTCACCGAGGATCCGGTGGCGGCCGAGCAGTTCCTGTCGCGGGTCGACAGCGCGATCGTGCTGCACAACGCGTCGACGCAGTTCGCGGACGGGGGCGAGTTCGGCATGGGCGCGGAGATCGGCATCTCCACCGATCGCTTCCACGCGCGCGGGCCCGTGGGCGTCGAGCAGTTGACCAGCTACAAGTACGTGGTGCGCGGCACCGGGCAGGTGCGGCCCTGATGGAGTTCAGCCCGTATTGGCCGTCCGTCAGCATCCTCTTCCTGGGGATCGTGCTGATCGCCGTCGGTTTCTCGCTGCGCAGCAGGGGCTACGGCGTCTTCCTGCTCTGGATCGGGCAGGCGCTGATGGTGGGCCTGATCGTGTTCCACATCCTGCGAGCCGTGTCGCAGTGAGCGCCCGCGGGCGTTCCTGCGCGCCTCAGGAGCGCAGCGCGGCGAGCCCGCCCCGGAGCGAATAGACGTCGGACTGGCCGAGCGAACGCAGGTGCTCGGTGAGCGACAGGCTGCGCACGCCATGGGCGCAGATGATCAGGTAGCGACCCTGGGCCGGGAACTGCGCCCGGCCGTTGACGAGATCGCTGAGCGGCAGGTGCAGCGGGATCGAAGCGTGCGGCGGATCGAAGCCGCGCTCCCAGGCCTCGCGGATATCGACCAGTTCGAGCCCGGACTCGAACGCAGCGGCCAGCGAGACGAACTCGAGCTCGATCGGGGCTGCATCCGGCGCATCGGCTGACGCCCCGGCGAGGTGGCTGCAAACGGGGTCACGCCGGGCCGACACTCGGCGCGTCTGCAGCGTGAGCAGGTCCACCATGACGAGTGCCGGACTCGAGCCCGCGTGGAGGCCAAGGATCAGTTGCAATGCCTGCATGGCCTGCATCGCGCCGAGTGTCGCCGGCACGGGCCCGAGCACCCCGGCCTCGGCGCAGTTGCCCACCAGGCCATCCCGCGGTGCGGCCGGCCACAGGCAACGCAGGCACGGCCAGTCCGGCTCCGGTCGATAGACCTGCAACTGTCCTTCGTACTGGTGGACGCTGGCGAATACCGCAGGCTTGCCGGCACGGACCACGGCGTCGTTGACGAGAAACTTGGCGCGGAAGTTGTCCGTGCACTCGACGACGAGGTCGTAGCCCGCGACCAGTTCGTCGATGTTGTCGCGCGTCGCGTGCGAGGCAATCGCATCGACCTGCGTGTCGCGATTGAGCATGGCAAGCCTCGCGGCGGCCACTTCGGCCTTGGCACGGCCGACGTCCGCGATGCCGTAGAGCGGCTGGCGGTGCAGGTTGCTCGCCTCGACGTGATCGCCATCGAGGATGCCGATGCGGCCGACGCCGGCCGCGGCGAGATACTGCAGCACGGGCACGCCGAGGCCGCCTGCGCCGACGACCAGCACGGAGGCAGCCGCGAGCTTCGCCTGTCCGGTCGCACCCACCTCGGGCAGCGCGACCTGCCTGGAGTAATCGTGCTCGAAGGCGCGCGCGGATTCGGCGGGCGCGTGAGCATGAGCCTGCGCGATGATCGTGATCGTGCGCGGCGGCCGCGCAGCGCTCGCAGTTGACCCAGCCGGAGTCACCGTCCGTGTAATGCTCCTTCTTCCAGATCGGCACGCGGTGCTTCACTTCGTCGATGATGTAGCGGCAGGCCGCGAAGGCCTCGCCGCGGTGCGCCGAGCTGACGCCCACCCAGACGGCGAGGTCGCCGATGTCGAGCGAGCCGACGCGATGCACGCAGGCGGCCCGCGACACGCCGAAGCGCGCCACGGCGTCGGCGACGATGCGTTCGCCTTCCTTGATCGCGAGCGCCTCGAACGCCTCGTACTCCAGTCGCTCGACGCGGCGGCCTTCGTTGTGGTCGCGCACCCAGCCCTCGAAGCTCGCATAGCCGCCCGAGGCCGGATCGGCCAGCTCGGCACGATGGCGCTGCGGATCGAGCGGCTCGCTGCTGAAGGTGAACGCGCGCATCAGCCGCCCGCGACGGGGGGAATGAACACGATCCGGTCGCCGGCCCCGAGTCGCCGCGACCAGTCCGCAAACTCGTCGTTGATCGCGACGCGCAGCATCGAGCGCGGCAGGTCGAAAGGATGGCGCGTGGCCAGTTCGTCGTAGAGTTCCGCCGCCGTCGCCGCCGCCGTAGCTACCGTCTCGTGGCTGAGCCCGGCTCGCTCGCGCAACACCGCGAAGTACTGCACGTGGACGTCGATCATCACGCCGCCACGTCGCGCTTGCCGCCGCGCTTTTCGAGCAGTCGCAGCTCGGCCACGACGATCTCGTGCGACAGCGCCTTGCACATGTCGTAGATCGTCAGCGCGGCGACTGCCGCGCCGGTGAGCGCCTCCATCTCGACGCCGGTCTTGTGGTGCACGCTGACCGAGCAGCGCACTTCGGCTTCGGCACGCTCGTTCATGTCGATCTCGATGCGACAATTCTCGATGCCGAGCGGATGGCAGAACGGGATCAGCTCGTGCGTGCGCTTTGCCGCCATGACGCCCGCGATGATGGCCGTGTGGAAGACGGGCCCCTTGCTGGTCTCGAAGCCCGCCTCGCGCAGGGCCTCGGCCACGGGCGCCGGAAAGCGCACGAGCGCCTGGGCCACTGCGGTGCGATGCGTGACCACCTTGCCGCCGACGTCAACCATGGCGGGCTGGCGCTGCGCGTCGACGTGCGTGAATTCGTGCGTCATCCGCCGATGTAGTGCATTTCGATCTTGTGGAGCGTCTGCTGCTGGCGCAACTCGCTGCGGCGCTCACTGTAGCGATCGTCACGGCGCGCCCAGGCGCCTCGCAGCAGGTCGAGCAACTCGTCGTCCGTCGCGCCGGCCCGCAGTGGAGCGCGCAGGTCCGTGCCTGCCGTCGCGAACAGGCACGTGTAGAGCACCCCTTCGGACGAGAGCCGCGCCCGGCTGCAGGCACCGCAGAACGGCGCGCTCACGGACGAGATGAAGCCGATCTCGCCGGCGCCGTCGTCGTACCGGTACCGCTCGGCGACCTCGCCGCGGTAGTCACCCGGCCGGGCCGTGACGGCCCAACGCTCGCGGATTGCGGCCAGCAACTCCGCGGACGGCACGACCTCGTGCGGCTGCCAGGCGTTGCGATTGCCCACGTCCATGTACTCGATCAAGCGCACGATCACCGGCGTGCCGCGGAAGCGTTCGAGCAGCGGCAGCACCGTGTGGTCGTTGACGCCGCGGCGCACGACCACATTCACCTTGACGGGATGCAGTCCGGCGTCGAGCGCGGCCGCGATGCCCTCGAGCACCTGCTCGACGCCCCCGAAGCCGCCGCTCATGCTCGAGAACACGTCGGCGTCGAGCGTGTCGAGGCTGACCGTGACCCGGTGCAGGCCGTTGCCCTTGAGCTCGGCGGCGTGTTGCGCGAGCAGCACGCCGTTGGTCGTCAGCGCGAGGTCCTCGATGCCCTCGAGGATCGACAGTTCGGCGACGAGATCCGATAGGTCGGCGCGCAGCAGCGGCTCGCCGCCGGTGAGCCGGAGCTTGCGCACGCCGAGCGCGATGCCGGCTCGCGCAATCCGCACGATCTCCTCGAAGCCCAGCCGCTCCGTGGAGCGCAGGAATCGATACCGATCGTGAAACGTCTCCTTCGGCATGCAGTACGGGCAACGGAAGTTGCAGCGGTCCATCACGGAGATGCGCAGGTCGTGCATCGGACGGCCGAGCCGATCGCGCGCCCGGTCGGTCGCGGGGTGCGGGATAACGTTCCGGGCAGGGGGCAGGTCGGTCGTCATGATCCGCGGCGCAGGGCTACTTCTTGTCCTTGGCGCCGAAGGCCTTGAGTTCCTCGCCCCAGCTGGCTGCAATCGCCTGCAGCTCGTCGAGCGCCGCGTTGTGCTTCTTGGCGTGCACGGACTCGACCGAGGCCTTTTTCTGCGTGTACTCCGGGTCCATGCTGTCGAGCGCCGCGAGGGACTCGGTCTTCTCCTGCTCGAGGCAGGGCAAGTAGACCTCCTGCACGTTCTTCGAGTACGCCTTGACCTCGCCCTGGGCCGCAAGCATCTCTTCCTTGGTCGCCTGGCTACCGTTCGGCAGTTTCTGCGGAGCCTGGGGATAGATGCAGGCCGCCTGGGCGCCGGCGCCGAGCGCGAGCATCAACGGCAGCATGATGATGGAGGTCGTGAGCTTCATTGCGGATTCCTCTGCAGCCGGCGGGAAATGGAGGGCAAAACTATATCAGACGGTTGCCCGGGAGCGGCTATGCTTGGCCCCTCGAGTCGTCTGGAGTGCAGCGAGATGACGGCAGCCGAACCGCCGGTGACCTTTGGCGCCAGCGCGCACGGGCTCCGGGGCAACTATGCCGGGATGCGCCCGGATTACACGGTCAGCCAGGACTACGCGGCCTACGCCTCCGAGCAGCAGGACCGCTGGCGCCGGCTCTATGCGCGGCAGATGCGTCTCGTGCCGGGCCGGGCCTGTGTCGAGTTCCTGCGCGTCGTGGATACGCTGGGTTACGCCGCCGGGATCCCGCGTTTCGACGAGGTGAACGAGCGCCTGGGCCGGGTGACCGGCTGGCAGGTCGTCGCGGTGCCCGGGCTGCTACCGGAGCCCGTCTTCTTCACCCATCTTGCGCATCGCCGCTTTCCAGTCACGGTCTGGCTGCGCGAGGAGCACGAGTTCGACTACATCGTCGAGCCCGACATCTTCCACGACTTTTTCGGCCACGTGCCGCTGCTGTTCGACCCGGTGTTCGCGGACTACATGCAGGCCTACGGGCAGGGCGGGCAGAAGGCCGATGGACTGCATGCGCTCGAGTACCTGGCGCGGCTGTACTGGTACACGGTCGAGTTCGGGCTGATCCGGACGGACGACGGCCCGCGCATCTACGGCGCCGGGATCCTGTCGTCGCCGAGCGAGATCGACCACGCACTCGCAAGTCCCGAGCCACGGCGCATCGGCTTCGACCTGGGGCGCGTGATGCGCACGCGCTACAAGATCGACAGCTTCCAGCAGACGTACTTCGTGATCGACGATTTCGCGCAGCTGTTCCGCGAGACCGCCCCCGATTTCACGCCGCTTTACCGGCAGATTGCGGCGCAGCCGCAGCTCGCCGCCGACGCGCTGCTGCCGCAGGATCGGGTGTACAGCTGAAGCGGGGGCCGTCCCGAGCCGTCCCGGTGGCGGCCGCAGGGGATTCTGGTGTCCAATGACGCCCCCCGGGCGGGATGCCCGGAGCGCTTCTGCAGAGGTCTACCATGAGCACGCCATCCCCGATTGCGGGTTCCGACCCGGTCCCGTTCGAACTGGGCCACCACATCGCCGGGCGTCACGTCGCCGGCGTTTCGGTCCGCAACGGTCCGGTTTTCAACCCAGCCACCGGTGCGCTGCGCGGACACGTCGCGTTCGCCTCGGCGGACGAAACGCGTGCCGCGATCGCGGCCGCCGAGAATGCGCTGCCCGGCTGGGCCGCCACGACGCCATTGCAGCGGGCACGCGTCATGTTCCGCTTCAAGGCGTTGCTCGAGACCCATGCCGACGAACTCGCGCTGCTGCTCACCTCGGAGCACGGCAAAGTGCTCTCCGACGCGCGCGGCGAACTGACGCGGGGCATGGAAGTGGTCGAGTTCGCCTGCGGCATACCGCAGCTGCTGAAGAGCGAGTTCACCGAGAACGTCGGCACCAACGTCGACAGCTGGTCGATGCGGCAGCCGGTGGGCGTGTGCGCCGGCATCACGCCGTTCAATTTCCCGGCCATGGTGCCGATGTGGATGTTCCCGGTGGCCATCGCCTGCGGCAATACGTTCGTGCTGAAGCCGTCCGAGAAGGATCCGAGCGTGCCGCTGCGCCTCGCCGAACTGCTGCAGCAGGCTGGATTGCCGGACGGCGTGTTCAACGTCGTCAACGGCGATCGCGAGGCCGTGGACACGCTGCTGACCGACCCGCGCGTGGCCGCTGTGAGTTTCGTGGGCTCGACGCCGGTGGCCGAGTACATCTACCGGACGGCGTCCGCGCACGGCAAGCGCGTGCAGGCGCTCGGCGGAGCCAAGAACCACATGGTGGTGATGCCCGACGCCGACACGCGCAATGCCGCGAGCGCGCTCGTCGGCGCAGCTTTCGGTTCCGCGGGCGAACGCTGCATGGCGATCTCCGTCGCCGTGGCGGTCAGTGATGCCGGCGACCGTCTGGTCGAAGCGGTCAAGCAGCAGCTCGCCGAACTCAAGGTGGCGCCTGGCACGGCGGATTGGAGCGACATGGGACCGCTCGTCACGCGCGAGCATCTCGAGCGCGTGCGCAGCTACGTCGACCTGGGAGTGCAGGAAGGCGCGGCCCTCGTCGTGGATGGCCGCGGCCTGAAGGTCAAGGGCCACGAGCAGGGGTACTACCTCGGCCCGTGCCTGTTCGATCACGTGCAACCGGCCATGCGGATCTATCGCGAGGAGATCTTCGGGCCGGTGCTGTGCATCGTGCGCGCGCCGGACTTCGAGACGGCGCTCGAAATCGTCAATACGCACGAGTTCGGCAACGGCACCGCAATCTTCACGGCGAGCGGCGAGGCCGCGCGCACGTTCGCGCAGCGAGTGCAGGCGGGCATGGTCGGCGTCAACGTGCCGATCCCGGTGCCGATGGCGTTCCATTCGTTCGGTGGGTGGAAGCGGTCGCTGTTCGGGCCGCTGCACGTGCACGGGCCCGACGGCGTACGGTTCTACACGCGCCTGAAGACCGTGACGTCGCGGTGGCCGACGGCTGCGCGGGAGAGCGCGCAGTTCGTGATGCCGACGATGAAATAGCGCCGCGGACCCGCGGCGCGATGACCCCGACGATCCGTTTCAGCGTCAGCCGGAAAATCGCCGCGGGCCTGCTGCTGATCATCGCGATCGGCGCGCTGTCGATGCTGTTCATCTACCGGGGACTCGACGAGGTCGAGGCCGCGCTGCAGCGGCTGGCTGAAGTCAAGGCACCGATCAGCGCGGCCGCGTACGAGCAGGAGCTCAACGTCAACGGCATGGGGCTCGCGGTGCTCAAGTATCTCGCGACCCGTCGGCCCGAGTATCGCGAGTGGGCGCAAAAGGACGAACAGGACTTCGCGCAATACCACGCGACCTACCTGCGACTGGTGCTCACGGAGGAGGAGCGCAGCCTGGGGCGGCGGCTCGGCGAGCTGCACGCCGAATTCACCGCGCTTGGCCACGCGTTGATGGACTACGCCGACCGGCAGGAGCGGCTCTACGCCGTGATCGAGGAGTCGACCGAGGAGATCGACTACGTCATCGACGCCCGCCTGCAGCCGGCACTGTTTGCCGAACGGTCCCGCGAGCGGGCCGGCTTCGGTGCGGCCGTGGCCAGCGCCGACCTCGAAGCCGAGGCGGCCGAGGTCGGGCACTGGGTGGCGAACTACCATCGCCAGCCGACCGCCCAGGCACGCGAGGCCATCCACCGCAAGCTGCAGATCCTCGACCGTACCTTGGCGAATTTCCTCGGCTACAACCTGTCAGCCGAGGAGCGCCGTCACGGTCGTGAGTTGAGTCGCAACGTGGCCCGGATCGGCGAGGCCGTGCGGGAGGTCGTCGAGCTGGAGGACTCCATGCACGCCGGGCGGCAGCGGTTCATCGAGTTGCGCGTGGCAATGGACGCGATGCTCGACGAGCAGATCCAGGTGCTCGCCTTGCGCGGGTTGGACCTGCCGCGGGAGCAGGCCGGGCAGGCGGCCGACCGCGTGCAACTCGCGATGCGTTACCTGATTCCACTTTACCTGCTCGCGGCCGGGCTGATCGGCTGGCTGCTGGTGCGGGTCATCCGCGTGCCGCTGGCGCAACTCAATCGCGGCACCCGGGCCGTCGCAGGCGGTGACCTGACGCATCGAGTCCGTGCTGGGGCGAACGACGAGTTCGGCGACCTGGCGCAGCAGTACAACCGGATGGTCGAGCAGCTGCAGGCGACGACGGTGTCGCGCGACCGGCTGGAGGCCAGCGAGGGGCAGCTGCGCCGCACCGTCGACGAACTGCAGCATGAAATTGCCGAACGCGAGCGCGCCGAGCGCGAACGGGAGCAACTCAAGGACGAATTGCGGCGCAACGAGACGATGACGGCCATGGGTGCGCTGGTGGCGGGCGTCGCGCACGAAGTGCGCAATCCCCTGTTCGGCATTTCGTCCACGCTGGACGCGATGAGCGCGCGCATGGGCGAGCGGCCCGAGTTCGGCCGTTATCTCGAGGTGCTGCGCAGCGAGGTCGACCGGCTCAGCAAGTTGATGGCCGAGCTGCTGTCCTACGGGCGATCGCCGACCCGCGAGTTCGTGGCCGGGTCACTGAACGCCGTCGTCGCGCAGGCTATCGCGAGCTGCGACGCGCTGGCGCGGGAGACAGGCGTCACGATCGTCAATCGGATGGCGTTGCAGCCGGACGCCATCCGGCTCGATCCGGGGCGCCTCGCTCAGGCATTCCAGAACCTGATCGACAACGCGCTCCAGCACGCGCCGGCGGGCTCGGCGGTCACACTCGAGGGCTCGCTCGTCGAGGCGGAGGGTCGACGCTGGATCACGTGCTCGGTCAGCGACCGCGGTCCCGGCTTCAGGCCCGAGGACCTGCAGCGGGTCTTCGAGCCGTTCTTCACTCGCCGGCGCGGCGGCACCGGGCTTGGCCTGGCGCTGGTGCAACGAATCGTGCTGGAGCATGGCGGCGAGGTCGACGCGCGCAACCGACCGGAGGGTGGTGCCGAAGTCATCGTGCGATTCCCGTGGGCGCTGGCCTGAACCGTTGCAAGGGACCCGGAGGCTTCGTGGCAAGAAAACGCATCCTGGTGATCGACGACCAGCCGGCAGTCCGCTTCGGGTTGCGGGATTTCCTCGAGACGCAGGGATACGAGGTGCACGAGGCCGACAGTTGCCGACAGGCGATCGACACCTTCCTCGCGGTCAAGCCGGACGCGGCCATCGTCGATTACAAGCTTCCGGACGGCGACGCGCTGGCGCTGCTGCCGCGCTTGCGGGAGATCGACCCGGGCGTGCCGTTGATCGTGCTCACCGGCCACGGCTCGATCGACCTCGCGGTGCAGGCCATCAAGGAGGGTGCCGAACACTTCCTGACCAAGCCCGTCGAGTTGCCTGCGCTACTGGTCATCCTGCGGCGACTCCTGGACGCCGGGAGGGCGCAGCGTTCGCGGCTCGCCGGCTCGGCACGCGAGCGTCGCAGGCCGATCGACCCGTTCCTGGGCTCGAGCCCGGCGATTCGCACGCTGGCCGAGCAGGCGCGCAAGGTGCTCGATGCCGACAGCCCGATCCTGATCCAGGGCGAGACTGGCGCTGGCAAGGGCGTACTGGCGGGTTGGCTGCACCGGAACGGCCCGCGCGCCGACGAGGCCTTCGTCGATCTCAACTGTGCCGGCCTGACCCGTGAGTTTCTCGAGACGGAACTGTTCGGGCACGAGAAAGGCGCCTTCACCGGCGCGGTGGCCCGCAAGCCGGGCCTGCTCGAGATCGCTCACGGCGGCACGGTCTTCCTCGACGAAATCGGCGACGTCGATCCGCTGGTGCAGCCCAAGCTGCTCAAGGTGCTCGAGGAAAAGCGCTTCCGGATGCTGGGCGACGTGCGCGAGCGCTTCGTCGACATCCGCCTGGTCGCGGCGAGCCACGCCAACCTCGCCGAGCTGGCTCGCGACGGCCGTTTTCGCCGCGACCTGTATTTCCGCATCAGCGCGATCCCGCTGGTCGTGCCGCCGCTGCGCGAGCGCGGCGACGACGTGCTGGCGCTGGCACGGGTGCTGCTCGAACACATTGCGGCGGATGTAGGTCGCAGCGTGACCGGCTTCGCAGCGGACGCCGAGCAGGCGCTGCTCGGCTACCCGTGGCCCGGGAATGTTCGCGAGCTGCGCAACATCATCGAGCGGGCCGTCCTGCTCGGCGAGGGCGGGGTGATCGGCCGTCGTGACCTGCGCTTCGAGGCCGTGCCACCGGCGGTCGATGACGAGTCGACGCTGACGCTGCGGGAACTCGAGCGCCGGCACATCGAACGAGTGCTTCGGCGACACCCACGGCAAGGTCGAGCCGGCGGCGCGGCGCCTCGGCATTTCGCGCAGCTCGCTGTACCAGAAGCTCAAGGACTACGGGCTCGGTCCGTCCAGAGACTAGACGGTTCGTCCGGATTCTGGACGAGTCGACAACGTTCGCCACTCCAGTGAATTCCAGATAACGACGATAACCCACTGTTCCAAAGAGATATTAGCGGCATTCGTCGAGTCATGCTCGGACTGGCTCGACGATTGCAAAGCTCCTGGTTAGCCCGCACGGCCTCGCGCCTGCGTCCACTCGTCACCGGGAGCCCGAAACCATGATTCGCTACAAGACACCTGTACACCTGAGCTTGGTGGCCGCGCTGGCGGCCTCACCGACGGTCGTGCTCGCTGACGACGTGAACTGCCCGCCGAACCTCGGCAGCGTGACCGTCGATGGCAACGTGCTGGTGGCCGCGCCTTGCCGGCTCGACGGCACGACGGTCAAGGGCAACGTGCAGCTCTACGCCGGCGGTTCGTTGATCACCCGCGGCAACGTCCGGATCGAGGGCAGCATCCAGGCCGAGAATTCCGACTTCATCGACGTGGCCGACACGTTCGTCAACGGCAATATCCAGCTCGACAACCTGGTCGGCGATCGCAGCATCATCGCACGCACCACCGTCGGCGGGAGCATCCAGCTGAACAGCAATCGCTCACGCCTCGAGGTGCTGAACAACACGGTGGATTCCGACGTGCAGGCCTTCGCTAACCGCGGCGGTGTGGTCATTGCCGACAACGTGATCGACGGCAACCTGCAGTGCAAGGAAAACAACCCGGCGCCGGCTGGCGGGAACAATCGCGTGCAGGGCAACAAGGAGGATCAGTGCGCGAACCTGGTACCGGAGACGGGTACCGCTCCGGCACCGGCTCCTGCGCCCGCGCCGACCCCTGCGCCGACTCCGCCCGTGTCGGCCGATAACTCGTCGGGATCGTCTGGCGGCGGTGGCAGCCTCGACCTGCTGTTGTCGTTGGTGATGCTGCTCCTGGTGGCGTCCCGTTTCGCGCCCGGTCATCGCGGACGGACGTAAAGCCGGGTCGGTGCGCAACGCAACGGCAAGCGCCGGCGACGTGGACAGGCTGCTGTTGATCGACGACGAGGCGTCCATTCTCGCCGCGATGGCGGAGTTCTTCGCGGGGCTGGGCTACGACGTGGACTGCGCCGTGGACGAGGAGGCAGCGCGGTCGCTGATCGAGAGGCATCGTTACCGCATCGTGATCACGGACCTGCGCCTGTCGCGCGGCGACCAGCTCGCAGGATTCGAGATCCTCGCGTGCCTGCGTCGCCGTGATCCGGAGGCCGATTGCATCGTGCTGACCGCGCACGGTTGCGCGGAGAGCGAAGCTCGTGCACTGCAGCAGGGTGCGACGGCTTTCCTGCAGAAGCCGCAGCCGCTCAGCGAGGTGGCTGCCCTCGTCGCGATGCTGACCGCGCGTCGCAACGAATCCGCCGGCCTGGGTGATTTGCATGCGGTTCCTGCGGCGGGCTGACGACCGGGAGGCGGGGCAGCCGCAACCCGCGCGTCCGGCACTGGCGTCGACGCAGTTTGCGGATGTCGAGCTCGGCGAGGTTGTCGGTGTGGGTCGACGGTGCGTCGCATTTTCGGCTCGCAGGCACGATCAGGCGCTCGTGCTGAAGTCCTACCATCGGCGGGCGGTCGCCCGGCACTCGGACCGAGCCGGTGGCTCTCTCGCGCGATACGAGTGCGAGCGCAATGAAACGCTGCGTCGGGTGGCCGGGCTCGCACAGTACGTTGCAGCTCCAGTCGGCTACTGGTCCTCGCCGCGAGAGGAGTTCTTCGTGCAGCAGCGCGTCTGCGGCGAGACGCTGGCTTCCTTCCTGCGTGGCTGTTCAGCGCGCAATCGCGAGCGTTTGCTGTCCGAGCTGCGGACCATCCTCGATTGCGCCCACGGTGTCGGCCTGTACGACCTCGACTTGCATCCGGGCAACGTGCTGGTGCAGCGGCGGGCGGATGGATCCGGGCGCCCGATCCTGTTCGATTTCAACAAGGTCCCGTACCACCTGCAGCCGCCGAATCGCTTGTATGGTTGGCTGGTGGCCCTGGGGCTGATCGGGCCGCGTTCGCGCGACCAGCGCCTCTGGCGACGCCTGGCACGACTGCCTGCCGACGAAAGCGTCGGGAATCCTGCTGCTGCCTTCCAGAGGGTGGGTTAGCGGGCGAGTGGAGCGGCTGCTACGCTGCGCCAATCCGCTCCTGTCCGTCGAGGCGCCACGCCCATGCTCACCGTCCACCATCTCGAGACTTCCCGCTCGCAGCGCATCCTCTGGCTGCTCGAGGAACTCGACGTTCCGTACGAGCTCAAGGTCTATCGTCGCGATGCGAAGACGCGCCTGGCCCCGCCGGAGCTCAAGGCCATTCATCCACTCGGCAAGTCGCCGGTCGTCACCGACGATGGCGAGGTGATCGCCGAATCCGGCGCGATCATCGAATACATCGTCGAGAAATTCGGCCAACAGGGGCGGGGCGAAGTCGCGCATCTGCAGCCTCCGATCGGGACGCCGGCGTATCGGCAGTGCCGCTACTGGATGCATTATGCCGAGGGATCCCTGATGAACTGGCTGGTCATGAAACTCGTGTTCGTAACGATCCCGAAGCGGCCGATGCCGTTCTTCGTGCGGCCGATCGCCCGCGGCATCTGCGAGAAGGTGCAGGCGACGCTGATCGATCCCAACCTGCAGGCGGCGCTTGCGTTCATCGAGGATCACCTGGGCACGCACCGGTGGTTCGCCGGCCCGGAGATCACGATGGCGGATTTCCAGATGAGCTTCGCGGTCGAGGCGTTGCTGTCGCGGGCGCCGCACGCCGGCAGCCATCCGCACCTGCACGAGTACCTGAAGCGCATGCGGGCGCGCCCGGCTTACCAGCGGGCGGAGGCGAAGGGCGGTCCGACGCTGATGGCAACTTGAGCACGGCTGCGGGGCTCCCGATGACGGTCTCGATCCGCCAGGCGACGGCGGTCGACGCTGATCTTGTCGCGCCGCTGTTCGATGCCTACCGGCAGTTCTATCGACAGCCAGCCGACCTCCCGCGGGCCCGCCGCTTCGTTGCCGAGCGGCTGTCGCAGCGCCAGTCGACCGTGCTCGTCGCGCAGGCGGCGGACGGCGAAGCCGTCGGGTTCGTACAGCTCTATCCGTGCTTCTCGTCGATCCGCGCGGCGCCGGTCTTCATCCTCAGCGATCTCTTCGTTGCGCCGTCGGCGAGGGGCGGTGGTGTCGGTCGGCTGCTGATGGAGGCCGCGGCCCGATTTGCGCGTGCGACCGGAGCCGTCGGGCTGGAACTCGCCACGGCCCGGACCAACGTGCCGGCCCAGCGACTCTACGAGTCGCTCGGCTGGCAGCGCGACGAGGTGTTCTATCAATACGGCCTCGAGCTGTAGTGCGCTAGAATTGCGCATCCCGCGCGCGGCCGTAGCTCAGTTGGATAGAGCATCAGGCTTCGAACCTGAGGGTCGGGGGTTCGAATCCCTCCGGCCGCGCCAGTCCTTGCAGGCCCTGAGCCTGGGGCACCGATGACGAACCTCGATCCCCAGGCCTTGGCCGTCACCGGGAGCGTTCAGCAGATCGCCGCCGCGGTCTGGCGCATCGTGGCGCCGAACCCCTCGCCTCTGACGGGGCCGGGCACGAACACCTACGTCGTCGGGGTCGAGCGGCCCGTCGTGATCGATCCGGGTTGCGACGATCCCGGTCACCTTGCGCGGATCCTCGCAGTCGCGGGTCCCGGCATCGACCGGATCCTCTGCACGCATTCGCATCCCGACCATTCGCCGGGCGCCGCGTGGTTGCGCGATCAGACCGGGGCGCGAGTGTACGGCCAGCCCGCTCCCGACGACGGCCACCAGGATCCGACCTACGCACCCGACGCGGGCCTCGTGCACGGCGAGCGCATCGCTGTACGCGAGGCCACGCTGCAGGCGATCCACACGCCGGGCCACGCGTCGAACCACGTCTGCTTCCTGCTCGAGCAGGCCGGCCTGTTGTTCACGGGCGATCACCTGATGAGCGGCTCGACCGTGATCATCATTCCGCCGGACGGCTCGATGCGGGAGTACCTCGAATCGCTGCGCCGGTTGCGCGAGCTGCCGTTGACTGCGCTGGCACCGGGGCACGGCGCGGTGATGCCGGACGCGCTGGCCGAAATCGACCGGGTGATCGGGCATCGGCTCGCCCGCGAAGCGAAGCTCTTGCTTGCGCTCGAACGACGCGGCGCCACGACGCTCGACGAGGTGCTGGCCGACGTCTACGACGACGTGCCCGCCTTCCTGCACGGCTACGCGAGGTATTCGTTGCTCGCGCACGCAATCAAGCTGGTGGAGGAGGGGCGCGCCGGCCGCGAGGGCGAGGTCTACCGCTGGCTCGGCGCGTCACGCGCTGCGCCGTAGGTCAGCTCTGCACCCAGCGGCGTGATCGTCACGTAGCCCGCCGCGAGCCAGTAGTTGTCCGAATCGCGATCGTCGATCACCTCGACCCGTCGCGTGCGGGCCGTGTACTCGCCTGCGGCGGTCTGCTCGAACGCGATTCGCAGGTCGGAAGCCGATCCCTGCCGGGTCATTCGTGTGCCCTTCAGTTGCGACACGGGCAGCCCCGGGTAATTCACGTTCAGCACCGTGCCCGCACGGACGACGCGACCGCCGTCGCAGAACCAGTTCCGGTGCGCGGCGATCAGGCTCGTCGCGTCGCGAGCGACGGCGTCGAGTTGCGCGCGATTTGCCATCGAATCGATCGGCTCGCCCGCAACGGCGCGTGCGGCATTCACTGCAAAGCCGGGGATCGGCGGGTCGAGCAGCACGGTGCCCGCAAGTGCCGCGCCGACGGTCCCGGAGAGCGCCAGAAGCGCACCCGAATTCGAGCCGTGGTTGATGCCGGAGATGACGAGGTCGGGACGTCGTCCAGCCGGATAGAGCGCGGTCGCGCCGAGCACGACAGCCGTGGCCGGCGTTCCGCCGACCGCGACGACATTGGCGTCGGACGCGTCACGCGTCACGTTAACGGCGCCCCAGGTAAAGCTCATTGCGCTGCCGCTCGCGTTGCGCTCGGGCGCGATCAGCATGACCCGGTGGCCCGCCGCGAGAAGGTGCGCGCGCAAGGCGCGAATGCCCGCGGCGTCGACGCCGTCGTCATTGGTGAGCAGGATCTCTAGTGGTCCGGCGCCGCAGAGCGCTTGCTGCCCGGTCGGTGGTTCGATCGCGGCGTCCGCGGCACCGACGCTCGCGACTGCGAGCGCCGCTGCGAAAGCCGTGACCGCGGCGCGCTTCAGAGCTCGATTTCCGCCTGGTAGACGATCGTGGCGTCGCCGGCGACGCAGACGCTGGTGGCCCGCTTGCCGGAGGCCGTGACTTCGACCTCGACCGTGCCCGGCCGATCGACGAAGCGGCCCTGGTGACCAGTGAAGCTCACCTTGCCATCGGTTGCGGTCAGCAATCCGTTGCTCAGCATGTAGACACCGAGCATGCCGTGCGCATTGCCGCTGACCGGATCCTCGGGCACGCCAATCACCGGGCAGAACATCCGCGATTCGGTCGTGACCGGGTCGCTGCCCGGCTTAACCGCAAAAACGAAGAAGCCGTCGGCGCCGACGTGTGGCGTCAGGTGAATCAGCGCGTCCATGTCCGGCTGCAACGACTCGAGCGTGTCGGGCGAGCGCAGGCCGATCAGCAACCGCGAGTTCGCCTTGCTCATGACCTGCATCGGACAGTTCGGGTGCAGGCTGGACGAGCTGATGCCCAGCGCGTCGAGCACCGGGGCCCGGCGCTCCGCGGGCACCACCGGGCCAAACGTCGCGGGGCTCTGGTGGACCGCAACGCGCAGCGCAGGCTTGCGGCCCGTGACTTCGACTTCGACGATGCCCCCGGCCCACTTCTGCCGCACCTTGCCCTTGGGCACGCCGTTCGCAAACGCACGCACGTAGTGCGCGGCCACCGTCGCGTGGCCGACGAAGGCGACTTCTCGCCGGGGCGAGAAGAAGCGGATCTCGACGTCGTGCTCGGGCGTCTCCGAGGCCATCACGAACGCGACCTCGGTGCCGGGGATCTCGCGCGCGATGCGGCGCATCTCGTCTTCGGTGAGTTGCTCGGCATCGAGGATCACCGCGGCCGGATTGCCGCAGAAGCGCTCGCGGGTGAACGCATCGACGAGGAACAGGCGGCACTTGCGCTTAGCCATTGCTGGGCAGATCCACGGACTGGGGACGCGCATTAGTCCCCAGCCCGTGATCGCCGTCAACCGTCGCCGTTTCGGGGTTCTGGTTTCGCCGCTATACTCGCCGGCACCTTGGGGTGGCCTGACTGGGCCTGAGATGCCGAGCGCCGCGCGAGCCGCTCATCGGCGAACCCGTTGAACCTGATCCGGTTAGCACCGGCGTAGGGAGCAGGTACAGTGACCTCATCTCGCAGTTTTTCTCTCTATCAATCAATAGATTACAAGCATAATCTAAGGCGATTTATCGTCGTTGCTCTGTTTGCTTGTGGTGCCGCTCCGGCCACCGGAGCGGCGGCCGACCCGCCGCCCATGCTGGAAGAGATCGTCGTCACGGCCTCGTTGCGGCCCGCGCCCGCCAGCGAGGTTCCGGCCAGCGTCACCGTGCTCGACGCCGCGCTGCTCCGGTCGGCCGGCCTGCAGCATTTCGCCGACGTGGTGGGACTGGTCCCGAACCTGAACTGGTCGGGCGGCACGTCCCGGCCGCGTTACTTCCAGTTGCGCGGCATCGGTGAACTCGAGCAGTACCAGGGCGCACCCAACCCGTCCGTCGGCTTCCTGATCGACGACATCGACTTCAGCGGTGTCGGCATGCCGGCGACCTCGTTCGACGTGGAACAGGTCGAGGTGCTGCGCGGCCCGCAGGGCACGCGCTACGGCGCAAACGCGCTGGCGGGCCTGATCAACATCCGGACTACCGATCCCCGTCCCGAGCGCGAGTTGCGAACCGAGCTGACCGCGGCCGAGGACGGCATGACGGGCGTCGCGCTCGTCGCCGGCGGTGCCGTCGATCTCGCTGGCGACGAGTCCGGCGCCTGGCGGTTCGCAGCCCAGCAGGCGCACAGCGACGGGTTTCGCCGCAATCGCTACCTCGGCCGCGACGACACCAATGCCCGCGACGAGCTGACGTTGCGCGGCAAGCTGCGACTGCAGCCGCGCGCCGGCTGGCAGGTGGACCTCGCGGCGCTGTACGCCGACCTCGACAATGGCTTCGACGCGTTCGCGCCCGACAACTCGTTCGACACCTTGTCGGATCGCCCGGGCCGCGACGCGCAACGCGCGAGCGGGGCCTCCGCCAAGGTGGCGGTGGATCTTGTTGCTGCGAGCCTGCTCAGCACCACGGCGTTCGCATCCTCGGACAGCGTCTACAGCTTCGACGGGGATTGGGGCAATGACGCGTACTGGGGCGAGTTCGCACCCTACGACTACTTTTCGCGCTACACGCGGGAACGCGGCACGCTGAGCCAGGACCTGCGCATCACCAGCGACGCGACGGCGCGCGACGACGGTTTCGGCTGGCTCGCGGGCGTCTACGCGTTGCGGCTCGACGAGGACACCCTGCAGCGCGACGAATTCGCCGGGGAGTTGCTGCGACCGTTGCTCGAGAGCGCCTATGACGCGCTGAACCTTGCGGCCTACGGTGAGGCGGAGTGGCGTGTGGCGGGCGACCTCGTGCTCGCGGCGGGGCTCCGTGTCGAGCGGTGGTCCGCGGACTACGACGACAGCGACGGCGCCGAGTTCTCGCCCAGCGATACGATGCTCGGCGGGCACGTCTCGTTGTCGGGTGACTTCGGCGCGCGGTCGGGCTGGTACACGACGGCCAGCCGCGGTTACAAGGCGGGTGGCTTCAACATCGGGCAGCTCGTGCCCGACGAGCGGCGCGAGTTCGAGCCCGAGTACCTCTGGAATCTCGAGGCCGGCGTCCGTCATGCGAGCGAGGACGGCGCGTTGTCGGCGGAGCTGGCAGTGTTCCACATGTGGCGCGAGTCGCAGCAGGTGGCGACTTCGTTCCAGGTCGATCCGGGTGATCCGTTGTCGTATGTCTTCTACACCGACAACGCCGCCCGTGGCCGCAATGCCGGCCTCGAGGGTTCGATTGCGTGGCGGATCAGGCCGTCGCTGACACTGGGCGGCACGCTCGGGCTGCTTCAGTCCGAGTACGTCGGTTACCGCTATGGCGATCGCGATCTCGACGGTCGCGAGCAGGCGCATGCCCCCGGCTATCAGTATTCGTTGTTCGCGGAGTGGAACGGCAGTCGCGGCTGGATGGCGCGGGCCGACCTGAATGGCAGTGACGCGTTCTACTTCGACGCCAGCCATGACCAGCGCTCCGGGTCGTACGCGCTCGTGAACCTGCGGGCCGGCTATGCCGGCGAGCGCTGGTCTGTGCACGCCTGGGGACGCAACGTGTTCGACGAGCGCTACGCGGTTCGCGGGTTCTACTTCGGGCTCGAGCCGCCGGACTTCGCGAATGAGCTTTACGTGCAGCAGGGGGATCCGCGGCAGTTCGGGGTGACGGTGCAATGGTCATTGCGCTGACTTGTCGCCCGCAGCGGCGCGAGCTGGCGGTCGGACTCCGCGCGCCGGGACGCCGTCAACCCATCCATGGGGGCTCGCGCGCCGCGTCGTGCGGCGCGACGCCCGGCCCGCGGAGTCCGACCGCCAACTCGCGCCGCTCCGGGCTACAGCGGTTGCTCCTGAAAAATCGCTACGGAGAATCCTATGCGCATTGCAGTCGATATCAGCCTTTATCCACTCGACGAGAACTACGTGCCGCCGATCAAGGATTTCATCGAGCGGTTGAATCGGCATCTGGAGTTGCGTGTCGAGACGAACGCGATGAGTACACAGGTGTCCGGCGAGCATGACCGGGTGTTCGCAATCCTCGGTGAGGAAACGAAGCAGACGTTCGCGAGCAACTCGCGGGCGGTGTTCGTGATGAAGGTGCTGGGCGGCGAGCCGTCACCGGCGGAGCAGTGACGGCCGTGCGATCCGCATGACGGGTCTGCTGCAATCGCTTGCGGCGATTCCGCCGGCCGAGTGGGCGGCGGTGGCGCTGGCGCTCGGTTACCTGCTGCTCGCCGTGCGACAGAACGCGTGGTGCTGGGCTTGCGCGATCGCCAGTTCGGGCATTTACCTGGTGCTGTTCGCGCGCGGCGGACTGCAGATGCAGGCCGCGCTGCAGGTCTTCTACATCGGGATGGCGGTCTATGGCTGGCGCGCGTGGCGCGGGGGCTTGGTCGCGAGCGGCGAGGCTTTGCCCGTCCGTCGCTGGAGCGTCGCCCGTCACGCGATCGGCATCGGGCTCGTGCTTGCGGTCGGCCTGTTAAATGGCTGGGTCATCGCGCGCTCGCAGGGCGGGTTCGTGCCCTACGTGGACGCGCTCGTGGCCTGGGCCAGCGTGCTGGCCACCTGGCTCGTCGCACGCAAGGTGCTCGAGAACTGGCTGTACTGGATCGTGATCGACGCCGTCGCCGCGGCCCTGTACTGGAGCCAGGGCTTTTACGCCACTGCGGTGCTGTTCATCGTCTACGTCGTCATCGCCGTGCGTGGTTACCGTGCATGGCGGGCCGATCTCGCGCAGATCGAAGTCCGCACGGTGGCGCGCGCGGATGCCTGAAGCGAACGATCCGGTGCGCATCATCGATCCGGAGCAGGCGCGGCTGCGCGAGCTGCTGCGCGGTCGTGCCGCGACGCGGGCGCTGGCCGACGGCGCGATGACGCGACTCACGGGTGGGCTCAGCAACCAGGCGTGGCGCGTCGAGCGCGGCGGGCAGGCCTGGTTCGCACGGCTGGGATATGCCGATGCCGAGCGACTCGGCGTGAACCGCCACAGCGAATGCGCGTTAATGGCGGTGGTGGCCGCCGCGGGGTTTGCGCCCGATGTGCTGGCCTGCGATCCGCCGACGGGTCTGCTGGTCACGCGGTACATCGAGGGGCGCACCTGGCAGGCGTCCGATGCTGCCGAGCCCCGCAACCTCGCGCGTATTGGCAGCCTGCTCGCCCGGTTGCACACGATGCCGCCGGCGCCGGGAATCGCAGCCGTCAGTTACGCGGAGCAGGCGCGGCACCTCGCAAGGACGATCTCCGCCAGCGATCCAACGGTTGCAGTCTTGCGGCACCGCGCGGACCAGGCGTTCGAGCGCATCGAGCGGCGCAAGCCTCGGCGGGCGCTCTGCCATCACGATCTGCATCACCTGAATGTCGTGGACACCAGGGCGCGCCTGTGGCTCGTCGACTGGGAGTACGGCGGCGTCGGCGACCCGCTGTTCGACGTGGCCGGGTTCCTGGCGCTCCACGAGCTGGGTGCCGCTGAAACCGATTTGCTGCTGGGCGCGTATGGAGCGGGATCGACCGTCGATCGAGATGTCCTCGAGGAGGCGCGGTGGGCGTTCGACTACGTGCAGTGGCTCTGGTACCGGTCCAGTCTGGGCTCCCGACCGGATCCGGATGGCGTCCTGGCCGACCGTGAGGCAAGGCTCGCCTCGCGGCTCTTGCGCTGCAATAATCGACAGGTTGACTCAGGCAAAGGCAGCGGGTGACGAATGGCCAAGATGGTGGTGACCGATCGGGATTCGCAGGTGCACGAGGTGGAGGGCCAGCCCGGTCTCAAGTTCATGGAGACGCTTCGGGAGTTCGACTACGGCGTCACCGCGATCTGCGGCGGCCTTTGCTCCTGCGCCACCTGCCACATCTTCGTGGACCCTGAATGGATGCCCCGCTTGCCGCCGCCGCAGGGCGACGAGAAGGAACTGTTGGTCGAGCTCCAGCACTACGACCCGGCCAGGTCGCGCCTGAGCTGCCAGGTGGACTTCACCGAGGCGCTGGACGGCATTCGCCTCGAGGTGGCTCCCGACGAGTGATGAACCGCCATGCCAGCCGGTTTCGGGCACTTTTGACTTTTTTTGGCATGGACAACATGCTGCGGAATTCGCGCTAGAAACTGGGTCCAGGATGTCCGCACTCGGTCCGACTCCCGCCAGCCCGACCGCCGCCAGCCAGTCACTGGGATGGCAGGCTCGCAAGAGCGCGTCCACGCGCCAGCAGATCATCGAGGCGGCGCTGCGCTGCTTCATCGATCTCGGCTATTTCCGCACCACGACGGCCGTCGTCGCCAGCAGTGCGGGCCTGTCGCGTGGCGCGATGCTGCATCACTTTCCGACCCGGGCCGACGTCGTCAGGGCGACGGTCCAGCACCTGCACGCCAAGCGCCTGAAGGCGTTTCGTACCGCCGTCGAGAACCTGCCTTCCGGCGTTGACCGGTTGCGACGGCACGCTCGAGGCCTATTGGGAGCAGGCCAATCACCCGATGTACGCCGTGTTCCTGGAGTTGTCGGTCGCGGCTCGCACCGACCCGGAACTGGCCGCGATCCTCGAGCCTGCCGAGGCGGCGTTCGAGCGCGAATTGCGCCGCACGTCGATGGAGCTCTTTCCCGAGTGGCGCGATCTCGGCGAGAACTTCGACCTCGGGTTCGACCTGCTCATCAGCGTCATGGACGGCTGCGCCGTCAGCTTCCTGAAACACCGTGACCAGGCGCCGAAGCGGCGGGTCCTGCGCTACCTCGAAGCGCGCCTCGACGAGCTCGCCCGGCCGCCCGATCACCGCGCCCAGACCTAGAACCGGAGATACGATGGAAAAGACTGTGCTGGTCGAGGTGCGCGCAGGCGTCGCCACCGTCACGCTGAACCGCCCCGACGGCGCCAACGCGCTCGATCTCGCGATGGGGCGCGACCTGCTCGAAGCCGCCCTGAGCGTCGAAGCCGACCCGGCTGCGCGCGCAGTCGTGGTCACCGGGGCGGGCAAGCATTTCTGCTTCGGCGGCGACCTGCGCGGCATGGCGCAGAAGGGCGATCAGGTGGGCGGTTACCTGAACGAACTCACCACGAACATCCACGCGGCAATCAGCGCCTTCACGCGCATGAAGGCTCCGGTGATTGCGGCCGTCAACGGCACCGCGGCGGGAGGTGGTGTGGGTCTCGTCTGCATGACCGATCTCGCCATCGCCGGTCGCGGCAGCCGCTTCACGCTTGCCTATACCGGCGTGGGTCTGGCCCCCGACTGCAGCACGTCGTTCCTGTTGCCGCGCATCGTGGGTCGGCGCCGCGCGATCGAGTTGTTCCTGACCAACCGGACGTTGAGTGCAGACGAGGCGCTGGCCTGGGGACTCGTCAACCAGGTGGTCGAAGATGCGGAGGTGCTGCCGCAGGCGCTCGCGCTCGCGGCGAAATTCGCGGCCGGTCCGACCGAGTCCTATGCCGCGGTCAAGCGGCTGATGGACGCCGCGGATCCGGGCCTCGAATCGCAGATGGCGCTCGAGGGCCGTACGATCGCCGCGCAGGCGCTGCACCCGCACGGCCAGGAAGGCGTCGCCGCTTTCATCGGCAAGCGCAAGCCGAATTTCGCCTGACGACACAGTAGTTTCGAATCGCAACCTCTTGCGGGGACACCGACATGACCGACGCTTTCATCCTCGACGCCGTGCGCACGCCGCGCGGCCGCGGCCGTGCGGACGGCTCGCTGCACACGATTACGCCGGTGCAACTCGCGGCGCAGACCCTGGCCGCCCTTCGTGACCGCAACGGGCTCGACACCGCCCAGGTCGACGACGTGGTGCTCGGTTGCGTCACGCCGGTGGGCGAGCAGGGTGCCGACATCGCGCGCGTCGCGACGCTGGTGGCGGGCTACGACGAGAGCGTGCCGGGCAAGCAGTTGAACCGTTTTTGCGCTTCCGCGCTCGAATCGGTCAACACGGCCGCCGCGCAGATCATGTCGGGCCAGGACGAGATCGTGATCGGCGGCGGCGTCGAGTCGATGTCGCGCGTGCCCATGGGCTCGGACGGAGGCGCCTGGGCGATCGACCCGCAGGTCGCCTGGCACCAGTACTTCGTGCCGCAGGGCGTCAGCGCGGACCTGATCGCGACGCTCGAGGGTTTCACGCGCGAGCACCTCGATGCGTACGCGGTCGAAAGCCAGCGGCGCGCCGCTTTTGCCCAGCAGGCAGGCTACTTCGACCGCGCGATCGTGCCGGTCAAGGACGTGATCGGCGAGGTGGTCCTCGCGAAGGACGAGTACCTGCGCCCAGGCACCTCGCTGGCCGACCTCGCCAAGCTCAAGCCCGCCTTCACTCAAATGGGCGAGGAGGGCGGCTTCGACGCGGTCGCCATCCAGCGCTATCCGCAGGTCGAAACGATCCACCACGTGCACACGGCCGGCAACTCGAGCGGCATCGTGGACGGTGCCGCCGCAGTGCTGCTCGGCAGCAAGCGCGCGGCCCGCAAGGCCGGCATCAAGCCCCGCGCGCGGATACGTGCGTTCGCATCGATCGGCAGCGAGCCCACGATCATGCTGACGGGCCCGGCGGGGGCGAGCCGCAAGGCGCTGAAGCGCGCCCGAATGAAGCCCGCGGACATCGACCTGTGGGAAATCAACGAGGCCTTTGCGTCCGTCGTGCTGCGCTACCTGCGCGACATGGATCTGTCGGCCGACAAGGTCAACGTCAACGGCGGTGCGATTGCGCTCGGGCATCCGCTCGGCGCAACCGGCGCCGTGATCCTCAGCATGGTGCTCGACGAGCTCGAGCGTCGCGACCTCTCCACCGCGCTCGTGACCCTGTGCATCGGCGCAGGCATGGGCACCGCGACGATCATCGAACGCGTCTGACGCGCGACTCACACCGGACTTGGGGCTGCAAATGACACAGAACATCCGTTACTCCGTCGATGGCGACGGCATCGCTCTGCTGCTGATCGACGTGGCCGGCCGGCCGATGAACGTGCTGACGCCCGGTTTCCAGTCGGACCTCGCCGAGTGCATCCAGCGTGTCGCCACCGATGCCGCCGTGCGCGGCGTCGTGATCGGTTCGGCGAAATCCAGCTTCATGGCTGGCGCGGACATCAAGGACATGGTCGGCGCCTATGACCGCGGCATCACCGCTGCCGAAGCCTCCAAGTTCAGCTACGAACTGTCGAGCCTGCTGCGCCGCCTCGAGACCTGTGGCAAGCCGGTTGCCGCTGCGATCAACGGCGTCGCGCTCGGTGGTGGCTTCGAGGTCGCGCTCGCCTGCCACTACCGGGTCATCGCCGACGAGCCGAAGGCCGGCGTCGGCCTGCCCGAGGTCAAGATCGGCCTGCTGCCGGGCGGTGGCGGCACGCAGCGCGTGCCGCGGCTGGTCGGCGTCACCGAGGCGCTGAAGCTGATCACGGAGGGGCGGCAGTTGAGCCCGGCCGACGCGCTGAAGAAGGGACTCGTCCACGAAGTGGCGCCGCGCGACGAGATCGTCGAGCGGGCGCGGCAGTGGATCCTCAAGGGCGGCGAGGGCGTGCAGCCCTGGGACAAGAAGGGCTTCCGGGTGCCGGGCGGCGTCGGCCAGACCTCGCCGGCCGCTGCGCAGACGTTCATGGCCGGCACGGCGCTCACGGCAAAGACGACGCAGCGCAATTACCCTGCGCCGCTCGCGATCCTGTCGTGCGTCTACGAGGGCACGCAGGTGCCGATCGACCAGGGGCTGCGGATCGAATCGAAGTACTTCGGCCAGCTGCTCGCGGGACCCGTGGCCCGCAACCTGATGCGCACGATGTTCGTCAACAAGGGCCTGGCGGACAAGCTGGCGCGGCGGCCAGCCGGCCCGCCGAAAACTCAGGTGCGCCGGCTCGGCATCCTGGGCGCCGGCATGATGGGCGCGGGCGTGGCCTACGTGTCTGCGCTTGCGGGCATGGAGGTCGTGCTGATCGACAGCACGCTCGAGCTCGCGGAGAAGGGCAAGGCGTACTCGCGCGCGCTGCTCGCGAAGGACGTCGAGCGCGGCAAGCGCACCCAGGCGGACGCCGACGCGATCCTCGCCCGGATCAAGCCGACGGTCAGCTACGACGATCTGGCCGGCAGCGACCTCGTGATCGAGGCGGTGTTCGAAAGCCGCGAGATCAAGGCCGATGTGACGCAGAAGACGGAAGCCGTGATCCCGAAGAATGCGGTGTTCGCGAGCAACACCTCGACGCTGCCGATCACCGGCCTGGCGCAGGCGTCGAAGCGACCGACGCAGTTCATCGGCATCCACTTCTTCTCGCCGGTGGACAAGATGCCGCTGGTCGAGATCATCCTCGGCAAGAAGACCTCCGAAGACACGCTCGCACGCGCGCTCGACTACGTCGGCCAGTTGCGCAAGACGCCGATCGTCGTCAACGACAGCCGCGGTTTCTACACGAGCCGCTGTTTCGGCACCTACGTCTACGAAGGCATGGCGATGCTGCAGGAGGGCGTCAACCCGGCGTTGATCGAGAACGCGGCCAAGATGGCCGGCATGCCGGTCGGGCCGCTCGCGGTCGCCGACGAGGTGACCATCGACCTGCAGTGGAAGGTCATCAAGCAGACGGAGCAGGACCTCGGGCGGAAGTTCGTCAAGCCTGTCGCCTATGACGTGGTGCAGAAGTTCGTCGAGGAACTGAAGCGGCCGGGGCGGCGCTTCGGCGCGGGCTTCTACGATTACCCGAAGGACGCCAAGAAGCACCTGTGGCCGGGTCTGCGCGACACCTTTCCGCTCGCGTTCAGGCAACTCGAGACCGAAGAGGTCGTCAAGCGGATGATGTACATCCAGGCACTCGAGACGACGCGCTGCATGGAGGAGGGCGTCGTCACGACGGCGGCCGAGGCCGACCTCGGGTCGATCCTCGGCTGGGGCTTCCCGGCCTGGACCGGCGGCACGCTCTCGTACATCGACACGATCGGCATTCGCGCGTTCGTCGCCGAGTGCGAGCGCATGTCGAAGCGTTACGGCAAGCGATTCAAACCGTCGAAGTGGCTCAAGACAACGGGCGGAACGCAATGAGTCGTTCCACCCGGCGGAAGGCAGCGAAAGCCGCGCAGCGTGAGCGCATGCCGACGCTATGCGGCGGCTCGCGCCGGGCTCACGCGCGGGGACGCCGTGAACCCATCCCTGGGGGCTCCGGGCGCGGCGTCCATGCCGCGCACGGCCCCGCGCATGAACCCGGCGCGAACCGCCGCTGCGCGTTGGCTGCGCAGTCGCGCGTCGCGTTCGCCTTACTTTGGCAATCTGGAGTGACTCATGCCGATTCCGGTTTCGTTTCGTGACCGACTGAGCCTGCCGGTAATCGGCGCGCCGATGTTCATCGCCTCGACGCCCGATCTCGTGATCGAGCAGTGCAAGGCAGGGATCGTCGGCTCGTTTCCCGCGCTGAACGCGCGACCGGCCTCGCAGCTGGACGAGTGGCTCGCGCGCATCAAGGAGGAACTCGACGCCTACGCGAAGGCCAACCCGACGGCCAAGGTCGCCCCGTTCGCGGTCAACCAGATCGCGCATGCGAGCAATGACCGCCTGCAGCACGACGTCGAGGCCTGCGTCCGGCACAAGGTGCCGCTGATCATCACGAGCCTGCGGCCGCCGCGAGAAATCGTCGAGGCGGCGCATTCCTACGGCGGACTCGTGTTCCACGACGTCATCAGCCTGCGTCACGCACGCAAGGCGGCGGAGCAGGGCGTGGACGGCATCATCGCGGTGTGCGCCGGTGCCGGCGGCCATGCCGGCATGGCGAGTCCCTTTGCACTGGTCCGGGAGATCCGGCAGTTCTTCGACGGCACGATCGCGCTTTCGGGGGCCATGAGCAGCGGCGCCGATGTGTTCGCCGCCCAGGCGCTCGGCGCCGACATGGCGTACATCGGCACGCGCTTCCTCGCGACCCGCGAAGCGAACGTCGTCGACGGCTACAAGCAGATGATCGTCGAGTCGTCCTCGGACGAGATCGTCTACACGTCGCTGTTCACGGGCGTCAAGGGCAATTACCTGAAGCGCAGCGTCGCGGCCCTCGGCTTCGACGCGGACAATCTGCCGGAGGCGGACAAGTCGAAGATGAACTTCGGCTCCGGCGGCAACACCGAGAAGAAGGCCTGGCGCGACATCTGGAGCGCGGGACAGGGCGCGGGCAACATCCACGACGTGCTGCCGACGGCGGAGCTCGTGGGCCGCATGGTCCGCGAATACGAGGACACGCGACGCCGACTCTGCGGCGCCGCCTGAGGAGGCACGATGACCGGGATGTTCGATCTGACGGGACGCGTGGCGGTGGTCACGGGCGCGAGCCGCGGCATCGGTGAAGCGATCGCCAAGGCCTATGCGCAACAGGGCGCCAAGGTGGTGGTCTCGAGCCGCAAGCTGGAGGGCTGCGCGGCGGTGGCCGAGGCGATCAACGCGGCAGGCGGCGAGGCCGTCTGCGATCGCCTGCCACATCGGCGACATGGACGCGCTCAACGGACTGTTCGCCCAGGTCGAGCAGCGCTTCGGCCGGCTCGACGTGCTGGTCAACAACGCCGCCACGAATCCGTATTACGGCCACATCCTCGACACGGACCTCGGGGCGTTCCAGAAGACGGTGGACGTGAACATCCGCGGCTACTTCTTCGCCTCGGTGCTGGCCGGCCGACTGATGCGGGCGGGCGGTCGCGGCTCGATCATCAACGTCGCGTCGGTCAATGCGGTGCGCCCAGGGCCGATGCAGGGCATCTATTCGATCACGAAGGGCGCCGTCCTCAACATGACGAAGTCGTTCGCGCGCGAGTGCGGGCCGGAGGGGATCCGCTGCAATGCGATCCTGCCGGGACTGATCCGCACCAGGTTCGCGGGCGCCCTGCTCGCAGACGAGAAGCAACTCCAGCATTACGTCGGCGACAACCCGCTGCGCCGCGTCGGCGAGCCGCAGGACCTGGCGGGCGCCGCGGTGTTCCTCGCGTCGGACGCGTCGTCCTACGTCACCGGCGAGTTCCTGGTGGTCGACGGCGGCTTCCTGATCTAGCCGCGGCGCACGGTGCCCGGCGCTGGCGGGCATGACAGGCGATGAGTCGTCGTTTTCACGAGTGACGATTCGTACGGTCGTCCGCTGGTCCGC
The DNA here is from genome assembly GCA_963777725.1 of uncultured Gammaproteobacteria bacterium. GTDB lineage: Bacteria > Pseudomonadota > Gammaproteobacteria > Steroidobacterales > Steroidobacteraceae > RPQJ01. The sequence goes on from CAVZRR010000020.1 coordinate 448,803, forward strand.
GCCCGCATCCTGTCAGTTCAGCTCGTCATCTTTATAGTATCGGGTTCCCTTGGCGGTCAGTTCCAGAGCGAGTCCGTCGTCGGTCAGTTGGTACAGCCAGACGCCCGGGGTCACGGATACCGCGCCGGCGAACGCGCTTGTACCCTGACCCGCCACCTTTGCCGAGGCGGTGCTCTGCGCGCCGAGTTCCCAGCCCGTGTTGACGAAGCGATCCAGGTCTGCCTTCTTCTCGAACACCCAGATCAACCGGAAGTTCTTCACGCCGAAGCCGAGACCCGCCTGGACCTCGGCCATTCTCATGAAGGTTTCGCGCTTCGTCTTGTTGTCGATGACGATGCCGCGGCCGCTGCCACCGCCCGCCACGAGTATCTTCATGCCGAAGTTGCTGAATACCGCGTAGCCGGCGGCTTTCTGGATCTGGCTCTTCGCGGCCGGCTGGGCCTTGTAGAGCTCCGCCAGGGCTTGATTGCTCACCTTGCGGATTTCGGCGCGTTGTTCGTCCGGCGTCCCTTCCTTCTTGAACAGCGAGGCTTCGGCCGTGCAGGACAGGGCGAGGCTCGCCAGCAGCAGGCAGGTCGTCGAATGGAGCCAGTGGTGGTTCGGCATGGCTGAAGTCCTCTGGAGGTTTGGTTGCTGTTGCGAAGCGCCGAGCGGGACCTGACCCGGATTGTGCGCCTTTTGCGATACGCCATGCTTGACCCGAGGAGACGCGGAATCGATGGTTCCGGACAGTGCTGTCGGGAATCCCTGCATGATCGGATCCCGTCCCCGACGCGCGCGCCACGCCGCAGGGTCGTGGCGAGTAATCAGTCGAGCAGGGAAATCGGCGCAAGGCCCTCGATGAACAACTTGCCGTCCTCGATCCGGACGTGCTCTTCGCTCCTGACCTCGTGATCGAAGCGGTAGACGATCTGCGCGGTTCCGTCGGTCAACGCGCGGTCCCAGTCGGCCGCCGCCTCGACGACCGCTTCGTTACGGCGGCGCCAGTCCGCAATTGCGCCGCCGCCGTGCCGCTGCTCCAGCCATTGCGTCACGACCCGCGGCGAAACGACGGTCGCGGTCGCGTTGTTGCCGCCGAAGCCCTTGGCGTTCAGGAAAGACGCATCCCAGTCCGCCGGAGACCGCTGCAGGGGGATCGGTGAAATCCTGAGGCCTTGCTGCTGAACGTCGGCAGCGACCGCGTCGATCGTCGTGATGCCTGGCACGATGCCGTGTGCGAACACACCGAGGCTCGATGCGAGCTGGTCGCCCCCGGCGGCGGCCATCGTGTGGCCGACGAAGCACTTGATTGCCGCCACCGGCCAGTCCTCGATCCCGCAGGCCTTCGCGACGCCGCTCAGGATCTGCGACTCGGTGGTGCGGTTCTGCGGCGTACCGGTGCCATGCGCCTGCACGAAACTTCGTCGACGAATCGACTCTTCGCCCACGTCGCGCATGGCACGAGCCACGGCCCGGGCGAACGAGATGTAGTTGCCGACGCCGGGCGAGGAGATCGACTTCTTGTAACCGTCGGCGTGCACCTGCACATCGGTGACCGCGCCGAGGACCGTTGCGCCGAGTTCGACGGCCAGCGCATCGTCGAGCAGCACGGCGAACTGGCCACCTTCCGCGATCGTGAACCCGCAGTTCTCGCCGAACGGTCGGCAAGCCCGGCGGAGGTCGGGCTCGGTCGCGTTGCGATGGCGGTCGAGTTCGAGCAGGGCCTTGTCCGTCCCGAGCGCCCCCATCGTCGCCAGGCCTTCGATCACGTCGGGGCACAACGGTGCTTCCGCGCCGCCGACCAGCGCGACTCGCGATCGGCCCGACTCGATGTCGAACATCCCGTGCCGCAGGTTGTACAGGAAGGTCGCGCAGGCGCCCATGTTGTGGCCGGTCTGACCGACGCTGCCGAGAACGTAAGCGTTGACGAAGTCGGCCGGCATCTCGGCCAGGCCCAGTGGCACCTGCCGCGACGTCGGTCGCAGGCCGCGGTAACGGGATCCGAGCAGGCCACCGCTGCCTTCCTGGTCGAGCTGGCCCATCGCGCTTCCCGCGTACACGCTCACGCGATCCGGGGGCACGTGCTTCATCAACGTGTGCCAGTCGATGCCCAGCGAGCCGAGTGCATCGTTGGCGGCGAAAAGCGCGATCTGGATCGCACGCGGGTGGCCGCGGCCCGGGTACAGCGACTTCGGATCGAAGCCGGTCGGCAGCTGCCCGGCGGCACTGACCTCGAGGGCCCGTGTCACGGGAAGAAGAATCTCCGCGTCCTCGGACACGTCGATGCGAACGCGTCCGGCGACCGCCTCGCTGACCTTCCATCGCTCGGGAATACGACTGGGCAAGTCCCGAAGTGACACGTAGAACGAGACCGGCCCGTGTCCCTGCGTCAGGCGAGCCTTGCAGTTCCAGGCGACATCGCCGGGGTCGAGGAACTCGGGCTCGAGGCCTCGCACCAGCGTGTGCTCGAGGATGTGGCGGCGCTTTTCCGCATCGATCGTGCCCTCGATGCGCATCAGGCCTGCGAGGCTGCGAATGGTCCCAGCCGCAAGAGTCGGTTCCAGCACGTCGATCACGGAGCGCCGGTAGCCGTGGTGAGCCGAACTCCGCCCGGCCGCATTGATGCCGCCGATGCCCGCGATGACTGCCAGGGACTTCATGAACAGCGGCCCCTCGGAAACGAGAATGGGAGCGGGTCAGGCGGTAGTCTAACCGCGACTCCGCGGTCGCCGTGCAGCCAGATGCGGATCGCGTGCGACCCGCGCTGAAGCTACTTCTTCGCTTCGGTCTGCCGGGCGACGGCCTCCGCGCGAGCCTTGATCGCCTCGGCGTCGCCGAGGTAGCGGCTCGAGATCGGCTTCAGCTTCGAATCGAGTTCGTACAGCAGCGGCACGCCGGTCGGGATGTTGAGCTCGACGATCGCCTGGTCGGTCATGCGGTCCAGCATCTTCACCATGGCCCGCAGGCTGTTGCCGTGCGCGGCCACGAGCACATTGCGCCCGGCCTCCAACTCGGGCGCGATGCGGGCGTTCCAGTAGGGCAGCACCCGCGCCAAGTTGCCGTGCGCCGCCACGAGCACATTGCGCCCTGCTACGAGCTCGGGCGCGATGCGGGCGTTCCAGCAGGGCAGCACCCTCGCCAGCGTGTCCTTCAGCGATTCCGATGACGGCAGCTCGGCCGGATCGACCTGTGCGTAGCGGCGGTCGAATCGCGGATGCTGCGGATGGCTCGAGTCGAGCGGCGGCGGCGGAATGTCGTAGCTGCGCCGCCAGACCTTGACCTGCTCGGCGCCGTGCTTCGCGACGGTCTGCGCCTTGTCCAGGCCCTGCAGCGCGCCGTAGTGGCGCTCGTTGAGGCGCCAGCTGCGCTCGACGGGCAGCCACATCATGTCCATCTCGTCGAGCGCGATCCACAGCGTTCGGATGGCGCGCTTCAGCACCGACGTGAACGCAAGGTCGAACGCGATGCCTTCGGCCCGCAGCAGCTGGCCGGCTTCCCTGGCCTCGACGAGCCCCTGCGCCGAGAGGTCCACGTCGATCCAGCCCGTGAACAGGTTCTCGAGGTTCCAGATGCTCTGGCCGTGGCGCAGCAGGACGAGTTTGCCGGTGCTCATGATGGGTTCGTCGGTCGGGTTGATGAGGCACTTATAGCAACGTCGAATCGGGCGCACCAGACGGGAATATCGCGATCGTCAGGTGGTCGAATGCGCGTCCAACCCAGCCTCGCAGCGCTGTGCGACCGGTACGCACGGTCTCGGCCCAACGGGCCCGGTTCGCGGCGGCGGCCTGGCGTGGGGCGGGCGCGTGCGACAGGTGCCAGGCCAGCGCAGCGAAAACCAGTGTCTGCCGTCGGATACCCGTGTTCTCGAGTCGTGCGCAGAGTTCCTTGTCCTCGGAACCCCAGCCGATCATCGCCTCGTCGAAGCCGTTGACGGTCTCGAGATCCTCGCGCCAGAAGCCCTGGTTGCACGACTTGACGGCGATCACGCCGTTGGCGACGGTGCGCAGCGCGCGGGCGAGGGCGGGTACCCGCACCGCGTAACTGCGTCGTGTGATGCCGAGCCCCGCGCGCCGTCGGACCCGGCAGCGGCGCAGCCGGATCGAGCAGACCGGCGTGTCGCGCCTTCGTCGAGCTGGATCCGCACACCCTGGCTGTAGTAACCGCGACGCGCGAGGTCGATGTGGTCGGCGAGGAAGTGCGGATGCACGACCATGTCACCGTCGAGCAGCACCACGTATTCGCAGCGCGTCAGTGCGATCGCGACATTGCGGATGCGTCCGGCCCGGAAGCCCTCGTGCGGCTGCCAGGCGTGCCGCACCGGATAGGTCGCTGCCGCCGCGTGACGATCGACGACGGCCGCCGTCGTGGCTCCGGAGCCGTCGTCGGCGACGATCAATTCGTCCGGCGGACGCTGCTGGGACGCGACGCCCGCGAGCACCCGAGCCAGCGCATCGGGTCGTTCATGCGTCGTGACGACCAGGCAGCAGCGTGTCACCGCGGCGCGACGGCGAGCCGCCGCAACGCCTGCAGCGCAACCGACAGCGAGGCGAAGTCGGCCACCGCCGGCTGCGCGCGGATGTCCTCGACGATCCCGCGCGCGTGCGCGGCGGCGGCGGCCTGCTGCTCGCGCCAGGCCTGTACCGCCTTGGCCGGGTCACGCTCGCGGGTCTCGGCCAGCACGCGCTGGGCGAGCTCGCGGTGCGCGTCGTACATCGCCTCGCGCAGGCTGCCGCGCGCCACGGCCTGCCAGTGGCCCTGGATGTCGAGTTCCTCGATGCGGCTGCGCAGCCAGTCCAGGCCGAACTCGGCGCCGATGCCGAAGTAGGCGCGTGCAGCCGCTGCGACCGAGATCCGGTGCGCCTGGGCGAGCTCGACGATGTCCGGCGCGCACTGCAGGGCGGAGCAGGCGGCCACGTGACGGGCGAGCGCCGGCGGGACGCCGGCTTCGCCGAGCGACGCAGCACGAGCGTCGAACGCCTGTCGCTCGAGGCCTTGCAGCCAGCTCGGCAGCGCGCCCGCGAGCTCGCGGATGCCGGGTCGCAAGCGGCCGACCTGCATCTCGATGCCGAGCGCGACGCGGTGCCGCTGCAGCAGCCAGTAGCTCACCTGCCGAATCAGCGACAGCGTGTCCTGCGCCATCGAGTACTGCACGGTCGCGGCCACCCGGGTGTCGAGGCTCTCGATGTCCTGCCACAGGTCGCGGACCTCGAACGCCTCGCGGGCGATCGTGTAGGCGCGGGCCACCGCGGCCGCGTCGGCGCCGGTATCCTGCTTGGTGCGCGCGACGAAGGTCGGGCCCATGCGGTTCACGATGCTGTTCGTCGTCGCCGTCGCGATGATCTCGCGCTTGAGGCGATGGTCGCCGAGCCGCTTCGCGTACGGCTGGCTGAGCCGGTCGGGGAAGTAGCGGTCGAGCTCCTGGCCGAGGTAGGGATCCTCCGGCACGTCGGATTGGATCAGCTGGTTGTTCAGCGCGATCTTCGAATAACTCAGGATCATTGCGATCTCGGGCCGCGTGAGGCCCTGCCCGAGGCGGTGCCGGTCCTCGATCTCCTCTGCACTCGGCAGGTGCTCGAGCGCGCGATCGAGCAGGCCCTCGAGCTCGAGCGAGCGGATGAAGTGCGCGTGCTCGCCCAGGCGCTCGGCGGCCGCGACCTCGCAGCAGGCTGATGGCCTGGCTCTGCAGGTAGTTGTCGCGCAGCACGAGTGCGGCGACGTCGTCCGTCATCCTGGCGAGCAGGCGGTTGCGGGCGGCGCCGCGTCAGCTTGTCGCGGCGCTCGACGACGTCGAGCAGGATCTTGATGTTGACCTCGTGGTCGGAGCAGTCCACGCCGCCGGAGTTGTCGACGAAGTCCGTGTTGATGCGGCCGCCGGACAGCGCGTACTCGATGCGGCCGAGCTGCGAGAGCCCGAGGTTGCCGCCTTCGCCCACGACCTTGCAGCGCAGTTCGCGCCCGTCGACGCGCACGCCGTCGTTGGTGCGATCGCCGATTGCGGAGTTCGCTTCGCGGGCCGCCTTGACGTAGGTGCCGATGCCGCCGTTCCAGAGCAGGTCCACCGGCAGCTTGAGGATCGCGCGGATGATCTCCTGAGGTGGCACCCGGCTCGAGTCGAGACCGAGCAGCGCGCGGGCTTGCGGGCTCAGCGCGATCTCCTTGGCATCGCGCGGAAACACGCCGCCGCCCTTCGAGATCAGGCGCGTGTCGTAGTCGGACCACGAGGAGCGTGGCAGCGCGAACAGTCGCTCGCGCTCGCGGAAGCTGCGCGCGGCATCCGGATCGGGGTCGAGGAAGATGTGCTGGTGGTTGAACGCGGCCACCAGGCGGATGTGGCGCGACAGCAGCATGCCGTTGCCGAACACGTCACCGGCCATGTCGCCGATGCCGGCCACCGTGAAGTCCTGCGACTGGGTGTCGACGCCCATCTCGCGGAAATGCCGCTTGACGCACTCCCAGGCGCCCTTGGCCGTGATGCCCATCTTCTTGTGGTCGTAACCCGCCGAGCCGCCGGAGGCGAACGCGTCGCCCAGCCAGAAGCCGTACTCGGCCGCCAGCGCGTTCGCCGTGTCGGAGAACGAGGCGGTGCCCTTGTCCGCGGCGACGACGAGGTAGGGATCGTCGGGATCGTGACGCACGAGGTCGGCGGGGGGCACGACCTTGCCCGCCTGCACGTTGTCGGTGAGGTCGAGCAGGCCGCGGATGAACAGGCGGTAGCACTCGGTGCCTTCGCGCAGCACTTCCTCGCGGCTGCCGGAGGGGGGCCGCTTCGGCACGAAGCCACCCTTGGCGCCGACCGGCACGATCAGCGTGTTCTTGACGTTCTGCGCCTTCATGAGCCCGAGAATTTCCGTGCGGAAGTCCTCGCGCCGGTCGGACCAGCGCAGGCCGCCGCGCGCGACCTTGCCCATCCGCAGGTGCACGCCCTCGACGCGCGGCGAGTAGACCCAGATCTCGAACAGCGGGCGCGGCTTCGGCAGTCCCGGCACTTTCTTCGGGTCGAGCTTCAGCGACAGGTAGGCCTTGTGGTCGCCCGCCGCGTCGCGCTGGAAGTGATTGGTGCGCAGCGCCGTCGCAATCACGGCGCGGAACGCGCGCAGGATACGGTCGTCGTCGGGGCTGCGGACCTGCTCCAGCGCTTCGTCGATGTCTTTCGCCAGCGAGGCCTGCTGTGAAGCGCGGGTCTTCTCCGGCAGGCGCGGGTCGAAACGCGCCTCGAACAACCAGGCCAGTCGCGCGGCGAGATCCGGATGGCGGGTGAGCACCGACTCCATGTAGCGCTGGCTGAACGGCAGGCCCGTCTGCAGCAGGTAGCGGCACACGGCGCGCAACACGAGCGCCTGGCGCCAGTCGAGCCCGGCGGCGAGCACCAGCCGGTTGAAGCCATCGCTTTCGGCGCGGCCGTTCCAGACGGCGAAGAAGGCCTCCTCGAAGCGCGCGCCCGCCTGGTCCGGATCGAGCTGGCGACCGCCCGCGTGCGTGACCTCGAGGTCCTGGATCCAGAGTTCGGTGCCGTCGCCGTTGAGGATCCGGTACGGCCGCTCGTTGCGGATGCGCAGGTCGAAATTCTCGAGCAGCGGCAACATGTCGGACATCGCGATCGGCTGCCCGCGCCGGAACAGGCGCAGGTGCAACGCGTCCGAACCCACGCCGCCGCGGCTCAGTGCGAGCCCGAGCGCGTCCGGGCCCGGGCCCAGGTCGGACAGTTCGAGCAGGTCGGGAATCGCGGCCGCGGCGGGCACGTCTTCCTGGTACGAGACCGGGAACGCGCCGGCGAACAGCCGCGCAAACTCGTCGGCCTGGTCCTGCGGCAGGCGCGCCTGCAGTTCCTCGCGGAGCCGGTCCTCCCAGGTGCGCAGCGTCTCGGCAATGCGCTGCTCGATGCGCTCGATGTCGGCCGTGATGTCCCGGTCCGGGTCCGTGCGAACCAGCATGTGCAGCCGCGCCAGTGCCGACTCGGAGATCTGGATCTGCGACTCGAGCGCATCGCCAGTGAGCTCCTCCATCAGGATCCGCTCGATGCGCTCGCGAGCCTGCGTGTTGTAGCGGTCGCGCGGCACGTACAGCAGGCACGAGAAAAACCGCCGGTAGGGATCGCGCCGCAGCAGCAGGCGGACGCGCCGGCGCTCGTACAGGTTCACGATGCCGCGGAACGAGCGCACCAGCTCGGCGATGCTGGCCTGGAACAGCTCGTCCCGGGGGTGGCTCTCGAGCACGTGCATCAGTGCCTTGCCGTCGTGGCTCACCGGCGAGATGCCGAAGTGGTCGATGACGCGCTGCACCTTGTGGCGCAGCAGCGGAATTTCGCGTGGGCTCGCGCTGTAGGTGGCGGACGTGAACAGGCCGATGAAGCGGCGCTCGCCCGTGACCCGGCCGCGCGCGTCGAACGTCTTCACGCCGACGTAGTCGAGATAGGTGGCGCGATGAATCGTCGAAACGGAATTGGCCTTGGTCACGACGAGCGCGACCGCCTCGCGGGCCTTGCGACGGACCTCGCCTCGCAGCAGCGTCGGCTGCGCGCGCGGCCGGCCGGCGCCGGTGCGCAGCAGGCCAAGCCCGGACTTCGCGACGGGCACCAGTCGGTCCACGGAGGGGCCGCGCTCGAGCCGGTACTCGCGGTAGCCGAGGAACGTGAAGTGGTTGTCCGCGAGCCAGTCGAGGAATGCGCTGGCCTCCTGTGTTTCGGCCCGCGACAGGCCCGGCACCTTGCGCGTCACGGCGACTGCGAGATCGCGGGCCTGCTGCAGCATGGCCGGCCAGTCTTCGACGGCGACACGCACGTCACCGAGCGCGGCCTCGATGCGCGACCGGACGTGCTCGAGCTGGGCCGGGTCGGACGTCCGATCGACCTCGATGTGCTGCCAGGATTCGGCGAGTCCGTCGCCCTCGGTGGCAATGGACTCGATCCGGCCGGCACGGTCGCGCCGCACTGCGAAAACCGGGTGCACCATCGTGTGGATCGACAAGCCGCAGTTCAGCAGCACGATCGCCAGTGAGTCGACCAGGAAGGGCATGTCGTCCGTGACGACTTCGACGACGGTGCGGCTCGACGACCAGCCGTCTTTCTCGACGGTCGGATTGAACACGCGCACCAGGGCTCGACCCGCGCGTCGCACGGCGCCAAATTCGCGATGCGAGGCGGCGGCCGCGGCCAGCGATGCGGCTTCGCTCGTCCGCAGGTCGGTCTCGTCGACACCGCGGTAGTACGACTGCACGAACTCCGGCAGCGAGCCCGGGAGCTTGCGGGCCCGTCGGGAGCGCGCCTGTGCGGCGATCGAATCGATCAGGTGCTTGCGTGCAGCCGGAATGGTGCCTGGCATCTCGTGGTTCCTTGGGGACGGTGTCCGCTTGGCGCGGAATTATAGGCCAGCGCCGCGCCGCGCCGTTCGCGGCGGGCTCGAGCGAGATTGCTGCAATGCACCCGCGAGCGCCTCAGCCCGCTTCGTGAGCGTGTCGAGCGCGCGGTCGAGTGCGGCGCGCTCGGCGTGATCCATGCCGTCGAGCAGGTCGCGCTCGAAACGCAGCGCGAGCGGTGCGACCTCGCGATACACGGCCGCGCCCGCGCGCGAGACCGACAGGACGGACCTCCGGCGATCGTTCCGCGCGACCGCCCGGCGCAGGCGGCCGGCCCGCAACAGGCGCGTCACCGCGCGGCTGACCGCCACCGCATCCATCCGTGTCAACTCGGCCACCTCGGCGGCCGAAAGGCCAGGGTGGCGAGTCAACACGGCGATCACGCGCCACTCCGGGATGCTGAGGCCGAATCGCCGCCGGTAGGCATCCGCGATCGCGCTGCTGACGACGTTGGTCAGCACCGAGAGTCGGTACGGCAGGAATCGCTCGAGTTCGATCGAATCGGGTTCGTCAGGCTTCACGCGCGGGCACCGGCGGCGGCGACGCTTGCAAGTGTAACGATTGCGCTGCGCGATGCCAGCACCGTGCGAGGATCCGGACGTCAAGGCCGATGCGGGCGGGCCAGGTACTCGCGCGTCTGCATCTCGGCCAGCCGGCTCCGGGTGCGCTCGAACTCGAATGCGAGGCGCTCGCCGCGGTACAGCTGCTCGGGCGGAGCGTCGGCCGACACGACCAGCTTGACGCTGCGGTCGTAGAACTCGTCGACCAGCGCGATGAAGCGCCGGGCCGGGTCGTCCATGCTCGCGTCGAACACCGGCACGCGGGAGACCAGCACCGTGTGGAAGTCGCGCGCAATCTCGACGTAGTCGGCCGTGCCGCGCGGCCCGGCGCAGAGGGCGTCGAATTCGAACCAGATCACGTCGGAGGCAGCGGCTGCGGACCGGAATCGGCCGCCCCTCGACTTCGAGCGATCCGCCAGGCTCGCCCGCGGCACCGGCGATCTCCGCGAAGCGCAGCGCCAGCGAGTCGTCGACGAACGGGTCGGCGGCGTCGAGGTAGAGCGGGGCCTTCTCGAGCTGGCGCAGCCGGTAGTCGAGGCCCGCATCCACGTTCACGGTCTCGGTGCAACGCTCGATCAGCGCGATCGCCGGCAGGAAGCGGCTCCGTTGCAGCCCGTCGCGGTACAACTCGGACGGCGGCGCGTTCGAGGTGAACACGAGCGTCACGCCGCGCTCGACGAGGGCGGCGAACAGCCCCGAGAGCAGCATCGCGTCGGCGATGTCGCTGACGAACAGCTCGTCGAGGCATAGCACGCGCACGTCGCGGGCGATCTCCGCGGCGACCTGCTCGAGCGGGCTCTCGACGTCGCGCAACTGGCGCAGGCGGCCATGCACGTCCTTCATGAACCGGTGGAAGTGATCGCGCCGGGACGGCACCTCGAGGTGGGCGCGAAACAGGTCCATCAGGAACGTCTTGCCGCGACCGACCCCGCCCCAGAGGTAGATGCCGCGCACGACTGCGGGCCTCGGCGCGCTCCAGCGACGCGTGAGGCGCCCGAACCAGCCGGACTGCTGCGCGTGGGCCTGCGCGAGGCGCGACACGCAGGTCGTCGAGACGCGCGACGGCCTGCAGCTGGGACGCATCGGCCTGGTAGCCGTGCCGCCGCAGCGACTCCTGATACGCCTGCTGCAGGGTGCCTCGGGCGCTCATGGCGATCGGCTGCGCACTCAGCTCGCGAGTTCGGGGCGGTCGCGGAAGTGCTCGAGCGCGGCCGGGTTCGCGAGCGCGTCGGTGTTGCGGACCGGCCGGCCGTGGATCACGTTGCGGACGGCCAGCTCGACGATCTTGCCGCTGATCGTGCGCGGGATGTCCGGCACCGCGACGATGCGGGCCGGCACGTGCCGCGGCGTCGTGTTGGCGCGAATCACGTCGCGAATCCGCTTCTCGAGTGCCGCGTCGAGTTGCGCGCCCGGACGCAGCCGCACGAACAGCACGACCCGCACGTCGTTCTCCCAGTCCTGCCCGACGGCGAGGCTCTCGAGGATTTCCTCGAGTTTCTCGACCTGCCGGTAGATCTCGGCCGTGCCGATGCGCACGCCGCCCGGGTTCAGCACCGCGTCGGAGCGGCCGAGGATCACGATTCCGCCGTGCTCGGTGACGAGCGCGTAGTCGCCGTGGCACCAGACGTTCGCGAAGCGCTCGAAATACGCGGAACGGTACTTCGCGCCGTCCGGGTCGCCCCAGAAGCCGATCGGCATGGACGGGAAGGGCGCGCTGCAGACCAGTTCGCCCTGCTGGCCGCGCACCGGCCGGCCCTCGTCGTCGAAGACCTCGGTCTTCATGCCGAGCCCGGGTGACTGGATCTCGCCGCGATGGACGGGCAGCCACGGGTTGCCGAGGCAGAAGCACGAGATGATGTCGGTGCCGCCCGAGATCGAGGCCAGGTGCAGGTCGCCCTTGATCGCGCGGTAGACGTAGTCGAACTGCTCCGGCGCGAGCGGCGATCCGGTGGACAGCACGGTGCGCAGCGCGCCTAGATCGAAATCGCGGCCGGGTGCGCCGCCGTCCTTCTCGAGGGCCGACAGGTACTTCGGGCTGGTACCGAACGCCGTGATCCGCTCGCGTTCTGCCATGCGCCACAGCACGTCGCGGTCCGGTGCGAACGGCGAGCCCTCGTAGAGGACCAGCGGTGCAGCCCGTGGCGAGTCCGCTGACGAGCCAGTTCCACATCATCCAGCCGCAGGTCGTGAAGAAGAACAACCGGTCGTCGGGCGTCAGGTCGGTGTGCAGCAGGTGCTCCTTGCGATGCTGCAGCAGCGTGCCGCCCACGCCGTGCACGATGCACTTCGGCACGCCGGTCGTGCCCGAGGAATACATCACGTACAGCGGCGCGTCGAACGGCACGCGAGTGAACTCCAGCGCAGCGCCCGCGCGGCCGAACTCGCCAAAGGCCACGGCGCCGCGCAATGCGCCGAGATCGGGTGCAGTGGCGACGTAAGGGATGACGACGACGCGTTCGACGGACGGCAGTCGCTCCAGCGCGCCACGCACGGGCCCCAGCGAGTCGATGGTCTTGCCGTTGTAGAAGTAACCGTCCGCCGTGAACAGCACGCGCGGCGCGACCTGGCCGAACCGGTCGAGCACGCCGTTGATACCGAAGTCGGGCGAGCAGGAGGTCCACACGGCGCCGAGGCTCGTCGCGGCGAGCATCGCCACGACGGACTCCGGCAGGTTCGGCAGGAAACCGGCCACGCGGTCGCCCGGTCCGATGCCGAGTTCGCGCAGTCCGGCTGGCGATCCGGGCCACCTCGCCGCGCAGTTCGCGGTAGCTCAGCTCGCGCCGTGCGCCGCGCTCGTTGCAGAACACGAGCGCGACGTGGTCGTCGGCGCGCGCCAGCAGGTTCTCGGCGAAATTGAGTTCAGTGTCCTCGAACCACACCGCGCCCGGCATGCGATCGCGGTGCTGCAGCACCGGCGCACGACCGGGCTTGCGGATGACTCCGGCGAACTCGGTGAGCGCCGTCCAGAAGGCCTCGCGCTCGTCGACCGACCAGCGCCACAGCGACTCGTAGTCGCCTCGAGGCGCGCCGTGGTGGTCGCGCGCAAAGGCGGCGAAGCGCGTCAGGTTCGAGGCGGCGACGCGTCCGGCCGGCGGGGTCCAGATCGGCTCGGTCACGCGCGGCACCGGCTACATGCTCTGGTAGTTCGGTCCGGAGCCGCCTTCGGGCGTGGTCCAGGTGATGATCTCGTAGGGATCCTTGATGTCGCAGGCCTTGCAGTGCACGCAGTTCGACGCGTTGATCTGCAGGCGCCTGCCGCCCGCGCCGTCGTCGACCATCTCGTAGACGTGGGCCGGGCAGAAATGCTGGCAGGGGTTGCCGTATTCCTGCGCGCAGCGCGTGGCGCAGATGTTCGGGTCGGCCACCTTGAGGTGCACGGGCTGTGATTCCTCGTGCGTGTTGCCCGCGAAGAACACGGCGCTGACGCGATCGCGCGGCTTCAGGCTGCGCTCGCCCCAGCCGCGGTCCGGCGACGCGATCTGGTCGAGCTTGAGCAGCGCCGAGTGGTCGGCGTGATTCGCGAGCGTCCAGGGCGAATGGCCCGCCGTCAGTGTCTCGAGCGCGCCGTTCGCGATGCCGAGCCACATGCCGTGCTTGAACCCGGGGCGCACGTTGCGCACCTTGTAGAGTTCCAGCCCGCCCGGCGACGTGCGCCAGCGCGAGTCGAATCCCGCCGTCGCTGCCGATTCGAGCACGTGCTCGGCCGCGAGGCGGCCCGAGCGCACGGCCTGGTGCACGCCCTTGATCTTGGGCACGTTCAACGTGCCGCCGGCATCGCCGACCAGGATCGCGCCGGGCATCTCGAGCGTCGGCATCGATTGCCAGCCGCCCTCGACGATCGTGCGCGCGCCGTAAGCGAGCACTTCGCCACCGTCGAGCAGCGACTTGAGACTCGGGTGATTCTTGAACTGCTGGAAGGCCTCGAACGGCTGGAAGCGCGGGTCGGCATAGTCGAGGCCGACGACGAACCCGACGTACACGCGGTCCTGGTCGAGGTGGTACAGGAAGCTGCCGCCGTAGGTCGCCTGGTCCATCGGCCAGCCGACCGTGTGCTGGATCATGCCGGGCTCGACGCGCCCCGGGGGCAACTGCCACAGCTCCTTGAAGCCGAGCCCGTAGGTCTGCGGCGACTTGCCGGCATCGAGCCGGAAGCGCTTGATCAGGATCTTCGCGACGCTGCCACGGCAGCCCTCGGCGACGATCGTGGTCCTGGCACGGATCTCGGGGCCCGGTGCGAAGTTCGGTCCAGGTGCGCCGTCCTTGTCGAGCCCCATGTCGCCGATGCGCACGCCGGCCACGGCACCCTGGTCGTCGAACAGCGGTGCCGCTGCCGCAAAGCCCGCGAACACGTCGCAACCGACGGCTTCGGCCTGCGCGCCGAGGTAGGCGACCAGGTTGCCGAGCGAGACGATGAAGTTGCCGTGATTGTTCATCTGCGGCGGCGTCGGCAGCTTGTAGCGCCTGGTGCGCGTCAGGAACGCGAACTCGTCGCGGCCCGCGGGCACGCGGATGCCCTTGTATTCGTCACGCCACGCCGGCAGCAGTTCGTCGAGCGGGCCGGGCTCGATCACGGCGCCCGACAGCGCGTGCGCGCCGACCGCCGTCGCTTTCTCGAGCACGCAGACGTTGAGTTCGGGCTGCAGCTGCTTGAGCCGGATCGCGCAGGCGAGTCCCGCCGGGCCGGCCCCGACGACGACCACGTCGTACTCCATCACGTCGCGTTCGATGTTTTCGAGTGCCGGATCAGCCATATGCATACCCCGATGACGTCTGTGTGGGTCGCCCGTGCCGGCTTCCCTGCATGATCGCGTATCTTAGCCCGGCGGGTCCGCCGTAGTCCGCGCTCAGCGCGGCGCCATCCGGATCGCGCCGTCGAGTCGCACCGTCTCGCCATTCAGCATCGGATTCTCGACGATCTGCCGCACCAGCGCAGCGTACTCGGCGGGCCGACCCAGTCGCGGCGGGAACGGCACCTGCTTGCCGAGCGATTCCTGCGCCTCGACGGGCAGGGCGGCCATCATCGGCGTCATGAAGAGTCCCGGCGCGATGGTCACGACCCGGATGCCGAAAGCCGCGAGCTCGCGGGCCATCGGCAGCGTCATGCCGACCACGCCGCCTTTCGATGCGGCATAGGCCACCTGGCCGACCTGGCCGTCGAACGCGGCGACCGACGCCGTCATCACGATCGCGCCGCGCTCGCCCTCGGCGTTCGGCGCGTTCTTCTGCATCGCGGCCGCGGCCGCCTTGCAGACGAGCAGCGTGCCGACGAGGTTGATCTCGATGACCTTGCGAAAGAAGTCGCCGGGCATCGGCCCGTCCTTGCCGACCAGGCGCTTCGGCCAGCCGACGCCGGCGCAGTTCACGGCCAGGTTGATGCCGCTCCATCGTCGCCGTGGCGCTCGCCACCGCGGCGTCGACCGCGGCCTCCGACGTCACGTCGGTTGCGACGAAGGTGGCCTGGTGACCGAGCTTCGCGGCCGTCGCATTGCCGGCGTCGGCATTGACGTCGAGCAGCACGACGCGGCCGCCCGCCGCGACGATGCACTCGGCAACGGCTTGCCCGAGCCCGGAGGCACCACCGGTGATGATCGCGCGCGTGTCCTGGATCTGCATGGTCAGAGCCTCAGGCCGCCATCGATGTCGATGCTGCGACCGTTGAAGTAGTCGTTCTCGGCGATGAAGACGGCCGCCTGGGCGATCTCCTCCGGCAGGCCGAGCCGCTTCAGCGGCACGGGTGCCGTCACCTTCTCGAGCATCTCGGGCGGCATGCCGGCGAGCAGGTCGGTGCGCGTGAAGCCGGGCGCGATCGAAGCCGCGCGAATGCCGAAGCGCGCGAGCTCGCGGGCCCAGACGACGGCCATCGCGGTGACGCCGGCCTTGGCCGCCGAATAATTGCTCTGGCCCGGGTTGCCCGCCTTGGAGATGCTCGCGATGTTGATGATCACGCCGCCGTGACCGAGCTTGATCATCCGCTCGGCCGCCTCGCGTCCGCACAGGAAGACTCCGGTCAGGTTCACGTCGATGACGGCCTGCCACTGGTCGAGCCCCATCTTGCCGACCACGGCTCCGTCCTTGACCTTGACCAGCAGGCCGTCCTTGATGATGCCCGCGTTGTTGACCATCACGTCGAGCCGGCCGAAGTCGGCGACGGCCTGGTCGAGCGCGGCGATGACCTGGTCTTCCTTGGCGACGTTCGCGGCATAGACGCGCACGTCGGCGCCGCGCGCGGCGAGCTCGGCCCGGGCGGATTCGAGATCCGACGGCGCCAGGTCGACCAGCGCGATCCGCGCGCCGCGTTCTGCGAATGCCGTCGCGATCGCCTTGCCGATGCCACGGGCACCCCCGGTGACGGCGACGACTTTGTCCTTGATCTGCATGCGGGGGC
The DNA here is from genome assembly GCA_963777725.1 of uncultured Gammaproteobacteria bacterium. Taxonomy (GTDB): domain Bacteria; phylum Pseudomonadota; class Gammaproteobacteria; order Steroidobacterales; family Steroidobacteraceae; genus RPQJ01. Next base: position 465,078 of record CAVZRR010000020.1, read on the forward strand.
CTCGTCGGAATGTGGCGGGTCAGTCGGCGATCTCGATCGCGATCGCGGTGGCCTCGCCGCCGCCGATGCACTGCGAGGCGATGCCGCGCTTCAAGCCGCGCTTCCTGAGCGCGTGCACGAGCGTCGTCACGAGCCGCGCGCCGGTCGCGCCGATCGGGTGGCCGAGCGCGCAGGCGCCGCCGTTGACGTTGACGCGGGCGAGGTCGAGCCCGAGGTCGCGGGCCGCGGCCATCGTGACGACGGCGAAAGCCTCGTTGATCTCGTAGAGGTCGACCTCGGAGGCCTTCCATCCGGCGCGATCGAGCGTCTTCTGGATCGCGGGCCCCGGAGCGGTGGTGAACCACTCGGGCGCCTGGGCGTGGCTGGCGTAGGCGACGATGCGCGCGATCGGGCGCAGGCCGCCGGCCGCGGCCGCAGATTCGCTCGCGACCACGAGCGCGGCGGCGCCGTCGGAGATCGACGAGGAGGAGGCCGCGGTCACCGTGCCGTCCTTGCGGAAGGCGGGCTTCAGCGTCGGGATCTTGTCGATGTCGAGCGCAAACGGCGTCTCGTCCTGCGCGACGACCTGCTCGCCCTTGCGGGTCTTGAACGTGACGGGAGCGACCTCCGCGATGAAGTCGCCGTCACGCACCGCGCGCTGCGCGCGCCGCACGGATTCGGCTGCGAACGCGTCCTGCGCCGCGCGCGTGAAGCCGTACTTGTCCGCAGTCGCGTCGGCGAAGCAACCCATGGCCTGGCCGTCCCACGGGCTCTGCAGGCCGTCGTAGAACATGTGGTCGATCAGCTCGGAGTGACCCATGCGATAGCCGGCGCGCGCCTTGAGCAGCAGGTAGGGCGCATTGCTCATCGATTCGAGGCCGCCCGCCAGCGAAAGTCGCGCATGGCCGGCCAGGATCTGGTCGGACGCGATCATCAGCGCCTTCATGCCCGAGCCGCACATCTTGTTGACCGTCGTCGCCGGGACGGACTGCGCGAGGCCCGCAGCGAGTGCCGCCTGTCGAGCCGGCGCCTGGCCGAGGCCCGCCGGCAGCACGCAACCGAAGATCACTTCTTCGACCGCGTCGCCGCTCACGCCCGCATCCGCGAGCGCCGCGCGTGCGGCGGCGGCGCCGAGCTGGGGCGCGCTCACGGCGGACAGCGCTCCCTGGAAACTGCCGATCGGCGTGCGGCGCGCCGAGAGGATCACGATCTTTTCTTGCATGGCGGGTGTCTCCGGCGACCTGTGACCGTAATCGACCGAGTGTAAGCCGGTGGTATTTTGCAGCGCAAGACGAGTGCGGCCGCCCGCGCTGGGCGCCCGTGGCGTTCAGGACGTCCGGGCGGCTCGCGCTGTCGCCGCACGCGTCCGCGGCAGGAAGCCGTGCTCAAACACGGCGACGAATGCGTCGGCGATGTCTGCTGCGGTCATCGGTTCGTCGGGGCGGTACCAGTGCGCGATCCAGTTGAGGGCTCCCGCGAGCGCGAATGCCGCGATCTTCGCATCGCAGGGCTCGATCGAACCGTCGGTCATGCCGGCCTGCAGCAGGCCGCGGATTCCCTGGTCGATCTCCGACTTGAGCGTGTTGATCTGGCGCCGCATGGCCGGGCGAAGATCCTGGTCGTGCGCCCGGACCATGCACCAGCCGTACTCGGAGGCGATGGCCAGCGCGTAGCCGCGAACCACCGCGTTCAGCCGTTCGCGGCCTGAGCCACCGGCACGGTCGGCCGCGCGAAAAGCCTCGCGGATCGGATGCAGGCCGGCGAGGAAGCACTCGAACAGCAGTTGCTCCTTGTTCTCGACGTAGTAGTACACGGTCGGCTTGGTCACGCCGAGGTCCGCGGCAATATCGTCGAGCGAAGTGTGGTGGTAGCCACGCGCGTTGAAAGCGCGGGCCGCGGCCCGGATCACCGCGTCGCGCTTCACGTCGTGGTCGCGTGGCCGGCGCCGGCGGCCGGACCAGGGCGAGACCTCCGTATCCGGGTCCTCGGTCGGGGCAATGCTGCGACGCGTGGTAGCGGCCATCGTGTTCCTCGCGAGCCCGAAGTAGACAACGCAACCGGTTGACGGGCTTCCGGCCGCTCATCATACTCGTTGGTAAGATCCTACTCAACGGTAGGAATAGACTGTGCGGCATAGCTGAGCAGGGGAAGGCGCATGAGCGACGGCAGGACGGTCGGCGGTACGGCGCGGCAGGTTCCGGACGCGCAGCCCGAAGCGGCGCCATTGCGCTTCGTCAGCGCAGCCTCGCTGTTCGATGGCCACGACGCCGCGATCAACATCATTCGTCGGCTGCTGCAGTCGCACGGGGCCGAAGTCGTGCACCTCGGCCACAACCGCAGCGTCGCCGACATCGTCCGGGCCGCGATCCAGGAAGACGCCGACGGCATCGCGGTCAGCTCGTACCAGGGCGGCCACAACGAGTACTTCCGCTACATGGTCGACATGCTGCGCGAGCGCGGCGCCGGCCACATCCGCATCGTGGTGGGCGGCGGCGGCACGATCGCGCCGCACGAGATCGCGGAGCTCGAGGCGTACGGCGTCGAGCGGATCTACACGCCCGAGGACGGACGCAAGCTCGGCCTCGACGGCATGATCGAGGACGTGATCCGCCGCGTGCGGCTCGCGACCCGGCCGGCGTTCGAGTTCGGGCCGATGGGGCCGCGTGACCAGCAGCAGATCGCGCGAGCGATTTCTGCGCTGGAACTCGCCGAGGCACCGACCGCACTGCGCGAGACGTTGCGCAAGTCGGGCGCCCGCACGCGCGCGCGCGCCGGTGCTCGGCATCACCGGCACCGGGGGGGCGGGCAAGTCGAGCCTCACCGACGAGTTGCTGTTGCGCGTCGTCCGCAATTTTCCCGATCGCAACGTGGCCGTCGTCGCGATGGACCCGACGCGCCGGCGCAGCGGTGGCGCGCTGCTCGGCGACCGGATCCGGATGAACTCGCTCGCCGCCGAGCAGGTCTTCATGCGCTCGCTGGCGACTCGCCGCCAGAACCTCGCGACGAGCGCGGTGCTCGCCGACGTGCTCGAGCTGCTGCGCTATGCCGGCTTCGACCTGATCGTCGTCGAGACGGCGGGCATCGGCCAGAGCGATTCGGAGATCGTCGACCTCGTCGACGTGCCGCTCTACGTGATGACCAGCGAATACGGCGCGGCGAGCCAGCTCGAGAAGATCGACATGCTCGATTTCGCCGAGCTGATCGCGCTCAACAAGTTCGAGAAGCGCGGCGCCGAAGACGCGCTGCGCGACGTCCGCAAGCAGTGGAAGCGCAACCACACTGCGTTCCAGACGCCGGACGCAGACGTGCCGGTGTACCCGACCATTGCGAGTCGCTTCAATGACCCGGGTGTCAATCGCCTGTTCGCCGCCGTGTGCCGCAAGCTCGAAGCGAAATCGGGCGAGGGCGGGCGGTCGTGGGCTGTCACCGATCCCGGACCGACCGAACTCGTCGAGCGTCACGCGCTGATCCCGGCGAGCCGCACGCGTTATCTCGCCGAGATCACGGCCAATGGCCGTCGCGCCCGTGAAGACCTGCAGCATCGCGCCGAGGCGGCGGGTCGTGCGCACAGTCTCTACGAGGCGCTGCGAACACTCGACGATCCGGCGCTGCCCGCGCCACTGGACCGTTACCGCGACGAGACGCTGGCGGACGCGTCCGATCCGGCCCGTGCCCGGCTGCGCGCCGCGTACCACGATGCCCTCGATGCGATGGGCACCGAGTCGATCGACCTGCTGCGGCGCTGGCCGGCGCTGGCGAAATCCGCGACCGATGCGGAGTTCAGCTACGTCGTGCGAGGTCGCGAGATCCGCGGCGAGAACTACTCCGAGACCCTGAGCCACAACCGCGTGCCGAAGCTCGCGGTGCCGAAATTGCGGGACTGGGGCGACCTGCTGACGTTCCTGCTCAAGGAACACCTGCCGGGTCACTTCCCGTATACGGCGGGCGTCTACCCCTACCGGCGCGCGGAGGAGGACCCGACGCGGATGTTCGCAGGGGAGGGTGGACCCGAACGCACCAACCGGCGCTTCCACTATCTTGCGGCCGGTCATGGCGCGGCGCGCCTGTCGACGGCCTTCGACTCGACGACGCTCTACGGCGAGGACCCGGACGAGCGCCCGGACATCTACGGCCGCATCGGCAATTCCGGCGTCTCGATCGCCACGCTCGACGACATGAAGAAGCTCTATTCGGGCTTCGATCTGTGCGCGCCGACGACCTCGGTCTCGATGACGATCAACGGACCCGCGCCGATGATCCTGGCGATGTACATGAACACCGCGGTGGACCAGCGTGTCGAGCGGCACCTGCGCGACGCGGGCCGCTGGGCCGAGGCCGAGCAGAAGATCGCGGCGCTGTACCGCGATCGCGAGCGACCGCGCTACCAGGGCGAGCTGCCGGCGGGACACGATGGCTCGGGACTCGGCCTGCTCGGCGTCACCGGCGACCAGCTCGTCGATCGGGAGACCTACGAGCGGATCCGGGCCGAAGCGCTGTCGCTGGTGCGCGGCACCGTGCAGGCCGACATCCTCAAGGAGGACCAGGCGCAGAACACCTGCATCTTCTCGACCGAGTTCGCGCTCCGGATGATGGGCGACGTGCAGCAGTACTTCAATGACTGCAACGTGCGCAATTTCTACTCGGTGTCGATCTCCGGCTACCACATCGCCGAGGCCGGCGCGAATCCGGTCTCGCAGCTCGCGTTCACGCTCGCCAACGGCTTCACGATCGTCGAGTACTACCTCGCGCGCGGCATGAAGATCGACGAGTTCGCGCCCAACCTGTCGTTCTTCTTCTCGAACGGCATGGATCCCGAGTATGCGGTGATCGGCCGCGTCGCGCGGCGCATCTGGGCCCGCGCGATGCGCGACCTCTACGGCGGCGGACCGCGTTCGCAGATGTTGAAGTACCACATCCAGACGTCGGGCCGCAGCCTGCACGCGCGCGAGATCCAGTTCAACGACATCCGCACGACGCTGCAGGCGCTCTATGCGCTGTTCGACAACTGCAACAGCCTGCACACGAATGCCTACGACGAGGCGATCACGACGCCGACCGAGGAATCAGTCCGGCGCGCGGTCGCGATCCAGCTGATCATCAACAAGGAGCTCGGACTCAACCGCACGCAGAACCCGTGGCAGGGCTCGTTCGCCATCGACGACCTGACCGACCTCGTCGAGGAAGCCGTCTACCGGGAGTTCGACCGGCTGTCCGAACGCGGCGGCGTGCTCGGCGCGATGGAGACGATGTACCAGCGCAGCCGGATCCAGGAGGAGAGCCTCTACTACGAGACGCTGAAGCACGACGGTCGGCTGCCCATCGTCGGCGTCAACACGTTCCTTGGCGCCGACGACGCCGGTGAGATTGCCAATGCCGAGTTGATCCGTTCCTCGGAGGAGGAAAAGCGCGACCAGGTCGTGGCCGTGCGCGCGTTCCTCGAGCGCAATGCCGCGCAGCGACCGGAGGCCCTGCGGCGCCTGCAGGCCGCTGCCGCCAGCGGCGGTAACGTGTTTGCCGAGCTGATGGAGAGCGTCAAGGTCGCGTCGCTCGGCAGCATTTCGCGGGCGCTTTATGACGTCGGTGGGCAGTATCGGCGCAGCATGTGACTCGCTTGCGCTTCGCGTTATTGCGCCTGTCGGCCCGAGGTTGCGGGGTTCACCGGCCGGGACGCCGTGGATCCGTCCATGGAGGCTCGCGCGCCACGTCCGTGTGGCGCGACGCCCGGCCGATGAACCCCGCAACCTCGGGCCGGCAGGCAAACGCGCACTGCGCTAAGTGAGTCGCGCTGCGCGGCTGCGCTGCGCGTCTGGAGGATTCGCCGGGTGGGGCGAGCACTCGCCGGGCCGTCGCGCGACACGACGTCGCGCGCGGAGCCTACAGGGACGTACTTGCGGCGTCCCGGCGAGTGCTCGCCCCACCCGGCGAACCGACGCCGGCGCAGCGCCGCCAGCGGACGAACAGCAGGCGCGAGGTCGGGCTCGTCGAGCCGCGCGACCATGCGTCGCCGTGCTTCGGCGCGCATCTCGTCCGCGGCGTGAACCGACGCCGGCACTGCGATCGGTGCGAGGATCTCGACGCGGATGCGGCCCGGCCGCACGAGCATCGCGCCACCCGGCATCGCACGGCGCGCCCCGAGGATCACGACCGGCACGACCGGCATCTCGCCGCGCACTGCGGCGGCGAACGCCCCGACGTGGAACCGCTTGAGTCCCGGCACCGCGTCGAACGTGCCTTCCGGGAAGAACACCAGCGCGCGGCCCGACTCGGCGACCCGCAGTACCCGCAGCGCATCCCGCCGCCGGCCGCCCTCGCTGTGGCGGTCGACGAACTCCGAGCCGATGCGCTTCAGCAGGAAGCCGGCCAGCGGCAGTGAAGCCGCCTCCCGCTTGATCACGAAGGAGAAGCGAGGCGGCAGGACCGCCTTCATGATGATGCCATCGAGGTAACTGGCATGGTTCGCGACCACGACACAGTTGGTGGGCGGCAGGTTTTCGAGCCCCGTGACCGTGACGCGCAGTCCAAGGACTGGCAGCGCGAGCGTGGCCAGGCGATGGGTGATGCGCCGCCGCCAGTCGAGCCGGGGCACGACCAGCGCGAGAAGCGTCGCGACCACGAACATCAGGCTGAAGGCGGCCATCGCGCAGGCTCCGTAGAGAGTCCTGAGCGCGCCAGGCAATACGCGGCGCATGGGGGGTCCTTGGGCTCCGGTCGCGCAGTCTGCCGCGCCCGCCGCGTTCTGTGAACTGGTTACGGTTATGTTAATGGGGGCAGTGATCTGTGAAGGGTGTCACGACGAACCCGTTTCCGTGGCTCGCATACTCGCCGCCACGAGAGATCCCGAGGTCACATGAGCACAGCAGTGAAAAGCAGCGTCCTCGCGCGCGCGCAGCGCGGCGGTGGGAAGGCGCAGGGGCCCGGCCCGATCGACCGCTTCCTGGACGCGGTCTGGATGGAGCGCGGCCTGTCGCCCAACACGCTGGCTGCCTATCGCGCCGACCTGACGGCGCTCGAGCGCTGGCTGGACCAGCACGAGTCCGATCTCACGGCGGCCAAGCGTGGCGACCTGCTGTCGTTCATGGCGTGGCGAGTGCAGGCCGGCGCCCGGCCGCGATCGACCGCCCGCCAGCTGTCCAGTTTCCGTCGCTTCTACCGCCACCTGGTCCGTGAAGGCGTGCTGCGCGAGGACCCCACGGCCCAGATCGCCATGCCGAAGGTCGGCCGGTCGTTACCGCGGTCGCTCACGGAGGAGGAAGTCGAGGCCCTGCTGGCCGCTCCTGCCGTGAGCGACCCGCTCGGACATCGCGACCGCACGATGCTCGAGGTGCTGTATGCCACCGGGCTGCGCGTCTCGGAGCTGGTCAGCCTGAAGCTCTCGTCGGTGAACCTCAACCAGGGCGTGCTGCGCATCGTCGGCAAGGGCGACCGCGAGCGGCTGATCCCGCTCGGCGAGGAAGCCGTGCAGTGGGTGCAGCAGTTCCTGCAGGGGCCGCGAGTCGAGATCCTGCTCGAGCGCCAGACCGATTACCTGTTCCCGACGCGGCGAGGCGACCGCATGACGCGCCAGGCGTTCTGGCACATCATCAAGCGCTACGCGCGCAAGGCCGGGGTGCAGAAGGAACTCTCGCCGCACACGCTGCGCCACGCGTTCGCGACGCACCTGCTGAACCACGGCGCCGACCTGCGCGTCGTGCAGATGCTGCTCGGCCACAGCGACCTCTCGACGACGCAGATCTACACGCACGTCGCCCGAGAGCGACTGAAAGACCTGCATTCTCAGCATCACCCGCGCGGCTGACCCTGCTTCCCGGCCGGCGCTGGCGCAGGCGGAGCGGCTCTGCTAGACTGCCGCGCCCGAAATTTGAACCCTTTGGTGACGCCGCTGTCTCAGTGGGCGTTCACGCCCCTTTATCGCCCTCCGGATGGAACGCATGCGCATCGCAGCCGTACTCGCCAGCACCTTCGTCACCGCCGCGCTCGGTCTGCTGGCCACGCCGACATTGGCCCAGGACAAGGCGGCCAAGGCCGCCGCCCAGAAGCCCGCTGCGGTGCCTGCGGACGTTCGTGCGCGGGTCGTCTCCAAGCTGCAAGGCGCCACCGCGGAGGATGTCAGCGCGTCGCCGATCCCGGGCCTGTACGAAGTGACGATGGGCGGCCTGATCGCCTATGTGACCGCTGACGGCAAGTACCTGGTCAGCGGCAACGTCTACGATCTCGACACGCAGGCGAACCTCACCGCGACCCGTCGCAATGCCGCCCGTGCCAAGGCGCTGGCCGCGGCGTCCGAGGACAAGATGATCGTCTTCTCGCCGCCCAACCCGAAGATGACGGTCACGGTGTTCACCGACATCGATTGCGGCTTCTGCCGCAAGTTCCACAACCAGATCGCCGAGATGAACAAGGCCGGCGTCCGCGTTCGTTACCTGATGTACCCGCGCACGGGCCCGGGCACGGAATCCTGGCGCAAGGCCGAGTCGGTGTGGTGCGCCGCCGACCGGCGTGACGCGCTCACGCGCGCGAAGCGCGGCGAGGAGATCAAGAGCAAGAACTGCCCCGGGGCGGCGTCGATCCAGACGCAGTACTCGCTCGGCGACGACCTCGGTGTCGAGGGTACGCCGGCGATCTTCACCGAGACGGGTGATTACATCGGCGGTTTCATGACGCCGGCGCAGCTCGTCCAGACCGTGCAGGAATCGCAGAAGGCCGCGGCCGCGGTGCGCTGAGCGCCGGTCCGCGGCGGCCGTCCGCGGGTCAACGCTCCAGAAAGTCGATCTTGCCCTGGCGGCCGTCCCATTCCTTGGCGTCGGCCGGAGCGTCCTTTTTCTCCGTGATCACCGGCCATTGCTTGGCCAGGTCCGCGTTCAGCGCCTTGAAGGCCTGCTGGCCGTCCGGCAGTTCCTCCTCGGAGAAGATCGCCTCGGCTGGGCATTCCGGCTCGCACAGCGTGCAGTCGATGCACTCGTCGGGATCGATGACCAGCATGTTCGGGCCCTCGTGGAAGCAGTCCACCGGACACACCTCCACGCAGTCCATGTATTTGCACTTGATGCAATTTTCCGTGACGACAAAGGTCATCGGCTCGCTCCCGGGTCAGTGAAATCGCGCCGCCCTGCGGCGGGCGTGTAAACCGCTATTCTGCCAAAGCTCCGCCGCGCTGCAACAAAATCGTCTTAACGGGCGGCCTGCGGGCGCAGGTCGATCGCGGTGAAATGGTGGCGTTCGAGGCCCACTCTGCGATCCTCGAGGTATCGCCGCAGCGCGAAATCGACGCTGCGAAAGGCGATGTCCGCCCAGGGAATCTCGGTCTCGTCGCAGAGGATGACCTCCAGGCTCTCGTCACCCGCGCCAAACACGGGTGCATCGAGGCGCGCTCGAAACATCACGTGCACCTGGTCCGCGTGCAGCACGTGCACGACGGCCAACAGCGAACCAATCTCCACGTCGGCCAGGGCTTCCTCCAGCGATTCGCGACGTGCCGCGTCCTGGGTCGTCTCGCCGTTCTCCATGAATCCCGCCGGGATCGTCCAGTAGCCGCGGCGCGGCTCGATCGCGCGCCGGCACAGCAGGATCCGCCCTTCGTGCTCGGGTACGCAGCCGGCGACGATCTTCGGGTTCTGGTAGTGGACCTGCCCGCAGCCCGTGCAGACGTAGCGGAGCCGATGGTCGCCCTCGGGAACCAGTTGCGTGACGGGTTGGCCGCAGTGGGAGCAGAAGTTCATTGGAAGAGGATAGTGAATAGCGGATAGCGGATAGTGAAGAGCGGTCAAGCGGGCGCCGACTCGGATCGCTCATCCACTATCCGCTATCCGCTATTCACTCTTCACTTCCGCATGGTGCCGGGAGAGGGAATCGAACCCTCACGATGTCGCCACCGCCGGATTTTGAGTCCGGTGCGTCTACCAGTTCCGCCATCCCGGCGCGGACCGCGAAGCTTACCCGATCGGCGCCGGTAGGCAAGGAAATTGATTGATTTCAACCTGTTAGCGCCGGCATTGAATGTCGTGCATGGAACCCCGCAAACTGAGCGCCGGCTCGCGGCGCGGAAGGCCGGGAACCCGATACACTCTGGCGCGGTCAGAGGAAGTCCAGCGTCGCCTGCGGGGCGGCAGCGTTCAATGCACGGAGAGTGCTCGCATGCGACGACGGTTGTGGCCAGCGGTCCTGGCAGTGATGGCGTTCGCTGGAACGTCCCAGGCCGATGATCTGCTGGTCCGGCAATTGTCCGCTGCGGCTCCGGCCGCCAATCCCCAGGTTCTGACCCTCGCGACGCGCGCGGCGGATTGCGCGCGCAAGCAGGGCCTGCTGCACGGCTTCCAGCACCTGGCGGTCATCGACTATTCGCTGCCCTCGACGCAGCCCCGCCTGTGGGTATTCGACGTCGCGCGCGGCCGGCTGCTGTTCCAGGAACTGGTCGCGCACGGCCGCAATACCGGCGAGAAGATCGCCGAGCGATTCTCGAACGTCGAAGGCAGCAAGATGTCGAGCCTCGGGCTGTTCCAGACGACCGAGACCTATTACGGCAGCAATGGCTACTCACTGCGCCTGCGCGGCCTCGACGCGGGCTTCAACGACAATGCGCTCTCGCGTGCCATCGTCATGCACGGCGCGCCTTACGTCAGCGAGGCGATTGCCGAGCGACTGGGCCGTCTCGGTCGCAGCTGGGGATGCCCGGCGGTGCGCCAGGAAGTGGCCCGCACGGTGATCGACACGCTGAAGGGCGGGGCGCTGCTGTTCGCCTATTACCCCGATCGCAAGTGGCTGTCGGAGTCGCCGCTGCTCCAGTGTGGCGGCGGGCCGGCGAGCGCAGGTCGCCGCCAACACTGCGCGGGTCGCGCCTCGCGGCTGATCGTGTCCGCGCCTCGGCCGGTCGGGCCGGGGTTCTCTTTCCCCGTCCATGTCGGACGCCGCCGCGCGAGCGTTGAATCGAGGCGACAGGGACCGTGCTGTGCCGCGCTGCCATGGCGCCTCGATTCCGCTCGCGCAAGGCTCGCCGAAAACGGCGGCGGTTCCTCCGCCGACGTTTTCGATGCGCGGGAGACCTGGACGGGGAAAGAGAACCCCGGCCCGACCGGCCGAGGCGCGGACACGAAGCGACCGCGACCTTTTCGGCGGCCCGCGCATCTAATGGCTTGAATGAGCGCTTTCCTGGACAGCGACCTGCCGACTGAAACCGTGTCGCGAGCGCGCGCTGGCGCGGTCGATGCGCAGGAGGCGATCTACCACGCGTTCCAGCGGCCGGTGCGGACACTTGCACGGCGGCTCGTGCCGGGGGTGGCGGCCGCCGAGGACCTCGCGCAGGACGTCTTCGTCGAGGTGCTGACGAAGCTCGACCAGTACGACGGTCGTGGCTCGTTTGCCGGCTGGGTGCGCAGCATCACGGTGAACAAGTGCCTGATGCACCTGCGCTCGCCATGGCAGCGCGCGCGGCGTTGGCTGGATTCGGCGAGTGAGGACGGCGGCGCCGGGTGGCCGGAACAGCGGTCCGCGTCCGTGACAGGCGACACGGTCGATCTGGAGCGCGCGCTCGCGCGGCTCGGCGATACCGCGCGGGCCGTCGTCTGGTTGCACGACGTCGAAGGTTACACGCACGCCGAGATCGGCCAGCTGCTCGGCGGCACGGCGAGTTTCTCGAAGTCGCAGCTTGCCCGTGCGCACGCGCATCTGCGCGAACTGCTCGAATCCGATGGAGTGAAGGCAACATGCATGCCCATCTCGACGAGTTACTGAACCTGCGCGCGCGATTGCGCGCACTGCCGTCGGCACCCGATGCAGATCGGGACGCGTGGCCGGAGATCCAGGCTCGGATCGTGCGATCTGAGCGCAGCGCGCAACGGCGCGCGAGGGCGGCCGGGGTTGCGACCGCGGCGTCTGTGGCCGCGTTGGGACTGTTCGCCACGATCAGGTTGCTCGAACCCCCGGCCGCTCCCGTGACGTCCGCCAGCCCGGTCGCGGCACCGGCCACGGCAGATGCATTGGCCGAGCTGCGGTCGCGCTCGCAGATGCTCGAGGCCGTGCTTGCCGAGCTGCCGGCGCGCCCGGCGGTGAAGCGCGCGGCGACGTCGGTGCCGATCGATTCGCTCGAGGCCCGGGTGCAGTGGCTCGATCACGAAATCCTGGTTGCGGACGCGCAGGCAAGCGCGCCGGAAGCCGAGCAGCTCTGGCGCGACCGGGTCGAGGTCATGAATTCGCTGGTGCAGTTGCGCTACGTCGAGGCGCAGCGCGACTTGTTGTGAATCGGAGGTCACGAATGAAGATCAATGCATTGCATGCTGGCCGAGCCGCGATCGCCGGCGCCTGCTGCGCGGCCTTGCTGGCGCTGGCTGCGCCGATCGCGGGAGCCGCGGAGCCCGCGGACCGCGCCGCACTGGAAAAGCAACTGCAGGAAGCACGCGCGAAGCTGAATGACGCCGCGCGCGACGTCGCCGACCTGAGCCAGCAGCTCTACGGCGGCGACCGGCAGGATGAACTGATGCGCTTCGTGCAGGGGCGGCCACAAGGCGCGATGCTCGGCATCAACATCGAGGACGCCAAAGGGCGCGATGACGGCGTCGAGGTCGTGGGCGTGAGCCCGGGTGGCCCGGCCGAGCAGGCTGGCCTCAAGACGGGGGACCTCGTGGTCGCGATGAACGGACAGTCGCTGCGGACCACTGACGGTCGCGAACCCAGCACTCAGCTCGTGGAGCGGATGCGCAGCGTCGAACCCGGCCAGACCGTGAATCTCGACTATCTGCGCGACGGCCAGAAGCGCAGCGCAGCGATCAAGGCCGCGCCCGCGGAACCGCCGATTGCGCGCATCCTGCGCGAGCGACTGCCGAAGCAGCTTCCGGAAGGGCTACAGATCCCGGGCTTCGAGGGCCTGCTGGGTCCCGAACGGCAGTTCCGTTCGCTCGAGCTCGTGAGCCTGACACCGAAGCTCGGCAAGTACTTCGGTACGGAAGAAGGACTGCTGGTCGTGCGCGTGGCGGAGGGCCAGGTGCTGCCGCTCGAGGAGGGCGACGTGCTGCTCAGCATCGACGGGCGCAAGCCGGACAGCCCGGGGCACGCGTTCCGGATCCTGCGCTCCTACCAGCCCGGCGAGAACGTGAAGCTCGGCGTGTTGCGCAATCGCAAGCAACTCGAACTTGCGGCGACCATGCCGGAAGCCGATGCCGCGGCCCGGTCGCGCCATCGCGCGCCGTTGCCACCTGCGCCGCCGGCGCCACCGGCGCCACCGCCCGGCGGGATCACCTGAGGCGCGCGCGACCCCTCTGCTAGCATGCGCGGCCCATGCTGCGCAGCGATTTCCAATACGAGCTCCCCGACGACCTGATCGCGCGTCACCCGGCGGCACGGCGCAGCGACAGCCGACTGCTGCATCTCGACGGCCGCAATGGCGCGATCGTGGACCGGCAGTTCGCAGACCTGCCGGGGTTGCTGAGACCGGGTGACCTGCTGGTGTTCAACGACACCCGGGTCGTGCCGGCCCGGCTGCACGGACGCAAGGACACGGGTGGCCGTGTCGAGATCCTGCTCGAACGCGTGCTCGGTGGCCCGCGCGTGCTGGTCCAGTTGCGGTCCAGCAAGGCGCCGGCCCCAGGATCGAGATTGCATCTGCCGGGCGACTGCACTGCGACCGTCGTCGGCCGCCAGGACGAGTTCTGGTTGCTCGAATTCGACCGCGACCCGGCCGGGATCTTCGAGCAGCACGGCGAAATGCCGCTGCCACCGTACTTGAAGCGGCCGGCCGAGGAGGCCGATCGAGAACGCTACCAGACCGTGTATGCACGTGCTCCGGGGGCCGTGGCCGCACCGACCGCCGGCCTGCATTTCGACGCGGCGACGCTGGAGGCCTGCCGGCGGGCCGGCGCGGACAGTGCGCGAGTCACGCTGCACGTCGGTGCCGGCACGTTCCAGCCGGTGCGTGTCGACGATCTGCGCGATCACCGGATGCATGCGGAACTTGCCGAGGTCCCGCTGGAGACCTGTGACGCGATCGCGGCGTGCCGCTCGCGAGGCGGTCGCGTGATTGCGGTCGGCACGACGGCGGTGCGTGCGCTCGAATCTGCGGCCCGCGCCCAGGGGCGCCTGGTACCGTTCGCGGGGGATACCCGACTCTTCATCACCCCCGGCGATCGATTCCACGTCGTGGATGCGCTGCTCACGAATTTCCACCTGCCGGAGTCCACGCTGCTGATGCTGGTGTGCGCGTTCGCGGGGCGGGAGCACGTGCTGCACGCTTACCGTCACGCCGTAGCCGCGAAGTACCGCTTCTTCAGCTATGGCGATGCCATGTTCGTCGAGCCGGATCCGGCCGCGCTCGAGCGGAGACCTGCGGCATGAAGTTCGAATTGCTCGCAAGCGAGGGCCTGGCGCGCCGCGGCCGGTTGCAACTGCGGCACGGCATCGTGGAGACGCCCGTCTTCATGCCGGTCGGCACCTACGGCACCGTCAAGGCGATGACCCCGGAAGAACTGACCGGGCTGGGCGCGCAGATCGTGCTCGGCAACACGTTCCACCTGATGCTGCGCCCCGGCACGGACGTCATCCGCGCGCACGGCGACCTGCACGGGTTCATGCACTGGACGGGGCCCATCCTCACCGACTCCGGCGGATTCCAGGTGTTCAGCCTCGCGGACCTGCGCAAACTGACCGAGGAGGGCGTGCGCTTTCGCTCGCCGGTCAACGGCGATCCGGTGTTCCTGAGCCCGGAGATCTCGATGCGGGTCCAGACGGACCTTGGGTCGGATATCGTCATGGTGTTCGACGAGTGCCCGCCCTATCCCGCCACCGAGGCGCAGGCGCGGCAATCGATGGAGTTGTCGATGCGCTGGGCGCAGCGTAGCCGCACCGCCTTCCGAGAACTCGGCAACCCGAATGCCCTCTTCGGCATCGTGCAAGGCGGGACGCACCTCGGGTTGCGGTTCGAGTCACTCGAGGCGTTGCGCGCGCTCGAGTTCGATGGCTACGCGGTCGGCGGACTCGCCGTCGGCGAGCCTGCGGACGAGCGCAACGCCGTGCTCGATGCGCTCGGTCCGGCGCTGCCGGCAGACCGGCCGCGTTACCTGATGGGTGTCGGCACGCCCGCAGACATCGTGCAGGCCGTGCAGCGCGGCATCGACATGTTCGATTGCGTGATGCCGACCCGCAACGCGCGCAACGGCCACCTGTTCACCAGCGAGGGGGTGGTCAAGATCCGCAATGCGGCCCACCAGGCGGACACGCGGCCGCTCGATCCGGCCTGCAGCTGCTATACCTGCCGCAACTACTCCCGCGCCTACCTGCGCCACCTCGACCGCTGCAACGAGATC
Source organism: uncultured Gammaproteobacteria bacterium (assembly GCA_963777725.1). Classification (GTDB taxonomy): domain Bacteria; phylum Pseudomonadota; class Gammaproteobacteria; order Steroidobacterales; family Steroidobacteraceae; genus RPQJ01. Next base: position 480,341 of record CAVZRR010000020.1, read on the forward strand.
CTCGGGGCGCGGCTCAATTCGATCCACAACCTGCACTACTACCTGGCCTTGATGCAGCGCATCCGGGCGGCGATCGACCAGGGCACTTTCGGGCGGTTTGCCGCGGAATTCCTCGGCGGACCGGAAGGGCAGCCCAAGCCGGCCGGCAGCCCGGGCGGCCCTCGGGTATAATCCGCAGCCTTTTTGACAAGGCCCCCATGGGCCCAATCACAGGAGTCCGTCGATGGATTGGTTGATCTCGAGCGCCTCGGCGCAGGCCGCCGGCGGCGCGCAGCCGAACGCTTTCATGCAGTTGCTGCCACTCGTGCTGATCTTCGTGGTGTTCTACTTCCTGCTGATCCGTCCGCAGGCCAAGCGCGCCAAGGAGCACAAGGCCATGGTGGCCGCGCTCGGCGTCGGTGACGAAGTCGCCACGGCCGGTGGCATCCTCGGCAAGGTCACCGAGACCGGCGACCAGTTCCTGACCCTCGAGGTCGCGGAGGGCGTGCGCGTCAAGGTCCAGCGCCACACCGTGACCAGCGTCCTACCCAAGGGCACCATCAAGAACGCCTGAGCCCGAGGGGAGTCCCCGCATGCATACCTATCCGGCCTGGAAAATCTGGCTGGTCGCCATCGTCATGCTGGTGGCGACCCTGCTCGCGTTGCCGAACGTGTTCGGCGAGGCGCCGGCGCTGCAGCTGTCGCGCAACGACCGTGCCGCCTTCACCGAGCAAGGCCAGGCCAGCGTCACGGCCATCCTGGCGGAGAAGGGGCTGTCGCCCGAGGCGGCTCACATCGAGGGCGACCGACTCGTCCTGCGTTTCGCGGAGCGTCGAGCAGCAACTCGCGGCCCGCGACGCGATCCAGGACGCCGCGCCACGCGAACACCTGATCGCGCTCGCGAAGGCGCCTCGCACGCCCGTGTGGATGCGGGCACTGGGCCTGAAGCCCATGAGCCTCGGTCTCGACCTGCGTGGCGGCGTCCATTTCCTCTACGAGGTGGATGTCGCCGGCGCGGTCAAGCAGCTGCTCGGCACGATGGAGCGCGACTACCGCACGCTGCTGCGCAACGAGCGAATTCCGTTCACCGGCATCGAGGTCAGCGGGGTCGACTCCGTGCGCATCTCGCTGCGCACCGGCGACGACGTCGACCGCGCAGCGGCGGCGCTGCGCAAGCAGGATCCGACCATCACGCTCGAAACGGACCGTGCGGGCGAGGGTGGATCCGTCACGGTGCGACTGACACCGGAGCAGATCAAGCAGCGCCAGGACTTCGCGATCCAGCAGAACATCACCACGCTGCGCAATCGCGTCGACGAGCTCGGCGTGACCGAGCCGATCGTCACCCGGCAGGGCGTGGACCGCATCGTCGTGCAGCTGCCTGGCGTCCAGGACCCGAACGAGGCGCTGCGCGTGCTCGGCGCGACCGCGACCCTCGAGTTCCGGCTGGTCGACCAGCAGCACGACCCGGTCGAGGCCGAGCAGCTGGGCCGCGCACCGCTCGGCACGCGGCTCTACCAGCGGCGGGACGGCGGGCCGGTGCTGCTGAAGCGCGAGATCATCGTCTCCGGCGAGCAGCTCGTGGATGCCAGTTCAGGCTTCTCCGAGGGCCAGCCGGCGGTGTTCGTCAAGCTCGACGCGCGCGGCGCCTCCGAGATGCTCAATACCACCCGGGAGAACCTCGGCCGGCCGATGGCGGTCGTCTTCATCGAGAAGAAGCGCGTCGCCGAAAGCGAGGCGTGCAACGGCGTGCGTTCGGGCAGCGAGTGCACCGAAGAGGAAGTGATCAGCGTCGCGACCATCCAGGGCGTCTTCAGCAGCAACTTCCAGATCACCGGGCTGCTCGCCGGCGAAGCCCGCGAGCTCGCGCTGCTGCTCAGGGCCGGTTCGCTCGCGGCGCCGCTCTACATCGTCGAGCAGCGGACGGTCGGCCCGAGCCTCGGCCAGGACAACGTCAACCGCGGCTTCCGGGCGTTGCTCATCGGCCTCGTCGGCATGTTCATCTTCATGGGCCTCTACTACCGCAGGTTCGGCCTCGCGGCCAACGTCGTGCTGTTCTCGAACATGGTGCTGCTGACGGCCATGATGTCGTTGCTGCAGGCGTCGTTGTCGCTGCCCGGCATCGCGGGCATCGTGCTGACGGTCGGCATGGCCGCGGACGCAAACATCCTGATCTTCGAGCGCATTCGCGAGGAGGTGCGCAACGGCATGAGCCCGCACGCGGCGATCAACGCCGGTTTCGACAAGGCGTTCTCCGCGATCGCGGACTCGAACGTGACGACCCTGATCGCCGGCATCGTGCTGTTCACGTTCGGCACCGGCCCGGTGCGCGGATTTGCGGTGACCCTGTGCATCGGCATCCTGACATCGCTGTTCACGGCCATCGTCGGCAGCCGTGCTCTCATCCACGTGATCTGGGGGCGCCAGCGCAAGCTCGAAGCGCTTCCGATCTGAGGCAGACGCGTCATGGAATTCTTCAAGAAAAAGACCAGCTTCCGCTTCATGGGGCTGCGCCGGCGGTGGTACGTGGTGTCCGGCGTGCTGATCCTGGCTGTCGGTCCTGCTGCTCGCCTTCCGCGGCCTCAACTTCGGCATCGACTTCACGGGCGGCGTGGTCCTGGAGTTGTCGTTGCCGCAGGCCGCGGATCTCGAGAAGGTCCGTGGCGCGCTCGAGGAAGCCGGGTTCGGCGACGCGGTCGTGCAGAGCTTCGGCACGTCGCGCGACGTGCTGGTGCGCGTCCTGCCCGAGGAAGGCATGGACGTGAATGCGGTCAGCGCAAAGGTCCTGACGGCGCTGCAGACCTACGAGCCGGCGTCCGAGCTGCGACGCACGGAGGTGGTGGGCGCCCAGGTCGGCCAGGAGCTGGCGGAGAAAGGCGCGCTCGCCGCGCTGTTCGCGTTCCTGCTGATCATGGCCTACGTCGCGTTGCGCTTCCAGTGGAAGCTCGCGGTCGGCTCCATCGTCGCGGCGCTGCACGACCCGATCATCATTCTCGGCATCTTTTCCGCGACGCAGATGACGTTCGACCTGCCGGCCCTGGCGGCGGTCCTCGCGGTCGTCGGTTACTCGCTGAATGACACGGTCGTCGTGTTCGATCGAATCCGCGAGCGGTTCATCATGACCCGCAAGGGAGCGCCCGCCGAGATCATCGACCTCGCGATCAACGAGACGCTGTCGCGGACGTTGATGACCAGCGTCACGACGCTGATCGCAGTGCTGTCGCTGCTGATTTTCGGCGGCGATGTCCTGAAGTCGTTCTCGGTCGCGCTGGCGATCGGCGTGCTCGTCGGCACGTTCTCGTCCATCTTCGTCGCGAGTTCCATCGCACTCGACCTCAAGCTGACGGCACGCGACCTGATGCCGGCGCAGCGGGAGAAGGGCGAAGTGGACGAAATGCCCTGAGCGCATGGCCTGCACCGCACAGGCCGTCTGAGGGAGAGATCTCGTGACCGAGGTCGTGTGGGGCGGGTTCCTCGCCTTCTTCCTGACGCTGCTGTTCCTCGACCTGAGTGTCCTGCACCGCGAGTCGGCGGAGCTCTCGGTCAAGCAGGCGCTGTTCTGGACCAGCGTCTGGGTCAGCGTCGCGCTCTCGTTCACGCTCGTCGTCTACGGCCTCTACGAGCATCGCTGGCTCGGCTTCGAGCCCGGGCCCGGCGTCGGCAGCGGCGCGGACGCCGTCGTGCTGTTCGTGACCGGCTACCTGCTCGAGTGGTCGCTGTCGGTCGACAACATCTTCGTCATCGCGCTGATCTTCTCGTACCTGAAGATTCCCGCGCTCTACCAGTACCGCGTGCTGTTCTGGGGCATCGTCGGCGCGATCGTGTTGCGCGGCCTGATGATCGCGACGGGCACGGCGCTGCTCGCCCACTTCGACTGGATGTTCTACGTGTTCGGCGCGATCCTGCTGATCTCGGCGTTGCGCATGCTGCGCGACGACGACGAGGTGCCGGATTTCGGCGGGAGCTTTCCCGCGCGGCTGGTGCGACGCTTCATGCCGGTATCCGAGGAGCTCGACCGCGCGCGCTTCTTCGTGCGGCGCGACGGCGTGCTGCACGCGACGCCGCTCTTCGTCGCGCTCGTCATGGTCGAACTGACCGACGTGGTGTTCGCCGTGGATTCGATCCCGGCCATCCTGGCGGTGACGCAGGACCCGTTCCTCGTGTTCACGTCGAACGCGTTCGCGATCCTCGGCCTGCGCTCGCTCTATTTCGCGGTCGCGGGACTGATGGTGATGTTCCGCTACCTGAAATACAGCCTGGTGCTGATCCTCGCGTTCGTCGGCGTCAAGATGCTGCTGGTCAGCCACTTCCACGTGCCGAATCTCGTCTCGCTCGGCATCATCCTCGGGACGCTGGCGGGCGGCGTCGTGGCGTCGCTCTGGGCCGCTCGGCGCGAGGAACGGGCCGCTCGCGGCGCGGGTGACTGAGCTTCGGCTCCGCAGCCGAGATCAGCCCTCGCGCAGCGGCTCCGGGACGAGCGGGCCCAGGGCCGCGACCAGTGCTTCGTAGACCTTCGGCGTGCCGGCGATGACGTTGCCGCCCTGGCGGTACTCGCCGCCGGTCAGCGTGCCGATGCGGCCGCCGGCCTCGGTGATCATCAGCGTGCCCGCGGCCGTGTCCCAGGCGTTCAGGCCGATCTCCCAGAAACCGTCGATGCGGCCGGCTGCGACGTAGGCCAGGTCGAGCGACGCCGCGCCGGGGCGGCGAATGCCGGCCGTCTGCTGCATCACGACCTTCAGCATCGCCAGGTACTCGTCGATCCACTGGGCATTGGCGCGATAGGGGAAACCGGTGCCGATCAGCGCGCCCTCGAGTTCCATCTGCTTGCTGACGCGAATCCGGCGGCCGTCGACCTGCGCGCCGTCGCCGCGCGACGCGGTGAAGAGCTCCTGCCGCATCGGATCGTAGATGACGCCGTGCTCGAGCCGGCCGCGATACTCGCAGGCGAGCGAGACGGCGAAGGTGGGGAAGCCGTGCAGGAAGTTGGTCGTGCCGTCGAGCGGATCGATGATCCAGATGAACTCGTCGCCGCCGCTGCGGCCGCTCTCCTCGCCGAGGAAGCCGTGGTCGGGGTGGCTGCGACGGATCGTCTCGATGATGTCGCGTTCGGCCATCTGGTCGATCTCGGTGACGAAATCGTTGCGGCTCTTCGAGCGAATGCCGAGCGTGGGCACCCGGTCGACGTTGCGCACGATCAGGTCCCCGGCGCGACGCGCGGCGCGGACGGCGATATTGAGCAATGGCTGCATGAGACGGCGTCTCGACGGTTGGCGGTGACTGGCAAAGAACGGCGAGCCTTGGGCCCGCCCACAGCCCGGTAGAATACCAGAGCATGTCCATTCGCATCGTCATGGCCGGGATCTCGCACCCGGGCAACATCGGCTCGGCCGCCCGCGCCATGAAGACGATGGGCCTCGAGCAGCTGTGCCTGGTCGCGCCCGAGCGCTTTCCGGCGACCGAGGCCACGGTGCTGGCCGCGGGTGCCGATGACGTGCTGGACCGCGCCCGTGTGTTCCCTGACGTGCGCAGCGCCGTGGCGGACTGCGGGTTCGTCGTGGGTACCACGGCGCGCTCGCGGCACCTGCCGTGGCGCACCGTCGAGCCGCGGGAAGCGGCGCGCGAGATCGCGGCCGCTTCGCGAGCCAGCGAGGTCGCGGTCTTGTTCGGCGCCGAGCGCACCGGGCTCACCAACGAAGACCTCGAGCTGTGCCAGGCGCTGGTCACGATTCCGACGGGCTCGGTCTACGCTTCGCTGAACGTCGCGATGGCCGTGCAGGTCATCGCCTACGAGATCCGGCTCGCGCTGCGCGATGAGCCCGACTCCGGGCGGACCGCCGGCGTCCCGCTCGCCAGCGCGCGCGACATGGAGCAGTTCTACCTGCACCTGGAGCAGGTGCTCGAGGAGATCGAGTTTCGCGACCGCACCGGCGAGGGCCACCTGATGGCCCGCATCCGGCGCATGTTCAATCGCGTCGTGCCCGACCAGAACGAGATCAACATCCTGCGCGGCATCCTCACCGCCGTGCAGGGCAAGCGTCGGCGCGCCGGGGATCCCCACGCGACGCGGCCTGCACCGCTGCCATGAGCGACGTCGTCTACCTGGACAATGCGGCCACCACGCCGGTGGACCCGCGGGTCGTCGAGGCGATGGCGACTTGCCTGGGCGTCGACGGCGACTTTGCCAACCCGTCCGCCACCGGCCATGCGCCGGGGCGCCGCGCGCGCGCGCGCGTCGAGCAGGCGCGGGAGGAGGTTGCGAGCCTGGTCGGAGCCCGACCCGCGCAGGTGATCTGGACGTCGGGCGCCACGGAAGCCGACAACCTCGCGTTGCTCGGTGCGGCGCGCTTCTATCGATCCCGCGGCCAGCACGTCGTGACCGCGCGCACGGAGCATCCGGCCGTGCTCGACGCCTGCCGCCAGCTCGAGCGAGAGGGTTTCGCGGTCACCTATCTCGTGCCGGGCCGCGATGGCATCGTCCAGCCCGCGCAGGTCGAGTCCGCGCTGCGGCCGGAGACGATCCTGGTCTCGCTGATGCACGTCAACAACGAGATCGGCGTCGTGCAGGACATCGGCACCGTCGGGCGGCTGTGCCGTGCCCGCGGCGTGCTGTTCCACGTCGACGCTGCGCAGAGCGCCGGCAAGCTGCCTCTCGACGTCGAGCGTGACTGCATCGACCTGCTCGCGTTGACGGCGCACAAAGTGCACGGTCCGAAGGGTATCGGTGCGCTCTGCGTCCGGCTCGAGCCGCGCATCGGTCTCGTGCCGTTGCTGTACGGTGGCGGGCAGGAGCGCGGGTTGCGCTCCGGCACGCTGCCGACCCACCAGATCGTCGGCATGGGCGTCGCGTACCGGATCGCCGCGCTGGAAATGGCCGCAGATTCCGCGCGAATCGCGCGACTGCGTGACCGGCTCTGGCAGGGCCTCGCCGAGCTGCCGGGCGTCGAGCTCAATGGGCACGCGGCGCAGCGCGTGCCCGGCATCCTCAACGTCACGATCGACGGCGTCGAGGGCGAGAGCCTGCTGTTCGCGTTGCCGGGCCTCGCGGTCGCCTCGGGATCCGCCTGCGCGACGACCAACGCCGAACCGTCGTACGTGCTGCGCGCGCTCGGTCGCAGCGATCGGCTGGCGCAGAGCTCGCTGCGCCTCAGCCTCGGCCGCTACACGACCGCGGAAGAGATCGACGCTCGCGATCGAGGCGATCCAGGGGGCGGTCCGGCGGTTGCGCGCCGTCGCTCCGCGCGGGATGGCGACGTGACGGACGACGATCCACGCTATGGGAGCCGAGGTCAGGCATCGCATGGCGACGCTGTCGGGTGCCGGTTCACTGCCCGCGAGCGATGACGTCGTGACGGCTTGCGCCGGGGATCGAGAGCAGGGCGCCGAGGTCCGCCTGCAGTTCCGCGTGGCGGACGACCGGGTCGTGGATGCGCGCTTCCAGGCCTTCGGCTGTCCGCATTTCCTCGCGGCGGCGTCCTGGTTGACCGATCGGCTGCGCGGTGCGGGCCCGGCGCAATTCGAGGCGTGGGACTGGCGCGAGGCCGCCGCCGCGCTCGAGGTCCCGGCCGCGAAATACGGGCGCTTGCTCACACTGCAGGACGCCGTCCGCGCCGCCGCGAGGAACTGGCCCGGCGCAAGCCGGTCTACCGTGTAGAATCCGCGCAACTCCGAGGCCCAGCAACGCCGCCATGACAGTCTCGCTCACCCAGTCCGCCGCCGATCGAGTCCGCAGCTTCCTGGAGGGCCGCGGGCGCGGTGTCGGGTTACGCCTCGGCGTCAAGAAGACGGGCTGCTCCGGCTTCGCCTACGTCGTCAACTATGCGGACGAGGTCGGCGCGGCCGACGTGGTGTTCGAGGATCGCGGCGTCCGCGTCATCGTCGATGCCGACAGCCTGCGCTACGTGGACGGCACGGAGATCGACTTCGTGCGCCAGGGCCTCAACGAGGCCTTCAAGTTCCGCAACCCCAACGTGCGCGGCGAGTGTGGTTGCGGCGAGAGCTTCAACGTCTAACTGCCCGTCGCGGCTGAATTTTATTGGTTGCCGCAGCCGCGGCAGGTATACTTAGCAGTTCGGTTTTCGAGGTCGGCCCCGCCCGGACCCGCGCTCGCGCGGGTCTCGAATATTGGGGCTCCGTTTCACGAGCACCGGGGCTGTCGCCCCGTCGAGAGGATCCGCATGGCCGTCGAACGCACTCTGTCCATCGTCAAGCCCGATGGCGTCCGCAAGAACGTCATCGGCGAGGTCTACCGCCGCTTCGAGCAGGCGGGCTTGAAGATCGTCGCTGCCCGCATGATGAAGCTGTCGCAGGCGCAGGCCGAGGGCTTCTACGCCGTGCACCGCGAGCGACCGTTCTTCAAGGACCTCGTCTCGTACATGACTTCCGGCCCGGTGATCGTGCAGGTGCTCGAGGGCGACAACGCCGTCGCGAAGCACCGCGAGATCATGGGCGCCACCGACCCGAAGAAGGCCGCGCCGGGCACGATCCGCGCCGACCTCGCCGAGAGCATCGAGCAGAACGTCGTGCACGGCTCGGACAGCCTCGAGAATGCGGCGCGCGAAATCGGCTACTTCTTCGCCGAGACGGAGCTCTGCCCGCGCTGAGCCGGGGAACCTGGCGCGCGCTCGCGGTCCAAACGAGTCATGGGTGAACTCTCCACACCGAAGGTGAACCTGCTCGGCCTGACGCGCGCCGGCATGGAGGAGTTCGTGCTCGGCATGGGCGAGAAGCCCTTCCGCGCGCGCCAGCTGATGAAGTGGATCTATCGGCGGGCGGTCGGCGACTTCGAGTCGATGACCGATCTCGGCAAGGACTTCCGCCAGCGCCTCGCCGCGGTGGCGGAGATTCGTGCACCGGAGGTGATCCTCTCGCAGGCGTCCGCGGACGGCACGCGCAAGTGGCTGCTGCGCTTCGAGAGCGGCCAGGCGATCGAGATGGTGTTCATCCCGGAGCCGGGCCGCGGCACGCTCTGCATCTCGAGCCAGGTCGGCTGCACGATGGACTGCACGTTCTGCTCCACGGCGCAGCAGGGCTTCAATCGCAACCTCGAGACCGCGGAGATCGTGGGCCAGGTCTGGCTCGCGAACCGCGAGCTCGGCTACTCGCCCGACGGCGACCGCGTGATCACCAACGTCGTGTTCATGGGCATGGGCGAGCCGCTTGCGAACTATCGCAACGTGGTGCCCGCCGCCGAGGTCATGATGGACGACATCGGCCTCGACCTGTCGCGCCGGCGCGTCACGATCAGCACCTCCGGCCTGGTGCCGCAGATGATCCGGATCGCCGACGAAACCAATGTGGCACTCGCCGTCTCGCTGCACGCGCCCAATGACGAGTTGCGCAGCGAGCTCGTGCCGATCAACCGCCGGCATCCGATCGCAGAGCTGCTCGACGCGTGCTGGCACTACGTCGAGAAGCAGAATGCCCGCAACGTGACTTTCGAATACGTCATGCTCGACGGCGTCAACGACAAGCCTGCGCACGCGCGCGAGCTCGTGTCGTTGCTGCGGGGTCATCCCGCGAAGGTCAACCTGATCCCGTTCAACCCGTTCCCGGGCACCGTTTACCGTCGCTCCACGGAGGAGGCTATCGTGCGCTTCCGAGACATCCTGCTGAAGGGCGGCGTGATCGCCACGATCCGCCGCACCCGCGGTGACGACATCGATGCGGCCTGCGGCCAGCTCGTCGGCCGGGTCAACGACCGCACCACGACCCGCCTCGGCCAGAAGGTCATCTCGATTGCGGTGGCGCAGCCATGAGCGCCCGAGCCCTGTGCAGCCTCCTGCGTCCTCGTGCTGATCGCCGTGGCCCAGCCCGCGCAGGCGCAGGAATCGGCACCGATGACGCGCGAAAAGCGCGAGCAGGCGGCCCGGATCAATGCGGAGCTGGCGATCACCTACATGAAGCAGGGCAACCTGCAGGCGGCGCGCGACAAGATCGACCGCGCGCTGAAGCAGAACCCGCGCACGGCGGATACGCAGATGGCGGCTGGCTTCGTCTACGATCGCCTCGGCCAGGACAAGAAGGCGGCCGGACATTTCGAGCAGGCGGTCAAGCTCGCCACCGACAATCCGGACGTGCTCAACAACGCCGCGGTCTACATGTGCCGCAAGGGCGACAAGAAGCGCGGCGAGGCCTATTTCCTGCAGGCGGCCGCCAGCCCGCTGTACAAGACGCCCGAGGTCGCGTACCTGAACGCCGGGCAGTGCGCCCGGGCGGACGGTCGACTGAAGGAAGCGGAGCAGTACTTTCGCCAGTCGCTGGCGATCAAGCCGGAAATGCCGGAGCCGCTGCTGCAGTTGGCCGACGTGCTGCACCACTCGGGGAGCAACCTGCAGGCGCGCGCGTTCCTGCAGCGCTATACCGCGGTCGCGCCGCCGACGGCCAGCGTGCTGTGGCTCGGCTACCGGATCGAGACCGCGCTCGGCGATGCCTCCGCGGCGCAGGAGTACGGGCGCCGGCTCAAGGCTGATTTCGCCGTCTCCACCGAGACCGGCCTGCTGCTCGATGCGGAGAAGGCCAGGCCGTGACCGACCTCGACGCAGGCGAATCGGGGACAACGGGCCCGGGCGCCGCATTGCGGCTGGCCCGGGAACAGCTCGGCCTGTCCCAGCAACAGGCGGCCGAGCAACTGACGCTCGACGTCAGCGTGATCACGGCGCTCGACGCCGACGACTTCGCCACGCTCGGTGCCGACGTCTTCGTCAAGGGCCACCTGCGCCGCTACGCAGCGCTGCTCGGCCTGCCGGCGGACGACGTGCTCGCGTCCTATGACCGTTCCAAGGCTCACCTCGCGCCGCCGTCGCTGATTCCTCGCGCGCGCATCGAAATGATGCCGGAGCGCAGCCAGGTGAACTGGGGATGGGTGGTCGGCGGTGCGGCGCTGCTGTTGTTCGCGGCCGGACTCGTGGCCTACCTGTCCGAGTACGGTTTCAGCCTGCCCGGCCGTTCCGGTGCCGGGATGGACGTCGTGGCCGCTGCAGGTCCAGAGGCGGACGACTCACCGGCGCTGGCCCCAGCGGACGCCGCGCCGGACGCGACGCAGGCACCGGGCGCCGGGCCGCTGCCCGAAGGCCAGGACGGTTCGACGGCCGAGATCGGACCGGCACCGCCGTTACCCGCCGGACACGTGAGCTTGAGCGTCTCGTTCGCAGCCGATTCCTGGGCGGAAATCTACGACGGCTCCGGCAAGGCCGTGCTGTACGACCTCGGCAAGGCGGGCAGTCGGCGCACGATTGCCGCCGCGGCCCCGCTCAGCGTCACGTTCGGCAACGCGCCGGCGGTCACGCTGGCGGTGAACGGGCGGGCGGTTCCGCTGCCGCCGGTGCCGGCGGGCCAGACCGTGGCGCGGTTCAGCGTCGCGTCCGACGGGACGCTGCGCTGAGCGCGGTGGCGGCGACACCATGAGCGAGATCATCCAGGCCGTGCGCGGCATGAACGACGTGTTGCCGGCCGAGTCGGCGGCGTGGCAAGCGCTCGAGCGCGCGGCCCGCGAGACCTTCGCGGAATACGGCTATCGCGAGATCCGCGTGCCGTTGCTCGAGCGCACCGAGCTCTTCAAGCGCTCGATCGGCGAGCTGACGGACATCGTCGAGAAGGAGATGTACACGTTCGACGACCGCGGCGGCGAATCGCTGACGCTGCGGCCGGAAGCGACGGCAGGCATCGTCCGCGCCTCGATCACGAACGGGTTGCTGCACAACCAGCGGCAGAAAGTCTGGTGCATGGGACCGATGTTCCGCTACGAGCGCCCGCAGAAGGGCCGCTACCGGCAGTTCCACCAGATCGACGTCGAGGCGCTGGGATTCCCCGGGCCCGACGTGGACGCCGAGCTGATCATGATGTCGGCGCGGTTGTGGCGGCGCCTGGGCCTGCGCGGACTGGTGCTGAACCTGAACTCGCTCGGCACGCCGGAGTCGCGCAAGGTCTATCGCGCGCACCTGGTCGAGTATTTCCGCAGCCACCAGACGGCGCTCGACGCGGACAGCTTGCGCCGGCTCGACGGCAACCCGATGCGGATCCTCGACAGCAAGAATCCTGCGTTGCGCGAGGTCGTGGCCGGCGCGCCGCTGATCACGGACCACCTCGACCCGGAGTCGAGCGAGCATTTCGCCGAGTTGCGCCGGCAACTCGACGCCGCCGGCATCCCGTGCGTCGTCAATCCCCGCCTGGTGCGCGGCCTCGATTACTATTCGCGCACGGTGTTCGAGTGGGTCACGACCGACCTCGGAGCCCAGGACGCCGTATGCTCGGGCGGCCGCTATGACGGCCTGGTGGCGCAGCTCGGTGGCGACCCCGTGCCGGCCATCGGCTGGGCCCTCGGCGAGGAGCGCATCGTCGAGCTGATGCGCCTGCAGGGGCTGGCCGGGGATGGCGCGGCCCCCGACGTGTACCTGGTGCTCGCGGGGCCGGCCGCGGAAGCGGCGGGGTTGCCGCTCGCAGAATCGCTGCGCGACGCGGTGCCCGGCCTCAGGATCGAGACGAACTGCGGCGGCGGCAGCTTCAAGTCGCAGCTCAAGCGAGCGGATCGCAGCGGCGCGCGTTGCGCGATCATCGTCGGGGATGACGAGGTTGCGCGCCAGGTGGCGACGCTGAAGCTGCTGCGCGAGGAGGCGGGCCAGAAGCAGGTGCCGCTGGCCGGGCTTGCGGCCGAGCTGGCGCCGCTGACGGCCGCCCGCGGCGGCAGACAGGAATAATCACCGCCGGGCGCGCGCCCGGCACGACGGAGTTGCGAGACGTGGAAGACCTGACAGACAACGAACGCGAAGAACAGATCCGCCGCTGGTGGAGCGACAACTGGGCGTGGATCATCGGCGGCGTCGCGCTCGGCCTGGCGCTGCTCGCAGGGTGGCAGTACTGGCAACGCTACCAGGCGCAGACCGGCGAGCAGGACGCGCGCAGTTACCGCGCGGTCATCGAGTCGCTGTCGCGCGACCAGCGGGACGAGGCGGTGAAGCAGGCGGCCGAGCTGCGCGAGCGGCGGCCGGCCTCCGCGTATGCCGACCAGGCCGAACTCGCGCTGGCGCGGGCCGCGATCGACCGGCGGGAATTTGACGAGGCGACGCGGCTGCTCAAGGGCATCGCGGATCGCTCGAAGGACGCCGAACTGCGGCGGGTCGCGCAGACGCGCCACGCGCGCGTGCTGGTCGAGCAGGGCAAGCACGACGAGGCGATTGCACTGCTCGATCCGGCGCAGGCTGGGGCGTTCGCCGCGTTGTTCCACGACATTCGTGGCGATGCGTATGCGGCCAAGGGCGATGCCGCGTCTGCAAAGCGCGAGTTCGAAGCTGCACTCGCGGCGGGCGACGAAGCTCCCGGCGTCGATCGCGCGTTCATCGAGTTGAAGCGCGACGCGACGCCGCTCGCGGTCGCCGCTGCGCCAGTCGCGCCGGCCGCTCCGGAAACGCCGGCCGCGGAGGCGAGCGGCCAATGACACGCCGACCCGCGCTGGCCCTGCTCGCGGCACTGGCCCTGCTGGCCGGCTGCGACAAGGACAAGGACGTCGATCCACCGGCCGAGCTCGTCGACCTGAAGCAGGTCCTGCCCGTGCAGCGGCTCTGGTCCACGGGCGTCGGCGGCGGCGGCGAGGATTTGCGTCTCGCGCTCGGCCTCGCCGAGCACGACGGCGTCATCTTCGCGGCGGCACGGGACGGCAAGGTGCAGGCCCTCGATCCGGGCAATGGCCGCAATCGCTGGCAGGTGGACTTGAAGGTCGACTTGTCCGCGGGTCCCGGCGCGGGCGAAGGACTGGTCGCCGTCGGCTCGCCCGCCGGCATGCTGTTTGCGCTCGACGCGGCCACCGGTCAGCAGCGCTGGAAGATCCAGGCGGGTGGAGAAGTCCTCGCGCCGCCGCTCGTCGCGGCAGGGCGCGTCGTCGTGCGGCTCGTCGACGGGCGCATGCGGGCCTTCGCCACCGCGGACGGCAAGGAAGTCTGGATGGCCGAGGACCAGGTGCCGCGGCTGTCGCTGCGCGGCACCTCCGCACCCGTGCAGGCCGGCGATGCGGTGATCGCCGGATTCGATTCCGGCAAGGTGATGGCGGTCGGGCTCGCATCCGGCGACCTGCTCTGGCAGGCGCAGGTCAGCTCGGCGCGCGGACGCACCGAGCTCGAGCGTCTCGCGGACGTCGACGCCGCGGTGCGCGTCGCCGGCGACGATGTGTTTGCGGTGGGCTACCAGGGGCGCGTCGCGATGCTTGCGCGGGAGTCGGGGCAGATCTGGTGGGGTCGCGACCTGTCGAGCTACCGCGGTCTCGCGATCGACGACGACCAGATCTACGTGGCCACCTCGGAGGGCGACGTCGTCGCGTTGAGACGCCGCGACGGCAGCATCCTCTGGCAGCAGCAGGGCCTGCGGCGCCGCTCCACGGGTACGCCAGCCGTGGTCGGCTCCGCGGTGGTCGTCGGGGATTTCGACGGCTACCTGCACTGGCTCGATCGCAGCGACGGCCGGTTCGTGGCGCGCCAGCGCCCGGGTCGCGATCGCATCGCGGCGGCGCCGCTCGTGGTGGGCAATCGCGTCTACGTCATCGACGAGGGTGGCCAGATCGCGGCCTTCCAGAGCGGGGACGCGGCAGGCCGCTGACCGTGCTACCCGTCGTCGCGCTCGTCGGGCGTCCCAACGTCGGCAAATCCACGCTGTTCAACGTGCTCACGCGCACGCGTGACGCGCTGGTGGCCGACGTCCCGGGCCTGACCCGCGACCGCAAGTACGGTTACGCGCGCACCGGCCCTCGCGGCTGCGTGGTCGTGGATACCGGCGGGCTCGTCGAAACCGTCCACGGCGTCGAGCGCCTGATGGCCGAGCAGACCCTCAAGGCCATCGCGGAGGCCGATCGGGTGCTGCTGGTCGTCGACGCGCGCGAAGGCTGCACGCCGTCCGACCTTCACGTCGCCGATCTCGTGCGTCGCAGCGGCAAGTCGGTCGTCGTAGTCGCCAACAAGTCCGAGGGGCTCGATCCGGAGATCGCGAGCGCCGACTTCCACCAGCTCGGCTTCGGCGAGCCGGTGCCGATCTCGGCGACCCACGTCGAGGGCGTCGTGACGCTGATGGAGCGCGCGCTCGAGGGCTTTCCGCTCGCGGAGCCCGGCGATGAACAGACCGGTGACGACGGCGAGATCCGCGTCGCGGTGGTGGGCCGGCCGAACGTCGGCAAGTCCACGTTGATCAACCGGCTGCTCGGCGAGGAACGGCTCGTCACGTTCGACGAACCGGGCACGACTCGCGACGCCGTGCACGTCCCCTTCGAGCGCGACGGCCAGCGCTACACGTTGATCGACACGGCCGGCGTGCGGCGGCGCGCGCGCGTCAGCGAGGCGATCGAGAAGTTCAGCATCGTCAAGACGCTGCAGGCGATCGAGGAGGCGAACGTCGTGATCGCGGTGCTCGATGCCCAGGACACGGTGGCCGAGCAGGACGCCAGCCTGCTCGGGCTCATCATCGAGCAGGGCCGGGCGCTGGTGATCGCGGTCAACAAGTGGGATGGCATCGAGCAGAGCCAGCGCACGGCCATTCGCGACGGACTCGACCTGCGTCTCGATTTCGTGACCTTCGCGCCGGTGCACTTCATCTCGGCCCGCCACGGCACCGGCGTCGGCGACCTGATGGGCGCCGTGCGCTCGGCGTACAAGGCGGCCATGCGCGAATTGCCGACCAAGGACCTGACGCGCGCCCTCGAGCAGGCGGTGGCGATCCACCAGCCGCCGCTGGTTCGCGGCCGGCGCATCAAGCTGCGGTACGCCCACCAGGGCGGACGCAACCCGCCGATCGTGGTCATCCACGGCAACCAGACGCAGCACGTTCCGGCGGCCTATCGGCGCTTCCTGGAAGGGCATTTCCGCGAGGTGTTCCGGCTCAAGGGCACGCCGATGCGCATCGAGTTCCGCACCGACGCCAACCCCTTCGCCGGCCGCCGCAACGTGCTGACGCCCCGGCAGGTGAAGAAGCGCCAGCGACTGGTCCGGCGGGTCAAGGGCGGCAAGCGCTGAATCTCGGGGCTTGCGTTGCAGCGGATTCCGTCCGCTAATAACCATCGGTTCTGAGGGGCTATCCGCTGGCGCTTGTGCGGCGGGTCGGCCGGCATAGACTGCAGGCATGGCCATGGCACTCGCACGACCACCCCAATCCGCCACCTACGACCTGCCGGCGCGGCAGTTCGCACGGCTCGCGCAGCCACTGCACCTGCGGCGCGGTGGCGTCATCGAGCAGCCGATCGTCGCCTACGAGTCCTGGGGGCAGCTGAATGCAGCGCGGGACAACGCGGTGCTGCTGTTCACCGGCCTGTCGCCGTCGGCGCACGCCGCGTCCTCGCCGGCGGACCCGAAGCCGGGCTGGTGGGAGTCGATGATCGGCGCCGGGCGCCCCATCGACACGAGCCGGTACTTCGTCGTCTGCGTCAATTCCCTCGGCAGCCCGTTCGGCTCCTCGGGTCCGTCGTCGACCGATCCGCGCACCGGACGGCCCTACGGCATCAACTTCCCGGAAATCACAGTCGAGGACATCGCCACCGCCGGCCACGAGGTCGTGCGCTCGTTCGGCATCGAACGCGTTGCGGCCGTCGTCGGCCCATCGCTCGGCGGCATGACGGTGCTCGCCTATTGCGCGCTCTTTCCGGGCGAGGCCGAGAGCGTCGTGACGATCTCCGGCGCCGCGCGCGCCAACCCGTTCGCGATCGCATTGCGCTCGCTGCAGCGGGAACTGGTGCGCAGCGATCCGGCGTGGCGGGGCGGCAACTACGAACCGGGACGCGGCCCGCGCCTCGGCATGCGGCTGGCCCGCAAGCTGGGCACCATCACGTACCGCTCGGCGGCCGAGTGGGACCAGCGCTTTGGCCGCCGGCGCGTCCCCGAGACGGCGGGCATCTCCGGCGACTTCCGGCCGCAGTTCGAGGTCGAGGCGTACCTCGAGCACCAGGCGCAGCGTTTTTCCGACGCCTTCGACGCGAACGCCTACCTGTACCTGTCGCGCGCGATGGACCAGTTCGACCTCGCCGAGCACGGCGGAGGTTCGCTGGCCGAGGCCTTCGCGCGCTTCGGCGTCCGGCGCGCGCTGGTGCTGGGCGTCGAGACCGACATGCTGTTTCCGATCGAGCAGCAGCAGGAAATCGCCGACCATCTGCGGGTTGCGGGCCCGGCGGTTGAGTTCCACGCCTTCCCGTCATTGCAGGGCCACGACGCGTTCCTGGTCGATCACGAGCGATTCGAACCCGCGATCCGCCACTTCCTGGCCGACGGCCGGGAGACGGGCTGACGGTCAGCGCTCTTCCGGCAGGAAGAGCGCCGGGTCGACCAGCGCGCGATTGACGGCGATGCCCCAGTGCAGGTGCGGGCCAGTCACGCGGCCGGTCGCGCCGACCTGCCCGAGCGGCGTGCCCGTGTCGACCCAGTCGCCTGCCTTCACGTCGATCCGGTCCAGGTGACAGAAGATCGTCACCACGCCGAGCCCGTGGTCGACGAACACCGTGTTGCCGTTGAAGAAGAAATCACCAGTGTCGAGCACGCGGCCCGGCGCCGGGCTCGCGATCGGCGTGCCCTTGGGCGCCGCGATGTCCATGCCGGTGTGCGGATTGCGCGGTTGGTCGTTGAAGAACCTGCGCAGGCCGAAGCTGCTCGAGCGCCGGCCCGGGACCGGCGGCTGCAGCGCAAATTGCGGCGTGAATTCGCTGGAGTAGTGGCCGAGCGCCGCGTCGATGCGAATGCGCTCGCGGGCGATGCGCGCGAGGTCTTCCTGCAACGGGTCGACGTGCCGCTTTTCCGCGACCTTGAGGCGTTGCTCATCGTACTTCTTCGGCGTCACCGTGAACGCAAGTTGCTGTTCGGGCGCGTCGCTCGCGGGCCGCAACAGCGCCGCATGGGGTCCGGGCTTGGTGTCGAGCGGGATCCCCACCAACGCCACCCAACCCTCGGGTCTGCGCAACACCGGTGCGCGATGGTCGTTGAAGATCACTTCGCCCGGCGACCGTTCACCGGCACCGAGATCGAGGATCGCGATGCCGCCCGGCACACGACTCTCCCGTGGCAGCGCAGGCGACTCGCTGGGTGCGTCGGTCTTCGCGGGTTGCAGCGGCGCGCATGCGAGCACGGCCAGTGCCGCTACAACCTTGAGCCGGGCAGCCCATGGTCCCCGTCTGATCATGTGGATTCCCCGGCGGGCGGTTCGACTGGATGAACCTTGACGACGTCGGCCTCGGCGCGCCCACGTGCCAGGCGCGCCGTGATGCGGTCGCCCGGTCGCAGCACCGCCGAGTCACGCAGCACCTGCCCGTCCGCAGCGGTGACGATTGCGTAGCCGCGATCCAGCGTCGCGAGCGGGCTCACCGTGTGCAGCCCACGAGCCGCCAATTCGAGGCGGCGACGCGATTCCGCGACACGATTGCGCATCGCAGCGGTCAGCGCGCGACGGGAGGATTCGAGCCGCAGACCGAGCGCGCCCACGCGCAACGCCGGCGACGCTCGCAGCAGCGCCGAGTCTGCGGCATTCAGTCGCGCGCGCGATCGTTCGAGCCGATGGCGCGTTGCGAGCCGCAGCCTTGTTTCGATCTCGTCGAGCCGCTGCGCGAACTGCCGCAAGCGGATGCCCGGGTGTGCGCGCGCCAGCCGCTGTTCGCGCGACTGCAGCGCATTGCGCTGGTCCTGCAGGCGACGATGGATCGCGAGCGCCAGGCGCCGGCCCGTCGCGGCCAGGCTGCGCAGCCATTCTGCGCGGTCCGGCACCACGCGCTCCGCCGCGCCGGACGGCGTCGGCGCCCGTTCATCGGCGACGAAATCGGCGATCGTCACGTCGACCTCGTGGCCGACGCCGCTCACGATCGGGATCGGACAGGCGAACATCGCCCGGGCGACGGACTCGTCGTTGAAGGCCCACAGGTCTTCCAGCGAGCCGCCGCCGCGGGCGACGATCAGCACGTCGCAGTCGCGACGCTGGCTGGCCAGCCGCAGGGCCTGCTCGATTTCGCGCGGTGCAGCCTCGCCCTGCACGGCGACCGGGTAGACGAGGACCGGCACGGCCGGGAAGCGGCGACGGAGGATGTGCAGGATGTCGCGGATTGCGGCGCCGGTCGGGGAGGTGATCACGCCGATCCGGCGCGGCAGTGCCGGCAGCGGTTGCTTGTGGCGGGTGTCGAACAGTCCCTCGGCATTCAGCTTCTGCTTCAGTTCCTCGAAACGTCGCCGCAGCAGGCCCTCGCCGGCTTCCTCGATGTGCTCGATCACGACCTGGAATTCGCCACGGGCCTCGTAGAGGCTGACCCGGCCCCGGGCGATCACGTGCGAGCCGTCGCGGACGGGAAAGCGCACCAGCAGGTTGCGCTGGCGGAACATCGCGCAGCGCACCTGCGCGGCCGCGTCCTTCAACGAGAAATACCAGTGCCCCGAGCCGGGCCGGGACAGGTTCGAGATCTCGCCCTCGAGCCAGACCGACCCCAGGCCCCGCTCCAACAGCATCCGGGCCTCGCGGTTGAGCCGGCTGATCGTGAAGATCTCCCGGGGCGGCGGGGCATCGGCATTGGTCTCGAACCAGGGATCCTGCATGGTGTCCGCAAGTCTAACGAACCCGGCCGGCCACGGGGGGCCGCAGCCGGGTTTCCCCCGGGCGACCCCGGCGGGTACAATTCCCCGCTTCCTTTTTCAAGGCCGGGTCCGCCCATGCTGCGCATCCTCGAGGAAGCCCTCACCTTCGACGACGTCCTGCTCGTGCCTGCGTATTCGCAGGTGCTGCCGCACGAGGTCGGGCTCGCCACGCAACTCACGCGCGGCATCCGTCTCAATCTGCCGGTGGTCGCCGCGGCGATGGACACGGTCACCGAGCACCGCCTCGCGATTGCGATCGCGCAGGAGGGCGGCATCGGCATCGTCCACAAGAACATGACCGTCGAGTCGCAGGCGCGCCAGGTGGCCCGGGTGAAGCGCTTCGAAAGCGGCATCATCCACGACCCGATCACGGTGCGTCCCGAAGCGACCATTCGCGAGGTCCTCGAGCTGACGCGCGCCAAGAACATTTCGGGCGTGCCGGTCGTCCGTGATGGCAAGGCGGTCGGTATCGTCACCCATCGCGACCTGCGTTTCGAAACGCGGTTCGACTCGCCGGTCTCCTCCGTGATGACGCCGCGCGAGCGCCTCGTCACGGTGCGCGAGAACTCGCCCAAGGAAGAAGTGCTGGCACTGCTGCACAAGCACCGCATCGAGAAGGTGCTGGTGATCGACGACGACTTCGCGTTGAAGGGCATGATCACCGTCAAGGACTTCCAGAAGGCGACCGAATTCCCGCGGGCCTGCAAGGACGAGCGGGGTGCGCTGCGCGTCGGCGCCGCGGTCGGCACCAGTCCCGACACGCTCGATCGCGTCGCGGCGCTGCGCGAGGCGGGCGTCGACGTGATCGTGGTCGACACCGCGCACGGACATTCACGTGGCGTGATCGATTCGGTTGCCCGCATCAAGGCCCGCTGGCCCGCGCAGCAGGTGATCGCCGGCAACATCGTCACGGCCGAGGCGGCGATGGCGCTGGTGGACGCCGGCGCGGACGCGGTCAAGGTCGGCATCGGTCCGGGCTCCATCTGCACGACGCGCGTCGTCGCGGGCGTCGGCGTGCCGCAGATCTCGGCGGTGGCCAATGTGGCGGCCGCGCTCGCACCGCACGGCATCCCACTGATCGCGGACGGCGGCATCCGCTTCTCGGGCGACGTCGCCAAGGCCATCGTCGCAGGCGCCTATTGCGTGATGATCGGCAGCCTGTTCGCGGGCACCGAGGAATCGCCGGGCGAGGTCGAGCTCTACCAGGGCGCTTCGTACAAGTCGTATCGCGGCATGGGATCGCTCGGCGCGATGGCGCAGGCGCACGGCTCGCGCGACCGCTATTTCCAGGACACGACCGAAGAGCTCGAGAAGCTCGTGCCCGAGGGCGTCGAGGGCCGCGTGCCGTACAAGGGCAGCATCGTCGCGATCCTGCATCAGCTGACGGGCGGCCTGCGGGCAGCGATGGGCTACACCGGCAGCGCCAGCATTGACGAGATGCGCACCCGCCCGCGTTTCGTGCGGATCACCGGGGCCGGCATGCGCGAGAGCCACGTCCACGACGTGACCATCACCAAGGAAGCGCCGAACTACCGTGTCAGCTGAGTCCGCGAACGTCCGTCCGTCCGACATCCACGCGCACCGGATCCTGATCCTCGACTTCGGCTCGCAATACACGCAGCTGATCGCCCGCCGCGTGCGCGAGCTCGGGGTCTACTGCGAGATCCACCCTTGGGACGCGGGCGACGCGGCGGTACGTGCCTTCGGCGCGCGCGGCGTCATCCTGTCCGGCGGTCCCGAGTCGGTGACGCAGGCCGGAGCGCCGGCCGCGCCCGCGTCTGTCTTCGAGCTCGGCGTCCCGGTGCTCGGCATCTGCTACGGCATGCAGACGATGGCCGCGCAGCTCGGCGGCCGTGTCGAGCCCGGCGCCGTGCACGAATTCGGCTACGCTGAAGTGCGCGCGCGCGGCCACTCGGTGTTGTTGCGCGACATCGAGGATCGCGTGAGCGGCGAGGGACACGGCCTGCTCGACGTCTGGATGAGCCACGGCGACCGCGTCGTCGAGTTGCCCCCCGGCTTCAAGGCCATCGCGGCGACGCCCGACCTGCCGATCGCCGGCATGGCTGACGAGGCACGCCGGTACTATGCGCTGCAGTTCCACCCCGAGGTCACGCACACCCGCCAGGGCGCGCGCATCTACGAGCGTTTCCTGCACGGTATCTGCGGCTGCGACTCCAGCTGGAACGCCGGCAACATCATCGAGGATGCGGTCGCGCGGGTGCGCGCGCAGGTTGGCGGCGGCAAGGTGCTGCTCGGCCTGTCCGGCGGCGTGGACTCCTCTGTCGTCGCGGCATTGCTGCACAAGGCGATCGGCCACCAGCTGACGTGCGTGTTCGTGGACCACGGCCTGCTGCGCCACCACGAAGGCGACCAGGTGATGGCCGTGTTCGCGCGCAACCTCGGCGTGAGGGTCATCCGCGTGGATGCCGCCGAGCGCTTCTTCGCGGCGCTGGCGGGCGTCGCCGATCCCGAGGCCAAGCGAAAGATCATCGGCCGCCTGTTCATCGAGGTCTTCGACGAGGAGGCGCACAAGCTCGAGGGCGTCGAGTTCCTCGCGCAGGGCACCATCTATCCCGACGTAATCGAGTCGGCCGGCAGCAAGACCGGCAAGGCACACGTCATCAAGTCGCACCACAACGTCGGCGGTCTGCCCGAGACGATGAAGCTCATGCTCGTCGAACCGCTGCGCGAGTTGTTCAAGGACGAGGTGCGGCGCATCGGCGTCGAGCTCGGCCTGCCCGCCGACATGGTGCAGCGCCATCCGTTCCCGGGCCCGGGCCTCGGCGTGCGCATTCTTGGCGAGGTGACCCGCGCGGCCGCCGACACGCTGCGCCTCGCCGACCACATCTTCATCGAGGAACTGCGCAAGGCCGGCTGGTACGAGAAGACGAGCCAGGCCTTCGCGGTGTTCCTGCCGGTGAAGAGCGTGGGTGTCACCGGCGACGGCCGGCGCCACGAGCCCGTGATTGCGCTGCGGGCCGTCGAGACCGTGGACTTCATGACTGCGCACTGGGCGCACCTGCCGTACGAACTGCTCGACGTCTGTTCGCGCCGCATCGTCAACGAAGTCAAAGGCGTCTCGCGCGTGGTCTACGACATCTCCGGCAAGCCGCCGGCGACGATCGAGTGGGAGTGATGGGGCTGACCTTGACTTGATGGGCTCTCAATTCTGTGCCCGCGCGACCGTCCGTCACGGCAGCAGACGATAATCACTCAAGCGGAACCACTTGCGGGAAAGGATGAACCCGGTGACCGGTTCCGGGGAGAGACTGGTCACTTCTTCGGTCATGTTTTTTCTGTAAAAGGCGGTGCAGGTGGCATTCTGCCAGACCGTCTTCTGCATCTTCCGTCTCATGCCGGCGACGTAGGCATCCTGAAGGTCGGGTCTGGCATCGATGGCCTTGATGCTGCTGTCCCGTTTCACGGCGCAGATGGCCTGCACGATGTAATCGGTTGCTGCCTCCATGTAGGACATCTGCGAGCTGTGCCCGGTGCCGGTGTTCGGGCCGTTCACCTTGAAATAGTTGGGGTAGCCGGAGACGGTGATGCCCTTGTAGGAGACCGCCTCCTTTTCCCATTCGCTGTTCAGGTTGCGGCCACCCAGCCCATGCACCTGAAACGTCAGCGCCTTCTTCATGTTCGAATAGGCGAAGTAGCCCGTGGCGTAGACGATGACGTCGAGCGGGAACTCCTTGCCATCCTTCGTCCTGATGCCCCGGGCAGTGATGCATTCAATTCCGCTGATATCCACATCGACATTGTCGAGGGATAGCGCCGGGAGATAGGTGTTGGTCGGTATGACCCGCCGGCAGCCCAACTCGTAGTCGGGCATCATGTGCCGCCGCAGCTTGTCGTCCTTGATGTACTTGTCCAGATGCTTGTTCAACCTTCTCCGGTAGTGGTCCTTCATGAGCCGACTGATTGCCGAGATCCCCGGATAGCGGCGAAAGGCGATGAAGCGGATGTCGTAGAAAGCAAAGACCAGCAAACGGATGCTGTGCCGTATGCCCGGCAGGGTTCGAACGAAACGCTCGACGGCACCGTAGTGCCGGTCCGAGCGCGGGAGAATCCACTGCGCCTTGCCCATGAACAGGGTCAATCGGGACACCTTGCCGGCAATGGCCGGAACGATCTGGGCTGCTGAACATCCAGAGCCGATCACGCCGACACGCTTTCCTTCATAGGCGACGGAGTGATCCCAGTGCCCTGAGTGGAAGATCGGTCCCTGGAAGTTCTCCGCACCTTGGATACGGGGAATATGCGGGTTCGCCAGTACGCCGCTGGTGTCGATCACGAAGCGGGCGATATACCTCTCGCCTGACTCAGTCTCCACGTGCCACTGCAATTCGCGCTCGTCAAAAGCGAGCCTGGCCACCGTCTGGTTCGTGCGGGCATGCTTTCGCAAGCCGAACCTGTCGATGATGTGGTTCGTGTAGGCGAGCAATTCGCTCTGCGGGGCAAAGGATTTCCTGAATGGATAGGGTATGAACGAGATGCAGTAAAGGCTGGTTGGAACGTCCACCTCTGCGCCGGGATATGAGTTGACCTGCCAGGTGCCGCCCATCTCGGAGCTTCTTTCCAACAAGACGAAGTCGTTGCATCGCTTCTTCTGCAAGCGGATGGCCGCCAACAACCCTGAGAACCCGGTCCCGATGATCACGGTCTCGACATGGCGAGGCTGCATCGGGCTCCCGGCGTACGCAGATGTCTCTTTTGTTGCGGATTGCTCCGATGCGCTCATCTTCAGGCTCTTGCAAACCGTCGGTTGCCGATGTTCATGTCGAGTACCAATGATAGCCCCCTTGCCGACCACAGGAGGATCGAAGAGCGTTGAACGCGGTCTGCCGCGTCTGCGGTGCTATCCTGCCCACCTGATCGCAAGCCGGAAGGTGATCGAGCCCACGCGAGATCGACAGACGTGTCCGACGCGAGCGCCAATGACTCCGACGGCATCTGGCAGCAATTGCGCCGCCGCCGGGTCGTGCAATGGGCGATCGCGTACGCCGCTGCCGGGTGGGGCTTCCTTCAGGGCCTGGAATATGTCGGCGAGGCGTTCGGCTGGTCGAGCGCGATCCGGCAAGTAGCGATTCTCGTCGTCCTGGTGGGGCTACCGTTCGTGATCATGGTCGCGTGGTATCACGGCGATCGTGGCAAGCAGCGCGTCACCGGGACCGAAGTCACGATGCTGGTACTGCTCGCAGCAGCCGGCGTTCTGTTCGTCGTTGCTGCCACCAGCGCATGGCTCCTGTCTCGGTCGGGGTTTGCTGGGCAAAATCCACTCGCGGACTCTCGTTACTCGATGCTGACCGACTTCGAGGGCATCGAGCAGGCGGCCGCAATTTCGCGCGACGGAAAGTTCGCGGCATTTCTCTCGAACCGCGACGGCCCGATGGATGCGTGGGTGACACAGATCGGTTCGGGCGAATTCCACAACCTCACGCGTGGCGAACTGCAGGGGTTGTTCAACGACGAAGTTCGCAACGTCGAATTCACGCCCGACGGAACGCAGGTGACGCTGTGGGCCCGTACGTCCGGGCCTGAGGAAGATCAGCGCCGAATCGACGTCTGGTCGGTCCCTACGATGGGCGGGACGCCACGTCCGATCCTACCGGGCGTCGTGGAACTCGCTTGGTCCGGGGACGGGGAGCGGCTCGCCTATCACACGGCCGCGCCGGGGGACCCCATCTACGTCACCGACGCCGGCGAGACAGAGGGACGCCAGGTCTATGCCGCGCAGGCGGGCACGCACTGCCATTACCCCACTTGGTCGCCCGACGACGAGTACGTCTATTTCGTGCAAGGAAAGCCACCCGACGTCATGGACATCTGGCGGGTCCGGTCAGACGGAACCGGTGCCGAGCGCATGACCTTCCACGCCTCGCGAGTAGCGCATCCAGTCTTCGTCGACCGGCGCAAACTGGTCTATCTCGCGACGAGCGATGACGGTTCGGGACCCTGGCTGCACGTGCTCGACACACGACGCGGGGAGTCCCGGCGCGTGCACACCGGTACCGACCGCTATGAATCGCTGTCCGCGAGCGCCGATGGCCGGCGATTGCTGGCGACTGTCGTGCGACCGATGTCGACACTCTGGCGGCTGCCGGTCACCAATGGCGTGACCGACGAGTCGGCGGCCACGCGTATCGCGCTGCCGACCACCGCGGCACGATCGCCGCGGTACGGTCCGGGTTACCTGCTGTACGTGTCCTCGAAACGTGGACAGGAGGGCATCTGGAAGCTCGCCGGCGGCGATGCAACGGAGCTCTGGAGCCGGCCAAAGACACGCCTCGTCGGCGCGCCGGCGGTCTCCCCGGACGGGCGGCACGTCGCGTTCACGGCCGAGCGCAACGGCGAGTCGCGGCTGCACGTGATGGGTGCGGACGGGTCGGGCGTGCGAATGCTGGCGAGCGCACTCGAGGTGCACGGATCGCCGACCTGGGCGCATGACGGCCAGGCGATCGCGGTGTCGGCATTGGAGGAAGGGGAACCAAGGATATTCAAACTCCCGCTGGATGGTCGTGCGCCCGTCCAGCTGGTGCATCACTACGCAACGGAACCGAACTGGTCACCGACCGGTGCGTTTCTCGTCTACGCAGGCCCGCAGGTCGGGGTCAATTTCGACGTTCGGGCCGTGACGGCGGATGGCAAGCCCCGCGTGCTGCCGCAACTGACCTTGACCCGCGGCGCCGAGCGGATGGCCATCCTGCGTGACGGCGAGGCGATGGTCGTGCTGCGCGGCGAAATCGGCAATCGTAACCTGGTCGTGTTCGATCTCGAGTCAGGCGTCGAGCGGAAACTGACCAGCTTCGGACCCGACGTCACAGCGGGCGACTTCGACGTCTCGAGCGACGGTGGCGAGATCGTCTTCGAGCGACGGGTCGAGTCTGCGGACATCTTGATGATCGAGAGGTGAGGCCCTGGGGCAGGGGCGCTCGACATCGGCCTCGAATTACACTATCCGCTTCCCCTATGCTTTCCCTCGACCTCACCTTCATGTCCCGCGCTCTCGAGCTGGCCCGCATGGCCGAGGCGGCTGGAGAGGTGCCCGTCGGTGCCGTGATCGTCAGGGAGGGTGAGATCGTGGCGGAGGGCTGGAACCGGCCAATTGGCACATGCGATCCGACCGCGCACGCGGAGATCGTGGCACTCCGCGCGGCGGGACAGGCGCTTGGCACGTATCGGCTGACGGGCACGACGCTCTACGTGACGTTGGAACCTTGCGCGATGTGCGCTTCGGCGATGGTCCACGCACGCGTCGAGCGGCTGGTGTACGCCGCCACCGACCCGCGGGCCGGGGCAGCCGGTTCGGTGTTCAACATCGTGCAGCACTCGGCGCTGAATCACCGGCTGGAGTGCACGGCCGGAGTGCTCGCAGACGAATGCTCGGCGTTGCTCAGGAACTTTTTCCTGGCGCGGCGCTGATCGACGGACCGAGCATCGTCAGCGGACCGGTCGGCGCCGGTTTGCGCGGCGGAGCCGCCTTGGGTTGGCGCTTGGCCGGCGCAGGCGAGGGTGCCGGCTGCGCCTTCGGCTGTGGCTGCGCAGGCGATTTCTCCGCGGCTCGATCCGCAGCAGCGGGCGCCGATCCGATCCCGGCGACCGCGAGGATGTTCAAGTAGGCCTGCACGTTGTCGACGTAGCGCACCGGCTCCCAACCTCGCGCATATCCGCGACGAGTGCGTGTATACCAACGCTCCTGGCTGAGCAGCGGCAGGATCTCCCTCACGTCCTCCCATCGATCCGGATTGCGGCCCTGTTGTTGCGTCAGGATTCGCGCGTCCTCGACGTGGCCGAACCCGACGTTGTAGGCGGCCACGGCGAACCAGGTGCGGTCGGGCTCCTCGATGCGCGGGGGCACTGTGTCGAGCAGGCGCGACAGGTACTTGGCGCCGCCGAAGATGCTGGCGCGCGGGTCGAGCCGATTCCCGGCGCGCATCATCGCGGCCGTATCCTCGGTGAGCTGCATCAGTCCGCGGACGCCGGTGAACGACACCGCGCCCGGGTCCCATTTCGATTCCTGGTATCCCATCGCGGCCAGCAGCCGCCAGTCGAGCTGGTACTTGTCGGCCGCCTCCTTGAACCAGTCGAGGTAGCGCGGCAGCCGCGTCTGCACGTGCTCGAGGAAATTGCGGGAGAACACGTAGTCGAAGCGATCCTTGTTACCGTAGTAGCGATCGAGCAGTTGCGCAATCAGGCCCTCGGCGCGTATGCCGGCATAGAACGCATTGACCCGGTCGAGCAGCGTCCGGTCGTGGCCGGCCGTGCTCACGACCCAGGAGATCGCCCGCTCAGGCGACAAGTCGAGCGCGATCGCCAGTTCGGGGTGGATCGCACGATTGAGCGCGAACTCCGTCGAACTCGCCAGCGTGTACTGCACGTCACCGCGGGACACCCCGGCCAGGATCTCCTCGGTATCGGTGTCGCTGCGCTCGACCCACACCAGGTCCGGATAACGCAGCCGCAGTTCCTCGAGCGTGCGCTGGTGCGCGCTGCCCTGGGCGACTTCAATCTGGCCGCGCGACGCCTGCCGGATCGAGGCCGGCCGAGTCCCGCGACGCCGATACACCAGGTGCTCCCGGACCCGGTGATAGCCGGGGCCATAGTGCGCATTGCGCGGCAATTCGATACCGGTAGTGAGTCCCGCCGCGGCGACGTGGGCGCGCCCGGCAGTGACCTCCCGGACGGCTTCCTCGCGCGTCCGCACGGTGTAGAGGCGCAACGCGACCCCCAAGTGCTCGGCGAAGCGACTTGCGAGTTCGTAGGCCGGGCCCTCCGGGCCGTGGCTGCCGAGGTAATAGGAATCCGGACTGTTGCGCGTCACGACCCGCAGCTCCCCCGACTCGAGGATCTGTTGCAGCAGCCCGGGCGGCTGGGAACAGGTCCCGAGCAGCAGGGTCGCGATCAGCGCAAGCAGGGGCTTCATGGTCGCTCCATGGTTGCTATAGAATACGCGGCCCTTGGGAGAGGTACCGAAGTGGTCATAACGGCGCCGACTCGAAATCGGATGGGGGCATAACCGCCCCACGTGGGTTCGAATCCCACCCTCTCCGCCAAGCTACGCCCGCGCAAGCGGGCGTTTGCGTATGGAGAGGGTGCGGGTTCGAATACGAGTGGGGCGGGGTCCGCCCAGTGGGTTCGACAAATCGGCGGGATGCCGATTTGCACGTGCTCGGCCGGGGGCGGTCGAGCACGCCCAACGGGCGAGGCACATGGATGTGCCGAGTGAATCCCACCCTGTCCGCCAAGCTACGCCCGCGCTAGCGGGCGCTTGCGTTGGCTCGGTCACCAGGTCTTGTTGGTCTGGCGAAGGATCTAAGGTGGAAAGCAGACCTTGACGAATTTCCGAGTTCGGCCAGGACCAGCCCGTCGCGCCCGCGACTCACTCGCCGCGGTAGCGGATGCTTAGCTCGGGCAGTGCCTGCAACCGACCCGACGGTGGTCATGCTCAAAAGTCAGGATCCGGGAATTCTGGCTCGCGGCCCTCGTGAAAGGCCCGGCTGCCCTCGACGCGGTCCGGATGAACTACCGAGCGCCAGTGCTGGTCCATCATGATCGCGCTGGCCTGCTCGATGGTCTCGCCTGACCCGAGAACGACCGCACGCTTGACTGCCTGGACTGCCGTCGGCGAGTTGCTGGCAATGGTGTTCGCGATGCGCAGCACCGCGGGCATGAGCTCCGAGCGCGGGTAGATTTCGTTGACCATGCCCAATCGGTACGCCTCTTTGGCGCTGAGCGGCTCCCCGGTCATCAGCATCTGCATCGCCTTTCCCGGTGGGAGCAGGCGCGGCAGAAAAACCGGCGCGCCGCCACCGGCAGACAGCCCAACGATCGCTTCCGGCTGGCTGAAGGC
This sequence comes from uncultured Gammaproteobacteria bacterium, assembly GCA_963777725.1. Lineage (GTDB taxonomy): Bacteria > Pseudomonadota > Gammaproteobacteria > Steroidobacterales > Steroidobacteraceae > RPQJ01. Next base: position 509,732 of record CAVZRR010000020.1, read on the forward strand.
AGAATCGTCGGATGCGATGATGAAGTCCGTGCTGATGGCGATCTCACAGCCACCACCGTATGCCATTCCATCGACAGCAGCGATGATCGGCCGGCGGAACTGACGTACCGTGTAGATGAGCCGATCAAAAACCTGCCGTTGGCGCAGCCACTGTTCCTTCGTCATCTCCTTGCGCTGGAACAGGTCGCCGCCAACCGAGAATGCCCGATCTCCGGCTCCCGTGAGAATCACCACTCGAATCGAGACTCGAGCAGCGATCGACTCCAGCGCTTCGATCATCTCCGCCGCCAGTTCGGTCGTGATCGCGTTGTCGGCCTGAGGTCGGTTCAGGGTGACCACGGCGACCTTGCCATCGGACAAATAGTCAACGAGCACCAGGCGATCAGGCTCCACGGCGCTGGTCGGCGCCCGGTAACCGAGCTTCGCCATGCGCGTAGACGCCTCGGTGTGCCCGGGTGCCGTCTGCGGCTGGGCTTGTGGCGTCGCCTGTCCCCACGCTAGAACTGGCATGCCCAGAGCAATGAAGACAGCGACGATTGTGAGCGATCGAATACCAAGCATTTTCTTACTCCCATTCTGCAGACCTGATTCCCGTCCGTCGCGCTCCTGACCGCGCTGACGCACGGCCTGCGTAGGTCCGGTCTGGTCCACTAGAGGCTGACGAAGCCGTGGCAGTGGCCGCCGTCTGGCATCGACACGATCTACCGTTCCGTTGGGAGCACCATGCGGGCCGGATCGGGCTGGTATGTCCACGGCAACCCGGAATTCCTCCAGCCGTTCACCATCCGCTGGCCGTTGAAGACGCTCCCCGGGTCCTTCACCGAGTCGCCCTCGAAGCCGTCGGTGATGTTGTAGACGTTCTTGAAGCCCGCCTGAGCCAGCGCGTTGACGGCCATTGCACTGCGCCCCCCTGAACGACACATCACCAGCAACGTGTCCTCAGGTTTCGCGATACTGCGAACCCGGTCGACGAAGTCGGGCAACGGGCGCATCGGGAACTGCTTCTTGGCCGCATCCCATTCGAAGGTCTGGGCGGCGAGTGGCACATTCCACGCCATCTCCGCATGGCCGATGAAGAGGTATTCCTCCGGCGTGCGGACGTCGAGGACCGTCACCTTGTCGGGGGCTGATCGCCATTTTTCGAAGGCCTGTTGCGCCGTGAGATAGAGGCCGATGGTCGTCTGCTTCTCGGCCGGCAACGGCGCCGCTTCCGCGGCACCCGCGAACGGCGATCCGGCCAGGCACGCCATCCCGACCGCGATCGCCAGGAAACGAGGAATCGACGCCATGATCAGCCGATCCGCCTCGATTCCGCCTGCAGTTCGGTTACCTCAGGCAGCTTCTCCGCGGATTTCTTCTTCCACTGCTCCTCGATCAGGTCCTTGGCCGCCTGTTCCATGAACTCCGGGGCTGCCCAGGCGCGCACGTCAAAGTCGTTCTTGATGTAGCCGTGCTTGAGCATGAACTCCTTGCCGGTCTCGACGCACTCCAGGTTCTGGGGCGACAGGTTCGGCACCAAGTCGACATCCTTGATGCCCTGATAGGTGTCCTCGGGATCGCGGTAGAACGTCTGCCGATCGAGCAGGTGCGCCGCTGCCTCCGGGAACTGGTTGGCCCAGCGCCCCACCTTGATCATGGCCTTCATGTACGTGACCACCAGTTCGGGGTGCTCATTCGCCATCACGTCGGTGCAGGTGATCACGGCGGGCGTGTTCGCAACCTGCAACCGATAGTCCGGGTACCGGGTCAGGTCTTCGATCATCCTGATCTTGCCCGTGTCTTCCTGCAGGTGCTGGAAGACCTTGCTCTGCGTGTAGATCGCATCGACCTTGCCGCTGAGCAGCGCGGCCTCCATCGGACGGAAGGCGAGGTCGCGCTTGTGATCACGCGTTGCCCAGAGGTCCGTTGGATTGATCAAGGGCTCCAGCATCTGTGGCTTGTCGTACCAGTCATCGGCATAGGGGAATTCGACGATCTGCACATCCTTCATGGTCATGTCGTTCAACATGAGCATGTTGGCGATGCCCATGTGCTCCTGGATGCGCCACCAATCGTTCTTGATGGTGTTCAGGCTCTTGGAAAGCGCGATCCGCTTGCCCTTCAGGTCCTTCATCCGGTAGATCGGGTCGTCCGTGCGCACCGCCATGCAGCCGCCCTCATAGACCCAGGTGCAGCCGAGCAGGCGGGTCCTGCGGATATCGGCCTGCACATGGATCGGGGGGTACAACCCGCCGAAGCGGATCAGGTTGTCCTGGTTATGGATGTAGTGCGGATACCAGTCGGTCTCGCGACGGCTGCGCATGTACGAGTAGTCGATGCCGATCGCTTTGAAGTCGGTCTTGCACCAGCCGAGTTCCTGGTCGATGTTGTTCGCCGACACCATCGGACAGTTGGTGAAGTAAACCTCCTTCCAGTTCAGGGGCACGGTGCCGCCTTTCCGACCGCCTGACGGTGCCGCGGGAGCGGCCTGCGCGTGCGCGCCCGGCGCGACCGACGCCAGCGCGGCCCCGGCGGCCATCGTTCCGGCAGCGAGCAATGCCTCGCGTCGAGTGAAGCCGCGTTTCGAATGATCGCTCATGTCCTGCTCCGGTGAGTTTGAGGCCCATGCTCGGGCCAATAGCAGCAGGTAGTTCACCAGATGAGCCCCGCGCGAGTTACACAGTTTCCGACACATGAGGCACATTTTCTGACATGCTTGGCTGCGGCTTTCCGCAGTCCTTTCGCCACGGGTCATGGATTGAATGGGTTCCGGACGCGCACTTCGCAGATCCCGTGACTCGACGCTCGCCATCGGCCCGCTGTTGGCGGCTCTTGAAGTCCTCGAGCGCCTGGGCGCTGACGTCGCGGCCGTGCTCGCGGAAGCCCGGATGACGCGCAAGCAGTTCGAGAGCCCTGACAACGTGATCTCCTACGATGCGATGGGCCGCTTGTTTGCGCGCGGGGTCGCGCACACGGGTTGCCAGCACCTGGGGCTTCTCGTTGGCCAGCCGGGCGGCCTGCATTCCCTGGGCTTGGTCGGTCTGCTCGTGAGATCCTCGAGGGACGTCGGAACGGCGCTGCGAAGCCTGGAGCGCCACTTCCATCTGCGGGTCCGCGGTGCGGCCCTGGTCCTGGACGTGGACGGTCCCTCGACGCGAATGGGTCACGTCGTTCACGACCGAGTCGAGGCGACCGAGCAAATCAACGACGGTGCGCTCGCTGAAGTCTTCAATGTCTTGCGGGTTCTGTGTGGACCCAGGTGGCGGCCTACGGAGATCCAGTTCGCTCGCCGGATGCCGGCCGACCTTCGCCCGTTCCGGCGTTTCTTCGACGCACCGTTGCGCTTCGATGCAGACATGCACGCCGTGGTATTCAGCTCGCGATGGCTGAGCCACGAGCTCCTGGCCGTCGACCCGGAACTGCAACGCTTGCTGTCCCGGGAGATTGCCCGACTCGAGCAAACGCACGGCGAAAATTTTCCGGACCAGATCCGGACCGTGCTGCGGTCCTCGCTGTCGACCGGAACCGTCTCGGCGGAAAGCGTCGCCGGGCTATTCTCGATGCACCCCCGGACCCTGGCGCGCCGTCTCGAGGGCTTCGGCACGGGGCTTCGGGAACTGCTCGAGGAGGCGCGCCACGACGCCGCGCGAGAGATGCTGGCGCACACGTCGCTCGACGTCGGCCAGATCGCGGAGTCGCTGGGCTATGCGCGCACGAGCGTTTTCACCAGGGCCTTCCGTCGTTGGAGCGGCACCACGCCCGTCGCCTGGCGCAAGATGCATCTAAGCGCGCGGTGACCGGACCGGCTTCCGGCCGTTCGGACTCAGCGGGCAATGTCCGCTTCCGCGGATCACGGGCGTCGCCGATGGGTCGGTTTTCACCGTACAAAGTCCGCAATCGGGAACAGGATTTCGGTCGTTGCCCGGGGCGGAGGGGGAAGCGGACGGACGGGTAGGCGTAAGACCGGCCAGGAGCGGCCACTACCGTCGCAACCCCTCGGCAACGGCTTTAGTGAGTCCCCGCCCGCCAGACGCGGCCTGCGATAATGCAGCCGAACACGCTGCGCAGTGAGCGACGTCATGGGAAGACTTGAGCAGAAGGTCGCGCTGGTTACGGGCGCCGCTCGCGGCATCGGCGAGGCTATTGCAACGGCCTTCATGCGCGAGGGTGCGAAGGTATTCGTCAGCGACATCGACGAAGCGGCCGGCCGGGCAACGGCCAGGCGGCTGGGTGCCGCGTGGCTGCCTCTGGATGTGCGCGAAGAGGCACACTGGATCCGCGCGGTCGCCGAGGTCGTCGATGCCTGCGGCAGGCTGGAAGTGCTCGTCAACAACGCCGGTATCACGGGCCTCGAGGCCGGAGCAGCGCACGATCCGGAGCATGCGACCCTCGAGGACTGGCGCGCCGTGCATCGCACCAACCTCGACGGAGTGTTTCTCGGTTGCAAGCACGCGCTTGTCGCGATGCGGCGGCTCGTCGGCGACGGGCGGCACGGCTCGATCGTGAACATTGCCTCACGCTCCGGCGCGGTGGGTGTGGCGGCAGCGGCGGCCTATGCGTCGAGCAAGGCGGCCGTACGCAACCACACCAGGAGCGTGGCGCTCTACTGTGCGGAGCAGGGGCTGCCAGTGCGTTGCAACGCCATCATGCCCGCCGCCATCCTGACCCCGATGTGGGAGCCGATGCTGGGACAGGGCACCGACCGTGAGGCCAACATGGCCGCCTTCGTTGCCGACACTCCGCTACGGCGGTTCGGAACGGCCACGGAAGTCGCTGCCTTGGCCGTCATGCTGGCCAGTGACGAGTGCCTGTACATGACCGGGAGCGAACTCCACGTCGACGGCGGACTGCTCGCTGGCAGCGTTGCCGCACCACAGACGCGTTGAACCCGGCACCACAAGGCCGGCGGCCGCGATGCGATGCGAGCTGCCGACGACTGGCTGAACAAGGCGTCTGCTTCGGGTCGAACGCCGTCCAACGGCGTCCGCTTGGTGGGGCCGTTCACCGTCCGCATGTC
>CAVZRR010000021.1:0-101531 GCA_963777725.1 uncultured Gammaproteobacteria bacterium
CATCGACAGCCGGCTGACCCGGCTCGACTCGCCGCCGATCTGGGAACTCTGGCGCGACGGGCGCAAGGCCGACGACGCATTGCTCTCGCTGCAGGCGGGCCTCGCCGTCGAGAAGCAATTCCTGGACGAGTACTCCGCGGCCAATCGGACCGCGCAGCACCTGTTCCGCGCCTTCCAGATCGTCATGCTGCCGTTGCTGCTCTGGCTCAGCTTCCGCAGCCGCAAGCTGGTGTCCGACGATCCCGAGATTCAGGCTTCGACGCGCGTGCTGCGCCGGCCGATTTCGTCGTGGCTGGTGCTCGCTTTGCTCGCGACGCTGGTTTTCAGGCCCGACGCGCCGATCCTGGTCCACGAGGTCGCGCTGCTGCTCGCGCTGATTCCGGTGCTGCGGCTGCTGCCGCCGTCCGTCTACGCGGTGCTCGGTCCCTGGCCCTATGTCGCGACCGGGCTATACCTGCTCGAGCGCCTGAACTTCCTGTTCGTCGCCAACCCGCTCTACCACCGCGTCTACCTGTTGTCCCTGACCCTGATGACGCTTGTGCTGCTCGTCTGGTTGCTGTGGCGATCGCGCGCGCCGGGCGACGGCGCTGCGCGGAGCGTGCCGGAGAAGGTCCTGCGGGTGGCCGGTTACTTTGGTATCGCGGCCCTGCTGGTCTCGGCCCTCTCGAACGTTTTCGGCAACGTCTCGCTCGCCGAGATGCTGACGGCCGGATTGATCGACAGCGGCTACGTCGGGCTCGTGCTGTTTGCGGGCGTGACGGTGCTCTCGTCCGTAACGAGCCTGCTGCTTGCGCGCCGTTCCGTGTCGCGCTTCAGGATCGTCACGCAGCATGCGGGGCCGCTGCTGCGCGGATTCACCAAACTGCTCAAGCTGGCGGCGCTGGTGGGATGGGTGATCATCACGCTGAACGAATTCCGCATCTACCGGCCCATTGCCGATGCGTTGAGGACCGTCCTCAACCACCCGCTCAATCTCGGGCAGGTCTCGCTCACGCTTGGCGGCGTGCTGCTGTTCGGGTTCTCGGTGTATCTCGCCTTCTGGGTGGCGAAGACCGTGCGCCTGATCCTGCAGGACGACCTGCTGCCCAAGATGTCGCTGCCGCGCGGCGTCGGCAACAGCATCTCGTCGCTCAGCTATTACGCGCTGCTGATGGCCGGGCTCTTCTTCGCGCTCGCGGCGGCGGGATTCGAGGTGAGCCAGCTCGCAATCGTGGTCGGCGCGCTCAGCGTCGGCATCGGCTTCGGCCTGCAGAACGTCGTCAACAACTTCGTGTCGGGCCTGATCCTGATGTTCGAGCGGCCGATCCAGCCGGGCGACGTGGTCGAGGTGAGCGGCACGTCCGGCAAGGTGCGCGAAATCGGCATGCGGGCCACCACGCTCTCCACGTTCGAGGGTGCCGACGTCGTGGTGCCGAACGGCATGCTGCTCAACGAGAAGCTGATCAACTGGACGCTGAGCGACATGGACCGCCGGCTCGAGGTCAACGTGGGCGTGGCTTACGGCAGCGACCCGAGGCGGGTCATGGACCTGCTGATGGAAGTCGCGAAATCGACCCCGGGCGTGGCGGCCACGCCGGAGCCCGCAATCGTCTTCACCGGCTTCGGCCCGAGTTCGCTCGATTTCTCGATTCGCGCGTGGACCAACACATTCGGCGAGTGGGTCAGTATCCGCAGCGAACTTGCGATCCGGGTGCATGACGCGCTGCGCGACGCCGGCATCTCGATTCCGTTCCCGCAGCAGGACGTGCACCTGCGCAGCATCACGCCCGAGGCGGGCGCCGCCCTCGCGCGTCCGGTGCCGCCGCCCGATCCCGTCGCGGCCGGTTGATGCTGATCGAAGGGTCGCTGCTCGGGCCGGGGACGCGCCTCGTCACGCTCGGGCTGTCGGGCGCGGTGCTCGCCCTCGCGGCACTAAGCGCGCCCTGGCGCGTGTGGCTCGCGGACCGTGAGCGCCAGTGGGTCTGGCTGGCGAGCCTCGGCCTGCTGGTGGGCGTGTGGTCGATGAAGGCCGGCATCAGCCCGGGGCTCTCGCTGCGCTTCCTGATGGTGACCGCGCTCACGCTGATGCATGGCTGGCAGCTCGCCGTGATCGGCGGTGCGATGGCGCTCGCCGTGCTGGCGTTCGTAGGGCAGTCGGCGTGGGGCAGCTTCGGCGCCGACCTGCTCTGCGTGGTCATCGTGCCGGCGCTCGTCACCGCCTGGCTGCACGAAATCGTGCATGCGCGATTGCCGCACAACTATTTCATCTACTTCTTCGTCACCGTCTTCGCGGGCTCGGCGCTCGCCTACAACCTCGCTGGCTTGTCGCGCGTCGCATTGCTGGCCGCCAGCGGATCCCTCGACGCAGCGCACGTCGGCCCCGAGTACTTCGCCGTGCTGCCGCTGATGAGCTTCGGCGAGGCTTTCGTGAACGGCATGGTCATGGCCATGGCGGTCGTGTACCGGCCGCAGTGGGTGATGAGTTTCGACGACCGACTGTATTTGAGGAGAGGGGATAGGGGATAGGGGATGGGGGATAGTAGGAGGTGGCGCCGAACCGTCGGGCTCAACCTTCCGACTATCCCCCATCCCCTATCCCCTATCCCCTCTCCTCAGGTTCCCGTGGCCCCGAGGGCTGCAACTGACGCACTGCCAAACGCGTGCGCCGTCGCCTCTTCGACCCGCTCCAGCCAGACGAACTCGATCTCCTTGCGCACGCTTTCGGGGATGTCCTCGAGGTCCTTGCGGTTGCGCGCGGGCAGCAGCACGGTGCGGATGCCGGCGCGGTGCGCGGCCACCGTCTTTTCCTTGATGCCGCCCACCGGCAGCACGAGGCCGCGCAGGCTGATCTCGCCGGTCATCGCCACGTCATTGCGAACCGTGCGGCCGGTCAACAGCGAGACGAGCGCCGTATAGAGCGCGACGCCCGCACTCGGACCGTCCTTCGGGATCGCGCCGGCCGGCACGTGCACGTGGATGTCGCTCTTCTCGAACAGCGCCGGGTCGAGGCCGAGCGACTCGGACTGCGATTTCACCAGGCTCATCGCCGCCTGGGCGCTCTCTTTCATCACGTCGCCGAGCTGCCCGGTCAGGATCAGGGCCCCCTTGCCCGGGATGCGGGTCGCTTCGATGAACAGGATGTCGCCACCCACGGGCGTCCACGCGAGGCCGGTGGCCACGCCCGGGACGCTGACCCGCATCGCAACCTCGTTCTCGAAGCGCGGTGCACCGAGAATCTCGATGACTTCCGGTGCATCGATCCGCGCCGACTCCACGGCGCCTTCGGCGATGCGCACGGCGACATTGCGCAGCACGGCGCCGATCTGTCGTTCGAGGTTCCGGCAGCCGGCTTCGCGCGTGTAATCGCGCGCGAGATGGCGCAGCGCCTCGTCGGTGATGCTCGCCTGCTCGGGCTTCAGGCCGTTGGCTTCGAGCTGGCGGCGCACGAGGTAGCGGCGCGCGATCTCGACCTTCTCCTCCTCGGTGTAGCCGGTGAGCTCGATGATCTCCATCCGGTCGCGCAGCGGCCCCGGGATCGTGTCGAGCTGGTTCGCGGTCGCGATGAACAGCACCTTCGAGAGGTCGAACGGCACGCCGAGGTAGTTGTCGCGGAACGTGGAGTTCTGCTCGGGGTCCAGCACCTCGAGCAGCGCCGAGGCGGGATCGCCCTGGATGCCGCGGCCGAGCTTGTCGATCTCGTCGAGCATCAGCACCGGGTTGCGCGTGCCGGCCTTGCGCAACGCCTGGATGATGTTGCCCGGCAGCGCGCCGATGTAGGTGCGCCGGTGGCCGCGGATCTCGGCCTCGTCGTGCGTGCCGCCGAGGCTCGTGCGCTGGAACTTGAGTCCCAGCGAGCGGGCGATGCTCTGCCCGAGCGAAGTCTTGCCGACGCCCGGGGGACCCACGAAGCACAGGATCGGGCTGCGGCCCTCGGGGTTCAGCTTGCGCACGGCGAGGTACTCGACGATGCGCTTCTTGATCTTCTCGAGGCCGTAGTGGTCCGCGTCGAGGATGCCGCGCGCGCGGGCGATATCGATCGACTCGTCGTCGAGCTTCGACCACGGCAAGGCGAGCAGCGTGTCGAGGTAGGTGCGCGCCATCGAGTACTCGCCGCTCGCCTCGTTCATCCGCTCGAGGCGCTTCAGCTCCTTGCGCGCGTGTTCCTCGATGTCGGGCGGCATGCCGGCCTTCGCGATCGCTTCGCCGAGCTCGGCGATCTCCTCGCCGCCGCTCTCGTCACCGAGCTCCCGCTGGATCTGGCGCAACTGCTCGCGCAGCACGATCTCGCGCTGGCGGTCGTCGATCGCATCCTTGGTCTGCTGCTCGATCTGGCGCGAGAGCTTGAGCACCTCGACGCGCTTCGTGAGCAGCGTCGCGACGCGCTCGAGTCGCTCGCGCAGGTCCAGCACCTCGAGCAGCTCCTGCTTCTCGGTGGGCTTCACGTCCAGGAAGCTCGCGATCGTGTCGGCGAGCGTCGACGGCGATTCGATCGCCTGCAGCGAGTTGGCGAGTTCCGCCGGCGCCTGCGGCAGCAGCGAGATCGCCTCGGCCGCCTTCTGCTTCAGGTACAGCGCGCGGGCCTCGACCTCCGGATGGGCGGAGCCGCTGTCGTTCAGGTATTCGACCCGGGCGACCAGGTACGGAAAACCGCCCACGGCGTCGAGCACGCGAAAGCGCCGCTCGCCCTGGCAGACGAGGTGGTGCGTGCCGTCCGGGGCCGTGATGTAACGGAGGATGCTCGCGACCGTGCCGACCCGCTGCAGGTCGTCGAAGCCGGGATCTTCGGTCTCGGGGTCTTTCTGCAGCAGGAACCCGACCTTGCGCTCGGTGCGGACGGCCTCCTGCGCCCCGGCGACGGTCTTCTCGCGCTTGATCGCCACCGGCAGGATGACGCCCGGGAAGAGCACCATGTTGCGCACCGGCAGCACGAGCAGCATGTCATCGGGCAGGCCCGGCATCGCCTGGGGCTCGGCCTGGGGCTCCCCGCTCGCGGGGGTCATCGGGATCTCGTTCGTGCTCATCCTTTCACCTCGACCCGATCAGCGCCGGGCCAGCAGCAACTGCAGGCAACCATTCGCAAGCTCCTGGGCGACCAGTTCCCACCGCCCGGGCGGCAGGGCCAGGCGCCGCTCGAAGCGGCCGTGCGGGATCTCGAGCCGCTGGATCGGGGTATTGGCGAGCCGCCGCGGCAGCCGCCGTTCACCCGTGACCACCAGTTCACCCGGACCGCAGAGGATCTCGATGCGCTCCGGCGGGACGCCCGGCAGCGCCACCTCGACCAGGATCTCGCGCTGGTCCCCGTAGACGTCGGCCGGCGGCTCCCAGCTCGGGCGTTGTGCGCTGCCCAGCCGGAAGAACTGCCGCTGCAGGCGCTCGGCCTGCTCCAGCAGGTCCACCGCCTCGCCCCAGATCCAGGCACCGGGATTGCGTCGTGTCATCGCGAGTCCGTCTTGTCTATCCGTGCTGCCTGACGTGGGGGCGCACCGTGCCCGATGCAATGCTCACGGCCCCCGGCACCCGATCGGTCGATCAGGGACCCGCGCACAGGCGAGATACTGATTACACAGACTATCTGCACAATCGGTATGCGCAATATGGATGGAATGACGATCAGGCAATCCAGTATTGATTATTTACCCTTCGCTTCCCCGCTGGATCCCGACCTCTTATGCTGCGCGGGTGCCGCGCTCCTCCCCCGAAAGATTCGACGCCAGCTTCTATCGTCGCTTCTATCTGGATCGCCGCACCCGGGTGGTGACCCGGGCAGAGATGACCCGCCGCGCCGACCTGGTCGCGGCGTTCGTGCGCCACGGCGAGTATCGGGTGCGCACGATCCTCGACGTCGGCTGCGGGCTCGGACTGATGCGCAAGGCGCTCGAGCAGCACTTCCCGCGTGCCCGCTACACGGGTCTCGAGGTCAGCCGCTACCTGTGCGAGCGCCACGGCTGGGAGCACGGCTCGGCGGCCACGTTCGACAGCCCCCGGCCGTTCGATCTCGTGATCTGCTACGACGTGCTGCAGTACCTGACCGCCCGGGAAGCCGCGGCGGCGCTGCGCAACCTCGGCCGCCTCTGCGCGGGCGTGCTGCACTTCGGCGTGCTGACGACCGAGGACTGGGAGCTCTACTGCGACCGGACGAACACCGATCGCGACGTCCACATCCGGCCGGGGTCGTGGTACCGGCGCCGCCTGGCCCCGGCCTTCATCAATGCCGGATCGGGGATGTTCGTGCGCCGCGGCGCGCCGATCCACCTGTGGGAACTCGACCAGGTCGAGGTCGTGAAGTCGCGCAGGCTGGGCTGAGCTTTGGCCGCCCCCGGGCCGGCGGGCCTGTACAATGCGGCCCCTTCGCACAGTACTCCGGTTCCATCGATGCGCCTGACCCCGCTGCGGCTGCTCGTTCCCGTCCTGTTGCTCGCGACCCTGACCGGTTGCAGCACGACGCGCTCCTGCGGCAGCAATGCGGAGTACCTGCAGGCCGTGGAACGGCCGCCGCTGCAACTGCCGCCGGAAATCACGCCGACCGAACGCATTTCGCCGCTGGCGATCCCGGCCGTCGACCCGAACCCGTCCGTGCTCGACCCCGTGCCGCTGTGCCTCGATGACCCGCCGCGGTTCTTTGCCCGCAAGGGTGCAGCCGCTGATTCGGCCGAGGAAGCCGTTCGCGCCTGGGCCGCGGCCTGGGCGGCACGCAAGCCCGACGCGGTGGTGCAGGCGTACTCCCCTGAATTCCAGGCACCCGGCGAGGGCGGCTCCGCCGCTTTCCTCGAGCAGCGGCGGGAGCAGGTGGCCAGCGGCCGTTCACCAGAGGCGCGTCTCGACGAAGTCGTGGTGACGCCGTCCGGCGCGGACCGCCGCGTGGTCACTTTCGTGCAGCGCTTCGGCGACGGCGCGGTACGCAAGGAACTCACGCTGGTCCGCGATGGCGCCGCGTGGCGCATCGTGGCCGAGCGTACCCTCGAGGTCCTGTGAGAAACACGGCGCTGCTGAGCAGCATCAGCCTGGCGCCCGGCACGCTGCGGGCGGTCCTGCTCGATCGCTTGACGCGCTCGCTCGGCAAGCACCCCGACACGGCGACGCAGCGCGACATCTATGACGCGCTCTCGCTGGCCGTCCGCGAGGAACTGGCCGCGCGGTGGCTCGCGACCCAACGGCGGCTTTCGCAGGCCGGCGTCAAGCGCGTCTGCTACCTGTCGGTCGAATTCCTGCTCGGCCGCTCACTGATCAACGGTCTTTCGAGCCTCGACGGCGAGCTGGTCGAGGAGGCGCGCGAAGCGCTGGCCGAACTCGGTTTCGACCTGCAGCGGGTCGCCAAGGAGGAAATCGACCCGGGCCTCGGCAATGGCGGCCTCGGGCGGCTGGCGGCGTGCTTCCTCGATTCGCTCGCGACGCTGCAATACCCGGCCGTCGGCTACGGCATCCGCTACGACTACGGCATCTTCACCCAGGCGATCGACGAGGACGGCCGGCAGCGTGAAACGGCGAGCAGCTGGCTCCGTCATCGAATTCCGTGGGAGATCCAGCGCGGCGACGCCCGCTACCTGATCCGCTTCGGCGGTCGCTGCGTCGCTTCGCAGGATGCGCATGGCCAGACCCGTTACCGCTGGGTGGACACCCACAACATCTGGGCGATCGGCTTCGACCAGCTGATTCCCGGCAATCGCGGCCCGACCGTCAACCACCTGCGGCTGTGGGCGGGACGTGCGATCGCGCCGTTCGACGTCGAAGCCTTCAACGCCGGCCGGCACGCCGAGGCGTCGGCCGAGGACGTCGAGGCGAAGAACGTCTCGCGCATCCTGTATCCGGACGACACGACGCCGCAGGGCAAGGAACTGCGCCTCAAGCAGCAGTACTTCTTCGTCAGCGCGAGCCTGCAGGACATGCTGGCGCAGCACCTGGCCGAGGACCGGTCGCTCGAGACGCTGCCCGACGCGTGGGCGATCCAGTTGAACGACACGCATCCGGCGCTCGCGATCCCCGAGCTCATCCGCCTGCTGGTGGACGAGCACGAGATGGATTGGGAACTCGCCTGGGACATCACGCGGCGGGTGTTCTCCTACACGAACCACACGCTGCTGCCCGAGGCGCTCGAAGTGTGGCCGGTGGCGTTCTTCGAGCGGTTGCTGCCGCGCCACCTGCAGATCATCTACCTGATCAACCGCGGGCTGCTCGACGAGATCTCGGCCCGGCACCCGAACGACCACGAGCGTCGGCAGCGCATGTCGCTGATCGACGAGGGCCACGGCCGCCAGGTGCGCATGGCGCATCTCGCGGTGGTCGCGAGCCACACGGTCAACGGCGTCGCCAAGCTGCACTCCGAGCTGATGCAGCGCACGATCTTCGCGGACTTCGCCGACCTCTACCCGGGCCGCTTCACGAACGTCACGAACGGCATCGCCGTGCGGCGCTGGCTCAAGCAATCGAATCCGGGCCTCTCCGCGCTGCTCACCGAGCGGCTCGGGCATGCCTGGGAGAACGACCTCGAGGAACTCGAGCGGCTGCGCTGGGCGGCGGACGACGCCGAGTTTCGTGGCCGCTTCGCGGCGATCAAGGCGGACAACAAGCGCCTGCTCGCGGAGACGATGCAGCGGCGCGTCGGCATCGACGTCGATCCGGCCTCGCTGTTCGACGTCCAGGTGAAGCGCATCCACGAGTACAAGCGCCAGCTGCTGAACCTGCTCTACGTGGTCACGCGCTACAACCGGATTCGCGCCAATCCGCAGGGCGATTTCGTGCCGCGCACGGTGATCTTCGCGGGCAAGGCGGCACCCGGCTACACGATGGCGAAAGCCATCATCAAGCTGATCAACAACGTCGCCCGCGTGGTCAATGCGGACAAGAGTATCGGCGACAAGCTCAAGGTGCTGTTCCTGCCCGATTACGACGTGTCGCTGGCCCAGCGCATCATGCCGGCGGCCGATCTGTCGGAGCAGATCTCGACGGCGGGCATGGAAGCGTCTGGCACCGGCAACATGAAGCTGTCACTGAATGGCGCGCTCACGATCGGCACGCTCGACGGCGCCAACATCGAGATCCGCGAGCAGGTCGGCGCGGAGAACATCTTCATCTTCGGCCTCACCTCGGACGAGGTCGCGGCCTATCGGCGCCGCGGGTACTCGCCGTCCGAGGTTGCGCGGGCGAACCCGGAGCTGCAGAAGACGCTCGAGATGATCGATGCGGGCTACTTCAGCCCCGGCAACCTCGCCGACGGCAAACCGGTCGTGGACCGGCTGCTGAGCGAGGGGGAGCCGTTCTTCGTGCTGGCCGACTTCGCCGCCTATGCCGCGGCACAGGACGCCGTGGATGCGCTGTACGCCCAACCGGACGAGTGGCACCGCAAGGCGGTCCTGAATGCGCTGAGCATGGGGATCTTCTCGAGCGATCGCAGCATTCGCGAGTACGCGCAACGGATCTGGCGCATCAAGCCGGTGATTTGACCGGGTGCTAGACTGCCGTCGTGGCCGCCCAGCCCACCCTGTCCACCGCCGACATCGACGCGCTGCTGAACGCGCGTCACCCGGAGCCGCGCTCGCTGCTCGGCTACCATGAATTTCCACGCGAGGACGACGCGCCGCCACTCTGCCTGGTGCGCGTGCTCGAGCCCGACGCCGAGCGGGTCGAGGTCTGCTGGGACGACGGCGCGGCGCCTGCGCAGCTGCAGCGAATCCACGCCGCGGGCCTCTTCGAGGGCCGCGTGCCCTTCCGCCGCCCGCTGCACCCCTACCGCCTGGACATACGCTATCGGGACGGCACCGAGGCCAGCAAGCGGGACGCCTATTACTTCGCGCCGCAGCTCTCCGACTTCGACCTGTACCTGTTCGGCGAAGGCAACCACTACAGCATTTACTACAAGCTCGGTGCGCACCCGGCGGTGCTCGATGGGCTCACCGGCACGCGCTTCGCGGTCTGGGCGCCCAATGCCGAGCGCGTCAGCGTCGTGGGGCCGTTCAATCTCTGGGACGGTCGCAAGCACGCGCTGCAGACGCGCGGCGCGTCCGGGATCTGGGAACTGTTCATCCCCGACGTCGGGCCCGGCACCGCGTACAAGTTCGAGATCCGCACACGCAGCGGCCGCACGATCCTCAAGGCCGATCCTTACGGTTTCGCGATGCAGCTGCGTCCGGGCAACTGCTCGGTGGTCGCCTCGCTCGAAGGTCATGATTGGCGGGATGCGGCGTGGATGCAGTCGCGCGCTGCGGTCAATCCACTCACTCGGCCCATCAACGTCTACGAGCTGCACCCGGGTTCGTGGCGGCGCGACTATGCCCGCACGCCGCAGTTCCTCAACTGGAACGAGATCGCCGACGAGCTGATCCCGTACGTGCTCGACATGGGCTTCACGCACGTCGAGCTGATGGGCGTGGCCGAGCACCCGTTCGACGGTTCATGGGGCTACCAGGTGGTGGGCTACTTCGCGCCGAGCGCGCGCTTCGGCACGCCGCAGGATTTCATGCGCTTCGTCGATCGCTGCCACCAGGCGGGCATCGGCGTCATCATCGATTGGGTCCCGGCGCACTTCCCGCGTGACGAGCACGGCCTGGCCGAGTTCGACGGCACGGCGCTCTACGAGCACTCCGACCCACGGCTCGGCGAGCACGCCGACTGGGGGACCAAGATCTTCAACTACGGCCGGCACGAGGTGCGCAATTTCCTCGTCGCCAACGCGCTGTACTGGCTCGACCAGTACCACGTGGACGGGCTGCGCGTGGATGCGGTCGCGTCGATGCTGTACCTCGATTACAGCCGCAAGCCCGGCGAGTGGGTGCCGAACCGCTATGGCGGCCGCGAGAACCTCGATGCCATCGACTTCCTGCGGCAGCTCAACATTGCGGTTGGGCACTACCATCCCGGCGCGCTGATGTTCGCCGAGGAGTCCACCGCGTTTCCGGGCGTCACGCAACCCGCGCACCTCGGCGGTCTCGGCTTCCACTTCAAGTGGAACATGGGCTGGATGAACGACACGTTGCGTTACGCCGCCCACGACCCGGTACACCGCCGCTTCCACCACCAGCTGATCACCTTTTCGTTCGTGTACGCCTGGTCGGAGCATTTCGTGCTGCCGATCTCCCACGACGAGGTCGTGCACGGCAAGGGCTCGCTGCTCGACAAGATGCCGGGCGACGAGTGGCAGAAGCGCGCGAACTACCGGCTGTTCCGCGCCTACATGACCGCGCACCCGGGCAAGAAGCTGCTGTTCATGGGCACTGAGTTCGGCCAGTGGCGCGAATGGCGCGACGAGCACTCGCTCGACTGGCACCTGCTCGAAGACCCGAAGCACAGCGGGCTGCAGGCGCTCAACCGCGACCTGAACCGGCTCTACGCGAGCCTGCCCGCGCTGCATGCGGGGGATGCGGACCCCGCCGGGTTCGCGTGGATCGACCTGCACAACGCCGACCAGAGCGTGTTCTCGTTCCTGCGCCGCGACCCGGCGGATCCCGCGGCCCCGCCGCTGGTCTGCATCTTCAACGCGACGCCGGTGCCACGCGACGACTACTGGGTCGGCGTGCCGGAGCCCGGCGCGTACATGAAGCTCCTCGACAGCGATGCGCCAGCCTACGGTGGCTCGGGATACGCGCCGGCCGATCGAATGACGGCCGATGCGCATCCCACGCACGGCTACCCGTTCCGCGTCCGCCTGACGTTGCCGCCGCTGGCCGCAGTGATCCTGCGTCCCGATCGCTGAAGGACGGCGCATGCAACGCAGGTCGTTCGGCCAGACGGGCCTCGCGGTGCCAATCCTGGGCTTCGGCGCGATGCAGGCGGGCGACCCGGCGCTCGCCGATGACGCGGCGGCGCAGCTCCTCAACCACGTACTCGACATCGGGCTCACGTTGATCGATACGGCGCGCTCGTACGGTCTTGCGGAGGAACGCATCGGCCGGCACCTGGCGGGGCGGCGCGACGAATTCGTGCTTTCCACCAAGGTGGGTTACGGCATCGCGGGAGTGCAGGACTGGACCTATGACTGCGTCGTCGCTGGCGTCGATGCCGCCCGCGACCGCCTGCGCACCGACGTGATCGACATCGTTCACCTGCACTCCTGCGGCAGCGACCAGCTCGAGGGCGAAGCGGTGACGAGCGCGCTCGAGCGTTGCGCTGCCGACGGCAAGCTGCGGGTGGCGGCTTACTCCGGCGACGGCGCTCCGCTGCGCTACGCGATCGCGAGCGGCGCCTTCGGCAGCATCCAGGCGTCGCTGAACCTGTGCGACCAGCAGAACCTGCGGCCGCTGACTGAAGCCAGGAATTGCGGCCTCGGCACGATCGCGAAGCGCCCTCTTGCCGGGCAGCCGTGGCGCCAGCGGGAGCCGTCCGCCGATGCAGTGCACGCCGAATACGGGCGACGATTCACGATGCTGCAGCCCGAGTTCGGCTTCGCGACCGACGATTGGGAAGCGCTGGCGCTGCGCTTCGTCGCCTACGAGCCAGGAGTGGACTGCGTGATCGTCGGCGGCACGAACCCGCGGCACCTCGAGAGCAATCTAGCCGCCGTGCTGGCCGGGCCGCTCGAGCCCTCGCAACAAGCCGCGATCCGGGGCGCGTTCCGCCGGATCGGATCCGACTGGGTGGGACTCATCTGATGGTTGACCTCCTGCTGCCCGAAGATTCCGCGCCGGCGCCCTATCTCGAATCGGGCGCGCCGCAGCCGCTTGGCGCTAGCCTAGGTTCGCACGGCGTCAATTTTGCGGTGTTCTCCGCGCACGCGCGGCGCATCGAGTTGTGCCTGTTCGATCCGGCCGGTCGCGAGACGGCCCGGCTCGAACTGCCGTCCCGGACGGGCGACATCTGGCACGGCCTGCTGCCAGCTGGGTTCGGCGGCGCCGGTACGCTGTACGGCTACCGGGTGCACGGTCCTTTCCAGCCCGCCGAAGGCCACCGCTTCAATCCCGCGAAGCTGCTCGTCGATCCCTGCGCACTGGCCCTCGAAGGTGGCCTGACGTGGCACCCGGCACTGCGCGGTAGCGAGCCGGGCAACGACTGGATTGCCGACGAGACCGACAGCGCGCCCTACGTCCCGAAGAGCCGCGTCGTCGACACCACGTTCGACTGGGGCGGCGTGCGGGCACCAAGCGTGCCCTGGCGCGACACGATCCTCTACGAGTTGCACGTCAAGGGCTTCACGCAGCGACACCCGGGCATCCCGGAGCACCTGCGCGGCAAGTACCTCGGTCTCGCGCATCCGGTGGTGATCGACTACCTGCGCAAGCTCGGCGTCACGACGGTCGAACTGATGCCGGTGCAGTCGTTCGTCAGCGAGGAGTTCCTGGTCGAGAAGGGTCTCTCGAACTACTGGGGCTACAACCCGATCGGCTGGTTCGCCCCAGAGGCCCGCTATGCGGTCGTGGACCCGGTGGTCGAGTTCAAGACCATGGTGCGCGCGCTGCACGATGCCGGGATCGAGGTCGTGCTCGACGTCGTGTTCAACCACACGGCCGAGGGCAACGAGAACGGGCCGACGCTGAGCCTGCGCGGCTTCGACAATTCGACCTATTACCGCCTGTTCCCGTACAACCGGGCGCACTACAAGAATTTCACCGGCTGCGGCAACACGGTGAGCTTCGACCACGCGTCGGTCCGCGGCCTGGTGCTCGACTGCCTGCGCTACTGGACCGACGAAATGCGGGTGGACGGCTTTCGTTTCGACCTCGCGCCAGTCGTCGGTCGCGACGCGAGCGGTTTCAGCCGCAATGCGCCGTTCTTCTCCGCACTGCGTTCCGACCCCGTGCTCGCGTACGTGAAGCTGATCGCCGAGCCCTGGGACGTGGGGCCGGGTGGCTACCAGCTCGGGCACTTCCCGGCGGGCTGGTCGGAATGGAACGATCGTTACCGCGACACGATGCGCGCGTTCTGGCGCGGCGATCGGCCGCTGACCGGCGCGTTCGCGGAGCGCTTCGCCGGCTCGAGCGACCTGTTCCGCGATCACGGCCGCAAGCCGACGGCCAGCATCAACCTGGTCACGTCCCACGACGGCTTCACGCTGCACGACCTGGTCTCGTACAACGAACGGCACAACGCGGCGAACCTGGAGAACGGCGCCGATGGTCACTCCCACAACCTGAGCTGGAACTGCGGCGTCGAGGGCCCGACCGCCGACCCGGGCGTGCTCACCCTGCGCTCGCGCCAGGTACGCAACCTGCTGGCCACGCTGTTCCTGTCGCAGGGCGTGCCGATGCTGCTCGCGGGGGACGAGATCGGGCACTCGCAGTCCGGCAACAACAACGCGTACTGCCAGGACAACGAACTCGCGTGGCTCGACTGGAGCCTGCTCGAGAAGAATGGCGACCTGCTGCAATTCGTGCGGCAGCTGACGGACCTGCGCCGCTCGCGCCTGTGGCTGCGCCGGGACACGTTCCTGAAAGGCACGCGACGCGCGGCGGCGTCTCGCGACATCGCGTGGCTGCATCCGGCCGGTCGAGAAATGACTGCGCAGGACTGGAACGACGACTCGCTGCGTTGCCTCGCGCTGCAGATGAGCGGCGTGGTCGACGCGCGCGCAGGAACCCAGGCCGACCTGCTGGCCGTGTTCAATGCCGACGCCGCGCCGGTCGACCTGCTGCTGCCGCAGGCGGCGCATGGCAATGCCTGGCAAGTCGTGCTCGACACCAGTCTTGCAGCCCCGCAGCCCGGGCCGCGCGTTTTGCGCTGCAACGAGGTGCTGAGGTTCGGAGCGCGCAGCACGATGCTGCTGGAATCGCGCGAATAGACACAAGCTATACAAGCTTTCCGACTCTTGCGGAGCGGCGCACTTTAGTGGCATCGTCCGGCTGAGTCCGCACCCGCACGACACCAAGACGGCGTCGGACTGCACAGCACCGTCCGAGTACACAGGGGAGTGCTCTCGTTTGGACGTGACGATCGACGAATCTCCAGGCGACGTCTTGCAGGCGTCGCCGCCGGCCGTCGCAGGCCGGTACGCCGGCATCGCTGCCGTTAAACCGTATTCCGCCGAATGACCAGGAGTGGCTCCATGTCGCGCTCTTTCCGTGACCTGTTGAAATTTTCCGTGCCCGTACTCCTCTCGGCCGCGCTGCTCTCGGGTTGCGGCAGCGGCAGCAGCGGTTCTGCCGACCTCGGACAGGGTCCCTCGGTGGAATCCCCGCCGCCACCGGTTACGGTGACGGAAACGTTCAATTTCGAAGCGCCCTACGACTTCTTCGTGGTCGGCACGCCGCCGGTCCACGCGCGCTTCTCGAGCGGACAGGCCAGCGGCAACGGCGCCTGGATCGTTCCGTCCGGCCAGACCGCCGTCATCGACTTCGGCACGCCGGCCGACGCGATCAAGTTCTCGACCAAGGACAACTACACTGCGACCGCAACCGCTGCCGCGGCGCAGAAGTCCACGCTGCCGCGCGCACCACAGGAGGCGGTCGACGCGCCGTTCGATACGGCGATGTACGTCCGCGGCAGCATCGCCGGTGACTGGGCCGTGCTGCCCGAGCACCAGCTACAGGAGATCCGGGACAACGTCCTCGAGGTCACGATTCCGATCCAGCCGGGCGACTACCAGTTCAAGGTGGCAGATGCCGGCTGGACCGGCACCACGAATTGTGGCGGCTCGGAAAACCCGACGCCGGTGCCGCTCGGCGCCGCTTTTACGCTCGGCTGCAGCAACGGTTCGCAGAACCTGGCCATCACGATCGCGACGGCCGGCGACTACAAATTCACCTTCGACGTGACCGGAGCCGACAAGACCGCGCCGCGAATCACGGTGGCGCGGGACACCGGCGGCGGTGGTGGCGGCGGCGAACCGGAAGTGCCCGACGACAGCACCATCATCCGCATCTACGCCAAGGACGTGCTCACCGCGGGATCGGCGCCCACGCTGCTCAAGACCGTGAAAGGCGTCGGCCAGCTCGACGTCGACGAACTGCGCCAGGGTGGCGCCACGCGCATCACGCGCATCGAAATCGAGAACACCGGCACCGCTGGCGATGTCGGCGTCGAGGACTTCGCGTGGACCGCGAATCCGCGATTCGCACCGAGTCCGGTCAACGTCGACATCTTCTACTCACGTCCGGCGGGCGTGAGTGGCACGAGCATCGTCGTCGATGGCAAGACCTATGCGTGCGCGCCCACGACGAGCACCGTTGGCTGTGTCGCGCGCGACGTTTCGGTGCTGCCGTACGCAAACGTCAACATGACCGTGAACAACTCGGGCGGCGCCAGCGAAACGATCCTGTTCAACGGCGGTGGCGGCGAGGACGTGTTCGCGTTCTCCGGCAGTCCGGTCGCCCGCTCCGGTGCGCCCGGCCAGGATGGCAAGCCGCTGGCCGCGCTGCCGCGCAATGCCAAGGAAGTGATCCTGTTCTACAAGCGCGAGGACAACAATTACACCGGCTGGGGATTGCACCTGTTCCCGCTGGATCCGCAGGGCGACCCCTGGACGCTCTTCCCGACCCCGGGCGAATTCCCGTTCGAGGGTATCGATCCGCAGTGGGGCGCCTACTTCCGCATTGCGTTGCCGGGCAGCGAGAGCCCGCGCTACAGCAACAGCCCGGCCACGATCGACACGTTCCCGGCTTCCCTCGGTTTCATCATCCACAAGGGTGACACCAAGGATCCGGGCCCTGACCAGGTGATCCGGATCGCCGAGGACGGCAACGTGGTCTTCGTCGTGTCGGGCGTGAACGACGTGAGCCCGGTGCCTCCGGGCAGCGGCACCACGCTGCGCGTCGCGGGTGCGTCGGCCCATTGGGTCAATGCCTCGACGCTGCTGTGGTCGCCGGCCGACGGCGTCACGAAGGTCGAGTTGCTCTTCTCGCCGAACGCTTCGATCAATGCCGGACTGCAGGGCATCACCGGCACCTTCGAGACGATCGCGCTCACGTCGGGCACCAATCCGCAGCCCGCCTTCAACAAGCAGCTGCACAGCCTCAAGGCCTGGTCACTGCCCTCCGGCGCCGTGGCCAAGGCCAAGGACCTCGCGCGCGGCCAGTTGATCGCGATCGGGCGCAACGCGCAGAACGAGGCCGTCCAGGGCACGCTGGTGCAATTCCCCGGCGCGCTCGATGCGCTGTATGCGGCCGAGGCGAGTGCCAAGACCCTGGGCGTCTCTTATACGTCGGGTGCTCCGTCGCTCGCCGTGTGGGCGCCCACTGCGCTCAAGGATCCGGGCGTCAGCGTCAATATCTACGACGCCGCCGGCACCAAGCTCGAGACCCGGCCGATGGCGCTCGACGAGGCCTCGGGTGTCTGGAGCGTCACGGGTGATGCGAGCTGGGATCGCAAGTTCTACACGATCTCGCTCAACGTCTATTCGTACGCGACGAACTCGATCGTGACGAACGAGGTGACGGACCCGTATTCGATCAGCCTCGCCACCGACAGCGTGCGCAGCCAGTTCGTCAACCTGAACGACGCGGACCTTAAGCCCGCAGGCTGGGACTCGCTCGCGGCTCCTGCGCTCGCGGCTCCGGAAGACATCGTGCTGTACGAGCTGCACATCCGCGATTTCAGCATCGCCGATTCGAGCGTGCCTGCCGAGCACCGCGGCAAGTACACCGCGTTCGACCTGCCGGGCACGGCGGGCCGCCAGCACCTGCAGCAACTCGCGACGGCGGGACTCACGCACGTGCACGTGCTGCCGGCTTTCGACTTCGCGACGGTCCGGGAAAACCCGGCTGACCGTGTCGAACTCGACGACCCGGTCACCAAGCTGTGCGCGAAGAACACGGCTGCGGCGAGCCTGTGCGTCTCTGACGCGGGCAAGACGATCCGGCAGGCGATGCAGGACGCGGTCGCGGCCAACCAGCTCGACCGTCCGCAGCAGATCACCGAGTGGATGCGTGACCTCGACGGCTTCAATTGGGGTTACGACCCGCTGCACTTCGGTGCTCCCGAGGGCAGCTACGCGAGCAACGCGAACGGCGAGGCACGCATCCTCGAGTTCCGACGCATGGTGAAGGGTTTGAACGAGATCGGTCTGCGCACGGTGATGGACGTGGTCTACAACCACACCAATGCCTCCGGCCAGAATCCACGCGCGACGCTCGACCGGCTCGTGCCGGGGTATTACCACCGGCGCGACGACAACACCGGCAACGTCTTCAAGGACTCCTGCTGCGACGACACCGCGGCCGAGTTCGCGATGATGGAAAAGCTGATGGTCGACACCGGCGTCACCTGGGTGCGCGACTACAAGGTGTCGGGCTTCCGCTTCGACATCATGACGTTCCACCCGCTGGCTTCGATGCAGAAGTTCCAGACTGCGGTGAAGACCGTGGATCCCTCCGTGTACATCTACGGCGAGGGCTGGAACTTCGGCGCCGTTCAGGACGACAAGCGCTTCACGACGTCCCGGCAGGCCAACCTGGGCGGCACGGGCATCGGCAGCTTCAGCGATCGCATCCGCGACCCGGTGCGAGGCGGCGGCCCGTTCGACAGCGGCGCGAACCACGTGCTGAACCAGGGCTTCATCTCCGGCTGGTTCTACGCGCCGAACGCCGTGAACAGCGGTAGCGCGGCAGAGCGCCAGGCGCTGATCGAGGACTCGGACAACATCCGGGCCTGGTTGGCGGGCGGCCTCGCGAGCTTCCGGTTCACGGATGCCAGCGGCGCGGTCACGACCGGCGCCGACGTGGACTATCGGGGCCAGAAGTCGGGCTACACGAAGGATCCGCAGGAAGCGATCAACTACATTTCCAAGCACGACAACGAGACGATCTGGGACATCAGCCAGTACAAGCACGCGACCGGCACGGCGCTCGCGGAGCGGGTCCGGGCCGACAACGTCGGCATGTCGGTGATCATGCTGGCGCAGGGCATCCCGTTCCTGCAGGCCGGCACCGAGATCCTGCGCTCCAAGTCGATGGACCGGAACTCATACGACTCGGGCGACTGGTACAACGAGATCGACTGGACGCTGGCGACCAGCAAATGGAACCAGGGCTTGCCGCGTGCCGCCGACAACGCGGGGAACGTCGAGCAGGTGAAGAACGTCATCCTCGACGTGACCGCGGTGCAGGACCAGGCGGCCCGCCAGGCGGCGCTCGCGAACTTCACGGAACTGCTGGCGATCCGCAAGAGCTCGCCGCTGTTCCGGCTGCGCAGCCAGGCGCAGGTGGACCAGCGCGTGGAGTTCTTCAACACCGGACCGTTCCAGATCCCGGGCGTGATCGCCATGCAGATCGATGGCTGCACGGAACCGGGCCTGACGCCGGCCGAGGGCGCGGTGATGGTGGTCATCAACGCTTCGGACGATCCGCGGACGCTGAACCTGTTCGGCGATCAGGCCTGGACGCTGCACCCGGTGCAGGCCGCTTCGGCCGACGCGGTCGTGCGGACCGCGACGCACGATGCCAACGGCTTCTTCGTGCCGGCACGCACCACGGCGGTGTTCCGCCGCGCGTCGCAGACCTCGTGCGCCCCCTTCTCGCGCGACATCTTCGTGCGTGGCGTCGGCGCGGACTGGGCGGCCAGCCCGGCGAACCAGTTCCAGTTCCTGGGCGGCACGCTGTACGAGGTCACGAAAGCGCTCGCGGCGGGCCAGGATCCGGACGGGTTCAAGATCGCCGACGCTGACTGGACGAGCGGCACGGATTGCGGGGCCGAGAAGCCGGTCGTCTTCGGAGAGCCACTGACGCTCGCGTGCCAGTCGCCTGGCAACGGCAACATCAACATGTTCGTCGACTCGCCGGGCAACTACGTCTTCAGGCTGGATGCTGCGAGCACCACGAACCCGGCCCTGACGGTCAGGAAGGCACCGGCTTTCCCTCGGTCGGTCTACGTTCGTGGTATCAACGAGGACTGGGGTGCAACCGCGACAACCCTGATGCAGCAGGACCCGGCCAGCAACGTGTACCGCGTGGTGCTCAACGCTCCAGCCGGGCCCGACAATGTCGGCTTCAAGATTGCCGACGCGGACTGGACGTCGGGCACCGACTGCGGATCCGATACGCCGGTCACGATCGGCCAGCCGCTGACGCTGGCCTGCGCGAGCCCGGGCAACGGCAACATCGCCGTGACGTTCCCGACCGCGGGTACCTACCTGTTTGCGCTGGATGCGACGAACCCAGCTGCACCACAGCTCACGGTCGAGAAGACGCCGTTCAATGCGGATCTGTATGTGCGCGGCGTCGGTGCAGACTGGGATGCCACCGTCACGAACCGCATGACGTATCTCGGTGGCGGTCAGTACCGGTTGCGCAGAGCGGCCGCCATCGGGGCGGATGCGGATGGCTTCAAGATCGCGAGTTCCGACTGGTCGACCGCCGATTGCGGCTCGACCACGGCGCTCACAATCGGCCAGCCGCTGTCGATGGTGTGCAACGCTGCGGGCAACGGCAACATTGCCGTCACCTGGCCAGCGACCGGCACGTACACGTTCTCGCTCAACGCGACCAACGCGGCGACGCCTCAGCTGACCGTGACGGGCCCGTGACGACGCGTCGCTGATTCGTTCACACTCTCCCGGCCTGGCATCCGCAAGGGTGCCAGGCCGATTCTTTTTCGGGCAGGTAGCATCCGGTGGGCAGGAAGAGCAGGGCGAAGCGCGAGGCGGTCCCGGCACAGTCCGTGACGGCTTCCCAGGCGGAGGCCGCCGGCCAGAAGCCGCTGCGTCACGCGCTGCTCTGGGTCGTCGTGCTGCTGGTGCCGGTCGTGATGCTCGGCGGGGCCGAACTGGCACTGCGGACGGCCGGTTACGGTCGCTCTCTCGAACCGCTGTTCATCGCGAGTCCTCAGCAGCCGGACTACCTGCAGGCGAATCCGCGCGTCGTCACCCGCTTCTTCACGGACCCGATGCAGGCGCCGCCGGTCAGCATCGAGACGGCCTATTTCCGCAAGCAGAAGCCGGCCGGTACGTTCCGCGTCTTCGTGCAGGGTGAATCGAGCGCAGCGGGCTTCCCGTACGGGCTGGGCGCCTCGCTCGCGGGCGCACTCGACCAGCGACTCGAGCGGGTCTTCCCGAGTCGCGAGATCGAGGTGATCTCGACGGCGATGGCCGCGGTGAATTCCTATGCGCTGCTCGACTTCGCCGACGAAATCATCGCGCAGCAACCCGACGTCGTCGTCGTCTACGTGGGCCACAACGAGTACCTCGGCATCCTCGGTGTCGGCTCGAGCATGCGGCTTGCGGCAACACCCGGGATCACCCGTGCATTCCTCGCGGCACGGGACTGGCGGCTGTTCCAGGTGATGAGCCAGGTCTATGCGCGGCTGCGTCCGGCCGCGGCCGTGGCGCCCGGCACGGCCGGCGAATCGCTGATGGCGCGGGTCGCTGGCGAGCGCTCGATCGCGCTGCAGTCCGACCTGTATCGACGCGGCGTGGAGCAGTTCGAGTCGAACCTCGGGCGGCTCCTCGGAAAATACCGGCGCGCCGGGGTACCGGTCCTGATCGGCACGCTCGCCAGCAACGAGCGCGACCAGCCGCCGCTAGCAGTTCTCGCCGGAGTCGAGAGCGATGCCGCCGGCGCCGCACGGACCGCGTACCACGCTGCCCAGGATGCCGACGAGGCTGGCAACTTCGCTGCTGCGCGCGAGGGCTATGCCTGGGCACGCGACCTCGATCCACTGCGTTTCAGGGCGCCGGCCGAATTCAATTCGATCGTCGCTCGAATCGCGAAAGCTCAGGGCGCTCGCGTTGTGGACGTTCAGAGTGCCTTCGTCTCAGCGAGCCCGAACGGGCTCGTCGGCCAATCGCTGCTGCTCGAGCACGTCCATCCGAACCTCGACGGCTACTTCCTGCTCGCCGATGCGTTCTTCTCGGCACTGGTTGCCAACGGGCTGCCCGGAGCCCCCGAGGTCGATCTCACGACCGCGGAGGCTCGCGCGGGCCTGCCGGTAAGCGACATCGATCGGTTTCTTGGCGATTACAAGGTGTCGCGCATCAAGGCCGGCTGGCCGTTCAGCGACGGCCGCACCCCGGTGACGTTGCCCGCCCCGGCTTCAGAGGCCGAGCGGCTTGCGCAGGAGCTTTATCACGAGCAAATTTCCTGGCCCGAGGCGCACGATCGCCTGCGGCGTCATTACCAGGCGCAGGGCGACCGCGCCGGGTATGCGCACGTCACGGCGATCCTCGCCGACGCGTTCCCGTTCACCGGTTCGCTGCAGTTCGAAACGGCGGCTGCGCTGATCGAGCTCGGTCGGCCACGCGACGCCGTTCGCTACTCGAGGCGCGGCACTGAGCTCGAGCCCGGCAACGTAAACCAGTGGCTGGTTCACGCGCACGGACTGCTGCTTTCCGAACGCGAGCGTGACGGCCGCGCGGCGCTCAAGCAGGTGCTCGCGCTGGAGCCCGGAAACCCCACGGCACGCAGGGTGCTGGACGAACTCGGAGCGGAGTGAATCGATGCGCGTGACCAAGCAGACCGACCGCTACGTGATCCTCGACGACGTGCTGCCGCCCGAGCAGTTCGAGCTGATCGTCGAGTACGCCGCGCGCAACGACTACGCGCGCAATCCACGGTGGATCAAGCCGTGGGATCTCGGTGACGAGATGCCCTGGCAGACCGGCGAGACCGTGTACACGCGCGGCAAGGCGCTGCACGCGCAGGATCCTCGCAAGGCTTATCCCACCGGCCTGGCCGTGGACCTGCTGATCAAGAAGATCCTCGACTCGAAGTTCTACCGCGAGTGCGTGCCGGACACCTACGTCACCGCGCGCACGTACCTGCACCCGCCGGGCTCCGGACTTGACTGGCACGACGACGAGGGCCGCTTCGCAGGCGCGTATACCTACTATGTGCACCCGCGTTGGCACGCGTCCTGGGGTGGCGAGTTGATGATCGTCGAGGATGTGCTCGGGCGGTCGCTGCTGCCCGAGAAGCGGCACATGCGCGACGGGCGCGTCGAGATGGTCAAGGAGACCTGGGACGTGCTCACCAAGGACGACCTGTCCGAGCTGCTGATGAACGGTACCACCAGCACCGAGTTCGTGTTCGCGAAGCCGAACCGGCTGGTGTTCATGATGGGCGGCGTCTGGCATCGCGTGAACGTCGTGAAGCGCAACGCGCCGTTCGCGCGTGCGGCGATTGCCGGCTTCTTTCTCGGCGACGACGATCAGCAGTCGTTCTGGCGCTGACTCGTTTCACGTTCGCGAGTGCCTGGTTGCGCGCGGGCTGCCGTCGTCCGGGGCGTGTCCGGGAGAACGCCGTGGACCCATCCCTGGGGGCTCGCGGCGCGGCGTCCATGCCGCGCAGCGTCTCCCGGACACGCCCCGGACGACGGCAACCCGTGCACTCGGCTCACGCTAACGCTCGCGCGTCAGCTAACGCGCTAACGCAAACTGCGCCTTCGCGAAAGCGAGAAAGCGTCAGCGCGACTGCGCCGCGCGACGCGTTTCGTCGAGCCAGTACTTCGCCCGCGTATCCTCGGGATGTTGCGCGACGATCGCCTCTAGCGTCGCAACCGACTCGTCGGGCCGGCCCAGCATGAACTGCGCCTGCGCGAGCGACAGTCGATACTCGACCTTCGCTGCATCGAGCGCGACGGCGCGACTCAGGAAGTGCAGCCCGCGCTCGGGCTGCTGGGCTCGCAGCAGCAGCCGGCCCGCCGTGTACTGCGGCTCCGCGGCGTTGACGATCGCGTCGGCGACGTTGACGGCTACGCGCGCGGCTTCGACGTGGTTCGCCTGTTGCTGGTAAACGACCAGCGCCTCCTTCATCGCCTCCAGCCAGCTCAGGCGGCCGGCAAACCAGGTCTGCGCAATCTCCTCGATGCGTGTCGTCGCCGCGGGCAGCGTCGTCGGCCGTCGCTCCGGCACGAACGGCCAGTCGTTCTTCAGCATGGCCACCCGGTACTCGCCGTGGAGACGATCGACCTCCGTCACCGGGATCTCGACACGGGCCGTTGCATCATCGACAGCCACGACGGCTGGGCCCGCCCATTGCACGAGCTGCGGGAAGTAGGCGCGTGCAAGCTGGAAGTACCCTTCCACGTTCGGGTGCACGTGCTCGAGCATCAGTCCGGCGCCGATGATGCCGTTGTCGGAAGCCGCGGCGAACGCAGCCTGCACATCGACGACCGTTGCACCGGCCGCTGCTGCCGTCTCCCGGATCACCGTATTGAACGTCTGCGGTGCGCGGAACCGCAGTTCATCGCGATCCGCTGCGGCGAGGTACTCGGAGCGAGCCGCTGCGAAGTCGCCCGAAGCCTCGAGTTGCCGAGCGCGCTCGAAGCGCGCCAGCGCAGAGGCATCGCCCGCCTCGGGCGGGGCGCTCGCGAAAGGCGGTTGGTCGCGCTCGTTGCTCGCGAGCGTGCCGATGAAGACCGGCACGCCGGCAGCCCGGTAGCGTTGCAGCAGCCGCGCGAGATTGCCGCGGAACTGCGCCAGACCCTGCTCGTACAACGGCGAGCCGAGCGGGATCGAGCGCTCGGCCGCAACGCGTGACATCAACGTGCCGTCGCGCGCCGCCAGCGGGTCGGCCGCGGGACCCAGCGATCCGAATGCCCGTTCGAGCGAACGGTAAAGATGCAGCCGCCGCAGCTTGACGATGCCGCGGGCCAGCGTCGGTGAGCGTGCGCTCGCCAGCGACGAGCCGACGCCGCCAATCCCGAGGTACTCGTTGTGGCCTGCGTACACGACGACGGCATCGGGTTGCATGGCGATGATCTCGTCGGCAAAGTCGAGCAGCACGTAACTCGTGACCGCGGCCATGCCGGTGTTGATCACCTCGACGTGGCGGTCGGGATAGGCGCGCTGCAGGCGCTGCTGCAGCAGCGCGGCCGGAGAGGCCCAGCGGCCATAGGGAAATCCCGCGGCACTCGACTCGCCCTGCACGAAGATTCGCAGCGTGCCGGGTGCCTTGGCGGCTGGAAACCAGGTTGTGTCGATGCTGACGTCGGGCGCACGTCGCGGATCCGGGAAGAATCGCTGCACCGCGGCCGGGTTCGGCTGCAGGAACCCCGGGGCCGCTTCGACCGGGATGAACAACGGCTCGAGCGCGCCGACCCCGGCGAGACGCAACAATCCTTCGGCTGCACCGGCGAGCAGCAGCGGGACGAGCAGCGTGATGACCAGGAACAGTCGCCGTCGTCCGGGCGATGCGGGCGTGGCTGCGGCGGCGGGAGCAGGCGGAGTCTTTCGCGTCATCGCCAAACGCAGCGTCCCCATTTGCTACAGTGCCGGCGACTGCCAGGGGCCGCGCGTGCGCAAGATTCTCGGTGTTTCCGCATATTATCACGATGCCGCGGCGGCCCTGGTCGTCGACGGGCGCGTCGTTGCGGCCGCGCAGGAAGAACGCTTCACGCGCAAGCGCCACGATGAGCGCTTCCCGGCGCAGGCCGCGCGGTATTGCCTGGAGTTCGGCAATCTCGCGCTCGACGAGCTCGATGCGGTCGTCTTCTACGACAAGCCGTTCCTGAAATTCGAGCGTCTGCTCGAGACCTATCTCGCCTGCTCGCCGCACGGTCTCAAGTCGTTCGTAGCGGCGATGCCGGTATGGATCAAGGAGAAGCTGTTCCTCAAGGCGGAGCTGCGGCGCGAGCTGCGCATGCTCGCGCGGGACCCCGCGCGGCTGCCGCGGTTGCTGTTCAGCGAGCACCACCTGTCGCACGCCGCGTCGGCGTTCTATCCGAGCCCGTTCGAGGCAGCAGCCGTGTTGTGCCTCGACGGCGTCGGCGAGTGGGCCACGGCCTCGGCGTGGGTCGGATCGGGCGCGCGCCTGGAGCCACGCTGGGAGCTGCACTTTCCGCACTCGCTGGGCCTGCTCTATTCGGCCTTCACCGCGTACACCGGCTTCCGGGTGAATTCGGGCGAGTACAAGATGATGGGCCTCGCGCCCTACGGCGAGCCGCGCTACGCGGAGCTGATCCGCCGCCATCTGGTCGACATCAAGCCCGATGGCACGTTCCGCCTCGACATGCGCTTCTTCGAATACGCGACCGGCCTGCGCATGACCAGCGGGCGGTTCCACGCGCTGTTCGGCGGTCCGCCGCGCAAGCCGGACGAGCCGGTGGATCAGCGCACCATGGATATCGCAGCGTCGATCCAGGTCGTCACGGACGAGATCGTGCTCAGGCTGGCGCGCACGCTGCGGCGCGAGACCGGCGAGCGCTACCTGTGCCTCGCGGGCGGCGTGGCGCTCAACTGCGTGTCGAACGGACTGCTGGTGCGCGAAGGCGTTTTCGATGACGTCTGGATCCAGCCCGCGGCCGGCGATGCCGGTGGTGCGCTCGGCGCAGCCCTGTTCGCCTGGCACCACTCGGGCGGCCAACGGCAGTTCGGCTGGGCTGGCGACCAAGAGCGCGACGGCATGTCGGGCGCCTACCTTGGGCCCGCGTGGTCCGATGAGGAGGTCGAGCAGTTCCTCCGCGAGCAGGGTCTGCCGTACGAGCGCCTCGACCGGGCGGCGCTCGTCGAGCGTGTCGCGGGGCACCTGTCCGAGGGTGCCGTGGTCGGTTGGATGCAGGGTCGCATGGAATTCGGGCCGCGCGCGCTCGGCAACCGATCGATCCTGGCGGATCCGCGCAACCGCGAGATGCAGCGCGCGCTGAACCTGAAGATCAAGTTTCGCGAGTCCTTCCGGCCGTTCGCCCCGGCGGTGCTGCGCGAGCACGTCGCTGACCATTTCGAGCTCGACCGGGCGAGCCCGTACATGTTGCTGGTGGCACCCGTGCGCAATGCGAAGGCCGATGACCCGGCGGCCGGACGACAGGGCCTGGACCGTCTGCAGGCAGTACAGTCGCCGCTGCCGGCGGTGACCCACGTCGATTCCAGTGCCCGGGTTCAAACGGTGGATCGCAGCACGAACGAAGCATTTACCGACTTGATCGAGGCATTTCAGACGCAAAACAGGCGTTCCCGTGCTGGTCAATACGTCCTTCAACGTGCGCGGCGAGCCGATCGTCTGCAGTCCGACCGACGCCTATCGTTGCTTCATGGCGACCGCGATCGACTATCTGGTCATCGGGTCGTATCTGCTCGATCGCACCCGCCAACCGGCGGACCATCCGCTGCTCGCGGGTCGCCGCGAGTTCGAACCGGACTGAGACCCATGCGAACCCTCACCCCGCGGAACGGCAAGGAATTGCGCGAGTTCGGGCTCGGGCTGGCCGTGCTGGTCGTCTTCATCTTCTGGGGCTTGCTGCCGTGGCTCGGTGATCGTCCGCGGCCGACGTGGCCGCTCGTTGCGAGTGCCCTGCTGTCAGCGGCGGCGCTGGTTTGGCCAGCCGCCATCTATCCCGTCTACCGTCTGCTGTTGCCCGTGGCGCGGATCCTCGGCGTGATCAACACGTGGCTGCTGCTCGGCGCCGTCTTCTTTGGCATGCTGCTGCCGATCGGCTGGGTGTTGCGGTTGCTCGGGCGCTTGCAATATGAGACGCGGCAGGATCCCGCTGCAGCCACCTATCGCATCGAAGTGAACCCGCACCGCGAGGTGCGGCTCGAGGAGCCATTCTGAATGGGCGAGTTCCTGAACGATCTCTGGCAGTTCATGCGGGTGCGCAAGAAGTACTGGCTGCTGCCGATCATCCTGGTGCTGTTGCTGCTCGGCGGCCTGGTGGTCGTGAGCCAGCAGTCGGCGCTGGCGTCGCTGATCTACACCGTCTTCTGAGTCGAAAAAGCCACGCGGTCGCGGACAGGATTCGCGTGATCCCGGCGACCTGACAAGGGTTTGTTCAGGGTTGATTTTTTGCGTTGCACCGTGCAAACCTGCCGAACGTGTGGCGTTCCGCCGCAACACAACTAGAACACACGGTCGGCGCGGGAGATGCGCAGAGCAACTGACCAGGGAACGACGGTGGGGACGCGGCCGCTGGCTGTGGCTTGGCGACTGTCGTGCTTGCTTGCCGTGCTTGCCGTCGTCGGGTGCGGGAGCGCCCCGCAGCGCGAAACGACCGCGACAGGAGCGAGTGCGCCGGTCGTCGTCGTGCCGCAGCGCGACTGGTCCGACGCGGTGCTCTATTTCGTCATCCTGGATCGATTCGCGGATGGTTCCGGCGCCAACAACCTGAACGTCGACCGCAACAATCCGGGCGGTTTCCATGGCGGCGACTTCGCCGGACTCACCGCGCAGCTCGACGAGATCGCGAGCCTCGGCGCCACGGCGATCTGGATCACGCCGATCGCGCGCCAGATCGACTTCTGCCCGCCGTCCCAGCCGCCCACGGGCGTCACGGTACCGGGCGGGTGGTTCGAGCACTGCGCGTTCCACGGCTACTGGGCCGACGACTACCAGACCATCGACCCGCGCTTCGGCACCGAGGCGGAACTGAAGCAGCTGGTCGATGCCGCGCACGCCCGCGGCATCAAGGTGCTGCTCGACGTCGTCTACAACCACGCGGGCTATGACGCGCAATACGTGACGAACCCGGCGACCTCGGGCTGGTTCCGTACCAAGCCGGTCGATTGCGCGGTCGACGAGCTCAACTGCCAGGTCGGCGGCCTGCCCGACTTCCGCACCGAACTGCCCGAGGTCCAGGACTACCTGCTCGATGCGCAACTCGGGCTCGCCGCGCGCACCGGGCTCGACGGCTTCCGGCTCGACACGGTCAAGCACGTCGAGCACGCGTTCTGGCAGCGGCACCGGCTCGAGTCTCGCGAACGAGTGAGCCCGGACTTCTTCCTGCTCGCCGAGGTCTGGGGCGGATCGGCCACCGTGCTCGACGACTATTTCGCGGCGGACGAGATGGACGCCGGCTTCGACTTCACGTTCAAGGGCAGCTGCGAGAGCTTCGTGCAGGGCAAGGGCCGCACGATCGCGTTCGCGTCCTACCTCGAGAAGCGGCACAAGGTGCGGCCCGGCTATCACCTCGCGCACTACCTGTCGTCGCACGACGAGCCGATGTCGCTGCACAACCTCGGCGGCGACCTCGACGCGTTCCGCCTGTGCGTGACCCTGCAGATGACCTCCCTCGGGATTCCCACGATTTACTACGGCGAGGAAGTGGCGCGGGATGGCAGCGTGTGGCCCTTGAACCGCAACGACATGCCCTGGGGCAACCGCGGCGTCCTGCCGGGCAAGGGCGTCAAGCGCGATGAAGCCCTGCGCGACTACTACCGCAAGCTGATCGATGTCCGCCGCAACCACACGGCCCTTTCCCGCGGCGCGTTCCGCCGCCTGTCCTCGGACGGCGACCTGCTGGTCTTCGAGCGCCATGACGAGGCGGCGGGCAATGCCGTCGTCGTGGCCGTGAACCGTGGCCAGGCTGAAGCCAGCGTGTCGGTCGATGCACCGGTCGCCTGGCGCGGCGCCGTCTCCGAAGTGATCCAGGGCACCGCGGCCGCGGTGGATGGCGGCCGGCTCAACATCGTCGTACCGCCGCGACAGGCTCGCGTGTTCGTCTCCGAATAACCCAGAACCGGCAACCCGCACATGGCCCGAATAGCATTCCAGGGGATCGCGAAGCGCTTCGGCGACGTGAGCGTCATCGAGCAGCTCGACCTCGAGATCCACGACCAGGAGTTCATGGTGTTCGTCGGGCCCTCGGGTTGCGGCAAATCGACCGCGCTGCGCATGATCGCCGGCCTCGAGGAGCCGTCCGAAGGCACGCTGGTGATCGGAGATCGGGTCGTCAACGACGTCCACCCGAAGGACCGCGACGTCGCGATGGTCTTCCAGAGTTACGCGCTCTATCCGCACATGACGGTGCGCGAGAACATCGCTTTCGGCCTGCGCATCCGCAAGATGCCCGAGGCCGAGATCGACAAGCTCGTGGACGAGGCCGCGGGCATCCTGGGGCTGAAACCGCTGCTCGACCGCAAGCCGAAGGCGCTCTCGGGCGGCCAGCGCCAGCGCGTCGCGCTCGGCCGCGCGATCGTGCGCAAGCCGTCGGTCTTCCTGTTCGACGAGCCGCTCTCGAACCTCGATGCCGAGCTGCGCGTGCAGATGCGCGCCGAGATCTCGAAGCTGCAGCACCGCCTCAAGACCACCACCGTGTACGTCACGCACGACCAGGTCGAAGCGATGACCCTCGGACACCGGATCGCGGTGCTGGCGCCGATGGGCAAGGAGCGCAGGACCAACCTGAAGCAGGTCGGCACGCCGCTCGAGCTCTACGACAAGCCGCAGAACGTGTTCGTCGCGAAGTTCATCGGCACGCCGAACATGAACATGATGAAGGCGACCGTGAATGCCGATGCGACACTGCTGCAGGCGGGAGGCTTCGCGACGCCGGTGCCGCAGAACTGGCGCGAAGGCCTGCGACCGCTCGCCGGACGTGACGTCCTGCTGGGCGTGCGCCCCGAGCACGTCGGTGACGCGGGTGCGCACAACTGGACATCCACGGCGCCGCTCGGCGGCACGATCGAGATCGTCGAGACGATCGGCCACGAGGTCATCGTGCACTTCCGCTGCGGCGAGGACATCGTCATCGCCAAGCTCGGCGCGCACCGCATTCCACGCTTCGGCGAGCAGATCAGCCTGGTGATGAACTGCGACGCCATGCACCTCTTCGATCCACAGACGGAGCAACGGTTGCCGGGCTGAACGCCGCTGCAACCCTTCCTGGAGTCAGGCAAATGAGTCGTACCAAGCACGGATTCTTCGGCAAGGCGCTCGCGGCAACGCTGGCGGTCGTCGCGCTCGGCGCGGCTTCCGTCGCGCAGGCAGCCACGGACCTCACGGTCTGGCACGCGTACCGCGGCGACGAGAAGGCGGCGTTCGAGAAGGTCGTCGCGCAGTACAACGCGAAGCAGCAGGACGTCGCCGTCAAGACGCTCGCCGTGCCTTACGACGCCTACGCTGACAAGATCACGGCCTCGGTGCCGCGCGGCAAGGGGCCGGACGTCTTCATCTTCGCGCAGGATCGGCTCGGCGGCTGGGTCGAGGCCGGGCAGACCATCGAACCGATCGACTTCTTCCTCGATCCGAAGGTGGTCGCGCAGCTCGTGCCCGGGATGATGGAGGCGATGACCTACCGGGACACCGTGTACGGGTTGCCGCTGAACTACAAGAGCATCGCGATGATCTACAACACGGCGCTCGTGAAGACGCCGCCGAAGACCACCGGGGAGCTGATCAAGGTCGCCAAGGGTCTCACCAACGCGCCCTCGGGGCGCTTCGGGCTGGCCTACGAGTACTCCAATTTCTTCTTCCACGCCGCGCTGATGAACGCGTTCGGCGGCCAGGTGTTCGCGCCGGGACCCAAGCCCGTGATCGACTCGCCGCAGAACATCGCGGCCGTGAAGACGATGCTGCAGTGGTACAAGAAGGACGGCATCCTGCCGGCCGACCCGTCCTCGACGCTGATCGCGAGCCTGTTCAACGACGGCAAGGCGGCCATCGTGTTCTCCGGGCCGTGGTTCCTCGGCGAGGTCCAGGACAAGGTCAAGTACGCGATCGCGCCGCTGCCCACGGTCGACGAGGCGGGCGGCAAGCCGTTGCGGCCGTGGCTCACGGTCGAAGGCGTCTACGTCTCCGCGGGCTCGAAGCACAAGGAAGCCGCCTACGCATTCGCCGAGCACCTCGTGTCGCTCGAGGCGGCGCGCGTGCTCGCGCTCGAGGGCGGCCAGCTGCCGACCAACAAGGCCGTCTACTCGGACCCCAAGGTCGCGGCCAATCCGACGCTGCAGGGCTTCCGCAAGCAGCTCGACACGGCCGTGCCGATGCCGAACTACGCTGAAATGACGCTGATGTGGTCGCCGGTGACGACCGCGATGAACAAGATCGTCAAAGGGTCGGCGACGCCGGAGGTGGCGCTCAAGGAGGCGCAGGCTACGGTAACGGACAGCATCGCCAAGCTGCGCAAGGGTCGCTAGGCGCACGGGCGCAACAGCAAACGACACGTGACCGACCTGGCGCAGCATCGCAGGACGCAGGCCGCGACGGCAGACTCGCCGGCGCGCCGCGCGCTGCGGTTCGTGGCGCAGCCGGCCGCGCTCGGGCTGCTGCTCGGCCTGCTCGCGGCGGTCCTGCTCGGCAACTGGTTCCATCGGCAGGCGGCCGTCGGGCTGGTCGGCGATGAACAGTCCCGCATCGCGATCCTCGAGGGTTCGGCGCTGGCGGATTTTGTCGCCGGCAAGCTGGCGGCGGATCCGGACGGCACGGAGTCGTTGCAGTCGGCGCTGCTCGGCTGGGTCGAGCGCTCTCCTTATGAGGACTCGATTCGCGTCGTCCGCCTCGGCGGCGCGCAATTGCTGGCCTCGACTCATGCGGCGGAGCGCGCGGAAGCGTTGCCGCGCCGCCTGACGCGCGACGAGAAGTGGCTGTTCGACCTCGGGCAGGAACTGCGCGCCGCCGCCGAAACGAACGCGGCCGAGGGCGTGTTCCGCAAGCCGCAGATCGACGTCAGCCGCCCGGCGCCCGACCGCATCCGCGTCACCGTGCCCTACCTGGACGAGGGCGCGATCGCGGGCTTTGTCCAGCACGAGCGGCCGCTCGATGTGGCCGCCGTCGTGATCCGCCCGCCCTTGCCGCTGTCGTTGTTGTTGATCGTGCCGCTCGCGGTGCTCTGGCTGGCGGCGACCCGGCTGAACCCCGCTGGCGGCGTCGCCGCGGGCGTCAACCGCTGGATCCTGTTCATCCTGGCCCTGGTCGTTTTCTCCGCAGCCTGGTACCTGTACTCGGGCCGGGCCGTGGACAGCCTCGCGGGGATGGCCAACGACGGCCAGTCCGCGGTGGCGCAGTCGTACCAGGAACTCCGCGACCGCGTCGCCGGCGACGCGGCTGGCCGGATGACCGGTGGCGGGACGGCGGTCAATGCCTGGGACGTGGACGAGTTCCAGCGGCCCCGGAGCCTGCTGGCGGCCGACGGCAGCATCGACCCCGCTGCGAGTGCTGCGGCGATCGCGGCGTTCCAGCGGCCCTTCGTCAAGGCCCTCTGGGGCAACTGGGTGCTCGGCGCGGCCATCCTGGCAATCTTCGCGCTCGGCGTCGCACGGCGAGTCCGCGAGACCTTGAGCGAGTTCCGTCACGCCTACCTGTACGTGACGCCGGCCATGGTCGGCATGCTGGTGCTGGTGTTCTTCCCGTTCATCTACGGCATCACGCTGTCGTTCACCGGCCAGACGATCTTCAACACCAACCAGCCGCTCACCGAGCTGTGGGTCGGGCTGCAGAACTACATCGACATCCTCGGCAACTTCGACGTCGCGAAGCGCACGGCGGAAGGCTGGGTGATCAACTACCAGAATTTCTACTGGACGCTGTTCATCACGATCTGCTGGACCGTGTCGAACGTGGCACTCGGGGTCGGTCTGGGCATGGTCCTCGCGCTCGCGCTCAACACCCCGGGGCTCAGGTTCAAGGCTGTCTACCGGGTGCTGCTGATCCTGCCCTGGGCGATCCCGAACTACATCACCGCCCTGATCTGGCAAGCGCTGTTCCACCAGCAGTTCGGCGCGATCAACCAGGCGATCCAGATGTTCGGCGGCGAGCCCGTGGCGTGGTTCGACGGCGTGTTCTCCTCGTTCATGACCGGGCTCGCGACCAACGGCTGGCTGTCGTTCCCGTTCATGATGGTCGTGATCCTGGGCGGCCTGCAGTCGATCTCGGCCGACATGTACGAGGCCGCCACCGTCGAAGGCGCTACGCGCCGCCAGCAGTTCTGGCGCATCACGCTGCCGCTGCTGAAGCCCACGCTGGTGCCCGCCGTGATCCTGTCGGTGGTGTGGACGTTCAACATGTTCAACGTGATCTACCTCGTCTCGGGCGGTGAGCCTGCGGGCGCCAACGAGATCCTGATCACCAAGGCGTACAAGATCGCCTTCGAGGAGTACCGCTACGCCTACTCGGCGGCCTACTCGACGGTGATCTTCCTGATCCTGCTGGTGTACGGGGTATTCCAGACCCGCATGACCCGGGCCACGGAGGCAGTGAACACATGAGCTGGGGTGGGGATCGCAAGGGCCGCGAATCGCACGTGCTGCTGCACGTGTGCCTGATCCTGTTCACGCTGGTGGCGATCTATCCGGTGCTGTGGGTGATCAGCGTCGCGTTCTCCGGGACCCAGAACCTCGCCTTCGCCGATCTGCCCTCCGACCCCGGCTTCGTGGACCGGTTGCGGGCCATCGTGCCCTGGCCGGGAACCGTGTCGCTCAGGAATTTCGTCGACGTGCTGACGGAGCAGCCGTTCCTGCGCTGGATCATCAACAGCGCGATCGTGGCGACCGCGACGACGGTGGTGGGCGTGTTTCTTGCTTGCACTGCAGCATACGCGTTCTCGCGCTTCCGCTTCCCGGGCCGCCAGGCGGGAATGATGTCGTTCCTGGTCTCGCAGATGTTCCCGGGGACCCTGCTGCTGGTGCCGCTGTACATCATCATCGTCAGCTGGCTGAAGCTCGGCAACTCGTTCATCGGGCTGGTGCTGGTCTATTCCGTCACCGCGATCCCCTTCTGCGTATGGATGCTGAAGGGATACTTCGATACGATCCCGCTCGAGATCGAGGAGTCGGCCATCATGGACGGAGCCTCGCGGCAGACGATCTTCTTCCGGATCATCCTGCCGCTGGCCAAGCCGGCCGTGGCGGTGACCGCGCTGTTCTCGTTCATGACCGGGTGGAACGAGTTCATCCTCGCGGCGACGTTCCTCGAGGAAGAGAGCAGGTACACGGCCCCCGTGGGCCTCAAGTTCTTCGTCGGAGGGTTCACCTCACAGTGGGGATATTTCGCGGCCGGGTCGATCATCGTGTCGTTGCCGGTCGTCGTGCTGTTCCTGTTCCTGCAGAAATACCTCGTCTCCGGCCTGACGGCCGGCGGCGTCAAGGGTTGACGGATAGCGGCCCCCGCGGGGGCGTTGCAACGGGCTGACCTAGAGGAATGAAGCTCATGAATAACAAGGCTCGCGTTTCGATCTGTGCGCTCGCGGTGGGATTTGCGCTGGCTGGGGCCGCGCAGGCCGAGGGCGTCAAGTTCATGGATCCGACCGGTGACGACAACGGTGCGGGTGGTTACACGTACCCGACCGACGCGGTCTACACGCCGGGCTCGTTCGACCTGGTCGAGTTCGAGGTCACGGGCGGCGACAACGCCGACTTCAAGGTCACGGTGAACGACCGTCTCGCCGATCCGTGGGGCATGGGCGTCGGCTTCGCGACGCAGATGGTGTTCATCTTCATCGACCAGGACGGCGCGGCCGGCAAGGGCCACACCAAGTCGCTGCCGGGCCTGAACGTCGAGTTCGCGCCGGAGAGCGCGTGGGAGAAGGTCATCATCCTCTCGCCGCAGCCCGCTTCGCGCGTCTCGGCCGAGGTCAAGGCCAAGGCGGCCGACCTGTCCGCCGACATCGTCATTCCGCGCCGCACGGTGGGTTCCGGCAAGACGATCAGCGCCAAGGTGAAGCTCGACGAACTCGGCGGCGGCGATCCGTCGAAGTGGGGCTACCAGGTGGTCGTGCAGTCGAACGAGGGCTTCCCCGACAAGTCCGACCTGCTGAGCCGCAAGGTCAACGAGTTCGAGGGCCAGCATCGCTTCGGCGGCGGCAACGACGGCGACTGCGACCCGCACGTCATCGACATCCTCGCGGGCAAGGGCGCGGGCACGCCCGACGAAGCGCAGGCGCAGTACGACATGCTGAAGCACGAATGCGGCGCAGACGGCAGTTCCGTCAAGCGCGCGACGCTCTCGGTCGTCCGCAAGTAACGCGCAGTGGCCGGTTAACGGGGGATGACGATGAACCTTCGCAATGCGACTTTGGCGGTGGCCGTCGCCGCGGCTCTTGGGCTGGCGCCTGACGCGGGTCTCGCGCAGGACAGCCGGAGCCTCGCCGATCAAGTGGTACGGCAGCATCTACGCCAAGTTCCTCGACGGCAACCGCCGCACCGAGGCGGGCCTCTACTCGAATGCCGAGACCACGCCCGGCGAGGGCGGCGGCGACCAGGGCCAGGGCATCGAGTTCGAGTTGC
Source organism: uncultured Gammaproteobacteria bacterium (assembly GCA_963777725.1). Lineage (GTDB taxonomy): Bacteria > Pseudomonadota > Gammaproteobacteria > Steroidobacterales > Steroidobacteraceae > RPQJ01. The sequence continues at coordinate 35,696 of CAVZRR010000021.1, forward strand.
TGTTCAACGCCCAGGTCTCCAAGCAGGTCGAGATCGGCGGCCGACTGCACAGCCGCTTCAACAAGAACTTCTGGGCGAACTACGGCGGCTTCGCCGTGCCGGACAACAACACGACGAACTGCGGCGAGGACGACCCGCGCTGCAACCAGTACGTGAAGCTGCGCGGCGCGTGGGCGCGCATCACGCCCGGATACGACTGGATGGACTCGGCTTTCATCGGCAACAGCGACTGGGGCATGTTCGACGCGTGGACCCAGGGCAAGTCGCGCTACATCGACCGCGACAACATCGGCGGCGTGCTGCTGCAGGGCTCGGCGCTCGACAAGAAGCTGCGCTGGGACCTCGCGCGCGTCAGCCTGGCAAACTACCAGGGCGTCGCGTTCAGCACCGGCACGTTCGGCGAGGACATCTACGCCAACGACGCGAACTGGATCGCCCAGGTCAAGTACGCGCCGAGCCCCGACTGGAATGCGACGCTGATTGCCTCCTACGCCAGGGACAAGGAGATCGAGGACGACGACCCGAACACGTTGAACGGCGTCGGCGCCAAGACCGCGTTCGACAACGCGGTCATCGCGGTCAAGGGCCAGTACACGGGCTTCGACTTCATGGACGTGAGCGGCGCCTACTACCACACGAACTTCAACGTGGACGACACGCTGTGCGGCGGCGGCCTGAACGGCCCCTGCCGGTTCAGCCCGCTGCCGCTCAGGAGCATGAACGACGACTCGTTCTACCTGAACGTCAACTTCAACGAGCTGTTCATCGACGGGTTGTCGCTGGCCGTGCAGTACTTCGACATCGGCTCGGATTTCGCGTCGGTCGCATCCGCGCGACGCGAGCAGGACGTGCTGCTGACCGAGGGCCAGGAAGGCACCTGGCAGTGGGGACGGCCGGACTACAACTTCGGCAACCGCAGCAATGCCAACTCGATGGCCGGCCTCGGCTGGGGCGGCTGGAACGGCGAGGTGCAGCAGGTCGTCTCCGGCGCGGCCGACAACGACTTCACGGACTTCGACGAGCCCGTCGCCTTCTCGGTGATCGGCTGGAAGGGCATCACGCTGGTGCCCAAGTACGCGATCGGCGACTGGGAGTTCGCCGGCGAGTACAGCTACATCGACTTCAACACCAACTGGCAGGCCTGCGGCGGCACCGACAAGGACATCGACTGCCAGGCGTATCCGCGCAACGAGGGCGTGAACTCCTGGGCGCTGGGCGGCGCCTACCGCTCGCCCTATTCGCCGTTCCAGGACCGCACGATGGAGATCTTCGCGTTGCGCGCGATGTACACGCTCGACGTCGGCAAGGGCGTCGACCTGATGGCGCGCTACAAGTACATCTCCGACGAGGACGATCGCGTCACGCGGGCGTCGTCGCTGACCGATGCGTACGACGGCTTCCCGGCCGCGACCGGCGCGATCAACCCGGACTGGATTCCGAACATCGGTCTCGGCGGGTGCCTCAGCTGCGACGACCGGCGTGCGGACTACGACACGTACGGATTCAGCGCGGGCTACCAGCTGACGCCGGACCTGTACGCGAAGCTGATCTACGAGTTCCACACGGTCGAGCTGATCGACGGCACGATCGACGTGGCGCCCGTGGGCCTCGGCTTCGAGGCCAGCAACGACTTCGGCTTTGCGGAGTACGTGACCGGCGAGAGCGAGAAGAACCGGCTCGGCCTCGACTTCAGCTACTTCCTGTCGGGCGTCGAGTTCGGCGGCACGATCGACTACCTGTGGGGCACCTACGATCCGGAGTTCTACACGGATTCGGGCGGCCGGCGGGTCAAGCTCGTGGCCGCGCCGGGCGTCACGTCGATCGCGACGCCGCTCGGCAACATTCCGCTCTCGACAGTGGACTACGGTCAGTACCGCATGAAGGTTTTCATGAAGGTCAGCTTCTAGCCGGTCCAGCCTGAGTCACCAAGCGGGGCGGCCATGCAGTAGCATGGCCGCCCCAGTTTTTCACGACCCCAGATGACCGTGACCCGACTCAAGATCCTGGACGTTCTGCGGTGCGCCGCGCTGTGCTGCTGCATGGTGGTGCCTGCACAGGCCGCACCGCTGATCGCGGTCGACGATCCCAAGGGTGACGATAATGGCGCCGGCGGACTGATCTACCCGAACCGCGACGACATCGGGCCGGGTGACCTCGATCTCGTCCGCATGACGGCCGAACAGCGTGACGACGGCGTGTGGTTCGCCGTCGAGATGGCCCAGCCGATTCGCAGTCCGGTGGGCAGGGTCACCGAAACCGGCCAGACCCCGATCGACCGCATCGCCCGCAACGGTTTTTACACGTTCAACGTCGACATTTACGTCGACACGGACCGGATTGCGGGGCTCGGAGAGACCTCTACGCTGCCAGGGCGCGGCGTCACGCGTGGACCGCAATTACGCCTGGGAAAAGGCCATCGTGCTGACGCCGCGCCCGGACGTGGTGGCGACGATGCTGCAGATGCATTACGACAACGAGTTCGAGGCCGAGCTGCGCGCGCGGCAGGGGCGCGTTTCCAAGGCCGAGCTGCAGGACCTCCAGGGACGCTCCGAGACGCGCGTCCGGGACCTTTACTTCTTTCCCGACAAGGTGCGCGTGAACGGGCGCCGCATCGAGTTCCTCGTCCCGCTGGAGTTTCTCGGCGGCGTGCCGTCGCAATCCTGGGGTTACACGGCGCTCGTGACGGGTGCCGACCTCGAGCAGACCGGCCGGCCCGGGCAGCTCGGCGCGGGTCGATCCAAGATGATGACCATGGGTGTCGGTCGCGGCGTGCAGGAATCGCTGTTCGGCATCCGGGGCGACGCGGACGCAGCCACGCCGCCCGTGGTGGACATCCTGTCACCCGATGACGAAGTGCAGAGCCGCGTGCTCGACGACTTCGACATCGTTGCCGGACGGCTCGCAGCCGTTCCTGGCGTCGCTCCGGACGGCAAGCAGGCCGTGGCGGCCACGGGAACCACGCTGACGATGGAGCAGGCCGCGCGCATCGACTCGACGGCCGGCGGCAGCAGCGGCAATGCCGCTGCTGGCGCGCCGCCCACGACCGAGAAGCGCACCGTGCCCGCGCGCCTGCGCACCCTGAACCAGTTGCTCGAGGACGGCCTGATCACCGAGGCTGAATTCAACGAGCTGCGCCGCAAGATCCTCGCCGAGCTCTGACCATGCTCGAATCGCTGCTGAATCACCTCGCCCGCAGCCGTGGCATCGGCGACGCCTACCACGACTACCGCGGCGAGCTGCGCGCGTTCAGTCCGGCCACCAAGACGGCGATCCTGGCCGCAATGGGCTGCAACGTCACCGACGTGACGGCGATCGAACGGGAGATCCGGGCCCTCGATGCGGAGCGCTGGCGCTCGTTGTTGCCGCCGGTAGCCGTGTTGCGCCCCGGACATGCCGGCGTCGTGCTCGCACTGCCGGCCGATGCGCTCGACCAGCCGGTCGCGTGGCGCATCGTTATGGAGGATGGCGCGGAGCGGGCCGGCGAAGTCCGCGCCAGCGATCTCGGCGAGGTCGAGCGCCGCGAGCTCGATGGCCGCTGGCTCACCCGGCGCGTGCTGGTCCTGCCCGAAGGACTGCCGCCCGGTTATCACTCGCTCGCGGTTCGGGCCGCGGACGGTGCCGCGGGCGATTGCGTGCTGATCGCCGCGCCGAGCCGCTGCCACGAACCCGACGCGCTCGCCGGCGGGCGCCGGCTCTGGGGGCTCGCCGTGCAGCTCTACACGCTGCGCTCAGGTACCAACTGGGGGATCGGCGATTTTGCCGACCTGCGCGAAGTCGTGCAGCGCTGCGCCGCGGAAGGGGCGGCGTTCATCGGCCTGAATCCGCTGCACGCGCTGTTCCCGTCCAATCCAGGGCACTTCAGCCCATACAGCCCGTCGACGCGGCACTTCCTGAACGTGCTGTACATCGCGGTGCCCGACGTGCCGGAATTCGCCGAGTGCGTCGAGGCGCGCCAGCGGGTCGCGGCACCGGAGTTCGAGCGCGAGCTCGCGCGGCTGCGAGCTACCGAGAACGTCGACTATCCGGGCGTCGCGCGCGCCAAGCTGCCGGTGCTGCAGATGCTGTTCGAGCAGTTCCGGCGCGGGCATCTTGGCCGCGGGACCGCGCGGGCGCGAGCCTTCGATGACTATCGCCGCGAACGAGGTGAACCGCTGCGCCGCCACGCGCTGCACGATGCGATCGACGCCCACCTGCGGCCGCAGGATCCGGATCGCTACTGGGGCTGGCCGGTGTGGCCCGCCGAGCTGCGTGACCCGGCGCATCAAGCCGTGCGTGACTTCGAGGAGCGACACCGCGAGGCGGTCGAGTTTCACCAGTGGCTGCAGTGGATCGCCGACGAGCAGCTCGCGGCCGCACAGCAACTCGCGCGCGACCTCGGCATGCCGATCGGCCTCTATGGCGACTACGCGGTCGGCGTGAATCCCAGCGGCTCCGAGACCTGGTCCGACCAGCTCGTGTATCGGATGGGTGCCGGCGTCGGCGCGCCGCCCGACGCGCTGGCGCTCAAGGGCCAGGACTGGGGCATCCCGCCGCAGGATCCGCACGCACTGATCGCCGAGAGCTACCGGCCCTTCAGCAATCTCGTGGCCGCCAACATGCGCCATTTCGGCGCGCTGCGGCTCGATCACGTGATGGCGCTGTTCCGCCAGTGGTGGGTGCCGGTCGGCCTCGGCGCGACCGACGGCGGCTACGTGCATTACCCGCTCGACGACCTGATGTCGGTGCTCGCGCTCGAGAGCGCCCGGCATCGTTGCCTCGTCGTCGGCGAGGATCTCGGCACCGTGCCCGACGAAATGCGCCGTGCGATGGCGGAGTTCGCCGTCTACTCGTACAAGGTGCTGCTGTTCGAGAAGCACGGCGACGGCCGCTTCCGCCGGCCCGAGGAATACGTGCACCGGGCGATCGCCACGGTCACGACGCACGACCTGCCGACGCTGCGCGGCTACTGGGCCGGCCGCGATCTCGAGCTGCGCGATCGACTGCAGCTGTTCCCGGGCGACGAGATCCGTCGCTACGTGCTCGACGAGCGTGTGCGCGACCGCGCGCAGCTGCTGGCGGCCCTCGACTCCGTCGGCCTGCGTCCGGCACTCGCGGGCGATGCGGAGTTCGGCTACGGCGAAGCACTGGCGCACGCCGTGCAGCTGTACCTCGCGAAAAGCGCGGCCGCGCTGGTGGTGCTGCAGTTCGAGGACCTGATCGGCATGGCCGATCCGGTCAACGTGCCGGGCACCAGCCACGAGCACGCGAACTGGCAGCGCAAGGTGACGGCGTCGCTGGACGACGCGCTGGGTCGCGAGACCACGTTGCGCCTGTTCGCGGACGTACGGCGAGCGCGGGCTTCATAGTCCGGCGGCCAGCGGGGCGCAGCAGTGCGGTTCAGGCTGGCGCGGACGGATGAGTATCCCGCAGGACTCAACCTTCCCTGGGCCGCGCCGCTCGAGCAGTGGCCGGAAGAGCGCTGCACGGACGTCGAGCGCGGCCTGCATCGCAACCCGGTGCGTTTCGTCACGCACGAGGGGTCGATCTACGCGATCAAGGAGCTGCTCGAGCACGTCGCCGTGCGCGAGTACACGATGCTGCGCTCGCTCGAGGAGCTGAGGCTGCCGGTCGTCGAGCCGGTGGGCCTCGTGACCGAGCGGCCGCCGCACGCCGACGGCGAGCGGCGCGGCCTCGTCGTGACGCGCTTCCTGCAGCACTCGATGCCGTTCCGGCACGTGATCTCGCGCGGCGTCACGGTCCAGCAGGCCCACCAGCTGCTCGATGCGCTCGCCGAGCTGCTCGTGAACCTGCACCTCGCGGGCTTCTTCTGGGGCGACTGCTCGCTGTCGAACGCGCTGTTCCGCCTCGACGCCGGCCGCTATTCGGCTTACCTCGTCGACGCGGAGACCGGTGAGATGCGCTTGTCCCTCTCGGACGGGCAACGACGGCACGACCTGACGATCGCCGAGGAGAACGTCACGGGCGAGTTCATGGACATCCAGGCCGGATTCGGCCTGCCGGAGGGACTCGATCCGATCGATCTCGGTCCCGGCCTGACGTCGCGTTACGAGCAGTTGTGGACCGAGCTCACGCGCGAGGAGGTGTTCGCGGCCCAGGAGCAGTTCCGCGTCGATTCGCGGATCAAGCGATTGAACGAACTCGGCTTCGACGTCGAGGAGCTCGACATCCAGACCATCGAAGGTGGCCACAAGATTCGCTTGCGCGTGCAGGTCGTCGAGCCCGGACATCACCGGCGCCGCCTCGAGGCGTTGACCGGCCTCGACGTGCAGGAGAACCAGGCGCGACGGCTGTTGAACGACCTCGATCACTTCCGCGCGTGGCAGGGCGGGCTCGAGGGGCGGGTGATTCCGGAGCGCGAGGCCGCGAAGCGCTGGCTCGAGGAGGTCTACCGGCCGACCCTCGCCGCGATTCCGCCGGAGCAGGCCGTGAAGCTCGATCCTGCCGAGATCTTCCACCAGCTGCTCGAGCATCGGTGGTACACGTCCGAGCGGTCGGGGCGCGACTTGCCGCTTGTCGAGGTCGTGCCCTCATACGTGCACGACGTGCTGGCGAAGTTGCCGGCTGTACGCCAGCCTGACGGCGTCACTTTGGCGTTCTAAGTTCATCGCGCCATAATCCGCCCATGAGCATCCCCAAGCGCAAGCGTGAGCGCAGTGTGTCGTTCGATCGCTTCGTGCAGGGCATGAAGCAACGTGGTCTTCTATAGCCTCCTATCAAGGACATCTATCGCCGATGATTTCTCGACTGCAGAAACTGCTCGCGCCAATCGTTGTCTGCACCGCCTTGTCAGCGCCCAGCCGTGCATCGGCCCAGGACCTGTCACCGCCGGCCAGCGAGTGGCGCAGCTACTGCCAGACCTACCTGAAAGCGCTCGATGGCGACACCACCGCGAGCGATCTCGACGTCACCTACTGCCTCGGCGTCACGAAGGGACTGCTGAACGGCATGCGCGTCGGCAGCCAGATCGGCGCGCTCAGCTTCGCCTCGCGCGTCGCCGTCCAGTACAAGCTGGATCCGGACGAGGTCTTCCAGCTGTTCCAGACGCAGGAGCCGTCGCGGCTGCTGGGCATCTGCAGCCCCGCCGCGAGCGCGGCCCCGGACTACGTGCGCGCCGTGCTCGCCCACCTCGAGAAAAACCCCGGCAACCTGCAACGCCCGATCGCCGAGGTCTTCTACGAGGGGCTGCAGGCCAGTTTTCCCTGCGATTAGCGCTGGCCGAGGCGCGCGTCCGATGCGACGTCCCAGGTGCCGTCGCTGCGCGGGCAGGCGACCGTGCGCCCTTCGCTCAGGCCGAAACCGCCGGTCGCGATCAGGCGGAACTTGCGGCAACCGTCCGCGCGTCCCGCGTCGCCGGTCGGCGTGAGCTTGTAGGAAACGCGAGTGTTCAGGTTGGTCCAGGTCACGGTCTGGCCGGGTTCCGTCAGTTCCAGCGCGTGGCCGACGCACGAGCGGTCGGTCACGTCCATGCTGCGACCGATCTCGTAGCCGATGGCGGCGCCGATCACGGTGCCGAGCACGATGGCCGCGCCACGATCCTCGCCCTTGCCGGCCTCGGCGCCGATGACACCGCCCGCGACGCCACCCAGCACCGCGCCGATTTCGCTGCGGTCGCAGCGACCGGAGCGCACCCCATAGTCCCGCTCCCACTGCCGTCCGCTATATCCCGCGTAGCCCGGGTCATTCTTCTTGCGCCAGCCGTTCGCCGGCGCCCAGGACGGCGGCGTCGCGAGCGCGATGCAAGGCAGGGCGATCAGCAACACCAGGCAGGCGCGTGCCAGCGTCCGGCGCGTCCGCGGCGAGAGCGATCGCATCGCGGGCAGGGACAGGGCGTCGAAGGTTGCGTTCATGTTGCTCTCCTCCTGGCCCCGGGAAACGTCACGACGACCCGAGGCCTTGCAGCAAACGCTACCCGCGATCGGGCGACCACGCGCCGCCAGGGGCGTGATGCGTGACGCTGGTCACGCGGTTTCCGCGCGTTAAGTCAAAGGGGTAAAGTCTCGGCTCCAGAGACGGAGGATCACGCCATGCAAGCCAGCCATGTTTCGCGACGCAGCGTCCTCAAGCAGACGGGCGCGCTGCTGTCTGGCCTTGCACTGTCGCGACTCGCGACGGGCGCAACGGCGGCGCCGGGTTCGAGCCCGGCGTCCGCGGCGGGGACGATCGTCATCGGCGGCGACATGACGGTGAACCGGCTTGGGTTCGGCGCGATGCGCGTCACGGGTCCCGGCATCTGGGGCGATCCGGCGGATCCCGCCGAGGCGCGGCGCGTGCTGCAGCGCGCCGTCGAACTTGGCGTGAACTTCATCGACACGGCCGATGCCTATGGCCCGGCGGTCAACGAAAGCCTGATTGCCGCGGCACTGCGCCCGTACCCGAAGGGCCTCGTGATCGCGACCAAGGGCGGCATCGTTCGCCCGTCACAGGAACAATGGGAGCGTGACGGCCGCCCGGAGCACCTGCGTGCGGCCTGCGAGGCGAGCCTGAAGCGCCTCGGGCTCGAGCGGATCGACCTCTACCAGCTGCACGCGATCGATCCGAACGTGCCGCTCGAGGAGTCGCTCGGCGAAATTGCGCGGCTGCAGAAGGAAGGCAAGATCCGCCACGTCGGCGTCTCGAATTTCGACGCGGACGAGCTGGCCCGGGCGCGCAAGGTCGTCAACGTCGTCTCGGTGCAGAATCGCTACAACGTGTCGGACCGCTCGTCGGATCCGGTGCTCGAGGTGTGCCAGCGCGATGGCATCGCCTTCATCCCATGGTCGCCGCTGTCGCAGAGCCCCCGCGACTCGAACGCCGGATCGCGGATCAAGCTCGAAGCCTGGGCCACGGAACGCGGTGTCTCGTTTCCGCAGGCGGCGATCGCGTGGCTGCTGGCTCGCTCGCCCGCGATCCTGCCGATTCCAGGCACGTCGAAGGTGAAGCACCTCGAGGAGAACGTCGCCGCCGCTGCGCTCCGCCTGACCAGCGAGGAGATGCGCGCGATCGGCTGACGTCGAATCAGCCGGCCGACTGATTTTCCGGCCGCCGCACGTCTAACCCCTCGGTCCATCAGGAACGAGACAACGTGCGAATTGCATCCACATCGACGATTCTCGCGGCCAGCCGGCGCTTCGCGCCGGCGGCCGCACTCGCGGCTTTCTATGTTTCGCTCGGCGTCGTGGCCCGGATCGTGCTCTGGGCACGCTTCGGGCCCGCGGCGGACGTTTCGGCGCTCGACCTGCCCTGGCTGCTCTTCGCCGGGCTGGTCAACGACGCCGTCGAGAGCCTCTACCTGTTCGCGCCGTTCGTGCTCTACCTGCTGCTGGTGCCCGACCGCTGGCACCGCGCCCCGCTCCACCGTGGCTCTGCTGCTCGTTGGCACGGCGGTCACGGTCGGCGCCTTGATCTACCTCGCCGTCGCCGAGATCTATTTCTTCGAAGAGTTCGACGCACGCTTCAACCTCGTCGCGGTCGACTACCTGGCCTACCCGACCGAGGTGTTCGTCGATATCTGGGAAGCCTATCCAGTCGTGCAGGTGCTGGCCGGCGCCGCGCTGCTCGGTTCGGCCATCACCTGGTTGCTGCGCGGGCGCTGGACGTCCGGCATGCAGGGGCCCGCCGTCCCGCTGCGCGCACGCGTCGTGCCGTTCGCCGCATTCGCGGCGGCACTGCTCGCGGCCGCCGCCTGGTACCCGACCGACGCGCTGTCCTGGTCTTCGAACCGGGTCGAAAATGAAATCGCGCAAAACGGCTACAGCAGCTTCTTTCGCGCTGCAGCGACCAACGAGATCGACTATCACGCGTACTACGCGTCGCGCGAGCCTGCCGCAAACCTCGATCTGCTGGTGAAGTCGCTGCAGGCCGGTGGCGGCGAATTCACGCGGCTGGCCGAAGGCCGGCTCGACCGGCGGTTTCCCGCCCGGAACGACGGGCTCGGCCGCCTGAACGTCGTCCTGATCGCCAGCGAGTCTTTCGGCGCGTCGTTCAGCAAGCTGTACGGGTCGAAGCGCGACCTGACTCCGAATTTCGACGCGTACGCGCAGCGCGGCCTCTGGTTCTCGAACACCTATGCGTCCGGGACCCGCACGGTCCGCGGCCTCGAGGCGCTGACGGCCTCGTTCCCGCCGATCCCCACGGTGTCGATCCTGCGTCGCCCCGGCAACGACGGCATTGCGACCTGGGGCCGGGTCATGCACGACCTCGGTTACCAGACCAGCTTCCTCTACGGAGGCTATGGCTACTTCGACAACATGAACGCGTTCTACGCGGGCAACGGCTTCACGGTGCTCGACCGCGCCGACATCGACCACGTGCGGTTCGAGAACATCTGGGGCGTCAGCGACGAGGACCTGTTCGACCGGGCTCTCCGGCATTTCTCCGAGCAGCACGCGCGGCGCGAGCCGTTCTTCTCAATCGTCATGACGACGTCGAACCACAAGCCGTACACGTTCCGGCCGGGTCTGGAGCAGATCGGCATCCCGGCGCAGGGCGGTGGCCGTGCCGCCGGAGTCCGCTACGCCGACTATGCGCTCGGGTACTTCCTGCGCGAGGCGGAGAAACAGCCCTGGTTCGACGACACGGTCTTCGTGGTGGTGGCCGACCACGGCGCACGCGTCTACGGCAAGGCGGAGATTCCGCTGCGCACTTACGAGATCCCGCTGATGATCTATGCGCCGAAGCACATCGAGCCGCAGCGCGTGGATGCGTTGATGAGCCAGATCGACGTCGCGCCGACGGTGCTCGGCCTGCTGGGGTTGCCGTACGAGGCGCCGTTCTTCGGCCAGGACGTGCTGCACACTCCCGAAGCCTCGCGAATCGCGCTATTCAGCCACGACCACGACGTGGCGATCTACCGGGACGGTCGGTTGGCGGTGCTCGGACTCGACGGTTCCGTGCACGACTACCTGTATGATCGCGTGCGCGGGACGTTCGGGCAAACCCGGCCCGATCCTGCGCTGGACGCACTCGGGATCGCCTATTTCCAGACGGCCACCGAGCTGTTCCAGTCGCACCGCTATGAGTGAACTCGTGACAACCGCTGAACAGGCAATGGAGTCAACGCCATGAGCAAAGGCATGGATCGAAAGAAAGAGAACAAGAAGAAGCCCGCCAAGACCAAGGAAGAGAAGAAGGCTGCGAAGAAAGCCAAGAAGGGCAGCCCGGGCCTCATCTGAGGCCCGCGTCAGGCGGGCGGCGCCGGCGGCGGATTCGTTTCTTCCTTCTTCTGCTGGCGGCGCTGCTGCTTCTCGTCGCGCTTTTTCTTCGCCGCCTGTTCGCGCTGCTTCTTCTGGTGTGAATAGTTGGGTTTGGCCATGAACTCTCCGGTGATTCGGGACGGGGCCGACGCGGCCATTCCGCCTGAGCGCGGAGTATGAAGCGGATTGGCTCCCGTTACACGCCCGTTGCGGCGGTCAATACGGATTTACGTCGACACCGTTTCGGTGAAACTGGTGCCGAGGGTGAATCGATGATCAGGATGGTGACGATCTATTCCGGCGGGCAGGCCGGCGTCGATCGCGGCGCGCTCGACGCGGCGTTGCAGACCGGAAATCCCTGTGCCGGCTGGTGCCCGAAGGGTCGGCGCGCCGAGGACGGGCCGATTCCGCCGCGCTACCCGTTGCGGCAGGTCGACGGCGGTTACGAGGACCGCACGCGAAAGAACGTCGAGGATTCGGATGGCACGTTGATCCTGCACCGGGGACCACTGACCCAGGGCACGCTGCTGACGCTGCAGATCTGTCGCGAGCTCGGCAAGCCGGTTTGTCTCGTCGACGCGAACACCTCCAGCCCGGAGGACGCCGCCGTCACCGCACAGCAGTTCATCGAGCAGCACGGCATTGAGCGGCTCAACGTCGCGGGTCCGCGGCGCAGCCACTGGACGCAGTCATACCATTACGCGCTCGACGCGATCCGCGCGTTGATCTTGCTGCTCTGGCATGACGACTGGATGGCGGCCGCTCAAAGCCCGCGCGTCCTGAGCCACAGGCCCGGCGCGGTCGTGTAGCCGAAGTCGCGGCCCGCGACGCGGCCTTCCGCATCCAGCACGTAATAGGTCGGGTAACCGCGGATCCTGTAGTCCGCCGCGGTCTGCGGTCCGGCGGCGAGCACCGGCAGCTGCAACTCGTGGCGCGCAGCGTACTCAGCGAGTTCGGCCGGACTCGACCAGTCGAGCCCGACGAGCACGACCTGCACGTCGTCGCCTTGCCAGCGATCGAACCAGCGCAGCTGCGGCGAGCTTGCAGCGCAGACGCCGCACCAAGGCGCAAAGAAATACAGGACCGCCGGCTTGCCCTCGAGCGCGTCGAGCGACCAGGGCCGGCCCTGCAGGTCGGTGAGCTCGAAGGCCGGCGCGGGGACACGATCGCCGGTCGGCAGCAAATCGCGCGTGCGCCACGCGTAGATTCCGCCCACGATCACGACGAACAGCAGGACCTCGGCCAGCCGCCGCCACCAACGTGAATTCACTTCGGCGGCCTGGGCGTTCGAGGCAATCCGGTGTGCTGGGTCTTGAACGGCGTCGTCCGCGCGGCGGGCGGGCCCTTCGGCTTGCGCTTGCCCTCGTGCGTTCGCCCGGTACCGATCGGCTGGTAGGTCGGCACGAGGTGCTGCTTGCCGTTGCCGATCAGGTCCGCGCGGCCCATGCGGCGCAGTGCCTCGCGCAGCAGCGGCCAGTTGTTCGGGTCGTGGTAGCGCAGGAACGCCTTGTGCAACCTGCGCACACGGATGCCTTTCGGGATGTGCACTTCCTCGGAGCTGCGCGTCACCTTGCGCAGCGGGTTCTTGCCGGAGTGGTACATCGCCGTCGCCGTCGCCATCGGCGAGGGCAGGAAGGCCTGCACCTGGTCGGCGCGGAAGCCGTTGCGCTTCAGCCAAAGCGCGAGCTCGAGCATGTCCTCGTCCGTCGTGCCCGGGTGCGCGGCGATGAAGTACGGGATCAGGTACTGCTCCTTGCCCGCCTCCTTCGAGTACTTGTCGAACAGCGCCTTGAAGCGGTCGTAGGTGCCCACGCCCGGCTTCATCATCTTCGACAGCGGTCCTTCGCTGATCGCTTCGGGCGCGATCTTCAGGTAGCCGCCGACGTGGTGCTGCGCGAGCTCCTTGACGTACTCCGGCGACTCGGTCGCGAGGTCGTAGCGCACGCCCGACGCGATCAGCACTTTCTTGATGCCCGGCAGCGTGCGCGCACGCCGGTACAGCTTGATCAGCGGCGAGTGATCGGTGTTGAGGTTCGGGCAGATGCCCGGGTACACGCACGAGGGCTTGCGGCAGGCGGCCTCGATCTCGCGCGACTTGCAGGCGATCCGATACATGTTCGCCGTCGGCCCGCCGAGGTCGGAGATGACGCCCGTGAACCCCGGCACCGAATCGCGGATGGTCTCGATCTCGCGGATCACCGAGTCCTCGGAGCGGTTCTGGATGATGCGGCCCTCGTGCTCGGTGATCGAGCAGAACGTGCAGCCGCCGAAGCAGCCGCGCTGGATCGCGATCGAGAAGCGGATCATCTCGTAGGCCGGGATCTTCGCCTTGCCGTAGGACGGGTGCGGCACGCGCTGGTAGGGCAGCTCGTAGATCGCGTCCATCTCCTTCGTCGTGAGCGGGATCGGCGGCGGATTGAGCCAGAGGTCCGTAGCGCCGTGCCGCTGCACGAGCGCGCGCGCGTTGCCGGGGTTCGATTCCTGGTGAAGGATGCGCGAGGCGTGCGCGTAGAGAATCGCGTCATCGACGACCTGCTCGAAGGCGGGCAGACGGATGACGCTGCTCTCCCGCTCGGCGTTCTTAGGGACGCGACGATGGAATCTGAGGACTGTTTCAGTCGCAGCCGAAGCGACGTCGGCCCGGCGTTCCGGGTCCGTCCGGGAGGCCGTGCGCGGCATGGACGCCGCGCCCGGAGCCCCCAGGGATGGGTTCACGGCGTCCTCCTGGACGGACCCGGAACGCCGGGCCGACGTCTCAGGGGCTACCGTACTGCTCGACGGCTCCATCGCATACGGATCGATTGGCGGATTCAGCGGTCCCGGCGTGTCGACGCTCGTCGAATCGATTTCGACCCAGCCTTCGGGCGTTGCCTTACGGACGAAGGCCGTGCCGCGCAGGTCGTCGATCTCGTCGATGCGCTTGCCGGCCGCGAGCCGGTGGGCGATCTCGCAGATCTGCCGCTCGGCGTTGCCGAAGACGAGCAGGTCGGCCTTCGCGTCCATCAGGACGGAGCGCCGGACCTTCTCGGACCAGTAGTCGAAGTGCGCGATTCGGCGCAACGAGGCCTCGATGCCGCCGATGACGACGGGCACGTCCTTGTAGGCCTCGCGGGCACGTTGCGAATACACGATCACGCAACGGTCGGGTCGCGCGCCGGCGACGCCGTGCGGCGTGTAGGCATCGTCGCTGCGGATCCGGCGATCCGAGGTGTAGCGATTCACCATCGAATCCATGTTGCCGCCGGTGATGCCGAAGAACAGGTTCGGCCGGCCGAGCTTCATGAAATCGCGGGTGGAATGCCAGTCGGGTTGGGCAATGATACCGACGCGGAATCCCTGAGCTTCGAGCACGCGCCCGACGATGGCCATGCCGAAGCTCGGGTGGTCCACGTAGGCGTCGCCGGTGACGATGATGACGTCGCAGGAATCCCAGCCGAGCTCATCCATCTCCGCCCGCGACATGGGCAAGAACGGCGCCGGGCCAAACCGGTGCGCCCAGTGTTTTCGGTACGAGAACAGGTCGCGGGCGGGGTGCATGGCGCGCAGTTTAGACCACGTCGCTGCGCGGACCGGCTCTAGAGCCTGCTCGGTCAATGCGTTCGCGGCCGATATGCGCGTCGATCAACCGTCCGGTCCACGGCAGGATCACTCCTTGACTGGTGATCTGCTCCACAGCAGGATAGATGGAACCGAAACGGTGACTAAATGGTGTCAAATGCTTAACCTGACGCTCAAGAACGTACCGCCCGAGCTGCACGCCCGGCTCAAGGCGAGCGCGGAGGCCAATCGGCGCAGTTTGAACCGCGAGATCCTGGCTCGCCTCGAAAGCCAGCTCGACGCGCCGCCCATCGATGTCGCGGCTGAGTTGCGCGCACTCGAGGGCTTCGTCGCTGAGCTACCGCGCGTTGACCATGGTCTGGTAGGCCGCTACCGAAGCGCAGGAAGGGCATGATCGTCGTCGACAGCAATGTCATTGCATTTTGCTGGATAAACGGCGACCGCACTGCGCTGGCCCATCGCTTGCGCAGACTGGATCCGGACTGGCATGCCCCGGTGCTGTGGCGCTCTGAGTTGCGCAACATCCTGGCTGGATATCGCCGCGATCGCAGCCTCAGCGGCGAGCAGGTGCGGCACATCATGGCGGCCGCGGAGGCCGCGTTCGCAGGCCGCGAACACCACCTGCCCAGCGATCGCGTCTTCGCCGTCATCGAGCGTGGCCGGCTGTCCGCCTACGACTGCGAGTTCGTGGCGCTGGCCGAAATCCTCGGTGTGCCGCTCGTGACTGAGGACCGCGCCATCCTCGCCGCCTGTCCCGGGCAATCGATGAACCTCGAACAATCCGTATCAGTTCAGTAGAAATCTATAGCATCATTTATTTCTGGGGGAGTATGCTTCTTCCATGGCGCTCCCGAAGCCAGATCCGTCGCGCGCATTGGAAGAGTCCTCGGTGCTGACCAAGGCCGTGACCCGGGCCGCGGCATTGCTTGGGCTGACGCAGCGGCAAGTGGCCGAGGCCCTTGGGCTCTCCGGTCCGACGACGTCCCGGTTGTTCACCGGCAAGTACCTGCTGTCACCGACACGTTCCAAGGAATGGGAGCTGGCCGTGCTGTTCGTGCGGCTGTTCCGTTCGCTGGATGCGCTGTGGGGCCACGAAGGCACCGCCCGGGCCTGGTTGACGAGCTACAACACGTCACTCGGGGCGGCGCCGCTCGAACTGATCAAGAGTGCCGCTGGCCTGGTGCGCGTCGTTGATTACCTGGACCACGCGCGCGGTCGCGTCTGAAGCGCGGCCGGCCACGCTAGATTTGTGGCGCGCAGTGGAGGCGCAGCACGTTGCGTCGACGATGGCGCTCGTCGATACGGTCGCCGAGCAGGCCATGCTCGAGCGGCTCGTCGAGGCGTCGAAACCTCCCGTGCCGCGCGAAGTCGCCACACTCGGACTGCACTGGCTGCTGTTCACGCCGTTCCGCTATGCGCCACCGCCGGGCGGTTCGCGTTTCCGCGGCCCGAACGATCCGGGAGTCTTCTACGGGGCCGAGCAGGCTCGCACCGCCTGCGCCGAGGTGGGTTACTGGCGCTGGCGTCACCTGCAGGATTCACCGGGAATTCCGGCCATGCCGCCGCGTCCGCAGACGGTGTTCAAAGTGCCGGTGTCCGGAGCGGCGATCGACCTGCGCAATCCGCCGTTCGATCGCGATCGCGAACGGTGGACGCACCGGTCCGACTACGCGGACTGCCAGGCCATCGGCCGCGCCGCGCGGGAAGCGGCTGTGCAGTGGATTCGGTACGAATCGGTGCGCGACTCACGCCACGGTGGCTGCGGCGCGGTGCTCGACGCCGCAGCGTTTGCGAGCCGCACGCCCGTCGAGCAGCAGGGCTGGATCCTGACGGTCACCCAGACGCGAGTCGTCTGGCAGCGCAGCGATCCACTGAACCCCGGCGTGTTCGAGTTCACCGCCGCTGGCTGGTGAAAATCGTCTTTAAGCGAGCGTGTGATAGACCTTCTGCACGTCCTCGTCCTGCTCGAGCTTGTCGATCAACTCGAGCACTTCGGTGGCCTGCGCTTCGGGTAACTCGGTCGGCACCTGGCAGATGTACTCCTGCTCGGCCGAGATCGGCGTGATGCCACGGTCCTCGAGCGCCTTCTGCAGCGTGCCGAAGTCCTCGAACAGGCAGCGCGCCACGAGCTGCGGCTCGCCCTTTTCGCCCGTGCTCTCGCCGAACTCCTCGAGCCCGTGGTCGATCAGGTACAGTTCGAGGTCGTCCTGGTCGATGCCTTCCGGGTTGAGGCGGAACACGCCCATGCGCTTGAACTGGAACGAAACGCTGCCGGTGGTGGCGAGATTCCCGCCGTTCTTGCCGAAGGCGTTGCGCACGCTCGCCACCGTGCGGGTCGGGTTGTCGGTGGCGCACTCGACCAGCACCGCGACGCCGTGCGGGGCGTAGCCCTCGTACAGCACCTCTTCGAAGTTGGCCGCGTCACGTCCCGAGGCGCGCTTGATCGCAGACTCGATCTTGTCCTTCGGCATGTTCACGGCGCGGGCGTTCTGGATGCAGCGCCGCAGGGCCGGGTTCGAGTCCGGGTCCGGCCCGCCCTTCTTCACGGCGATCGTGATTTCCTTGCCGATCCGGGCGAACTGCTTCGCCATCCGGTTCCAGCGCGCGAACATCGCGTGCTTGCGGACTTCAAAAATGCGTCCCATCGTGTCTCGACCTGTTCAGGCGGGGCGCGCAATCTACCCGAGCGCGCATTCGAGGCCAATCTCCAGCCGACCACCATTATATTCAGCTACGCAATAATCCGGCTTGTGTCCGAGACGGATCGGCGACGATTATGAACTTCAACTGTATGCAGCGATTTGCCTGCCAGGAGTCCCAGATGCGCAAACTTGCCGTTGTCGTGCTGCTCGCGTGCAGTCCGCTGTTGACCCAGGCCGCGGACGCTCCGGCCGCGCCCGATTGGATCGAGCAGAGCCGCCAGCTCGCGCAGCAACTCGGCGGCGAGCTCAAGGGCGAACTCGGTCGCGCGATCAGCGCAGGCGGACCCGTGGCGGCCGTGGCCGTGTGCAAGACCCGGGCGCCCGAAATCGCCGCGAGGCTCTCCGCGAAGTCCGGCGCAGTCGTGGGACGCACCGCGCTGCGCGTGCGCAATCCGGCCAATGCGCCGGACGACCTGCAGCGCGCCCTGCTCGAGCAGTTCTCGGCCGAGCTCGCCTCCGGCCAGTTCGCGGGACCGCTCGAGGCCGCGTTCGAGATCAATCGCGGTGGGCAGGTCGAGCGCCGCTACATGCGCGCGATTCCGATGGACGCCTTGTGCCTCACCTGCCACGGACCCGTCCTCGCTCCCGACCTGGCCGCGGTGATCAATCGTGACTACCCCGACGACCAGGCCACGGGCTTTGAGCAGGGCCAGTTGCGCGGCGCCTTCAGCGTCACGTGGCCGCCGGTCGCCCCGCCACCCGCCAAGCCTTGACCACGGCCCGCTCTCCTTGCGCCTCTACCACCACTACGTCTTCCCGCACCTGCTCGACTTCGTGATGTCGAACCGGATGTTCCGCAAGCCGCGGGACCGCGCGCTCGCACCCGCGCGCGGGCGCATCCTGGAGATCGGCTTCGGTACCGGGATGAACCTGACGCACTACCCGCCCACGGTGAAGCGCATCGAGGCGATCGATCCCGACCTCGATCTCGATCGATACTCGCTGCCGCGCATTGCCGCGGCGCCGATCGAAGTGGATTTTCATCACCTCGATGCGGAGCACCTGCCGTTCGAGGCGAACCGCTTCGATACGGTCGTCAGCACGTTCACGCTCTGCTCGATCCCCGACGTCGCACACGCACTGCGGGAAATCCGGCGGGTGCTGAAGCCCGGCGGCCAGTTCCTGTTCCTCGAGCACGGCCGGTCGCCGGACCCCGGCGTGGCGCGCTGGCAGGATCGACTCAATGCGGCCTGGATGCCGCTCGCGGGCGGTTGTCATCTCAACCGGCCGACTCGCGAATTGGTCGCGGAGGCGGGACTTGAGTTGGGTCCACTGCGGAACTACTACTTGAAGCGAGCGCCACGCTTCGTCGGTTACATGACGGAAGGCATGGCGCTGAAGCCGTGATCTCTTGTTGCAGTGCGTAATGACGCGCCGCAGCCGGTCGCGTACAAGCTCACCAGCCTCGGCGTGACCCGCCGCACGCGGGGACGGAATTCCGAACTGGGGGATGCCTGAACGGGGGTGGCGGGCGGGTCACGGAAGACCAGAAGATGAGCAAAAGGCCGCGAGCCGCATCCGTTGCTCGCGGCCTTTCTTTTTTCCGGTGCCTGCGCCGCCACTCGCCGCCCCGCGTCACCGTGCCGTAAACTGCCGCGCGATGGCCTGCCAATCGCCCGTCCCGCTCTTGATGAGCGGCTCGGGCCCGAAGGAGACTGCGATGAAACGGCGAGTTTCGAGCGCGGCGCTGGTCGCGTTCGGCCTGGCGACCATCACCGGTTGCAGCGTGCAGATCGAAGGCGACGATGCCATTGCCCAGCAATTCGGGTCCGACTATGTCGGTGCCGGCGGCATGGTCAACGTGACGGAACCCATCGCGGGTGACGCGTTCCTGGCCGGCGGCCGGGTCGCCATCGCGACCGAGGTGCAGGGCGATCTCGTCGTGGCGGGCGGCGAAGTTTCGCTCGGCGGCGCAGTCGGCGACGACCTGTATGGTGCCGGCGGCAACGTCCAGCTCGACTCCATCGTGACCGGCAACGCGCGGCTCGCCGGCGGCGACGTCACCGTCGGTGCCGCGACCGTGGTGGCGGGCAACGTTCACCTGACGGGCGGACGCGTGCAGTTTGACGGCAACACTCACCAGGACCTGCACGCCTCCGGCGGTTCAGTCCGCCTCAACGGTGAAGTGCACGGCGACGCCATGGTGCGCGCCGAGGAACTGGTGGTCGGTCCCGACGCGCGCATCGGCGGCCGGCTGGTGTTCCGGGGTCCGGCCGAGCCCGAGATCGCCGAGGGTGCAGTGATCGTCGGAGGCGTCGAATTCGACCGCAGATCGACGCGCCGGGTCTTCGATGATGCGTCCGGGCACGCCCGCGACGCAGTGCTCGGTATCGGCTCGTTCCTGTCGTTCGTCGGGCTGTTCCTCGCGGCGGCGCTGTTCCTGGCGATGTTCCCGAACTTCGCCACCGGTGCGGCGGCGGTGGTCGGACGCAAGCCGCTGCAGTCGCTCGGCCTCGGCCTCGCGTTCGTCGCCTGCGTGCCGTTCCTCGGCGTCGTGCTGCTGATCACGGTGATCGGCATACCGCTTGCGCTGTTGCTGGTGCCGATCTACCTGTTGCTGCTGTTCCTCGGCTGGGCGACCGTGGCGCTGTTCGTCGCCCAGCGCGGGCTCGATACCTTGCGGCCGGGGCGACCGGCGACGATGCCTGCGCGTCTGCTCGCGCTGTTCCTCGCGCTCGTGGCGCTGTGGTTGCTGCGCCAGATTCCGCTGGTCGGGGGGCTGATCGCGTTCGTCGCGCTGCTCGCGGGCATCGGTGCCTTCGTCTGGCAGGCGTGGAACCGCCGCGAGCCGGCGCCGCGGGCGGCGGCCTGAACGGATGAGCTACTGGCCGCACCTGATGGCTGCGCTGGTCGGCGCCGGGATCACGATCCAGGTCGGCATGAACGCGACCGTGCGGATGACGATCGGGTCGCCGGTGCTCGCCGCGATCGTGAATTTCGTCGTGGGCCTCGCGGCGCTCGTGCTGCTCGCGGTCGCGAGCGGCGCGCGCATCGTGCCGGGTTCGGTCGCCGCCGTGCCGGCCTGGGCTTGGTTCGGCGGACTGCTAGGTGCCACGTACGTGGCGGCCACCACGGTGCTCGGACCGAAGCTTGGCGCCGCGAGCTTTCTCGCGCTGACGCTGGCTGGACAGATGGTGGCGGCGCTGCTCGTGGACCACTATGGCGTGATCGGCTTTCCGCAGAGCCCGTTGACGCCGACCCGCCTCCTCGGCACGGCGTTGCTGGTCGTCGGGGTGCTGCTGATCATGCGACGATGACCTGAATCGGGAGGATCCCTTGGCTCGCACACCGTCCACGATGCTCGCGCTCGGCACGGTCGCCCCCGCGTTCCGCTTGCCCGATTACGACGGGCACATGCATTCACTCGATGACCTCGCGGCGCAACCCGCGCTGCTGGTCGCATTCATCTGCAGTCACTGCCCGTTCGTCCGGCACCTGCGCAAGGAGTTCGCGGCGTTCGCGCGCGAGTACGCTCCGCGCGGCCTCGCGGTCGTAGCGATCAACTCGAACGACATCGTGGCCTATCCGCAGGACGGGCCCGATGCGATGCGCGCGGAGGCGGCGGAGCTCGGCTACGGTTTTCCGTACCTGCTCGACGAGTCCCAGGACGTTGCCAAGGCCTATCAGGCCGCCTGCA
The DNA here is from genome assembly GCA_963777725.1 of uncultured Gammaproteobacteria bacterium. Classification (GTDB taxonomy): domain Bacteria; phylum Pseudomonadota; class Gammaproteobacteria; order Steroidobacterales; family Steroidobacteraceae; genus RPQJ01. The sequence continues at coordinate 56,764 of CAVZRR010000021.1, forward strand.
CGCCCGACTTCTTCCTGTTCGACGCAAACCGCCGGCTCGTCTATCGCGGCCAGTTCGACGACAGTCGTCCGGGCACCGAGCGACCCGTCACCGGTGCGGATTTGAGGGCTGCCGTCGATGCCTTGCTCGCCGGCCGCTCGCCCGTCGCGGAACAGCGGCCCAGCCTGGGATGCAACATCAAGTGGCGGCGCGGCCACGAGCCCGCGTACGCCGCAGGCTGAGCGCGGCGCGTATGCGCTGGCGTCAGGTTCCGGCGCGCCGCTGGGGGAATTCCCGCGCAATCTGGTGCGCCATCTCGACGACCATGCGGATGCCCGCCTCGCGCGACGTCACGCGCGACTCGGACGTCACGAGTCCGCGCCAGATGATGCGCCCGGAGGCCGGATCCTCGACGAACACGACGACCGTGCCATCCCGGACCGTCGTTTCGCGCGGCAAGTCCGAGGCCGGCGGCAGCGGCATGCCGCTCGCCGTCAGGACGCTGTTCGCCGACGGTGCGCCGACGCGCGGCTCCTCCGACAACACGAAGCGGCGCGTGCCACTCACCTGGACGCTCACCAGCATGTCGGCGCCGGCCGGGTCGGTGACTTCGACGAACCCCTTGCGCTGCAGCTCGCTCACGACCGCCTGGCGCACGCGCGGTTCGACGACCGCGGCCAGCTCGGGCTCCATCGCGGCGGGCGTGTTGAACGCGCCGCCTTTCCAGGCGAAATTCGCCTTGCCGGGCAGGTCCGCCTCCGGGGCGGCGAAACTTTCCACGGTCCGGGGCGTGGCGCAACCGGCCGCGAGCGCCGCCACACCCACCACGAGCCAATGCTGAAGATTCACTGAGACCTCCGCTGAATGCGCCGCAGACCCTGCTCCACCAGCGAGTATACGGCCGGTACCACCACCAGCGTCAGCAGCGTCGAACTGACCATGCCGCCGATCACCGCGATCGCCATCGGGCGGTTGGTGTCCGCGCCGGCGCCGAAGCCCAGCGCCGCCGGCAACAGCGCGAGGATGACGGTCAGCGACGTCATCAGCACCGGGCGCAACCGGATCGGGCACGCCTCGCGCAGCGCGTCCTCGACGCCGCGCCCCTGCTCGCGCATCTGGTTGGTCAGGTCCACCAGCAGGATCGAGTTCTTCGCCACGAGCCCCATCAGCAGGATCAGGCCGATCATCGAGATCAGGTTCAGCGACGTGCCGGTCAGCCAGAGCGCGAACAGGCCGCCCACGACCGCGAGCGGCTGCGCAGTCATGACGATCAGCGGCTGCAGGAACGAATTGAACTGGCTCGCGAGCACGATGTAGACCAGCGCCAGCGCGAGCAGCAGCGCGAGCCGCACGTAGCCGGACGTCTTCGCGAACTCGCGGGCGCGGGCCTGCAACTCCATCGTGTAGCCCGGCGGCAGCAGTTCCGCAGTTTCGCTGCGCACCCGATCCACCGCTTCGCCGAGCGGTATCGACGGATTCATGTAGAAGTTCGCCGAGTATTGCAGGCCGAAGCGCGTGATCACGGCCGGGCCGACGATGTCCTCGGCGCGCGCCACGCTGTCGAGCCGCACCATCTTCCCCTGGGGCGTGCGCAGGAAGATCCGTTGCAGGTCGTCGGCGGTGACGATCTCGCCCTCGGCCGCCTTGACGCGGATGTCGTAGCGGTCGCCATCGCCCGGGTCGTCGTTGTACTTGGCGATGTCGAGGCCGCCGGCCAGCATGTTGACCGCGTAGGCGACGTCGACGCTCGTGAGTCCGAGGTCCGCCGTGCGAATCCGATCGATCTCGAGCCGGATCTGCGGCAGGTCGAGTTGCAGGTCGAGGTCCACCCGGCCGAGTTCCGGGCTCCGGCCGAGGCGCTGCGCGAGTTCGCGTGACAGCGACGCGACGCCGTCGAGCTCGGGTCCCACGATCGCGAACTGCAACTGCTCGCCGCGCATGCCGCCGATCGGCGAAGGCGTGGCGGCGAAGGCCAGCACGCCGGGGATCTGGGTCAGTTCGGCCTGCAGCTTCTGGATGAACTCGTGCTGCGCGATGTCGCGTTCCTCGCGCGGCACCAGGGTCACGAACGCGATGCCGGTGTTCACCTGCGACGTGCCGCCGAGGCCAATGCCGGTGAACGTCGAAACCACCTCCGGGTGCCGACGGATCGTCGCATCGACCTCGTCGAGCACGCCGACCATCGCGGGCTTGCTCGTGCCGAGCGGTGCGCGGAAATTCACCATGAACCGGCCGTTGTCGTCGTCCGGGATGAAGTCCTTGCCGATCTGGCCGAAGAAGAAGCCGCTCGAAAGCACGATCGCGAGCGTCGCGAGCAGCACCTTGGCGCGGTGGCCCAGCGTCCAGCCGAGCGCCCGGCGATAGCCGGCGTCGAGACCGTCCAGGATCCGATCGAAGAAGCGATAGACCGGCCCGTGCTTCTGCGAGACCTCCAGGAACCGCGAGCACAGCATCGGCGTCAGCGTCAGCGAGACGAACAGCGACACGAGCACGCCGACCGTGACGACGACCGCGAACGATTCGAAGAAGCGCGCGACGATGCCCTCGAGGAACAGCACGGCGCCGAAGATCGACACCAGCGTCAGGCTCGCCGCGATGACCGCAAAACCGACCTGCTCGGTGCCCTCGATGGCCGCCGTGCGCCGGTCGAGGTCGGGCGACTCCTCGCGGCGCCGGTAGATGTTCTCGAGCACGACGATCGCGTCGTCGACGACGACGCCGATCAGCAGCAGCAGCCCGAGCAGCGACATCTGGTTGAACGTGTACCCCATGAAGTACATCGACGCGATGGCACCGAGCAGCGACACGGGGATCGCAGTCGCGATGATCAGCGTCGAGCGGAAGCTGCGCAGGAAGAACCAGACGACGAGGCCCGCCAGCACGGTGCCTTCGACGAGGTGGTTCTCGAGCGCGGCGACGATCTTGCGGATCGGCGCCGAATCGTCGGTCGAGACCTTGACCAGGAGGCCTGCGGGCAGTTGCGGGATGATCTGCGTCTCGAGCCGCTGCTGGATGTCGTCCACCAGCCGGACGGTGTTGTAATTGCTGACCTTGACGATGCCGATGCCCACCGTCGGCACGCCGTTGAAGCGGATGATCTGGCGATCGTCGGCGAGCCCGTCCTCGATCTCGCCCACGTCCTTGAGCTGCACCGGGGCGCCGTCCGCGTAACGGACGATCATCTCGGCGAGCGCCTCGGGACTGTGGAACTCGAGGTCGAGCTTGATCAGGTTCTCGCCCGGTCCGCTCACCAGGAAGCCGCCCGGCAACTGCACGTGCTCGTTGCGGAATGCGTTACGCACGTCCTGCGCCGTGACGCCGAGCGCCGCCATGCGGTCGAGGTCGAGGTTGACCCGGATGTTGCGCCGCCGCTCGCCGCCGATGATCACCTGGCCCACGCCGTCGATGGTCTCGAGGCGTTTCTTGATGACCTGCCGCGCGTACTGGTTCAGCTGCTGCGTGGTGCGGTCACCTTGCAGCGCGAGCCACATCACGGGCGACGCGCCCACCTCCACCTTGAGGACCACGGGCGGGTCGGCGTCGTCGGGCAATTGCCGCAGCACCTGGTTGACCTTGGCCTGCGTCTCCGAGAACGCGACGTCGATGTCCTTCGACAGGTTGAAGGTCAGCACCACCGAGGAGACGCCCGGCGAAGATCGCGACTGGATGAAGTCGATGCCGGGCACGCTGTTGACCGCGGTCTCGACGATGTTCGTGATGCTCGAATCGACGACGTCCGGGTTGGCGCCCGGCAGCACCGTCGTGATCGAGATCACCGGGAACTCGATGCGCGGGAACCGGTCGACGCCGATGCGCTGATAGGCCACCAGGCCGAACAGCACGAACACGGCGCTCGCCATGAAGGCGAGCACGTGCCGGCGGACGGAAAGTTCTGCGAGTTTCATGGCGGCTGCGGCCTCAGTCCGCGGTGCGGACCGTCACCAGCGCGCCGTCCGTCAGGAACCCGGCGCCCGAGACCACGACGGTCTCGCCCGGCTCGACGCCGCCGAGGATCTCGGCCTTCTCGACGGTCCGCAGCCCGACGGGCACCTTGCGCTCGGCGACTTTGTCGCCCGTCACGACGTACACGACTTCCCCCGCCGGCCGACGCACGACACTCGCGGTCGGCACGACCACGCCCTCGCGCGAAGCGAGCACGACGCGGGCCGTGACGGTGCCGCCGGGCGGCCAGTCCGTGCCCGGAGGCAGGTCGACCAGCGCCTCGAGGGCACGGTTGTTCGTGCCCACCATGGGGCGCACCTCGGCGATCGTCGCCGTCAGCGATGCACCGGGCCGGGCCGGCTGGTCCAGCGTCACGGCGAGCCCGGTGCGCAACTGGCCCGCGAGTCGCTCGGGGAACGGCAGCACGGCGCGCAGCCGGTCCACGCCGACGATCGTGACGATCGGCGTGCCGGGCGAGACGAAGTCGCCGACCGAGATCAGCCGTCGCTCGACGATCGCGTCCGCCGGACTGCGGATTCGCGTACGGTCGAGCCGGTATTCGGCCTCGGCCAGGCGGGCCCGCGCGTCGTTCAGTTCCGCCTCGCGCGCGCTTTGCTGGGCCATCGCTTCCTCCAGCATGCTTTCCGAGACGGCCTTCGAGCGGAGTTCCTCGTAGCGCTTGACGGTGCGCGACTGGTTCGCCAGCAATGCTTCGAGCCGTTCGACACTTGCGCGCGCCGAAGCCACCGCGAGACGTTGCGGCTCACCATCGAGCTCGGCGAGCACCTGGCCCCGCTTGACCACGCTGCCGCCGTCCACGTGCAGCCGGACGACGCGCCCGGAGGTTTCGGCCGCCAGCGCCGGCATCGAGGTCGCCTCGAGCCGCCCGACGGTGGTTTCGACGGCCTGCAGCGGCTCGCGAGTGGCCTCGGCGACGGTGACGGGCGTCTTGCGCACGAACGGCTGGCTGTCTTCATCACTGCCGCGGCACCCGGAGGCCACCGAGACGACGACGAGCAAGGCGAGCGCGATGCGGCGAAACGAGCGATTCATGACGATTCCTTACCGCCCGGTTCGACGCCGGGCGCGAGTCCGCGGTACAGCAGCCGCGCAAGCTCGGCCGCATAGGTGTCGGTGGAGGCCGCGACGGCGAGATCGGGATTGCGCCGCACCAGCGCCGAGGTCTGGAACACGAACCAGCTCGAGCAGAGCAGCAGGAACACCGCGAGCCCGGGGTCGGCGTCGGCCCGGACCTTGCCGCTGGCCTGGCCGCGACGGAGCGCTTCGACCAGCAGCGAGAAGTTGCGCGACATCTCGCCGCTCACCAGGTCATCGCCCGATCCCGCATCGCCACTGAGCATTTCGCGCGCGATCAACCGCATCGTGCCCTGCATCCGGGTCAACCGCTCGACGTGCGCGGCGGCGAAATCGCGCAGGCTGCCCTGCACGTCGCCTTCCGCATCGAGCAGCGGGAGCAGCTGCTCGCGGAAGCCGGCGAACGCGTCGCCGACCAGCGCTGCGTAGAGCTGCCGCTTGCTGCGGTAATGGTGGAACACCGTGGCCTTGCTGACCCCGGCGGCCGAGGCGATGTCGGCCATCGACGTGCCTGCGAACCCGCGGTTCGCAAAGAGGCGGCGCGCCGCGGTCTCGATGCGCCTGGCACCGGGCGCAGGCGGGCGGGAACGGCGGGTGGGAGCGGCCATCGGCGGATCGTAGCACTGACCGATCGGTCGGTCAGCCCGGGATTGCCTCTTTCCCGAATTGCGCGCCCCCGGCGAGCGGCGCAGGGTATAGGCAGACCCCACTCAAGGGGAGGTCAACATGAGCCGAATCCGGATCGTCGTCGCCGACCAGGCGGAAGCCGTTTTCTACGATCTGCCGTCCCTGCAGGCGGCACCGAGGGAGATCGCGCACATCTCCGATCCCGCAGCGCACTTGCACAACCGCGACCTCGTGAGCGACCGGCCGGGCCGCAGCTACGAGAGCGTCGGTGGAGCGCGGCACGCGATTGCCCGCGAGAACGACCCGCGGCAGCTCGAAGCCGTGCGGTTCGCGCGGCGCATCGCCAGGCGTCTCGACGCAGCGCGCCGCAAGGACGAGTTCGAGGAGTTGATCGTGGTCGCGGGGCCGCCGTTCCTCGGGCTGGTACGCAAGGAACTGTCTCGGCCGACCCGTGCCCGGGTCGTGCACGAGATCCGCAAGGACCTCGTCCACAGTCCGGTCGAGGCGCTGCGCCGGCACCTGCCCGAGTCTGCCGCCGAACTGCGTCCCGAGTAAACGTGCGTCCCACGTCCGCGCGTGCACAGCGGGCGTGTCGGGCGAACTGTGACGGATCTCGCGCAGGCGGGCGCCGCTTTGGTGCATCGTGCTCGTCGGCGCATACTTGGCGCCAGTCGAGCACCGGGAAACAAGGCGCCGCGCGACTATGAAATCCGTCCTGCTGGCCTACGAACGCGACCAGGATCTCGCGGCGATCGAGACGCTGCTGCAGACCCGTGGTCACCGCGTGATCAAGACCCGGTCCGGCGTCGAGGCGCTCGAGACCGCGCGTCGCGATCCGCCCCATGTCGTCGTGAGCGACGTGCTGCTGCCCAAGCTCGACGGGTTCACGCTCTGCCGTCGCATCAAGGAAGACCCGTTGCTGCAGCACCTGCCGGTGCTGTTGCTGTCGTTCCGCGTCGAAGGCCCGAAGTACGAAGCCTTCGCGGCGGAGGTCGGTGCCGACCGATTCCTGCCGCGCGGCACCAAGCTCGAGGACCTCGCGGATGCGGTCGAGGAGCAGGCGCCAGGGTCGGGCACGATGCGGATGCCTGCGCTGGTTCCGGAGCTGCTGGAGCGCCGCGAGCAGGATCGCCGCCGTCTCGTCGATCTCGAGCGCCACCTCCGGGAACTCGAGGCGGCGAACAAGCAGCTCGAGGTTGCCGAGCGCGTCGCGCGTGAACACGCCGAGCGGGAGACGCGCGAGCGCCTCGACGTCGCGACGGCCGATGCGGCCAGGATCCGTGAGCTGCAGGCCCGGGTACAGGAACTCGAGGCACGCCAGCAACAGCTGAGCCAGGCCGAGACCCAGGCCCGAGGCGCTGCGGAGGAATCGCGCGCCGAGCTGGCGCGCGTCGGCGTGCTCGAGGCGCGGCTCGCCGAGCTGCAGACGAACCGTGCCCGCGCGCAGGCCGCGGCGGCCGACGCGGAGCGCGCCTTCGCGTCGCAGCCGGTGCCGACCTGGCTGTCCGACATGGAGACGCACGAGATCCGGTCGGTCAGCGACTCGGCGGCGGCGCTGTTCGGCATCGTGCCGGAGCGGCTCGTCGGTCGCTCGATCGTCGACCTGCTGCCGGGCTACCAGCCGGGTGACGAACCGGAGCGCGTCGTGGAAGTCGCGCTGGGTCGCACAGACGGCTCGACCGCCGTGCTCGAATTGCGGCGCCAATCCGTCTCGTACGCCGGTCGGGCCTGTTGGCTCACCGCGGCGCGTGACGTCACCAGTGAGCGAGCCGGACACGCGGCTCACCGGCAGGCCGCGCTGCATGCGCTCGCGTTGCAGGAGTCGCCGCTCGCGACGTGCCTCGCTGACAGCGAGGGACGGTTGCAGTATGCAAACGCGGCGTTCCTAAGACTGGTCGGCCTCGAGGCGGACCAGGTGACGTCGAGTTCGCTGCGCGGGTTCGAAGTCGCCAAGGACGGCGATGCGACGATCCGCAGCGCTGCGATTGGCAGCGGCGGTCAGCTCGTTCGCGACGGCCAGTGGCGGCGGGCCGACGGCTCCGTCGTCGAGGTGGAGACGACCGCCGTGGCCGCCGAGGGTCTCGACGGCGTCCGGGTCGTCACCGTGCGTGACGTTTCGCACCGCAACCTGGCGGCCCAGCGTGCCGTGCGCGACCAGCGCTGCACCTTCGGTGTCCTCGACCTCACACAGCGTGCGCACTCGCTCACGGAAACGGAGATCCTGACGCACGCGCTCGAACTCGCCGGCGATCTCACCGGCAGCCGCGTGGCCTGCGCTTTCCTCGCGCTGCCTGAGGCAGGGCAGCTCGAGCTGGCCGCGATCCGGGGCGAGGGCGTCGGTGACAGCCAGGATCTTTCGGTGCTGACCCGTTGGCGCGGCGCCCCGCCCGCGGATACCGCGTTGTTCGAATGCGCAGGCAGCCAGCGTCTGGTCACGCGCGACGCCGCCGAGGGTACGGGCGTGCTCCGGCAAGCCGGCTTGCCCGGGTCGCTGCAGCGGCAACTTTGCGCGCCGATGCTCGACGGCGGCCGCCTCGCCGGCGTGCTGCTGCTCGCCGACAAGCCGCAGCCCTTCGACGACGACGACGCGAGGCGCGCCGACCAGGTCGCCGAGGGCCTGTGGCGCGTGCTGCGACGCCGCCGGTCCGACGCGGAAGTCGTCAGCGCGATGGATCACATGGAGCGGGTGATGCTCGGCGTCATCGACTCGCTGGCGGTGCTGGCGGAGTCGCAGGACGCGTGCAAGACGGGGCGCGCGAAACGCGTGGCCGACCTGGCCGCCGGCATCGGCACGGCGCTCGGCCTGCCGGGCCACAGCGTGCGCGGCTTGCGCGTGATGGGCCAGCTGATCGACGTCGGCATGCTGCAGATTCCGCGCGAGGTGCTCTGGCGGCCCGGCCAGCTCGCCGTCGCCGAGTTCGAGCTCGTCAAGACCCATGTCGAGCGCGGTTACGAGAGCCTGCGCCAGATCGATTTTCCGTGGCCGGTCGCGGAAGTCGTGCGCCAGCACCACGAGCGACTCGACGGATCCGGCTATCCGCGCGGGCTCAAGGGCGAGGAGATCCTGCTCGAGGCGCGCATCGTCGCGGTCGCGGATGCGGCCGAGGCCATGCTGGCGCCGCGCCCGCAGCGGGCCGCGCTGCCGCTCGCCGCGTGCATCGAGGAACTTCAATCGCAGGCGGGTCGCCGGTACGATGCACGGGTCGTCAAGGCCTGCGTCAAGCTGTTGCGCGAACGCGAATCACGAGCGGAAGGCGAGAAGTCCGTCGGCCAGCGGATCGCCTGAGGCGAGCGAATGCAGTTGGAGTTCTTCGGCGCAGCCGGTGAGGTGACCGGCTCGTGCCACATATTGACCGTGGGCGGCCGCCGCCTGTTGCTCGACTGCGGCATGATCCAGGGCGGCGCGGCCCCCGAGGAGCGCAACCGGGCCGCCTTCCCCTTCGACGCGGCGCAGGTCGATGCAGTGATCCTGAGCCACGCCCACATCGACCATTGCGGGCGCCTGCCGTTGTTGCGCAACCGCGGTTTTCGCGGTCCGATCTATGCCAACCCCGCCTGCCGCGACCTCGTGCGCATCCTGCTTGCCGACGGCGCGACGATGGCCGAGCGCGATGCCGAGCGGGAGAACCGCAGGCGCAAGAAGGCGGGCGACGGGCGGCGGGTCGAGCCGCTCTATACGCTCGAGGACGCGCAGGCCGTGCTCGCGCTCTTCCGCACCGTCCGCTACGGGCACGCGACTGAGGTGCTGCCGGGCGTCGAACTCGTGTTTCGCGATGCGGGCCACATCCTCGGTTCGGCCAGCGTCTGGCTGCGCCTGCGCGAGGGCGATCTCGAGCGGCGGCTGGTCTTCAGCGGTGACCTCGGGCAGTACGACACGCCCATCCTGTGCGATCCCGAAACCGGCCCCGGCGCGGATCTGGTGCTGATGGAGAGCACCTACGGCGACCGCAGGCACCGCGACCGCGACGCGACGCTGGAGGAGTTCGGCTCGATCCTGCGCGCGGCGCGCGACGACGGCGGCAACGTGCTGATTCCCGCATTCGCGGTCGGGCGCAGCCAGGAAATCCTCTACGCGCTCGCGACGCACTTCGAGGCCTGGTCGCTCGCCGACTGGCAGATCTTCCTCGACAGCCCGATGGCGATCGAGGCCACCGAGGTTTACTGGAAGCACGCCAACCTGTTCGACGAGGAGGCCCAGCAGTGGCACGCGCGTGCGCGGAGCCTGCCGCCGCTGCCAAACCTGAAACTGAGCCGCACGGCGGACGAATCGATGGCTATCAACAAGATCCCGCACGGCGCGATCGTGATCGCCGGCAGCGGCATGTGCACCGGCGGGCGCATCGTGCACCACCTCAAGCACAATCTCGGCCGGCCCGAGTGCGACGTCGTCTTCAGTGGCTTCCAGGCCCAGGGCACGACCGGCCGCGCGATCGTCGACGGCCGCGACTACGTGCGCATACACGGGGAACCGATCAAGGTCGCTGCCCGGGTCCACACGCTGGGCGGATTCTCTGCGCACGGTGACCAGCAGGACCTGCTGCGCTGGTATGAAGCGATCCCGGGTCGTCCCCCAGTCTGGCTGGTGCACGGCGAAAGCCAGGCGGCCGACGGGCTGCGTGACGCGCTGCGGGCCAAGGGTGCCCGCGCCGACGTCGCCGTTCCCGGACTCACGCTCGACCTCGGAGCCGCCGCTTGAAGCGGGCACTCGCCAGCGCGATCAATGCCCGGCCGCACGAGCTCGGTGGCGCGCTCGCCGCGTTCGCGACGGCTTTCGCGATGTTTTCGGCCTACGCGATCCTGCGGCCGATCCGCGAGACGATGGGCATCACCTCCGGGCTGCAGACCTTGCCCGCGCTCTTCTGGGGCACGTTCGCCGGCATGCTGCTGGTGCAGCCCGTGTACGGCTGGCTCACGTCGCGCTACCGGCGCTCGGCGTTCCTGCCCTGGGTCTACCTGTTCTTCGTGCTGAACATCGTGGGGTTCTACGCGTGGTTCAACCTGCAGGAGGACCACACCTGGATCGCGCGCGCCTACTTCATCTGGGTCAGCGTGTTCGTGCTGTTCGTCGTGGCCGTCTTCTGGAGCCTGATGGCGGACGTATTCAGCCGCGAGCAGGCCGGACGCCTGTTTGGTTTCGTCGCGGCCGGGCTCAGCACGGGCGGGCTCTTCGGGCCGTTTCTCGGCGCCCGCCTGGCACAGCCGATCGGCACGATCAACCTGCTGCTGGTCTCCGCCGCGCTGCTGACGGTCTCGCTCGGTTGCATGATGCTGGTGCTGCGCTGGCATCGGCGGCACGGCGAGAACACCGTGCCGGGCGAGGACCGCGACGCGCGGCTCGGCGGTACCGCGCTCGCGGCCTTCAAGCAGGTGGCGCGTTCGCCTTACCTCGCGCTGATCGCGCTGTTCGTGTTCCTGCTGACCTGGGTCTCGACGTTCCTGTACCTCGAGCAGCAGGCGCTGGTCGCCGAGGTGTTCGCCGATCGTGACTCGCGGACGGCCTTCTTCAACCGGCTCGACTTCTGGGTCCAGGCGGGCTCGCTGACCATGCAGCTGTTCGTGTTCGGGCGGCTGTTCCGCTGGTTCGGCTTCCGCGCGCTGATCGTGTCCGTGCCCGTGCTGATGACGCTCGGTTTCGCCGCGCTCGCGCTGTTCCCGACGTTCGCGGTGCTGGTCGCCGTCATGGCGGTGCGACGCATCGGCGAGTACTCGATCACGCGCCCGTCGCGCGACACGCTCTACACCGTCGTGACGCGCGAGGAGCGCTACAAGGCCAAGAGCCTGATCGACACGTTCGTGTACCGGGGCGGCGATGCCACCTCGGCCTCAGTGCACGCGCTGGTGAAGGCGACCTTCGGGCTCGGCCTGACGGGCATCGCCTGGTGCGGTGCCGGACTGGCGGCGTTGTGGGCCGTGGTCGCTTACGTGCTCGGCACGAAGCACGTGCAGCTCAACCCTCGACGTTGAAGCGCAGCGTCACCGACGTGCGCTGCGGCACGGGCCGACCGTTGACTACGCGCGGCAGGAAGCGCCATTCGCCGACGGCCGCCGTGGCGGCCGCTTCGAAGACGCCGCGCGGCTCGGCCGCGGCGATCTCGATGTCGCGGACCACGCCGGCTTCCGTCACCGTGAAGTCCACTTCGACCCAGCCCTCGACGCGATCGCGCAGCGCCTCGGGCGGATAAACGGGCTCGGTCGCGGTCAGTTGCTCGAGGTCCCGATCCGGCAACGGAGCCCGACGCGTCGGTTGGCATCACGGGCTCGGGTTGAGCGATGGGCTCAGGTGCCGGTAGCGGCTTGGCGTATCCCGCGGTCGGGTGGCCCGAGGCGATCGGCGGCCCGAACGTGCGATTGGATCCACGGGTCGAGCTCGCGCGGGATGATTGCGCCGCGACCGGCACTGCAAAGCGTGGCGTCAGCGGATCGGGCATCACCCGGACCGGCGTTGTGCGTTCGATAGGCGGCTTGGCAACCGACGCCGCGACGATCGCAGCCGGCTGCGCTGCAGGCACTGGCGGCGCCGCAGGCGGAGCGGCAGGAGTTGTTGGCAGTGTCTCAGCGGTCGCAGCAACGGCTTGCGCGGGAGCCTGAGCCCGCGGCGTGTCCAGTCGCGCCTGCAGCGCTCGTGCCTGGGCGTGGCCTGGATCGACCGCCCAGCACGCGCTCGACCAGTCGGCGCGCTTCGTCCACGCGACCGGCCTGCGCTTCACTGGTAGCCATCGCGACCAGGCGTGCCGTGGTCTCGTCGAGTCCGGCGCGCGCCTCCGGGTTTGCCGGTCGGGCGAGCAGGACGGCCGCGTAGAGATCGAGCGCGTTGCGTCCGGCAGGGGCCTCGTAACGCCCGGCCGCCAGGGCGGCCCGGGCCCCCGACAGCACGGGATCCGCAATCGGTCGCGGCGGCGCCGGTGCCGCCGGCCTGCTCGGCGCGGCGGCCAAGGGCGTGCCGGCCGGGCGTGCGGCCCGACGGTCGTCGAGCAGCAGCACGGCGAGCAGCAGCAGGAACAACGCGAGACCGGCTGTGACGAACAGCCACTTGCGCAGTTCGATCCGGGTCCGCAGTCCCCCCATCGACGGCAGCAGTGGCGCGAGCGAGTGGTTCTCGCGCCGCTCGACGTGACTGCGAATGGCTGCGTTCAGGAACATCCCCGCCCGCCTCGGCGACAGCGGCTTGTGCATGAACCGATAGACCAGGCCGTCACTGATCAGCCGCGCCAGCAGCGTTTCGTCGTCGCGGCGGCCAGCCACCACGACGACCAGGTCGGGAAACTGCGCGACGATCTGCTCGACCAGCGTCGCCGGCTGGGTGGACACGGCCGCCATGTCGATCAGCAGCACGCCGCAGCGGCCGGTCAGCAACAGTTCGACGGACTCCTCAGCCGAGCGGGCGCGCCACACCGGGTTGCGCTCGCCGACGGCATGACGGATCGCGTCGAACAACGACAGGTCGCCGGAGAGCACGACGACGTCCACCATGACAGCGGAGTCCCGGGCCGGGGACGGGGCGGCAGGAGAGGGGAGCTGGACAGCCGGATCGTGCACTTGCGAATTGCGCACCAATCGGCGCTTGCGGTCCACGGCAGCCCTGCAAAACCTGAGGCAATTCAAAGTTCCCGCACCGTGCAATGCGGATCTGGACCGGGTCCAGTGACGCGGCGCAGCAGCGATGCCGGAGGCCCCTGACTCGACATAACCCGGACCTCAGAGCATGATCGCCGCGTGATTCACAGCAGGCCGGGCCACCGGCTCACAGGCGCAGCATGAGGGAACCGGTCACGTTCACCTCGAAGGTCGCCATCGAGCACCGCCCGACGCTCGAGCGGCTGCTCTTTTTCAATGGCTGCCAGAATCGGGTCGCGCGCGGCATCGCGGACGTGATCGACCGCTACGGGTCGCCGGAGATCCAGCCGGATGGCGAGTGGCTGCGGGTGCGGCTCGCGGGCCTCGCGGACGTCCAGTCGCTGTTCGCAGTCGAGGCCACGACGGGCCAGCCGATCGGCGTCGCAGTCTACATGCGCGCGGACCTCGAGCACGTCACCGTGCTGCACCTCGGCCTGAGCGAGGAGTACTGCGCCGGCGGCGAGCGTGAAGGTCTCAACCTGCTGCTCCGCCTGATGAAGGAGATCCGGCGCTCCTCGCGCCGGGTCAAGGGCGTGCGCCGCCTGAGCGTGCTCTACGGCACGCAGCGATCGCGGGTGCAGGCCTGATCAGCGCGCAGCCGCCGGCTCGCCGAGCAGATCCGCGATCATGCTGCGCACCGCCCGCACCTGCGGACCGGCCTGCGTCGCGTACGCCTCGCCCTCGTATCCCCACCAGTCCCAGCAGCCGTTCGGGTTGAGCGGCTGGAAGCTCGGCTCGATCTGCGGGAACAACAGCACGACGCGGTTGCTCTCCGCAATCTCGAGATAGCCCGCGCGCCGTAGGAACTGGTCACCGACGAACGAAGCGCCCTGCTTGCAGCCGTGGAACACGACGTGCAGGCGGCACGCGTCCGCCGCACCCGCCTTGCAGGCTGCGGGCACGTACAACCAGCCGTGCTCCGCGAGCGCGGCGCTGCCGGACGATGCCGCGTAAGGCCGCTGGTCGAACTCAAGCAGGCCGTCCGGACGCGGCTCGCTGCCGTCGACGAGTGTGCCGTGCAAGTGCTCGAGCAGCGCGCGTGCGCCGTCGAGCCCGCAGTTGCCGACGAAGGGCGATTCGCTTGCGGCGCACGCTGGTGCTGCGGCGGCGCGTGTCGGGAACGTGTGACCGGCCTGCGGATGCTCGACGCGAGCCACCTGCTCCGGGCTCACGAGCGCGCGGTAATAGACCTCGAGTGCGTCGACGACCGGCGCGCGTACGATCGGATCGGCGGCGCCGTGGAAGATCCAGACGCGATCATCGGCGAGGCCGGCAATCGGATCGATGGCGCCGTCGAGGCCGAGCTGGCTCGTCGTCTCGAGCAGCCGTGCAGTCGGAATCTCCTCGTCGCCCTGCATGCAGCGCCCGAGCGCATGTCGCAGCGACGCCTCCGCGCAGAAGTACGGGCCCGCGGCAACGATGCCGGCACCCCGTACGAGTGCAGAGTGAGCGACGTGGAACTGCACGGCCATGTAACCGCCGGCCGAGATGCCGGACACGGTGACCGCGGCCGGATCGACCGGCAGACGCGGCAGCCGCGCCGCGGCCGCGGCGGGCTCGTCGGTGTGTCCGCACGCCGCCATCGCCATCAACCCCACCGCCGCGACCACGCTCGCGACGGCTCCATCACCAAATGCACCAACCAGTCTGATCTTCTTCACTATCCGCTATCCGCTATTCACTATCCGCTACTGTGCCGTCCAGCCGCCGTCCACCGCGATCCATTGCCCGGTGACGTTGCGGGCCGCGTCGCTGGCCAGGAACTCGACGATGCCGCCGAGTTCCTCGATCGTGACGAACGCGTGCTTCGGCATCGGTTTCAACATGATCTCGTCGACGACCTGCTGCTCGGGGAGCGCGTGCGCCTGGGCCTGGGACGCGATCTGCGCGTCCACCAGCGGCGTGCGCACGTAGCTCGGGCACACCGTGTTGATCGTGATGTCGGTGTCCGCCGTCTCGAGCGCGATCGTCTTGGCGAAACCGATCAAGCCGTGCTTCGCCGCCACGTAGGCGCTCTTGTAGGGCGAGGCCACCAGCGAGTGGATCGAGCCCAGGTTGACGATCCGGCCGAACCCGCGTCGCCGCATGCCGGGCAACACCGCGCGGGTCAGCATCGCCGCGCCGGTCAGCATGACCGCGACCAGCAACTCCCAGCGCTCGCGCGGGAACTCCTCGAGTGGTGCCACGTGCTGCAGTCCGGCGTTGTTCACCAGCAGCTCGGGACCCTCCGGCTCGAGTGCCGCGATGGCGGCGTCGATGTCCGCGGCGGAGGTCACGTCCAGCCGCAGCGCCGTGGCCGAGAGGCCGCGCGCCCGCAACGCAGCGGCCGCGGCTTCGACGCTCGCCGCGTCGCGGTCGGTGAGGCAGACGGGATGCCCGCGTTCGGCGAGGTGCGTCGCGATGCCGAGGCCGATGCCACTGCCGGCGCCGGTCACGAGCGCGCGCATGCCGCGGACGTTCATCGCTTCGCCTTGCGGCGTGCCGGGCGCTTGGCGCGCGGCACGCTGCGTGCGCACAGCGCACGGAAGCCAGCCGCGCAGAACGGCACCAGCCGCTCGTGGACGCTGTCGAGGTCGCTCGCCTTGCAGACGCCGCCCGACAGCTTGTCGATGCGCCCGGTCTCCGCGAACGTCAGCGTGAGCGCTCCGGAGAGGAAGTGGTACGCCCAGTACAGGTCGCGCTCGTCGCAGTCGGGCAGCGCGCGGCGGATCGCCTCGATGAATCGCTGCACGACCGTGTCGAACGTCTTCGTCATCAGCACGCCGCCGAACTCGGGCGAGTTGTTGATCTCGGCGATCAGCGCGAAATAGCTCTTCCAGCCCGCGCTGCCGCGCGCGGAGCGGTCGAGCAGCGGGTGTGTGAACGCGTCGATGATCGCCTCGAGCTGCGGCGGCTGGTCGCGCGCGCCGGCAAGCGCCGCGTCGAGGCGCGCGAGGCGCTCCGAGTTGAGGTCTTCGGCGCGACGCAGGAACACGGCCTCGAGCAGGCCCTGCTTGCTGCCGAAATGGTAGTTCGCGAGCGCGACGTCGACGTCGGCAGCGCCGGTGATGTCGCGGATCGACACGCCGTGGAAGCCGCGCTGCGCGAACAGCCGCTCGGCCGCGTCGAGGATCCGCTCGCGCGTCGGGCGCGAGCGCGCGCCGCTGCGCCGGGGTGGCGCGGAGGGTCGTCGCTTTCGCGTGCTCGCTGTCTTCATGGCACCGTTCTTTTGCGCTGCGGCAAGACACCCGCCGGACCGTCGCGGATTCCCGCCTTGCGGTGCGCCGATTCTGGCCAACTGCGCCCGATCGTGCAACGAGTGTTGAAATTCATCAAACGTTCAACTAAATTTCAGCGCTCGTTGAAAAACCGCGCCGCGACGGCGCAGACCAGGGGGACGACATGATGAAGCTCACCATCCGCTCGGTGCGGGCGTGCGCGGCTGCCGCCGCCACCCTCTGCGCCGTTCCCGCCGTGCTCGCCCAGGACGCCCCGGCCGCGCGGCCCGCCGCCGCCGGCGGCCTCGAGGAGATCACGGTCACGGCGCGCCGGCGCGAGGAGTCGCTGCAGGACGTGCCCATCTCGCTGTCCGCGTTCTCGGCCGAGAAGATCGAGTCGGCCGGCGCGATCGACATCACCTGGCTGCAGCAATCGACGCCGAACCTGACGCTGCAGGTCGCCCGCGGCTCGAACTCGACGCTGATCGCGTTCATCCGCGGCATCGGCCAGCAGGATCCGCTGTGGGGCTTCGAGCCGGGCGTCGGCCTGTACGTGGATGACGTGTACGTCTCGCGGCCGCAGGGCGCCGTGCTCGACATTTTCGACATCGAGCGCATCGAGGTGCTGCGCGGCCCGCAGGGCACGCTCTACGGCCGCAACACGATCGGCGGCGCGATCAAGTACGTCACCCGGCCGCTGGGCCAGGAAACGCGGCTCGATACCCGCGTCAACCTTGGCAGCTACGCGCAGACCGACCTGATCGTCTCCGGCTCGACGCCGCTCAGCGACACGTTCGCGGTCGGCGCGAGTGCCGCGCTGTACCGCCGCGACGGCTATGGCGAGAACAAGCTGACCGGCGAGGAGCACTACGACAAGGACGTGGACGCCTTCCGGCTTTCCGCCGAGTGGACGCCGTCGGACGACCTGTTCTTCCGCCTTGCGGGCGACTTCGTCGATGACGACTCGAACGCCAAGCACGGTCATCGCGAGGCGCCGGGCGCCGGACTCACCGCAAGCGATCCCATCTTCAAGGATCGCTACGACACCTATGCCGGCCTCGGCAGCGACAACAGCGTCGAGACGATGGGCGTCTCGCTGCTTGCGCAGTGGCGGTTCGCAGAGGCAATGACGTTCAAGTCCATCACGGCTTATCGCGAGGGCGAGACCGACACGCTGATCGACTTCGACATGGGGCCGTCACCGGCGCTCGACGTGCCCGCGCTGTACGAGGACGACCAGTTCACCCAGGAATTCCAGTTGCTCTACGAGGGCGAGCGCATCCAGGGCGTGGCCGGGCTCTATTACCTCGATGCCACTGCGTCCGGCGCGTTCGACACGATCGTCGGGGCGATCAACACGACGATTGCCACGTCCGGCGAGGTGGAGACCACCAGTTACGCGGTGTTCGCCGACGTCAGTTACGACATCACCGATGCCTGGAAGGCTTCGCTCGGCGGGCGCTGGACGCGCGACGAGCGCGAGGGCACGGTCTACCGCCAGAACTTCACCGGCATCCGCTCGCCGCTGTTCGGCAACGACGCAGCCGTGCCCGGGCTCGTGCGCTCGGACTACACGAACGACCGCACCGACGACGAGTTCACGCCGCGCGCGAGCGTGTCATACCAGTTCTCGGACGAACTGACCGTCTACGCGGCCTACGCCGAGGGCTTCAAGGCCGGCGGCTTCGACATGCGCGGCGATGTCGTCCTGACGCCTGACACCGTCAACGGCTATGACCCGGAGTACGTCGATTCCTACGAGATCGGCGCCAAGGGCAGCGCTTTCGACGGGCGGATGACGTTCAACGCGGCCGTGTTCCGCGCCGAGTACGCGGACCAGCAGATCACGCGGCAGCAGCCGACGGTGACGGGCAGCATCGCGAGCTTCGTCGACAACGCCGGCAGCTCGACGATCCAGGGCGTCGAGCTCGAGGGCGCGATTCGCTTCACGGACCGGCTCACCGCGACCTATGGCATCGGCTACACGGACGCGGAGTTCGACGAGTACCGCACGTTCCAGCTCGTGACGAATCCGACCCCGCCGCCCGCGACGATCTCGGTTCCGGTCGACCTGTCCGACACGGCCGTGTTCCAGAACACGCCCGAGTGGAACGGCAACCTGGCATTGAGTTACCTGCACGAACTGCAGGAATGGGGCTCGGTCCTCGGCACCGTGCGCGGCTCGTATCGCAGCGAGTACTCGATGTTCGAGTTCGAGAACGAGCTCGTCGACCAGACCGAGGATTACACGCTGCTCGACGTGGACCTCGTCTGGAACCTGCAGGACGGGCGCACGCGCGTGGCGCTGCACGGCCGCAACCTGACCGACGAGGCCTACAAGATCGGCGGCTACTACTTCGCCGGGCCCACGTTCGGCAACGTCGTGAACAGCTTCTACGGGCCGCCGCGGACATTCACGCTGAGCGTCGGGTACTCGTTCCGCTGATCCGGGCTCGCGGGGAGCGACCAGTGGGTGCGTTCGATGTGCCCGATCCCCTGATCCCGGACCTGATCGCCCAGCACGGGCGGTGGCTGGCCGGCAAGCCGGCGCTCCTCTGCGGGGAGCGCCGGTTCAGCTGGCGCGAATTCGATCGCGCCACCAACCGGGTCGGCAACGGCCTGCGGGGCGAGGGGCTCGAGCCCGGGTCGCGGATCGCGGTGCTGATGCACAACAGCGCCGAGATGGCCGAGGTGCTGTTCGGGGCCGGCAAGGCCGGGGTCTGCGTCGTGCCACTCAACCTGTCGGTGGCGGATGACGCCGTGGCCGCGATGATCCGCGACAGCGGGGCCACCGCCGTTGCGGCGAGCAGCGAGCAATGCGCTCGCCTCGACCGGCTCGCAGCGGCGGGTCGCTTGCCGTCCTCGTTGCTGCGACTGGGCGTCGAACCGTCGACGGCCGGCTGGCAGGAGTTCACGGGCTGGCGCGACCGGCAGTCGGCCGAGGCGCCGGCATCCGGACCGATGCCGGACGCGGAGTGCAACATCATCTACAGCTCGGGCACGACGGGCCTGCCGAAAGGCATCGTTCACAGCCATGCCTGCCGGATGCACTGGGCAACGGACCTCGCGCTTGCGCTGCGCTACCACAGCGGTGCGGTCACGCTGTGCTCGCTCGGCCTGTACTCGAACATCAGCTGGGCCGCGATGCTGGCGACGATCCTGGTCGGCGGCACGCTGGTGATCATGCCGTCGTTCAGCGCCACCGGCCTCGTCGAGCTCGTCGAGCGTCACGGCGTCACGCACGGCGGCTTCGTGCCGCTGCAGTTCCGGCGCCTGCTCGAGCTGCCCGACCTCGAGCAGCGCCGGCTCGGTTCGCTGCAGGCGATCATGTGCTGCGGCTCGCCGTTGCCGCCCGATCTCAAGCGCGCAACGCGCGACCGGCTCGGCTGCGAGCTGATCGAGCTCTACGGCCTGACCGAGGGCATCATCACGACGCTCGCGCCCGAGGACTTCGATCGGCGGCTCGAATCGGTCGGCAAGCCGATCCCCGGCCAGCAGCTCAAGCTGATCGGTGACGACGACCGCGAAGCCGCGCCCGGCGCGGCCGGCGAGATCGTCGGCTGCGGCCGCCTCGTGATGGAGCATTACCACAACCGCCCGGACGCGACTGAAGAGGCGACGTGGATCGACGAGCACGGCCGCCGCTGGCTGCGCACGGGCGACATCGGCCGACTCGACGACGAGGGCTTCCTCTACGTCGTCGATCGCAAGAAGGACATGATCCTGTCCGGCGGGCAGAACGTCTATCCGGCCGACATCGAGCAGGTGATGCTCACGCATCCCGACGTCGCCGACGTCGCGGTCATCGCGGTGCCGAGCGAGCAGTGGGGCGAGACGCCGCTCGCAGTCGTCGTGCTCCAACCCGGCGTCGCGGCCGATTCCGCCGCACTGGTGGCCTGGACCAACGAGCGCGTCGGCCGACAGCAGCGCATCAGCGGCGTCGTGCTGCGGGACTCGCTGCCCCGCAATCCGAATGGCAAGATCCTCAAGCGCGAGCTGCGCGCGGAATACGTGCGCGCATGAATCACGCGGCAGGAGGATCGAATGGGCGCCACTGACTGGCAGGACCGGTTCTTTGCCTCCGCCGACGGCCTGCGGCTCCATTACCGCGACTATGCTGCGGTCGAGCCGGGCCGCGTCCCGGTGCTCTGCCTGCCGGGACTCACGCGCAACTGCCGCGACTTCGAGGCCACGGCGCTGCGCCTGCGACACACGCGTCGCGTCCTGAGCCCCGACCTGCGCGGGCGCGGGCGCTCGCAGCACGACCCGAACTGGCAGAACTACCATCCGGGCACCTATCTCGCGGACCTCGCGCGGCTGCTCGAGGACGCTGCGGTCGACCGCGTGATCCTGCTCGGCACCTCGCTCGGCGGCATTCTCTCGATGCTGCTCTGCGCGACGACGCCGCGATTGCCCGTGGCCGTGATCTTGAACGACATCGGTCCGGAGGTCGCTGCCGAGGGCTTGCGGCGGATCTCCAGCTACGTCGGCCGCAGCGCCCCGGTTCGCAACTGGGACGAGGCCGCGGCGCAGATGCGTGCGACCTACGGGCTGGCGATGCCCGACGCCAGTGACGAGGACTGGCACGCTTTTGCCCACCGCAGTTACATCGAGGTCGAAGGGGTGCCGCAGCTCGCCGTCGATCCGGGCATCGGCGAAGCCGTGCGAGCCGCTCCAGGCGGTGCCGCGCCCGATCTCTGGCCGGTCTATGCCGCACTGCAGCCGCTACCCGCGCTCGCGCTCCGCGGCGCATTCTCGGACGTGCTGTCGGAGGCGACCTTCGATCGCATGGCGCGCGAGAAGCCCGACCTCGTCCGCGTCACCGTGGCCCGCCGCGGCCACCCGCCGTTGCTCGACGAGCCCGAGAGCGTCGCAGCGATCGACGACTTCCTCTCCCGGATACCCTGATCGACATGGCCATCGAATGGATCGGCCTGCTCGGCGGACTCGCACTGCTGATCGTGTTGACGATGCGCGGCGTGGACCTGCTGATCGCGGCACCCGTCTGCGCGCTGCTCGTCGCGCTGTCGTTCGGCCTGCCACTGTTCCCGCAGACGGCCGAGGCGGGCGCCGCCAGCTTCACGAGCGGCTACATGGGCGGCTTCACGGGCTTCGTCGCCTCCTGGTTTTTCGTCTTCCTGCTCGGCTCGGTGTTCGGCAAGGTCATGGAAGACAGCGGGGCCGCGGACAGCGTCGCGCAATGGGTCGTGCAGCGCTTCGGCGCGCGCCACGCGCTCGTCGCGATCGTCGGCGCCTGCGCGCTGCTCACCTATGGCGGCGTCAGCCTGTTCGTGGTCGCGTTTTCGGTGTTTCCGCTGGCGCTCGCGCTGTTCCGCCAGGCGGGACTGCCGCGCCGATTCATCCCGGCCACGATCGGTTTTGGTTCGGTGACCTTCACGATGACCTCGGCGGGCTCGCCGGAGATCCAGAACTGGATCCCGATGGAGCACCTCGGCACGACGCCGTACGCCGCATGGCAGGTGAGCCTCGTGGTGGCCATTGGCATGGCGGCCTTCGGCTTCGTCTGGCTCAAGTGGATGGTGCGGCGCGCAGTCGCGGCAGGCGAAATCTACGACGTGCGCGACGGCGACCCGCAGGCCAAGACGGGCGGGCTGCCGCACCCGGCGAGCGGCCTGTTGCCGCTCGGCGCGGTGCTCGGCGTCGCATTCGTGCTGCACGACACGCTCAAGCAATCGGCGCTGATCGTGGCGCTGCTGTCGGGCGTGCTCGTCGTGCTGGTCGTGAACCGCAAGTACTTCGTCAACCTGTCACAGGCGGTCACCGCCGGCACGATCGGCGCGTTGATCGCAATCGCGAACACTTCTGCGGTCGTCGGCTTCGGCGCGATCGCGAAGCTCTCGCCGGCGTTCGCCGCGGCCGTGGACGCGCTGACTTCGTTGCCCGGCAATCCGCTGGTCGGCGCCGCGGTGGCCGTGACGTTGATCGCGGGGCTCACTGGTTCGGCGTCGGGCGGCCAGGCGATCGCGCTGCCGATCCTCGCGCCGCACTACCTCGGCCTCGGCGTGGACGCGCAGGCGCTGCACCGCGTGGTGGCCATCGCCTCCGGCGGCCTCGATTCGCTGCCCCACAACGGCTACGTCGTGACGACGATCCGAGGGGTGTGCCGTGAGACCCATCGCTCGGCGTACTGGCCGATGTTCTGCCTGACGGCCGTGGTGCCGCTGCTCGGCGTGCTGCTCGCGCTGCTGCTGCTGTCTCTTTGAGCCGCGGCTGCGCCCGACGCCCGACCGGGCGGCGCAGTATCATCGCCAGTCTTGCGTAACCCGACCACATTGCTGGCGTCCCTGGCGCTCGGCGCGCTCGGCGCCGCGACCTTGCTGGCGCTGCTTGCGCCGCTCGGCTGGCCATTCGAGCTCTTCGCGCACTTCCGCCCCCAGTACGCGGTGGCGGCGCTGCTGGTGACGCTGGTTCTCGCGGGTCAGCGACGCGGTGTCGCGGCCGGGATTGCGGCGCTCCTCGTCGCCTGGAATGCGCTGCCAGTCGTGCAGCGGGCGTCGGCCGACGCGCCGCCCGTGTCCTGCGACGGACCGGCCTTCACCGTCGCGACCGTGAATCTGCAGTATTCGAACCTGCAACACGACCGATTCCTCGCCTGGCTCGCCGGGCACCCGGCCGACTTGATCGTCGTCCAGGAACTCACCAGCGCGTGGGCCCAGGCGCTGGCCGGCAGCGACGCGCATTCGCACCGTTTCCTGCTGACCCGGGAGGATCCCTACGGGATCGGGGTGCTCAGCCGCTGGCCGCTGGAATCCGCAGGCGCGATCGATCTCGCCGGAGACGGCCTGCCATCGGTCGCGGGCATCGTCGACGTCGAGGGACGGCGCATTCGTCTGCTCGGCCTGCACACGCACTGGCCGGTGCTGCCCGAGGTCGCGCGAATGCGGGACACCGCGCTGGGCGGGGCCGCCGGCATCGCCCGCGACTCGGACTTGCCGGTGATCCTGCTCGGCGACCTGAACCTGACGCCCGATTCACCGGAATTCACCCGCCTGCTCGATGAATCCGGGCTGCGCGACGTCGTGAGCGGCCGGCGCTGGCGCCCGACCTGGCAGGCCGGCTTCTGGCCCCTCGCGCTGCGGATCGACCACGTCCTCGTCTCGCCGCAGCTGTGCGTCGAGGCCGTCGAAGTCGGTCCGTCGATCGGGTCGGACCATCGGCCGGTCATCGCGCGCCTCAGGTTGCCTCGCTGATCTCGGCCGGCAGCGTCTCGCCGGTGGGCGGCGGGAATTCGCGGCAGCATTCGACCAGCCAGCCGCGGAAGCGGACGACCTTCGGCAGCGAGAAATGCTCGGGCGGGGCCACCAGGAACCAGGCGCTGTGCTGCTGGACGCTCGGCAGCATCGGTCGCACCAGCCGGCCGGCAGCCAGGTCGGCGGCGACCAGCGACCAGCGGGCGAGCGCGACGCCCTTGCCTTGTTCCACTGCGGTCAGCGTCGCCGAGGAGTCCTCGGCCAACGGCACCGTCTCGGCGCGCGTGGTGTCGCCACCGACCCGGCGCAGCCAGTCCACCCAGGGCTCCGCGCGGCTGTGGATCAGCGGGTAGCGGGCAAAGTCGGCGAGCGTTTCGATCGGGCCGAGCCTGGCGAGCAGTGCCGGACTGCAGACCGGGAAAACCCACTCGTCGAGCAGGCGCTCGGACTTGAGCCCATCCCACTGGCCGGACCCGTAGAGGATCGCCGCGTGGAAGTCGTCCCGGCTGAAATCGAGCGCCGCCCGCGCCGGACCGAAGCGCACCTCGATTTCCGGATGCTGCCGCGTGAATTCGCCCAGCCGGGGCAGCAACCAGCGCTGCAGGAACTCGCTCGGGACGCTCAGGTTCAGCATGCCGCCGACCCGCTCGCGGCGGATGCGGTCCACGGCACGGCGCAGCTCCTCGAGCCCGCGGCGGATGCCGGGCAGCAGCTCGGCGCCCTCCTGGGTGAGGGCGACCGCTCGCGTGTGGCGGCGGAACAGCGGCACGCCGATGTCGGCCTCGAGTGCCTTGACCTGCGCGCTGACGGCCGCGGTCGTGACGCCGAGTTCGCGCGCCGCCGCCGTGAAGCTCAAGTGTGTCGCGACGGCCTCGAAGACCCGCAGGGCGTTCAGCGGCAGACGGTCGGTGGCAGCTTTCATCGCCAGTTCCGGATTAATCAATGCTTAACAATACGCACGGGATTCCCACGATGCAAGGCGTAGCCAGCCCGTCTATTGAGGGAAACTGAAAACAGCCGCGGGCTCGGCTAAGCTGTCGCAATGCCGTCGCAAGCCCTGTTTCCCACGCTGGTCTACAAGGCGCCGTTGCAGGCGTCCGCGTGGAAGTCGTTCAACGATCGGCTGCTGCTCGAGTGCCGGCAGTACCGCGAGGACGACTCGGCCGGCCAGGCCTGGTCCGCCACGCGCTATCCGGGCGGGTATACCTCTTATGGCTCGTTGAGCCGGATGCACACGATCTCGCCGACATTCGCGTTACTGGAGCGCAAGTTGCGCCGGCACGTCAATCGGTTCGCGCGGTCGCTCGAGTTCGACCTCGACGGACGCGAACTCGCGATGACCGACTGCTGGATCAACATCATGCCGCGACAGGTGGTCCACAGCCTGCACCTGCACCCGCTGTCGACGATCAGCGGCACCTACTACGTGCGCACGCCGCGCGGCGCGCCGGGCATCAAGTTCGAGGATCCGCGGCTGGACCGGTTCATGGCCGCCCCGCCGCGCCGGGCCGATTGCCGGCCTGAGAACCGCCCCTGGGTCACGGTGCCGGCCGAAGCGGGCACGGTCGTGCTTTTCGAGAGCTGGTTGCGACACGAGGTGCCGCCGAATCCGGTCGCCGCCGAGCGGGTCAGCATCAGCTTCAACTTCAACTGGTTCTGAGCGGGTCGCCGGTCCGCCCGAAACCACTCGGGTGAGCGGCGCGAAAGGGCGGGCAACCACGGAGAAACCCCATGCTCACGGCCCGCCTTTCGGGCGTGTTGGCGCTCGTCCTCATGCTGTCCGCCTGCTCCTCAGCCCCCACGATTCCCGTCGCCGAACGCGTCGACCTCGAGCGTTTCATGGGCGACTGGTACGTGATCGCGAACATCCCGACCGCGCCCGAGAAGGGCGCGCACAACGCCGTCGAGTCCTACCGGCTCGACGAGGACGGCTCGATCGCGACCACCTTTACGTTTCGTGAGGGATCCTTCGACGGTCCGGAGAAGGTCATGCGGCCGCGCGGCTTCGTCCGTGACCGGGAATCGAATGCCGTCTGGGGCATGCAGTTCATCTGGCCGATCAAGGCCGAATACCTGGTCGCCCACGTGGACGAGGACTACACCGAGACGATCATCGCCCGCAGCCGCCTCGACTACGTCTGGATCATGGCGCGGACGCCGCAGATTCCCGCCAAGGACTTCGAGCGGTTGCGCCGGCAGGTCGCGGATCTCGGTTACGATGTGAACAAGCTGCAGAAAGTGCCGCAGCGCTGGTGAGGGCGGGCCGGGCGGCGCGCCGCGAAACGAGGACTTGGTCGATGAAACGCAGAATCTTCGGTCTCCTGTTTGCCTCGCTCGTCTCGGCCGGGGCGCTTGCAGCCGATCCGGTGCTCGTGCCGATCTCGCAGGAGGCCCTGCTCGAGCGGCAGCAGAAGGGTGACGAGGGCACCTACGTGCTCGACGTGCGCAGTCCCGAGGAGTACGCGTCCGGCCACGTGCCGGGAGCCGTCAACATCCCGTATGACCAGATCGCGGCCCGGATGGCCGAAGTGCCCAAGGACAAGGACGTGGTGCTGTATTGCAAGAGCGGGCGTCGGGCCGGAATCGCGGCCGAAGTGCTCGCCGGCCAGGGTTACACTCGGCTGCAGCACCTCGAGGGGGACATCGTCGCCTGGGTGGACAAGGGCCGCCCGGTCGAGACGCCAAAGGATCCGGCCCCCTGACCGGGATTCAGCCCGCGAGCGCCTGGTCGAGATCGGCGACCAGATCGGCCGGGTGCTCGAGCCCGACGGACATCCGGATCAGGTTCTGCGGCGTCTGGCTCAGGGGCCCCTCGATCGACGCGCGGTGCTCGATCAGGCTCTCCACGCCGCCGAGACTGGTCGCGCGAGTGAACAGGCGCACCCTCGACACGACGGCCAAGGCCTCTGCGGCCCCGCCCGGTACTTGCACCGACACCACGGCGCCGAAGCCGCCGTGCATCTGGCGCGCCGCCAGCGCGTGACCCGGATGGGCTTCGAGGCCCGGGTAATGCACACGCTCGACGCGCGGGTGCGACTCAAGGAACCGGGCCACGGCGGCCGCGTGCGCTGCCTGGGCGCGCACCCGCAGCGGCAGCGTCGCGAGGCTGCGCAGCAGCAGCCAGCAGTCGAACGGCGAGGGCACGCCGCCCCCCGCGGACTGGAACTCCCGTAGCCGGGTCAGCACTGGGTCCGCCTCGCGCACGATGACGATGCCGCCGAGCACGTCGCTGTGGCCGCCCAGGTACTTCGTGCTGCTGTGCATGACGAGGTCCGCGCCATGCGCGAACGGTTGCTGCAGGACCGGGCTCGCAAACGTGTTGTCGCAGCCGAGCAGTGCGCCACGCCGGTGTGCGAGTTCGGCGAGTGCCGCGAGATCGCTGATCCGCAGCAACGGATTCGACGGGGTTTCGACCCACAGCATCGACGCGCCCGGCTCGAGTGCGCGCTCGACGGCGTCGAGGTCGGTCGTATCGACGAATTCAGTGCGCACGCCCCACTGCGGCAGGATCTCGCGCAGCTGTTTCGCGGTGCCGTGGTAGCAGTCCGCCGAGCAGACGATGCGGCCGCCGGGCACGCCGAGCGTGAAGGCCGCCAGTGTTGCCGCCGAACCCGAGGCGAACGCCAGCGCATCGCTGCCGCGCTCGAGTGCCGCAATGGCCTGCTCCAGCGCCGTGCGGTTCGGGTTGCCGCTGCGGGAGTAGGAGTAGCCGTGAGCGTAGCCGCCGTCGGCGCCACGCTCGAACGTCGTCGAGAGCTGGATCGGCTCGCGCAGCGCGCCCGTCGCTGGATCAGGCTCGCGGCCCGCGTGCACTGCAGTCGTTTCGATCTTCATCGCGGCGGTTCGTGCTCCTGCAATGCGACCACCAGCATCCCGGGCCCGCCGTGCACGCCGAGCGCGCTGCCGAGCGGCAGCAGCCGGCCCGACGCGACGTTGGCGCTGCTGAGGCGCTCGAGCAGCCAGCGGCCGTCCGCCTCGCAGTTCGCGTGACCGACCAGGATCCGGTAGCTGCAGTCGTCACGCATGCGCCGGCGGATGTACCGGGCGAACTTCTCGCGCAGGTGACTGCGCCCGAACAGCACGCCACCGGCGGTGACCCGGCCCTTGCGGTCATTGTGCAGGATCGGCATCAGCTGCAGCCGGTCCGCGACGTTCTTGACCCAGCGCGGCACCCGCCCGCCGCGCACCGCGTATTCGAGCGAGCCCACCAGCCCGAACGTCCTGGTCTTCGACCGGATCGCGCGGGTCGCCTCGATCACACGCGCCGCGTCGTAACCGGCTTCAGCACATTCCGCCGCGTACATCGCAACGAGGCCCTGGCCGACCGAGGCATTCATGCTGTCGATCACCGTGACCTTGCCGTGCGTGCTCACCCGGCCCGCCGCCATCTCCGCGGCGCCGCAGGTGCCGCTCGCCTGGCGCGTGAGGTGGATCGACACGACCGAATCGAAGTGCGAGGCCAGGAACTCGAACTGGCGGCGGAAATCCCCGGGCGGGGGCTGCGAAGTCTGCGGATGCACCGGGTTGCGCTCGAGCTCCGCAAAAAACTCCTCGGGCGAGATGCCGACCTTGTCGAGGTAGCTGTGCTCGCCGAAGTGCACGCGCACCGGCACCATGTGGATGCCGAGCCGGTCCATCTCGTCCTCGGGAATGTCGGCCGCCGAATCGGTCACGATCGCGACCCGGCGGCCCGCGACGTGCGCCGAGTGCTGCTGGCGCTGCATGTCGTCGGCCTTCTCGCCGGTCACCGTGCCGAAACGCGCCGCGACGCGGAATACCTCGGCGGGGTCGTTGACGTGGATGTGCACGCGCACCTTGCTTTGCAGGCCGGCGACGACGAGGCTGCCGCCGAGCGCCGACATCTGCTCGCGCAGGTGGCGGCGATCGACATTCGCGCCGGTCACGACGCACTCGGTGCAGTAGCGGTACGCGAGGTCCTCCTCCTGGCCGGCCGTTTCCTCCGGCACGGCCGCTGCGAGTGCCTCCGGCACCGTCACTGCGGGCTCCTGCTCCGATCCGCTCGCGATGTACTCGGTCATCCCCGACATCAGTTCGACGAATCCCAGCGCGCCGGCGTCCACGACGTTGGCCTTGCGCAGCGCTTCGAGCTGGTAAGTCGTGCGCTCGAGCGAGGCTTGGGCCGCCTGCACGCCCCGGCGCAGCAGCGCGGTGAAGTCGCGCACGCCCTCCCGCCGCACCGAATGGATCTCGCGCGCAAAGTCCGTGAGCACGGTGAGAATCGTGCCCTCGCGCGGCTCGCTCAGGCTCTCGCGCGCGTACGCAGCGCCACCGTGCACTCCGTCGGCAAAATCGTCCGGGCTCAGGTGGCCGAGGTGGCCGAGCCGGTCGCAGACGCCGAGGAAGAACTGCGCGAGGATCGCACCCGAGTTGCCCCGCGCGCCGTCGAGCGCGGCGTCGGCAATGCGCGTCAGCGTCTTGCCGGCGTGGCCGTCGGGCCAGCGCTGCAGCGAGCCCAGCACGGCGCTCATCGTCAGCGCGAGGTTCGTGCCGGTGTCGCCGTCCGGCACCGGGAACACATTGATCTTGTTGAGATGTTCCTGGCGCGACAGCAGTCGCGCGATACCGGCCTTGAACGCACGGTTGAGCTGCAAGCCGTCGAGACTGTCGGCCACCGCCGCGGCGGAAGTCATCGCTCGGTCGTCCCGGCCTTCAGTCGCGCGGCAGCAGGAACCGGTTGCCGCGGGCGTTCAGGATGACGCCGTCCGGGGTGACCTCGTCCACCGTCGCGCCCTCCTGGGTGCTGTCGCCTTGCTGGTACTTGCGGCCGTTGATGAACACGAAGCGTTGCTGCGGATTCGCCGAGTACACGTGCAGTTCCAGCCGCATCTCCGGCAACCCGGCGCGGGCTGCGAACTCATCCGCGGTGGGCAGGTTCGACGTGCTCCGCTGGGGCTGGCTGCCATAGCCCGGTGCGTCCGCGGTTTCGCCGCCTGGCGACGGCTCATAGACCACCGAGCCGCGCTGGGTCGGGACGACAGCCGGTGGTCCGGGCGGTGGCTCAGCCGCGCGCGCAGCCGCCTCGTAATCCATGGACGGTCCGCTGCTCGAGATTTCACCTTCGAGCGGATTGCGCGTTCCCGGTGCTGCCGGCGCCTCCTCGGCGGGCCGCAGCATCGGCGGCGGAGCGACCGGCTGGGGCAGGGTCTGGGTCACTGCCGCTTGTGCGGCTGGCGGAGCCGTGGCGGGCGCGGGATCGACTCGCGCGGGCTGCACTGCGTCGGCGGTCGTCGACACGACCGGCTCATCGCGTGACTTGTAGAGCAGCAACAGGCCGACCGCGACGAGGTTGACGACCAGCAGCGCGATTGCAGCCGTCGCCCAGACGTTCGACTTCGGCTTCGGCGTGGCCACCGGCGTCTCGACCAGCGCCGGGCCCGTCTGCCGCTGGCGCTCGTGCTCGGATTTCCGCAGTGCGTCCAGGATGAAGGACATCGCCGTCAGCCTCCCGCGGTTGCGGCCGTGGACGCCACGATCGTGGGGGAGCCCGTGGCGTTGAGCACGGTGTCGAGCGCGATCTGCGTCTGCACGCCCGCGACGCCGTCCACCGTGAGGCGGTTCTGCCGCTGGAATTCCTGCACGAGCCGCATCAATTCCTCGTCGTAGAGGTCACTGCCAGCGGGCACGGCGGGCAGGCCCTGGGCCGCGCGCAGGCTTTCGCGCAACCAGCGCACGTCGTCGCCGCGCATGCCGGGCGCGAGCGACTTGACGACGGCGAGCGGCGGACGCCAGAGCAGCAGGAAGTCGCCGAACCAGTAGCGCGACAGTGCGGTGATCGAGACTTCGCGCGCTTCACCGCCGAGGTCGAGCGTTGCCTGCTCGTCGCTGAGCCCCGTGAGGACCACCTGGTGCGTCCGGCCGACGTCATCGGTGAGCGTCAGGATGGCCGGGCGGTTCAGCGCGCGAAGCTGGGCCCAGGATCCTTTCTGGAACAGGCACTCCAGTCCCTGGCGCCCGGCCTGGTCGCAACCGCGGCCGCGCGCAGGCTCATACATCGCTCCCCACAGCGCGAACAGCTTGCCGAGCGCGGCTTCGGTCGTCGTGTCGTTGCCGTGACGGACCAGCAACAGGTCGAGCGGCACCCCGGCGGGTGCTGAGGCGGGCGATGTTGCGGTCGCAGCCGCGGGGATCGCGTCGACCGGCGCGGCATCGGGACCTGTCGCGGCTGGCAACGCCGCGACGGCAGGCGCCGTCGAGCCGTCGTGGATCGCATCGGTGGTCCTGGCCGCGCGCTGCGTCGTGAACGTCCAGACACCCACGGCGACGAGGGCGAGCGCGGCCGCCACCGCGGCGGCGGTCGTCCACTTGAGCCAGGGTGCCGGCACGGGTCGCCCGTAGACCTCGGACGCCGCCTGGCGCACCAGTTTTGCGCCGGCGCGGTGATCCTCCTGCGTAAAGGCACCCAGCAGGGCCCGGTCGCAGATGACGTTGATGACGCGCGGAATGCCGCCGCTCAGCCGGTGGATCTCGCGCAGCGCCGAGGGCGTGAACACCTCCGCCGTCGCACCCGCGACCCGCATCCGGTGCTTCACGTAACCGGCGCTCTCGTCCTCCGACAGCGGGTTCAGGTGATAGCGGCCCGTGATCCGCTGGGCGAGCTGGCGCAGGTCGGGCTGGTCGAGCAGCTCGCGCAGCTCGGGCTGGCCGATCAGGATGATCTGCAGCAGCTTGGTCGTCGCCGTCTCGAGGTTGGTCAGCAGCCGCACCTGCTCGAGCGTCTGCGTGCTCAGGTTCTGCGCCTCGTCGACGATCAGCACGACGCGGCGGCCGCGCGCGTGCGTGTCGAGCAGGTGGCGCCCGAGCAGGTCCATCAGCGTCTTGGTGCTGCCCTGGCCGGACTCCGGCACGGGACGTGCAGTTCCTCGCAGATCGTCAGCAGGAACTCGGCCGGCGTCACGCGCGGGTTCAGGATCAACGCCACGTCGGCGTGGCCCGGCAACTGCTCGAGCAGGCTGCGAATGACCGTGGTCTTGCCGGTGCCCACCTCGCCGGTGAGCTGGATGAAGCCGCCCGCCTCGTTGATGCCGTACAACAGGTGAGCGAGCGCCTCCGCGTGCCGCTCGCTGAGGTACAGGTAGCGGGGGTCCGGCGTGATCGCGAACGGCTTTTCCTGGAGTCCGAAAAAGCTCGTGTACATGCGGCGTCAGGCGTTTCCCGGGGCGTGGGTCGGTCGCCAATGATGCCTGCCCCGTGCAGGCATGGCTAGCGCGGCCGGCGCGGACCGGCAGCCGCGTCGCCCGGGCGCGCCAGGCTGCTCGCGGGTGCCACGGCCAGCTTGCCGAACCGCTCGCGAATGCCGTCCACCGCCTGGTCGAGTTGCTGGTTGCGGACGGACTCGGCGGGCGAGAACAGGTCCGGTTGCACTTGCCCGGCCAGCTCGCTGACACCGACCCCGAGCAGCCGCAGTGCCGCGCGAGGCTGGGTCTCGAGCCAGGCGTCGAGCAGCGCCGTCGCAATCGTGGTGACGACGCGGGTTTCCTGCGTTGGCGGCTCGAAGCGTCGCTGGCGCGTGTAGGTCGTGAAGTCCGCGCGGCGGATCTTCACGGTGACGCAGCGCGCGGAGAGCTCCCGGGCCCGCAGGCGCGCGCAGGCCTTGTCCGCCAGGCGAACGATCTCCGTCCGCAGGCGCCGGTGGTCTGCGATGTCGGTCTCGAAGGTCTCCTCGGCGCTGATCTGCTTCTCGTCCGCGTCGGGAATCACCGGGCGATCGTCGATCCCGGCCGCCCGCTGCTGGACGCGTTCCGTATAGCGGCCGAAGATCGGCCGCAACCGCGACGCGCTGGCGGCACGCAGCTCGCCGAGAGTGTGGATGCCGAGCGCCTCGACCTTGGGCGCTGTTTTCGCGCCGAGCCCGAACAACTTGCGGATCGGCAGCGGATCGAGCAGCTCGCGGACTTCATCCGGCCGCACGACTACGAGGCCGTCCGGTTTGCGCAGGTCGGAGGCGATCTTGGCCACCAGCTTGTTCGGGGCGACGCCGACTGACGCCGTGAGCTCCGTCCGCTCGCGCACCCGCCGCTTGATTTCGCGGGCGATCTCGGCCGCATCGCCGAGCGCCGTGGTGCTCGCCGTGACGTCGAGGAACGCCTCGTCCAGCGACAGCCCCTGCACCAGCGGCGTGAACTCGTGGAAGATCGCGAAGATCTGCCGCGAAACGTCGGCGTAGTGACCGATGCGCGGTGGCACGCAGATCGCATCCGGACAGCGACGCAGCGCCTCGCGCACAGGCATGGCCGAATGCACGCCGAACCGGCGCACTTCGTAGCTGGCCGCCGCGACGACGCCGCGCCCGCCCGTGCCGCCGACGATGACCGGTTTCCCGCGCAGCGCGGGGTCATCGCGCTGTTCCACGGATGCATAGAAGGCGTCCATGTCCACGTGCAGTATGGCTCGTGAGTCCATTGCCCCAAGGATACGGCGCGCGGCATGGACCGTCGCGGCATCCGTTTGGCGCCGCCGCGCGAAATTCAGGGATAATCGACGGGGCCGCGACCGAGCGCGGCGTGTCCACCAGGAGCCATCAATGACCCACCACATCGAACTGCCGCCGCTGCCTTACGCCCAGGACGCCCTCGCCCCGGTGATCTCGGCCGAAACGCTGTCGTTTCACTACGGCAAGCACCACAAGGCCTACGTGGACAACCTGAACAAGCTCGTGGCGGGCACCGAGCTCTCCGAGGCGCCGCTCGAGCAGGTCATCGCCGCCGTGGCTGGCAAGCCGGACAAGGTGGGCATCTTCAACAACGCAGCCCAGACCTGGAACCACACGTTCTTCTGGAACAGCCTCATGCCCCACGGCGGCGGCGGCGCGCCTGCGGGTGCCGTCGGCAAGGCCATCGACGCGGCCTTCGGCAGCTACGAAAACTTCAAGAAGGAATTCTCCAACGCGGCGATGACGCAGTTCGGCAGCGGCTGGGCCTGGCTGGTGGCCGACAAGGGCGCGTTGCGCGTCGTGAAGACCGGCAACGCGGACACGCCGCTCACGATGGGCCTGACGCCGCTGCTCACGATCGACGTCTGGGAGCACGCGTACTACCTCGACTACCAGAATCGGCGCGCTGACTTCGTGGCGGCCGTGATCGACAAGCTGCTCAGCTGGGAATTCGCGAACGCGAACCTGGCCCGCGCGAGGTGATGCGCGCGCGACGCGTCAGAGCGTGAGCGCGGTGTAGGCCAGCAGCCCGAGGCCGGTGAAGACCAGGCTGACGAAGTAGGCGAGTCCCAGCAGCGCGAACTTCGGCACGGTCTTCCACCAGCCCTGCGCGTACACGCGTCGCATGGCCCTGAGCAGGTACCACGGCACGTAGAAGACCAGCGCCGTGCCGAGTGCCGCCTGGGCGGCGTTGATGCCGCCCGCGAGCGGTCCGGTGACCGATTCGGCCAGCCGCTCGAGCAGCAGCACGACGATCCCGGCCAGGAAGAAGAACGCGTGGAAGTGCACGACGAACAGCAGGTGCTCCACGTAGTAGCGCCCTGACCGGACGTACAGCACGCTCAACACGGCCGCGATCAGCGGCAGGAAGATGAACATCATCTTCGGGATGTTCTCGAACAGCGCGCGGCCGAAGGACTGCTGGTCCGCCATGATCTTGCGGCAGGCCTCGCGCAGCCGCGGCTCGTACTGCTCGAGCACGGGCCCCGCGTCGATCATGAAATTTTCCTCGCTGCAGGGATCGGCGATGAAGCGATTGGCGGCCGCGAGGTCCGCCGGGGAAGCGCGGGCCAGGTCCGCCTCGAGCTCACGACGGGCCGTGGCGCGCTCGCTTTCCGGCATGCGCTCGATCACTGCGTCGATCAGGCGCCGGGCCTCGGCGTCGAGCGTCGGCTGGGCGCCGGGTGCGGCGGGAGCCGTAGGCGCCGGCGGTGGCTCGGGCTGCGGCGACTCGGCGGCCTGCCGGCCGTCACGGATCTGGATGTTGGTGCCGCCCTCGTCGAGTTGCAGCGCGACCTCGGAGCCGGGGTCGGAGATCGACGCGACCACGAAGAACACCAGGCTCAGCACCAGGTACATCCGGAACGGCGGCGTGTAGCTCGCGCGCCGGCCGCGCAGGAACTCCTGCGTCAGCAGCCCGGGCCGGAAGGCGAGCGGCCACAACGTCCGCCACACGCGCGAGTCCGCGTCGAGCAGGTCGCCGATCACGTCACGGGTCAGTCCCCACAGCGACAGGACCCGCACCCGGGAGTGCTGGCCGCAGTGCGAACAATGCTGGCCGGTCAGCACCTCGCCGCAGTTGAGGCAGTTCTCGGTGGAAACCGCGCCGCGCAGGAATTCCTCGCGGTGAGGCAGCACGCGGCGTTCGGCCGTGAAGCGCTCGCCGAAACGCGCGACGCCCTGCGCACGCATGCGTGGCGCGTGATTCGCCAGGTAATCGTCGAGTGCGAGCGCGTCCCGCAGCCGGTACTGCACGACGCGGCGGATGCGGCCGGGCGGTGCCGCGGGATCGTCGAGGATCTCGGCGGAGCGGAATCCGTCGAACTGCAGCATGTCCGCGATGTGGTCGCGCAGCCAGGTGTCGAATGGCCCCGCGATCTCCGCGTCGGCCTCGAGGCTCACCTCGTAGAGGACGCTCTTGCTTTCGGGGGGCGGCTGCACGGGACGCAGGGTAGCAAAAGTCACGAGCCGGACGGCGAACGGCCCGCCCGGCTCGCTGTGCCACAGGCGCCGCCGCTCAGGCGATCTGGCGCAACGGCTGCGCCGTGGATTCCGCCTGCACGCCGGCCATCAGTTCCTCGGTCGAGAAGTCGTCCACGTTGACGATGTCCATGACTTTGCGATCGTAGTCCCGCAACAGCTGCGCTTCGGCCGCATTCAGCAGCCCGATCGACACCGCCTGCTCGATCTGGCCGGGCAGGTCGAGCGCTGTGATGCGGCCGGTCTTCACGCCCTCGACCCGCAGCCGCTTCTCGAGCGGCTCCGCGCTCATCGAGAGTACCAGCGCCTCCTGCAGCAGCCCGATCGGGTTGCCCGGCTCGACGGTCTTGTAGATGCCGTGGGACAGCCGCTCGCGGGTTTCCGAAGGCATCATCAGCGGCTCGACGATCTTGCGGCCGAGACGGTCGCTCGGCGCAAAGTAGGTGCGGCCGCGCGGGAAAATCACGATGCGCATCAGCCCGGCGACCCAGCGGTTCGGGAAGTTGCGCAGGAAACCGTGCAGCTGCTCCTGGGCCTCGTAGAGCAGCGTGCGGCAGCTCCACTCGACGAGCGGCAGGTCCGCCTCGGGCCGGCCCTGGTTCTCGTAGTGCTTGAGCACCATCGAGGCCATGTAGAGGGCGGACAGCACGTCGCCGAGGCGCGCCGACAGATGCTCCTTCTGCTTCAGGTACCCGCCGAGCGTCAGCATCGCCATGTCCGTCGCGAACGCGAACGCTGCGCTGAACTTGTTGATGTGCTGGTAGTAGCGCTGCGTCGCCCCCTCGGTGGGCGCGTCGGAGAAGCGCGCGAGGGTCGTGGCCATGACCAGCGAACGGGCGGCGTTCGAGATCGTGTAGCCCGCATGGCCGAACAGCGCCTCGTCGAACTCGCGCAGGCTGCGGGCCTTGTCCTTGACCTTCGCCGCGTTCATCTCCTTGAGCACGTACGGATGGCAGCGGATCGCGCCCTGGCCGAGGATCATCAGGCTGCGCGTCAGGATGTTGGCGCCTTCGACCGTGATCGCGACCGGCACCACCTGGTAGCCGCGGCCGAGATAGTTCTTCGGGCCGAGGCAGATGCCCTTGCCGCCGTGCACGTCCATCGCGTCGTTCGCGACTTTGCGGCCGAGCTCCGTGCAGTGGTACTTGAGCATCGCCGATGGCACCGAAGGCTTCTCGCCGCCGTCGATCGCGCCGCTCGTCACGGAGCGGGCCGCGTCGATGATGTACGCGGCGCCCGCCATGCGCGTCAGCGCGGCCTCGACGCCCTCGAACTTGCCCACGGATTGCGCGAACTGCTTGCGGATGCGCGCGTAGGCCGTGGAGGCATAGACGCCCGCCTTGGCGCCGCCCGCCGAGTTCGATGGCAGCGAGATGCAGCGGCCGACCGAGAGCTGCTCGACCAGCATGCGCCAGCCCTGGCCGGCCATCTTCGGCCCGCCGATGATCGCGTCGAGTGGCACGAACACGTCCTTGCCGGACAGCGGGCCATTCTGGAACGGCACGTTGAGCGGGAAGTGGCGGCGGCCGATCGTGACCCCGGGCGTGTGGCGCGGGATCAGCGCGCAGGTGATGCCGTAGTCC
The DNA here is from genome assembly GCA_963777725.1 of uncultured Gammaproteobacteria bacterium. Classification (GTDB taxonomy): domain Bacteria; phylum Pseudomonadota; class Gammaproteobacteria; order Steroidobacterales; family Steroidobacteraceae; genus RPQJ01. The sequence goes on from CAVZRR010000021.1 coordinate 93,662, forward strand.
GTCTTGTCGCCGCCGAGCAGCTTGTCGGGATCGTAGAGCTTGAACGCGAGGCCGATGACCGTCGCAATCGGCGCGAGCGTGATGTAGCGCTTGGAGAAATTGAGCCGCACGCCGACGACTTCCTTGCCTTCCCACGTGCCGCGGCAGACCACGCCGGTGTCGGGAATCGAGGCGGCATCCGAACCCGCCCGCGGACCGGTCAGCGCGAAGCAGGGCACGTCCTCGCCGCGCGCGAGCCGCGGCAGGTAGTGGTTCTTCTGCTCGTCGGTGCCGTAGTGCAGCAGCAGCTCGGCCGGGCCGAGCGAGTTCGGCACCGCGACCGTCGAGGAGCACGTGGCGCTGCGGCTCGCGAGCTTCACGAGCACGCAGGAATGCGCGTAGGCCGAGAAGCCGAGGCCGCCGTACGACTTCGGGATGATCATCGCAAAGAAGCCCTTCTTCTTCAGGTAGTCCCAGACCTGCGGCGGCAGGTCCGCGCGACGATGCGTGATGTCCCAGTCGTCGATCATCCGGCACAGCTCCTCGCAGGGGCCGTCGATGAACGCCTGTTCCTCGGCAGTGAGTTGCGGCGCCTTCGCCGACAGCAGCTTCGGCCAGTCGGGTTTGCCCGTGAAGAGCTCGCCGTCCCACCAGACGGTGCCGGCCTCGAGCGCCTCGCGCTCGGTATCCGACATCGTCGGCAGCATGCGCCGGTACACCATCAGGAACGGCTTGGTGACGTAGCGCAGCCGGATGGCGTCGATGTTCAGCAGCACCAGCGCGGCAAACGCCGTCCAGAGGGCGATGGTCCACGGCAGCGAGCCGCTGCCGAACACGCTGTAAGCGACCAGTACGACGGCGACTGCAATCGTTGCTGCGCGCAACGACACGCGGTTGTACGCCAGGTAGAGCGCGCCGCCGAAGAAAATCAGGAGCCACATCAGGAACATCAGCACTGCCTTGATCCCCCGCAGAGTGGCGGGGCGGTGTGCCCCGATTCAATGACCAATATGCCCTCGGATGCTGCGCTGCCGCAATAGCAAATTCTTCAATCGGGGCAAAGACTTGCTTCGGGGATCAAGCGGCGATGGATGCAGTCCCGCCCGGCGCGTTTTTGTGCACTGCAGTAAGGCAGCGCATTCAATGACATACGCGGACGAGCGCGGTCTCAGGGCGACAGCAGTCGGCTCACGACGCTGTCGATCGCGTCCTTGATCGTGCCCGGAGGCAGGTCGGGCTGGCGCACTGCGGTCAGCGCCAGGCCCCGGATGAAGCACTCGAGCAGGAACGCGCGGGTCGCCACGGACTCGGCCGGCAGCCCGAGGCCCCCGTCCTCGCGGGCACGGTTCATCCACCCGGCGAGGTCCGACAGGATCAAGGCGTCCGAGCCGCGCAGCGCCGCGGCGATCTGCGGATCACGCGAGGCCTCGGCGCTCATCTCGAGGAACAGTGCTGCGTTCATCACGCTCGGATCGCGGGCCTGCCAGCGGATGAAGACGTCGTACAGAGACGCGGCCAGTTCGCTCGATGAATGCAGCTGTGCGATCTGGGTCCGGCCCTCCTGCAATTGGCGCTCGATGATCGCCAGCACGATCGCGCTCTTGTTCTCGAAATACCGATACATCAACCCCGCGCTCATCTGCGCGGTCTCGGCGATGCTGGCCATGCTGGCCGCGTGAAAGCCGTATTCGATGAAGCACCGTTGCGCCGCGCAGAGGATGCGCTCGCGCTGCGCCTCTGCACGCGGTGTGTCCTTCGTGGTGCGCGCAATCCCGGCGTTCATGGGCCGCCCTGTTGCCAGCCGCCGCCGAGAACTTTGTAGAGCGCCACGCGGTTCGCCTGCTCGGCGAGCTGTGTCGCGACCAGGCTCTGCTGGGCCAGGTACAGGGACCGCTGCGCCTCGAGCAGCACGAGGTAATTGTCGCGGCCGGCGCGGTAACGGGCCCGGGACAGGCGATCGCCTTCCGCCGCGGCCTCGACGGCCGCTTGCCGGGCCGCTCGCTGGTCGGCGAGCGTGCCGGTCAGCGCGAGCGCGTCGGCCACTTCCTGGAAGCCGACCTGGATGGCCTGCTCGTACTGCGCGAGCGCGATGTCGCGATCAGCCGTGGCCACGCCGAGATTGGACCGCAGGCGGCCGCCCGCGAAGATCGGCACCTCGACCTTCGGCACGAAGCTCCAGATCCCGGTGCCGGAATCGAACAGGCCGGACAATTCGTCGCTGGTCGTGCCGACGGCGCCCGTCAACGTGATCTTCGGAAAAAAGGCCGCGCGCGCAGCACCAATGTTGGCGTTCGCCGCCAGCAGCTGGTGCTCGGCCGCCAGCACGTCCGGGCGGCGCAGCAGCACCTCCGACGGCAGCCCCGCCGGCAGCGGGCCGAGGCCGGTGACTGACGCATCGAAGGCCTCGGGCAGCAGTTCGGCTGCCAACGGTGCACCGACCAGCAGGTTGAGCGCATTCTTGTCCTGAGCGACCAGCCCGGCGTAGCGCGCGACCTCGGCGCGCGCGGTCTCGACCTGGGTGCGCGCGAGGCTCAGTTCCAGTGCGGACTCGGCGCCGAGCTCGTAGCGCTTCGCCGTCAAGTCGTAGTACTCCTCGCGCGTCCGCAGCGTCTCCTCGGCGATCCGCACCTGTTCCTGGTTCGCGGCCAGGTTCAGGTACGCGTTGGCGACGGCGGCAATCAGCGCGAGCTGCGCGCTGCGCCGCGCCTCTTCCTGCGCGAAGTAGCGCTGCAGCGCAGACTCGCTCAGGTTGCGCACCCGGCCGAACAGGTCGAGCTCGAACTCGGTGACGGCCAGGTCGGCGGTATAGACATCGGTGACCGGCCGGTCACTGCCGCCGGTGCGTGCCAGCGCCGCATTCGCGCCGAGCGAGGGCAGCCGGTCGGCGCGCTGGATGCCGTACTGAGCCCGTGCGCGCTCGATGTTGAGCACGGCCACGCGCAGGTCGCGGTTGTTCGCGAGCGCCAGCTCGATCACCGACTCGAGCCTCGGGTCCGTGAAGAAATCCCGCCAACCGATGTCGGCGGTCGCTCCAGCCGCCGCCGCTGCGGTCGTCGTCGCTGGCAGCGGCCACTCGGCGGGGATCGACGGATCGGCCGCCGGCACGGGCGGCTCCAGCACGGCACAACCGCTCGCGAGCACGACGGCCGCGAGCAGCAGGGACTTCAGGCAGCGCTCAGCCATGGGCCTTGCCTCGGACGAGCAGGCGCTCGACGACCACGAAGAACAACGGAATGAAGAAGATGCCGATCGCCACGCCGGCGATCATCCCGCCGAGCACGCCGGTGCCGATTGCACGCTGGGCGCCGGAGCCGGCGCCACTCGCAATCGCGAGCGGCAGCACGCCGAAGCCGAACGCGAGCGAGGTCATCAGGATCGGGCGCAACCGGACGCGAACCGCCTGCATCGTGGCGTCGACCAGGTCCATGCCGCTCTCGAAGTTGGACTTCGCAAACTCGATGATCAGGATCGCATTCTTGCTGGTCAGGCCCACCGTGGTGAGCATGGCCACCTGGAAGTAGACGTCGCGGTCGAGGCCGAACAACGTGTTGGCCAGCGCCGCGCCGAGGATGCCGATCGGCGCGACGAGCAGCACCGCAGTCGGGATGCTCCAGCTCTCGTAGAGGGCCGCGAGGCACAGGAACACGATCAGCAACGACAACGAATAGAGCAGGGGCGTCTGCGCGCCCGCCTCGCGCTCCTGGTACGAGACCGCCGTCCACTCGAGGCCGAAACCCGTCGGCAATTCGCCGACCAGTCGCTCGACCTCGTCCATGGCGGCGCCGGTGCTGACGCCGGGCGCGCCTTCGCCGTTGATCTCCATGGCCGGCACGCCGTTGTAGCGCTCGAGGCGCGGCGAACCGAATTCCCAGCGCGACGTCGCGAAGGCCGGCAACGGCACCATCTGCCCGGCGTCGTTGCGCACCGACCAGATCTTGAGGTCCTCGGGCGTCATCCGGAACGGCGCATCCGCCTGGATGTAGACGCGCTTGACGCGGCCGCGATCGACGAAGTCGTCGATGTAGCGGCCGCCCCACGCCGCGGAGAGCGTGTCGTTGATGTCTGCGATCGACAGCCCGAGCGCAGCCGCTTTCTCCTTGTCGACCTCGATGCGGAACTGCGGCGTGTCTTCCTGGCCGTTCGGCCGGACGTTGACCAGCAACGGGCTCTGCGCCGCGGCGCCGAGGAACTGGTTGCGGGCGGCCACGAGCGCGTCGTGGCCGAGGCCTGCGTTGTCCTTGAGGAAGAAGGCAAAGCCGGTCGCGATGCCGAGCTCGGGCATCGCCGGCGGCGCGAACGCAAACGCGAACGCGTCCTTGATCTGCATCAGCGCGCCCATTGCGCGCCCGGCGACTGCGTCGGCGTGCAGCTCGGGGGACTCGCGCTCGCTCCAGTGCTTGAGATTCACGAACGCGAGGCCGTTGTTCTGCCCGCTGCCGCCGAAGCTGAAGCCCTGCACGCTGAATACGGCCTTGACCGCGTCCTGCTCGTTCTCGAGGAAGTGCTTCTCCAGCCGCTCGATCGACTGCATCGTGCGCTCCTGCGTCGCGCCGACCGGTGCGAGCACCTGGCTCAACAGGTACCCCTGGTCCTCGGCGGGCAGGAACGAGCTCGGCAGGCGCGTGAACAGCACGCCCATCACCACGACCAGCGCGGCGAAGATCGCCATGAAGCGGCCGCTGCGCGCCAGGATGCCCCGCACGCCGGCCTGGTACCGCAAGCTGCCCGACTCGAACTTCCGGTTGAACCAGCCGAAAAATCCGCGCTCGGCGTGTTGCTCGCCCTTCTTCAGCGGCTTCAACATCGTCGCGCACAGGGCGGGCGTCAGCACGATCGCGACCAGCACCGACAGCGCCATCGCCGAGACGATCGTGGCCGAGAACTGCCGGTAGATGACGCCGATCGAGCCGCCCAGGAACGCCATCGGCACGAACACCGCCGAGAGCACGAGCCCGATGCCGACCAGCGCGCCGGTGATCTGGTCCATGGACTTGCGCGTCGCCTCGACCGGCGAGAGGCCTTCTTCCCGCATCAGCCGCTCGACGTTCTCGACGACGACGATCGCGTCGTCGACGAGCAGCCCGATGGCCAGCACCATCGCGAACATCGTCAGCATGTTGATCGAGAAGCCGAGCGCCGCGAGCACGCCGAACGTGCCGAGCAGCACGATCGGCACCGCGATCGTCGGGATCAGCGTCGCGCGGAAGTTCTGCAGGAACAGGTACATCACCAGGAACACGAGCACGACCGCCTCGACCAGCGTCGTCACGACGCCCTGGATCGACACGCGGACGAACGGCGTCGTGTCGAACGGCACGATGGCGTTCAGGCCGGGCGGGAAGAAGGGCCGCAGCTCGTCGAGTGCCTCCTCGACCGCGATCGACGTCTGCAGCGCGTTGGCGCCGGTGGCGAGCGAGATCGCCATGCCGCTCGCCGGTTGCCCGTTGAAGCGGCTGATGAACTCGTAGGTCTCCGCGCCGAGCTCGACGCGGGCGACGTCGCCGAGCCTGAGGATCGATCCGTCGGGGTTGCTGCGCACGACGATGTCGCGGAACTGCTGTGGCGTCTGCAGCCGCTCCTGCGCGCTGATCGTGGCATTCAACTGCTGGCCGGGGACGGCCGGCGCGCCGCCGAGCTGCCCAATGGTGACCTGCGCGTTCTGCGCGCGCACCGCGGCGACGAGGTCGTTGACGGCGAGGCCGTAGGTGTCGAGCTTGTGCGGGTCGAGCCAGATCCGCATCGCGTACGGGGCGCCGAACACCTGCACGCTGCCCACGCCCGGGACGCGCGCGAGCGGGTCGAGCAGGTTGGTGCTGACGTAGTCCGAGATGTCGTCGCGGTTCATGCTGCCGTCTTCGGAGACGAAGGCGATCACCATCAGGAAACCGGTCTGGGACTTGCTGACGTTGACGCCCTGGCGCTGGACTTCCTGCGGCAGCAGCGGCATCGCGAGCTGCAGCTTGTTCTGCACCTGCACCTGCGCGATGTCCGGATCGGTGCCCGACTCGAACGTCAGCGTGATCGTGGCGCTGCCCGTGGCCTCGCTGGTCGCCGACATGTAGATCAGGCCGTCGAGGCCCTTCATGTTCTGCTCGATGATCTGCGTCACCGAGTCCTCGACGACCTGCGCCGACGCTCCGGGATAGTTCGCGTTGATCGTCACCGAGGGCGGCGCGATGTCCGGGTACATCGAGATCGGCAGCTGCGTGATCGCGAGGCCACCCGCGAGCATGATGATGATCGCGATGACCCAGGCGAAGATCGGCCGGTCGATGAAGAAGCGTGACATCTGTGTCGCGGCCTACTGCTGCGGCGCCGGCTCGGGCTGCGCGGCTGGCGCCGGAGCCCCGGCTTCCGCGGCCGCGACGGGTGCTCCCGGCTGGATCTTCTGCAGGCCTTCCACGATGACCTGGTCGCCGGCCGCGAGGCCGTCCTCGACCAGCCATTTGTCGCCGATCGCGACGCTGACCTTCACCGGCCGCACCTGGGCCGTGCCGTCCGCGCCGACCACCATCGCACTGGTGTCGCCCTTCGGATCGCGGGCGATGCCCTGTTGCGGCACGAGGATCGCGTTGTCGCGCACGCCGCTGCCGACCAGCGCGCGGACGTACATTCCCGGCAGCAGCATGTTCTGCGGATTCGGTACCACGACGCGCAGCGCCACGCTGCCCGTGCCCGGATCGACCGTGACGTCGGAGAACGCGAGCTTGCCGTCCGCCGCGTGTGGCGTGCCGTCCTCGAGCAGGATCTTGACGGGCAGGTCCCCGGCGCCCTCGAGGCGGCCGGCCGAGATGCTCCTGCGCAGTTCCAGGAATTCGGCACTCGATTGCGCAAGGTCGACGTAGACCGGATCGAGCTGTTGGACCGTCGCGAGCGGCGCCGCCTGGTTCGCGGTCACGAGCGCGCCCTGCGTGACCGACGACTTGCCGATCCGCCCGGTGATGGGCGAGGTGATGCGCGCGTAGCCGAGGACCACGCCGGCGCGCTGCAGGGCGGCTTGCGCAGCCGCGACGTCCGCCTCGGCTTGCTTGAGCGCGGCGACGGCATTCTCATCTTCCTGCTTGCTGACGGCGTTGATCGCGACGAGTTCCGCGGATCGGCGCGCATTGAGGCGTGCGGTGTTCAGCGTGGCCTCGGCACGCGCCAGCGCTGCCTTCGCGCTTGCATGCTCGGCGCGGTAGGTCGCGTCGTCGAGCTGGTAGAGCGGCTGGCCGGCCGTGACCATCCCGCCCTCCGTGAACAGGCGATCCTTGACGATGCCATCCACCTGCGGCCGCACCTCGGCGACGAGAAACGCGTGGGTGCGGCCCGGCAATTCGCGGGTCAGCGTGACGGTCTGCGGCGCCAGGGTCACGACGGTGACGGGGACGGCGCCGGGACCTTGCGGAGGTGCCTGCTCGCCGCCGCAGGCGGTGACGAGGCTCGCGGATGCCAACAAGCCGAGAACAGCTCGGCGATTCGCGGGTCTGGGCGATGACATGGGGCCTCGATGCGTGTTGCGCAGACGCGGTGGCCGGCGTCTGGATGAAAGTTTATTCGCATGAGAATGAACGATCATTCTTTTGCTGTCAATGACTGATTCGAGCACCACGAAAAACGGCGGCCCCGGGGCCGCCGTCCTTCGCGCCAGGAGCGGGCTGATCGCTGAGGTCCTTGACAACGCCCCGTCAGGGGCGTTCTTTTTTGTACGGCTGGCTCAGCTCGTCAACGTCGCGATTCATCCGACCGGGCTGAGCGCCCGCAGCGCCTGCTTCTGGTTGTAGCCGAGGACGCCGTTCGCCATCTCGGTGCCTGCTCCACGGCGTCGCCGTATCAGGAACCGTGGATGGCCGTAGCTGCGCCATTTGAGGTCCGCGAACGCTCATGCTCACCCGGTCGCTGTCCGGCGTGC
>CAVZRR010000022.1:0-44100 GCA_963777725.1 uncultured Gammaproteobacteria bacterium
ACTGCCGTTCGATGATTGGCTGGTGCGGCTGCGCGATGGACAGGCGCGCGCAAGAATCGCAGCTCGCATAGACCGGATGCAGGCGGGGCTTCGGGGCGACTGGAAATCAGTCGGCGCTGGAGTATTTGAATTGCGCGTCGACTACGGCCCGGGATACAGGATTTATTTCGCGCAGGACGGCGCGGCAGTGGTCCTGCTTCTGTGTGGCGGAGACAAGCGGTCCCAGCAACGCGACATCGAGGTGGCGCATGGCTACTGGCAGGACTACAGGGCGCGCACACACGAGCGCTCCCTTCCGCGCAAGCGACTACCTGCGCGATGAGGACGGTATCGCGACATACCTGGATGCGATCCTGGCGGAGGGTGACCCACGACTGGTGCCCGTCGCCCTTCGCACCATCGCTGGCGCCGTGGGTGGAATGGCAGCACTCGCAGAACGCACTGGACTGAGCCGTGAGACCCTTTATCGCACGCTCTCGGAGAAGGGGAACCCGCGACTCGATACCTTGGCGACCATTCTGGAGGCGTTCGGCCTACGAATCGCGGTGGCCCCGGCGCGCAAGCGAGCGATAGGCGAGCGCTGCTGACAGCGCGGCCCCGATCAACAGCAGCCCAAGGAGCAAGGCCCGCCAGAACAGGTGATCGACGAGCGCCCGGCCGGCCTCGGCACCACCCGCCACGGCCGCCGCGACCGGCGCCCCTTCACGCCCGAGCGCCTCGAGCAACGCGGTGAGCTGGCGCGCGGTGCCGGTGAACTCCGCGGCTGCCGCGGTGTACTCGGTGATGTCGAAGGGACGGCCCTCCGCCGGTTCCGCACCGGGCTCGCGACGCGGGAAGCGCGCCATCAGCTTGTCGAGCGCCTCGACGGCTGAATTCACCGCCACCGCGGTCTCGGAACCGGTCGCCAGCGTCGTCTGCATGTCGGTCAGCAAGCCGCGCAGTTCGGCCTCCTGCCTCAGCATTTCGCCCGAGAGTTGCTGGATCAGCGCTTCGCGCTCGCGGGCAATCGCCTCCGGCAGGTTGCTGCCGATCGCCGCATAGTTCTCCATCGCCAGGCTGGCGCGCTCGAGGCTCGCGTTCGCACGCTTGACCTGGGGAGCCAGCGTTGCCTGCAGCACGACCCGCTCGGTCTGCAGGTCCAGCAGGTAGGGCATCCGCTGCATGTAAAAGATCACGCGCTCGGCAAGCAGGCGCGTCTGCTCGATCTGCTTGACGGCGGGATCGAGGCCGGCGAGCGGGTCGAGGCCCAGGAGCCCGAACAGCCCCCCGGGCGCGCTCTTGGCCTCCGTGGACCAGCCCGCGGCCTCGGCAAACTCGGCAAAATGCACGAAGCCCACCAGCGTGACCCGCGGATTCTTCGCCCGCCAGTCCGCGATCAAGCCCCGCAGTTCGTCGAGTTGGGCCGGGGTCAGCAGGGTCGCCGCGTTGCTCCAGGCTTCCCGCTCCAGGTCGCGATAGACCGCGATGAGCGGCTCCAGCAGGTCGTCGTCGAGCTCGATCAGCGTGTCCTCGACCACCATTCGGCTCAACGTCGCGAGGACGACAAAGTCGAGATGACAGAGAATCGGACTGGCACCCGTCGCGATCGTATACGCCGAGTTGAGCTGGGTGATCTGCCAGTAGCTCAATCCATCGACGATCGCCAGGTCCGCGGACCGCTTGATGATCGGGCTCACGTACTCGAGCACCTTGCCGGCAAACCCGTCCGCAAACCGCTGGCAGGTCTGCTGGATCTGGCTGAGTTGCTGCGCCTGCTTTTCGGACCGCCGCTCCTCGCCGGTGACCTTGGACCACGTGCCGCAGCCCGAGACCAGCGAGGCCACGAGAATCAGCGTCAGCAGCTGGCGTAATGACTTCAAGGATCGGCCGGTCCAGTGGCATCGTGCCGGAACTCTAATACAAACGCCCCGGCACGATGCGGATCGCAAGGCTCGCTACGCCGACGGCTGATGCATCGGGCGCAGCGAGCCAGGTGGCGCGATCGAGTTACTTCTTCGGCGCGGCCTCGACCTTGACCGCAAACGCCTCGGTGAAGGTCAGTTCGACCGTATCGCCGACGCTGACGCCCTCGAGCTTCTCGGGGTGCAGCACCTTGATGGTCCGGGTATTGCCCCTGGGCCCCTTGAAGGTCACCGAGGGCACCTTCGGATCGATCGCCGTGATCAGCACCGTCGCCGTGGTCTGGCGGGCAATGCCAGCGGCCGGCATGCTGCCAGGCGCGGCCGCTCCACCTCCAACGACCGTCGCCACGTCGGCCACCTGGCCACCCTTCTTCACCTCGTAAGCGAGCGCTTCGCCGTAGGTCGCGGTGATCACGTCGCCCGGCTTCACCTGGGCGAGGTTCTTCACGTCTTCGCTGGCCACGAACGAATGTTCCTTGCCGTCCTCCGCCTTGACCGTGACTTCGCGCGTCTCGTGGTTGATCTTCGTCACGGTTGCCGTCACGGTTGCGGATGCCATCATGACCTCACCCTGCGGCTCGGCCGCGGGCGTCTCGGCGCGGGCCATCGTGGCCAGGCAGAGGGTCGCGGCCAGGCAGGCGGCGGTCGTCGAGGCTTTGAAACTGGTCATCGTCGATCTCCTGGCGCGTACTGCGCACTCACTGATACGGTTTCATGATCCCTCGTCGCACGCACGACGCGCGCGTGACGATCGCGAGACACGGGATTATGCAGCTTAATCGACCCTGCGGCCTTTGCGCTCGAGACAGGCGTCGCCGCGCCAGTCGCTTTGGGACGGGTGAGGGTTTATACGTACTAGTCGAAATGCGAATTTGACCCTGTGTGGCCACGCTTGGCAGGATCTGGCCAGTGTCACGTCCTCAAAGCCGGTCGCTCGGCCGTTGATCTATCATCTTGCGCACAAATACTGGGATTCCATACATGACCCGAACGACGCACCGTAACCTGCTGGCCGCGGCGCCGCTTGCGCTCGCACCAGTGCTGGCACCTGCGACTGCGACTGCATCGATGTTCCAGGGCGAGACGCTCGACGCCGTCGCCAACGGCATCTCCTGGGTCGTGCTGATCCTGGTGCCGGTCGTGGTGCTGGTCGTGTTCTGGCTGGTGCACATCCTGCCGGAGAAGATCGCCGAGCAGAGGAAGCACCCGCAGGCCAAGGCGATCCAGGTCCTCTGCCTGCTGTCGCTGGTGTTCGGCGGCATGCTCTGGCCGCTGGCATGGTTGTGGGCCTACTCGAAGCCGGTCCTCTACAAACTGGCGTACGGCACGGACGTCGCCGATGAGCATCACGGCGAGAGCGCCGAGGCGCCGGCGGCCACCGCCAGTGCCGGAGGCGGCGCGGCGCGAGATCGAGCAGCTCAGGGCACAGCTCGCATCACTCGAAGCGCGGTTCGGCCCAGGAGGCTCGCGGCTGATGGAACTGATTCTTCTCCTGATCTATTCGTTCTTCGTCTGGCTGATCTTCATCAAGTTCAAGTGGCTGCCCTGGAACATCGTGAGCCAGGTCATCGTCGCGACGATCCCGATCGTCGGCATCGCGATGCTGATCCTGCTGCTGAACATCTTCGCGCCGTCGTCCTCCGACGTGCGCGTCATGAACTACGTGGTGCCGATCAACTCGCGCGTGGCCGGCAAGGTGACCGAGGTCCCGGTCGCGCCGAACATCCCGGTCAAGAAAGGCGACGTGCTGTTCCGGCTCGACCGGACGCCGTTCGAGATCCAGGTGCGCTCGGCGGAGGCGAACATCGAGTCGCTCAAGGCCCAGCTGATCTCGGCCAATGCGAACCAGCGCAACCTGTCACAGCAGTTGAAGGAGGCGGTCAGCCGCCAGGGAACTGCCCGGACGCAGCTCGCGCTGGCACGTAAGCGGGCGGCCGAGTACGAAGAACTCGCCCGGACCGGCGCCGGCAACCGCTTCGATCTCGATCAGGCGCAAACCGACCTGCAGCGAACGGAGAATGACCTGCTGGCCGCCGAGGCCTCGGTGGCGCAGGTGCAGGAGAAGCTGGCGGCGAAGACGTCGACCGGCGTGCAGGACGAGGTCGCGAAGGTGCTGGCGCAAATCGCGCAGGCCGAGGCGCTGCTGGCCGATGCGATGTGGAATCTCGAGCAGACCGTAACCTACGCCCCGGCCGATGGTTACGTCGTGGCACTCGCCTTGCGGCCCGGGGTCATGGTGGTGCCGTTTCCGCCCGTTCCCGCGATGACGTTCATCGAGAACGAGCAGTGGGTCGTGGCGTATTTCGGGCAGAACGAGGTGCGCAAGATCGAGCCGGGCAACGAGGCGGAGATCGCGCTCAAGACCTACCCGGCGCGCATCATCAAGTGCGACGTCGAAGCGATCATCTGGGCGACGGCCCAGGGCCAGCTGCCGATCAGTGGCCTGCTGCCGAGCACGGGCTTCGGCGCGGCCCCGGACATGCGCCTTGCGGTCAAGCTGCGTCCGGTCGGCGACGACGCGGAGCTCTTCCTGGCTCCCGGCGCCCGGGGAATCGGCGCCGTGTACACGAACAGCGGCGCGATGATCCACATCCTCCGCAAGGTGTTCCTGCGCGTCAGCTCCAAGCTCGACTGGCTGATCGTCAAGCTGCACTGACCGACATGCGCGCCAGGCCCATCCATCTTGCGTCTGCAGTCCTGGCCACGCTGGCCGGCTGCGTCGTCACCGCACCGCCTCCGCCGGAGGAGATCCGCAAGGACGCGCTGCAGGGTACCGAGATCCGCAGCCTCGTGGAGCGCCGACGCTCCGCAAGCAGGCGCCATCAGCGACAACTGGCTGGCGTCGTTCAACGACCCGCAGCTCAATGCGCTCGTCAACGAAGCGATTGCGCGCAACCCGGACCTGCGCGCGACGGCGGCCCGCGTGGAGCAGTCCGCGGCTTACGCACAGATCGCCCGCGCGGCCCTGCTGCCGACGATCAACCTGCTCGGCACCGGCGGCCTGAAGGTGGGTGGCGGCTCCGATCTCACCTCGGCGTTGCAGGGCGTGATGCTGGGCATCTCGTGGGAACCGGATCTCTGGGGCAGGCTGCGGTACGGCCGCAATGCGGCGGATGCGACCTACGCGTCGGCGCAGGCAGACTACGAGTTTGCACGCCAGTCGATGGCCGCGCAGGTGGCGCGCAGCTGGTTCATGGCCACCGAGACGAAGCTGCAGCTGGCCGCCACCGAGTCCATGGCGCAGTCGTCGCGAGAGCTGCTGCGACTCGCAGAGGACCGGCAGAAGGTGGGGGTCGGCAGCCAGAAGGACGTCGCGTTGGCGCGCGCGAACCTCGGAACGTTCGAGGACGCCGTCCGGCAGTCGCGCCTCGCCCACGAGCAGGCCGTGCGCTCGCTCGAAATGCTGCTGGGACGTTATCCGGCCACGGAGCTGCAGGCGGCGCCGGCGTTGCCTGCAGTCCCCGGCCCGGTTCCGGTCGGCATGCCGCTCGACATGCTCGAGCGCCGGCCCGACATCATCGCGGCCGAGCGGCGGGTCGCGGCGGCCTTCGATCGCGTCGGCGAGGCCAAGGCCGCCCGACTGCCAAGCATCCGCCTGAACGCCAGCGTCTCGGCGCTCGAAAGCGACGTGATCGAGCTGCAGGAGGACTTCGAGAACCCTTCCGGCGGCGCGGGCGCTACGCTGTTTGCGCCGCTGTACACGGGCGGGGCGTTGACCGCCCAGGTCTCGGTGCGCACCGCGGAACAGAAGGAAGCCCTCGCACGCTACGCAAGCCAGGTGCTGCGCGGGATCAACGAGGTGGAGAACTCGCTTGCCGCCTCGCAAATCCTCGCGGAGCGCGTGCAGTTGCTCGGCCAGGTGGTCGCGGACCAGGAGAAGACACTGGAGTACGACCAGTCCGCGTACCGCATCGGCCGGCAGGACCTGCGGTCCGTCCAGCAGCAGCAGCAACAGGTGCAGTCGGCGCGCATGGCACTGCTGCGCGTGCAGAGCGAGCAGCTGATCCAGCGCGTCAACCTGCACCTGGCGCTGGGCGGCAGCTTTGCGGAACCGATGACCGTGGCTTCGACCCAGCCGCAGTAGCGATCAAGGAGACGATCCATGGCAGACAGGAAGAAAAAGCAGCCGGTGGCTGAGACGCCCGCCGAGCCGCTGAAGAACAAGGAGTACGAGAAGCAGCTCAAGCAACTGCACGTCGAGCTCGTCCAGTTGCAGCAGTGGGTCGTGCACAAGGGACTCAAGGTCTGCATCGTGTTCGAGGGCCGCGACGGCGCCGGCAAGGGCGGCACGATCAAGGCGATCACCGAGCGGGTGAGCCCGCGCGTGTTCCGCGTCATCGCGCTGCCCGCGCCGACCGAGCGCGAGAAGTCACAGATGTACGCGCAGCGCTACCTGCCGCATTTCCCGGCAGCGGGCGAGGTCGTGATCTTCGATCGCAGCTGGTACAACCGCGCGGGCGTCGAGCGCGTGATGGGTTTCTGCAGCGAGCAGCAATCGCGCGAGTTCCTCAAGGTCGTGCCGCTGTTCGAGCAGTTCATGGTCAAGTCCGGGATCATCCTGCTCAAGTACTGGCTCGAAGTGAGCCCCGAGGAGCAGGAGCGGCGACTGCGCGACCGGATCGACGACGGCCGCAAGATCTGGAAGCTGACGCCGATGGACCTCAAGTCGTTCGACCGCTGGGACGACTACACCAAGGCGCGTGACGAGATGTTCGCCGCCACCGATACCGACTGGGCGCCGTGGTACGTCGCGAGGTCGGAGGACAAGAAGCGCGTGCGGCTGAACGTGATCCGGCACCTGCTGGACCAGGTGCCCCACAAGGCCCCGCCGGCGAAGAAAGTCAAGCTGCCGAAGCGCAAGATCGGCCGCCACAAGGCGGCCGATTACCCGTTCAAGTACGTGCCGGAAAAATTCTGATCAGGCTTTGGCCGGCGGCGATTTGCCGCCGGCAGACGCCTGCATCGCCTGATAGCGCTCGATCGCCGCACGAGCATTGAACAACAGGCGCTCGGGCCCGAGTTGCCGGTCGAACCCGGCATTCCGCACGACCTCGAGCACGCCCGGATTCAAGGCCGCCAGCCAGAACACGGCGCCCCGCTCGGCGGCGCGCTTGTCGCCCTCCACGAGCATCTGTAGAGCCGAGTACTCGAGGTCGGGGACCCGGCTCATGTCCAGCGCGACCACTCGCGGCTTGTACTGGGCCACCAGCTCACTGACCTGGTCCGCCACGCTCTGCGCGTTGGCGAAGAACAGGCGTCCCTCCGGACGCAGGATCAACAGGCCCTCGAACGTCTCGTCATCCGGATGCTCCGGCGAGAGCGGGCGCAGCACGTCGGCGCCACGCTTGCGGCCGATCACGTAGACGCGCGGGTTCGCTGCCTGGCTCGCGAGGCCGATCGTCGACACGATGATGGCCACCAGGATGCCCTTCAGCGTGCCGAATACCAGCACACCGAGGCAGGCCACCAGGGCCCAGCGGAACTCCATCGTTCGAACACCGAGAATCTGGCGGAACTCCGCAGGCTTGATCAGGCCGACCGAGTAGACGATGACGACCGCCGCCAGCGTCGCGTTCGGCATCAACCCGAGCAGCGGTGCGAGCAGCAGCATCGTGGCCACCGCAGCGGCTGCCGTCACCAGCGACGCCTTCTGCGAACGCCCCCCGGCGGACCGCACCACCGCAGTCTGCGACGTGCCTCCGCCCGCCGGCATCGCGCCGGTCAACGCGCCGCCCAGGTTGGCCGCGCCTGTCGCGATCAACTCCCGGTTCGCATGGATCGGCGGGTCGGACGGACTCGCAAAGGCACGCCCCGCCGCGATCGTCTCGGTGAAGCTCATCAGCGCGATGCCGAGCGCACCCGGGGCCAGCTGCGCGATCAGTGCAGCGTCCGGCATCGTCAGCGACGGGAACCCCTGCGGAATCAGGCCGACGATCGACACGCCCTGCGACTGCAGGCTGAACAGCCAGGACGCGGCGATGGCCCCGCCGACCGCGACCAGCGGCGCTGGGGCGCGCGGCCACAGCCGCTCCATGCCGACCAGCACCACCAGCGTCGCGGCGGCGACCGCCAGCGTCAGCAACGAAGTTTCGGGCAGGTGCTGCGCGACGCTGAGCAGGTCGCGGAAGAATCCCGCCTTCTCGATGTGGATGCCGAGCAGTTTCGGCACCTGGTCGAGCACGATCACGAGACCGATACCGGCCTTGAATCCGGTCAGCACCGGCGTGGAGATGAAATTGGCTACGAATCCGAGCCGCAACACCGACGCGAGCAGCAGGAACGCGCCCACCATCGCCGTCAGCGTGGCCGTGGCGGTGAGCAGCCTGGCCGGGTCGCCGTCCGGTACCACGAGACCGAGTTGGGTGCCCGCGAGGATCGCCAGCGTCGTGGTCGAGCTCACGCTGAGCACGCGCGACGTGCCGAGCAGCGCGTAGAGGATCATCGGAATGAAGGCCGTATACAGGCCGACCGCAACGGGCAGGCCGGCCACGGTCGCGTAGGCCATGGCCTTGGGCAGGACCACCGCCGCTGCCGTCAGGCCCGCGACCACGTCGAGACGCAACGACGGCGCGGCGGGCTGGACTGCATTCGATCCCGCTGGAAGTTGCGTCATGCGGCGTATTATTGCATTGCACACTGTGTGCCGGCGGTCGATTGCCGCCTGTCGCAATACCAAAGGCAGACGGGCACGGCCGTCGTAGAATCGGGTTGCTCAGATCCTGCGCCACGCATGGGTGTATTCATGAACCTGCTCCGGGCACTCGCCCTCTGTTGCTTGCTCGCGATTCCCGCCGTCAGTGCAAACGCGGCGACACCCGCTGCATCATCTCCAGCGCCTGCAACCGAAACACCGCGTCCCACGTTCCCGCAACAGCGCACGGTCGACGACTACGCATTGACGCTCCACGCCCCGCAGATCCGCAGCTGGCCCGACTTCGAGCGGTTCACGGCCACGTTCGCGTTCGAACTGACGGTTCCGGGTGAATCGTCACCGAGGTTCGGCACCGCGAATCTTTCGGGCGATACCGTTGTCGACCTGCCGACTCGCAAGGTCGCCGTGACCTCGCCGAAGGTGACCGACGTCAAGTTCGCGACCCCGGCGCCCGCGGAGTACACCAAGACGGTCGAGAGCGCGGTGATCCGCAAGTCGCTCGAGGTGCCGCTCGACCTGTTCCTCGCCTACGTCGCGGACGAGGTGCTGGCGGGTCCGCCGCCCACCGGGTTCAACACGACGCCCCCGCCGATCTTCGTGCGCTCGACGCCGACGATCCTGCTGTTCGTCAATGGCAAGCCCGTGGCCTCGACGGTGCCGAGCACCAACCTCGAGGTCATCGTCAACGCGAACTGGCCGACGTTTCGCGACCCCGCGGGAACCGGCACGTACTACCTGCTCGATCGCGACCGCTGGCTGACCTCCAGCCAGCTCGATCGGGGCTGGAAAGTCGCGACGTCGCTGCCGGCGAGCTTCTCGAATCTGCCCGCGAGCGCGGAATACGCGGCTGCGCGCAAGGCCGTGCCGTTGCAGAAGTCCACGCGGGCCGTACCGCAGGTGCTGTATGCGGATCGGCCGACCGAGCTGATCGTCACCGACGGCAAGCCGGCGCTCGAAGCCATTGCGGGCACGGACGGACTGCAGTGGGTCAAGAATTCCGAGAGCCCGCTCTTCAAGCTCGGCTCGAACTGGTATTTCCTGGTCGCTGGGCGCTGGTTCACGACGACGAGTCTCGATAGTGGCTCCTGGACTTACACGCGGGAGTTGCCCGAGGCCTTCAGCAAGATCCCCAGGGATCATGCGCGGGCGGCCGTCCTTGCATCGGTGCCGGGAACGATCGAGGCGCGCACGGCGGCTCTCGAGGCATCCCTGCCGACCAAGACCCGGGTCAAGAAAGGCAGCGCGCCGACCGTCGAGGTCACCTACGCCGGCGACCCGAAATTCGAGCCGATTCCGGGCACGCCGGTCGCGCGGGCGGTGAACACCGGTTACGACGTGCTGATGTACCAGAACCGCTTCTACCTCGTGTACGCGGCGGCCTGGTACGTGGCAGATACGCCGACCGGGCCCTGGGGCGCGACCGCCGACGTGCCGGCAGCGATCTACTCGATTCCACCGAGCTCGCCGGCGTACGCCGTCACCGACGTCAAGCCGACCAAGGCCTCGGACGACGACGAGGTCGAGTTCTCGTCGACCGAGGCCTACGCGACCGGCGTCATCGTCGCGATGGGCGTGGCCTACTACGGCACGGGCTGGTACTACCCGCCCTACATCTACGGCGGCATCTATTACCCGTACTGGGGCTCCTATGGCCACGGCAGCTGGTACAACCCGGCGACCGGCGGCTACGGCTCGCGCTCCGTGTGGTACGGACCCTACGGCGGCTACTCGTACACGCAGGGCTACAACCCGAAGTCCGGCCGCTACGGTTACGTCGAGACGGCGTGGGACGGCGACGAGTGGGCGAGCTTCGGCGAGACCTACAACCCGCGCACCGGGGTCGGCACGAAGACCGAGCGTTACTACGACGAAGACAAGAACAAGATGACGACCGAGCGCAAGGTCGAGCGTGGCGACGAGTATGTGAAGACCGAGCGCAAGACGGATTTCGACGACGGCACGCAGACGATCGAGCGCGAGACGTCGCAAGGCGGTTCGAGCCAGGTGGAGCGGTCGCGCGAGGGTGGTTCGATCGAGAGCGAGCGCACGATCACGACCGGTGACGGCGACACCTACACGGCGTCCGGCGAGCAGTCACGCGGCCAGGGCTCGAGCACGATCACCGGCGAGCAGGGCTCGATGACCACCGAGACCCGGCGCAACGACGGCCGCAGCGCGACCAGCATCGAGGGCAGCGGCGGCGGCCAGGCGATCTCGGTCTCGGGCGAGGGCCCGGGCCGTACGACCGTCGGGCAGAGCGGCAGCGGCGACCTGTATGCCGGCCACGACGGCAACGTCTACAAGAAGACGGATGACGGCTGGCAGCACTATGACAACGGCGAGTGGGCTGCAGCCGATACGTCGCGGACGCAGGCACAACAGCGCACGGCCGCCTCGCAAGAGCCTGCACGTACCGAGAGCCGGGATCGGTCGGCCAGCACGACGCGCGACACGTCGCAGCTGAATCGGGACTACTCCGCCCGGCAGCGCGGCAACCAGCAGTACCAGCAGCGCTCCGGTGGCATGCAGCGCGGCGGCATGGGAAGGCGACGATGAAGCGCTAGAATGAACCACGTCGCTCCGGCGGTCGTCCGCCGGCTACGCAGCAACCCGGAGATCGATCCATGATCAACCTGAAGACCCTGCCCCTGCTGGCCCTCGCAATGTTGCTGGGCACGGCAATCGCCGACGAAGCACCCACCAACTGGGACGGGCTCATCGAGGTGAAGCCCAGGAAGATGGACGCGGTCTTCCTGATGCCGGGCGCCGACTTCCGTCCGTACACCAAGGTCATGGTCGACCCGACCGAGGTGGCCTTCCGCAAGGACTGGATGAAGGAGATGAACGAGCCCGGCTCGTCCTTGTCGCGGCGGGTCACAGAAGAAGACGCCGCGAAGATCCTCGAGGCCGCCCGTTCGAACTTCGACGACATCTTCCAGGAAGCCTTCACCAAGGCCGGTTACGCCGTGGTCACGGCGCCGGGACCGGACGTGCTGCGGGTCTCGACAGCGGTCGTCAATCTGTTCCTCAACGCACCGGACACGATGTCCCCGGGCCGCTCGCGCACGTTCACGGCGAATGCCGGCGAGGCGACGCTGGTGATCGAGGTGCGCGACTCGCCGACCAATGCGCTGCTCGGCCGCGTCGTCGACCGCCGCGAAACCCTGGACTCGGGCGGCATGCAGATGGCGACCAGCGTGTCGAACCTCTCGGATTTCCGGCAGCTCTTCAAGCGGTGGGCAACGACGACCGCAAGCGGCCTCGACGAGCTCAAGGCACACTCGCCCGTGCCGCTGGACCTGAAGCCGAAGCAGAAGCTCTGACGATTTCGGTTCGGTCACGCACGAGACCAGGGACTTGAGCATCTTCGAGTTCCTGATGGCGCTGTATGCGATCGTCGCGGGTCTCGGCGTCTCGCTGCTCGTACGCAGCGTCGGCCAGATGATCGAGGCCCGCGATCGCGTGCAGCTCTACTGGGTGCACAGCTGCTGGATTGCGCTGATCTTCGTCGCACACGTGGTCAGCTGGTTTGCGCTGTGGCGCTTCGCAGATCACACGCCGTGGACGGTGCTGCAGGCCCTGCTGCTGCTGTGCGTGCCGATCCTGCTGTACCTGATCAGCCACCTCGCGGTACCGGAACTCGAGGACGGCCGGACGCACGACATGCGGGAGTACTACTATCGCCATGGACGCTGGATGCAGGGACTGCTGCTCGCGGTACTGGTGAGCGGTACAGCGGCACAACTTTTCATCGAGGGCCGACCTGATTTCACCGGGGCCGGCGGTGTCCGTGCGGCTGCGGCCGTCATGCTGTTGCCCGGCATGGTCAGCCGACGACCTGCGGTGCACGCGACTCAGGCGGCGTTGCTGGTCCTGATCATGCTGTACGCGGTTTCCTACGTCGCGCGACCCATCGGTTGAGCCAAGGCCGCCCGCCCCTCTCGCGGTAGAATGGCTCATGACTGGGAGTGGACCTCGACCGACGCGCCGGTGGCTGCCCGTCGTTTTCACCGGACTCGGCCTCGCAGCCGTGGCGGTCGCATGGATGATCTTCCAGGGTTTGGCCGACCCGCCCGACCCGCCGCCCGCCGCGACGATCGAGGCCACCCCAATTGCCAGCGACGCCGGATTCACCGGTTCGGTGGCCTGCGCGGAGTGCCATGCGGCGGAGTACGAGCGCTGGCGCGGATCGCAGCACGCTGTCGCGATGCAGGTGGCCGACGAAACCACAGTGCTCGGTGATTTCGACGACGCCGAGTTCCGCCACTTCGGCGTCACGAGCGAGTTCTTCCGCCGCGACGGCAAGTTCATGGTGCGTACCGACGGCCCGGACGGCCAGCTCGCCGATTTCGAGGTACGCCACACATTCGGCGTCTACCCGCTGCAGCAGTACCTGATCGAGCTCCCCGGCGGTCACGTGCAGGCACTGTCGATTGCGTGGGACACGCGCCCGCAGGACCAGGGTGGCCAGCGCTGGTTCCATCTCTACCCGAACGAGCGCATCGACCACCGCGACGAGCTGCACTGGACACAGCGACAGCAGAACTGGAACTTCATGTGTTCCGACTGCCACTCGACCAACGTGCAGAAGAACTACGACGCCGCGTCGCACACGTTCGCGACGAAGTTCGCGGAGATCAGCGTCGGCTGCGAGGCCTGTCACGGCCCGGGCAGCCTACACGTCACGCTGGCACGGACTGCCGCCCGGAACGGTCAGCCGATGACCGACAGCGGCCTGACGGTGAACCTCGACGAGCGGCGCGATGCCGCGTGGGTCATCGATCCGGCGACCGGCAATGCAGCGCGCAGTACGCCGCGCACGACCGAGAGGGAACTCGACGTCTGCGCGCAGTGCCATGCGCGGCGCGGCCAGTTCTCGAACGACTACCAGGCGGGCGAACCGTTGCACGATCACTACCTGCCCGCGCTGCTGAGCGAGGGCCTCTACCATCCCGACGGGCAGCAGCGCGACGAGGTGTTCAACTGGGGCTCGTTCGTGTCGAGCCGCATGTACGCGAAGGGCGTCACCTGTGGCGATTGCCACGAACCGCACGGCGGGCAACTGCATGCGCCGGGCAATGGGGTTTGCGCGCAGTGCCACTCGGCGGCGAAATACGACGCGGCGAGCCACCATTTTCACGAGACCGGCACACCGGGCGCCGCGTGCGCCGCGTGCCACATGAAGACCGAGACCTACATGGTCGTCGATCCGCGCCATGACCACAGCTTCCGGATCCCGCGACCGGACCTCAGCGCCAGTCTCGGCGTGCCCAACGCCTGCAACCAGTGCCACACGGATCGCAAGGTCGACTGGGCCGCGGCCGAGATCCGCAAGCGCTATCCGGAACCGAAGCCCGGATTCCAGGGCTTTGCGGAGGCTTTTGCTGCAGCGGACCGCCGGGATGCCGGCGCCAGCATCGCACTGACGCAGGTGACAGCGAATCTCGACGAGTCGGCCATCGCGCGCGCATCGGCCATCGAGCGGCTGGCCCGCAGCCCGGGGGAGAACACGATCCTCGCGGCCGAGGCTGGACTCAAGGATCCGAGCCCGCTGGTGCGGCGCGCAGCGATCGCGGCATTCGAGATCCTGCCGCCGCTACAGCGGCGAGCCGTGATGCCGTTGCTCAGTGACCCGGTGCGCACGGTGCGCATGCAGACCGCGCGCACCTTGGCGCCGCTGGCCGACGATGCCTTCGATTCCCCGGAGTCGCTCGCGGCATTCCGCCGCGCGGCCGACGAGTTCATTGCCGCCGAGCGCTTCAACGCCGACCGTCCCGAGCACCGCACCAACCTGGGCGGCTTTTTGGCCGATCGCGGTGAGATGGCGGCCGCCGAGCAGGAGTACCGGGCGGCATTGCAGCTGGACACACGTTTCGTGCCGGCCTGGGCGAATCTCGCCGACCTGATGCGGTTGCAGGGACGCGAGGCGGAGGCGGAGACGATCCTGCGGGAGGGTCTCGAACTGTCGCCGCAGGACGCGACGCTGCATCACGCGCTCGGCCTCTCGCTGGTCCGTCAGCAGCGCGGGCCCGAGGCGCTGCGCGAGCTCAAACGGGCGACGGATCTCGATCCGCGCAACGAGCGCTTCGCTTACGTGTACGAAGTGGCCTTGTCGGAGTTGGCGACCGGACGCGACGATGCGCTGACGCGGCTCAGCGTCGCAGGTAGGGCACCGGATCGACGACTTCGAACCCCGGCGTGTTGCGCGCCAGGTGCTCGAGCCAGTGCTTGTGCCCGCCCCCGAACAGCACCACGACACGGTCACCGGGGTTCACGACGTCCATCAACTTGGCGAAGATCTTCGCGTTGCGCATGAACCAGTAACCGAGCAGCTCGGCCCCGGGCTGGTCCTCGCCGGCGTCGAAGGCCAGCAGCTCGTAGTACATCGACGGGTCCGCCAGCGTGCGCGGATCGTTCGCGTCGATCAGCAGCTCCGCGACCGTGCTACTGGCCTGGCGTTGCTCGAACTCGGCGATCAGCTTCCCGGTGCGGCTCATCATCGTTGCCAGGGCGGCGTCCTCGCCGTGGCGCTGAACGCCGGCCTGCACGCGCTCGAACGGGAAGTAATCGGGCTCGCCCGGCCCTGGCTGCTCGTCGATGCCGTGCACGGTCTGCAGGCCGGCGACGCGGGCCAGCCGGTAGCCGACCTGCACCCGTTCGTCGCGACGACTGGCGAGCTGTGAATCGTCGAACTCGCGGTAGGCAGCATCTTCGTAAGCCGGCGCGGGCGTCACTCGCTCGATTGCGATGACCGTCGGCTTGAACGCTGCCAGTGCCTCCGCCACGGCGGCCAGCTCGGCCTGTCGCTGCCGGGTCAGCACGTCGTCCGCCCGGGCGTTGTGCAGGTCGAGCCCCGGGTTGTCCATGTGGTACGTGCCCAGGACCATGACCTGCACCGGAGGCGCAACGTCCCCGCAGGCCTCGGCCGCAATCAGCAGTCCGCAGATCAATCCGACCACTGCTCGCATGACCATCCTGCCGCGTATGGTTGTCATTGGCTTGGGATGCGCCTGCGCATCGCAAGGTTGCAGAATCCGCCTATCATTGTCAGCTTGACGAACCCCGACCCCAGACCGCTCGACCTGCTCCGCCGCGTCTTCGGACACCAGGAGTTCCACGGCGCGCAGCAGGAAATCATCGAGCACGTCGTCGAGGGCGGCGACGCGCTGGTGCTGATGCCGACCGGCGGTGGCAAGTCACTGTGCTACCAGCTCCCCGCGCTGCTGCGTCCCGGCACGGCCGTCGTCGTCTCGCCCCTGATCGCGCTGATGCAGGACCAGGTGGCCGCGCTGGCGCAACTTGGCGTACGGGCGGAGTTCCTGAATTCGAGCCTGGACGCCGCGACGGCCCGCGCGGTCGAGCGCGCTTTACTCGCCGGTGAACTCGACCTGCTGTACGTCGCCCCCGAGCGACTGACGACGCAGCGCTGCCTGGACCTGCTCGATCAGGCCCCGATCGCGCTCTTCGCGATCGACGAGGCACACTGTGTTTCGCAGTGGGGTCACGACTTCCGCCCGGACTACCTGCAGCTCTCGGTGCTGCACGAGCGCTACCCAACCGTGCCGCGCGTTGCGCTGACCGCGACGGCCGACCCGCAGACGCGCGTCGAGATCATCGAGCGGCTCTCGCTCGCGAACGCGCGCGTCTTCGTCTCGAGCTTCGACCGCCCGAACATCCGTTACACGATCACCGACAAGCGCGACGCCCGGGCGCAGTTGCTGGCCTTCATTCGCGACGAGCACCCGGGTGACGCCGGCATCGTGTATTGCCTCTCGCGCAAGCGCGTCGACGAGACCGCCGAGTGGCTCCGTGACCAGGGCGTGCGTGCCCTCGCCTACCATGCGGGCCTCGACACCGCGACCCGCTCCGAGCGGCAGGCCCGCTTCCAGCGCGAGGACGGCATCGTGATGGTCGCGACGATCGCGTTCGGCATGGGCATCGACAAGCCCGACGTCCGTTTCGTCGCACACCTCGACCTGCCGAAGAGCATCGAAGGCTACTACCAGGAAACGGGACGCGCGGGACGCGACGGCCAGCCCGCGGATGCCTGGATGGTCTACGGCCTCGGCGACGTCGTGCAGCAGCGACGGCTGATCGAGGGTTCGGAAGGCAGCGAAGACCACAAGCGGGTCTCCTCCGCCAAGCTCGACGCACTGCTCGGGCTCTGCGAGACCGCCCAGTGCCGCCGCGTGCGCCTGTTGTCCTACTTCGGCGAGGTGATCGCGCCCTGCGGCAACTGCGACACCTGCCTCGATCCGCCGCAGACCTGGGACGCCACGATCGCCGCGCAAAAGGCGCTGTCGGCGATCTATCGCACCGGCCAGCGCTTCGGCGCCGTGCACGTCATCGACGTGCTGCGCGGCAAGGACACCGAGCGCGTGCACCGCTGGGATCACCAGCAGCTGGGCGTGTTCGGCATCGGGGCCGACCTGGACGAGACCGCGTGGCGGGACGTGTTCCGGCAACTGGTCGCGCTGGGCTTCGTCAACGTGGATCACGCCGCGTTCGGCGCGCTGCGCCTGACACCTGCCAGTCGTGCGGTGCTGAAGGGCGAGCAGAACGTGCGGATGCGCCGGACGGTCAAGCGCGAACGGCGGCCGAAGCGCACAAGAATTGCCGGTACGACACCCGCGGCACTGCCCCCGGTGCCGATGACGACGGCTCCGGGCGGCGCGGCCGAAACCACGTCGACCGACCCGGCCGGCGAGGCGCAACGATACGCGCAACTGAAGGCCTGGCGGCTCGCCGAGGCGAAGCGGCAGGCTCTGCCCGCCTACGTGATCCTGCACGATGCGACGCTGGCCGAGATCGCGCGTCGACAGCCGCGTGATCTCGATGCGCTGGCGGAAATCCCCGGCATCGGCGCGCGCAAGCTCGAGCGCTATGGGCCTGCGCTGCTGGAGCTGATGGTCGGGCTGGAATGGGATCCCAGCTACGATTACAAGGCTGAACGCTCCCGCTGACGCCTTTCTTCGTCGACACTGAAATCGAAGGATCAGCCGACGGACCGACCGGCAGCCACCTCCGGGATGTCCCGCGACTCCACGATCGTGACCCCGAGCGACGACCGCAGCGCGACGTTGACCATCGCCGCCGCGATGTCGGCCGCCAGCACCGGGCGCCAGGTCGCCGGTGCAAATCGCAGCAGGTGCTCGCTGACTCGCTCGAGCGGACGCGACTCGCCCCGCTCACCTGCGATCAGTGACGGCCGGAAGATGCCGAGGCTCGGCCAGCCCATCTGCTGCAGGCTCTGCTCCACCTCGCCCTTCACCCGCGAATAGAAGAACGGCGACGATTGGCTGGCGCCGAGCGCGCTCACGATCGAGTAATGCGTGGCTCCCAGCTTGCGAGTGAGTTGCGCGAGCCGCAGTGGATACTCGAAATCCACCTCGCGAAAGCGCTGCTTCGAGCCCGCCTTGCGAATCGTCGTGCCGAGCGCGCAGAAGACGTGATCACCGGCCAGGCGGTCGCGCACGTCGCCGAGCTGGTCGAACTCGACGACCGCCTGGCGCAGCTTCGGGTGCCGACCCGGCAGCTCGACCTTGCGCCGGGTCACGACGACCACTTGCGAGTAGTGCTCCGACGCCAGCAGCCGCTTCAGGCACTCGCCACCGACCAGTCCGGTGGCGCCCGCGAGGATGGCCCTGAATCCACTCATGCGCTGCTCACAACGGAGCGAAGCGAGGATCGGTGATCTTCATCTCGGTCACCGGACCGAGCTTGCGCGCGGCATCGCGAATGCGCGCGGCATCGCCGATCAGCACGACCGCAAGATCCTTGGACCGCGGGAAGGACCGGTCGATCACGGCACGCACCGCCGGTCCGTCCACCGCCGCGACACGCGCGGCGAACTCGTCGACGTCGTCGCTGCCCAGGCCGTAGAACAGCAGCTCGGCGAGCCGCCCGGCCAGCTGGCCGTTCGTCTCGATCGTCGGCGGAAACTGCCCCTGCAGGTAGGTTCGCGCGGATTGCAGCGTTGCATCGTCGAGGCCGTCGGCGTGCAGTCGATCGAGCGTCGCCAGCGCGAGGTCGATCGCCTGCGTGGTCGTGTCCGTCGCCGTGAACGAAGTGATGCTGAACGCCCCGGGCTGGGAGAGCCGATCGAAACTCGACCGCGCGCCGTAGGTGAGCCCGCTCTTGATGCGCAATTCGGTGTTCAGCATCGACGTGAAGCGCCCGCCGAAGACCGTGTTGACGACCGACTGCGCCGTGCGCTCGGGATCGGTCCGCGATGCGCCGACGTTGCCGAGCCAGAAGTACGTCTGCGTGGCACCGGGCTTGTCGACCAGCAGCACGCGCCGACCCTCGACGCGTGGCGCCGCCTGCACGGCGGGCGCCGCGGCATCCGCCTTGGGCAGCGACCCGAACGCCGCGACGATGCGTGCCGTGACGTCCTGCGGATCGAAGTCGCCGACCACCGCGATGATCAGCCGGTCACCGCGCAACTGGTCGCGGTAATGCCGCCGCACGTCGTCCAGCGTCACGGCCGCAAGCGATTGCTCGCTGCCGTCGACCGACCGCCCGTACGGATGGCTGCGGAAGAGCCAGGCGTCGCCATACGAGCCAAGCAGCGGATACGGGTCGGCGTCCTTCGCGGCCGCAATCGACTGGATCGCGAGCGTGCGCGCTTTCTCGAACTCACCCGGGTCGAGTCGCGGACGCAGCAACGCATCGCTGACCAGCTCGATCATCAGCCCCGTGTCGCGAGACAGGAAACTGGCGCTGGCGACCAGGCTCTCGGAACCTGCGCCGACCGAGAGCGAGCCGCCGGCACCCTCGATCGCTTCCGCGAACTGGGCCGCGTCGCGCGACCCGGCGCCCTTCTGGGTCAGGTCCGCAAGCAACGAAGCCGTCCCTTCGCGGCCCGGGGCGTCGGCGAGCGACCCACCGCGAGCCAGCACGGTCATCGCGATCATCGGGGTGTCGCGCTTCGGCATCAGCACGAGCTGGGCGCCGTTGTCGAGCGTGACGCGCTCGAACGGCAGCAGCTTCACGCCTTCGCGCCCGCCGGTACCCGTGGCGCCGACAGCCACGGCACTCGTGGCGAGCACGCCTAACGCGATCGTCGCGATCCTGCGCAAGGCGGTCATCGCGCGTTCTCCGCAACGGGCTCGGGAGTCGGCGCCGGTTCCAGCACGCCGACCGTGCGATTGCCGGCTCGCAGCACGGTCGCCGCGGCCTGCCGCACCTCGTCGGCCGTGATGCTTTCGTACTGGGACGGTGCATCGAACAGCTTGCGATAGTCACCGTGGAAGACTTCATAGTCGCCGAGGGCCTGCGCCTTGCCGCTGATGGTCTCGAGGCCGCGCCAGAATCCGGCCAGCGCCTGGTTGCGGGACTTTGCGAGCTCGGCGGCCGTCGGTCCGTCCTTCGCGATGCGTGCGATTTCCTCGTCGATCAGCCGCTCGGTCTTCGCCACGTCGAAACCCGGTGGAACGATCGCGTAGATCCACGCGAGGCCCGGATCGAAGCCCTGGTCCAGCGACGTGCCCACCTGCACGGCGGCCTGCTCCTTCTCGACGAGCCGCTGGTGGAGCCGGGACGAGTCGCCGGAGCCGAGGATCGACAGCAGCACCTCCATGACGCGCGACTGCCGGTCCGGTGCGGCCGAAGCGTGCCAGGCCATCGCGATCAACGGCGTCTGCGCCTCGCGCACGATCCGCAGGCGCCGCTCGCCGAGCTGCGGCGGCTCCTTGGTCGTGACGGGCGGCGGCGCGGCCTGTGCCTCGAGGCCCGCGAGGTACTTGTCCGCGAGACGAAAGATCTCGTCTGGATCGACGCTGCCCGCGACCAGCATGACCGCGTTGTTCGGCGCGTAGTACTGCCCGTAGTACGCTTTCAGATCCTCGACCTTCCAGCCCTCGATGTCCGAGGGCCAGCCGATGGTCGGAATCTGGTAGGGGTGCGCGATGAATGCCGTTGCCTGCACCTGCTCCACCAGCGTGCCGAAATTGTCGTTGTCGATCCTGGCGCGCCGCTCGGAGTACACGACGCCCCGCTCGCTCTCGACCACCTGCGGGTCGAAGTCGAGGTTGCGCATCCGGTCGGACTCGAGATCGAAGATCAGTTCGGTCGCGCCGGCCGGGAACCAGTTCTGGTAGACGGTCACGTCCGAGCTGGTGTACGCGTTGTTGCTGCCACCGTGCGCTTCCATGACGCGATCGAAGTCCCCCGGCGGCCGTGTCTTCGTGCCGTTGAACATCATGTGCTCGAAATAATGCGACAGTCCGGTGATGCCGGGGCGCTCGTTGCGGCTGCCGGCCCGGTACCACGTGTACATCGCGACGTTCGGGATGTCGTGGTCGGGCCAGACGACGATCTTGAGGCCGTTCGGCAGCGTTCGCGCCACGATCTGGTCGGCGCCCGGCAAGGACGCAGGCGCGGCCTGTGCGGCGAACGCCAGTGCGGCAAGCAGCGGCGCGAGGATCCAGCGGGTCGGGTCGTTCACGGGTCAGCCTCCCTTCTGCGCGGCGATCCACCGCTCGATCTTCGCCTCGAGCACGTCGAGCGGCAGCGCGCCGTCGGCGAGCACGGCCGTGTGGAACTTGCGCACGTCGAAGCGGTCGCCCAGTTCGCGCTCGGCGCGCGCACGCAGCTCGCTGATCTTGAGCTGGCCGATCTTGTAGGCCACGGCCTGGCCGGGAATCGCGATGTAGCGCTCGGTCTCGGCGATCCGACGCGCGTCGCTGGTGGCGCTGTTCGCGTCGATGTACTCGAGCACCTGCTCGCGCGTCCAGCCCTTCGAGTGCAGGCCCGTGTCGACGACCAGCCGGATCGCGCGGAACAGCTCGCCCTCGAGCCGCCCGAAGTACTGGTAGGGATCGGTGTAGACGCCGAGCTCCGGCCCGAGCGACTCGGCATACAGTCCCCAGCCCTCGCTGTACGCGGTGTAGCCGCCGAAGCGCCGGAAGCGCGGCAGGTTCTTCTGCTCGCGCTGGATCGAGATCTGGAAGTGATGTCCCGGATTGCCCTCATGCAGCGACAGCGCCTCCATCGCCCACTTTGGGCGTGCCTTCAGGTCGTAGGCGTTGGCGTAGAAGATGCCGGGCCGCGAACCGTCCTCGCTGGCCGCCTGGTATTGCCCGCCCGCGGCGCTCTTCTCGCGGAAGGGCTCGACCGCGCGCACCTCGTAATCGGCGTTCGGCAGGATCTCGAACAGTCTTCGGCAGCTGCGGATCGACGCGCTTCTTGATGTCGACGTAGCCGGCCACCAGCGCCTCGCGGCTCGGGTGGACGAAGCGCTCGTCGGTGTTCACGAACCGGAAGAAATCATCGAGGCTGCCCTCGAAGCCGACCTGCTGCATGACCTTGCGCATCTCGCCGTGGATGCGCTCGACCTCGCGCAGCCCGATCTCGTGGATCTGCGCCGGCGTGTAGTCGGTCGTCGAGATGTTGCGGACGTTGTACTCATACCAGGCCTTGCCGTCGGGCAGCGCGTCGAGGCCGACGCTGGTCCGCGCCTTCGGCAGATACTCGTCGCGCAGGAAATCGTGCAGGCGACGATACGAAGGGATGACCTGCGTCGCGATGGCAGCACGATAGGCGGTGGTGAGCCGGGCTTGCTCGTCCGCCGTAAACGAGGCGGGCAGGTTCTTCACCGGACCCCAGTAGAGCGAGTCCTCCGGCTTCTCGACGATCTGGGCCGCGAGCTGCGGCAGCGTGCGCTCGACCAGCACCTTCGGCAGCGTGTAGCCCTTGGCGATGCCTTCACGCATGTTGACGATGGCCTGGTCGGTCCAGGCGACGAAGCCGTCGATGCGCTTCAGGAAGTCCTCGTAGTCCTTGACCGACTTGAACGGATGCAGGCCGTTGCCCGAGCCGAGCTGCGCGAAGCTGTTCGGCACCGAGTAGAACTGGTTCACCGGGATCAGGTGGCCGGGGAAGCGGAATCCTTCGATCTCGCGCTCGCGCGCCGACTTGAAGATCTCGTAGGTGAGCGCGTCCTGGCCTGAGAGCAGGTGCGGATCGATCGCCCGGATGCGCTCGAGGAATTCACGCTCGACCTTTTCGTCGCGCGCCCGCCACTCCGGCGAGATCGTGACCTCGAAGCGGTCGTTGTAGCGCGGGTCGCCGATCGACGTCGCGAGCAGCGGGTTCAGCTTCAGCTGTTCCTCGAAATAAGCGTCGACCAGGTCGGCGAGCTTGCGCGATTCCGCGGTTGCAGCCTCAGCCGTCGGCGCGGGCGTCGTTGCGGCGCGGGAGACCATCGAGACGCCGAACACCAGCAGCAGGGCGATCAAAACCGGACCGGTTGGGCTGTTACGCATCATCAGGAATTTCCGTAGTCTGGCGACAGGACCGCGAACTTTGCCGCATTCGGCCCAACGCTGGAAGGGGAACGTCCCTATCCGTGTCGTCACGGATGCATTTTTGGCCCGGGAGAGGCATGGTCCGCATGTGCCATCAGGCGGGAGAACCATGTTCCAGATACGCATCCACGGTCGCGGCGGCCAGGGGGTCGTCACAGCGGCCGAGCTCTTGTCGGTGGCGGCCTTCCGCGAGGGCCGCCACGCCCAGGCTTTTCCCAGCTTCGGCTCGGAGCGCACCGGCGCCCCGGTCGTGGCGTTCTGCCGCATCGACACGCATCCGATCCGGCTGCGTGAGCCGATCCTCGCACCCGACGCGCTGATCATCCAGGACCCCACGCTGCTGCACCAGGTGGACGTGTTCGGCGGGCTGACCCGCGACGGCTACATCCTGATCAACACGTCGCGCAGCTTCGAGGATCTCGGGCTCGGCGAATATGCCTCCGGCTTCCGGGCCGAGCGGCTCTGCACGGTGCCGGCGACCGAATTCGCTCTCAAGCACGTCGGCCGGCCGCTGCCGAACGCCGCGCTGCTCGGCGGGTTCGCGGCGATCTCCGGGCAGATCTCGCTGGAGGCGGTCGGTGCCGCGATCCGCGAGAAATTCCCGGCCAAGGTGGCCGAGGCCAACATTGCCGCGGCGGCCGAGGCCCACGCTTTCGTCACCCAGGCACTCCGCGAGGCTGCCCATGCTGAAGCAAATTGAAGGCTCGGCCGCGGTTGCCGAGGCCGTGGCGCTGTGCCGCCCCGAGGTGATTTGCGCATACCCGATCTCGCCGCAGACGCACATCGTCGAGGGACTCGGCCGCCTGGTCGACGGCGGCCAGCTCAAGCCCTGCGAGTTCATCAACGTCGAGTCCGAGTTCGCGGCAATGTCGGTCGCGATCGGCGCCTCGGCTGCCGGGGCGCGCGCCTACACCGCGACCGCGAGCCAGGGCCTGCTGTTCATGGCCGAGGCCGTCTTCAATGCGGCGGGCCTCGGCCTGCCGATCGTGATGACCGTCGCGAACCGCGCGATCGGCGCGCCGATCAACATCTGGAACGATCACACGGACGCGCTGAGCCAGCGCGACTGCGGCTGGATCCAGTTGTTCGCCGAGGACAACCAGGAGGCGCTCGACCTGCACATCCAGGCCTTCCGCCTCGCCGAGGAGCTGTCGCTGCCGGTCATGGTCTGCATGGACGGCTTCATCCTGACGCACGCCTACGAGCGCGTGGACATGCCGACCCAGGAGCAGGTCGATGCTTACCTTCCGCCCTATGAACCACGGCAGGTGCTCGACCCCGCCGACCCGGTCTCGATCGGCGCAATGGTCGGTCCGGAAGCGTTCATGGAGGTGCGTTTCCTCGCGCACGCCAAGCAGCAGCAGGCGCTGCAGCTGATCCCGGCCTGGGCGAGCGAGTTCAAGCGCATCTTCGGCCGCGCGAGCGGCGGCCTGACCCACGGCTACCATCTCGACGACGCCGAGACCGTGGTCGTGGCGCTGGGCTCGGTGCTGGGCACGATCAAGGACACCGTGGACGAGATGCGCGAACAGGGCGTCAAGATCGGCGTGCTCGGCATTACCTGCTTCCGGCCGTGGCCCACGGCCGCGGTGCGCGAGGCGCTCGCAGGCGCGAAGCGGGTGCTGGTGCTCGAGAAGAGCCTGGCCGTCGGCCTCGGCGGCATCGTCTCGAACAATGTCTCCGCCTCCTACCACGGCGCGTCCGACGACGTGTACACCGTGATCGCCGGCCTCGGCGGCCGCTCGATCACCCGCGGCTCGCTGCACCGGATCTTCGCCGCAGCGGCTGCAGGTAGCCTCGAGCCGGTGACCTTCCTCGACCTCGATCACTCGCTGGTGGACCGCGTGCTGGCTCGCGAGCGCGAGCAGCGGCGCTCCGGGCCGATCGCCGAGGGCATCCTGCGCGACCTCGGCGTCGTCGCGGCGAAGCTCGGTTGAGGACACGAACATGAGCTACCAACCGATCCGCTTCTACCAGACCGGCACGTTCACCGTCGGCAACCGACTGCTGCCCACCGAGGAGCGCTCGGTGCAGGCCGACATGCGGCGCACGAACTCGCTCAATTCCGGCCACCGCGCGTGCCAGGGCTGCGGCGAGGCCCTCGGCGCCCGCTATGCGATCGATGCCGCGATGGAGGCGACGAACCGGCAACTCGTGGCGGCGAATGCCACGGGTTGCCTCGAGGTGTTCTCGACGCCGTACCCGGAAACCTCGTGGCAGATCCCCTGGATCCACTCGCTGTTCGGCAATGCCGCAGCCGTCGCCACCGGTATCGCGGCCGCGATGCGGGTCAAGGGCCGCGAGGAGGTCCGCGTCGTCGCGCAAGGCGGCGACGGCGGCACCACCGACATCGGCTTCGGTTGCCTGTCAGGGATGTTCGAGCGCAACGACGACGTGCTCTACATCTGCTACGACAACGAGGCCTACATGAACACGGGCGTGCAGCGCTCCTCGGCGACGCCGCCTGCCGCACGCACCAATACGACGTTCCCCGTGGGCGATTCCGCGGGCAACCGCTTCGGCCAGGGCAAGAACCTGCCGGTCATCGCGATGGCGCACGAGATCCCCTACGTCGCGACCGCCACCGTGTCCGAGCTGCGCGACCTCGAGGCCAAGGTGCGGCGCGCGATGGAGTTCCGCGGCGCGCGTTACATCCACATCCTGGTGCCCTGCCCGCTCGGCTGGGGCCACGGCTCGGCCGAGACGATCCGCATGGCGCGGCTCGCGCACGAGACGGGGTTGTTCCCGGTCTTCGAAGCCGAGCACGGCGAGGTCAAGAGCGTGTCGAAAATCCGTCGGCAACTGCCGGTCGAGGAATACCTGCGGCCACAGCAGCGTTTCGCACACCTGTTCAAGCCGCCGGGGCGTCCGGACATCGTCGCGCGGCTGCAGCAGCTCGCCGACCGCAACATCCGCCGCTACGGACTGCTCGATGGCACGGAGGGCACGCGATGAAGCGCAAGCCGTTCGCCATCACGCTCGACCCGGGATCGAGCCTCGCCAATCACACGGGCTCCTGGCGCACGGTGCGCCCCGAGTACATCGACCGGCTGCCGCCCTGCAATCACGCCTGCCCCGCGGGCGAGAACATCCAGGGCTGGCTGTTCCATGCCGAGGCGGGCGACTACGAAACGGCCTGGCGCGTGCTGACGCAGGACAACCCGCTGCCCGCCGTGATGGGCCGCGTCTGCTATCACCCGTGCGAGACCTCGTGCAATCGCGGCCACCTCGACGAGAGCGTCGGCATCAACCCGATCGAGCGCTTCCTCGGTGACGAAGCCTTGCGGCGCGGCTGGAAGTTCGCACCGCCGCCGCCGGCAACCGGCAAGCGTGTGCTGGTCGTCGGTGCCGGTCCGTCGGGACTCTCTGCCGCGTACCACCTGGCGCGCCTCGGCCACAACGTGACGATTCGTGAGGCCGGCCCGGTGCCGGGCGGCATGATGCGCTTCGGCATCCCGAAGTACCGCCTGCCGCGCGAGGTGCTCGACGCGGAGATCCAGCGCATCGTCGATCTCGGCGTCACGCTCGAGCTGAATTCGAAGGTCTCGAATCTGCTCGAAGCGCAGCGCGCGGGCCGGTTCGATGCCGTGTTCCTCGCGGTCGGCGCGCACATCGCCAAGCGTGCTTACATTCCGGCGGGCAGCGCGTCGAAGATGCTCGATGCGGTCTCGGTGCTGCGCGGCATGGAAGGGGAAGAGCAGCCACTGCTGGGGCGACGCGTGGTCGTCTACGGCGGCGGCAACACTGCGCTCGACGTGGCGCGCACCGCGAAACGCCTCGGCGCGACCGAATCGATCATCGTCTACCGGCGCACGCGCGAACGCATGCCTGCGCACGAGACGGAACTCGAGGAGGCGCTGCAGGAGGGCGTGCTGGTCAAGTGGCTCTCGACGATCAAGCAGGCCGGCGAGTCGTCGATCACGGTCGAGAAGATGAAGCTCGACGCCAAGGGCAATCCGCAGCCGACCGGCGAGTTCGAGACGCTCGAGGCCGACTCCGTGGTGCTGGCGCTCGGCCAGGACGTCGATCTCTCCCTGCTCGACGGCGTGCCGGGGCTCGAGATCGTCGACGGCGTCGTCAAGGTGGACGCCGGGATGATGACCGGACACGCCGGGGTGTTCGCCGGCGGCGACATGGTGCCGGGCGAGCGCACCGTCACGGTGGGTATCGGCCACGGCAAGCTCGCCGCGCGCAACATCGACGCGTGGCTGCGCGGCGAGACCTGGGTGCACCCGCCGAGCCACGAGCTCGCGTCGTTCGACAAGCTCAACACCTGGTACTACTCCGACGCGCCCAAGTCGAAGCAGCCGGTGCTCGACACGATCCGGCGCCAGTCGACGTTCGAGGAAGTGGTGGGCAGCTTCGACGAGACCACCGCGCAGTTCGAGGCGCGGCGGTGCCTCTCGTGCGGCAACTGCTTCGAGTGCGACAACTGCTACGGCGTGTGCCCGGACAACGCGGTGATCAAGCTCGGGCCGGGGCTGCGCTACCAGTTCAATCTCGACTACTGCAAGGGCTGCGGGCTGTGCGTCAGTGAGTGCCCTTGCGGTGCGATCCGTACTGTGGCGGAGGAGATCTAACCACAGAGGGCACAGAGTACACAGAGGAAGGAAAGATAAAGGGGACGGTTCCCGACGTCAGCGAGTGCTGCAATCGGGAAGCGTCCCCTTCATTCAGAACACCTTATTCAGAACAGAGGGGTGGTTGACCTTCTCCCCCTCTGTGCTCTCTGTGCCCTCTGTGGTGATCTCCTAAAAATCAGGGCCGGACGAACCGCAGCGTCATCCGGTCCGACTCGCCGATCGCAGAGATACTTCGAGTGGTCGAAGCTCGGATCGGTCTCCTTGGAGCCATACGACGTCGAACGCAGCGCCGGCGGCAGCGTCCAGACGCCGAACGGGTGATCCTTCGTGTCCTTGGCGTTGGCGTTGATCTCGGAGCGACCCGCCAGCTTGAAGCCGGCCTTCTCGGCCTGCTCGATCACGTACGCCTCCGTGACGTAGCCGCTCGCGGCCTTCGGATCCTGCGGACCGGGATTGGCCCGGTGCTGCTCGACGGCCAGGATGCCGCCGGGCTTCAGCGCGTCGTGAAACTCCCTGAACGTCTTCTCGAGCATGCCGGGCGTGCCCATCCAGCCGTGGATCGAGCGAGCGGTCAGGATGAAGTCGTAGGACGCCTGCGGCAGCGGCTTCGACTTCGGACCCCAGTTGACGACGCCGACCTTGCCGTAGAGGTCGGGCTTCGCACCGTAGCGACCCTCGAACTCGGCCCGCGCCTTGCGAGCCCCCTCGGAGAGTTCCGGATTGTCGAGGTCAGGCCCCGTCGCGTAGAAGGCACCGCCGGTGCGCTTGGCGTACGGCGCGAGAATCTCTGTCCACCAGGACGCGCCGCCGGGCTGCACCTCCAGGATCGTCATGCCGGGCTTCAATCCCCAGAACGTCAGCGACTCGACGGGATGCCGGTAGCGGTCGCGCGCCTTCGCTTCGTCGCCACGCCAGTCGCCGGCCACGACCTCGGCCAGCACCGGGTCGGCCGCCGCGGCCTTGGCCGCATGATCGTCGGCAACTGCAGCAAAGGGCGTCAGCGCCAGCGCGGCGAGCGCAATGTTCCTGAGATTCCGCATGAATTTCTCCTTGTTCGGTATCGGCCGCAGAAAGTGGCGGCGATTGTAACCGTGTTGCCAAGTTAGTAATGACCCCGCGGCCGGATTCGGGTTCCCCGAAAAGCACGAGGCCCCGGGACTTGCGCCCCGGGGCCTCGTGGCAAGCCCGTGCTTGCAGGTCGATTACATGCCCGAATCCGTGCGGATCAGCATGACGCGACGGTTCAGCTGGCGACCCTCGTCGGTCGCGTTGTCGGCGATCGGCTTGGCCTCACCGTGGCCGATCGAGCTCAGGCGAGCCGGATCGACGCCGCGCGAGGTCAGGTAGTCGTACACCGACTTGGCACGACGATCCGACAGCTTCAGGTTGTACGCATCGCTGCCGACGCTGTCCGTGTGACCTTCGATGAGCGCCGTCGCGAACGGCACGTCGTTCATGAACGTCACGACGCGCTCGAGCTCCGTGATCGACTCGGGGCGCAGCTCGGCGCTGTCGAAGTCGAACAGGACCTTCAGCGTCTGCTCGAGCGGGCAACCCGCCTTGTCGACCTTGGTGCCGGCCGGCGTGTTCGGGCACTTGTCCAGATCGTCGGCCACGCCATCACCGTCGCTATCCATGACCTTCGGGGCGGGCGGCGGCGGCGGCGGCGGCGGGGGCGGCGGAGCCGGGGGCTCGACCACCGGAGCCGGTGCACCGAACTGGCGACCGATCTGCAGGCTGTAGACGATCGGATCGATCTCGATCGTGCCGAGCTTGGTCACGCCACCGACGCCAGGGACGCGGATCTCGCCATCGGTCTCGATGTTGATCCAGCGCACGTTGGCGTTCATGAACCAGTTGTTCTTGTACGGCAGGTCGACGCCGAGGACGACCGCGGGGCCGATCGAGTCATCGAGCGACAGCTGCGTGTTCGCAGGCAGGCCGACCGTGCTCAGGAAGCTGCCACGCAGGTCTTCGTCGGAGAACGTCGTCCAGTTCATGCCGACGCCCACGTAAGGACGGACCTTCGGGGAGTTGGGCATGAAGTTGTAGATCAGGCTCAGCGTCGGCGGCAGGTGCTCGACGTCGCCGGCGCGGACAACGCCGCCAGAGTAGAGCTTCGCGTCCACGCCATGCGAGAACGGATAGGCTGCGAGGAGCTCGACGCCCCAGTTGTTCAGGAACATGTAGGTCACGTCGAACACGAACGACGCGCCCTGGTCGACGACGAGCGTCGAGACGAACGGCGTGCCGTCGAGGACGGGCTGCAGGTTCTCGGACTTCGGATTGACGACGCCCATGCCGGCGCGGATCAACCAGTCGCCCTTCATTTCGCCAGGCGCGCGATCGGCCGACGCCATCAGCGGCGTCGCGAGAAGCGATGCCAGCACAGCGGCTTTCAAAATTTTCGAGCTCATTACCAACTCCCTAGTGAGGATTTCTGCGTTGCAGTATAGCCGCTCCCATTCAAGGGATCCGCTACGTGTTGTTACGTGTTGACTGTCTATAATGCACAACAGCTGGACGCATTATCGCACAGAATCCGGGAGTAGTTTCAGCAACATTTGCGGCCGATTTGCACGACTTTCCCCGACCGGGCCGTATCCGGGCCCGGACTGATGCGGGAAAGCAACAACTCGGCCCGTGACTGACCGTCCGACACCGCCAGGAACAAGCCCATGAACCACTGCCCCGCCCTGCTCCACCCGGCCCGTCCTCATTGGCTGGGACTGATCGCCTGCGCTGGCCGGCGGCCTCGCCAGCGCCGCGGAACCCGCTGCGACCGAAGTCCTGATTCCGTACGAAAAATTCAGCCTCGACAATGGCTTAACGGTCATCGTCCACACCGATCGCAAGGCGCCGATCGTTGCGGTCAACCTCTGGTACCACGTCGGCTCGAAGAACGAGCGGCCGGGCCGGACGGGCTTCGCGCACCTGTTCGAGCACCTGATGTTCCAGGGCTCGGAGCACTTCGACGACGAGTTCTTCAAGCCGTTCGAGGCGGTGGGCGCCACGAACCAGAACGGCACGACCAGCTTCGACCGCACCAATTACTTCCAGAACGTGCCGACCACCGCGCTCGACATGGCGCTCTGGATGGAGTCGGACCGGATGGGCCACCTGCTCGGCGTCGTCACGCAGGAGCGGCTCGACGAGCAACGCGGGGTCGTGCAGAACGAGAAGCGCCAGGGCGAGAACCGCCCGTTCGGGCGGGTGTTCGAGTCGGTGCTGCGCGCGAGCTTCCCGCCGGGTCATCCGTACCGCTGGTTGCCGATCGGCTCGATGGAGGATCTCAACGCCGCCACGCTGGACGACGTCCATGAGTGGTTCCGCACCTACTATGGCGCGGCCAACGTCGTGCTCGTGCTGGCCGGCGACATCGACCTGGCGACGGCACGTGAGAAGGCCGCAGAAGTATTTCGGGCACATCCCGCCCGGCCCCGGGCTCGACCGGCCGGGCACCTGGGTTGCGGCACGCACCGAGAGCACGCGCGAGATCATGCACGACCAGGTGGCCCAGACGCGCCTGCACCGCTTCTGGAACACGGCGCCGGACGGCTCGCTCGATGCGGAGCTGTTGTCGATCGTCGGGCAGATCCTCGGCGGCGGCAAGACGTCCCGGCTCTACGAACGGCTCGTCTATCGCGAGCGGATCGCCGATACGGTCAGCGCCGGGCTGAGCGGCTTCGAGATCGCCGGGTTGTTCGGCATCACGGCCGACGTCAAGGCCGGCGTGCCGCATGCGCGAGTCGAGGCGGCCATCGACGAGGAACTGAGGCGCTTCATCGCCAAGGGACCGACCGACGCGGAACTGGCGCGCGCCCGCACCGCGATCCGCGC
Organism: uncultured Gammaproteobacteria bacterium; assembly: GCA_963777725.1. Taxonomy (GTDB): domain Bacteria; phylum Pseudomonadota; class Gammaproteobacteria; order Steroidobacterales; family Steroidobacteraceae; genus RPQJ01. The sequence continues at coordinate 31,286 of CAVZRR010000022.1, forward strand.
CGGGTTCGTCAAGGGACTCGAGCGGATCGGCGGGTTCGGCGGCAAGGCCGACGTGCTGGCCGCCTGCGAGGTGTTCGAAGGCGACCCCGGTTGCTATCGGCGCTCGCTGCAGGTGCTCGAGTCGGCAACGCCCGAGCAGCTGCGCGAGGCTGCGCAGCGCTGGCTGGCCCAGGGCGACTACACGCTCGAGGTCCATCCCGTGCCGCGGCTGGGTCATGCCGAAGCGAGCGCGGTGGACCGGAAGCTGGGCGTGCCCGTGACTGAACGCTTCCCGGACGTGGTGTTCCCCGACCTGCAGCGCCACCGCCTCGCCAACGGGCTGCCGGTCATCATCGCGCCGCGAGCCGGGACGCCGGTGGCACGGATCTCGCTGCTGTTCGATGCAGGCTATGCGGCGGACCAAGGCCGCAAGCCGGGCACCGCGAGTTTCGTCATGGGAATGCTCGACGAAGGCACCCGATCGCGCGGAGCTCTGCAGATTGCCGACCGGGCCCAGTCGATCGGCGCCGATCTCGCCACCGGCTCGTCACTGGACACGTCCTACGGGGCCATTTCCGCACTGACGGATCGGCTCGACGAATCGATCGAGCTGCTCGCGGATGTGTTGCGCCACCCGACGTTTCCGGCGGACGAGATCGAGCGCGTCCGCAAGGAATGGATTGCGGCGATTGGACGCGAGAAGACCAGTCCCGACGCGCTCGCCTACCGCGTGCTGCCGCCGCTGCTGTACGGCGACGGGCACCCTTATGCGATCCCGTTCACCGGGTCTGGCACGGAAGCGTCGATCGCTGCACTGACGCGCGACGAGCTCGTCGCATTCCACCGCGACTGGATCCGCCCGGACAATGCGACGCTGATCGTCACGGGCGACGTCGCTCCGGATACGCTCCTGCCGCTGCTCGAGAAGCATTTCGGCGACTGGCGTCCGGCCGCGTCCGCACCTCCCGCAAAACCGTTGCCGGCGGCCTCTCGACCGACCGCGGCGCGCGTCTTCCTGATCGACAAGCCGGGAGCCGTGCAGTCGAACATCCTCGTCGGGCAGGTCACGGCACCGAGCTCGGCTGCCAATCGCCTCGAAATGGGCACGATGAACGACGTGCTCGGTGGCTCGTTCACGTCGCGGATCAACATGAACCTGCGCGAAGACAAGAGCTGGTCGTACGGCGCGCGCTCGAGCCTGCCGGCGGCGCGCGGCGAGCGACCCTGGCTGCTCTCGGCGCCGGTCCAGACCGACAAGACGGTCGAGTCGATCCGGGAGATCCAGCGCGAGATCGCCGAGTTCGTCGGCGACCATCCCGCCACGCCGGAAGAAATCGACAAGGTGCGCAATCGCGACGTGCGCGCGCTGCCGGGCCGCTTCGAGACGAATGCATCGGTCGGCGGCGCGATTGCCGAGATGATCACGTTCGGCTGGCCGGACGATCACGTGCGGACGCTGAAGGCACAGATCGAGGCCCAGACGGACGACGCGGTGCGCGCAGCCGCAAAGTCCTCGCTCGTGCCGAGCCAGATGACCTGGGTCGTGATCGGCGACCTGCGCCAGATCGAGGCGCCGATCCGGCAGCTCGGCCTCGGCGAGGTGCAGGTGCTCGACGCGGACGGTACGCTCGTGCGCTGACGCGGAACAAAAGGAGGCGTGCCATGCGGTCGAGTCGCTGGATCCCGGGCCTGCTCGCCATCGCGCTGCTTGGCGCCTGCCGCGGCACGCCACCGTTACCCGAGCCGGTCGCGACCGCTGCAGCACAGCCGATCGCGGCCGCGCCCAACTGGTGGCAGGACCGCGTCTTCTACGAAATCTTCGTCCGCTCGTTCGCCGACGCGACGACCGGCCCGCTCGCGAATGACGGCATCGGCGACTTCCAGGGCCTGATTGAAAAGCTCGACTACCTGAACGACGGCGATCCCACGACGACCAAGGACCTCGGCATCACCGGGATCTGGCTGATGCCGATCAACCCGTCGCCGAGCTATCACGGCTACGACGTCACCGATTACTACGGCGTGCACCCGGAGTTCGGCACGCGGCAGGACTTCGAGCGCTTCCTGGCGGAGGCGCACCGCCGCGGCATCCGCGTCATCGTCGATCTCGTTCTCAATCACTCGTCGTCCCAGCATCCGCGCTTCGTGCAGGCGCTGCGCGGCGATCCGGCGTCGCGTGACTGGTACATCTTCGTGCCGCCCGACGCAGTGCCCACGACACTGGGTCCCTGGGGCCAGCAGGTCTGGCAGGAAAAGCAGGGGCAGCACTATCTCGGCATCTTCTGGGCCGGCATGCCCGACCTCAATTATCGCAACCCGGCCGTGACCGCCGAGGCGGAACGCATCGCCGAGTTCTGGCTGCGCGAGATGCACGTGGACGGCTTCCGGCTCGATGCGATTCGCCACCTGATCGAGGACGGCGACGTGATGACCGACACGCCGGAAACGCGCGCGTGGCTGCGGGCATTCCAGGCGAGGTTGCGGCAGATCGAGCCGGACGTGCTGACGGTCGGCGAGGTCTGGGCCAGCACCGAAGCCGTCAGTGACTACATCGCCGAGGATGCGCTCGATCTCGCCTTCGAGTTCGACCTCGCGACGGCGATCCTCGACGCCGCGCGGACCGGCACCAAGGCGAAGCTCGCCTACACGCTCGACAACGTCGCGGCGAGCTACCCGGCCAACCGCTACGCGACGATGATCACGAACCACGACCAGAACCGGGTCGCGAGCGAGCTCGGCGAGGACACGCCGCGGCTCAAGCTCGCGGCGGGCCTGCTGCTGACGGCGCCGGGCGTGCCCTTCGTTTACTACGGTGAGGAGATCGGCCAGATCGGCGAGAAGCCCGACGAGATGATCCGCAATCCGATGCCGTGGAGTTCGGCCGCGCATGGCGGCTTTACGCAGGCCAATCGCCCGTGGGAGCCGCTGCAGCCGGGACATGCGACTCGCAACGTCGCCGTGCAGGATGCCGACCCGGCGTCGCTGCTCAACCACTATCGACGGCTGATCCGGCTGCGGCAGGCGGAGCCGGCGCTGTCGCGCGGCAGCTTTCGCTCGATCGAGACCGGGCGCGAGGACGTGATCGCCTGGGAACGCGCAACCGAAGGTCGACGACTGATCGTCGTCGCTAACCTGTCGGATGCGGCGATTCGTGATTTCGCGGTTCCGGGAACGGATGGCGCAGTCGTCGCAGCCGAGTTGCTGCACGCGACACCGGTCGTGGCCGGGGCGGCGACGCTCGAGCCACACCGGCTGCACGTCTTTGCGACACGACCGTGAGCCTCACCGGCCAGATCGCCGTGTTCCTCGCGGCCACCGTCATCGCGGTGCCGCTGTTCCGTCGCTTCAAATTGAGTTCGGTCCTGGGGTACCTGGCGGCCGGCATGGTGATCGGGCCCTGGGGGCTCGGGCTTTTCGACGATGTCGAGCGCGTGCTGCATCTCGCCGAGTTCGGTGTCGTGCTGCTGCTGTTCGTGATCGGGCTCGAGTTGCAGCCGTCGCGGCTCTGGGTGCTGCGTCACTCGGTGTTCGGTGCCGGCGCGGCCCAGGTGGCGCTTACGACGGCCGTGCTGGCGGCGGCCATCATCGCGCTGGGCACCTCCTGGGCAACCGCGCTCGTCATTGCGTTCGCGCTGTCGCTGTCGTCGACCGCGCTGGTGCTACAGGTGCTCGCCGAACGCGGTGAACTCACGGCGCGCCACGGCCGCGCCAGCTTCGCGATCCTGCTGTTCCAGGACCTTGCGATCATGCCAGCGCTGGTGCTGCTGCCTCTGCTCGCTGGCCAGGCGGACACGCAGGTCGACTGGCGCGCGATCGCACTGCCAATCGCTGCCATATTCGTCGTCGTCGTGGCCGGGCGCTTCCTGCTGCGACCGGTGCTGCGCATCGTCGCGGCGACGCGCGTCCAGGAAGCGTTTACGGCCGCCGCGCTGCTGGTCGTCGTGGGCACGGCGCTGCTTTTCGAGTCCGCTGGCCTGTCGATGGCGCTCGGCGCGTTCATTGCCGGCGTGTTGCTTGCCGACAGCGAGTACCGCCACGAGCTCGAAGCCGACATCGAGCCGTTCAAGGGCCTGTTGCTGGGACTGTTCTTCATCGCCGTCGGCATGACGGCCAACCTCGACGTGCTGGTCGATCGACCGTTCGTGATCGCCGGCCTCACGCTAGGTTACCTGGTGCTCAAGGCGCTCGCAGTGTGGATCGGGGCGCGCCTGACTCGCCACGACGCTCCGACGGCGTGGCGCATGGGGGTGTCGCTCGCGGGCGGCGGCGAGTTCGCGTTCGTGCTGTTCTCGCTGGCCGCCGGCGATGGCCTGTTGCCGCGCGCGACCGTCGATCTGCTCGTTCTCGTCGTCACGCTGTCGATGGTGCTCTCGCCGCTGTTGATCGGCGCTGCCGACCGGCTTGCGCGACGTTTGCGACCACCGAGCACACCGCCCGCTTACGACCGGATCGAGCCCGAGGAGCCGCGCGTGCTGATCGCCGGTTTCGGCCGGTTTGGCCAGATCGTGGCGCGCGTGCTGCGAGCACGGCAGATCCGCTTCACCGCGCTCGAGGTGAGCCAGGCGCAGGTCGACTTCGTGCGGCGCTTCGGCAACAAGCTCTATTACGGGGACGCGTCACGCCTCGAGATGCTGCGCGCCGCCGGCGCCGAGCACGCGCAGCTGCTCGTGCTCGCGATCGACGACGTGGAGGCGTCGGTGCGGGCCGCGGAGCTCGCGCGCCGGCATTTTCCACGGCTGCGCGTCCTCGCAAGGGCTCGCAATCGCCAGCACGCGTTCCGGCTGATGGAGGCCGGTGTCTCCGACATCTGGCGTGAGACGCTGGCTTCCAGTCTCGAGGTCGCGGAAGCGGCCCTCGTCGCCCTCGGCACGCCTCGCGACGCCGCGGCCAGCCAGGTGCGCAAGTTCCGCGCGCACGACGAAGCCACGCTCCGCGCCCAGGCTGCCGTCAAGGACGACGAGACCAAGCTGATCGCCACTGCGCAGGCGTCGGCCCAGCAGCTCGAGAAACTGTTCGACGCGGACAACGCCTGACTGACGAGGATCCCGACATGAAACGTTTGCTCACCGGACTGCTCGTGCTCGCGCTGCCAGCGGTCGGGGCGGCCGCAACCGCGACCGGACCGGCGGGCTCGCCACTCGAGGTCGAGGCCGCTGCCCGCTTCGCCGCGCTCGCACTCGAATGCGTGCACCGCGAGTACCCGAACAAGATCGGGCACGTGATGCAGTCGGACGCGGACGCCCGCCCGCCACGCGCGCTGACACCGGCGTTCTACGGTTGCTATGACTGGCACTCGTCGGTGCACGGCCACTGGTTGCTCGCGAGACTCGCCAGGTCGTTCCCCGACGCCGAGTTCGCAGCGGCGGCACGTGCGGCGCTGGCGCGCAGCCTGACGCCCGCGAACATCGCAAAGGAGGTCGAGTATCTGCGGGGTGCGGGCCGGGCATCGTTCGAACGGCCCTACGGTCTCGCGTGGCTGCTGCAACTCGCAGCCGAGCTGCGGACCTGGGACGATCCCCGGGCGCGCGAATGGGCCATGGCGCTGTCACCGCTCGAGATCGAGTCGGCGCAGCGAATCATGGCCTGGCTGCCGAAGCTCAACTACCCGATCCGCTCGGGCGAACACAGCCAGACCGCGTTTGCGTTCGGATTGATCTGGGACTGGGCCGCGGCGACCGGCGACGTCGGCATGATCCGGCTGCTCGATCATCGCGGCCGAACTTACTACGCGAATGATCGCGGCTGCGCGCTGGCGTACGAGCCGTCCGGTGAGGACTTCCTGTCGCCGTGCCTCGCGGAGGCGGACTTCATGCGGCGTGTCCTGGGTCGCGAAGAATTCGCGACCTGGCTGCAGGAGTTCCTGCCGGTGATCCCAAGGGACGGGAGCGCGGGCTGGTTGCCGCCGGGCGTCGTCACCGATCGCAGCGACCCGAAGCTGGCGCACATCGACGGCCTCAACCTGAGCCGTGCCTGGATGCTCGAGGGCATTGCGAACGGCCTGCCGCCGGGCGATCCGCGCGGTACGGCGCTGCTTGCCGCGGCTCGGGCCCACGCCCAGGCTGCGCTGCCCGCCGTGACCGGCGAGCATTACGAAGGCGGCCACTGGCTCGGCACATTCGCGGTCTACCTGACGACCGGCGCCGGCTTGAGGCGCTAGTGCTTGCGCCTCAAGCGCCGCCAGACGAAGAAAGCCGCGAACAGGATCGCCAGCAGCGGCCCGATCGCCGCCTCGGCGTTGCCCGCATCAAACGCCTCGATCGCGACGCGCAGCGACGTCACGACGACGAACACGAGCATCAGGTACGGCAACCAGGCCAGCTTGTGGCCACCGGCCGACGGTGCGCGCTCGACGACCGGCGGGTCGCCCTTGTTGCCTGCCTTGCGGACCGCCTCGCGCACGCGTGGGTGCAGCTTCGGCACGCCATCCCCCTGACCCGACATCGGCCACGGGTTCGCGTCCCGCGACGGCGGTGCCGGCGCAGGAGGCAGGCCGGGCGTACCCGAAGAATCGCGTTCCCTGGTCTTCATGGTCCCTCCGCCGCCTATGTTAGCCGCGGTGGACCGGGAAAGGGTCCGGCCGTCGGATTCTATCCAGCGTCAGCGGCGCCGATCGCATAGCGGCGCGGTTCGACGCCTTCGACGGGTCCGGTCACGACGCCCCGCCCGAGATACAGGTCCACCTCGCGCTCGAAGCGCAGCGTGCCGTTGACGACGGCGCCGGATTCGATCGTCAATCGTGGGTTGCGCGGCTTCGTGCGCCACTTCCACGAGTTGCTGTCCTCGACAGTGATGCCGCCGTCGACCCGCGAGCCCGTGCCAACCACGATGTCGCCATTGACCGTCTCGATCCCACCGCCAACAGTCGCGCCCTCGAGCAGGAACTCGCCGTTCACATTCTCGAGGCGACCACCCACTCGGGCACCGCGCCGGACCGTGAGCTTGCCGTTGACTGCGCTGACATCGTCCTTGACCAGCACGCCTTCGCCGAGCGTCACCGCGCCGTTGACCGTCCCGACGGACTCCGCGCTGGCACGCTCGTCGAGCCGGATCGACCCGTTCACGGTCTCGACCTCGCGCACGCTCGCGTTACGGCCGATCGAAATCGCGCCGTTCACGGTCGAGACATCGCCAGCCTGGCCGCCGTCGTCGACGCGGATGCTGCTGTTGACCTTGCTGATGTTGCCGGACGCGCCGAGCGCCACCGCGGAGAAGGCAAACAAGAGCGTCGCGACGTAGCGGATCATGGTTCGTGTCCCTGCATTTGTGCCGTTGATACCCATTGGATGCAGCGCAGCGCGCCAGGGTTGCAACGCCCGAAGTGCCGCGACCGCAGCGGTTACGCTAGTCTTGCGCCCAGGCAACCCCCAGCTTCGAGGCACCCGATGAAAACACGCGCCGCCGTCGCTTATCGCGCAGGCCAGCCGCTCGTCGTCGAAACCGTGGATCTCGACGGCCCGAAGGCCGGCGAGGTGCTGGTCGAGATTCGGGCCAGCGGCGTGTGCCACACGGACGAGTTCACGCGGTCCGGCGCCGACCCGGAGGGGCTCTTCCCGGTGATCTTCGGGCACGAGGGGGCCGGCGTGGTCGTCGACGTGGGTCCGGGCGTGACCTCGCTGCGCAAGGGCGACCACGTGATCCCGCTCTACACGCCGGAATGCCGGCAGTGCAAGTCGTGCCTGTCGCACAAGACCAACCTGTGCACGGCGATCCGCACCACCCAGGGCCAGGGCGTGATGCCGGATGGCACCAGCCGGTTCTCGATCGGCGGCGAGAAGATCCACCACTACATGGGCTGCTCGACGTTTTCGAACTACACCGTGCTGCCTGAGATCGCACTCGCGAAGATCCGCGAGGACGCGCCTTTCGACAAGGTCTGCTACATCGGTTGCGGCGTCACGACCGGCATTGGTGCCGTGATCAACACGGCCAGGGTCGAGCCCGGCGCCAACGTCGTGGTCTTCGGCCTCGGTGGCATCGGTCTGAATGTGATCCAGGGCGCGCGCATCGCGGGGGCCGACAAGATCGTCGGCGTTGACATCAATCCGGGGCGCAAGGTGCTGGCCGAGAAATTCGGCATGACGCATTTCGTGAACCCCAAGGAGGTCGAGGGCGACCTCGTCGCTTACCTCGTGGCACTCACCGACGGCGGCGCGGACTACAGTTTCGAGTGCGTCGGCAACGTGGACCTGATGCGCCAGGCGCTCGAGTGCTGCCACCGTGGCTGGGGCGTCTCGGTGATCATCGGCGTCGCGGGCTCGGGCCAGGAGATCAGGACGCGCCCGTTCCAGCTGGTGACGGGCCGCGTCTGGAAAGGCACGGCGTTCGGTGGCGCTCGCGGCCGCACCGACGTGCCGAAGATCGTCGACTGGTACATGAACGGCAAGATCAACATCGACGACCTGATCACGCACGTGATGCCGGTCGGCGAGATCAACCGCGCGTTCGACCTGATGCACTCGGGCGAGTCGATCCGCAGCGTCGTGACGTTCTGATGGATCCGAACGGCCTCGAGGTTGGTTGACTTAATCAAGTCCAGCAAACAGCATCATGACATGCGGACAACTCTGATAATCGAGAAGGACGTCGCGGCTCGGCTCATAGCCGAGGCGCGGCGCAGCGGGCGGCCCTTCAATGATGTCGCCAACGAATGCCTGCGTCAGGGTCTGGCGCAACGCTGGCCGGCACGTGCTCCCAGCCGATTCTCGGTGAAGGCGCGTGATTTCGGCGGTGTCCACCCAGACGTCTCGCTCGACAATACCGGCGCACTCTTGCAGTGCGTCGAAGGGCCGGATCGCGCGTGATCATCCCGGACACCGTCGCACGCAGACGGCGTCCTCAATGGCATCACCGAAGGAACTCTATTGATCCGCAAGACGCTGACGGCCGGAGCGCTCGTAATGCTGACGGCATGCGCATCCGGCGAGAGCCTCGGCCGCCGCGATGCGATTCCGCCCTACACGATCGTCGCCATCCGTGATGCGGGCGTGCGCGACCTGCGCGGTGAGTTCCGGGCGGCGGTTTGCGCGCGAATCGACGCCGGCGGACCCGGATGCGAGGACGTGCTGCTGCGCCTCGCGGGCGAGTCCGTGGCGACGGCCTTGCCGCCGGTCGAAGGTCTGGCGGAGCGCTATCGCGTCGCTTTCGTGCCCGGGCTGTTCTCCGAGTGCTTCGAGGATTTCGCGCGACCGTTTGCAGACGCTCAGGCGGACCTGCAGGCGAAGGGGTTCACGGTCGATTACTTCCAGGTGGCTGGACGCGGCTCGTCGGCCAGGAATGCCGCCCAGCTCGCCGAGCACTTCCGCGCCACGGCCGACGATCCACGCCCGCTCATCGTCTTCGCGTATTCGAAGGGGCTCGTGGACCTGCTGGAATTCATGGTTCGCTCTCCCGATGAAGCGCGCCAGATCGCTGCGGTCGTCACCGTGGCGGGCGCAGCCAACGGCAGCCCGCTCGCCGACCAGATGCACGCGGTCTACCGGGCCGTCGGAGCTTCGTTCCCGTTGCCGAACTGCGCGCCCGGCACCGGAGAGGAACTCGTCGACCTGCAGCCCGACACGCGCATCGCCTGGTGGCAACAGCATGGCGAGTCGATCACGGTGCCGATTTTCGCGCTCGTCGCGGCGCCGGAGCCCGACCGGATTTCTCCGGCGACGCGCGCGACCTATCGTCAGCTCGCGAAGGTCGATGTACGCAACGACGGCAAGCTGCTCTGGCAGGACCAGATCCCGCCGCGAAGTCACCTGCTGGGTTACGTGAACGCGGATCACTGGTCGATCGCGGTACCGGTCGCCACCGGGATGCCGAAGGCGTCGTTCCTGTTCCGCGACGAGACCCCGCGCACGGCGCTGGTCGGGGGCGCACTCGACGTGGTGGCGCGAACGCTCGCCGACTCTGCGGCCGAAGGATCGTGACGTGACGGCGCGGATTCGACTGAGCGTCATGGACGGGATGTTCCTGCTCGCAGACACGCGCGAGACGCCGATGCACGTCGGCGGGCTGCAGGTCTTCAAGGTGCCGCCACGGACACCCGCTCACTTCGCTGCGAACTTGTACGCCAAGCTGCGAACCTTTCCGGTCACGTTGCCGCCGCTGAACTACCGGCTGACCGGCGGTATCGCCGGCACCGTGCTGCCGAGCTGGGAAGTGGCCGAGGAAGTCGACCTCGACTATCACGTGCGTCACTCCGCGTTGCCGAGCCCCGGCGGCGAGCGCGAGCTCGGGATGCTGGTGTCGCGGCTGCACTCGACTCGGATGGACCTCTCGCGCCCGCTGTGGGAGTACCACCTGATCGAGGGCCTCGCGGGCGGTCGCTTCGCGGTCTATACCAAGCTGCACCACGCGATGGTGGACGGCGCGGCTGCGATGCGACTGGTGAACCTGGCGACCGATCCAACGGCCAGCTTCGGGCCGCCGTTCTGGGCCGACGAGTCGAAACGGCTGCAGGAGTCGCCCCTGCAATCGAGCAGCTTGATCCAGTCGCTGTCGACCTCGATCGAGGACGAGGTCAAGTCGCTGCCGAGCCTGGCTCGCAGCCTGGTGACGACGGCCCGGGCCGCGCTCGGCCTGGGCGCCGAACCGGACCTGACCTCGATTGCCGAGGCCCCGCGAACGCTGCTCAACGTGCGGGTCGGAGCGCAGCGGCGCGTGGCCACCTATTCAACGAGCCTGCGTCGTTGCAAGGCGATCGGCACGGCGGCGGGTGGCACGATCAACGACGTGGTGCTGGCCGCGTGCAGCGGGGCGCTGCGACGGTACCTCGCCGAGCGCGAGGCGCTGCCGGAACACACGCTGATTGCGGCCGTACCGATGGCCCTGAGCCACGCGACGGGCGCGGCTGCCGGCAACGCCGTGTCAGCGCTGAACGCCCGCCTCGGCACGGATACCGATGACGTCCGGCAGCGCTTTGCGACGATTTGCCAAACCACTGCAGCGGGCAAGGCGCAACTCAAGGGCATGACGCAGACCGCTGCCATGCACTTCGTGACGCTGCTCAGCTTGCCGCTGCTGTTGACCTGGCTGCCGGGGGTCGACCAGCTGATCGGCCCGCAGTCGAACCTGATCATCTCCAACCTCCCGGGATCGCGCGACCGGCTGTACTTCCACGGCGCCGAGATGGTCGCGCATTACCCCGTCTCGCAGGTCGGCCACGGCATGGCGCTCAACATCACCGTGCTGAGCTATGCGGGCGGGCTGCACTTCGGATTCGTCGCCTGTCCTGACGCGGTGCCGAGCGTGCAGCGACTTGCAGTCCACATGGAAGCGGCGATGCAGGAACTCGAAGCGACGTTTCTCGAGGATGCGCCTGCGGCCCGGCGCACCGTCCGCAAGGCTCGCCGCCCACGCTGACAGGATACAAACGATGAAGACTGTGTCCGAACACGCCTGCTTTGGCGGCACCCAGCGCTTCCTCGTGCACGATTCCCGCGAGTGCCGCACCGAGATGCGTTTCTCGGTCTACGAGCCACCGCAGGCGCGCGAGGGTCGCGTGCCGGTGCTCTACTACCTCGCCGGGCTGACCTGCACCGAAGAGACGTTCATGATCAAGGCCGGTGCGCAGCGCCTGGCCGCGGAACTCGGGCTGATGCTGGTCGCCCCCGACACCAGTCCGCGCAGCCCCCGGCTGCCGGGCGACGATGCGAGCTGGGATTTCGGACTCGGCGCGGGTTTCTACGTGGACGCGACCGAGGCGCCGTGGTCGACGCATTACCGGATGTACAGCTACGTCACGCGCGAACTGCCCGAGCTGATCGCCGCGAACTTCGCCGCTGATCCTGCTCGACAAGGCATCTTCGGTCACTCGATGGGCGGACACGGCGCACTGGTCTGCGCGCTGCGCAACCCGGGGCAGTATCGATCGCTGTCGGCATTCGCGCCGATCGCCGCGCCGATGCAGTGCCCGTGGGGCCGGAAGGCCTTCACGGGCTATCTCGGTCGCGATGAGTCAACCTGGCTGGACTACGACGCGACGGTGCTGGTGGCGCAGCGGCCGTTCGACGGCGCGATCCTGATCGACCAGGGCACGGCGGACAAATTCCTCGCCGAGCAGCTGAATCCCGACTTGTTTGCCGATGCGTGCCGCGCTTCGGGCCAGGCCTTCGAGCTGCGCATGCACGCGGGTTACGACCACGGTTACTACTTCATCCAGACGTTCGTCGCTGATCACCTGCGCTGGCATTCGGCTGCGCTTTTGTAAGAGGCAGGAAGCAACCACAGAGGACACAGAGGGCACAGAGGGGGAAAGGGTCAGATCAGGTCAGGGCGACAGGCCGCAACGGATGCTGTCCAGCCGCCGCCCTGCTCTCCTCCCCTCTGTGCCCTCTGTGTCCTCTGTGGTGATCCTCATTCCGTAGCAGGCTTACGGAACCGGAACAGGAACTGGTCCGTCTTGCCGCGGATCGCCTCGTCGAAGACCAGGGTCGTGTGAGCATCGTCCGGGTGTGCGAGCACGTTGCTCTCGCCGTCCAGCGTGAAACCGGCCTTCGCGAAGTCGGCCTTGACCACGGCCGGGTCGATCCGGTGCAGCTTGTCCACGACCTCGGCCGTATCTCCGCCCGCAGTGGCCACGTGATCCTGCACGACGATGACGCCGCCGGGCTTCAGTGCTGCGTGCAGCTTCCCGAGCAGCAGGGCCGGGTCGGTCGGCGGCCAGGAGCCGTCGGCCGGACGCCAGTACAGGTCGTGGTACGACATGATGAAGATGGCCGCATCGAGGCTCGCGGGCGCGAGCTCGAGTTCCTCGATCGTGCTCGTCACCTGCCGCACGTTCGGCAAGCGGTCGCCCGCGTAGCGTGCCGCGATGGCTTTCTCCGCGAACCGTGCGTAGGGCGGATTGTTGT
>CAVZRR010000023.1:0-35231 GCA_963777725.1 uncultured Gammaproteobacteria bacterium
GAGGCACTCGTTGTACACGCTCGACCTGCTCGGCTTCGGCTTGTCCGACAAGCCGCGCGGCTCGCGCTACCCGATCGAGCAGCAGGCGGACTTCTGCATGGCGCTGCTCGGCGAGTGCGGCGTCGGGGTCGTGCACGTCCTGGCGCATGATTACGGCGATACCGTAGCCCAGGAACTGCTCGCGCGGCACGCCGAGGGGCGCCTGAAGGTGGCGAGCATGGTGTTCCTGAATGGCGGGCTGTTTCCGGAGACCCATCGCGCACGGCCGATCCAGAAGCTGCTGGCGACACCGGTTCTCGGGCCGCTGCTCGCACGCGCCATGAACTACGAGAAGTTCGCGGCGGCGATGCTTTCGATCTCGGGACGGCATCCGCCCTCGCGCGAGGAACTGCAGGACCTGTGGTTGCTGGCGGAACGCGATGGTGGCCGCCTCGCGCTGGCGCGGCTGATCAGCTACATGGAGCAGCGACGCCGTCAACGATCGCGCTGGGTCGGCGCGCTCGTCGAGTCCAGCGTGCCGCGCCGGCTCATCTGCGGCGCGGTCGACCCCGTCTCCGGACGCCACCTGGCGCAACGTTATGGCGAACTCGTTCCGGACCCCGACGTGGTGCTGCTCGAGGACGTGGGACACTACCCGCAACTCGAGGCGCCCGACCGGGTCGTCGACGAGTACGAGGCGTTCCGCGCCCGGGTGGATGCACCGCTCAGCCGAACACGAACACCTTGACCAGGATGTCGCCGATGCCGATCAAGGCCGCGCCGGCGATCAGTCCCGCGCAGATCGGCTCCTGCGCGTCGACCCAGAGCTTGTAGCCCCGCGACTCCTTGCGTTCGCCGTAGACGCGGGCCGCGTACCAGAAGAACAATGAGCCGAGGAACATCATCAGCGTCGAGTCCGGCGGCACGACCACGCCGAGCCCGATCGCAAGCGGCGAGAGCGGGAAGCGGTTCTTGGTGCGGATGCGCAGCACTTCCATGATGAACGCGGCAAATCCTGCGATCGCGATCGACCACAGGATCGAATTGCTGAGCAGCGTGCGGGCGCTGCCCTCGCCGAACACCGCCTGGACGAGATCGGAGACGCCTTTCCACTGCAGCGCGCCGGGGAACGCGAACTTCTCGCTGACCATCCGTTCCTGGACCGACGGCCCGCTGGCGGCATCGAAATCCATCAGGCCGAACAGCAGGAAGAACAGCGGGGTCGCGGCCAGCGCTCCGGCGACGATGCCGATGACGTGGCCGATCGCCTGCTGTCGCGGCTTCGCGCCGAGCATGTAGCCCGGCTTGATGTCCATCAGCAGGTTCGACGCGTTGCTCGCCACCTCGGAGCACATCACGGCCGTCATCAGGTTCGGCGCGGGCGTGCGCGGATCGATGGCGCCGAACGTGAACTGCGGGATCTTCGACAGCGAGCCCGACGGCGTGATGCCCGTCAGCGCCGTGCTGCTGGCGGCGATCAGCGCGAGCACCAGGATCAGCGGAATCGACGCCGCGCCGAGCAGCCACGGCACGCCGAACCAGTCGTGTGCCATCCAGACGCCGAGCGCGCCAACGATCGGCACGCCGATCCACGAGACCGGCAGCGGCAATTCGACGTCCTTCAGCACGTCGTCGCCAGCCACGACCGGGCGCCCGCGGCGCATCAGGCTGCGGAACGCCTCGACGAACACCTCGGGCCGCGCGAACAGCGCCACCATCGCGGCCACCACCATCATGATGATGCCCCACCAGAGTGCCCAGGTATTGAGGATGTGCGCGCGGCCGAACAGCGCCGTGCCCTCGGCGATCGAGCCGGCCCGCGGCTGGATCTCGCCGAGCGAGATCATGATCGGCACGACGATCACGAAGTTGAGCGCGGCGCCGAGCAGCAGGCTCGCCCCCGTGCGGACCCCCATGAGCCCGCCCGCGCCGATCATCGCGAAGTCGAGCGTCGGCGACAGCGCGAGCTGGCGGATGTCCACGCCGGCGAGCTTCGGCAGCGGCGCGAGTCCCTTGTCCACCAGCGAGTAGTACCAGGCGTCGAGATGGGTCGGCAGGTGCCAGGACGACTGCAGTCCGAGCCAGCGTTCCTGGATGAGCCGCATGAAATTCTCGCCGGAGATGAAGCTCACGCCGCCCGCGAGCAGCGCCGCGACCGTGAGCGCCTTGGCCTTGAACATGCCGGCTGCGGCCGCCGCTTTCTCGTACAACGCGTCGAGCACGACGCCACAGGCGCGGCCCTCCGGAAACGGATGCTGCTCGTCGTTGATGAAGCGGCGCTTCATCGGGAAGGCCACCAGCACGCCGAGGATCGACAGCACGATCGTGAAGCAGACGATCTGCCACCACGGCAGCACGTTGTTGGTCGCCCACATGTAGGCGGCGAGGCCCGACGTGAGCGGCATCGTCATGTAGCCCGCGGAGGTCGCGATCGACTGCACGCAGTTGTTCTCGAGGATCGTCATGTCGCGGGCGCCGAGCCGCGAGAACACGCGGTAGATCGCAAAGGCGAGGATCACCGAGGTGAGCCCCACGCCGAGCGTCCAGCCCGTCTTTGCGCCGACGTACAGGTTCGTGACGCTGAGCAGGCCGCCGAGCAGGAACCCCGTGATTGCCGAGCGCAGCGTGAGCTGCGGCATGTTGCCGCGGAACACGTTGTCGAACCACCAGCGGTCCTTCTGCTCGCGGGTCCAGGTGCGGATCTGTTCGTCGGTGAGGTGCAGCAGGGCCATCGGTCCGTCACGGGTCGCTTGCGGTCGCGGGAGCATACCTGCCACGCCGCCGATTGTGTCCGTGCGCCTGGGTGGCTTACGATGTTAATCAACTTGATTAAGGTGGATTGGCCATGAGCAAGCGAGTGGTGACGGCCCATGTGCCCGCGGATCTGGCCAAGCGGCTCGATGGCCTCGCCGACCGCCTGGATCGCCCCCGCGGCTGGGTCGTGAAAGAAGCCCTGGAGGCGTACGTCGGGCTCGCGGAAGAACGTCATCGTGAGACGCTCGCGGCCTTGCGGGACGTCGATTCGGGTCGCCTGGTCGAGCACGACGAAGTCGAGTCATGGACGGCGACGCTCGGGGAGGCGAGGCGAGGCAAGAAACGAGGCAAGGAAGCCGGGTAGCCCGTCGTGGCACTGCGCTGGACACTCGCCGCGTTCGCCGACCTGCGGCGGATTCACGAGTTCCTCGAGCCCGTGCATCCGTCGGCTGCGGCCCAGGCCGTGCGTCTCGTGGTGGCGAGGGTGCGGCGCATACCTGCGCAACCCAGGCTCGGCGAGCGGTTGCCGGGCTTTGCAGACCGCGAGGTGCGCCGGGTGCTGGTACGACGCTACGAGATCCGATACGAGGTGTCGGGTGCGAACCTCATCGTGTTGCGAATCTTTCACGCCCGGGAGGATCGTTAGCGACGCACTCGGGTGCGTGTCCGATCGGCTCGCGTTCCGAGTGCCGGGAACGATACACTTCGGGCAAGGTCCATCGCTCGGGTCGCGCCATGAAGCAACATACCGTCTGCCGCACCGACGAAATCAAGAAAGGCCACATGAAGGCCTTCACCGTCGGCGGCGAGAAAGTCGTCGTCTATCACCTTCAGGACGGCTTCTACGCCACGCAGGCGAGCTGCACCCACATGTTCGCGCCGCTCGCCAAGGGCAAGCTCCTCGACGGCTGCAAGGTGCAGTGTCCGTTCCACCGGGCTCGCTTCGATGTGCGCACGGGCGAGGTGATCGACTGGGCGAATTTCCCGCCGGGCATCCAGGTGCTGAACATCGTGCGTGGCGAGCAGGCGCTCAAGACGTACAAGGTCAGCGTGCGGGATGGCGAGGTTCGCGTCAGCGTTTGAGCTCGTCGCGGCGCTGCTGTCCGGCACCGTCTCACTGACCGCGCGCCCGCCGGCCGGGTTGCGCCTGCCGCGGAACGCCGCAAGTACATCCCTGTAGGCTCGCGCGCCGCGTCCGTGCGGCGCGACGTCCGCGGCAGGCGCAACCCGCGCCAGCCGGCGCGCTGCAGTGGCGGCGACGTGGAGCGCAGCGCAGGACGCGTCAGCGCATATGCGGCGTTCGGTGGCGGTGGTCGGGGTTCGTTCCGCGGGCCGTCGCGCGACAGGACGTCGCGCGCGGAGCCTACAGGGATGTACTTGCGGCGTCCCGCGGATCGAACCCCACGCACCCGATCGCTACCGCGCGCGGATCAACGCGCTACCAAGCGCGAGCACCCAGGCAATAGCCGACCAGCGCGAGCGACAGCAGGCCGGCAGCAGCCTGCGCGACGGCACCGCGAGGAACACGCCAGGCCGCGTGGGCGACGCCGGCTAGCGCGCCCATCGCGAAACCCGTCAGGTGCGCGAGCACGTCCGTCCGCTCGCCAGCGGCGCCGGTGAACCCGAGCAGGATCACGCCGGCCACCAGCGGCGCCCAACGGTAAGCCCATCGATCGCCTTGCCCGGCGCGTTTGCGCCAGGCATAGGCGGACAGCAGGCCGAGCGTCGCGAAGACCGCGGTGGATGCGCCGACGGACGAGTGCGTGACCGGCTGGATGAAGGCGTTGAGGAGATTCGCGGCGGCTGCCGCGGCGAGCACGCTGGCCCAGGCAACGCCCGGTCCGAGCAACTGGCCGGCGAGCAGGCCGAATACCGCGCCGAAGCCCAGGTTCGACAGCAGGTGACCCACGTCGAGGTGCAGCGTCAGCGCGGTGACGCCTCTCCAGAACTCGCCGGCGCGCGTCGGGCCGGTCAGCAGCGCGCCGGCCTGCAGCCAATCGTGACCGAATGCCGTGCGGCCGGCGAGGTAGCCCACCAGCAGCATGATGAGTGCGTAAGCCGCCGAACCAAGCCAGGCCGCCGCGTGCAGCGGCTCGGGCGGCGGTTCGCGGCGGCGCGGAGGGTTCTCGCGCTCGTAACGCTCCAGCTGCAAATGTGCGGCGGCTTGCGCGTCGAGCGGCACGACCAGGCCCCAGGCCCGGCCCAGCCAGATCACCTGCGAGTCGATGCCCACGGCATGCAGCACGAAGCCGCGCTCCTCGCAATCGTTGCGCCAGTGCGAGCGATGGACCTCGACCAGGTCGGGCGGGATCACGGCGGCTTCAGCAGTGCCGAGATCGGCTCGAGTTGCGAGGCCACCTCGTCGACCAGTGCGCGGCCGATGTCGATCGCCTCGCGACCGCGGTGGAAGTCCATCAACTGGAAACGGGTGAGGTCCGGGCGCAGCACGAGGTCGGCCGGGTCGATCGCGAGCCGGCTGCGTGTGATCCGGTCCTGCATGATGTTGACGGCGCTGGTCATGACTTCGAACAGGCCCGGCTCGCTGCGCCGGCTGCGGAACGTCTCGACGAGACCGTCGACGAGGCCCGTCCATTTCTGCAGGATCGCCGTGCCCTCGGTGCTCGCCTCCTGCTCTGGTGCCGTCTGGTTCCTGCCCGATTGCTCGAGGGCACGCAGCGCCACCTGCGTCACCGAACGGCGCAGGTCCACGGCGATGACGATGTCGGCGCCGAGCGCGCGACACAGGGAAACCGGCACCGGATTGACGACACCGCCGTCGATCAGCCAGCGGCCTTCGTGCCAGGTCGGCGAGAACAGGCCCGGCAACCCGCTCGACGCGCGTACCGCCGTCATGAACGGCCCTTCGCGCAGCCAGATCTCCTCGCCGGTGTAGAGGTCAGTCGCGACTGCGCCAAAGCGCATCGGCAGCGTCTCGATGGGCGCGTCGCCGATGTGCGCCGCAATGGCCTCCATCAGGCGATTGCCCGTCATCACGCCGCCGCTGCGAAACGTCGTGTCCACGAGGCGCCAGACGTCGCGCTGCGTGAGCTTGCAGACCCACTCCTCGAGATCCGCGAGTCGACCGGCGGCGCAGGCGGCGCCGACCAGGGCGCCGACCGAGGCACCGGTGACGACGTCCGGCTTGAGGCCACGCTCCTCGAGCGCACGGAGGATGCCGATGTGCGCCCAGCCCCGCGCCGATCCCGAGCCGAGTGCGAGACCGAGGCGCGGCGTGCTCACGGCTGCAGTGCGCGATAGAGGAACGGCAGGCTGACATCCATCCGGTAGTCGACGTCGGAGTGGTCGTCGTCGAACTCCTCGTAATGGTGTGGGATGCGCGCCGCGATCAGGCGGCGTGACAACTGTCGCGTGCCGTAGTGGATGTGGTACTGGTCCCGCCAGCCGCAATCGATATAGATTCCCTTGAGGCGACGCAGGTTGCGCGCATAGCGTCCGACGAGCTGCACGGGGTCGTGCTCCAGCCAGCGCTGCCAGCGCGCCTCGATCAACTCACCGGTCTCGAGGTGGAACGGCAGGCGAAAGCCGAGTGGCGCCTGCGGGTCGGGATCGTAGGTGGCCGCCATGCAGACGTTCATGATCGCGTGCACCTCGGCGCCGCTCACCTTCGATTTCTTCCAGACGGCATCGAGGAAGCGACGCACGCGCCCGTCGTCCAGTCCCTGGCTCAGCCCGCGCTCGGCCGCAGTGCCGCGCGGCGGCGCGACCCGACCCGCCTTCCGCGCCGGCCGGCGGTATTTTGCCAGCTCGTTGAGCGTGTTCGGCCAGTCGCAGCGGTAGACGAAATCGAACGCTGCGTCGCCGGAGTGGTTCGCGATGGCGCCCCAGTGTTGCGTGTACTTCATGCCGTGAATGATGGCGCCGTAGCCACCGGACGACTTGCCGAAGCAACCGCGGTGCTCGCGCGAGGCCAGAGTGCGGAACTCCCGGTCCACGAACGGGAGGATTTCGTCGAGCAGGTAATCCGCATAGGAGCCGATCGCGGACGAATTGACGTACTGGTTGCCGCCGAGGCTCGTGAAACAGTCGGGGAATACCAGGATCGCAGGTCCCATCCGGCCGTCGCGGATCAGCCGCGCTGCGCGCTCCGCAAGATTCTCGCTGAACGGCTTCCAGTTGAGGTGCGCCATTCCCGAGCCGGTGAAGCCGACGAGGTCGTACAGCACCGGAAAGCGCTGGCCGGGCCCGCCGTCGCGCCGGTCGTACTCGCGCGGCAACCAGACGCCGATCTTGCGCACGTGGGGATCGCCGAGCGGGTTGCCCGCGAGGACGGTCGAGCGATGCTCCAGCACGACGACGGTGCCGGCCTCGCGGAGAGGGCGCTTGCGAGCCATGCAATTCTCCTTGTGGTCGATTTTCGCTACCTTTGCGCGCAACCGCCTGCCGGTCAACCATCCTGACCATGAGGGCGGCACAGGAGAAACCAATGCCCGGTGCAGATTTACTCGTCGGCGCGCGCGCCGCCCTGGTCGCCGCAGTTCTCGCCGTGACCGGTTGCGCGTCGCTCGACGAACTGGCGGTCGCGCAGACCGAACGTCTCGAAGAAGGCGAGTTCTACGCAAAGATGGGCCCCGGATTGCAGGGGCCGGTCGATCCGGTCGTCGTGTTGCCGGCCGTGCTCGACCCGGAACTCGCGGACTCGCTGTCCTACGGGCGCCGCGCGGGCGAGTTCGCCCCGATCGTGGCTGCCCTGAACGGCGCGATCGCAGGCCAATCCTGCTGTCGCCTGCTGCCAGCCGCCGCGCTCCCGGCCGGGGCGCCGCACGTCTACGTCGGCAGCGCGGACGGCGAGCTCGCGCCGCCCGAGGCCCGGGACCAGGTGCTGCCGCACGACCAGTTCCCGCCGATGGTCCTGCACGTGCGCCGGCCGAACGCCGCTTGGCAGCAGTCGATGGCCAGCCTGCTGGCCCGGGAAGGCGCGACGCACGCGATCCTGGTGTCGCTCGGCGTCAGCCAGTATCCGAAAGGCCGGGAAGGGACTTTCGGCAAGAAGGTCGTGCTCGGCACCGGGCACGAGGAGCCGGTCCGCTTCCTGACGGCCGAGGACAAGCTGCTCGAGGTGCTGCAGCTGACCGGTGTGCTCGTGAACGCGCAGGGGCAGGTGGTCCGGGCGGGCGCCGAGGGAATCCTCGCGCGGGATACGCCGTTCGCCGCGCAGGTGTTCGACGTCGAGAAGATGCTCGACGACCGGACGCTGCAGGCGGTGCTGACGACCGAGCGGCGCAAGGACCTGCCGGGCGAGCCGATGAAGTGGCAGGCGGCGCTCGATAACCTGCTGTGGCAGTTGCGCGGCGACCGCAGCGCGGCGACCGTGCCGTAGGCGCAAGGCGCTACTTGCGGTCGCGGATGTCGATGAACGTCAGGAACTCGTTGCGCGTGCGCGCGTCGCTGCGGAACGTGCCGAGCATCTTGCTGGTGATCATCGACACGCCGCGCTTGTGCACGCCGCGCGTGGTCATGCACTCGTGCACGCCCTCGATGACGACGCCGACGCCCCGCGGCTGCAGCACGTCGTTGATGCAGCGGGCGATTTCCGCCGTCATCTTCTCCTGCACCTGGAAGCGGCGCGCGAACACGTCCACGACCCGCGCGAGCTTGCTGATGCCGACGACCTTGCTGGTCGGCAGGTAGCCGACGTGGGCGCGCCCGATGATGGGCGCCATGTGGTGCTCGCAGTGCGACTCGAACTCGATGTCGCGCAGCACGACCAGCTCGTCGTAGCCGGCCATCTCCTCGAACGTGCGGCCGAGGTACTCGCGGGGATCGATCGCATAGCCCGAAAACCAGTCCCGGTAGGCTTCCACGACGCGCTTCGGCGTGTCGATCAGGCCCTCGCGCGCGGGATTCTCGCCGGCCCAGGCCAGCAGCGTGCGCACGGCCTCTTCGGCCGCCGCCTGGCTCACTTTCTTGTGCTTGCTCGCCATCGGCATCTCCTGGCCTCGACCTCACAACAGGCGGCGGGTCCGGCTCCAGTACACCAGCAGCAGCGCCCCTGCGGCCATGCCGCCGAGGTGCGCGAAATGCGCGACGCCCTGCCCGGAACCGCTCACCCCGAGGTATAGCTCCAGCAGGCCGTACAGTGTGACGAACAGCCAGGCCGGCATCGGGATCGGCGGAAACAGCAGCATCAGCTTGCGTTGCGGGAACGCGAGGCCATAGGCCAGCAGCAGTCCGAACACGCCGCCCGACGCGCCCACCGTCGGCACCGGCGGGCGGTTCATGACGCTGAGCACGACCAGTTGCGCGACGGCCGCGCCCACGACGCAGGTGAGGAAATAGACCAGGAAGCGGCGCGATCCGAACAGGCGCTCGATCTCGCCGCCGAACATGTACAACGCGAACATGTTGAAGAACAGGTGCGTGAGGCTGCCGTGCAGGAAGCCGTAGGTCAGCAGCTGCCAGATCGCGAATCCGGGCGCACCGCGGAACTCGGGTGTGGCGAACGGCCACAGGGCGAACGGGCCGATCAGCAGGTTGCCGGTGAGTTGCTGCACGATGAAGATCGCCACGTTGGCGATCAGCAAGGCGCGCGTGACGGGCGGGAGGCCATTCATGGTCGGCACATCGTAGCCGAAATCGCGTTGCGGCATCCCGGGGGCGGCATGCTAGGGTTGCGCGCATCCAGCACGCGCTTGCCCACGAAACATTCATGATCGACTGCCTGCGAATCGTCACCCTGGCGCTGCTGTGCGTTGCAGGAAGTGGTGCCGAGGCCCGCGTTGCGGGGCGCAGTCTCGGGACGCTGCAGTTCGAGCCCTGCACGTTGTCCGCCACCGGACTGCCGGCCAGCATCGCTGCCCAGTGCGGCACGCTCGCGGTGCCCGAGGATCGCGAACGTCCGGCCGGGCGCAGCATCGACCTCGCGATCGCCCTGGTGCCCAGCACTGCGAAGCAGCCCCAGCCCGATCCGGTGTTCATGTTGGCCGGCGGGCCCGGACAGTCGGCCCGCGAGTCGTTCCCGGCCGCTGCGGGTGCCTTCCGCGAACTGCTGCGCGATCGCCACGTCGTGCTCGTCGACCAGCGCGGCACGGGCGGCTCCAATCCGCTCGCCTGCCGCGCGCCGGCGGACGATCCCGCGGTCGGTGACGCCGTCGCCGACGCCGCGACTGCGCGCCAGTTCGCGGCACAGTGCCTGCAGGCACTCGATGCGGATCCGCGGTTCTACACGACCAGCGATGCCGTGCGCGACCTCGAGGCCGTGCGCGCAGCGATCGGCGCCGAGCAGCTGAACCTGGTCGGCATTTCCTACGGCACGCGCGTGGCGCTCGAGTATCTGCGCCGTCATCCCGTGCGAGTGCGCAGCGTGGTGCTCGACGGTGTCGTGCCGCCGGAGCTCGCACTCGGGTCGGAGCACGCGCGCAATCTCGAGGTTTCGCTCGATGCGCAGTTCGAGCGTTGTGCCGCCGATACGGTGTGCGCGCAGCGCTTCGGTTCGCCACGCGAGGCGCTGACCAAACTGCTGGAGTCGCTCGACCGGCAACCGCAATCCGTGCGCTACCGCGATCCGCTCACGCACGAGTGGCAGGATGGCGCGCTGACGCGCGACGTCGTGGCGGGCGTGGTGCGGCTGTTCGCCTACGTGCCGCAGCTGTCGGCGATGCTGCCGCAATCGCTCGCGGAGGCGGCGGCCGGGCGACCTGACGTGCTGATGGCGCAGGGCCGGATGATCGAAAGCCTCGTCGGCGAGCAGATCAACCAGGGCCTGCAGCTGTCGGTGAGCTGCAGCGAGGACGCCGACCGCCTGCGCGTCGATCCCGCGGACCGGAACACTCTAATGGGCACGACCTTCGTCTCGACGTTGCTCGCGCAGTGCGAGGCCTGGCCGCGCGGCCGGCGCCCGGCGGACTTCAACGAGCCGGTGCAGAGCGACCGTCCGGTCTTGCTGCTGTCCGGCGAGTTCGATCCCGTGACGCCGCCGCGCTACGGTGAACGGGTGCTGGCCCACCTGCCGAACGGGCGCCATCTGGTCGCGCGCGGGCAGGGGCACAACGTCATGGTGGCGGGTTGTGCTCCACGCCTGATGGCGCGATTCGTCGCGAGCGCCGATGCCCAGGGTCTCGACGCAAGCTGCCTCGAGCGACTGGATTACACGCCGCCGTTCACCGGCAGCTTCGGCTGGGAACCCTGAGCGACCTGCCATGATCGAGGTCCAAGCGCTGCACAAGTCGTTCCCGTCCCGCAGCGGGGCGATCGTCGCCGTGGACGGCGTGAGCTTCGTCGCGCGGGACGGCGAGATCACGGGCCTGCTCGGGCCGAATGGCGCCGGCAAGACGACGACGCTGCGCATGCTCTACACGTTGATGCAGCCGGACGCGGGTCGGGTGCTCGTCGACGGGCGCGACCCGGCCGCGGAGGCGGGCGACGTTCGCCGCCGGCTCGGCGTGCTGCCCGACGCGCGCGGACTCTACAAGCGTCTCACCGCCCGGGAGAACATCGTCTATTTCGGCCGGCTGCACGGGCTCGACGCCGCGGTGATGGCGGCGCGCATCGAGCGCCTGGCGGCGGCGCTCGGCATGCAGGATTTCATGGACCGCCGCACCGAGGGTTTCTCGCAGGGGCAGCGCACCAAGACGGCCATCGCCCGCGCGCTCGTGCACGACCCGCGCAACGTGCTGCTCGACGAACCGACGAACGGCCTCGACGTGATGACGACGCGGGGGTTGCGGCAGTTCCTGAGGGAGCTCCGGGCCGAGGGACGCTGCGTGCTGCTGTCGAGCCACATCATGCAGGAGGTCGCCGCGCTCTGCGATCGCATCGTCGTGATCGCGCACGGACATGTCGTGGCGCAGGGCACGCCGGACGAGCTGCGCGCGCGGACGGGCGAATCGAACCTGGAGGACGCGTTCGTCAAGTTGATCGGCTCGGAAGAGGGACTCTTCGCGTGAGCGCCTGGTGGGTCGTGCTGCGCAAGGAATTGCTGGACGCGTTTCGCGACCGGCGCATGGTGATCGTCGCGCTGGTCGTCATGCCGCTCGCCGTACCGCTGATCCTCGCCGGCATGAGCTCGCTCGGCACGAAGCGGCAGGTGGAGAAGCTCGAACGCACGCTGGAGCTGCCGGTGATCGGGGCCGAGCACGCGCCGAACCTGATCGCGTGGCTCGAGGCTCAGGACGTGCGTGCCGTCGCCGCGCCCGCCGATCCGGATCGCGCGGTCCGCAGCCAGGAGTTCGAAGTCGTGCTGCGCATCGACACGGCGTTCGGCGACGACTGGCGTGCCGGTCGCCCGGCCCGACTCGAGCTGATCTACGACAGCTCGCGGCCGTTGCAGTCGGGCGCCACGATCGCCCGGATCCGCGGCCTGCTCGAGGCCTACGACTCGCAGGTCGGCACGCTGCGGCTGATCGCGCGTGGCATCCACCCGGCGGTGGTGCAGCCGCTGCTGGTTGGCAGCCGCGACGTGGCGACGCCCGAGTCGCACTTCGATCTCGCGCAGCAGATGCTGCCGTACCTGCTGCTGTTGCTCGCGTTCATCGGCGGCATGCAACTCGCCATCGACGCCACGGCGGGCGAGCGCGAGCGGCAGTCGCTCGAGCCGCTGCTGGCGACGCCCGCCACGCGGGCGGCGATCATCAGCGGCAAGATCCTGGCGACCGCGGCGTTCACGCTGCTCTCGGTGCTGGTGACGCTGGTGATGTACCGGCTCGCTTTCGCGTTGGTGCCGGCCGAACGCGTGGACCTGTCGCTCGCGGTGCCGGTGGACGCGCTCGGCCTGCTGCTGCTCGTGATCCTGCCGATCGTGCTGCTTGGCGCCACCGTGCTGACCGCGCTCGCTGCCTTCGCGCGCAGCTATCGCGAGGCGCAGGGCTACCTGCCGTTGCTGATCTTCCTGCCGATGCTGCCGACGCTGTACCTGATGGTCTCGCCGGTGAAGACGCAGGCGTGGATGCTCGCGGTGCCGTTCCTCGGCCAGAACCAGTTGATCCTGCGCATCCTGCGGCGGGAACCGATCGGGCTCGCCGAGTGGGGGATCAGCCTGGGGTCGGGCTTCGTGCTGGTCGCGATCGTCTGGGTGCTCGCGGCTCGGCTCTATCACCGGGAGCAGCTGGCTGCTTCGGGTTAGCTTCAGGAGATCACCACAGAGGGCACAGAGGACACAGAGGGGTCGAGGGCCAGGAAGGGCCACGGAAGGGCCGGAAGACAAGGCGGGCACAGAGGAGGTGCGAGATGGACAGGGATCCGGTGACGGAGAGGATTATTGGCTGCGCGATCGAGGTACATCGGGCACTTGGGCCCGGGCTGCTCGAGTCGGCGTACCAGAAGTGCCTGGAGTTCGAATTGAACCAGCACGACATTCAGTTTCGCCAGCAAGTGCCTTTGCCGGTCGAATACAAAGGCACCCGAATCGAGTGCGGCTACCGGATCGACCTGCTGGTCGACGACGCGGTCATCGTTGAACTGAAAAGCGTCGACCAGCTGGCCCCGGTCCACGAAGCCCAGCTCCTCACCTACATGAAGCTCGCTCGCATCCGTACCGGCCTGCTGATCAATTTCAACCAACAACGCCTTGTCGACGGCCTGCGCCGCTTCAAGCTCTGACTCTGACCTCCGCTTTCTCTGTGCCCTCTGTGTCCTCTGTGGTTATCCCCCTCCGACCTCGAGCACGACCTTGCCGACGGTCCCGCCGCCCTGCAGCAACCGCATCGCCTCGGGCGCACGCTCGAACGGGAAGACGGCACCCACGTGCGGCGGCAGCGGCGCGAGCGCTTCGAGCTGGCGGTACGCTTCGGGCAGCCGCTCGGCGTGGTTCCAGAGCCAGATCAGGTTGAACGCCATCAGGCTGCGGTTCGCCGAGATCATCGCGAGTGGATCGAGCCGTGGCCGGCGCAGGTAGTCGAACGCGACTCGAAGGTAGTTCGGCCGGGCCGAAGCGGACATGAACTCCGCGGCGCCGAACAACACGTAACGGCCCTCCGGGCACAGCCGGTCGAAGGACGGCCGAAATCCCGGTCCGAGCACGGCGTCGAGCACGCAGTCGAAGCCCGTGGCGCCGAGCGCGGCCAGGCCGCCGTCGAGTTGGCTCGCGAAGTGCCGCCGGTCTCGGACGATGACCGCCGCGGGTGCCATGCCGCGCTGCTCGATCAGGAAGCGGCGCTTGGACTCGTGGCCCACGACGGCCAGCGGCCGCGCGCCCAGGGTCTGCAGCATGGCGAGCGCCTGGAGTCCCACGCCGCCCGCGGCGGACTGCACGAGCACGACGTCGCCCGTCGTGACTGCGCCGAGCGGTACCAGATCCGTACCAGGCAGTCAGGCCCTGCACCGGCCAAGCCGCGGCCTGCGCAGCCGACCACCCGGATGGCACGCGTCTCAGCAAGGCCGCGCCGACGTTGAGGACCGTCGCGTAGGCGCCGAAGCGCGCCAATGCGACGATGCGATCGCCGATCCGGAGGTCCGCCTCGCTCGGGAAGCCAGGACCGAGCGCCTCGATCGTGCCGGCGCACTCGAGTCCCGGGATGAACGATCCCTGCGGCGTCGCCGAGTACAGGCCCTGGCACGCGAACAGATCGGCGAAATTCAGGCCGATGGCCTCGACGCGCACCCGTGCTTCGCCCGGCCCGGGCTCGGCCAAAGGCTCCCGGCAGAGGGCGAGCCTGCCGAGGGAACCGGCCCTGGGAATTCTCCAGACTGCGCGCTCGAAGGTCATTCCCGCAGCTTACCGGAGGGTCGATCGAGCCAGAGCGAAATCCGTTTGGTGTCTCCATGCGATAATCTGCGTTCCCCCATCACCAACGACCGATTGCCGCCGGATCATGCTCACCCACGCCCTGTTCTTCGTCCTGGGCATCGTTGCGCTCATCGCGGGTGCCGAGGCTCTGGTCCGTGGTGCATCGAAGATCGCGTTGTCGCTGGGCATCTCGCCGCTGGTCGTCGGGCTGACGATCGTGGCCGTCGGCACCAGTTCGCCCGAGGTCGCCGTATCCGTGGGTGCCGTGCTGAACGGCAGCACGGACATCGCAGTCGGCAACGTCGTGGGCAGCAATATCCTCAACGTGTTGCTGATCCTCGGAATCAGCGCGTTGATCGCGCCGCTCGTCGTCCACTCGCAGCTCATCCGTCAGGAAGTGCCGATCATGATCGGCGCGTCGCTGCTGCTCGTGGTGATGGTCCTCGACGGCAAGCTCGGTCGGCTCGACGCGGCGCTGCTGGCGATACTGCTGGCGGGCTACATGGTCTTCCTGGTGATGCAGTCACGGGCGGAAAGCGCTGAGATTCGCGACGAATATGCCGAGTCGGTATGCCGCCCCGGTCAGTGGGACAGCCACTGGGCGGTGCAGGCACTGCTGATCGTGGTCGGGCTGGGCCTGCTCGTGCTGGGCTCGGACTGGCTGGTGGAGTCGTCCATCGCGTTCGCCCGCGCCATGGGCGTCAGCGACCTGATCATCGGGCTCACGATCATCGCCGCGGGCACGTCGATGCCCGAGCTGGCCGCGTCGATCATGGCGGCAGTCCGCGGAGAGCGGGACATCGCCGTTGGCAATGTGATCGGCAGCAATACGTTCAACATCCTCGGCTGCCTCGGCATCTCGGGACTGGTCAGCCGCGACGGGCTCAGCATCGCCCCCGCCGTGCTCAATTTCGATCTCTGGGTGATGGTGGCCGTCGCAGTGGCTTGCCTGCCAGTCTTCATCGCCGGGCGCGAGATCGGCCGTCGCAAGGGTCTACTCTTCGTCGGGTACTACGTCGCTTACGTCGCCTACCTGATCCTGGGAGCGCAGGATCACGATGCCCTCGACGAATATTCGGCGATCATGATCGGCTTCGTGTTGCCGATCACGGTCGTCACGCTGGTGGCGATGCTGATTCGCAATCAAGCGAGGCAGGGCGGCTCGTCCGGCTGAGCCACGCCTCGAGAAGCCAGCCCGCCCACGCGTCGCACGCAGCCTCCGCCGGGTGGAAGCCGTCACGCGCGAATCCGCCAGCCGGCAGATTGGCTGGAAAATCGAAGCAGATGGCGTGCATCCCCGGCGCGGCCGCCCGGGCGGCCTCCTGCAGGCGCGCCGCGCGCGCACCCAGTACGGCATCGAGCGGCCAAGGCAGCGCCGGGAAGCGGTCGAGCGGCGGGATGCCGGCGAATATCAGCACAGCCTGCGGCGACTTGCGGTGCAGCGTCGCCGCGAGTGCGACGAGGTTGGCCGAAAATCTCTTGGTGCCGACGCCCCGCACGACATCGTTGACGCCGGCCGAGACGATGAAGAAATCTGCCGCCGGCGCGACAGGCGCGATGCGCTCGCGGATCAGCGTCGAATCTGCTCCATTGACGCCGCACGCCCGCCATTGCACCGGACGCCCCGACCGTTCGTGCAGCCTGCGCGCGAAATGCCCTAGCAGCGCGCGGCCCTGATGCTCCACACCCACGCCGGCGATGATCGAATCGCCGACGCCGACCACGCGCAGCGGGTCGCCGGAGCCGGTGCCAAACGTACCGCGACGCCCGGCCGCGGGCGGCAGGCGAGGGACGGTCTGCCTGACCCACAATCCCTGGGCCAGGGCGATCGGCAGCAGCAGGCGTGTCGGCATGGGTGGCGACAAGCATAGCGGCAAGCGCGGCGGATTCCGTAAGCTCTGCGATCGAGCCGGACTTCCGTCCGTGGCAAAGGGTACGAGATGCGCATTGGAATCGTGGGTGCAGGCCTGAGCGGCCTCGCGACGGCCTTCTATGTCAAGCGGACCCGGCCGGACGCCGACCTCGTCGTGTTCGAGGCGAACCCCGGCCCGGGCGGCGCGATGCACACGGAGGTGATCGAGGGTTTCCGGTTCGAGGCCGGGCCGAACGGATTCCTGACGAACAAGCCCGACTGCCTGCAGCTCGTGCAGGACTCGGGTGCAGGCGAGCATCTGTTGCCAAGTTCCGACCTCGCGCGCAAGCGATTCATCTTCACCGATCGATTGCACCGGATGCCGGAGTCGCCTCCGCTGTTCGTCAAGTCGAAGCTGCTGTCGTGGCCGCAGAAACTGCGCATGGCGGGCGAGGTGTTCGTGCCGGCGAGGCGCGCAGGCCCCGACGAGAGCCTGCGCGAATTCGGCAATCGCCGGCTCGGCGCGGGCTTCACCAGCGTGTTCCTCGACGCGATGTCCGCGGGAATTTATGGCTCGACGCCGGACAAGCTGTCCGTCGAAGCGGCATTCCCGCTGGTCGTCGCGCTGGAGCGCGATTACGGCGGCCTGTTCCGCGGCATGATCGCCAAGCGCAAGAAGGAGGCGGGCCCGGGTGGCGTGCTGACGAGCACCAAGGGCGGCATCAGCACGCTGGCGAATCACCTGCGCGGCGTGATCGAAGCCGAGTGGCGCTTCAACGAACCTGTGCAGACGGTCGAGCGAGTGGGCGCAGGCTTCCGCATCACCTCCACCGCAGGGGTGACCGAGGTCGAACGTGTCGTGATCTGCGCGACTTCATACGCTGCGGCCAGCATGGTGCAGCCGCTCGATGCGGAGCTCGCACGCCGCCTCGCAGCCATCGATTACTCGCCGATCGCCGTGGTCGGCTTCGGCTATCGTTCGTTGCCGGATCCACTCGATGGCTTCGGATTGCTGACGACTTCATCGGCGCGCCTGCCGATCCTCGGCGTGCTGTGGGACAGCAGCATTTTTCCCGATCGCGCGCCGCCGGGGTGCAAGAGCATTCGCGTGCTGCTCGGCGGGCAACGCAGCCCGGAACTCGTGGACCAGGACGAGGCGGGGCTGATCCGCACCGCTCGCATCGGCCTCGAGAAGTCGATGGGCCTCACGCAGGATCCCGACGTGACGTTCGTCAAGCGCTGGGACCGCGGCATTCCGAGCTATGCGCCCGGCCACATCGCCAACGTGAAGGCGATTTTCGAACGGGTCGACGCGATCCCCGGCCTGTATCTCAACTGCAACGCGTATCGCGGCATCGCGATGAACGACTGCGCGCGCAACAGTCGCGAGCTCGCCGCCCGGATTGCGCAGGATTACCAGGCGACGCCGTAGTCCTCGCCGTGATTGCTCGATCCGCCCCACATCGTGCCGTGCGCGTGGTCGAGCAGGATCGCGTTGATCGGCCCCGAAGTGCGCGCCTCGAACTCGGGCTTGTAGCCGCGCTGCACCAGCTCGCGCCGCACCCACTGCGGGATCGATTCGTTCAGCACGATGCGGCCCGGCTGCGACTCGTGCTTGTCGAACGAGCTGCGCATCTGGAAGCTGTTGAAGTTCGCCGCTTCCGCCGCTTCCTGCGGCGTCATGCCGAACTCGACGACGTTGAGGAAGAACTGCAGCAGGTTCTGGTCCTGCGAGTCGCCGCCCTGCACCGCGAAGGCGAGCCACGGCTGGCCGTCCTTGAATGCGAGGCTCGGCGTCAGCGTCACGCGCGGACGCTTGCCGGGCTCGAGCAGGTTGTACGGATTCAGCGCGGGATCGAGCACGAACGACTGCATGCGCTGGCTGAGGCCAATGCCCGTGCGGCCAGCGATCGTGGCGGGAATCCAGCCGCCGCTGGGCGTCATCGCGACCAGCCAGCCCTGCGCATCGGCCGAGACGACGGTCGTGGTGCCGCTCTGGAAGCCCTGCTTGAACGCGTCGTGCGCCTGCGCGGAAAGCTCTGGCGAAGACGCTGAGACTGCGGCACGTCGCTGCTTCTCGAGCAACTCCGCGTACGGATTGCGGCCGCCCTGGAACGGGTAGGGATCGCCCGGGCCCGCGATGGCGTCATTGCGATCCATGCGCATCGTCGCCGCGCGGCTTTTCGCGTACTCCTTCGACAGCAAGCCCTTGCGTGGCTCGTCGGGAGGGAAGTTCGGGTCGCCGTAGTAGAAGTCGCGATCGGCGAAGGCGAGGTTCATCGCCTGGTACACGGTGTGGATGTAGTTCGCGCTGTTGTAGCCGTGCGCCTTGAGATCGAAATTCTCCAGCAGGTTCAGCGACTGCAGCAGCGCAGGCCCCTGCGTCCACGTGTCGAGCTTGTAGACGTCGATGCCCCGGTAGTTCGTCGTCAACGGCTCCTCGACGAGCGGCCGCCACTTCGCGAGGTCCTCGAGCGTGATCAGGCCGCCCTGTTCCTGCACGCCGCGCACGAACTCCTGCGCGATGTCGCCGCGGTAGAAGCGGTCATAGGCCGCCTGGATCGCCTCCTTGCGCGACTTGCCGGCCGCGAGTGCGGTCTTCTCGGCGTCGACCAGCTTGCGCAGCGTCGCCGCGAGGTCGGGCTGGCGGAAGATCTCACCCGCGCGCGGTGCCTCGCGCGCCTGCCCGAGATGCGGCAGCATCACCTGCTTCGAGTACGGCCACTCCTTGAGCTTCTCCTTCCAGCGCTCGATGTTGTCGGCGGTCTCGCCGTCGATCGGGTAACCGTCCGCGAGTTCGATCGACGGACCGAGCACGTCCCCCAGCGACAACGTGCCGTATTCGGCCAGCATCAGCATCAGGCCGCCGGGCGTGCCCGGCGTGACCGCGGCCAGCGGTCCGTAGGCCGGCGGGAACTCGAGGCCCTGCTTGCGGAAGTACTCGGGCGTCGCGCCGGTGGGCGCGATGCCGAGGCCGTTGATCGCGATGACCTTCTTAGTGCGGGGGTCGTAGATCAGCGCCTGGGTCTCGCCGCCCCAGGACAGCACGTCCCACATCGTCGACGTGGCGGCGAGCATCGCGCAGGCCGCGTCGACGGCGTTGCCGCCGCGTTGGAACATCATCGCGCCGGCGGTTGCGGCCAGCGGCTTGCCGGTGATGGCCATCCAGTGCTGGCCGTGCAGAGGCGGCTTCTGGGTCTTGGCGATCGAGCGGGCCACGGCCGGCGTGACGGCCTGGCCGAGCGCGGTGTCGGGTTGGGTCATGATCAATGTGATCGCAAGGGTGCAAGTTAGGAAGGCTGTGCGGAGGAGGCTTTTCATGGGACTGTCCACGAGTCGGGCGATCGGGCTGGGGCGGGTCACTCGGCGTCGCGTACCGTCTCCCAGCGCGGGCAGGCGGCACGGCCGAAGCGGTCGCTTTTCGAGTACCAGTACTCCTTCCGCATCGTGCCGCTGCCGTTGAAATAGGTGCAGACGAGCTGTTGGTGCAGCGTCGCTTCCTCGACCCGCTCGCTGACGAGGATCGCGCGCGACGAGAACAGCAGCGCCAGCCAGCACAGGCCAATGATTCCGAGAATCCCGGAAATGAACTTGAGGATCAAGGGCGCACCAACTCAGGCCGAACGTCCGCCGCGACCGGCGCCGCCGAGGAACCGGACGGCGCCTTCCGCCGACTCGCCGCTTTCGAGCACCGCGCGGCCGAGCTTGAATTCGGCCTTCAGCGCAGCCGTTTCGCTCAGGCTCCATTGCTTGTAGACCGAGCGCCGGTCCGAGCGCAGGCAGCGCTGGGGCAGCGCCGCGATTTCCTCGGCCAGCGCTTCTGCGACTTCCCGGGCCGCGCCGTGCGGCACGACCCGGTTCACCAGCCCGATCGACAATGCTTCGGCGGCACCCACGGGTCGGCCGGTCAGCACGAGGTCCAGCGCGCGTCCCTCGCCGATCAGGCGCGGCAGGCGCACCGTGCCGCCGTCGATCAACGGCACGCCCCAGCGCCGGCAGAACACGCCGAGCACGGCGTCGTCCTCCATGACGCGCAGGTCGCACCACAACGCGAGCTCGAGGCCCCCGGCGACCGCGTGCCCCGAAATGGCAGCGATGACCGGCTTGTCGAGCTGCAGGCGGGTGGGCCCCATCGGCCCGTGGCGGTCCGCGGCGGCGCCGGACGGGGCGCGGAGTCGCCCAGGCTCCCAGCCGGCCGCCACGGATTTCAGGTCGGCGCCGGCGCAGAAATTGCCTCCATCGCCCCACAGGACCGCGATCCGCACGGCGTCGTCCCGCTCGATCTCGACGAAGGCCTGCGCCAACTGCTCGGCCGTGGCCGCGTCGACGGCATTGCGGACTCCCGGCCGGTGCAGGATGACCGTCGCCACCGCGCCCTGGCGCTCGATTCGGACCTCGTTGGTCATTCGCGTGCCTCCGTCCAACCTTTTGCCGTTGCCGTGCATCTTAGCTTTCAGGAGGGGCCTGCAAGAGGCCGATCCTCGGCGGCCCGTCGACGCACGGGGCTGTGTAGGATGACCCGGCGGGCGGGTCGCGCGGGCACCGAGGTGCGGATTGACGGAACCGGGGGCCGAGTCGGAATTCGAGCGGGCGCGCCGGGCGGCCGGCGAGCGTGCGCTCATCGCCGCGGCGGCCGGCGGCTCCGCCCCGGCGTTCGAGACGTTGTACCGGAGCCACGTTGGCAAGGTGTATGGACTCTGCTTGCGCATGACCGCGAACCCGACCATCGCCGAGGACTGTGCCCAGGACGCCTTCGTGCAGGCGTGGCGCAGCCTGCCCACCTTCGAGGCGCGCAGCAGCTTTGGCACCTGGCTGCACCGGATCGCGGTCAATGCCGTGCTGGCCCGCGGTCGACGTCGTGAGGAAAGCCTGGGCAAGGAGCAGTCCATCGAGGAGTCCGTCGCCGAGACGCTGGCCGATCCCGCGAGCCCGGACGCCGCGGCCGCAATCGACCTCGAGCACGCCATTGCGCAGTTGCCGCCCGGCGCGCGCCAGGCGCTGGTGCTCGTGGGGATCTATGGTTACTCGCACGAGGAAGCGGCGGCGGTGCTCGGGATCGCCGTCGGAACCTGCAAGTCGCAGCTGCATCGCGCTCGCCAGTTGCTCGGCGAGCGCCTGAACGCGCCGGAGGTTGTGCCATGAAGACGGACGATCGCGAGCCGGTGACGCGCATCGACGAGGCGCTCGACCTGTTGCCGCGCGACATCGAGCCACCGCGCGACCTGTGGCCCGCGATCGAGGCCCGCCTCGAACCGCGTGCGGTCCGCGGGGGCCGTCGCTGGCCATGGCTCGCGGCCGCAGGAGTGCTGCTCGTCGTCGGCTCCTCGCTGATCACGGCGAACCTGGTGCGGCGTGAGGCCGCGGTCACCGCGCAGGCACCGATCGAGCAACCGGACGCGGCCGTGATGCGCACGGCCTTCGGCCCGGGCCAGACACTCGGCCCGGGCTATGACGCCATCCGGCAACAGCTCGCAGATTCGCTCGCTGCGCGCATCGACCGCTTGCCTCCGGCGGCGCGCGCCAAGCTCGAGGCGAATCTCGCCGAACTGCATCGTGCCACCGCCGAGATCAATGCGGCCCTCGAGCTGAGCCCCGGCGACCCGCTGCTCGAAGAACTGCTGATCAATTCTTACCAGGATGAGCTCGCCGTACTCGCGAGCGTCAACCAACTCACCGGTCCGCTAGAAAGGATCCCGCTATGACCATTTCGATTCAGGTTCAGCACTGCGGACGCGCGCTGCGGAGATTGCCGTTGCTCGCGGCACTCGCCCTGGCCTCCGCTGGCGCGCTCGCCGGCGCACCGATCAACGAGCGCGCCGCCGCGGATGCGGCCGGGCAGGTCGAGGTCTCGAACACCGCAGGCACCGTCGACGTGACGGCGTGGGCGCGCAACGAGGTCGAGGTGACCGGGGAGCTGGGCAAGGGCGCCGAGCGCCTGGAATTCACGCGGACCGGGAAACGTCACTCGCGTCAAGGTGGTTTTACCCTCGAGTTCGTCCCGTGTCGAAAGCAGCAAGCTCGTGGTCAAGGTGCCTGCGGGCAGCAGCCTTGCGGTCAATACGGTCAGCGCCGATATCGGCGTGCGCGGCCTGCGCGGTTCCCAGCGCCTGCAGTCGGTCAGCGGCGACATCCGGACGGAGGCGGCCGCCGAGGACGTCGAGTGCAAGACCGTCAGCGGCGACGTCAACATCACCGGCTCGGGTCAGCGCGCGCTGCTCACGGTCACGACGGTGAGCGGCGATGCGGCGCTGGCCAAGGTGGCGGGAGAGGTCAACGGCAACACCGTGAGCGGCGACTTCACGATCGCGATGAGCGAGACCAGCCGGTCCCGGCTGCGCTCGACCAGCGGCAACGTCGGCCTCACCGGGCGCCTCGCGGCGGATGCACGGCTCGACATCGAGAGCATCAGCGGCGACGTGCGCCTCCAGCTCGCGGGCCCGGTCGGCGCCGAGTTCGACGTCTCGACCTTCAACGGCCAGATCCGCAACTGCTTCGGCCCCGACCCGGTGCGCACGAGCGAGTACGCGCCCGGCCGGGAACTGCGCTTCCGCGAGGGCAGTGGCGCGGCGCGCGTGCGCATCAAGACCCTGAATGGCGACATCAGCGTCTGCAACGAATGACTCGGCCGGACTCGCGAACGCGCGGGAATCGTGGACAATAGGGCCGTCCGACCAGGGCGGAGATCCGATGGCATTCCTCGCGGAACTGAAGCGGCGACGCGTGGGCAGGGTGGCAATCGCCTACCTCGCCATCGCCTGGGCCGTGACCGAGGCCTCGTCGGTCATCCTGCCCGCGCTGCGCGTGCCCGAATGGACGGTGACGTTCGTCGTCGTCTTCCTGCTGATCGGCTTCCCGATCGCGATGATCCTCGCCTGGGTGTTCGACGTGGGTCCCCAGGGCATCGAGCGCACGGAACCGAGCCGGGACCTGCCTGCCGGGTCGCAACTCAAGGTGCGACTCGCATTTGCGGTTGCAGTGCTCGTGCTGATGGCGGGGCTGGGCTACCTGCTCTACGAGCGCGGCTTTGGCCGCGCGAACGCTCACCAGGCGCACAGCTCGATCGCGGTCCTGCCGTTCACCAACCTGAGCGGCGACGCGGCGCGTGATTTCTTCAGCGACGGCATGTCCGAGGAACTGCTGAACCTGCTCGCGCGCGTGCCCGGGCTGAAGGTCGCCTCCCGCACCTCCTCGTTCGCCTACAAGGGCCGCAACGTCGACATCCGCGAGGTCGGCCGGGAGCTGGGCGTGGAGACCGTGCTCGAAGGCAGCATTCGCCAGTCCGGTGACCAGGTGCGCATCACGGCGCAGCTGATCGACGCGGAGTCCGGTTTCCACCTGTGGTCCGAGACCTACGATCGCCGCCTCGAGGACATCTTCCGGGTGCAGGACGAGATCGCGGCGATGATCGTCAGCAAGCTGCGCATCGAGCTCGCGCCGCAGGAGCAGCAGATGGCGGTGCGCGACAAGGCGCCGACCCAGAACGTCGAGGCCTACGAGCTGTACCTGCAGGGGCGCGCCGTGTGGAAGCGCCGCGGCGAGGAAAACCTGACGCGCGCCATCGACCTGTTCCAGCGCGCGCTCGGTCTCGACCCCGGATTCGCCCGCGCCCACGCGGCTCTTGCGTCGGCCTATGTCGTGATGCCCGGATACACGCGGGAGGAGGGCGACGAGGCGAAGTTCCTGCCGCTGGCCGTCGCTTCGGCACGGCAGGCGCTGTCGATCGACCCGAACATCGGCGAAGCGCACGCGGTGCTGGCACAGATCAATGCCGAACGGGGCAACCTGCTCGACGCGGAGTCCGGCTTCTTCTTCGCGATCTCGCTCGAGCCGAACGAGGCCACGCCGCACCATTGGTACTCGTTGCTGCTGAGTCGCGTGGGGCGACTGAACCTGTCGCTGGACCAGGCGCGCAAGGCCCAGGAACTCGACCCGACCTCGCCGGTGCTGGCGGCCAACCTGGCCGGCATGTACCTGATGCTCGGCGAGGATGAGCAGGCGCTGCGGTTCTCCAAACTCGCCGCGGACCTCGGGCTCAGCAAGAAGCAGGGCGGCATCGAGTCGGCAGTCGCGATGCGGCGGGGGCAGTGGGACGAGGCGCGACGGCTGATCGTGGCGCAGGAAGAGCTTCCGCCGGAAGTGCGACCCAAGGCGAAGCGTTACGTCGATGCTGTCGAGAATCCAGCCTTGCGGCCAACCGTGATCGCCGAGATGCTGGCGATCGACCCGAAAATCATGCCTCGGCTCGGCTTGATCCAGCCATTGCTCCATCTCGGCGCGATCGACGTGGTCTACGAGATGCTGTTTGCGGCGCTGGACGAGGATCCGGCGTCTTGGGTCAACCGCTGGGACCTCAATCATGCATGGGGCCCGGAGGGCGCAGCCTTCCGCAAGGATCCGCGCTTCGCCGAACTCGCACGGCGCATCGGCATCGTCGAATACTGGAAGCAGTATGGCTTCCCGGACGGCTGTCGCGCCGGCCAGGACACGCCGATCGTGTGTTCCTGAGCTGCGCTTGCCGCGTCACTCAATCGCGCTGCTGGCCTGGCTGCAACTCGCCGCGTGGCCGGCCCACGCGCTGAGCCCGCTGGTGCTCGAAGTGACGGTCGGAGCCGGCATCTACCGCGTGAAGTTCGACGCGTTGCTGGAAGCGCCGGTCGAGGGTGTCGGGCGCGTGTTGCAGGACTACGCCGGGTACGCCGCGCTCGATCCGCGGATCCGCTCCAGCAAAGTGATCGGGGTCGCGCCCGACGGCGCGTCGTTGCTCAAGACCCGGATACGCGCCTGCGCAGCGTTTTTCTGTCGCGACGTGCAACGCGTCGAGCGTGTGACGTTCGACGACGGAGTCCTGGTTGCGGAGGCATTGCCCGAGCGCAGCGACATGCGCAGCAGCCTGGCCCGCACCGAGTGGCAAGCCGCGGGAGACCGAACACGGGTGCGATACGAGGCCGAATTCACGCCGGATTTCTGGGTACCTGCAGTCGTCTCACGCGGGTACGCTGGGCGCATGCTGCGCGAATCCGTGCTGGAACTGTTCGAAAACGTCGAGGAGCGGGCGCGTGAGCCCTGATCTTCCGGCTGGGGATCGCGCGAGGGCGCTGCGATTCGCGCCCCGGCTGCTGGCGTGGTTCGAGACCGACGGGCGCAAGGATCTGCCTTGGCAGCGTGACCCCGACCCGTACCGCGTCTGGGTCTCCGAGGTCATGCTGCAGCAGACGCAGGTGGCTGCGGTGATCCCATACTTCGAGGCCTTCACGCGCCGCTTCCCGGACGTGCGCTCGCTGGCCGAGGCTCGGCTGGATGAAGTGCTGCACTTGTGGTCGGGGCTGGGTTACTACGCGAGGGCGCGCAACCTGCACCGTGCCGCGCAGGCCGTCATCGACCGCCACGGTGGACATTTCCCCCGGGACCTCGAGTCCGTCATGGCGCTGCCCGGCATCGGCCGATCCACGGCGGGCGCGATCCTGGCGCTCTCGGGCGGCGAGCGCCATCCGATTCTCGATGGCAACGTCAAGCGGGTGCTGGCGCGGCAGTTCGGTGTCGAGGGCTATCCCGGCGACGCTGCCGTCGAGGCGCGCCTCTGGGCGCTGGCCGAGGCCTGCACGCCGTACGGACGGATCGCGGAGTACACGCAGGCGATCATGGATCTCGGCGCCACGGTCTGCACACGCTCGCGTCCAGCCTGCCTGCTCTGCCCGGTCAACGATTCCTGCGTCGCGCGTATCGAGAGTCGCGAGCACCAGTTGCCGACGCCGCGTCCGCGCGCGGCGCGGCCGAGCCGCGCAGCCTGGCTCGTCGTCGCGATGCGGGGCGGCCACAAGGTGCTGCTCGAGCGGCGACCGCCCAGCGGCATCTGGGGCGGGCTCTGGGGCCTGCCCGAGTTCCCGACGCGGGCCCATGCCTTGCAATGGTGCGGCGAACACCTGTCCGGTGCCGGCCGGCCGCGACCGGCCGACCCCGTGCGGCACGCGTTCAGCCATTTCGAGTACGAGATGCGACCGCTGGTCGTGCATTGCCTCGGCCGGGCCGAGATGCTGCGGGACGACGCTCGCTACCGCTGGTACGACGCGCGGCAGCCAGCGAAGATCGGGCTGCCCAAACCCGTCGCCGCGCTGGTGTCGCGGGTCACTCGAGCCGAGGAGGAACACTGAGATGCCGCACGTGCCCGCAGGACTCACGCCGCTCGCGCGTCGCTGCATCACAGCGGGTGCGCTGCTGATGCTGCTCGGCGTGATCCTCGGCGCATTCGGCGCCCACGCGCTGCAGTCGCTGCTCTCGCCACAACGCCTGGCGAGTTACCAGACCGGCGTGAGCTATCACCTGCTGCAC
This sequence comes from uncultured Gammaproteobacteria bacterium, assembly GCA_963777725.1. Lineage (GTDB taxonomy): Bacteria > Pseudomonadota > Gammaproteobacteria > Steroidobacterales > Steroidobacteraceae > RPQJ01. Next base: position 26,592 of record CAVZRR010000023.1, read on the forward strand.
TCGCTCGGCCTGGTCGCCTTGGGGCTCGTCGCGCAGCAGACGGCGGAAACCGCGCAGCTGCGCTGGTCGGCGCGGCTCATGCTCGCCGGGATCGTGCTGTTTTCCGGCTCGATCTACTTGATGGCGGCCGGTGCGCCGCGCACGCTCGGCATGGTGGCGCCGCTGGGCGGCCTGTCGTTCATGGCAGCGTGGGGTCTGCTGGCCTGGCACGCGCTCAGCCGTCGGGACTGACGTAACCCTCGGGCTTCTGCGCGCCGCCGCCGAACAGGAACTTCTCCATCTCTTCGACCAGGAACTTGCGCGCCTTGGGATCGATCGGCGACAGCCGATATTCGTTCAGCAGCATCGTCTGGTGGCGAACCCATTGCTGCCAAGCTTCCTTCGAGATGTTCTCGTAGATGCGCTGGCCGAGTTCACCGGGGTAGGGGACGCGATCGAGTGCCTCGGCTTCGCGCTGCAGGTAGCTGCAGAAGATCGTGCGTGGCATGCGTTGCGCTCCCGGTTCAGCCGATCGGACCGTGCGACACGACCACACCGTCTTCGTCCACGTACGCGTACTCGCCCGGCCGGAACGTGACGCCCGCGAAGCGCACCGGCACGTCGCGTTCGCCTTCGCCGCGCTTCTCGCTGCGCAACGGCATCGTGCCGAGCGCGCGGATGCCGAGGTCCATGCGGCCGAGTTCGGCCGAATCGCGGATGCAGCCGTAGACGATTACGCCGGCCCAGCCGTTCTTGACGGCCGCCGCTCCGAGCCGGTCGCCGAACAGCGCGCGGCGACGTGAGCCACCGCCATCGACGACGAGCACCCGGCCGTTGCCCGGGCTCTCGACCGCTGCCTTGACGAGCGTGTTGTCCTCGAAGCAGCGCACCGTGCCGATCGGACCGGAGAACGCGTGCTTGCCGCCGTACGCCTGGAACAGGGGCTCGCAGACCTGCAGCTGGTCGCCGTGTTCGTCGCAGAGGTCGGCCGTGCCCTTGGTCGTCGTCATGTCGTGGCCCCGTGCGGAATGAGCCAGGAATTATAGGGGATGGGGGATCGGGGATAGGGGATAGTAAGAAGGTGCCGCCGTGCGATCAGCCGCCACCTCCGACTATCCCCTATCCCCGATCCCCCATCCCCTTCTGCTCAGTGGATCTCGATCTGCCGCGGCTGCGGCTGCACGACCTTCTGCTTCGGGATGTGGATCAGGATCACCCCGTCGCGGCTCTCGGCGCGGATCGACTGCTCGTCGGCATTCTCGGGCAGCGCGAAACGCCGCGCGAAGCTGCCGTAGGCCCGCTCGACGCGGTGCACCTTCTCGTTCTCCGCGCGGACTTCCTGGCGACGCTCGCCGGACAGGGTCAGCACGCCGTCCTGCACCGTGATGCTGACGTCCTCCTTGCGGACCTCGGGCAGGTCGGCCTTGATCAGGTACTCGCCCTCGGTCTCGCTGACGTCGGCGGCGGGCGCCCAGTCGAGCGCTGCCTGGCCCTCGGCCGCCTGCCGCGGCCAGCGGCGCAGCGTCTCGGCGACGAATCGGTCGAACACGTCGTCCACGTCACGGAACGGTTCCCACTTGATGACTCGCATGATGGCGCTTCCTCCTGTTCGGGGCCGCCCCTGCGGCCGCCTCGTGAGGCCCTAGATGCGAGCGCCGGACCCACTTTCAAGGGGTGCGCCGTGCGGGCGTCAGTTCGGGTACCAGCGGATCAGCGGCGTTTCGGCGGGCACCTGCGCCTCCGGGTGGGAGGCAACGATCCGGGGCGTGTAGTCTGCGGCGGGTCGGTCGGCCGGCACGGAAGCCACGTAGAGATAGCCGCCCGCCGCGCCACTCAACGCGTGGTCGCGGCGCATCGGGCGGCGGCGCGGGGCCTCGCCCGGGCGAGGCTCCGCGTACAACTCGACGCTGACCGCATCAGGCTCGATCTCGCCCAGGTAGACCTGCGCGCGGAAGAGGTGCTCGTTGCCGGCCGCCTCGATGCCCAGGTTGCCCCAGTGGATCTCGGGCCAGTGCCGCCTCAGTCCGCGCAGCCACTGTCGCAGGTCACGCGCGGTCTTGAGGTTCGTGGCGGTGCGGCGTCGAAAGCTCTCGGCTGCGGGCAGGTACAGCCGCTCGAGGTAGTCGGCCAGCATCCGGTTGCTGCTGAAGCGCGGAGTCAGTCCCGCCAGGCTCGCCCGGATCCGGGCCACCCACGCGCGCGGAATGCCCTCGGCGTCGCGCTCATAGAATTGCGGCACGACCTCCTGCTCGAGCAACGCGAACAGCTGCTCGGTCTCGACCGCGTCCCAGCCCGGCTCGAAATGCTCCCGCCCGTCGCCGAGCGCCCAGCCCACTTGCGGCGAGTACGCTTCGGCCCACCAGCCGTCGAGCTCCGACAGGTTCAACCCGCCGTTGACCAGCACCTTCATGCCGCTCGTCCCGCTGGCTTCCCAGGGGCGCCGCGGCGTGTTGATCCAGACGTCGACGCCCTGCACCAGCTGCTCCGCGAGGGCCATGTCGTAGTCCTCGAGGAACACCGCGCGGGTCCGCACGTCGGCCCGGCTGACGAACGACGCCCATTCGCGCACGAACGAACGGCCGAGCTCGTCGCGAGGATGTGCCTTGCCGGCGATGATCAACTGCACGGGGCGATCCGGATGGCCGAGCAGCCGAGCCAGCCGCTCGGGTTGGCTCAGCAGCATCGCGGGCCGCTTGTATTCGGTGAAGCGGCGCGCGAAGCCGAGTGTCAGCACGTTGGGGTCCAGGGCGTCGTGGGCGAGCGCGGTGGTGCCGCCGCTTTCGCCGCGCTGGCTCAGCTGGCGCAGCAGGCGGCGCCGCGCGTAGTCGACGAGGTCGCGACGTTCCATGGCGCGGAAATCCCAGAGCTGCGCGTCGCTGAGCCGCGCCACGGCGGCCGACAGCTGCTCGGGTGCGCCGAGCCACCGCCCCTTGCCGCAGGCTTCGGTCCACAGGTGGTCGGCCCACGGCGAGTCCCACGAAGGCACGTGCACCGCATTGGTGACGTGCGTGACCGGCACCTCGTCCTCGGGCCAGCGCGGGAACAACGGCGCGAAGATCCTGCGGCTCACGCGGCCATGCAGCTCGCTGACGCCGTTGACGCGTGCGCAGGTTCGTGCGGCGAGGTACGCCATGTTGAACGGCTCGTCGGGATCGTCCGGATTCGCGCGACCGAGCCCGATCAGCTGCCCCGGCAGGACGCCGCATTGCCGCGCGTAGTTGAGCCCGTACTTGTAGAGCAGGGGCACCGGGAAAGTGTCGAATGCGGCCGCCACCGGAGTGTGCGTCGTGAAGACGTTGCCGCCGCGCGTGGCCCACAGCGCCGTGAAGAAATCACAGCCGCTGGACTGCGCGAACGTGCGCGCCCGCTCGATGGTTGCAAGTGCCGCATGGCCCTCGTTGAGATGGCAGACATCCACCTCGAGCCCCAGCGCTTCGAGCGCACGCCAGCCGCCGATGCCGAGGACGATCTCCTGCAGGTAGCGTGCCTCGCCGTCACCGGCATAGAGCTTCGCAGTGATGCCCCGGTCGAACGGCGAATTGAGCGGGTCGTCGCTGTCGAGCAGGTAGAGCGGCACGCGCCCGACGTTCGCCTGCCAGACGCGCACGCGCAGGTCGCGTCCCGGCAGCTCGATCGCGACGCGCAGCGGCGTGCCTTCGGCGTCGGCGACCAGTCGCACCGGCAGCGACTCGCGCGAGTTGACCGCGTAGATCTCGAGCTGCGCCCCCGCGGCGTCGAGCATCTGCCGGAAATAGCCCTCGCGGTAGAAGAGCCCCACCGCGACGATCGGCACGCCGAGGTCGCTCGCGGTCTTCAGGTGATCGCCGGCCAGCACGCCGAGGCCGCCGGAGTAGAGCGGCATCGCGTCGGTGAGGCCGTACTCCATGCTGAAGTAAGCGATGACGGGCGGCGGATCGAGCTCGAACGCCTGCTGGAACCAGCTCGGCCGCGACAGGTGCTCGGTCTCGCTGCGCTCGAGCTGCCGCACCCGCTCGACGAACGTCGGGTCGCGCGCGAGTTCCTCGAGCCGACTGCGCGGCGTGTTCTGGATCGCCAGCACCGGGTTGCGCGTCTGGTGCCAGACCTCTGGGTTGCAGGCTTCCCAGACGCGATCCAGCGCGTGGTTCCAGACCCAGCGCAGGTTGAGCGCCAGCCGCGCGAGCGGCGCGAGCGGCGGCGGCAGCATGGCGAGCAACTCGTGCGACCCGGCGGGGTTCATCGCTGCGGTCCCCCAAAAAAAACGGCGCGACCGGTCAACCGGTCGCGCCGTCTGCAGACGTCAGCTGCGCGAGCGCTTACGGGCGCTTCACCCAGACCTTGCACCAGCCATTGGCCTCGACGAGGCGACCGCCGAAGATGTTGCACGGGATCTGCGCGCCGGTTTCCTTGCCCTTCGGCACCTGCAGGCAGTTCGCGCAGTGCTGGCCGGGCTTGAAATTCGGGTTGGCCTTGGCATCGACCTTGGTCGCGTCCTTGACGTAACCGAGGCTCTTCGCCTGCGGCTCGCTCGGATCAACCGGACCCGCCGCAGCTTCGGCACGGCCAACCAGGGCGACCACCGGCATTGCGGCGACACCCATCAGCGCGCCCTTCAGCAAGTCGCGACGCGGAAATGATTTCTCTGACATGGACAGACTCTCCTGCAAGCCGTGAACCGGAAACGATCCTTGACCGAATTCTACGCGGTCATGCCGGTTTCGACAGCAGCGCGGGCAATAGTTTCAATTGGAGCATGGAGATTTAAGCGAATGAGAATCATTATGTTTCTGCCACCCACGGCCCGGCTCGCCTGCCCCTAGAATCCCTCCATGCCTGATCCGCGGCGCAATCGACTGAAGACCGTCCTCGGCGTCACGGCCAGCGTGCTGATCGCCGGGCTCGCGGCTTACGTCCTGTTCAGGACGTTCCAGCGCATCAGCGTTGCCGACGTATTGCGCAACGTGCGGGCGGTGCCGGCCGAGACGCTGCTGCTCGCGGTCGCCTGCGCGGTCGGCGCCTTCGCGACGATTGCCGCCTACGAAATCGTCGTGGTGCGTTACGTCAAGCACTGCATCGGCCGCGCCCGGCCGATCATGACGGCGCTGATCGCGTTCCCGCTCGGCCACGCGGCGGGGCAGACGGTGCTGAGCGGCAGCGCGCTGCGTTACCGGATGTACGCGCCGGCGGGCTTCACTGCGATGGAAGTCGGCGCGACGGTGCTGTTGTGCGGATTGCCGTACGTGCTCGCCTTCGGGCTGCTGCTCGACCTCGCGTTGGTGTTCGGCGCCGAGCAACTGGCGCCGCTGTTCCGGCTGTCGAGCGAATGGCTGTTTGCGCTCGGCTGCATCGGGCTCGTCAAGGACGCGGGGTTCCTGCTGTTCGTCCACCTGCGCAAGGCCCCGATCCGCCTCGGTGGGTGGGCCGTGCGCGTGCCACCGCTGCGCATGGTGCTGCTGCAGCTGGTGGTCGGCATCGTCGACATCGTGCTGGTCTCGTCGATCCTCTACCTGTTGCTGCCCGAGTCGGCGCTGATCGCGTTCCTGCCCTTCCTGGCGATCTATCTCGCGAGCATCCTGGCCGGCGTGCTGAGCCACGTGCCGGCCGGTCTCGGCGTGCTCGAATCGATGCTGCTGCTGCTGCTGCCGCAGGTGCCGCCCGAGCAATTGCTCGCTGCGGTGCTCTTGTACCGCGTCATCTACGAGGTGATCCCGTTGACGATCGCGCTCGGCCTCTGGGGCGCTTACGAGCTGCTGTCGAACGACGGCGCCCGGATGCGGCTGCTGCGCCCGGGCACGGCCGGATTGCCGCCTTCGGCGCCGTGACCGCCTCAGCGTAACGCCGCGGGCGACGAGCGCCCGACCATCGACAGCAACGAGTGCGCCAGCGTGCGGCCGCTCTCGAAGGCTGCCTCGACCCGGGGCGCGATGCACCAATCGCCGCACGCTCCCGCCGCGATCTCTTCGTCGACGAGGCACGGCAGGCCGAGCGGCTGCTCGACGAACGCATGGCGCCAGCGGTGGGCCTGCAGGTGCGCCGGCGGCGGCAGGTTGACGCCGGTCGCCGTCGCGAAAGCGTGCAGCAGCAGTCGTGCGACCTCCGGCCCGTCCGCCTCGAGATGATCGCGCGACCACGGCACCGAGGCGTGCACGACCCAGGCCTGCGGCCCGGCCGGGCGCTGCGGCTTGCTCGAATCACAGGCGGCCCAGGTCAGCGGGCCCTGGGTCCAGCGGCGCACCTCCGCGCCGACGTCGATCGGCTCGTCGAACGTCATCATTGCGGCCCAGCAAGGCGCCATCCGCACCTCGGCCAGGTGTCGGAACGCCCGGCCGTGGGGCCCGAGCAGCGAGAGCGCCTGCGGCGCCGGAATGGCCACCGCCACGGCATCGAAAAGCCGGTTCTGGCGGCCCGAGTCGGTCTGCAGTTCCCAGCCGCGCTGGCCCTGCAGCAACTCGTGCACGCCGACGCCGGTCTGCAGTTCGACGGCACGCGACATCGGTCGCAGCGCGGCGCTCATGCCGGGCACGCCGACGTGCCATTCCTCGATCGGCGCGTCCCATGCGCGGTCGTCTTCGAGAATGCGCGGACGCCAGGGCATCAGCACCCCAGCGCGCGTGGCGACCTCGACGTACTTGATGAACGGCCGGCTGCGTGCGGTGAAGAACTGCACGCCGTGATCGAAAGCGAGATTCCGCAGGCGCCGCGTGCCGAGCCGCCCGCCCAGGCCACGCGCACGCTCGAACACGGTGACGCGGACGTCTGCGCGCGCCAGGGCACGCGCGCAGGTCAGTCCCGCGACGCCGGCCCCGATGACGGCAACACGCACTTCATCCATCCCCGACACCCCGGAACTCGCGACAGGCCCGCGAGTGTACTGTGGGCCGGTCCGGCGCGGGTCATGCGGCCATCGCCGAACGCCACGGCCGTGAACCGGGTCGCGAATGCGCTACGATCCCCGGGTCCTGCCGCCTGCCCGGAGCCCCGCCATGAGTCGTACCGCCGCGTCCCTGCTGCGCGAAGCCCTCGAGGAGGTCGGCGTGCGCTACACGTTCGGCATCCCGGGCGTGCACAACACCGAGATCTACGACCAGCTCGAGAGTTCGTCGAGCATCACGCCGGTGCTGGTGTCGCACGAGGGCGGCGGCGCGTTCATGGCCGATGCGGTGAGCCGCTCGGGCACCAGCCTCGGCACGCTGGTGATCGTGCCCGCCGCCGGAGTCACCCACGCGGCGAGTGGGATCGCCGAGGCGTTCCTCGACGGGATCCCGATGCTGGTGATCGCGGGTGGCATCCGCCGCGACACGGGTCGCCGCTACCAGCTGCACGACGTCGACCAGCACGCGATCCTGAAGCCGATCACCAAGGGCACCTGGCTGGTCGAGCGCCACGCGGACGTGATCCCGACCATCTACGAGGCGGTCCGCGTCGCGACCAGCGGCGAACCCGGTCCCGTGTTCGTCGAGATTCCGGTGAACCTGCAGCTGATCGCCGGCGACCCCGGCCCGACGCCTCACTATCCGGGGCCGGTCGAACACGAGGCGCGTTGCACCGACGCCGCGATCGAGGAGGCCGCACGACTGCTCGCCGGCGCGAAGTCGCCGGGACTGTTCGTCGGCTGGGGCGCGGTGGACGCGGCCCGGGAGATCGGCATGATTGCGGATCGGCTCGGCGCGCCGGTGACCACGACTCTGCAGGGCTTGAGCGCATTCCCGGCGAATCATCCGCTGCACGCCGGTTTCTGCCTGGGCCGTGCCGCAGTACCCGCGGCCGAGAACGCATTCCGCGACTGCGACTGCCTGCTCGCCGTCGGCACGCGTTTCGGCGAGATCGCGACCGGCAGCTACGGCTACGAGCCGCCCGCCAACCTGATCCACGTCGACATCAATCCGGCCGTGTTCAGCGCCAATTACCCGGCCAAGGTCGCGCTCGAAGGTGATGCGGTCGCCGTGCTCACGCGCCTGCTCGCGGCGCTGCCCGAAGTGGCGGAGGGGACGACACGTCGCGCAACGGTCGCGGCCCGCATCGCCAAGGACAAGGCGTCCTATCGCGACGAGTGGCTCGCGCACGACTCCAAGGGTCGCGTGAATCCGGCGCGCTTCTTCATGGCGCTGCGCGATCGCCTCGAGAGCGACGCGACCGTGGTCGTGGACGACGGCAACCACACGTTCCTGACGGCGGAGCTGATGCCGATCCACCGGCCGCGCGGCATGATCTCGCCGACCGACTTCAATTGCATGGGCTACTGCGTGCCCGCGACGATCGGCGCCAAGCTCGCGCGACCGAAGTCCGAGGTCGTGGGCATCGTCGGCGACGGCGCGTTCCGGATGACCGGCCTCGAACTCGCGACGGCGACCGCGCTGCGGCTCGGCGTGATCGTGTTCGTGTTCAACGACGGCGAGCTCGCGCAGATCGCGCAGGCGCAGCAGATTCCGTACAACCGCAAGACCTGCACCGTGCTCGGACCCTTGGACGTGTCGGGCGTCGCGCAGGCCACCGGTGCAGCCTTCCTGCGCATCGACAACGATGCCGGCATCGAGGCCGCGCTCGAGGAAGCGTTCTTCCAGGCGTCCACGCACCGCCCGGTCCTGGTCGACGTCGCGATCGACTACTCGAAGCGCACGCGCTTCACCGAAGGCATCGTCAAGACGAACCTCGAGCGGTTCGACCTGCCGACCAAGGCGCGGC
>CAVZRR010000024.1:0-71625 GCA_963777725.1 uncultured Gammaproteobacteria bacterium
GCGGAGCGACGCCAGAGATCGTCGGCGCGGAAGCGACCGGTTGCGGTGAGGTCGACCTGGGCCGTGCGCTCTGCGCGCAGGGCGGCGCGACGCGCCATGAACGGCGTGGTCGCCACGACCTCGAGAGGGCTCGAGCCGGCAAACAGGAACCCCTGGCCCGCGACGCAGCCGAGGTCGAGCAGCGTCGTCACCTGGTCTTCGTGCTCGATGCCTTCGGCGATCGTCTCCAGACCGAGCGTCGTGCCCAGCATCACGACAGCGCGTGCGAGCTCCGGGCCGCCGTTCTGCTCGGTCATGCGGCTGACGAACGCGCGATCGATCTTCATGATGTCGATCGGGAAACGGTGCAGGTAGGACAGGGACGAGTAGCCCATGCCGAAGTCGTCGATGGCGAGCCGGACCCCCAGCGACTTCAGCTCGCGGAACCGCTCGAGGTTGACCTCGGTGTTCTGCATGATCGTGCTCTCGGTCAGCTCGATGACGAGGCTGCCGGGCTCGAGGCCGGAGGTCTCGAGCGCGTTGCGCACGTCCTCGACCAGGTTCCCCTGCTGCAGGTGTCGGCCGGAGATGTTGACGGCCACGCGCAGGCCGGTCCCGGCCGGGATCGACTCGCTGAAGGCTCGCACCTGCCTGCAGGCTTCGACCAGGACCCGCCGACCGAGCTCGACGATCCGGCCCGATTCTTCCGCGATCGGAATGAAGTCGCCGGGCATCACGATACCGCGCTGCGGGTGACTCCAGCGCAGCAGGGCCTCGACACCCAGCAACTCGCGGCTGGTCAGGTCGACGACCGGCTGGAATTCCAGGAAGAACTCGTCCCGCGCCAGCCCCAGGTCGATGTCCTGCTCCAGGCGCAGGCGGTCGTGCAACTGTTCCTGCATGTGCGGCTCGAAGACGACCAGTCGCGCCTTGCCGGCCGCCTTTGCACCGTACATCGCAATGTCGGCATTGCGCAGCAGCTGCTCGGCGTCGTCGCCCGGCCTCGAGCAGGCCACGCCGATGCTGGCCGTCGCCTCGGTCTTTCGGCCGTCGAGCAGCAGGGGCCGGTTGAAGGCCTCGCTGACCGAACGGGCGATCCGCTCCACGTCGGTGTCGCTGTCGATGCCTTCGAGCAGGATCGCAAACTCGTCGCCGCCGAGTCGCGCGACGGTGTCGGACGGTCGCGTCGACTTGACCAGTCGCTGCGCGGCAGCCTGCAGCAACCGATCGCCGGCATCGTGGCCGAGCGAGTCGTTGACGTTCTTGAAGTTGTCGAGGTCGAGGAACATGACGGCCACGCGCTGCGACGTGCGCTGGGCCAGCGCCAGCGCGTGCTCGACCCGGTTCCAGAACAGGCTGCGATTGGCGAGCAGCGTCAGCGGGTCGTGGAAGGCCAGCTTGCGCAACTGCTCCTCGAGCGCCTTGCGCTCGGTCACGTCGCGGAAATTGAGCGTCAGGCCGGCGATGGCGGTATCGTCGGTCAGGTTGCTGCCGACGCACTCCAACGTGCTGCGCCGCTCGTCCGTCTCGACGACGGCCTCGACGGGACCGACCGTGCGGCCGCGCGTTGCGGCAAGCTCGGCCAGGAACGCCGCCAGCCGTTCGCGCTCGCCGTCGGCCCACAGGTCGAGCAGGTTGCGACCCACCAGCTCGTCGGGATGGATTGCGAAGGTGCGCGCGGCAGCGGGCGAGGCGAATCGCAGCCGGCCCTCGACGTCGGTGATCATGATCACGTCCGAGGCGTTCTTGATCAGGGACGCGTAGCGGGCCTCGACGAGGCCGGCCGCCCGCCGCTCGCGGAGCAATGCGTCGTCGCGCAGCAGGACGCCCTGGCGAACCATGACGAGCGCAGTCAGCAGGAAGATGATGATCGTCATCATGTTGACCGGGCTCGTGGCCGAGCTGCTCTCGACGTAGACCAGCACGAGGAACGACACCATCATCGCGATGTACGGCATGCCCTGGATCAGCACGCTGCTGAATGCGCCCGGGGCGCGCCGAGTCGGTGGCGCTCCGCGCAGTTGCTCGCGTGCCGCCGCCGCGAGCCAGACGTAGCACGATAGGTACATCGCGTCCGAGACACCACCCGGCAGGTAGCTGCCGCCGACCTTCGACATGGCCCAGACGATGTCGGCCAGTGACATCGACGAGAAGCCGAGCGTGAGCAGCATCAAGGCCCGGCGCGGGATCGGCGCGGAGCCTGAATGCATCAGCAGCACGCCGCAGGCCAGCAGCACGACGCAGTTGAGCGCGACATAGCCCTGCGCCAGCACGTACCTGAGCACGTCCGGGTCGTGCGGGGAGGCGGCCGTGGGTGCGATCACGCAGAACCAGAAGAAGCCGCCGAAGCCCAGCAGCAGGATGGCCGTGTCCAGGCCGAGCCGGGCCCATTGCACGCGGACGGCGGCTGCGCGAACGACCGTGAGCACCGCGGCGAAAACGAGCGGGTAGAAGGCGAGGAAAAACGCATCGCCGATCGACGGGAACGGATCGACCCCGAACAGCCAGTAGCTGGCGTTGAGCACGTTGCCCACGCTGTAGCTGCCCAGCGCGGCCGTAAGCAGCCACCAGGTGCGTCGCGCGGCCGGGTTGGCAGAGCCCCGGGCGGCGACTCCGGCCAGGATGGCTGCGATGATCGACGCGGGAGAATCCGAATAAAGGGTGAAGATCTCGTAGGCTCGGGATCCCTCACCGTCCACGAAGGTCAGCAGGATCGCCGCGACGACGTAGACGAACAGCGCCACGGTGATGCGTCCGGTCCAGCCGGAGATGAACGGCTCGCGCCTCTTCTTGCCGTCGATCTTCTGCGACCCGTGCGACATGTTCTCCGGCGCATCCAGCCTGCGCCGCGGATTCTTGTAGACCCGCCACATATAGCCCGAGACCGCCCCGCTGCATCCGTGATCGGTGTCCGAAAGCCGCAGGGCCATTCGTGACGTGGCCCACAATCCGGGTCCGCTACAGGTTCACCCGCGTCCCCTGGCCCGATGCGATCCGCCATCGGCCATCCTGTAGCCGCAGCACCTCGATCCGTTGCACCTCGTACTCCGCGACCTGGCCCCCCGGCTCGGCCCGGCGCACCGCCAGCCGGCGATTCACCACGGCGAATCGACCATCGTAAACGCGTACCGTCGGCTCGATGCCGTCGGCCGACTGGATCGCGATCAGGCCGTCGGTCGCTCGAGTGTGGAACGAAATGTAGGCGTCCCTTGCGAAGACGGCGCCGGTCGGCACCGCACCGATGAAATCCGGCAGGAGCAGAGCGGACAGCGCCGGGGCATCCTTGGCGACGATCGCGGCGTCCAGCGCGTGGACGGCGTCGAGCACAGCCTGCCGGTCCGACCACGCGGTGTCGGCATGCAAAGTGGAACTGGCCAAGCCGGCCGCGAGCATGAGGGTCAGTAGCCATCGCATGATCGGATACCTCCATGGGATCGTCGCCCGCCGTGCGGCGGGCGACGACCTGTTCGGTCACTCGAAGCGAACGCCCTCGGCCCGCGCGCAGCCGGTGAAGTATGGCGCGGTGCTGCCGGGCGCGGTGCTGTCGAAGAAGAACACCGACGCGTCCGAGACGAAGGTGTTCCTGGACGTGACCTGGATGCCCTGGTCGATCACCTGGCGGCCCCGCTGCAGCGTCGGGCCAGACGGCGGCGGATCGGTCGTGAACTGGATGTAAGCCTCTGAAACGGCTCGAAACGCGCCGGGACCCGTGCGCTCCCAGAGCCCGTGCCCCGTGCTGCGCTGGCCCGGCTGGAACTGCGGGCTCGAGGTCGTCTCGATCAGGCTGCCGTCCTCGCCAAACGTCAACAGCGAGACGAACGGCCGGTTCTCGGCCTTGGTGCTGCAATTGAACGTGGTCACGGTGACCCGCCACGTGCCCGCCAGCGACTTCGCGCTTCCCTTGCTGCCGGCGGTCGCGACGGCTGGCGCCAGCGTCGTGGAAACCAGCAGCGCGAGCCCCGCCGCTGCCATGCTCGTCCGCAGGAACGACCGCCGTCCGGAAAAGTTCTTCATCGTGATGTCTCCATGGGTGTGTTGGAAAATGGCCTGGGCCGTGACCAGCGTCTAACGGGCTCCGCCGGCCGACCATGGACGGCCCCTGACTTGTGCCTGATTCGTTTCTGAACCGATGGCGAGACGGGTAATCTGGCTGGCGCGATGAGTGACCAGAACGAAATTCGCTTCGATGATTGGGTGCTGCGGACGGACAGCGGCGAATTGATCCGTGCCGGCCAGGCCACCCGGCTGCAGGACCAGCCGCTGCAGGTGCTGCAGGCACTGCTCGAGCGGCCGGGCGAACTCGTCACCCGCGAGCAACTGATTGCCCGCCTCTGGCCGAGGGGCGTGGTCGACTACGAGACCGGCCTCAACACGGTCGTACGCAAGCTCAGGCTGGCGCTCGGGGACGACGCCGACCAGCCGCGCTATATCGAGACGATCCCGCGGCGCGGTTATCGGTTCATCGGCGCGGTCGAGCCGGCACCGCAGCCCGTGACGCCGCCAGCGGAGCCCGAGGTTGAGCCGGTCCCGGCTTCCGGGCGGCGGTCGCCGCGCCGCGTCGGCTTGCTGCTCGGCGCAGCCCTCCTGCTGTTGTTCGTACTGGTCGTGACCCAACTTGCGCCGTGGCGGCAGGACCGCCCGGTCGCCGAGTCCATGGCCGTGCTGCCGTTCAAGCCATTGCAGGTCGAAGCCGCGAATCCTGCGCTCGAGCTGGGCATGGCCGACACGCTGATCACGCATCTGAGCCGGGTTCCCAATCTGCGCGTCAGTCCCTTGAGCGCGGTGCGGCCATTCGGCGCCGCGGATCAGGATCCGCTCGCCGCGGGGCGTGCACTGGGCGTCGACGCCGTGCTGGAAGGCTCGCTGCAAGTCGACTCGCAGCGCCTGCGAGTGAGCGCGCGGCTGCTGCGGGTCGCGGACGGCCAGGCGCTGTGGTCCGACAACTTCGACGAGCCGATGACCAGCCTGTTCCAGCTCCAGGACGCCGTTGCGCGGAAGGTCGTCACGGCTCTCGCCGTGAAGTTGTCGAGCGAGCAGGCACAACGCCTCGCGCGTCCGGCGACCCGCAGCATGACCGCGTACCAGCACTACGTGAGCGGCTTGTATCTCTGGCAACGCCGTCTGCCGGAGGCCACGCAGCAGTTCGAGACGGCGTTGCGCGAAGACCCGGACTACGCCCAGGCCTGGGCCGGCCTCGCCGGTGCGCTGGCGGCGCAGGGGGTCTATGGCTACGCGCCGCCGAACGACGTCTTCCCGCGCGCCAGGCAGGCTGCGCTGCAGGCGATCGCGCTGGATCCCGGCCTTGCGCGGGCGCGCAGCGCGCTGGCTCACGTCCTGGTGCAGTACGATCGTCGCTACCAGGAGGGCGAGCGCGAGTACCTCGCCGCGCTGCGCCTCGACCCGGCGGATGCCACGACGTGGATGCGGCTGGCCCTGGTGCGCGCGATGCAGGGCCGGTTGGACGACGCGCTCGCGGACATGACGCACGCCCGGGATCTCGAGCCGCTGACGCTGTCGTTTGCGACCAACGTGGGGCTGATCCTGTACCTGAAACGTGACTACGCGCGGGCGAGCGAGGAACTCGAGCGCGTCCTGCAACTGGATCCCGGTTTCGATTCCGCTCGCGCCCTGCTCGGACGCGTGCTGCTGGCACAGGGCGATGCAGATGCGGCCATCCGCGAGTTCTCCGCGCAGCGCATGCCGGTGCCCGGTGGCGACGGTGACCTTGGCCGCGCCTACGCGATGGCCGGTCGCATCGAGCAGGCGCACGCCGAGATCGAGCGGTTGAACCGGCGCGCGTCGGATGGCTTTGGCGTCGCTTACGACCTGGCGGCCATTCATGCGGCACTGGGCGAGTCGGACCTGGCCTGCGCAGCGTTGCGACGCGCCGTCGACGATCACTCGCAGCTCGTCGGATTCCTCGCCAGCGACCCGGCCATGGATCCGCTCCGCGAGCGGGACTGCCTGGACGCGGTGCAGAAACAGCTGTCCCAGCGCGAATAGCAGTCGCGGTCGGCTGCGTTGCGCCGCGCGTTCGCACCGATGTCACCGATGCTCGGCATGTCAGGGCCTCCCAGCTGGCGCAGGACGAGGTTTCACGAGTCGACCTGTGCACGCCGAAATGCGTCGGATGACGGGTATCGGCGAGTCCGCAGCGGACGTGCATAATTCACACATGACTCGACGTGGCAGGATCCTAGGCGTGGTCGTGGCGGGGCTGGTGCTCGCGGTGCTGGGGCTGGGCGTCGTGCTCGGCTACGACTCCCCATGCGAGCCCGCGGCGCCGCTGCCGCCCGGGACAACGACGATGAAGGCGATCGTCTATCGCTGCTACGGCCCGCCCGAGGTGCTCGCGCTGGAGGATGTTGCCAAGCCGGCGCCGGCGCCGAACGAAGTCCTCGTCAAGGTCGGGGCCGCTGCCATCAATCCGCTCGACTGGCACTACATGCGTGGCCAGCCGTACTTCATGCGCTTCTTCTCAGGCATCGGCAAACCGAAGGTCACGCGGTTCGGCGTCGATTTCGCAGGAACTGTCGAAGCGGTCGGGGCGAACGTCACGCTGTTCAAGGTCGGTGATCCGGTCTTCGGTGGTCGTAGCGGAGCGCTGGCCGAGTACGTGGTAGTCCGCGAAGATCGTGCGCTCGCGTTGAAACCGGAGAACATCACGTTCGCCGAGGCGGCGGCCGTGCCGATCGCCGCAACCACTGCGCTGCAGGCGTTGCGTGACAAGGCTGCGGTCCGTCCGGGGCAGACGGTGCTCGTGAATGGCGCCTCGGGCGGCGTCGGCACGTTCGCGGTGCAGATCGCCAAGGCTCGTGGCGCGGAGGTCACTGGGGTCAGCAGCACACGCAACGTCGAGCTCGTGCGGTCCATTGGCGCCGATCACGTGATCGATTACAAGCATGTGGACTTCACGCGGGGCACCGAACGCTACGACGTCATCATCGACAACGTCGGCAATCACTCATTGCTGGCCCTGCGACGCGTCCTCGAGCCCGAGGGACTCGTGGTCATGATTGGAGGGTCGGGCAACGACCAGTGGATCGGTCCCTTGCTGCGACCGATCGGAGCCGCCGTGCTGTCGCCCTTCGTGGGCCAGCGCTTCGCCGGGCTGCTGGCGGAGCTGAATCCGGAGGACTTACGCGAGCTCGGCGAATTGCTCGCTGCGGGCCAGATGAAATCCGTGATCGACCAGCATTACCCGCTGCGCGAAGTCCCCGCGGCAATCGCGTACTTGGAGGAGGGCCGCGCGCGCGGCAAGGTGGTCATCGACGTGCCGTGAGCCGGGCGTGGCTCGTTCAGGTCAACGGTGCGTCGAGTTGCTCGAGCGTGGCACGGATCCGTTCCACCCGGCGCTCGCGCTCGCGCAGCAATTCGTCATACGGCGGGTAGCCCTCGAGACTGCGAAACCACGGTAACCCAGGCTCGAAAGCCCACGGCAGGTCGCCGCAACGGAGCGCGCCCCGCAGCGCGTCCACGGCCTCGTCCTTCAGGCCCTCCTGTGCGGCGAGGCTGGCATACTCCAGCCAGGTGCCTCGGCTGCCTTCGCCGAAGACCGACATCGCGCAGTTCGTCCCCGAATTGCGCCGCTGCTTGCGCAAGGCTTGCAGCCGCACCTCGGCGAGTTGCCTCGCCTCATTGTCGCGGCCCGTGGCACGGTAGATGCGCACCCTCACCGTGTCCATCAGGCCATAGGTCGTGTCGGTGCCGAGCGTGGCCGGGAACGCCATGTCCGGCACCGGTTCGGCCCGCGCAAGCCATTGTGCGGCGTCCTCGTGACGGTCCTGCACCGTCATCCAGAATGCCGTGACCGAGGCCACCGTCGGATCGGCCGTGCCGAATCGTGCCTGCAGGTCACCGAGCGCGCCGTCGAGTCGTGGCCAGTCGCGCTGCCGTCCGGCGACTTCGGCGGCAAAGAACAATTGCGCCCGCACGCCGGGTGACATGCGAATGCCCGGGATGCCGGGGCCCGATCGCACCTGGAGGTCGTTTTCCGACAGGATCCGTGCGGCCCGCTCCGGATCGACCACCATCCACGCGCGAAACCGGTTCACCCACAGCGGTATGTTGTCCGGGTGCGACGAATCCTTGGCCAGGCCGGCACGCAGCAAATCGACCGGATAACCAGCGACCGCCGCGGACGGGCTCGTCATCCGGTCGATCGCGAAGGGCATGTCGCCGACTGCGCGAATCGCCTGCTCGAGGACCTCGCTGTAACGCTGCGGTTCGTGCTCGAGCACGTAACCGAGGTGGTTGGCCCAGCTCGCGGGCTGGCGCGGGTCGAGTTCGAGTGCGCGCTGAGTGGCTGCATAGGACTCGGCCGATCGCTCGGCGAAGCTCCCGAGAAAGACGGCGTAGTCGTGCCAGGTCGCGGCGTTGTTCGGATTCAATTCGAGGGCCCGCCGGTACTGGTCTTCCGCCCCCGGACGTCCTGACTGGCGGAGCAGGTTCGCGTAGGCGCCGTGAGCTTCGGAGAGGTCCGGGTCGAGCGCCAACGCCGTGTGGATGGCTGTTTCGGCCCGCCGCAACAGCGCCGCAGCATCGCCCGCGCTTTCGTCGTCGAGGAAGATCGTCTGGAACAGCAGCGAATTGGCCAGGTGCGCCTGGCCACGCGCGAAATTCGGGTCGAGTCGAACCGCCTGTTCCATCAACTCGACGGACTTCGCCGTCGCCTCCGGGAGGCGCAGCGCCAGCTGCGTCCGCGCCGCCAGGTAGAGGTCGTAGGCGTTGAGGTTGGACGTCGGCGCGGCGACCGCCTGTGCAAGCTGGCCGCGCGCTGCGGGGACGATGGCGTTAACGATCTCGTCGGCCAGTTCGGCCTGCACCGCGAAGACGTCGTGCATCTCCCGGTCGAAGCTGCCGGACCAGACCTGCTGCCCGGTCACGCCGTCGATCAGTCGCGCGGACAGCAGCAATCGCTGGCCGTCGCGACGGACACTGCCTTCGAGCAGCGTCGTGACGCCGAGCTTCGCGGCGATGGTCCGGGCATCGGTGTCCCGGCCCTTGAAGCCGAACGACGAGGATCGCGCGATGACCTTGAGTCCCGGCACGAGCCCGAGTCGGTCCAGCATTTCCTCGGCGAGCCCGTCGGCGAAATACTCCTGATCAGGGTCGCCGGAGAGGTTCTCGAAGGGCATGACCGCGATGGCCGGGTTCGTGGGGGCTGGGGAGCTCCCCCAATTGGACTGTTTCGCCAGCAGCGCGCCGACGACGATCACCAGCACGCCGATGATCACGACGTCGGCATAGCGACGAAGGCCGCGGACCCTTGGCCGCGGGACATCCGGCGCGGCTGCGTCGAGCGAGATGCCGGCGTCGCCGAGCTCGAGAAACCACGCGAGCAGCACGGCGACAGGCAGGCCCAGCGCGGCCGCCGCGATCAGCGCCGTCATGACCCAGCCGGGCACCCCGAGCGGTTCGAAGCTGACGTCGGCGATCTGCAGCAGCAGCCACGCGATGATGGCGTAGCTCGACGCCACGCGGATTACGCCGCGCTCGCGGAGTTGAGTCAGCCAGGCTGTGCGCGGCGGGTCCGGCATGCGGGCACGAGATTACGCCGGGGCGGCGCCTGGTGGCCACCCGCCGCCGCGCCATCGAGCCGGTTGGTTTCTGGGAGTTATGTCACGTCGCCCGCCGCGCGCGACCGTCTACTCTCCGTCCGGGGTTCGGGGAACAAGCGAGAGATCTCATGCGCGCGTGCCGGAGAGTTGCAGCAATGGCGATGGCAGTCTTCCTGCCGGCCGTACTCGGTTTCGCTACGGCCCGCGCCGCCACGCAGGGCCCAGTGCAGCCGCCGTCCCAGCCCGATGTGCGTTCCCATGCGTTCTACGTCCTCGACGAGTCCGATGCGACGGTGCTCGCGGCCCGACACGAGCACGTTGCGGTGCCGATCGCTTCGATCACTAAGCTGATGACCGCACTGGTCGTGCTCGAGGCCGGCCAGCCGATGGACGAGATGCTGGCCATCACGGCCGACGACGTGCGCGGCACGCCCGGCAGTCATTCGCGTCTCGCGCCGGGGGTCCGGCTCAGTCGCGAGGACCTGCTGCGCCTCGCGCTGATGTCTTCCGAGAACCGTGCGACGCATGCGCTGTGCCGCCGCTATCCGGACGGACTGGCCGCTTGCGTGCGCGCGATGAACGACAAGGCCGCAGCGCTCGGCATGGGCACGGCGCGGTTCGTCGAGCCGACGGGCCTGTCGAGTGGCAACGTCGCCAGTCCCGAGGATCTCGCCAAGCTCGTGGTCGCGGCGTCCGGAAATCCGCTGGTCCGCGAGTATTCGACTGCCGCCAGCCATACCGTGCTCGTCAACCGACAGCATCTCGAGTACCGCAATACCAACCTGCTGGTCGGCAATCCTTCGTGGCAGGTCAGCGTCCAGAAAACCGGCTATATCTCCGAGGCGGGCCGCTGCCTCGTCATGCAGGCCGTCATCGATGGACGCCAGGTCGTGATCGTGCTGCTCAATTCCTGGGGCAAGCTCACGCGGATCGCAGACGCCAAGCGCATCCGGACCTGGATGGAATCGATGCACCCGGTCGAGGCGATCTAGCCGCGCCGTCGCTGGCGCGCGACTGGCTACGCCCCCCGGCTGCCCCGCAGCCGCTCGAGTGCAATGAGACGCTGGATCGCGTCGAGCGTGCACTCGTCCTTGTGCAGTTCGCGCAGCCGCGACCACTCGCGCCGCAGTTCCTGCGCCAGCGCGTCGGGCAGCGCCCGCAGCCAGCCCTCGATCCGCAGGTCCACGAACTCGCGCTTCTCCTCGATCGTCAGTTCGCGCGCGAGGATCAGTCGGGGCGCGTCCTCGGCGTCTACCATCGACTGCAGCACGGGCCAGCGGTCGCCGGGCCGTTCGGCGCACAACGCGGCGAACGCAACGCTCGACGTCTCGCGGATCAACTCTTCCTCGCGCGTCGTCTGGCTCTCGTGTTCCTTGGTCTCGTCCCAGCTCTCCGAGTCCTCGGCCATGTAGCGCAGGTACTGCATCGCGAACAGGCAGGTCGGCGCGACCAGGTCGGCCCGTGCCCGCGCATCGACCCACAACGCCGCAGCCGCGCGCAGGCAGCGGCGCGCCGTCGTCTCGGCGAGCTTGCGGCCGAAGACCAGCGCGGCGGCCTCCTTGACGAAATGGGGCAACTCGCTCGCGATGATCTCGCGGTAGCCGGGCACGTGCCGCTCGAGCAGCACCGCGGCGCGCCGGTCGAGGACGGCGATGTCGCTGGTGACGGCGGGCAGGCCGAGCGTCGTGCTGGCGAGGTTGTAGACGATGGCCCGGGGCAGCGTGACGCCCTCCGGCCACGCGTCGCGCAGGTCGCGATCGTCGGGCAACGCCGTGCCGCCGCCCCACTCTTCGGGGTAGCTCGGGATCGAACGGCCGTAGCTTGCGGAGCCCGTGGCCCGGATGCGCACTCGCGTCTGCGGCACGAGGCTGCCGAACGGCGCGAGCAGCGGTGCGACGCGGAGCAGCAACTCGGTGTGGGCGCGTACACCGGCCTCGAGCAGACGCGCGAGCGCCTCACGATCGGCGGTGGGCAGTGCATGGGCACGATCCGCGGCTTCGGTGCAGGTTGCGACCGCGGCGCGAAAGGCCGCCGCGAGCCGGATCGTCTCGTCCGGCGCATCGGCACGAATGCCCTGTACCGTGACACCGTCCGCGCGCGCGAACTGCCGGATCACCCCAGGATGGCCGGGATCGAATCCGCCGCGGAATCCGGCGCGACCGGCGCCGATCAGGAACGTCACCGACGGCGCGGGCTCACCGATGCGTGTCGCGTGCACGGCCAGCCGGCGCTGTGCTTCGTCGCGGCCCGCAATGGCCAGCGCATAGGCCGCGTCGGTCGCAATCTTGCCGCTCTGCAGCGCGGTGTCCGACATCGCGACGAACACTCGCAATTCGGCTTCGCGACGATCGAACGAAGTGCACAGCGTGTCGGGCGTCGGCAGGTCCTCGATGCCGCGGCCGCGTTCGAGCGCGACGTAGAATTTCTCGAGCAGGTCCGGCAGGTGCGCGAGCGCGCCGACGTTTTCGCAGAGCGGCACGAGGCGCACGCGGACGATCCGCTGCCACAGCTTCTCGCGCCGATCCGCGGGCACGCGCGCGCCAAGGAATGCATCGACGCGGTCGGGCGGGCCATCGAACAGCTCGCGGGCGGCCTGCAGGTACAGCGTGCCGATCTTGATGACCGCGCCGATCTCGGCGCTCGAGTTCACTTGCGGCACGGTGATCTCGTGGATCGCGTTGCGCTGCGGAGTGAACCCGATCCGTTCGCAGGCGAGGTGGAACAGCACGTTCGTGCGCGCGACGGAGGCGAGGATCTTCGAGATTTTCTCCTCGTCCGGCTCGAGGAACGGATTGGGCACCCGCACGAGCAGGTGGCGGTCCTCGCCCGGCACGACGCCATGGCGCAGCAGTGCGAGCGCGATCTTTTCCGGCACGTCGAGCCAGTCGGGACTGATCTGGCGTCCCTCGAGATCGACCAGCACTTCGCTGCAGGGTCCGAGCAGGTCCGCGATCGATTCCTCGTACTCGAGGCGCGCGTCCATCAGCGGGTTCCACTCGAGATGGGTCAGCGCGAGGCGCGCGCGGTCGCCTGCGTCGGCCGGCGCCGCCTCGAGCGCGCGCTCGACCTGCGCGGCGCGATGCGACGTCGAGTCCGGATGCTTGGTCCCGGTCAGGCGCAGCGATTCGCGCCGCGGGTTCGCGAGGAAACGCTGCCGCGCCGCGGCGAAGCCCTGCGCATCGAGACCGTCGAGCGCGTCGTAGCCGCCTGCCGTGCAGGTGCTTTCCCAGACGGCAGCATTCGGCGAAGCGGGCTGCGGCGGCACGGCTGCTGCCGCGCCGAGCCGTCCTTGCGTCTCGATCCGCGCGCGGACGCGATCCATGAACACGGCCAGTTCCTTGACGTCCTTCGAGCCGTACGACAGTCGCTGCCAGGTGCCATAGCGAGCCGCAGCATCGCGGCCACCGGCAAACGCCGCGAACGGAATGCCGCCGACGCCGCCGGAGAGCAGCAGCTCGAATGCGTCCACCGAGTCCTTGACGACGGCGCGCTCGTGCACGCCGTTGCGCAGTCGGTCGAACGGCTCGCCGACCAGTCCGGGAAAGGCGAGCGGCGAGTAGAACGTGCCGCCGAAATCCGTGCGTTCGACGCCGAGCGGCGCGAGCTCGTCCGCGGCGCGCAGCATGAAGTCACGGCGCTCGCGCATGTAGGGGGAGGGGCGGCGCAATGCGGCGAGCGGACTCTGCAGCGCAGCGAGCGCCCAGTCCTGCGCGAGCGTCGACGGTGTCGCGACGAGCCACGCGGAGAGGTTGGCGAGCACTTCGCGGGCGCGCACGCCGTTGGCGCGGATCTGGTCGGAGATCACGAGCCAGCAGGCGCGGGCACCGGTCGACGCGCCGAACATGTCCATCTTCGACAGGCCGGACAGCGAGACGACCCAGTTGCGCCACTCGGGGTTGGCGAAGGCCGGGTTGACGAACCAGCCGACGTAGTCGAGCCGCTGGTAGACCGAGTCGTAGAGCACGTAGCAACGGTGCTTGACCGCGACGCGGACGAGCTCCTCGACGAGCGCGCGCGGGTAGACGCGTCCGGTCGGGTTGTGCGGATTGTTGATGATGACCGACGAGATGCCGCCGCGGCCGAGCAGCCGGTCGAGCTCGTGCGGATCCGGCAGGAACTCGGGCGCAGTGGTGGGGAGCTCGACCACCTGCTTGCCGGCGCGCTCGATGAACCAGTCGTATTCCCAGCTCGGGCGCGGCACCACCACGCCGGATCCGTCGGCGCCGAGCACCTCGAGCACGATCGCGAGTCCGGCGCGCGTGCCCGGCGTGAACAGCACCTCGTCCGGCTGGAAGCGGACCTCGGAGTCGGGGTAGTCGAGCAGCCCGTCGCGGTTGAAGAACTCGGCGACCTCGCTGCGCACGTCCATCCGTCCAACCGCGGGCCCGTAGCTGTGCACGGTGTTGCGGGTGATGCGCTGCGCGGCCCGCACCACTTCCGGGTGCGGCGCGAAGTCGGCGTTCTTGTAGTCGCCCTGCGTCAGGTCGAGCGCGCCTTCCTGCTGGACGCGGCGCGCGAACAGGCGGACGAACGGCTCGGGCGTGGACAGTGCGCGAACCGACAGTTCGCTGGCCGAAGGATGGCCGTGCAGCGATGGCTGCGGTGTCGGCGGATTCTTCAACGGGTGACCTCGCTGGTCGTTGACCGGCGCTTCCGGGGGTGCAACAGGATCCCCGCGAATATACCGCGGGGATGCTGCGCTGCGTCAATCCGGGTACGCCACACGGACCGGCTGCCGCTGCGTCGCCGACGCCTTGATCGACCGGGCGAACGCGTAACGAGTACCGTTCGTATCCGTCGCTCGACTCGCTCAGGCGATCAGCTGCAGGTTGCTCGCCGCGTTGAACAGTGCGCCGCAGACCATGACTGTCACCGCTGCAAGGGACGCCAACACCGTTCGCTCGAAGCTGACTTTCGTGTCTCGCCTTTTCATCGTCGTTCCTCCCGCTGATTTGCCGCTGTGCCGGGCCTTTGCCCGTGTGATGTATCGTACGGAGCGGGCGTAACGGTCCGATGTCGGTGCAGTGAATTCTTGTATCGTCATGTAACAGGCTTCGGGAGCAGGTTCGATGGCGACGGGTTGGGCCCGCGACGGGGCGGTGCAACAGCAGATCGACGACAGCGTCGCTGAGGCGATCGAGCGCGCCCGTGCCCAGCTGCCGAGCGGGCCGGGCCTGACGCACTGCGAGGAGTGTGGCGAACCGATTCCGGAGGCACGACGGCAGGCCGTGCCGGGCGTGCGCCTGTGCATCGCCTGCCAGTCCGAGGCGGACCGGCACGTCCAGGCGGCCAGTGCCTACAATCGGCGCGGCAGCAAGGACAGTCAGCTCCGCTGACGTTGCGCCTACAATGGCCCGCGGATTGCGCCTCAGGAGGCAGGGAGAGAATTGGCCGACATTTTTCTTTCCTATGCGCGCCCGGATCGCGAAAAGATCGCGTCCCTGGCGGCTGCCCTGGTGCAGGCCGGCTGGTCGGTCTGGTGGGACCGACACATCGACGGTGGGGCGGCCTTTGCCAAGGCGATCGAGGCCGAGCTCAACGCGTCGCGGGTCGTGATCGTTGCGTGGTCGCAGGCGTCGCTGCAGTCCGACTGGGTCAAGGACGAGGCCGCGACGGCGCGCGACCAGGGCAAGCTGGTGCCGGTTTCCGTCGACGGTGCCGTCGCGCCGCTCGGGTTCAAGCAGTATCACGTGATCGACCTGTCGACCTGGAACGGCGACTCGTCGGCACCGGCTTTCGCCGATCTGATGCGCACGCTCGAAACCCGGATGCAAGGCGGCACGCCATCGCAGCCGCGCGAAGCCTCGCCCGCGCAGGTCGCCGAGACCGGACGTGGCAAGCCATTGAGAACCCGCGGTCTCGTGTTCGGAGCCCTTGCGCTCGCGGTACTGGCAGGCGTCACCGCATACGTCATGCGAGGCGAGCACTCTGGCGCCAACGCGCCGGCGACGACCGCGACTGGGTCGGCCGGCGCGGGCGCCCAGACTGGCGTCCGCGACAAGTCGATCGCGGTCCTGCCATTCGCAAATCGCAGCGCGCGTGCTGACGACGCCTACTTCGCCGAGGGCGTGCACGACGACCTGCTCGGGCAGCTGTCCAAGATGAAGGACGTGCGTGTCATTTCACGAACCTCGGTGATGCGATATGCGGGCACCGACAAGCCGATACCCGAGATCGCGTCGGAACTCGGCGTCGGCGCGATCCTCGAGGGTGGCGTGCAGCGCGCGGGTGACCGCGTGCGCATCAACGTCCAGCTGATCGACGGTCGTACCGATGCCCACCTGTGGGCCGAGACGTTCGATCGCGAGCTGACGGTGGAGAACCTGTTCGACATCCAGTCGGAGATCACGCGAGCGATCGCAGCAGCGCTGAAATCGGTGCTGTCGGCCGGGGAGGGACCACTCGCCGAGGAGGTTCCGACCCAGGACACTGCGGCGTACAACGCGTACCTGCTCGGAAACACGCTGAATCGCTACGAGACGCGCGACCCGAACGAGATCGTCCGCGCGACCCAGGCCTATGCCGAAGCGGTGCGGATCGACCCAGCGTTCGCGGCCGCGTACGCCCGCAAGGCGGTTGCGCACCTGACGCTGACCTGGTGGGGGGTCGATCCGGCCGAGAACACCCGGCTCGCTGAGGAGGCGCTCGCGCGTGCCCGGGCGCTGGCGCCGGAATCGATCGAAACGCTGATCGCGGAGGGCTATCACCGCTACTGGGTGCAGCAGGATTTTGCGGGCGCTCACGCGGCGCTGCGGAAGATTCTAGAGCAGTCGCCGCAGAATTCGCGTCTCTGGAGCCTGCAGGGTGCCGTCGCAAGGCGGGCAGGTGACATGCCGGGCTCGATGGCCGCATTCGAGCGAGCCGCAGCCATCGATCCGCAGGATGCCGATGCGCCGGCCAACCTCGCCGTCAACTATGCGTACCAGGGGCAGCTGCGGGAAGCGCAGCAGTGGCTGTCCCGTGCCGCGGCGCTGTCGCCCGACTCGGGCTACAACATGATCGTCGAAGGCATCGTGCTGAACCTCGCGGCGGACGTCGATGCAACATGGCGGCGATATGAACAGCTGCGTGCGACGTCGGGAGCGGTACCCGGCCTGGTCGACGGGCAGTTTTCGGGCCTCGCCCGCGGGCTGCGCGACCCCGTCCGCCTCGCGACCCTCGAGAGTCGCCTCGCGAAGGTGCAGTCCCCCGGGGAGCTGGTCCAGCTGTTC
This sequence comes from uncultured Gammaproteobacteria bacterium, assembly GCA_963777725.1. GTDB lineage: Bacteria > Pseudomonadota > Gammaproteobacteria > Steroidobacterales > Steroidobacteraceae > RPQJ01. The sequence goes on from CAVZRR010000024.1 coordinate 16,751, forward strand.
GTCGATCTCAATCGTGCGGAGGCACTGCGCAAGCTCGGGCGGCAGGTCGACGCCGAGAAACTCGCACGCGACCTCAAGGCGCGGCTCGCGGTCGTCAAGGCCGCCGCGTCCGCCCGTGACGACGTCCAGGTGCTGGCGATCGCGGTCGACGCGTTTCTCGGCAATCAGGCTGCGGCACGCGAGGCTGCGGACGCGTTGACGACGCACCCGTCGCAGGACCACTTGTGGATCATCGAGGACGCGCCGCTGCTGATGGTCGCCTACGCCGAGCTGGGTGATCCGGACGCCGCGTTCGATCTTGCCGAGCAGGCGATGGACAAGTTCAGCCCGGCTCACTTCGCGAGCGTCGCGGCCGACACGGCGTTCGACGATTTCCGCGAACAGCCACGCTACCGCGCGCTCAGCGTCCGCTACGAAGCGTGGAAAGCCGCGCAGGCACCTGCTGGCTAGCGCGGTCGCCGGACCCACACTGCGTTCCGACCACCGGGACAAATGTCCTGCGCCCTTCGCCCGCAGATTGAGGCGGTCGACTCACGCGGCGCCTGCGCATTGCACGAAGAATGCGGGCACGGTCGAAACCGTGCCACCAGTCAAACCGGAGAAACGCAGATGCAAACCGCAGAAAAGTTCGCCGACTTCGCGCCGCAGCAGGATGCCGCCGACCACGCGCGCTACGCGCGGGCCCTGAAGGCCTCGAAGCGCGCCCACTGGGACATCGACGCGGACGTGTTCCGCGGGCGCAATTTTGATTTCTCGCACAAGTTCCTGCCGGACGGCCTGTCGCGCGTGGGCGAGCTCGAGTTCCTGACGGAGGCCGAGGCCCGGCTGATGAGCCAGGTGCAGGGTCGCAGCTACGCCTGCATCTTCGGTCTCGTCGAGCGCTACATCGGCGCCAAGGTGCTGGAGCTTTCCGGCCAGCACTGGCTCGGCGACCAGGTAGCACTCGAGGCGCTGGTGCGTTTCAGCGACGAAGAGCTCAAGCACCAGGAGCTGTTCCGTCGCATCGAGGACATGATCGATGCGCAGATGCCGCCCGGCTACCGCACGATGGCCGACCCCAACGAAGTTGCGCGCGCCGTGCTGAGCAAGAGCACCTGGTCGGTGTTGGCGCTGACCTGCCACATCGAGCTGTTCACGCAGAGCCACTACCAGCAGAGCATCGAGCCCGACGCGGACCTGTCGCCACTGTTCAAGGACGTGTTCATGTACCACTGGCGCGAAGAGTGCCAGCACGCGATTCTCGACGAGATCGAGTGGAAGCGCGAGCATGCGCGGCTCACGCTGCGGCAGAAGGAGCAGGCCGTCGACGACCTGATCGACCTGGTTGGCGCGGTCGACGGGATTCTGCAGGCGCAGTCGACGGCCGATGCTGCGTACTTCCTCGGCCTGTGCGACCGGCCGTTTGCGGCCGAACAGCAGGCGCGCGTTCGCGACCTTGTGCTGAAAGCCTATCGCTGGCAGTACATCGTCACGGGCGTGCTGCACCCGCACTTCCAGCGCGTGCTGACCAGCATGACGACGCCGGAGCAGATGGGGCGCATCGGCAAGGCCCTCGATCCCATCATGGCCGCCTTTGCTTGAGCCGGGACGGCCAGGCCCCGCAAGGGGCCTGGCCCTGGCTACAAGCGGGTCTTCATTCCAGCCGGTCCGACAGAAGCGCCCTCTGGTGCCGGTACCAGTCGCTCGAGAAGCGCTCGTCCGGGTCTAAGTTGCGCTTGCGTCGCAGGAACTCCGGCATTTGCGGATAGCAGCGCAGCAACTGGTCGCGGCGCGCGTAGCGGTGGTAGGTCAGGAAATAGCTGCCGTCGAACTCTATCGCGCGGTCGATCAGCCGTTGAAAATCCGTGCGCGCCCGCGCGAGGCCGTCCGCATGATGATCGACGTGCAGGTTGAAGATCACGCACGCATAGTCGTCCCGGGCCCAGGCGAGGAAAGCATCCTCGTCCTTCCTGATCAGGCGGATGGTGCCGTAGATGAAATCGACGTGGTGCCGCAGGAAATCCTCCCGGATCGCCGCCATGAAGGCCGCCAGGTGCTCGCGCGGCACATAGAGCTCGGTGATCATCTCCGTGCCTGGCACGTGCGCGCCGAGGTGCGCATCGAGCTGGCCGTGATAGTCATCGAGATAGATATTGAGCTGGTGCGTATCGTTCCAGTACAACTGGCCACTCGAGCGCAGATAGAAATCCGTGAACTCGACGAACGCGCGCCGCTTGTTGACGTGGGCCAGGTACAGCAGGCGCCGCCAGTCCGCCTGATGAAGCCGCAGCTGATTCGGGAGCAGGGCGCGCGAGTCGTCGACCGGCCGATAGCACGAGAACACACCGTCGTTCAGGAAGCCGGGCGAGCCGGGATCCGTGGCGAACTGGAAGTCGCCATAGGTGTAGCCGGCGCTGATTCTCTCGGCGAACGCCTGCATCAGCTCCGGCAACGCGAGCAGCTCGACGACGCGTTCGACTTTCTGCCGTCGCACCATGCGGAGCGTGGCCGATACCACGACGCCGAGCAGGCCGTATCCGCCGACGACCAGGCGAAACAGCTCCGGATTCTCCAGGCGCGAACAGGTCACCAGTTCGCCGGCTGCGCAGAGCAGTTGCAGCGACTCGACGTCCGCCGAGAAGGGCGGACAGTCGAGGCCGCGGCCGTGGATGTTCGCCGCAATCGCACCACCGATCGTCAGTGAATCTGCGCCGGTCTGTTTCTGGCGGATTCCCCACTGCAGCTTCTTTCCCGCCTGTTGCGACAGGTAGCCCCGCATCAGGTCGGGCCAGGTGGCGCCAGCCTCGACGGTGATCCGCCCCTGGTCCTGGTCAAAGGCCAGGATGCGGTTCATGCCACGCATGTCGAGCGCCAATCCGCCTCGCAGGAACTGCTGGCCGCCCATCGCATGCCGCCCGCCAGCGATCGAGACGGCGAGCCCGCGTCGCCTGGCCTGCACCAGGGCGGTACGCAGGTCCGCCAGCGAGCCCGGCCGTCGCTGCAGGGCGGGGACCGTCGGGTTCAGGCGGGCGTGCACGTCGTTGAGTCGCGCCAGATTCGCTGCCGGGTACATGAGCTTGCTCCGTTCCGTGTGCTGACCACGCTAAGCCGACAGCAGCACAAAGCAATACGTATCGCAAAACGTATTAATATTCAGTACCGGATGACGCGCCAGTCGCGTCTCGTCGCTGCAGCGGGAGGTTCATCGATGGACGAAACGCGCCAACTCGTCGATGCGTTGAAGCGCTGCCTGAAGATGCGCGGCCTGACGTACCGAACCCTTGCGGAGCGCATCGGGCTCAGCGAGGCGAGCGTCAAGCGCATCTTTTCGCAGCGCAGCTTCACGCTAAAGCGACTCGAGCAGGTCTGCAGCGCGCTGGAGACCAGCGTGGCCGAGCTCGTGCGGATGATCGAGAAGGAGGGCGGTCGAGCGACGACGCTGTCGCTCGAACAGGAGCAGGCGCTGGCGCGCGACCCCGCGCTGCTGAGTTACCTGTACCTGCTGCTGAACGGCTGGACGGAGCCGGAAATCGTCCGGGGCTACGAGTTCGAATCGCTGCAGCTCCAGAAGCTGCGCGCCCGGCTGGTCGAACTCGGCGTGATCGAATCGCTGCCCCGGCGCGGGCACCGGCTCAAGATCAACCGCCAGATCCTGTGGCGCAGGGACGGGCCGGTGCGCCGGGCCTACGAGCGACAGGTCAAGGCGGAATTTCTCCAGGCGGACTTCGCCGGCCCGGGCGATTTCTTCGGCTGGCAGCCTGCGGAATTGACTGCCGCCTCGATCGAGGTCCTGAAGCGCAAGCTGGCGCTGCTGTACCGGGAATTCCTCGAGATGGCGGAGCTCGATGCGACTTCGTCGAAAGCGCGGCACAGCACGGCTCTGCTGGTCGCGTTCCGGCCCTGGGTTTTCTCGCTCGTCGCCGCTCGGCGGCGCAAGGTCAGCCGCCCGGTCGTGTAGGTCCCCTGTTCACGAACCGGTCAGCACCGCATCCGCTTCGGGTGCGGACAGGTCGCGGGTCGCTGGTTCCGCCGAGCTGGAAACCGGCACCTTGATCGTCGGGACCGTCGGCGCATTGTCCATGTCGATGCGACCGGTCAGGCGTGCGCCATTGTCCACCGCGATGGCCGCCGCGAAGACGTCCCCGCGGACGACCGCTCCCGACCGCAGGTTCACGCTTTCGAGCGCATAGAGATTGCCGTCGACCGAGCCCTCCACGACGATCCGGCGTGCGCGGATGTCACCGAGGACCCGGCCCTGGGCGCCGATCGTCAGGCTCCGGGTGTGCAGGATCGACCCCTCGACCTGACCCTGGATGACCAGGTCCTCGTCGGCGACGAGATCGCCCTTGAAACGCAAGGTCGCGCCCAGCGTCGAGCCCTTGCCGACCGCGGTGTGCGGCGCCGTCGTCGGCGGCGAACGCTCCGCCGGGACCTCGGCTACGGGTGTCGAAGGCAGGGCGACCGGGCGCGTGCCCGACGCAACCGGTGCCGGCGGCTCGGTCATGACTTGTTCGAGGTCGACCGGCTCGGATCGTTCGCGCTTCCACATCACGGCGTCTCCTGCGCAGTCAGTTGGCGGTTCCCGTGCGGATCCCGCTTGCTTCACGCGCGTGACCCGGCATGGAGCTCACCTGCGAGGTGCCGGGCTCCATCTTGATGCCGCCGTTGAAGGTTGCGCCTTCGGCGATGTTGATGACCGGTGATTCGAGGTTGCCACGCACGATGGCCTTGGGTCGCACCGTGATCGACACCTGGGCATGCAGGTCGCCGTCGACGCGCCCCTCGACGATGATCACGTCTGCATTGACGCCCGCCTTGACGTGGGCTTCGGGGCCGATCGTGACTCGGGGCGCCGGCCCGATGGTGCCTTCGACGTGGCCGTGGATCACCAGGTCCTCGCCGGCGGACAACTCGCCTTTGAAGCGCAGCGTCGGGCCGAGGATCGAGGCTCGGTCGGAAGCGGGATCGTGCGAAACGGTCATGCGATGGGTTCCCCGTGCGCGCGGTGATTGAAGCGCGACGCTAACGCAGACGTCCAGGGCCCGGTCGGGCCTGCGTCACAGATGCGATCGCGTGTTTTCTTCCAAAACTGTGACGCAATACGGCGGATGCACGTCTCATCCTCGGGTAACAGGTGTTGTGCCGTGGCGCGTCGCGCGGGAAGCTGTGCACGCGGCCTGACTCGGAAGGGAGCGCAAGAAGCCTGGGGCTGGCGTGGGGGAGTACGGGGGTGCACACCGATGCTCAAGATGGATCCGACCACGTTGCAAAAAGCTCTGGAACAACTCGAGAGTGCCACGCGCGACCACGCCGAGTGGCAGGAGAACCTGCTGCGATCGATCGTCTGCGGCTTGCCTCCTCGGACCGGCGATCTCGCCGACGACGCGCACCTGCATTGCCAGTTCGGTCGTTGGTATTACGAGCGAGCACCTGCGGATCTTTGGGGCCAGCCCGCGTTCGCGGCGATCGGGCCGGACCACGAGAACCTGCACCGTATCGCGGCGCGGCTGCTGCAGGAGGTTGCGGCCGGCGCACCCGTCACGCGTGAGAGCTACGAGCAACTGGTGGTGGGCAGTGCGCGCCTGCGCGAGGCGATCGATTCGCTGCGGCACGAGATCCAGGGTGCATTGCGGAACCTCGACCCACTGACCGGAGCGTCCGGGCGGGCCGGCATGCTGCCGGACCTGCGCCAATGGCTCGAGCTCGCGAAGCGGGGCGTCCAGCCGTGCTGCCTCGCCTTCATGGATCTCGACCACTTCAAGCAGGTCAACGACCGGTACGGTCACCAGGCGGGCGACCAGGTCCTCAAGGACGTCGTGCGGCACCTCAACCAGCATCTCCGCCCTTACGACAAGGTGTATCGCTACGGTGGCGATGAGTTCCTGATCGCGCTGCCGGGGGCTGACCTCGCCATTGGCCAGGCGGTGATCAAGCGTGTCCGTGAAGAGCTCGCTCGACGCCCGTTGGCTGCGGGTCACGGTGGCGACGCGCTCCAGGTATCCGCCTCGTTCGGACTCGCCTTGCTGGACCCTGCGATTCGCGTCGAAGAAGCCATCGAGCGCGCAGACCAGGCCTTGCTGCTCGCCAAGGCGGCCGGGCGCAACGGCGCGATCAGCTGGGATTCGTCGGTCACGACGGGCACGCGCCTGCCGCGACTGCAGATCGATGACCCCGCGCTGCTGGCGAGCCTAGGGTCCGATCGCTAAACCGGGCGGCTGCGGCTATCGTAAGGCGGTTCCGGTCGATCGACCGGCCCACAGGCAGGTAGTCGCGCGTGAAACGCAGATCGCTCCTCAAGGCCGCCGTCCTCGGCGGCGGCGCGGCGCTGGGCGCCCCGGCCATTTCGAAGGGCCGGCTGGAATGGCGCATGGTGACGAGCTGGCCGAAGGGCCTGCCGGGACTCGGCGCCGGCGCGGAGCGTCTGGCGGCCAACATCACGGCGATGAGCGGCGGCCGGCTCACGATCAAGGTCTACGCTGCGGGCGAGTTGGTCCCGGCGTTGGAATGCTTCGGCGCCGTCGCCAACGGCACCGCGCAACTCGGCCACGACGCGGCCTACTATCACACCGGCAAGTCGGAAGGCGCGCCGTTCTTCACGGCCTTTCCCTTCGGTTTCACGACGGCCGAGATGGATGCCTGGATCAAGTTCGGCAACGGCCAGAAACTGTGGGATGAGCTGTACTCCCCGTTCGGCATTCGCGCGTTCCACGCGGGCAGCACCGGCACGCAGATGCTCGGCTGGTTCCGCAAGGAGATCCGTTCGCTCGACGACCTGAAGGGGCTCAAGTTCCGTGCTCCGGGCAACCAGGGCCGCGTGCTCGCCAAGCTCGGCGTGACGCCGGTGACGCTGCCCGGCGGCGAGATCTTCCCGGCATTGCAGTCGGGCGCGATCGATGCCGCCGAGTGGATCGGCCCGTACAACGACCTCGCCCTGGGGTTCTACCAGGTCTGCAAGCACTACTATTCCCCCGGCTACCACGAGCCGGGCCCGAACCTGCAGTTGATGATCAACGAGCGCGCTTGGGCGTCGCTGACGCCGGAACTGCAGGCGATCGTCCGCACGGCTGCGGACGCGGCGACGCGCGACATGCTGGCCGAGTACAACGCGCGCTCCGGTCCGGCGCTGCGCACGCTGGTGAAGGACCACGGGGTCATCGTGCGCGCGTTCCCGGAAGAGGTGCTGGTCGCCTGCGGCGAGAAGTCCAACGAGGTGCTGAACGAAATCTACGCGACGGACCGTTCGCCCAACCGCATCGTGCAGCGGATCATCGAGGACTTCCTCGCGTTCCGGAAGGAAATCCTCCCGTGGACGCGCATCGGCGAGCAGGCCTACCTGAATGCGCGGCGGCTGCCGTTCGAGTTCAAGCTGCGCTAGAAAATAGGTCCCTATTTTTCCGGCAGCAGGTCCTCGAGCTCGTCGCGGTAGGGCGGATTCCGCCCCGGCGTCGGTTCCTCGAGCAGGTCGCTGAAGTCGTCCGCCACGGGTGAGCTCGATGGCGACGTGGCGGCGGTTCCCTGCCCGGCAGCGGAGTCCGGTCGTGTCCCCGATGCCATTGCCGGTGCTTCCGCGCCGTAAAGCTTCGCCGGCAGGCTGGTCGCCAGGTTCGGGAACAGCGCCACCAGCGTGATGCCGACCAGCTGCAGGCCCACGAAGGGCACGACTCCCTTGTAGATGTCGACCGTCCGCACCAATGCGCTCGCCACGCCGCGCAGGTAGAACAGCGCGAAGCCGAACGGCGGCGTCAGGAAGCTGGCCTGCAGGTTGACGCCGATCATGACGCCGAGCCAGATCGGGTCGACCCCCAGCTTGATCAGCGCCGGAGCCGTGATCGGCACGACGATGAAGATGATCTCGAACGTGTCGAGGAAGAAGCCGAGCACGAAGATCACGATCATCACGGCGAGCACGGCCATGAAGATGCCCCCGGGCAGGGAACCGAGCGCATCGTGCACCAGGTTCTCGCCGCCCAGCCCGCGGAAGACCAGGCTGAACACGCTGGCGCCGAGCAGGATCACGAAGATCATCGACGTGATGCCGAGCGTCGTGCGCATGACCTCGCGCAGCAGTTGCAGGTTGAAGCGTCCCTTGCCCGCCGTCAGCAGCATCGCGCCGACCGCACCAACCGATGCGGACTCGGTGGCCGTCGCGATGCCGCCGAGGATCGACCCGAGGACCGCCAGCATCAGCAGCAGCGGCGGCACCAGCGCGCCGAGCACCCGGCCTGCGAGGCCGGCGCGCTGCGCGTCGCTGATCTCGAGCGGCGGGCACGAGCGAGGATCGAAGATCGACTTGAAGAGGATCCAGCCGAGGTAAAGGCCCACCAGCACCAGTCCCGGGAGCAGCGCGCCCGCGAACAACTGGCCGACCGAAATCGGTTGCGGTGCCAGGTTGCCGAGTTCGAGCTGCGCCTGCTGGTTCGCGCCCTGCAGGATGTCGCCGACGAAGATCAGCACGGTGGACGGCGGGATGATCTGCCCCAGCGTGCCCGCCGCGCAGATCGTGCCGGTTGCGAGCTTCGGATCGTAGCCAGCACGCATCATCGCCGGCAGTGACAGCAGGCCCATCGTCACGACGGTGGCGCCGACGATGCCAGTCGAGGCCGCCAGCAGCGCGCCGACGATCACGACCGAGTAGCCGAGCCCGCCGCGCAGAGTGCCGAACAGCTCGCCCATGGTCGTCAGCAACGCCTCGGCGATCTTCGAGCGCTCGAGCATCACGCCCATGAAGACGAACAGCGGCACCGCAACCAGTGTCTCGTTGGTCATCGTCCCGAGGTACCGTCCAACCAACGCCGACAGGATGTCCGGGTCGAACACGCCGAGCGCCATCCCGAGCCCGGCGAAGATCAGCGCGATGCCGGCGAGCGTGAAGGCCACGGGATAGCCCGCGAGCACGACGGCGATCGTGGCCACGAACATGGTCACCGACAGCATCTCGCCGATCAGCACGCTGCTCATCGGTCTTCGTCGTCCTGGCCGGCGAGGAACAGCCCGCGCCGCACGATCAGCGCGAGGCCCTGCACGAAGAGCACCAGGCAGAACACCCAGAGCAGCGACTTGAGCAAGTACACTGCCGGCAGGCCGCCCGCGGTGCTGGACGCCTCGCGGATGCTCCAGGACGAAAGCACGAACGGTGCGGAGGTGATCGCCACGACCGCGAGCCACGGGAACAGGAAGACGAGCGTGCCCAGGATGTCGACCCACGCCTTGCCACGCGGATTCAGTCGCCCGTAGAGCACGTCGACATTGACGTGTCCGCGATGCAGCATCGTGTAACCGGCCCCGGCCATGAACACTGCGGCGTGCTGCCAGACGTAGAGTTCCTGCAGCCAGGGGAAGCCGATGCCGAACGCGTAACGCAGCACGACCACGGCGAAGCAGGTGAGCACGCAACCGAGCGTCAGCCACGCCGCCGCGCGGCCGATCCAGTCGTTGATCGCGTCGGTCCCGCGGACGAAGCCCCTGAGCGCATTCATCGATCAAACCTTGCGGCAGACAGGAAGCCGATCGGCAACTCCGTCCGGCCCTGCAGCGCGAGGTCGACGAGTGCGTCACCCAGCGCGGGCGCGAGCTTGAAGCCGTGTCCCGACAGGCCCGCCGCGAAATGCGTGCGTCGGAGGTCGCGGCGCGTCCCGACCAGGAAATGCTCGTCCGGCGACATCGTGTAGATGCAGGTTGCGGCCGTGACCGGCGCGCCGGCCAGCCGCGGTGCGATGGAGCGATAGCTTTCGAGCAGTCGATCGACGTCGATGCCGGTGACCGGTGCCGCGCCCAGGTCCGGATCGACGAAGACGTTCGAGCCGTGGAATGCGACCTTCGGGTAGCGTGACGGCGACGTGCTGCCATCGGCGCCTGCGAGTGCCGCGGGATCCGGCGCGAGGCCGTAGATCGCAGGTTGCCCAGGACCGCGGTCGAACAGCCAGCACGGCATCGGCGACGCATCGATGCCCTCAGTCGGCGCGATCCAGGCCTGCACCTGGCGCGTCACCTCGAGCAGCGGTGCGAGCTCCGGAATCAGCTGTGACGTCCACGCGCCGGCCGCGATGATCACCGCATTGGCGCGCTCGCGGCCCAGGTCCGTTTCGACTGAGACTCCAGTCGCGTCCTCGACGACGCTTCGCACGCGGCTCGTCGTTCGCAACTCGGCACCCCGGGTGAGCGCGATCCGGATCGACGCGTGCACGGTAGCCTCGGGACGCACGATGCCCGCGTCCGATTCGAACGCGCCGATCGCATTCTCCGCAAACGAGAACAACGGGAACCGGGCCTGCAACGCCCGGGCGTCCAGCGATTCGAGCGGCAGGCCCCACTGCTGCGCGGATGCCAGCGTCCCGCGCACGGTTGCGGAATCGTCCCGCCCGGCGACCAGCATGCCGCAGCGGTGCAACAGGGCCGCGCCCGACTCGCGCTCAAGGGATTCGAAACGCGCCGTCGAATGCCGGAGCAGCGGCACGTAGTCCGGATGCTCGAAATATGCATGGCGGAAAATGCGGGAATGGCCATGGCTCGAGCCTCGCGTGTGCGCAGGCGTCGAACTGCTCGATGCCAAGCACGCGCGCGCCACCCTCGCTGGCCGCCCGCAGCGCGGCACTGCCCACGGCACCCGCACCGACGACGATGATGTCCCACTTGCCCCCGGCCTCGGGCATTACTGCGCGGCGATGCTGTAGACGAACGACGCCTTCGGTGCGCGCAACCACCGCTGCTGGATCTCGGCGCGCCGCGCCGCCCAGGCCGTGCCATCGGAGATCCACTGGTCCCGCGTCTTCTCAGCCAGCGCCCGGTCACCGCGCGCCTTGATGCCCAGCACGATCCGGGCGAGTTCGTCCTGCGCCGGCTTCCACTTCGCGATGTCCACGTCGAAGCAACCGACATCCGTGCCGTTGGCGGCTTTCTGGTCGGGCTTCCAGGGCAGCACGCCGTTCGCGTTGAAGAACCCCATCTGGATCGCAGCGAGCTGCGAGTAGGGCTTCGGCTTGCCGTCGGCCGTGACCATGCCCTGCGCGATGTGGCCGAACGCCCAGATCACGTCGCGGATGTGCGTCCGCTCGGCATCCGCGGCGTCGAGCAATCCGCGCTCGACGAGCCAGTCCGCGAAATAGAGTCCCGCGGTCTGCGACTTCAGTTCCTCGAGCGTCGAGGCGAGTGGTCCACCGAACACCTGGTCGTCCGTCTTGCCGTCGACGCGATACTCGTGCGCGGGCCCCAGGTTGTGCGACGCCTCGTGCAGCACCGTGGACAGCGTCAGGTGCCGCGGCGCCGGGTCAAACCGATCCATCGTGGCCTTGCAGAGCAACGACGCAGCCTGCTGGCGCAGCGTCGCCTCGCTGTCGGGATCGGTGTAGAGGTTGGTCATCGCAACCGTGCGCCCTCCGGACTCCGCGACCGGGCCCCAGTTCGGCAGCGATTGCCCGACCGTCGCACCGAGCGCGGACCGGCTGTCACCGGCATTGATCACGATGTCGATGAAGTCCGGCAGCTCGAATCCGACGGTGCGCGCCCGGTAGGGCGGCCCGGCCAGCCGGGCGAGCGCCGCTTCCATGTCGGCCTTTACTGGGTCGAGCTTCTTCTGCCACACCAGCGATTCCTGGTTGATGCGCGCGAAGGTCATGTGGAACCCGGCCTTGCGCGAGCACGGCTCGAAATAGACCTCGTCGGGCCCGACGCGCAGATACCACTTGGAGTTCGTCGCCGTCATCGCCTTCCAGGCGGCGTCCGCCTTGAACCAGCTGCCGTCGAGGAAAGCCTTTGCGGCCGCTTCGAGGTAGGTCTTGAAGGCCGACTCGGACGGGTCGCCGTCGAGCACGCGAGCGGCGGCGAGCAATTCCTTGCTGGCGGCCTGCATGTCGTCGGCGAAGGCCACCTCGTAGGGCACGGCAACGAGTTCGTCGGTTGCCGCCTTGCCGTCCGCACGGCCGTCGTCCTTGTGGCGCACGACGACGAAGGGAGCCATCAGCGCTTCTGCATCCGGACGCGTTTCGAGCACTTCGCAGAACTTCGGGTCGGCCTGGATCGAAGCGGGGTAGATGCCCGAGATCCTCTGCGGCTTGTCGGCGAGCGCACTGCACGCCGGGTTCGTCTCGGTGCGCGGCGCCTCGCAGAACGGACCCTGGTTGCGGAAGAACAGCGCCCGCGACGCGGTATCGTCGGCGGGGATCCGCTCGTCGAGACCGAGCGCGCCGGTCTGCCGCGCATAGAGCCGCTCGACGAGGCGCGCGACTTTTTCGAGATGTGCCGCGAGCCGCTGGTCGCGCGGGTCTGGCAGCGTCGTCTGCACGAGCGTCGGCCGGCCCTGCGCCAGTTCGTCGAGCACGACCTCGCGTCGCAATCGCTCGTCGGCGCCGAGTCCGGCCAGCGAGGGGCGCTGGCGCAGCTTGTCGTAGACCGCGTCGAAGTGAGGCGTGAACGCGCCGTCCTTGACGAATCGCGTGCGGTCCCCGTCGCCGAGGCCCCAGAGGATCGCGAGTTCCGCCGGCTCGAGCGCCCCGTTGCGATTGGCATCGCTGATCCAGAAGAGCGGTTCCGCCCACTCCACGGCGCGGCGGTTGAATTCGAGGCGCTCGATCGCGGCGTAGCGGCCTGGCGCTGGCGTCTGCGCATGCGAGGTCGGGAGGGCCAGCAGGCCCAAGACGATACTGAGGGTCAGATGACGCACGCGTGTCTCCAGGATCAAGAGTTCGGATGCCGGACAGGTTGCGCGCAGTATAGTGCGGCTCTGTCGCCAAGCGACCGAACGGAACCAGGAGCCGGCGGATGGGGGCTGAGTCGGGACTGATGGGGCACGCAACGCGGGCGTTCGTCCGGATCGTCGCGACGGTCGTCGTCGCCTATGCGATCGCCACGGCCGTCCGCTTCGGTCTCGTCGAGCGCGACGACCTCGGACCGATCTGCCAGTCCGCGGCGTCGCCGTGGTGGTGCGAGCTGCGCATGCTGGTCATCCGCGGCTTCCTCGACGACGTCTACGGGCGCGCGAGCCTGGTCCTCGCGGCGCTGGCGATCTGGCGGCGGTCAGCGGTCGCTGCCACGCTCGCCATCGCGATCGGCACCTTCGGCATGGTGCTCTACAGCTTCACGTGGTCCGGCATCGGGATGCTCGGCGGCGCCCTGGTGCTGGCGCGACTGCAGGGCCAGTGGCAGCAGCACGCCCAGTCCGAGCAGCGCACTGGTTAGGCCCCAACCGATCGACCGGCCGTTCTGGAAGCGCTCGAGCAACGGAATGAGCACGCCAGCCATGACGAGCCAGGCCGCGAGCACGACCTCGTCGGTGGCCCGCCGTGAGCGGAGGTCCGCGGCGCGACCTTGCGGGCCGAGGATCGCGGTGATCGCGACGCCGAGCGCGGCCGGCAGGAACACCCAGACCGGGAAGTCCCGGTGTCGCCCGGCGAAGACCAGGCCGAGGCACACGTAGGCGCCGCACAGCAGCAACAGCAGGACCAGCCAGCGCGGCAGCGGGTCGCGGGTCGCACTTGCCGAGGCCAGTGCGCGGACTGAGTGCCCGAAAGCCAGCCAGCCGGCTGCCGTGATTCCCAGCGTGGCGAGCCAGTCGATCGGCGCGACGTTGCCGGCTTGGAGATACAGCCACTGCCGCGCGCCAATCGCGACCAGCAACGCTGCTGCGCTGGCAAAGGCGAGGCTGCGGCGCAGGCGCAAGGTCCCGCCGCTGCCAAGCCATCCGGCGAAAAACCCGACCGCAGCGCCAGCCAACGCGATCGCTACGACGGCCCGGCCTTGCGGGGCCTCGGCGACCGGCCCGAGCCACGGAAATTTCTCGCGCCGCTGACTGTCGTAGAGCCCCCAGTACCCGCCCACGGTGCCCTCCGGCGCGCGCTTCCAGGGCTGGTCGAACGCTTCGATCAGGTTGTAGTCGATGCCGCGACGTTCGGCGAGCGCGGTGAATCCACGCAGGTAACGTGCCTGGTTGACGCGACCGGGCTCGATGGCGCCGCGCGGCCGTCCGGCGCTCGGCCAGCCCGTCTCGCCAATCAGCACGTCCTTGCCGGGAAAGGTGCGCTGCATTTCGGCGTACAAGGCGTCCACGTAAGGGATCACTGCATCGATGCCCACCGGTTCGTCGTCCCAGTACGGGATGATGTGCACCGTGACGAACGAGACCGCCTGCGCAAGTGAACGATGCTTGACCCAGAAGCCCCAGACGTCGGCGTAGGTCACGGGCATTCCGGTCGCGTCCCCGACGCGGCGAATCAGCACCGCCAGTTGCTCCGGGGTCAATTCGTGGCGCAGCAGCACTTCGTTGCCGACCACGATGGCGCGGACGCTGTCGCGGTGGCGCTGCGCCGTGTCGATCACGAGCGCGACCTCGCGTTCATTGTGCTGCGCATCGCCGCCGATCCAGGCCCCGAGCAGCACCTCGAGCCCGAGTTCGCGCGCGATCGCCGGCACCTGGTCGAACCCGTCGGCCACCGTGTACGTGCGCACGCAGTCCGTCCGCTGAGCGAGCAACGCGAGATCGCGCTGCAACTGCTCGCGGGTCACGCCGCCCGGGTTGCGGGCGCCCGCATCGGAGGGCGCATACGAGATGCATTGCAGGCGACTGTTCGTGCCGTCGGCTATCGGCACGGGCTGCGCGTCGAGCCACCAGCCGCCGAGCAAGGCCAGTGCGGTCGCGACGACCGCCGCGACGAGCCAGTCCGCCGACGACGCTGACAGGCGGGGCCGCGGCACTAGCGGCCCTTGACGGTCGCGAGCGCCTCCTCGGTGGCTGCAAGCAGCGCGGCGGGACCGACCGGCGCACCCGTCGCGCGCTCCATCCAGAGGTCCGGCGTGAGCCGTCCCTGCCGGCTCATCCGCTCGAACTCGCCGCCGAGGTCGCCCTTGCGCCGCACCTGCTGCTTGATCTGCAGCGCGATCATGACGCCGATCGGGTAGTCGGGCAGGTAGAGGCCCGACGAGATCATGTGCGAATAGACCGCGAGCAGCACGACGTCGCGCCGGCCGAACACCTTGGCGAAGTACTCGTTCCAGACGTCGCGCGCGATCTGCAGCGTCGCCTCGCGCAGCTCGGCCGGCGTCGCCTCCGGGTGCGCGTACATCCAGCGCCAGACGCGCATGTCCACCAGGGCCACGCCCGAGATCTCGAGGGCGCCCCAGAAATCGTCCAGCACGCCATAAGCGTCGGTGGTCGCGTCGGGTTTCGAGAGGCCGAGCAGCTCGAGGTCGCGATCCTGGAACACGAACGCGAGCGCCTCGGTGAACGCGGTGTTCGGCACGCCGTTCAGGCCGTGGAACGGCACGTCGTAGAGCGAGAAGGTCTGCTCGACGTTGTGGCCGAGCTCGTGCACCGCGATGTTGTAACCCTTGTAGTCCATGCCGTCCTTGCCGACGCGGGTGCGCAGGCGCGCCTTGTCGCCGCGCCGTGCCGCACCCCAGGCGTGGCCTGCGCCACGCGCCGGATCGACGGCGATGCGTTCGGACAGGTACTGCGCGCGCTCCGGCGTGAAGCCGAGTCCGGTCAGGATGTTCGGCAGGTCCGCGGCGAACGCGTCCGCCGTCGGGTACTTGCGCCGCGTGATCTCGTCGAGCTGCGCCTCGGTATAGGTGCCGCGCGGCCGGAAGCCGTTGTACCAGATGTCGAACGGCTCGAGCGGCCGGCCGAGCCGCGACTCGATCAGCGCGGCGACGCGCGGCATCAGCGGCGACGAGAGCACCTCGACGAGCATCTTCTCGACCCGCGCTTCGGGCAGTTCACGGTCTTCCTCGAAACGGCGCGCGATGTGGCTCGGCGCCGCGGGCGAATACGGGTCGGCGAGCCGGGTGGCGCGGTAGATGTCGAGCAGCTTCGCGTAGCGGGTGTCGGGCTCGCGTTCCGCCGTGACGGCGCCCTGCGTCTTCGGCCGGTCGCTGTCCTGGGCGGCGGCCGGCGCCACCGTGTTCGCGCGCGGTGCCCAGTCGACGTGCGGATTGTCGATGACGGCTGCGGGGATCGTCTGCGTGACGATGCGTTCCATGACGTCTGCGATCATGCGCTGGCGGGGCAGGCCGGCCGGATCCGAGTACTGGGCCTTCAATTCATCGCGCAGGTTCCAGTGCGTGATCAGCCGCTGGCCGGCGGGGAACAGGCGTTCGCCGCGCTCGTCGAGCAGGTGATGCATCCAGATGTTGTACGAGGCGATGTAGCTGTCGGCGGCGGAATAAGCGGTCGCGATCTGCTGCGACACGGCGGCCGGGACGCGCTTTGCGTAGCGATCGGCCAGGCGGGCCTCGGCCCACTGCTGCGGCGTCCACTGCGGGCCGTCGCGCAACTTCTCGTCGAGCGTCGCGAGCGGGAAATTGAGCAGCACGACGAACGCGATCTTGTTGGCGAAGAAATCGTCGTTGACGTGAGCAAACGGATCGTAGCCCGCGAACAGCTCGTCGTAGGGCTCGACGGGCCCGAGGTCGAGGTCGGTCTGCCACCGGAACGCGAGCATCATGCCGAGCAGCGAGCCGCCCATCTGCTCGTGCAGACCGTCGAGGCGGCGGAACATCGCATCGCGTCGCGCCTCGTCCGGGGCGAAATGCTGCCGCACGAACGCCTCGAACGCGACGGCATCGCCGTCTTCCTCGCGCCATAGTTTCGCGACCTGCCGGACGCCACGCTCGGCGCGCGGTCGAACGGATTCGCCGTGGGCTGTCACGAGAGCGGCGGTGGCCTGCCTGGCTGCGCCGTCGAGCCAGGCGACGGGCTGCGCGACCGACGTTTGTGCGACGAGTGCGAGCAACAAGCTCAGGGCGGCGGCCAGCGGTGAACGCATGGGGATGACCCGCGGTGTGGGAGTTGGCCGCGAAGGATACGCGTTCCGCTCAGCTCATGTGCAGGCCGCCGTTCAGCGAGAAATCCGCGCCCGTGGCGAAACCCGATTCGTCGGATGCGAGCCAGGCGACGATGGACGCGATCTCCTCGGGCGTGCCGAGCCGTTTCACTGGAATCGTCGCGATGATCTTCTCCAGCGCCTCCGGCTTGACGGCCCGGACCATGTCGGTACCGATGTAACCCGGTGAGACGGTGTTGACCGTGACGCCCTTCGACGCGAGTTCCTGCGCGAGCGCCATCGTGAAGCCGTGGATGCCGGCCTTGGCGGTCGAATAGTTGGTTTGCCCGAACTGGCCCTTCTGGCCGTTCACCGAGGAGATGTTGATGATGCGGCCCCAGCCCTTCTCGAGCATGTCGTCGATGACCTGCTTGGTGACGTGGAACAGGCTGTTCAGGTTGGTCTCGATGACCTCGTGCCACTGCTCGTTGGTCATCTTGCGGAACAAGCAGTCGCGCGTGATGCCGGCATTGTTGATCAGCACGTCCGCGGGACCGTGCTCGGCCCGCACCTTCTCGAAGGCCGCCCGGGTCGAATCCCAGTTCGAGACGTTGCCCTCCGAGGCGTACACCTCGTAGCCCTGCGCGTGCATTTCCGCGAGCCAACGGTCCTTGCGGGGCGATCCCGGGCCGCAACCGGCGATGACCTTGAAGCCGGACTTGCAGAGACGTTGCGAGATGGCCGTGCCGATGCCGCCCATGCCGCCGGTCACGTAGGCGATTTTTCTCGTGTCGGTCATGTTGCGTGCTCCTGATTCAACGCTCGACCGCGAGCGCGATGCCCATGCCGCCGCCGATGCAGAGCGAGGCGAGGCCGCGGTGGGCGTCACGCCGTCGCAGTTCGTGCAGCAAGGTCACGAGAATGCGGCAGCCCGAGGCGCCGATCGGGTGCCCGATCGCGATGGCGCCGCCGTTGACGTTGATGCGGTCCGGATCCCAGCCCATCTCCTGGTTGACCGCGCAGGCCTGTGCCGCGAACGCCTCGTTGATCTCGAGCAGGTCGAGGTCGCCGGCGGTCCAGCCGGCGCGTTCGAGGCAGCGGCGCGACGCGGGCACGGGGCCCATTCCCATGTAGGCTGGGTCGAGTCCGGCGGAGGCGTAGGCACGGATCCGCGCCAGCGGTTCGAGGCCGAGCGCCGCTGCGCGCGCCTCCGACATCACCAGCACCGCGGCTGCGCCGTCATTGATGCCCGACGCATTGGCCGCCGTCACACTGCCGTCCTTCGCAAACGCGGGCTTGAGTCCGCTCATGCTGGCAAGCGTGGCGCCGTGGCGCACGAACTCGTCCTGCTCGAAGACGACGGGATCGCCCTTCCGCTGCGGGATCCTGACCGGCACGATCTCGTCCCGGAATCGCCCGGCCTTCTGCGCCGCCTCGGCCTTGTTCTGGCTCGCGACCGCGAATCGATCCTGCTGCTCTCGCGTGATGCCGTGGCGCCGCGCGACGTTCTCCGCGGTCATGCCCATGTGGTACTGGTTGAACGCGTCCCAGAGGCCGTCGCGAATCATGCTGTCGACGGCCTGCACGTCGCCCATGCGCCAGCCGTCCCGGGAGCCGGGCAGCACGTGCGGCGCCTGGCTCATGCTCTCCTGGCCGCCGGCGACGATCACCTCGGCGTCGCCCGCCGCAATCGCCTGTGCAGCCAGCGCAACGGCCTTCAAGCCGGAGCCGCAGACCTTGTTGATGGTCATCGCCGGAACGTGCTCGGGCAGTCCCGCGCCGAGCGACGCCTGGCGCGCGGGATTCTGGCCGCAGCCGGCGGCGAGCACCTGGCCCATGATGACCTCGTCGACCCGCACGGGGTCCACCTGGGCTCGCGCGAGCGACTCGCGAATCACGATGGCACCGAGGTTGACGGCCGATTGTCCGGCGAGACCGCCGCCAAACTTGCCGACTGCGGTCCGCACGGCGGACACGATCACGACGCTGGTCATGGTGCGGCTCCGTCGCTGATCAGGAACGGTGATGCTACGACCGCGGCGGCCGAGCCACAATGCGACTTTTGTTGCGCCCCTGGTTCGCTAGCGATCGAGCACCAGCATCGCGAGAAAGACCATCAATGCCGTGAAGATGCCGACTGCGGCCGGCCGCCAGTTCATCGCGGGCACCGGTCCGGGCGCCTGCGATCGCGATGGCGCAGCCCGCGATTCGATCGGGTGCACCGCCGGCTCGCCCTGCATCGCCGCGCGCAGCCCGCTCGCGAGCTTGAGACGGAACTCCCGTGCCGGCATGCGGTGCATGAAGATCCGGTGCGTGCCGCCGATGCTCAGCTTGAGGCCGGGCGTCAGCGTGACCGGCGCGATCTCGACCGGCACGATGGGGCGGCCGCATTCGAGCGCGAAATGCACCTCGTCGAGGCAGTAGCGCGAGCTCGTGGACCTTGGGCTCAGGAAATAGAGGAACACTGCGCATCCGTCGACGGCGCGCGCGAGGTCTTCGCTCCAGCGGCTGCCGACCTCGATGGCCTCGTCGAACCAGACCTCGAAGTCCTGGCTGCGCAGCCAGGCGATCTGCTCCAGCACGATCTCGCGCTCGTCGTGCGCGTAGCAGACGAACACGTACGGCCCGGCGGGCGTCACGGTCGCTGCGGCGTGTTCCTTCACTTGTGCGGATCTCCGCTGGCGTTGGTGCACGGTACTTTGCCGCCCAGCGTTTGGCGAGCATAGAATGCCCGTGGCCGAATTCAAGACCGGGACAACAATGACACGACCGGGCGTGGGGCGCGCGATGGGAGCCTACCTGTTTGCGCTGCTGCTGTTGGTCGCGCTCGGCTGGCTGGTCCGCCCCGAGCTCGCCTTGCTGACGTCGGGGTGGCAGCAAGCGCTCGCGCTGGTCGGCCTCGTCACGTCGGGACTGCTCATGTGGTTGTGGCCGGAACACCCAGCGGCGGCAGCCCCTGCGCCGGCCGAGCCCACCGTGGTTGCGGCGCCACCGCTGTCCGATGCGGCCCAGGCTTCGATTGCGGTGCTGCCGCTCGAGAATCTCTCCGGCACCGCTGACGACGGCGTCGTGGCCCAGGGGTTCTCGGCCGAAATCGTCCGCGCCTTGTCCGGCGTGCCGGACCTGCGGATCGTGCCGTTCCTGCAGTCGGCCAGCTACGCGGGGCGCAAGCTCACCGACGTCGCGCGGGATTTGAACGTCCGCTACGTGCTGGCGGGCAGCCTGCAGCGGTCCGCGAGCCGCGTCCGCGTGATCGCGACGCTGACCGATGCGGCGAGCGGCCAGCAGGCCTGGTCCGAATCCTACGAGCGCAATATCGACGACCTGTTCCAGGTGCAGCGCGAGCTGGCGGAGGCGATCGCGATCGAGACCGGATCGCGCTACCTGAACATCGTCTCCGACGACCTGTGCCGGCAGCCGCCGCAAGGACTGTCGGCCTGGAGCCTGACGCACAAGGCACTGACGTTCTGGACGGTGTCCTACACGAAGGAAGCCTCGGCCGACGCGATCGGCTGGCTCGAGCAGGCGCTCGCGCTCGAGCCGGACAACGCGATGGCGCACGTGCTGCTCGGCTTCGTGCTGAACCAGCGCGTGGTCAACTCGTTTGCCGAGGATCCGATGGACGAGAACCGCCGTGCGCTGGCCGAGGTCGAAGCTGCGCTGCGGCTCGCGCCGCGCGACTCCACGGTCATGGAGTACGCGTCGCTGGTCTGGCTCAACTGCGGCTCCCGCAACAAGGCGATGCAGACCGCGCGGCGGGTCGTGGCGCTGTCGCCCTTCAACATGGTCGCCTGGGGATACCTCGGCTGCGCGCTCACGTGGGGCGGCACCGACGAGGAACGGGCCGAGGGGCTCGCGATCCTGCAGCGGCTGCTCAAGGTGGCTCCGAACCACCCGTCGTTTCCGTTCTGGCATTACTTCCTGTCGTTCGGCTACACCGAGGGCGAGAACTACCGCGCCGCGCGCGAGCACGCGCAGACCGCGGTCGACGTGCACCCCGGGTTCTGCCTCGGCTGGGTCCTGCTGGCCAATGCGGCCGGCGCGCTCGGTGACGAGGAGGGCGCGCGCCTCGCGATTGCGAACGCGCAACAGGCCAATCCACGCTTCGAGGTCGCAGGCTTCCGCCGCTATTTGCTTGCCATTTCGCGCGAAGTCGGCGACAGCGTGCACAAGCAGACGCACGGTCTCGTCAAGGCGGGGCTGCTCTCTCCATTGTCCGAGGTCAACGCAGCATGATCAGCGCCATCGCGCGGTTCGCCCGCCGTGCAGTGCGGGCACTCCTCGGTGCGGTCGCCCGTATCGTCGAGTGGCTGCTGCGGCCGGTCGCCTTCCTCATTCGTCACTGGTGGCGCTTCCTGCGCCGTCGTGGCTGGTTCGGGCGCGTCGCCACGGTCGTCGCGACGGGCGTGGTGGCGCTCGTCGCTGTGCTCGCCGTCACGGTGCCGTGGCCCGGCTACCTGTTCCAGCCCCCGTTCCGCGCCGTCGAGTACCCGCTGGTCAACGACCTGCAGTGGTTGCGGCCGGACCCGGCCAACGAAAAGGGCGGGACGATCCGGACCTGGCAAGGCTGGACCCGCGAGGACCGGCTGCGCTTCTACTATCACGCGCAGGGCTCGGCCCAGGTGATGCTGGCGCGAATGCGCTATGCGTGGTTCACGAACCTCGAGTTGCCGTTCGGTCGCGACCGGCTGGCCGCACCCGGGAACATGGCGCGCTACGGGTTTCTGACGGACATCCACCAGCAGGCCGATCCGGACTGGAATCCGGGCAATCTGCCGGTCGGCTTCGCGCGCTACTACGACGAGAAGGCCGGCGCCGAGTTGCTCGACTTCACGTGCAGCCTCTGCCACACCGGTGAGCTCCACTACCAGGGCACTGCGATCCGCATCGACGGCGGGCAGGCGATGCACGCGGTCACCGACATGAAGCCGGGCCAGTTCCAGGCGGACCTGATGCTCTCGATGCTGGCGACGTACTGGAACCCGTGGAAGTTCGACCGCTTCGCGCACAACGTGATCGATCCGACGCTCACCGGCGGCACGCAGGCGGGATTCGATTTCGACGCGGCCAGGCGCGAACTCCGTAAAGAGTTCGGCCAGTCGATCCGCGAGCTGCTGGCGAACGCGTGGACCGACCTCAAGCACGGCAATTACCCGGTGTTCGAAGGCTACGGCCGCACCGACGCGACGCAGCGCATCGCGAACACGGTGTTCGGCCGGCACATCTCGCCGGACAACTACCGGCCGGCCACCGCGCCGGTCAGCTACCCGCACCTCTGGGACATCGCGAAGTTCAACTGGGTGCAGTGGGAGGGATACGCGTCCCAGCCGATGGCGCGCAACATCAATGAGTCGCTCGGCGTCGGCGCCCGCCTCGAGCTGTTCGACGAGTATGGCGCGCCACTGCCGCTGCACCTGCGCTACGACACGTCGATTCATCCGGACC
The DNA here is from genome assembly GCA_963777725.1 of uncultured Gammaproteobacteria bacterium. Taxonomy (GTDB): domain Bacteria; phylum Pseudomonadota; class Gammaproteobacteria; order Steroidobacterales; family Steroidobacteraceae; genus RPQJ01. Next base: position 38,923 of record CAVZRR010000024.1, read on the forward strand.
GTCTGCACGAGATCGAGCGCACGCTCGCGAAGCTGCAGGCGCCGCGCTGGCCCGAAACCCTGTTCGGTGCGATCAAACTCGCCGAGGCCCGCGAAGGACGCGTGCTGTTCGACGTGCACTGCCGGCATTGCCACGGCCCCCACCTGACCGCGCACGACGAAGTGCCGGACGAGGAACATCCCGTGGACGCGCACCGCGACGTCAACATCCGGCACAACGCCGACGGGTCGTGCCAGCTGCTGCGGGACGGCGTGGACATCGGCCAGGTGACTGCGGCGCAATGCCTCAACCTGCACAATCCGCAGCGCATCGCCGACATCGACGGCCAGCCGATCTTCGAGCTCGACGGGCAGGGCCGGGTAATCGGCGTGCTGGGCGACCGAGCGGTCGAGGAGTGGCGGGTGGCGCTGATCCCGATCACCGACGTCGGCACCGATCGCAACGCGGCGCTCAACTTCGCGAATCACCGTTACGACGCCAGCCGACTCGGCTGGACGCCCGCCGAGCTGCGCAAGCTCTGCATCGCCGACGAGGTCGCCAGCACGATCGATCCGCGGAGCCTCAGCGCGGTCGTGGGACTCAACATCATGAGCACAGCGATCACCAATCGCTACTTCGAGAAGAACCCGCCGCAGACCAACCAGGAGCTGCTCAAGTACATGGGCTACGGGATCTTCGACTACCCGCGCACCGACCCGGCCCAGTTGAAGAACTACAAGTCGCGGCCGCTGCACGGCATCTGGGCGACGCCGCCGTTCCTGCACAACGGCAGCGTGCGCACGGTCTACCAGATGATCTCGCCGCGCAACGAGCGCGAGACGCAGTTCTGGTCGGGCACGCGCGAGTACGACCCGGAGAACCTTGGCTTCCGCAGCCTCGAGGTGCCGGGCGCCGTACTGTTCAAGACGAACGTCGTCGGTAACGACAACGCCGGCCACGAATTCCGCGACGGTTGCCAGAAGAACGGGGTCATCGGTCCGTACCTGGAGCCGGAGCAACGCCTGCAGATCGTCGAGTACTTGAAGGCCATGGATTACGTCGCCGACGGCGGCTTCGAGCCGAAGCTGTGCGACGCGGAGAACGATCCGGCCGCATGTCGCGCGGACCTCGCCCGGCGCGTGACGGACCGTCAGGCCGAGACTCCGCGCTGGGGTTCCGCGAGGTTCAGGAATGGCAAGTGGGAGGGCCACTGCAGCGACGATACTGCGGTCTACGGCGACCGGTTGCCCTCGCCACCTCCACCGGACGACGAGTGGGACACCTGGCGGCTCGCCGACGGCTGCAGCCTTTTCGAAATGTATCGCCATCCGGAGGGACCGTTCCGTGGCCGTTAACCGCTGGGTCGCCGCGGGGCTGCTGGTGCCGCTGCTGCTGGCGGCTGGTTGCAGTCACGAAGATCGGGATGTCGGCGAGCGCGTCGATCCCGACGAGATCTACTACGTGCCGAGCATCATCGCCTCGGCGCGCAGGCTGGTGGACGGTGTGCAGCGGCAGTCGGGCCCGCTGTTCCGTCGGGATGCGCACGCCAAGGCGCACGGCTGCCTGACCGCGACGTTCCGGGTGCGCGACGACCTGCCTCAGGAACTGCGTTCGGCGGTCTTCGTCCCGGGCCACGAGTACCAGGCCTGGATCCGCTTCTCGAACGGCAACGCGGCGCTGCAGCCGGACGGCACCAAGGACGCGCGCGGCATGGCCATCAAGCTGATGGGCGTGCCGGGCCCGAAGCTGCTCGATTCCCCGTACGAGAAAGACGCGCTGACCCAGGACTTCCTGATGATCAACTTTCCGGTGTTCTTCAACCGGAACCCGCAGGAGTACGAGAACTTCATCCGCTACCAGGCCGACGGCAGCAAGTTCGGCTATTTTTTCCAGGGCCGCAATCCGCTCGACTGGAAATGGCGCGAGGTCGTGCTCGGCGGCCAGCTGCTCGGGCGCATCGCGAACCCGCTGTATGCCCAGTACTTCAGCATGACGGCCTACGCCATGGGCGTGGAGCCGGGGCCGTGGAGGCAGCCGCCGCCTTACCGGCGCGCGATGAAGTACAGCGCCAGGAGCTGCACGCCGCCGGCGACACGGGCCCCGGACTTCCGGGGCGACGATTACCTGCGCCGCGGCCTTGCGGAGCACCTCGCGAGCGCTGACGGCTGCTTCGATTTCCTGGTCCAGTTGCAGGATCCGGCGCGCAACATGCCGATCGAAGACCCGACCGTGAAGTGGCGGGAGTCGCAGTCGGCCTACCAGCCCGTGGCACGGATCACGATCCCGGCACAACAGTTCGACACGCCCGAGCGCAATGCCTTCTGCGAGAACCTCGCGTTCACGCCGTGGCACGGCCACGTGGATCACCGGCCGCTCGGCGGGCTGAACCGCATCCGCAAGGCGGTCTACGAGGAGATCGCCGTCTACCGCCACGCTCGCAACCGTGTGCCGTACCGCGAGCCCACCGGCTGGTGCCTGCGACTGGACGGCCTGCCGTGCGACGAATCCTGAAGTGGCTGGGGCTGGTCGTGCTGGCCGTGGCGGCGTACCTGCTGCTCTGGCCGACGCCGCTCGATCCGTATGCGTGGACGCCGCCGCCGAATCCCGGCACGGGCCCGGATTCGCCGTTCCGGCCGACGCAGGACATCGAGGTGCGCGCGGCGTTCGCGAGCCATCTGATCGGCACGTTCGACGACAAAGCCGGCCGACCCGTCAATTTCGGTCCGGAGGACGTGGCCGTCAGTCCGCGCGACGGTCGAATCTACACGGGCCTCGGTGACGGGCGGATCCTGCGCATCGACCCGCACGGCGGGCCGGTCGAGGTCTTCGCGGATACCGGTGGCCGGCCGCTCGGCGTCACGTTCGATACCAGCGGCGAGCATCTCTACGTCAGCGACGGGTTGCTCGGGCTGTTGTCCGTGGACCTCGACGGCCGCGTCACGGTGCTGGTCGATGAGGCGCACGGCGAACCCGTGACCTTCGCCGACAACCTCGACGTGGCCCGCGACGGCACGATCTGGTTCTCCGCCCCGACGCGGGACCACTCGCTGGCCGAGGTCGAGCTCGACGTCTGGGACAGTCGGCCGAGCGGCCGGCTGTTGCGCTACTCGCCGGACACCGGCGAGGCCGAGGTCGTGCTCGACGACCTGTTCTATGCCAACGGCGTCGCGCTCGCTGCGGACGAGAGCTTCGTGCTGGTGGCCGAGTTCCTCGCGTTCCGGATCGTGCGCCGCTGGTTGACCGGGCCGCGCGCCGGCACGCACGAGATCTTCGTGGACGGCCTGCCCGGTTATCCGGACAACATCACACGCACCCCGGACGGACACTTCCTGGTCGGACTGTCACTGCAGCGGATCCCGGGTCTCGACGCGCAGCGCGCGCGGCCGTGGGCGGTCAAGGTGCTGTACCGCCTGCCCGCGTTCCTCAAGCCCAAGGCGCAGTACCCAGGATACCTGATGGAGTTCGACGCGCAGGGCAGGCTGCGGCGTTTCGCCGCCGACGAGACCCGGGACGTGGTGGCGCAGGTCACGTCCGGCACGGTCCTGCCGGCCCAGGCGCCGGGTGCGGCGGCGGAAATCGTCGTGGGCAGCCTGCTGGTCGAGTCCGTGCGGCAGTTGCGCCTGCAACCGGCGGACTAGCGGCCCAGCCGCCAGATCCGCGTCTGGTCGAGCGGGCGCTCGCGGTGCATGATGATCCACTCCGCGTGCTCGTCGAGCGCCGCGTCGCCGAGCAGCAGCAGGATGCGGCGGCGATCCGCATCGTCCTGCGCCAGCTCGAGCCGTCGTCGCGCACTGCGGAAGACGCGGTACATGAACTCGTACTGCTTCATCAGCTCGCTCTCCGCCGTGCGGTGCGCGTACGCCTGGCGCACGCCGGCCAGCAGCAGCATGATGCCGAGCGTCAGGATCAGCGCGTTGCGCAGCGCATCGGGCATCACGCTGCCGAACAGCAGCAGCAACGCGATCGAGATCGCGCCCACGCCCATGCTCGTGATCTCGAGCTTGCTCGTGAGCTTGTGCCGACCCAGCCGCTCGACCGACTTGCGGCGGTAGTAGCCGAGCTGGCCGCTGCCGTCGTCGCCGATCCACTCGCGGCGCGCAAAAGCGATGCCCTCCGGGTCGTCGCTCGGCGCGATGTCGCAGCGCAACCCGGTCACCCGCATCACGTTGCGGATCCAGCCCAGCTCGACGTCCTGCTTCTGCAGGAAATTGTCGTGCGCGAACTTCGTCACGTTGCCGCTCGTCACGCCGGCGGCGGCCCAGAAGAACTGCACGCGCAGGCCTTCGGCCAGCGCGCGGTAGTCGAGGTACTTGCGGTGCCATGCACCCCGGCTGGCCGCGACCAGCACCGCGAGCGCGAGCAGCACGAAGCCGAGCAGGCCGTAGAGGAAGTAATCCAGCGTCTCGAGGTCGGAATAGAGGATGAACATCGAGCCCATGAAGAACGCCAGCACGTGCGAGACGCGCAGAGCGAGCAGCGTGCGCTTCTGGTAGTGGATCGCGAGCCAGTCGGCGATGCAGAAGCCGGCGTTGATGCGCCGCAGTTCCGGGTTCAGCCGGGCCGCGTCCACGTCGGAGCACAGCGGGTACTTCTGCTCCTCGATGCTGGCGGCGTGGCGGCGTGCGTCCCGATTGAAGTCGCTGGTGCGCTCGAAGATCAACCGGTGCCGCAAGGGCAGGTCCGCGGTGCGGGGCGCGTACTCGTCCGTCGTGAGCCAGGCCGTCTCGAGCGGCGCGAGCCCGTCCTGCGGCGCGCCACCGGGGCGGTCGCGGGAACAGACGATGTGATAGACGAGGTCGCTTTCGTCGTCGGCCAGCATCCGCTGGTTGGCCGCCGCCCGGGACGTGTACCCCGGCATCATGTCGTTCTGGTGGAAGTTCACGACTGCGGCCGTGCCGCCCAACTCGCCCGCCTGCTTACCGTCCCAGAGCGCAAGCAGCACGTGGCAGTGGGCGGAGAGGAAGACGCCGAGCTGCGCGTACTGCCGGTCGCGGTTGTAACCGGGCTCGCGGGAGAGACCGGCCGTGTTGCCCGGCGTGAACGGCAGCTCGATGAACTCGCTCGATCGCGCGCACAGCGCGAGGAAGCGTTCGCGTTCCGGACCCGCGGCAAAGTCCTCCGCGTAGAGGTGGCGCGGCATCGGCAGCGCGGCGATCACCTTCAATCCGAGCGCCAGCGCCTCCTCGGCCACCAGCGAATCGGCGCCCGCCGCCAGCCCGGACATCACGACGACCGGCAGGTCCGGATAGCGACGCTCGAGGTCCGCCATGAACGCGCGCACGCGTTCACGGATCGCCGGCAGCTCGCTCGCGATCAGGTCGCGATGCCCGGTGACGGCCACGACGAGCGGGACCGGCGTAACGGGCACGCCCGAGGCCGATGCGCCCTGCGGCCCGGACTGCCCTGCGCCTGCTTGCATGGGGCCGGATTAGACCACGGCGCCGCGCCCGAGTCTCGGGTAACCTCTGGTGACGACGTGAGAGGTGCGGCGCATGGCGAAGGCGGTACTCGGCATCATCGGCGGCTCCGGGATCTACGAACTGCCGGGCCTCGAGGACATCCGCGAGGAGCGCGTGTCGACGCCTTGGGGGGAGCCCTCCGACGCGCTGCGCATCGGCCGCATCGGCGGCACGCAGGTGGTCTTCCTGCCACGCCACGGCCGTGGCCACCGGCTGGCGCCGTCGGGCATCAATTACCGCGCCAACATCGACGCGCTGAAGCGCGCGGGCGTGACGGACCTCGTGTCGTTCTCCGCCTGCGGTTCGTACAAGGAGGAGTTGAGCCCCGGCACGTTCGTGCTGGTCGATGATTTCGTCGATCGCACCGTGCATCGCGAGAGTTCGTTCTTCGGCAACGGCTGCGTCGCGCACGTGTCGTTCGCGCGTCCGGTGGGCCCGGCGCTGCAGGACCTCGTCGCGCGTGCCGCGGAGGGCGAGGGGATCCCATTCCGGCGCGGTGGCACGGCGGTCTGCATGGAAGGCCCGCAGTTCTCGACGCTGGCGGAGTCGCTGACCTACAAGGGGCTCGGCTACGACGTCATCCACATGACCTCGATGCCGGAGGCGAAGCTCGCGCGCGAGGCGGAGATCACCTACGCGGTGGTCGCCATGGTCACTGACTACGATTGCTGGCACGAGGTGCACGGCGCGGTCGACGTGGCCAGCCTGCTCGCCGTCATGCACGAGAACGGCGACAAGGCGCGACGGTTGCTTGCGCGGCTGGCACACGATTTCCCCGCCGAGCACATCCCGTGCCCGGTGGGTTCCGACCACGCGCTCGACGGCGCCGTCATCACGCACCCCGACGCGCGCGACCCGGCGCTGGTCGCGAAGCTGAGCGCGGTCGCGGGCCGCGTGCTGGGCAGCCGGTAGCCCGCGGCCGGCGTCATGCTCGTCCGCGGCCAGGCCTATCGGACCATCTTCGTCGCCGACGACGGCTGGTCCGTCGCCGTGATCGACCAGACGCGGCTGCCGTTCGCGTTCGAGCTGCTGCGGCTGCAGGACGCGGACCAGGCCGCGCAGGCGATCTGCAACATGGTCGTTCGCGGCGCGCCGCTGATCGGCGTCACCGCAGCCTACGGCGTGGCGCTGGGATTGCGTGCCGACGCGACCGACGTCGGCCTGGAGCGCGTCATCGGCCTGCTCGGCGCGACACGGCCGACGGCCGTCAACCTGCGTTGGGCGCTCGAGCGGATGGCCACCGTGCTGGGCCCGGAGTCACCCGAACGGCGTGTCGAGCTGGCCTATGCCGAGGCCGCGCGCATGGCGGACGATGACGTGGCCGCGTGCGCTGCGATCGGGCGCCATGGCGCCGCGATCCTCGAGCGGCTCGGCGCGTCCCGCGGCGGCGAGCCGGTGCGGGTCCTCACGCACTGCAATGCAGGCTGGCTCGCTTGCGTCGACTGGGGCACTGCGCTCGCGCCGGTCTACGCCGCGCACGACGCCGGCCTCGCGCTGCACGTCTACGTGGACGAAACGCGGCCGCGCAACCAGGGCGCGGCGCTGACCGCATTCGAGCTCGGCGCGCACGGCGTGCCGCACACGGTGATCGCGGACAACACGGGCGGACACCTGATGCAGCACGGGCTCGTGGACGTCTGTCTCGTCGGCAGTGACCGGACGACGGCAGCCGGCGACGTCGCGAACAAGATCGGCACCTACCTGAAGGCGCTCGCGGCGCGCGACAATGGCGTGCCGTTCTATGCGGCGCTGCCTTCATCGACGATCGACTGGACGATCGAGGACGGCGTCCGTGACGTGCCGATCGAGGAGCGCGCCGCGCGCGAGGTAACTCACGTGCGCGGCCGGGCCGACGACGGTCGCCTGCTCGACGTCGAGGTCGTCGCACCCGGCAGCCCGGTGGCCAATCCCGCGTTCGACGTCACGCCGGCCCGGCTCGTCACCGGCATCATCACCGAGCGCGGCGTCGCGCTCGCGAGCCGCGCAGGTCTTGCTGCGCAGTATCCCGAGAGGTCCAGTCGCTGAATGAACGCCGCCGAACTGCAAGCCCGCAGCGAGATCGTCGCCGTGTCGCAGGCGCTGGACGCGGCCGGGCTGGTGCCGAACAAGTCGGGCAACGTCTCCTGCCGCCGGCCGGACGGTTTCCTGATCACGCCGGCTGGCGTGCCGTATCGGGATTTGTCGGCCGGCCAGATCGTCCCGCTGGCGCTCGATTCCGCACCTGAACCGGGTGACTCGAGGCCGTCCTCGGAGTGGCGCATGCACGCGGCGATTTACGCGCACCGGCCGGATGTCTCTGCGATCGTGCACACTCACAGCCCGCGCGCCACGGCGCTCGCCTGCGCCGGTCGCGGCATCCCGCCGTTCCACTACATGATCGCGCTCGCCGGCGGCGACGTGCGCTGCATGCCGTATGCGACGTTCGGCACGGCCGAACTCGCCGAATCGGCGGTCCGCGGCCTCGAGGGACGCCACGCGACGCTGCTCGCAAACCACGGCGTCATCGCGGTCGGCGCGACTTTGAATGCCGCGCATGCGGTTGCAGTCGAGGTCGAGAACCTGGCCATCGAGTACCTGGCGATGCTCGCGGCGGGCCTCGAGCCTGTGCTGCTCAGCGACGCTGAACTGCAACGGGTCATCGATAAGTTCGTGGACTACGGGAGGCTCGCGAGATCATGACGCAAACCGCTGCCAGGGGCCTGGTGCCGACGGAGTGGCTGCTCGTCGCGCTCGGCGTCGTCGGGCTCGCGGGCACCTGGGCACAGGTCTTCGATTACCTCGCGCTCGGTTTCCTGCCGGGCAACGTGCAGTTCTGGAAGGAAACCGTCGCGACGCCGGCGAGCACGTTCATCACGGTCGACGTGCTGGTGCTTGCGGCCGCGCTCTTCATCTGGATGTTTGGCGAGGGACGTCGCCTCGGCATCGGCGCGGGCTGGCTCTGGGGCTATTTCCTCGCGAGCCTGCTGGTGGCGATCAGTTTTGCGCTGCCGTTGTTCCTCGCGCATCGCCATCGCCACGTCCGGTTGCACCGGCCGGCGGAGAACGGCGCGCCGGCCGGTGCGGACTGGATCGCGATTGGCGTGGCAGTGCTGATTGCGCTGGTCGCGGCCGCGTTCAGCCTGCGCCACCTGCCCTGAGGCGGTTCACCACCGTGGGACCGGACGGTCGGTCACGACGTAGCCGCGCGCCTTCGGGTGCCAGACGTAATAGACCGGCGGTGCGACGACCCGGTAGCCGGATCGATACGGGCGATACCATTGGCCGCCGCCGTAGTAATAGCGGTGGCCGCGGTAATGCACGACCCGTGCGCGTGACGGCAACCGAGACACGACCTGGTGACGGCGTGGATCGTAGTCCTGCCAGCGCTCGTCGCGGCGGTACCGGTCGTCGTCGTAGCGGTCCTCGTAGCGGTCCTCGTAGCGGCGATCACCGTACCGCTGGTCATCCCGATCGTCGTAGCGCTTGTCGTTCTGGGCGTGGGGCGGCGGGTCGGCCACGGCAGTGACCGGCTGCAGCGTCAGCGCCGCCAGTGCGGCCGCGCCGAGCAAGTGGGCGATGCGTCGGTTCATGGTCGCCTCCTGCACGCGCCGGAATGGCGGTGCTCCTGCGACCTAGAACGCCGGAGGCTCGGGCGGGTTGACGTGGCTGCCTACGCCGCGTCGAGTACCTCGAACGTCAGTCCCGAGTGCTTGGTCAGGCGCGCAATGAGCCGATCGCCAAAGATCGTCGCCGGCGTCCAAAAACCGCCCTTCACGCCGGAGTTGCGCAGGTCCTGCGCCAGGCAGGCCCCGGCCTGGCCGAGCATCTTGGCGGTCGAGCCGTACCCCGGGTCGCGATCGCCGGTGACGCGGGTACGGATCGAGCGGCCGTCCGCGGTCTTGCCGACGAAGCGCAGGTCGAAGAATCCGGTCTTCTGTGCCTCCGCGCTCGGGCCCTCGCCGGGCCCGGGCAGCACGAAGCGCTCCAGCGCCCAGCGCGTCGGCGGGACGGCTCCAGCCACCATGAAGCCCGCCAGTCCAGCCACCAGGCCGGTGGCCGCCAGTCGACCCTTGAGGCCGCGGCCTGTCAGCACCGCCTCGTCATAGAGGAAATCGGCGCCGTACGCCTGCTTCGACAACGCATTCGAGCGCTGCACGATCCGAGTGTTGATCGCGCTCATCACGAAGGGCGCGACCCACGCGTCGAAATCTTCGTCGAATTGGGCGGACTGCAGGTTCGGCTGGCGCACCTCGGGCGCGTAGCCCTCCGGGCAAATCGAATAGGGATTGGCGAGTTCCTTGCGCAGTGCTGGATTCGAGGTCGCCTCCTTGACGACATTGAGCACGCTCGCGACCGTGCCGCCCGAGAACCCGCCGCGCATCGCCTTGACGCGCATCTTGACCCGCGTGCAGGGCTCGCCGAGGCGCTCGATCGCCTGCTGCTGCAGGAAATGCACGCCGAGGTCGGACGGAATCGAGTCGAAGCCGCAGCTGTGCACGATGCGGGCGCCCGATTTCCGGGCGGCCTTCTCGTAGCCGTGGATCATTCGACGAATCCACTGCGCCTCGCCGGTCAGGTCGCAGTAGTCCGTGCCCGTTTCGGCACAGGCCTTGACCAGCGGTTCGCCGTACAGCGCGTAAGGCCCGACGGTCGAGATCACGACCCGCGTCTGGCCGCAGAGCGCTTCGAGCGCAACGGCATCGGCCGCATCGGCAACTACGATCGGCAAGCGCGCCGCTTTCGGCCCGAGCGAGCTGCGCAGCCGCTGCAGCTTCTGCTCGGAACGGCCGGCCAGCGCCCACTTGAGGCCGTCGTGCGCCCCGAACTGCGCAAACAGGTAGCGGGCGAGGATCTGGCCGACGAAACTCGTCGCGCCGAAGACGGTCAGGTCGAGGGACGGGGACTTCATGGGCAGCCTCGGTCAGCGGGAATCGCTAGCTTGTCATAGAATCGCGACTCTGGCGCCCTGTCGCCGTGGACCCCACTGAGGCCACCGAGCATGCAAGTCGACACGCTGTACCAGGACCTGAAGCGCAAGCTCGGGGACGTGATGCCCGACGCCGAGATCCTCCTCAAGGCGGAAGTCGCGGCCGAAGTGATGCGCCTCAAGGTCGAGCGCGACGCGGTCATCCTCGGCCACAACTACATGGAGCCGGCGCTGTTCCACTCCGTGCCCGATTTCCAGGGCGACTCGCTCGAGCTGTCCCGGCGTGCGGCCGAGACCAACAAGTCGGTGATCGTGTTTTGCGGCGTGCGCTTCATGGCGGAGACGGCGAAAATCCTCAATCCGGGTAAAACCGTGCTGCTGCCGACCCCTAAGGGCGGCTGCTCGCTGGCCGAGAGCATCACGGCGGCGGACGTGCGCGCGCTGCGCGAGGCGTATCCCGGCGTGCCGATCGTCACCTACATCAATACCTACGCCGACGTGAAGGCCGAGTGCGACATCTGCTGCACCTCGAGCAACGCAGTGGCCGTCGTCGAGTCGCTGAAGTCCGACACGGTGATCTTCCTGCCCGACGAGTACCTCGCGAAGAACGTCGCCCGGGAGACGGGCCTGCACGTGATCGTGCCCACGGTGCTGCCCAAGGCCGGCACTGCCCGGCCGAGCACCGACGTCGAGCACACGATGATCGCCTGGAAGGGTCGCTGCGAGGTGCACGAACTCTTCACGACCGAGGACGTCGACTCGGTGCGCAAGCAGTTCCCGGACGTGATGATCCTCGCGCACCCGGAGTGCAGCCCCGAGGTGGTCGAGAAAGCCGACTTCTCGGGCAGCACGACAGCGATGATCAAGGCCGTCGAGAAATCGAGCGCGAAGCGCTTCCTGCTGCTCACCGAATGCTCGATGGGCGACAACATCGTTGCTGCCAACCCTGAGAAGGAAATGCTGCGGCTCTGCAGCCACCGCTGCCCGCACATGCACGAGATCACGCTCGAGCAGACCCGCGATTCGCTGAAGTACATGCGCTACGAGGTCGACGTGCCCGAGGACATCCGCGTGCGGGCGCTGCGCTCCGTGGAGCGGATGCTCGCCGTCGGGCCGAAAATCGATTGAACGACGCGATCCATACCGACGTCCTGGTCCTCGGCTGCGGCATTGCGGGCGGCACGGCGGCGCTCGAGCTCGCGGAGGCCGGGTTCGACGTGCTGCTCGTCACGCGCGCGGACCGGGCCGAGGAATCGAACACGTACTGGGCGCAGGGCGGCATCATCTTCGAAGGCGAGGGCGATTCCCCGGAATTGCTCGCGAGCGACATCGCCAACGCCGGCGACGGCCTCTGCCATGACCAGGCCGTGGAGATCCTGGCGCGCAGCGGGCCGGGGCTCGTGCAGTCGATCCTGCTCGACCGGCTCAAGGTGCCGTTCGACCGCCGGCCGGACGGCCGCCTGGCGCTGGGCCGCGAGGGCGGCCACTCGCTGCCGCGAATCGTGCATGCCACCGACGCGACCGGCCGCGCGATCGAGAGCGCGCTGATCGCCGCGCTCGCGCAGCACCCGCGCGTGCGGTTCCTGACCAGCCACACGGCCGTGGACCTGCTGACTCCGGCGCACCACGGCCGCGACCGCCGCGCCATCTACGATCCGCTGTCCTGCGTGGGCGCTTACGTGCTCGACCAGGGTTCCGGCGAGGTCATTCGTTGCTTCGCCCGGGCCACGGTGCTGTCCACGGGCGGCCTGGGCCAGATCTTCCTGCGCACGACCAACCCGGTGGGCTCCCGCGGCGACGGACTGGCCATGGCCTACCGCGCCGGCGCGCGGGTCATCAACACCGAGTACGTCCAGTTTCACCCGACCGCGTTCTACCACCGCAATGCGCCGTGCTTCCTGATCACGGAGGCCGTGCGCGGCGCCGGCGCCCGGCTGGTGGACGAGCGGGGCGTGCCGTTCATGGAACGCTACGACGCGGAGTGGAAGGACCTCGCGCCGCGTGACGTGGTTGCACGCAGCATCCACTCCGAGATCCTCCGGCGCGGCGTTTCGAACGTGTACCTCGACCTGTCGTCCTACATCCCGGCCGAGCGCATTCGTGCCGAGTTCCCCGAGATGCAGCGCAGTTGCCTCGAGTACGGCATCGACATCACGCGCGACCTGCTGCCCGTCGTTCCCGCCGCGCACTATTCCTGCGGCGGCGTCTGGGCGGACGAGCACGGCGCGAGCACGGTGCAGCGCCTGTATGCGATCGGCGAGGTGTCCTGCACCGGGCTGCACGGCGCCAACCGCCTTGCCAGCACGTCACTGCTCGAGGGGCTGGTCTGGGGCAGCCGCTCGGCGGCGCACATCGCTGCCTCGCTGCGCTCGCACAACGGCGTGCGGTACGAGGACATCCCGCCCTGGCAGCCGACCGGACGCGAGACGCCCGATCCGGCGCTGGTCGCCCAGGACATGAGCTCGATCAAGCACATCATGTGGAACTACGTGGGGCTGGTGCGCACGACGCCGCGCCTCGCGCGCGCGATCCAGGACCTGCGCAACCTCGAGGTCGAGATCGAGCGGTTCTACCGTGCCGCCGCGTTGACCGACGAATTGATCGGCCTGCGCAACGCGGTGCGCGTCGCGCTGATCGTGACGCTCGCCGCCTGGGAGAACCCGGAGAGCCGCGGCGCCCACTACCGCGAGTGAGCGCCGATCCGGGGCGGCCTCAGCCGAGGATCCGCAGCGCCTGGCGGACCATGAACGCCATCAGCACCAGCGTTCCCAGCGCGAAGATGCCGAAGCGCACGATGACGCGGTTGAACGTCGCCTGCACCAGCGAATGCGCGATGCGCAGCAGCACGTAGGCCCAGGCGAGCTTGAGCGCAGTGGCGTCCCCGCCGCCGGTCAGCGCGGCCAGGAACATCAGCGCGTAGAACAGCGTCGGCTGCTCGTGCAGGTGATTGTAGTTGTCCGCCACCGAGCGAACGCCCGGCCGCAGACGGTGCGACCACGTGCCGGGATAGGCCGCATCCTGCGGGTCGATGCCGGCCTCCTTCATGGCGGGAATGCGGGTGGCATACATCCAGATCCACATCACGAGCGTCCAGGCCACGAGCGCGAGGACGGGCGTCAGGAACTCATTCGCAGTCGGCACGGCGGCTTCCCCCAAAGGTTGTCGGGCGGGCGAAGGTTAGCAGTTCTCCGGCTTGACGCGGCGCGAGCGGCCGGATAACAAGCGTGCTGCGCCCATGATCGTCTCGACGACACTGACCGCCAGCAATGCCGGCATCATCGGCGACGCGCTCGCGTCGGTCGTGGCCCGGGTCGATCGCTGCCTGGTCATCGACACCGGCGCGCGCGACGAGACGCTCGAGGTCGCCCGCCGCGTCGCGGGCGACAAGCTGGTCGTCAGGGAATTCCAGTGGCGGGACGACTTCGCTGCGGCGCGCAACTTTGCGCTCGAGGCGGCGCATGCTGCGGGCGGGCAGTGGGCCGTGACCGTGGATACCGACGAGCGGCTGCTGTTCGACGCAGGTTTCGACCTGGCTGAGCGCGCTGGCGCGGACACGGGCCAGCGTGCTGCTGTCGCCGAGGAGAACGGCACCTACGCCAAGGAGCGCATCTCTGCGCCTGCCGGCCGCAGTGCGCTGGAACGGCCCGACGCACGAGGCGCTCGTCGGCCAGCGCGAGGGCGAGAGCGCGCAATTGCCGGGAGTCCGGTTCCGCGAGTTGCCCAAGGACGAAGCCGCGCTGCGTCGCAAGTTCGAGCGCGACGTGGCGGTGCTGCGCCGCTACGTGCGCCAGCACGCGAAGGAGCCTCGCTGGCACTACTACCTCGGTGCCTCGCACCAGGACCTGGGCCAGCATGCCGCGGCCATCGAGGCCTATCGCCAATGCGCGGCGCTCGGCGGCTGGGCCGAGGAGGGCGCCTGGGCCTGTTACCGGGCGGCCGAGTGCTGCTGCGCGTTGGGGCGCTGGGGCGACGCGATCGCGCTCTGTGCGCAGGGACTCGCGATCCGGCCGGCGACCGCAGAGCTGGCGTGGCTCGCCGGGTTCGCCGCCTACAAGGCGAAGCGCTATGAAGATGCGATCGCATGGTCCAACATGGCGGTCGTCAACGGACTGTACGCCGGTGCGGGCGGCAGCTTTCCTCGCATCGGTTTCCGTCACCTGCCAGCCCTGTACGAGGGTCCCTACGACGTGCTGCGCTGGACGTACACCGCGCTCGGCGATGCGGCGGCCGCGCGGCAGGCGGCTCAGGAGCATGAAGCCGCGCAGCGCGCGCGCGAGTCGGCAGGCCGCGCCTGATCCGCGCCGGATGCTGAACCAGGAGTTTCCATGTTGCTGTTCGATCCAGAGACCTACGATGCTTCCCGGTACGACGAGCGCACCCGCGGCGCGCTGCTCGCGGTGCGCGATTTCTTCGAGTCCAAGGGTCCTGCCGCGCTCAAGCAGGAGTGCCACGACGCAGTCTGGTACACGGACTTCCTCGCGCTGCTCGAACGCGAGGGCATCTTCGCCACCTTCGGCACGCCGGCGGCCGTCGGCCGGTTGATCGGCGGTGAGGCCGGTGGAACGACTGCGCGCTGGGACACGGCGCGCAACAACGACCTGAGCGAGCTGCTGGCCTGGTACTCGCTCGAGCACTGGTATGCGTGGCAGGTGACCGTGCTCGGGCTCGGCCCGGTCTGGATGAGCGACAACACCGCGGCGAAGACGCTCGTCGGGAAGTCGCTTGCGAGCGGGGGCGTCTTCGCGTTCGGACTGTCGGAGCGCGAGCACGGCGCCGACATCTATTCGACCGACATGGTGCTGACCGCGGACGGCACGGGCTGGCGGGCGAGCGGCGGCAAGTACTACATCGGCAACGGCAACTGCGCGGCGCGGGTCGCCGTGTTCGGTCGCGTCCAGCGAGCCGGCGGCCCGTCGGCGAATCCGGCCGACGACTACGTGTTCTTCCTGGCCGACCCGCAGCATCCCGGCTACGAACTCGTGCAGAACGTGATTCGCGGCCAGATGTACGTCTCCGAATTCCGGCTGCAGGATTACCCGGTGACGCCTGCAGACGTCCTGCACACGGGCAAGGCGGCCTGGGATGCCGCGCTTGCGACCGTCAACGTCGGCAAGGTGCAGCTCGCATGGGCGAGCATCGGCATCGCAGAGCACTCGTTCACCGAGGCGGTCCGGCATGCACGCCGCCGCGTGCTGTACGGCACGCGCGTCACCGATTTCCCGCACGTGCGCCGGCTGCTGGCCGATGCGTACGTGCGGCTGCTCGCGATGAAGCTCTACAGCGCGCGCTGCTCCGACTACGAGCGGTCCGCAGCCGCGGACGACCGCCGGTTCCTGCTCTTCAACCCGATCGCCAAGATGAAGGTCACCAGCGAGGGCGAGCGAGTGATCGACCTGCTCTGGGAGGTGATCGCGGCGAAAGGCTTCGAGAAGGACACCTATTTCGAGCAGGCGACCCGGCACATCCGCACGCTGCCGAAACTCGAGGGCACGGTGCACGTCAACCTCGCGCTCGTGCTCAAGTTCCTGCCGGCCTATGCCGCGGCCGCCGCTGGCAAGCCGGTCGCCTACCGCGCCGTGCCGGTCCGGCTCGACCCGGCGGACGACGCGTTCCTGTTCGCGCAAGGACCGGCGAGCGGCCTGTCGCGCATCGGCTTCCAGGACTGGCGCGCGGCCTTCGTGCGCTTCGCGCACCTGCCGAACGTGGCCGCGTTCCTCACCCAGGTGCAGGCGTTCGGGCAGTTCATGGCCGTGGCCGGGCCGCAGGGCGAGCAGGGCAAGGACCTCGATTTCCTGCTCTCGATCGGCCAGATCTTCACGCAGATCGTCTACGCGCAACTGGTGGCGGAAGCGGCAGCGCTGGCGATCGACGGCGCGGCGGACGGCACGCGCAGCGGCACGACCAGCGCCTGTGCCGGCCTCGGCGAGGCTCACGTGGACCGGATGTTCGCCGTCTTCGTCCAGGACGTGAGCGAGTACGCCGTGGCGTTGCATGGCCAGGCTTCGGCAACCGAGGCGCAGCAGTCGGCCGCCTTGACGCTCGTGCAGCGGCCTCACGCGGACGGGACCGCGGCCGCGGCGCTGCACGAGGAGATCGTGGCCTACGGTTAGTCGCCCGCGATGAACGGTTCGTCGTGCCGCCTCTTGCGCCGGATTGTGCGGACCAGACCGCCCCTGTAGCCTGCGCGGCTTCATCCGGGGGAGTCGAGCGTGAAGAAAGTCCTGCGCATCGTTGGCTGGTCGGTCGTCGTCCTGTTGCTGGTCGGCGCCTTCATGGGCTACCGGATCATCTGGGGCCAGCCCTTCACGATCAACCAGCTCGCGAACCGGCAAGCGACGTTCTTTCTCGTCCGCAATCCCGAGCTGTTCACGATGATCGGCATCGCGGACGGCACGATCGTCGATCGCCATTCCGGCAAGCTGGCGGCAGTCGGCATCGAGAAACGGGACGACGACTACGCGTTCGCCGAGCAGGCGATCGCGGACGTGAAGAAGTTCGACCGCGCCAGGCTCGATCCCCAGGAACAGATCACCTACGACGTGCTGCTCGACTTCTACGGATCGCAAGCCGCGTTCCGGCCGTTCGACTGGCTGTCGTCCGAGGGCCTGTACCCGATCAGCCCGATGTTCGGCACGCAGGTGCAGCTCGCGAGCTTCCTGCAGACGTCGCACGTCGTGAAGAACGAGAAGACCGCGCGCAACTACGTCGCGCGGCTGCAGGCCATGGGCGGCAAACTCGATGCGCTGACCGCGGAAATGCAGCGGCAGTCGGCGGCGGGCGTCGTGCTGCCGTCGGCGCTGCTCGAGCGCTCGCTGGTCGTGATCGACGACACGATCCAGCCGTCGCCTGAGCAGAGCCCACTCGTTGCCAGCTTCGTCGAGCGCATGGCAAAGGCCGAGGGGCTCGACGCCACGTTGCGCACGTCGTTGCGCGACGATGCGATCGAGGCCGTCCGCACCAGCGTCTACCCGGCCTATGAACGGATGAGGGCCGCGCTGATTGCCGAGCGGCCGAAGGCGGAGGGCGTGGCAGATGGCGTGGGCCGCTTACCCGACGGCGCAGCTTTCTACCAGGCGATGCTGCGGCAGTTCACGACCAGCGACTACACGCCCGAGCAGGTGCACCAGCTCGGCCTCGCCGAAGTGGCGCGCATCGACGCCGAGATGGACGCGTTGCTGAAGAGCGAGGGGTTGGAATCGGGCACCGTGGCCGAACGCATGTCCGCGCTGCGCACGGATCCGCGGTTCCTGTTCGAGAACACCGAGGCGGGGCGCGAGCAACTGCTGGCACGTTACCGCGAGATCCTCGACGACATCGCGCTGCGGATGCCCGAGTACTTCAAGACGATCCCGCCGGGCCAGCTCGCGGTCGAGCGGATTCCCGCCTCCGCGGAGAAAGGCTCCGCGATGGCCTACTACAATCCAGCGGCGCTCGATGGCTCGCGGCCAGGCACCTTTTTTGCGAACCTGCGCGACACCTCGGAGTTGCCGACCTGGGGCATGAAGACCCTCGCAGTCCACGAGGGCATTCCCGGCCATCACTTCCAGATCGCGATGGCGCGCGAGCTGAAGGACCTGCCGCTGCTGCGCCAGCAGCCGATCTACACGGCTTACAGCGAGGGCTGGGCCCTTTACGCCGAGCGCCTCGCGGCAGAGATCGGCCTCTACGAGAATGACCCGTTCGGCGATCTCGGGCGCCTGCAGGCCGAGATGTTCCGCGCCGTGCGCCTCGTCGTCGACACCGGCCTGCATGCGAAGGGCTGGACGCGCGAGCAGGCGATCGAATACATGGTCGGTACGGCCGGCATGGGCGAGGACGAGGTGGTCTCCGAGGTGGAGCGCTACATGGCGCTGCCCGGCCAGGCCACCGCATACAAGGTCGGCCAGCTCAAGATCCTCGAGCTGCGGGATCGGGCCCGCAAGGCACTGGGGCCGAAGTTCAACCTGAAGGACTTCCACACCGTCGTGCTCGAGAGCGGGGCGGTGCCGCTCACCGTGCTCGAGCAGCTCGTCGACGAGTGGATTGCGACGGGATCGACTGCGGCATAACCCTCTCGTCTGCCGTGAACGAAATGCAGGTCAACGCGGATTTCGACAAGCGCGTCGTGCGGGCGCCGCCGCGTCCGGAGGATTGGGTGCCGTCGCCGATGACGGGCGTGCATCGGTATCTGCTCGATCGGGTGGGCGGAGAGATCGCGCGTGCGACGAGCCTCGTGCGCTACGCGGCGGGTTCGCGGTTCGCCCGTCACGAGCACGGTGGCGGCGAGGAGATCCTCGTGCTGGAGGGCGTGTTCTCCGACGAACGGGGGGACCATCCGGCAGGCACGTATCTACGCAATCCGCCGGGGTCCGGACATGCGCCGTTCTCGCTCGAGGGTTGCACGCTGTTCGTCAAATTGTGGCAGTTCGCCCGCGGCGACCTGCGCACGATGCGGACCGACACGCGTTCCGCCGACTGGCATCCGGGTCTGGTTCCAGGGCTGACGGTGATGCCACTGCACGAGTTCGATGGCATCAGCACCGCACTCGTGCGCTGGGCGCCCAATACCCGGTTCAGTTCACACGCGCATCCCGGTGGCGAGGAGATCTTCGTGCTCGAGGGAATGTTCCGGGACGAGCACGGCGAGTATCCGGCGGGCTCGTGGCTGCGCAACCCGAGGTGGAGCCGGCACATGCCGTTCACGGGTCCGGAGGGGGCACTCATCTACGTGAAGGTTGGCCACCTCGGTGCCGAGCTGCTCACGCCGCCGGCCGACAATGCTCTGGCGCCGAAGGTGTGATCGATGCCGAGCAAGCACCATTTTGCGGAGGTCGTTCATGCCCGCCCGGAGCCGTCATGTGCCGCAACATCAAGACGCTGTTTAATTTCGACCCGCCGGTCACCGAGGCGGAGATCAGTGATGCGTCGCTGCAATTCGTCCGGAAACTGAGCGGCTTTCACCGTCCGTCGAAAGCAAACGCCGCGGCGTTCGAGCGGGCGACCGGGGAGATCGCCGCCGCGGCCCGCGTGCTGCTCGCTTCGCTCGTGACCGAGGCGGAGCCGCGCAGCCGCGAGGTGGAAGCGCTCAAGGCGAAAGCGCGCTCAGCGCAGCGTTTTGCCGTACGGGAATGAATCGCGGAGTCGTGAAGGGTCAAATTGGCGCGGATTGACGCGCCTTAGCCAGACGTCGTTACGATTCCAGCCCGACGGCGCGGTGCCGAAGGTCCGAGCGGCCGACGCCGTGCGCTCAGCCAGGACGGCGAGTGCTGTCGCGATCACGGGGTCTGCCCAGCTCATCTTGGTGCGCTCCGTTCTGCCTGCGTCGCGGATGGCCACCATTTGAAGATCCGCGCAGTGTCCTGAGTATCGCGCAGTCGCGACACCGCGCCAGTGCCAAAAGTGTTTCCATTTGGCGACAGCGTGGTGATGCGATCCATCGTCCGCGATCGAGTGCAACCAGGCTCATCGGATGAGCCCGGGTGCGGCCTACCATCGATCCGGCGCAGGCTTCCCTGCAGCGCAGCACGACACGACATGGGTGTGAACCGTGAAGTGTGTCGAGAACGACGGCAGGGTTGATGATTGAATCGGATCACGCTGGGATGACGCCTATGGCCAGTGACAAGACACAACGAAACCTTCGCCGGGCCGCGGAGCTGATCGCGAAGGCCGATGCGCTGCTGATCACGGCGGGTGCCGGGATGAGCGTGGACGTGGCTCAGGGTGCAGGCGTATTACGAGCAGCAAAATGACAAATGACCAGCAGGCGCTGCTTCGGGCAGCCATTGCCGCGGTCCGCCACTGCGCGGATCAAATGGAAGCCCAGGCGACGGGTCTTCTCGAGGCGCTGCCGGCGGCGGCGATCAGTGAGGCATTGCGGGCGAACGCGTTGGAACTCACCGCAGGACTCAAGGACGCGTCGGGTCGAGTCACGTTCGAGCTGGCGTTGCTGCAGGCGGAACTCGCCGACGAAACGACAGCGCCTGCGACTGCGGTGAAACGCCTGTCGGCCATGGACGCGACGATGATGGCTGCGGTGGCCGCGCTGACGGACGTCGTCGATCAACTTGAGGCGGCGGCTGAGCAAGACGAGGGATACGAGCCCGCGTTCGTGCTGGTGATCGAGGCCACCGGCGTACTGCTGCAGGCGCTCGGGGAGGCGCGAGCTGCTACGGAAGCGCTCGGCGCGGCGCTGCGTGTTATCCCGTCGTGAAATGACGGCACTACTCGCGCGGCTGTGACGCCAGCGCGGCGAATCCTGCGAACTGCTGGCGAACTACGCCATCCACGACCGACGCGAACGCATCGAGCTTGTGCGACGCGTCGCCGCTGATCCGGTAGGTCACGACGGCGGTCGTGCCGGTCGCCGTTGCAGCCAGCGTCACGGTCATGATGCCGGTCACGGCCATCTCCTGGAACGGCCCGAGTGAGCCGCGAAACCGCAGCAGCTTGCCCGGCATCGCCATGACGACGCGCCCGTGCTCGGCGCTGCCGCCGTCCCACTGTTCGCAGAAACAGCCGCCCGCCTCGGGTTTCAGGCTCATGTTCGCCGCGCTGCCCGACCACGTGTGATCGTTGGGCCAGTAGCGCTCCGGGTGCACCAGTACCGCCCAGGCGTCGGCGGGGGCGGCGCTCAGTTCGAAGCGATGTTCGAAGATCACGCCGTCCGGCGACGCCTGCTTGATCTCCGCGCCGGCGAGGCCCGGGAGCAGGGCGGCCACTGCCAGGGCACTCCACCACGCTCGCTCTTTCATTCGGTCTCCAACGAGCACGCGCCTAGATCCGCGACGCGACGGGCTGCACGTCCGCATTCGCCCAGGCCGCGGCCAGTTGCTGCTCGGCTGCCGCGGCTTCGTCGACGCGCTTCTGTGCGCGCAGGCTTTCCGCCAGTCCCCGCAGCGACCAGCCGTTCGACGGGTTGCGGTGCAGTTCCTCGCGGTAGACCGACTCCGCCTCGGCCGGCTGGTTGGCAGCGAGCAACACCACGCCGAGCGTCTGCCGCACCGGCGCGTGCCAGCCCGGTGGCTCGTCGTAGGGAATCTCGTCCTCGATCAGCACGGCCTCGCGCAGTGTCGCGATTGCGGTGCGGTGGTCGCCGCGCGCGAGGGCCAGTTCGGCGCTCACCGTGCGCTCGGCGATGTGCACTGCATGTGACAGCGGATAGCGGTCCCATACGGTCAGCGTCTCGAGGATCGGATCGGCGGCCAGCGTGCTGAGTGCGGCGTAGTGCTTCGCGGCGTCCTCGGGTCGCTCCTGGCGCAGTGCCGCCATCGCCTGCGCGTAATGCCAGATCGCGGTCACGTAGGGCAGGTCGGGCGCCGGATTCGCTTCGGCCGCGATCTCGTCCCAGCGGCCGAAACGGACGCGATCGAACCACGGCGTCATCCAGTAGTGCTGCAACCCGGCGAAGCCCGGCTGTCGCATCAGCTCCGGCAGGTTGACGCGCGCGGCCGTCTGCAGCGCAGCATCGCGGGCGACGGCGCTTGCGCCTCCCATGCTCGCAGCGAACCACAGGAAGTGATGGTTGTGCGGCACGTAGCCGAGCGGGTAGAGGCCCTGGACGTTGCCGCGACACATCGCGAGGTAAGCGTCGTCGGCCTCGATCGCCTTCTGGTTCGCGATGACCGCGTCGTGCCAGCGGCCGACTCGTGCGTAGATGTGGGCCGGCATGTGCACGAGGTGCCCCGAGCCCGGAATCAGCTCGCGCAGTCGATCGGCAGCTGCGACGCCGCGATGCGGATCCGCCGAGGCCTCGACCGCGTGCACGTACAGGTGCAGCGCGCCGGCGTGATCCGGGTTGCGGGCCATCACGGATTCCAGGATCGAGACGATCTCCGCCGTGTGGCCCTTGGGCTGCAGCTGCTCGTCGTAGTAATCCCACGGCTGCAGGTCCATCAGCGCCTCGGCGTGGAAGGCCGCCGCGTCGAGGTCGTCCGGTCGCTCGGCCGCGAGCTGGCCGGTCGCCTGTGCGTAGGCCTCGTCGAGCGGGCGCCGGTCGTCCGGCGGATTCTCGGCGTATCGCGCCGCGAGCGCGCGAATGAACGCCTGCTCGCGCTCGCTCGCGTGCGGCGCCAGTGCGATCGCGCGCTGCAGTCGCTGCCACGCTTTCTGGTTGTTCGCCGGGTCCATGCCGCTGTTGACGTGCGGGCCGAGCACCAGCGCGGCGCCCCACCAGCACATCGCGCACTCGGGATCGAGTTCCGTGGCCTTGAGGTAGGTTCGCTCCGCGGCGTCGTGATTGAACCCGTAGGTGAGCATCAGTCCCTGGTCGAACCAGCGTTGCACTTCGGGGTGTGAACTGGTCACTGGGAACGTGTAGTCGCCGAGTCCTTCGAGCAAGGTCGCGCCGATCGGTGCGGCGACGGCAGGGCTGGGCGGGGGAGATGACTGGTCGGAGGTGCGTCGTCCGTAGAAGAGACCGGCGGCGACGGCGATGGCGACCAGCGCAACGACAAGTATGCGGTTCATGGAACCCCTCCTTGATCGTTTCGAAGGGGACTAATTACGCCTAATTCGCCTGGATCGCAATAGTTCTCACTTGCAGACCCCCGGACTCCGCCGCTCAGGCCATGCCGATCGCAACCAGCCGCTCGTCTTGCTCGGCCACCGACAGCTTGGGGCAGTGCCGCGACAGCTTCGCGAGCAGCGCAAGCAGCCAGGGCGCGTGCACGCCGAGGACGAGCTTGCCCGTCGTGAGCAGCGCGACCGAGGTCGCCCGCTCCGGGTCGGCCCAGACGAAGATGTTGGCGAACCCGAGATGCCCGAACGCTTGCGACGTGTCGGGACCGTAGAGTCCCCACGGGCTGGCGCCCAGCATCATTCCAGCCGAGTAGCGCAGCGGCACGAGCAGTGACCGGTCGATTTCCGGCTTGCCGACCTCGGCGATCGCGCGTCGGACAGTCAGCGGCGCGAAGACCCGCGCGCCACCGAACTCGCCGCCATCGAGCAGGCACTGGAAGAACTTCGAGCAGTCGTCGGCGGTCGCCACGCCGTTGCCCGCCGGAATCACGGCCCGATAGAAGCGCGGATCATTCGACAGCCGGACCGCGTGTTCGAGGTTGGTGCCGATCGCACGCTGCAGGTACCGATCGGCGGGCCGGCTTGCCTTGAATCCGGTGACGTAGTTGCGCGCCACTTGCCCCAGCGTTCGGCCGCGCGCGCCGAAGTCGAACGAGCTCATGCCGAGCGGGGCGCTGATGTGGTCGCGGAAGAACGCGCGGAACCCCTGGCCGGCAATCTTCTCCACCAGCGCGGCCACGACGAATCCCGTCGTCAGCGCGTGGTACGCGTGGTGGCGGCCCGGCTTGTCGGGCGCGGTCGCGTAGATCAGCCGCAGGATCTCGTTGCGGTCGAGCAGCAGCTCCGCGACGTCGACGTCGCTGGTCGGGATCGTCGGGATGCCGGCCTTGTGGCACAGCAGCTGGTAGATCGTGATGTCGCGCTTGCCGTTGCGCCCGAACTCCGGCAGGTAATGGCTGACCGGATCGAGCAGGCTCAGCGCCTTGCGCTCGGACAGCAGGTGCAACGGCATCGCCGCCATCGCCTTGCTCGCCGAGAAAACGCAGACGGGCGTCTCCGGGGTCATCGGCACGGGCGTCTCGCCGCGGTCGTCGGGCCCGTTGCCGCGCGCGTGCCCGATCGCGCGCTTCAGCACGACGCGTCCGTGGCGGCGCACGACCAGCGAAAGGCCCGGGTGCATGCCGGTGGCATAGACGCGCTCCGCCGCGCGCCAGATCGCCGCGACGCCTTCACGTGTCATCCCGACCGGCTCCGGATCGCGCTCCTCCGAGTCGGCAATCGACGTGACGCAGCCGAGCTCGGCCGGGACCTCGGCCGCGTCGAGCAACAGCCGGCGCAGCGGTGCCGACGTGTGGCGAAGGGCTGCAAGCATGTCCGGACCTTTCGGGCGACCAGTGGTTCTGGGATAGTCGCAGATCACCGCAGGAGCCGTCATCCCGATGATCGATCTGTACACCGCCGCGACCCCGAACGGGCACAAGGTCTCGATCGTGCTCGAGGAACTCGAGCTGCCCTACACGGTGCACGCGCTCGATCTAGGCAAGCTCGAGCAGAAACGTCCGGAGTTCCTGGCGATCAGTCCCAACGGGCGCATTCCCGCGATCGTGGATCGGGCCGCGGACGATTTCGCCGTCTTCGAGTCGGGCGCGATCCTCGTCTACCTTGCCGAGAAGACCGGGCGCCTGCTGCCGGCCGACGCGAAGGGTCGTTCGCGCGTCATGCAGTGGCTGATGTTCCAGATGGGCGGGATCGGTCCGATGATGGGCCAGGCGAATGTGTTCTTCCGCTACTTCCCCGAGAAGATCCAGCCGGCGATCGACCGCTACCACGGTGAGGTGCGGCGGCTGTTCGGCGTGCTCGACACGCAGCTCGACGGCCGCGAGTACCTCGCAGGCGACTACTCGATCGCCGACATCGCGAACTGGGCCTGGGTGCGCACGCACAAGTGGTCCGGCGTCGCGCTCGAAGGGTTGCCCAACCTCGAGCGCTGGGTGGCGCAACTGGCCGCGCGGCCCGCTTGCCAGCGTGGCATCGACGTTCCGCCGCGGCCCGTGCGCAGCGAAGATGGCAAGGGCGCGGAGCGGTTCGTCGAGGAGGCCCGCAAGATGGTCGAGATGGGGCGGGGCCGCGCCTGAAACGTCAGGGCGTCCGCGGCCGATAGCGATCCCGCAGTTCCGTCTGCCGCGTGCGCAGCGGCTGCAACAGGCCGTCGATCCACACCTGCTCCGCGACCGAGGTCACCTCGAGCGGATCGCCGGACCACAGCACGAGATCCGCTGCGTAGCCGGGAGCGATCCGGCCGAGCTCGGTGCCGAGTCCGAAGATTTCCGCGGGTCCGCTCGTCAGCGCCGCGAGCGCAGCGTCCCAAGGCAACCCGTTAGCGACCGCTACGCCTGCGGCCTGCCGCACCTTGTAGGCGTTGTGGGTCGGGTCCACGAGTTGGGTGAATGCGATCGGCACCCCGGCCTCGTGCAATCGCGCGGCATTGTCGAGCGAGACGCCGATCTGGTCGAACGTGCCCGGCAAGTTCAGCAGCGGATCGACGATGACCGGCACTTTCGCAGTCGCCAGCAGGCTCGCGACCTGCGTCGCCTGGGCGCCGCCGACGATCACCGGGCGCGCGCCGTTGCGCTTGGCAAACGCGAGCACCTGCCGGATGTCCGTCGCACGGTCCACGCTGAACGCGATGCGCCCGCCAGCGAGATAGCGGGCCAGCACCTCGCGGCCGTTTGGCGTGAGCAGTTGAAAATCGCCATCGCGCGCGGTGGCCGGAGGGCGTGCCTCGCGGACGGCCTGGTCGAGCAACATGAACTGCGCGGCCCGGCTCATCCCGGAGGCACTCGTCGCCTCCGGACCGAGATTGACGAACAGGGTGCGGCTCGGCGCGGGAAACGCTTCGACCCGCCCGTCGAGGCGCGCCACTGCGCCCTGGCCGGCGAGCACCGTGCCGCCCGTGACTGCGCTCGGCGCGACGACGGCAAACGTGATGCCCTCGGCGCGATTCACGCTGATCGGCACGGATTCGGCATTGAAGGCGACCGTGACGTCGAACTCGGGTCGCGGCTCGAGACTTGCGCCCTCTGCATGCACCGTCGGTGAATTGTCGACCGTGGAGGATTCGCCCGAGATCTCCTCGACGCCAAACGCCGTGACGCCACCGAAGAGTCCGGCGGTGAGCGGTCGCCCGCGGGCCTCGATCACGGTGATCCCGGGCGCGGCGGCGAGACCGGTGCCCACCTCGGCGATGCGGCCGTTGCGCACCAGCACGTCGCCGCTTTCGATCGTGCCGCGCGGGCTCGACGTGTGGACGGTCGCGCCGCGGATCAGTAAGTCCTGCGCCGTGGCAGATCCGGGCAGCAGGCTCACTGCGAGCAGCGCCGCGAGAACGGTGCAGGTGCAGGGGATCGTGCGGTTCATCGCGCACCTCCCGCGGGTTGCCCGAGCAGGAAATCGGACGCGGGCTCGCGCGTCGGTGCCATCCGGTCGAAAACGAGCGCGCCGTCCAGGTAGACGCGATCCGCGAGCGCGTAGACGCTGAACGGATCGCGGTTCCACAGCACGACGTCCGCGATCTTGCCGGGCTCCAGCGTGCCGACGCGGTCGGCGATGCCGAGCGCACGCGCGGCGTTCGACGTCAGCCAGCGAATCGCACGCTCCGGCGGAATCTCGAGGCCCGCGCGTTGGCCACGCGCCATGGCCTTGGCGGCCTCCTGGTTGAGTCGCTGGATGCCTTCGGCGGAATCCGAGTGAACGATCGCGCAGCCGTTCGCCGCTGCGTCCACGAACGCGATGTTTTCCCAGACGGCGTCGAAGGCCTCCATCTTGAAGCCCCACCAGTCGGCCCACAACGCGCCGCAGACGCCTTCCTGCGCGAGCCGGTCGGCCAGCTTGTACGCCTCCACGCCGTGGTGGAAGGCCGCGACCTTGAAGCCGAACTCGCGCGCAAGATCGAGCATCACGGCCATCTCGTCCGCCCGGTAGCAGTGGATGTGGACCTGGATGTCGCCGTTCATCGCGCCGACCAGCGTCTCGAGCCGCAGGTCGCGCTTCGGCGGCACGGGCGGTGGGCCGTCCTTGGATTTCTTCTTCTCGTAGGTCGTCCGTTCGAGTTCGTACTTCTCGAACTGGCGACGGTAGTCCTGCGCGTCGGCGAATGCCTGGCGATAGCCGGCCACGTTGCCCATGCGCGTCGAGGGAGCACGGTCCTTGCCGCCGTAAACCCGCTTCGGGTTTTCGCCGCAGGCCATCTTGAGTCCGTGCGGCGCGCCCGGGAACTTCATCTCCTGCATCGTCGTCGCGGGCACGTTGCGCAACGTCACGCCGCGCCCACCGATCAGGTTCGCCGAGCCCGGCAGCACCTGCAACGTGGTCACGCCGCCGGCCAGCGCCGTCTCGAAACCCGGATCCTGCGGCCAGACGGCGTGCTCGGCCCAGACACCGGCGGTGACCGGATCGGTCGCCTCGTTGCCGTCCTGGTGAGCGTTCACGGCCGGGCTGGCATAGACGCCGAGGTGCGAGTGCACGTCGATCAGGCCGGGCGTGACCCAGCGGCCCTGGGCATCGACGATCTCGGCGCCGTCGTCCACGAGGCCCGGGCCGATCGCGGCGATGCGGCCGTCCTGCAGCAGCAGGTCGGCGCCGTCGAGCCGGCGTCCCGCGCCATCGAGGATCACCGCATTGCGGATCAGCGTCGGCGCGCCAGCGGCGGGGCGGTAGGTCGATGCGTAGCTGTCGGTCTCAGCGAGCGCGCTGCCCGCTGCAAACGCCATCAACGGCAGGATCGAGGCCAATGGCCAGCAAACGAATCGTGTCACGGACAACCCCCGGGAGCGCAGCTGCGAATCCCAAAAAGTCTCGCGGTCCGGCTGCGCAATGTCCAGATCCAGACCGCGGCGACTACGGAGCACCCGGCCGGGGGAGAATCGGCTAGCATTCCCGGCCCAAGGGCCCACGCTCCTGGAGGTTCCCGTGATGAGGTCGAAGCCATTGCCCTCGCTGCTCGCGCCGTCCGGCGCTTTGTTCGCGGCGCTGATCGTCGCAGGCTGTGCCGAGAAAGCGCCGCCCGCGCCCGTTCAGCCTGCGGGTCCTCCGCCCGCGCCGACGCTCGAGCAGTTGCAGTCGGCCAGCGTCTCGGGCGTCTTCGACCAGGCGGTCACGCTCTCGGGCGGCGCCTACGAAGGCGAGCCGGCCGCGGCGGATGCGAGCTCACGGCCGCGCCTCGTGCTCTGGGCGCCGACGCTGCATTTCGGCGACATCGACGGGACCGAAGGCAACGAAGCGGTCGCAATGCTGAGTTCGACGGCGGGTGGCAGCGGCGAGTTCGTGCACGTCGCCGTGTTCGGCGTGCGGGACGGCGCGCTGGTCAATCTCGGCACGGCACCGGTCGGCGACCGCACGAAACTGCAGAGCCTGTGGCTCGAGCGCGGCAAGATCCTGATGGACGTGATCGAGGCGGGGCCGGACGACGCCGCGTGCTGCCCGACCCAGGTCGCCCGCAAGACCTATGCGATGGAAGGCGGGGCGCTGAAGCAGCTGTCGAGCGAAGTGCGCGGCGTGCTCGCGCTCAGCATGCTCGCCGCCAACGAATGGCAGCTCGTCGAGATTGACGGCCAGCCGCTGGCGGCCGGCATCGAGGCGCCGTTGATCCATTTCGAGAACGACAAGGTGCGCGGCTTTTCCGGCTGCAACCGGTTCACGGCGCCGGTCAAGGAGACGAAGCCGGGCGAGATCGACATCGGCCCGCCCGCCGGAACGAAGATGGCCTGCCCGCAGCCGCAGATGGATCTCGAGCAGCGCTTCCTCACTCAGCTCGATGCCGTGAATCGCTACAGCTACCTCGCCGGGCAACTGGCGCTCAGCTGGCAGGACGCGGACCAGGCCGGGGTGCTCGTCTTCCGGAAGTAGCGCGGCCGGCCTTGCGGGCCGGCGTCGCCCGCTCGAGGTTCGCGAACGCATCGGTCGTGAAGCGCGCCATGCTCTCGACTTCGGGTAGCGCCGAGCCGTTGGCCGTGAAGCCGAAGACCATCTGGTCCGCATAGGACATGAACGTGATGTTCAGGCCGAGCCCTGCGATCAGCGTGGACACCGGAAAGAACGTCTCGAGGCGCGCGCCGTTCAGGTACAGCGGCCGTTCGGGTCCGCGCACGTTCGAGATCAGCATGTTCGCGGGCCGCAGGCCGAGCGCCTCCGGGCGCGCGATCGTCAGCGTCTCCGACAGCGCGAAGGCCATCACGGCGTAAGAATAGGCGGCCTCCTTGCCGAGGCTGCCCAGCCTGGCCTTTTCTGCGCGCGTGCTCGATTTCACGGCCGCGAGGCGGCGCTGGACCGGCGCCGAGACCGGCCCGAGCACGGGCCAGATGGCCGACACGTTCGTCGTCGCCTGCTTTGCCTGCGGGTCGTGCAGCGAAACCGGGCAGATCGCCACCAGCGGGTGGTCCGGCTGGCGCCCCATCGCGCGCAGGTAGCGATTGATACCCGCGTCGAGCAAGCACAGCGCGACGTCGTTCAGCGTCGCGTCCCAGGCGCGGGCGACCTTCTTCATCGCCGCCAGCGGCAGTGTCGTGTGCGCGATCGCCCGTGCGTTGTAGATCGGCTCGTTCATCGGCGTCTGCGGGGCCGTGAAGGCGCGCTTGCGCGCCGGCGAGTATCCCCAGAGGCCCTCGAGCGCCTCGCCGGCGACGCGGATCGAGCCACGGCCCACCGACAGCGTCCGTCGCGCCAGCCGCTGGGCCTCGCGCTCGAGCGTTTCGCGCAGCCCGTGCGGCGCCGGTCGGGGCCGTCCCGGGTGATCGAGGCCGACCGTGGCGCGAATGCGCCGATCGCGCGGCGAATCGGCGAGCGAGCGACGCAGGATCGCCATCCCGGATTCACCGTCGACCAGCGCGTGGTGCACCTTGTGGTAGATCGCGAAACGGCCGTCCGCAAGGCCCTCGATCACGTACACCTTCCAGCCCGGGCGATGGCGCTCGAGCATCGGGGCGTGCAGGTCGGCGATCAGCTCGTGCAGCTGTTCGTCGGTGCCCGGCGGCGGCAGCGCGATGTGCAGCACGTGGTGACGCGGGTCGATGCGCTCGACTTCCTGCCACTCGGGCAGGCCCGCCTTCAGGAACACGGGGATCCGGTTGAACGGCGGCTTTGGCTGCGCGCGGCGGTAGGCCGCGACGATCTCGCGTGCCGCGTTCGCGCCGCCCCGTGGCGGCTTGAAGATCAGCACCGACCCCACGTGGCGCGGGTTCTCCACGCTCTCGGTGAGGAAGAACATCAGGTCGAGCATCGGGATCGGCGTGGACATGGTCTTCTCCCCGTGTCCCCGCCGTCCCGGTTCAGGCGGCGAGGAGGTCCTCGGCGGTCAGCTCGGAGGCGTTGCGGCCGCCGGCGTACTGCGTGAGCCCGACCTTATCGTAATGCGCGCGAATGCGTGGCGAAAAGATGCCGATGTACTCGAGGTTCGGCACCAGGCGCTTGAACATGGTCTGGCGGAACTGCACCAGGAATGGCGACTCCGACATGACCTTGTCCCAGTCGGCGCGCTTCATGTGTGCGCCGAACCACTCGTCGTAGATCTCGTGCGCGAGGAAGCGGTCGCGCATCAGGCAGGCGACCTCGAACGTCCAGTCTTCGCGCTCGCGCAGCTCGGCGCCCGACAGCTCGGCGAAGTGGCGCTTCAGGGCCAGCACGCCGTAGTGCACGTGCCGCGCCTCGTCCTGGATTACGTAGCGCAGCAATTCTTTCAGCAGCGGCTCGCGCGTGGACTGGTACATCATGCTGAAGGCGCCGAGCGCGAGGCCCTCGATCATGATCTGCATGCCGAGGAACTTCATGTCCCAGCGCGAGTCGCGCATCAGCGCGTCCATGATCGTGAACAGGTTGTCGTTGACCTGGTAGAGCTTGCCGAGCTTGCTCTCGAGGTAGCGCAGGAACACCTCGAGATGGCGCGCCTCGTCCATCACCTGCGTGGCGCCGTAGAACTTGCCGTCCACCCAGCGCACGCTCTCCGTCACCTGGGCCGAGGCAAACAGCGCGCCTTGCTCGCCGTGCATGAACTGGGAGAGCAGCCAGGACGAGAAGTCGTGCACGAAGCGCATCTGCTCGTCGTGGTCGAGGCGGATGCCGTGCGCGGCGAGTCCGGCCATCGGCACGAGCTCGATCGGGAACACCGGCTTCTCGGGATTGCGCGGATCGACGTCGGTGGCCCAGTCGAGCTGCGTGTCGCCGTCCCACTGGTTCTGCACCGCCCGCCGGTACAGGTCGTACATTTCGGGGTAATCGCCCTGGTAGCGGAAGTCGAACCAGGCATCGTGGCTCGCGCGCATGCCGACGGGCTCGCCCTGCTTGCCTTCCTTCATGACGAAGCCGCGCATCACGGAGGGTGCCAGCTCGACCAGCACCTGCTTGTTCTCGACGCGACGCGCGATCTTCATCGCGTCGAAGACGTCCTGGACGCGCCGGCGCGCCGGGCTCGGCATGGATTGCATTGCGCGATCGGGAAGCATGTTCTTACCCCTGCTGTGTCAGTGGCCTGCGATGACCACGTTGGTGTCGGCGTATGCGCAGCAGGCCAGGATGTACCCGGCCTCGCGCTCGTTGTCGGTCAGGCAATTGGGCTCGCTCATGACGACCGTGCCTGCGGTCTTCTGCAGCTTGCAGGCGCCACAGCCGCCCATCGTGCAGCTCGAGGGCAGGTCGAGCCCTGCGTCGAGCCCCGCCTGCAGGATCGTCTGGCCAGCCTGGGCCGTGACGCGCCGGCCGCTGCCGGCGAACGTGATCTCGGCCGAGTGGTCCGGGATGCGCGTGCTTGCAGCCGAGGCGTAAGCGAACCGCTCGGTGTGGATCCGGTCGCTCGATACCCCCGAAGCCGTCAATGCCTCGCAGACGCTGCGCATCATCGGCTCCGGCCCGCAGACGTAATAGGCATCGGCCGCCCGTCCCTCGAGCGCCCGCAGCACGAGTGCTCCATCGAGCGCACCACGCAGCCCGGTCCAGCCGTCGGGCGCAGTGTCGAGCGCGTGCCGCACCGCGAGACGCGGCGCGAAGTCGGCGGCCAGCCGCGCGATGCGCTGCGCAAAGATGATCTCGTCCTCGCTGCGGTTGCCGCAGAGCAGCACCACCCGACTACCCGGCTCGGCGCGCAGCACGGTTTCGGCCATGCTGATCAGCGGCGTGATTCCGACGCCGCCCGCGACCAGCACGATCTCCCGCGCGGAGGCGGGGTCGGTCTCGACGGTGAAATTGCCGATCGGCTCGTCGACGACCAGTGCGTCACCCGCCCGGACCCGGTCGTGGAGGTGCCGCGACACGAGCCCGTCGGGCATGCGCTTGACGGTGATCGCCGGCCGACCGCCCGCGAGGGGCGAGCTCGAGAACGAGTAGCAGCGGCGATGCCGTTCGCCGTTAGCCGCGACGATCACGGTGAGGTGCTGGCCTGCACGGTAGGCGAGGGGCGGCGCGCCGTCGCCAGCCGGCTCGAGCACGAACGTGCGCGTCGACGGTGTTTCTTGAATGACTTCGGCGACCCGCAGCGAGCGTGGTGCCGTGCGCGGCTTCAACTGGCCCCAGCGCGCGCTGGCCTGGCGGAGTTCGAAGGTCGGCGGCGGCTCGTTGAACCAGCCACGGACGAAGGCGGCGACGCTCGGCATGCCGTTATCCCATCAAAATAAAGTGTGTATAAACACTATACAGTAAGTCCGCGCGCTTGCAAGCGTCGTGGCGGCTACCCGCCGTTGCCGCCGGCCTCGGCGAGGAACCGGCGCAGGCGCTTGCGGTGCATCGCGCCGAGCAGGCGCACGATGACCGGGCCGGTCAGCTCGACCATCCGTGAGAGTTCCTCGGGTGGCGAGCCGGCGTAGGCGCGCAACGCCATGC
>CAVZRR010000025.1:0-53933 GCA_963777725.1 uncultured Gammaproteobacteria bacterium
CCCCGATTTCAGTGCCAGTCGAGGGTTAGTAGAGTCCGTTTTCCGGAGAGGAAGCGGACATGAAGAAGTCGAGGTTTACGGACGAGCAGATCATCGGGTTCCTGAAGCAGGTCGAGGGCGGAGTGCCGGTCAAGGACCTCTGCCGCAAGCACGGCTTCAGTGACGCGACGTTCTACAAGTGGCGCAGCCGGCTGGGCGGGCTGGATGTGTCGGAGGCCCGGCGCCTGCGCGAGCTCGAGTCGGAGAACACCAAGCTCAAGAAGCTGCTGGCGGAGGCGATGCTCGATATCGAGTCGCTCAAGGTGGTGGCTCGGGAAAACGGTGAGCCCGCAGGCGCGACGTGAGGCGGTGACGGCGATGCGGGCGAAGACGGGGATCTCGGAGCGACGAGCGTGTGCCCTGATCGGACTGTCGCGCACGGTGCTGCATTACGAGCGGCGCACCTGTGGCCGGCGGGAGGCCCTGCGTGGCCGCGTGGTGAGCCTCGCAGCCCAGCGTCGGCGCTTCGGCTACCGGCGCATCCATGCGCTGCTGCGACGCGAGGGCGAGCACGTCAACGTCAAGTGCGTGCATCGGCTGTACCGCGAGGAGCGCCTGCAGGTGCAGCGGCGCCGGCGGCGCAAGGGTGTCGCGGTTGAGCGTCGGCCACTGGTTGAGCCCGATCGGCCGAACCAGGTGTGGTCGATGGATTTCGTGAGCGACGCGCTCGAGCACGGCCGGCGGCTCAAGTGCCTAACGATCGTCGACGACTTCAGCAAGGAGGCAGTCGACATCGTGGTCGATCACGGCATTTCGGGCCAGTACGTCACGCGTGTCCTGGACGCGATCGCACGGTTTCGGCCCTTGCCGCAGACCCTGCGCACCGACCAGGGTCCGGAGTTCACCGGCCGAGCCCTCGACCAGTGGGCGTACGAGCGCGGCATCGAGCTGCGGCTGATCGAGGCCGGCAAGCCGACGCAGAACGCGTACGTGGAGAGCTTCAACGGCAAGTTTCGCGACGAATGCCTGAACGAGCACTGGTTCGGCTCGCTAGCGGAGGCTCGGGCCATCGTGGCGGCCTGGCGCGTCGACTACAACGAACGACGCCCACACAGCGCGCTGGGATACCGGACGCCGGCCGAGCATGCCGCGGAGTGGCGAGCTCGTCAGCGTGACGGCGACGAGCGATCGAGCGAGGTCTTGAGGTAATTTACCAACCCGGACTCTACTAACCTTGCCGCGGCACTAAAGCTGGGGGCAGGTCACCCGGTCCGTGTCGGCACGTCGGTCA
The DNA here is from genome assembly GCA_963777725.1 of uncultured Gammaproteobacteria bacterium. Lineage (GTDB taxonomy): Bacteria > Pseudomonadota > Gammaproteobacteria > Steroidobacterales > Steroidobacteraceae > RPQJ01. The sequence goes on from CAVZRR010000025.1 coordinate 1,271, forward strand.
CTGGTTGATCTCCCCTCAAGGCCGGAGTCTAGCGGGCAATGCGATGCGGAGTGACAAATGAGCGACCGGGCGTACTGCCGCTACAAGATGGCTCGACTACTCTTCGGTGTAGCCCGCTTCCCGCTGATGCCGGACCGCCAGGATCAGTACGACGTCCTCGGCCGGCAACCAGCGATACTTCGCGATGTAACCGTACTTGCCGCGAGACAACACGAGTTCCCGCCGGCCATCTTCGGCCACCCGACCCAGCAGCGGGTGATCCGCGAGTACCTCAAATGCCGCGCGTACGCTCGAGAGCTGCGCCAGCGCCCGCCTGGGATCGACTTCGGCGACAAAATCGAATAGGCGCTCCAGATCACGGAGCGCCCGGGTGGTTACTTCGACGTGCGCCACGAACGAGCCCGTGGGCGCCGAGGGTTCTTGCCGCCGATTCTCGCGGCCAGGTAGTCGAACACTGCATCCAGCGAATGAGCCTTGCCACTGTCGAGCGCCTCACGTTCCGACTCGGAAGCGTCGGCAGCGAATCGCTGGCGCAGTTCCGACCGCTCTGCCTCGCGCGCCAACGCATCGACCATAAACGCGTGTGGCGTCTGTCCGGCACTGGCGGCAAGCCTGGCAATGCGGCGCTTGAGATCGTCGGGAAGCTTCAGGCTGGTCGCGGACATCGGCAATGCTCCGAAGGGTAGTCAGAATGTACTACCGCGAAGAGACGGGATCAACTCCAGGTCCAGACCCTGACGAAGCCGCACGTCACCGTCCGCTTGCGGGAAGTCCTGCTGGCAGAGTCAGTGGCCGCTCGTGGCCGGTTTCCGCCTGTCAGGCCAGGGCCGCAAAGCAGCCGTTCATGAATCTGGCCCAGCTCTCCGATTGGGTCGCCATGAGCCCCGCTGCGGCCGTCAACGTGCCGGTTGCTGCCTGTCCATCACATTGACCGGGTGGTACCGACTTCACGCTCGGACCTGAAAGGCCACTTTGCCGTACCGACCATGTTCACCGCATGCGGACTTCGTTCGTTCCGATCGGGTCGTAATGCCGAAGCGTAGCAACCCGGCATGCGGCGACACCTGCTCGCCACGATGCCGCCGTTGCTACGGCGGGACCCGGCAAATGCTGCATGCGCCGTGCGAGATAAATGGGGACATTCTCCTTTTCGGACTTTCGAAAAGGAGAATGTCCCCATTCTGCATGCGCCGTGCGAGCGTGTCGGCTCGGCGACAGGCTCGCTCAGGCGCCGCGTGTCAGGCAGGGTTTCCGGGTCCGTTCGGGCTCGCATTTCCTCTTCGCGAGCCCGGGCGGACCCGGAAACCCTGCCCTGCCACCACCGAGGCGCTCACAGCGACCCGACCGCCCGCGCCAACCGCAGCCTCGCAAGCCCGGCATCCAACGTCGCGTTGTCGCGATTCGTGAGCGCCTGCACCCGCAGCGACTCCGCCTCGAGCAGCTGCGTCTGCGTGCCGAGGCCCGCGCCGTAGAGCTCGCGCGCGATGCGCAGATTCTCCTCGGCCTGCTCGACGGACTCGGCCGTCACCTCGACGCGTTGCCGCGTCTCCTCGACGCCGAGCCACGCCTGCCGCACCTGCAGCGCAATCATCGACTCGACGTCGGCGCGCTGCTCGTCGGTCGCACGCCGATTCCGGTCGAGTGCGGCTGCACGCTTGCGTGACTGGCCGCCGTCGAACAGCGCCCAACGCACGCCGACGCCCGCGGCGGCAAACTCCTCGTCGTCGAGGAACTGGTTTTCGAGGTAGTGGTAACCGCCGGTCAGGCTCACCTGCGGCAGCACGCGGGCACGCTCCGCCTTCGCCATCTGGCCGTACGCGCGCGCCTGCTCCTGCAGCGCGTCGAGTTCGGTGCGCTGGTCCGTGGCCATCTGCACGAGTGCGCCGAGGTCCGCTGGCAGACCCTCGGGCACCGGGATCGACTCCTCGAGCTCGGCCGGCCGCTCCAGCGGCTCGCCGATGCGCCGGTTGTAGGCGGCGAGCGCGATCTCCGCTGCGTTCGCGGCCCGCAGCTGGTTCTGCCGCGCGTCGGCCAGCGCCACCTGGACGGCGAGCAGGTCATTCTTCGGCACCAGCTCTCGCTCGTACATCGCGCCGATGTCGCCCACCAGCGCCTCCAGCGTCCGTACGTTGCTCGCCGCGACCTCGAGTGCCTTGCGGGCGCGCAGCACGCCGACGTAGGCATCGGCCAACGCGTACTTCAGGTCCTGCTCCGCGCCCAGCGCCTGCGCACCGGCGCCGCGGCCACGCGCCTCGGCAGCCGCAATGCTCGACGAAATCCGCCCGCCGGTGAACACGGGCACCGTCACCGTCGCCGAGCCCATCGCGAAGTCGTCGCCGCCGAAGATCTCCGGCGGCGTGATCGGCAGGCCCGTGAACGCGAAGTCGAAGGCCGGCGCATCGTCGAGCCAGGTGTAGCCGCCGTCCACGGCCACGGTGGGCCAGCGCTGCGCGCGCGCCGCCGCGGCGTCGAGCTGCGCCGACTCCGCCTGGCTGCGCGCCGCCGCGAGAGACTGGTCGTGCGCCAGCGCCCGCGCCCAGGCGTCCTCGAGTGTTTCCGCTCCGGACGCCGGGGCGCCCAGCAGTCCCGCCAGCACCGCCACCGGGATCGCACGTCGCGCGTCGTGCCATTTCATCGGCCGGATCCCCTCACGTCTTCAGCGACTCGATGCCGAGCGTGCTGAGCACGTACTTCTCGTAGATGGGCGCCACCGAACCCGTCTTCACCTTGCGCAGGAAATACTTCTCGAAAGCGACCTTGGCCAGGTGGACCCACTTGCCCTCCTTCGCCCAGGTCACGTTGCGCGGCGGGATCTGCGGCAGCGCGACGAACGCAGCACCCGTGTCGCCGAAATCGGCGAGGCAGATCGCATTCCAGGTGCCGCGGGCCGTGGCGGGCTGCCCGGCGAGATCGGCCGCGACGTTCTCGCAGATCGCGCTGACCATCGACTCGATCATGTAGCCGGTCTTCGGCGCGCCGGTCGGCACCGGGGTCGCCTCGACGGGCGGAATCGCGACGCAGACGCCGGCGGAGTAGATGTTCGGGTACTTCTTCGAGCGCTGGTGCTCGTCGATCAGCACGAAGCCGCGCGGGTTGCAGAGCTCCGGCACCGCCGCCACCGCATCGACGCCCTTGAACGCCGGGATCACCATCGAGTACTTGAACGGCAGCTTGTGCTCCTTCTTCACCGAGCCGTCTTCGGCGTGCTCGGCAACGGTCATCACGCCGTCCTCGACGCCCACGACCTTCGCGTTGCAGATCCAGTTGATGTGGCGCTGGCGCAGCACGGACTCCATCAGCCCCTTGCTGTCGCCGACGCCGCCGAGTCCCATGTGGCCGATGTACGGCTCGGCCGTGATGTAGGTCATCGGCACGCGGTCGCGGATCTTGCGGCGGCGCAGGTCCGTGTCGAGGATCATCGCGGTCTCGTAGGCCGGGCCGAAGCAGCTCGCGCCCTGCGCCGCGCCGACCACGATCGGGCCCGGCGCCTGGACGAACTTCTGGTACTGGTCCCAGGCCGCGAGCGCGTGCTCGTGCGTGCACACCGACTGCGTGTAACCCTTGGGCCCGAGCCCGGGCACCTCCTCGAACGCGAGCTTCGGGCCGGTCGCGATCACGAGCCGGTCGTAGGCGAGCTTCGAGCCGTCGGCGAGCGTCAGCGACGCCGCCGCGGCGTCGATCGCGCTCACCATCTTCGGCACCCACTTGATGTCCTTGTCGGCCAGCGGCTTCGCGAGGTCGACGCGGGTCTGCGGCGCGGTGCGCCAGCCCACCATGATCCAGGGATTCGACGGCGTGAACTCGAAGAAGGCGCTGGTGCCGACCAGCGTCACCTCGTGCGCACTGCCGAGCTTCTTCTTCATCTCGTAGGCGCACGCAACGCCACCGAGACCCGCACCCATCACGACGACTTTGGCCATGGTTCCCCCTTAAGGCCGCACGGGAGCGGCGGCTTTCCTGTTGAGATAACTGAAGTAGAGGATCGGGATCAGCACGAGCGTCAGCACCGTGGAGACCAGGATGCCGAAGATCAACGACACCGCGAGCCCGTTGAAGATCGGGTCGTCGAGGATGAAGAACGCGCCGGTCATCGCGGCGGCCGCGGTCAGCGCGATCGGGCGGGCCCGCACGGCGGCGGCGCCGATCACCGCATCGGCGAGCTTCGCTCCGCGCTCGATCTCGACGTTGACGAAATCGACCAGCAGGATCGAGTTGCGGACGATGATGCCGGCGAGCGCGATCATGCCGATCATCGAGGTGGCCGTGAACTGCGCGCCGAGCAGCGCGTGGCCGGGCATCACGCCGATCACGGTGAGCGGGATCGGCGCCATGATCACGAGCGGCACCGCGTACGAGCGGAACTGCGCCACGACCAGCAGGTAGATCAGGATCAGGCCGACCGAGTACGCGAGCCCCATGTCGCGGAACGTCTCGTAGGTGATCTGCCACTCGCCGTCCCACTTGAGCGAGAACCGGTACGGGTCCTGCGGCGGACTGAAGAACCGCTGCTCGAGTTGCGTTCCGGGCGGCAACGCGTCGGGCAGCGCACCGACGATCTTGAACATGCCGTAGAGCGGGCTGTCGAGCTCGCCGACCGCGTCGGCCGTGACCCAGGTCATCGGCAGCAGGTCCTTGTGATAGATCGCCTGGTCCCACGACCGCTCCTCGACGACCGTGAGCTCGGACAGCGCCACGCGGGCACCGCTCCGCGCGCGCACCTGCAACGCGAGGATGCTGGCGAGGTCGGCCTTGTCCGGCACGCCGAGCTCGAGGCGCACCGGAATCGGATTCGTCTCGGACTGCGTGCCGACGAACGTCGCGTCGTAGCCGCCGAGCCCGGCCGCCAGCACCTGCACGGCCTCGGCCTGGCTGACGCCGAGCAGCGCGGCCTTCTGCCGGTCGATCCGTACCACCAGCCGCGGGCTCTCCGCCTCGAGGCTGTCGTCCACGTCCACGACGCCGGGCGTGGCCTCGAACACCGCTCGCACCTCGCGCGTGAGGTCGCGCTGCGCCGAGCGGAACGGACCGTAGATCTCCGCCACGAGCGGCGCCTGCACGGGCGGACCGGGCGGCACCTCGACCACCTTGACCGCCGCGCCGTGCTTGCGCCCGATCTCCGCGAGCGCCGGGCGCGCGGCGATCGCGATCTCGTGGCTCTTCTGGTCGCGGTGATGCTTGTCCACCAGGTTGACCTGGATGTCGCCGAGCTCCGGGCCCGAGCGCAGATAGTACTGCCGCACCAGGCCGTTGAAATTGATCGGCGCGGAGGTGCCCGCGTAGATCTGGTAGTCGGTCACCTCGGGCAGCGCGGCGATCGAGGCCGCCAGCTCGTCGAGCACGCGGCCGGTCTCCTCGAGTGCGGTGCCCTCCGGCATGTCGACGACGACCTGGAACTCCGACTTGTTGTCGAACGGCAGCATCTTCATGACGACCCACTGCAGCACGACCAGCGAGACCGCGAGCAGGATCGCGACCAGCGTGCCGAGGTACAGCTTGTGCCGGTGCGACCGCGCGTCGTTGCCGCGCAGGAACCGCGCCATGACGCGCTCGAAGAAGCGCTGCAGTCGCGAGTCCTCGCCGGGCTCCGAATGCGCGGCCGCATGCGAACGCGACAGCAGGCGCTTCGACAGCCAGGGCGTGAAGACGAGCGCGATCGCGAGCGAGATCAGCATGCCCATGCTGGCGTTGATCGGGATCGGGCTCATGTACGGCCCCATCAGTCCCGAGACGAACGCCATCGGCAGCAGTGCCGCGATCACCGTGAAGGTCGCGAGGATCGTCGGCCCGCCGACTTCGTCGACGGCGCGCGGGATCAGTTCGCCGAGGCTGTCGCTGCCGAGGCTCATGTGGCGATTGATGTTCTCGACGACGACGATCGCGTCGTCCACCAGGATGCCGATCGAGAAGATCAGCGCGAACAGCGACACGCGGTTGATCGTGAATCCCCAGCCCCAGGACGCGAACAGCGTCGCCGCAAGCGTGATGATCACCGCGGCGCCGACCACGACGGCCTCGCGCCAGCCGACGGTCAGCCAGACCAGCAGCACCACCGAGGCCGTCGCGAACATCAGCTTCTGGATCAGCTTCTGCGCCTTGTCGTTCGCCGTCTCGCCGTAGTCGCGGGTGACGGTGACCTCGACGCCGTCCGGGATGAACGTGCCGCGCAGCATCTCGATCCGCTCGAGGACCGAGCGAGTGACGTCGATCGCGTTCTCGCCGGGCTTCTTCGAGACGGCGATGGTGACGGCCGGCGCGGTGCCCTCGAGCTCGACGCCCCGCTGTGCCGACGCGGGACCGGCACCGAAGATCACGTACTGCTCGGGCTGGTCGGGCCCGGCGCGGACCTCGGCCACGTCCTGCAGGTAGACGGGCCGGCCGTCGTGGACCGCGACGACGAGCTGCGCGATCTCGTCACGGTCGGCGAGGAACTCGCCGGCCTGCACCGGAACGCTGGCGCCGCCGGCGACGGAGGTGCCCGCGTGCTGCACGACGTTGGCCGCCTGCAGCGAGCCGATCAGCTCATTGACGGTCAGTCCGTGGCCGGCGAGCCGCTGCGGATCGAGCGTCACGTGCACCGTCTGGTCGGGACCGCCAATCGTGTAGACGTTGCGGGTGCCCGGGACGCGCTGGATCTCCGCCTCGATCGCGTGCGCGACCTGGCGCAGCTCGTGGGCGCCGCGGTCCGGGTCGCGGGTCCACAGCGTCAGGCTCAGCACCGGCACGTCGTCGATGCCCTTGGGCCGCACCAGCGGGGGCAGGATGCCGACGCCCGCCGGCCGCCAGTCCTGGTTGGAGTAGATCGCGTTGTAGAGCCGTACGATCGCGTCGGTGCGCTCCTCGCCGACCTCGAACTGCACCGTGATCACCGCGGCGCCCGGACGCGACACCGAGTGGATGTGCTTCACGCCGGAGATCTCGGCGAGCACCCGCTCCATCGGCGTGGTGACGAGGCTCTCGACCTGCTCCGAACCAGCGCCCGGGAACGGCACGATGACGTTCGCCATCGTCACGTTGATCTGCGGCTCTTCCTCGCGCGGCGTGACGGCGACGGCGAACAGTCCGAGCAGCAGCGCCGAGAGCCCGAGCAGCGGCGTGAGCTCGCTGTCGAGGAACAGCCGGGCGAGGCGCCCGCTGATGCCGAGTTTCTCAGTCATGCTGCGGCGCCGGCTGGCGGGCCCTCAGGCCGGCCGCGGCCGGATCGAGCGCAATCCGCTCGCCGGCCACCAGCCCCGCGAGAATCTCGACGCGATCGCCGCGCACGTGGCCGAGCCGCACCTGCCGCAGCGACGGCCGCGCGTCGGGCGAGACGACGTACACGGCCCGCATCTCGCTGCGCTCGACGATCGCCGAACGCGGCACGAGCAGCCGCTCGGCCTCGCCGAGCACGAGGCCGACCTTGACGAACATGCCGGGTGCGAGTCCTTGCTGGCCCGCCGGCAGGTCGAAGCGGGCGCGAAACGTGTTCGACTCCGACTGCGCCGCCGGAAACAGCGTGAGGCTCGTCGTCGCGACACGCTGGCCGTCGACGTAGACGGCCGCCTTGCGCACCTGACGAACCTGCTCGATCACGCTCTGCGGCACGTCCACGACGACGCGCAGCGCGTCGAGCGACGCGCCGGTCATCAGCGGCGTGCCGGGCGCGACGGACTCGCCGACCCGAACGTGTTTCTGGGTGACGACACCGCCGTAGGGCGCGCGGATCTCGGTGTACGAGACGCCCTCGCGCGCAGCGTCGAGCCCCGCCCTCGCCGCCACGAGCCGTGCGACGGCCGCGTCGCGCCCGGCGCTCGCCTCGTCGTACGTCGCCTTGGCGACGACACGGCGCTGGTACATGTCACTAATGCGCTCGTAACGGGACTGCGCCTCGGCCTCGCGCGCCGTCGCCTCCTTCAATGCGGCTTGCGCCTGGGAGAGCCCGGCCACCTGCTCGGTGCTGCGGATGCGGACGATCAGCGCGCCGGCCGGCACCAAGTCGTTGACGTCGAACAGGACCTCGGTGACACGGCCGGCGGTCTGCGCCGAGACCGTGGCCTGGTTCACCGCCTCGACCGTGCCGTCGAGCAGCCGTTCGGTGGGCGTGGATTCGGCGGCGACGAGCAACGTCTCGAGCGGCGCCTGTTCCGCAGGAGGCTTCGCGGCCGCAGGCCACGCGGCGGGCATGGACAGCGTGCCCGCGAGCACCGTCAGCACTGCGAATGCGCGCAGCTCAGGCCGAGGTCGAGTCATCGGGGCTTCCTCGCGGATCAGAACGCGGCGCCCGGCCGGACGCCGAGCCGCTTCAGGATCAGCGCGAGCGGGCAGAAGCCCGTGAAGGCCGACTGGAACAGGTTGGCGCCGACGAAGGCCGTGAACCAGAACCAGTACGGACTGACGTACAGGCCCAGCAGCAGGCTCGCGAGGATCATGAAGCCGCCGAACGCCAGCACGATTCGATCAATGCTCATCTGGGTGGTCTCCTTTACGATGCTCAGCGCCGGCCGTCGTCGACGACGCGACCGGTCTGCGGGTCGATGCGGATCACGGGCAGCCCGGCCGCCTTCCAGGCCTGGATGCCGCCCGCGAGGTGCGTGAGGTGCCCGTGGCCGGCGGCCTGCAGCTTGTGCGCAGCCATCGTCGAGCGCTTGCCCGAGCCGCACTGCAGCACGAGCTTGCGCCCCTCGGTGGGCAGCGCTTTCGGGTCGAACGTGGACAACGGGTAGAGCAGCGCGCCGTGGATGCGCTCGAACGCGAACTCGTTGGCTTCGCGGACGTCGACGAGCAGGATCTCGCCGTTGGCGAGCCAGGCGTGAACCTGCTCGGGGGTGGCGTCGGTGAGGCTTTTGTCGTGATGCATTTGCGGTGACCGTAGTGATGGATCAGGAATGGGAAGTCGGCAACGGGCGGCCGATGACGTTGAGCGGCACCTTCAGGTAGCTCACGCCATCGGACTCGGCAGGCGGCAGGAAGCCGGCGCGGATGTTGACCTGCACCGACGGGATGATCAGGTTCGGGACGTCGAGCGTCGCGTCGCGCTTGCGGCGCATCGCCACGAAATCCGCCTCGGGCGTGTCCGCACGGACGTGGATGTTCGCGGAGCGCTGCTCGCCGATCGTCGTTTCGCAGCGAACCTCGCGGCCGCCGGGCGAGTAATCGTGGCAGACGAACACGCGCGTGGCCTCGGGCAAGCCGTAGAGGCGCTGGATCGATCGGTACAGTTCCGCGGCGTCGCCGCCCGGGAAGTCGCAGCGGGCCGAACCGCCGTCGGGCATGAACACCGTGTCGCCGACGAACAGCGCGTCGCCGAACAGGTAGGAAACGCTGTCGCTGGTGTGGCCCGGCGTCGCGATGACGCGGCCTGCGATCCCGCCGATTTCGACGGTCTCGCCGTCGGCCAGCAACCGGTCGAACTGGCGGCCGTCCGGCTGGAACTCGTCACCCAGGCCGAACAGGCGCTTGAACGTGGCCTGCACCTGGCGAATGCCCTGACCGATGGCGATCTGGCCGCCGGCGCGAGCCTTGAGGTGGGGTGCCGCGGACAGGTGGTCGGCGTGCGCGTGGGTCTCGAGGATCCAGCGCAGGCTGAGGCCAGCCGACTCGAGATGGGCCAGGATCTCGTCGGCGGAGGCCGTGCCGGTGCGCGCGGACCGCCAGTCGTAGTCCAGCACCGGGTCGATGACGGCCGCCTCGCGGGTGGCCGGGTCGGCGACCACGTAGGTCCACGTGCTGGTGGGCTTGTGGAAGATCGGCGTGACGCTGGGTTGCATCGCGGGCTCCGGTCCTGTGTGTGGAGCGGCACAATATTAGCTGTTGCTAAATTAGTCAAGTCTGAAATACAATCGTGGCCAGCCACGGAGTACCTTCCCATGCCTCCCGCCGTCCGCCGCAGTTCCAGCCCCACGGACACGATCGAAATCGATCCGGGCCAGATGCAGGCGCACCTCGCAGAGGCCGCGCAGCTGCTCAAGGCGCTCGGCAACGAGCAGCGGCTGCACATCCTTTGCAACCTGCTCGAGGGACCCCTGTCCGTCGGTGAACTCAACCAGCGCCTCGAACTGAGCCAGTCGGCCTTGTCGCAGCACCTCGCGCTGCTGCGCGAGTCAGGACTGGTGGACACGCGCCGCGAGGCGCAGACCATCTACTACTCGTTGCCCGACGGCCCGGTGATCCGCGTGATGGCGTTGCTCCAGGACGTCTACTGCGCCGCCGACCCGAACGCTCGATCCGGCGACGACTCGGGCGCGGGCCGCGCCCGCTGCGAAGACTGACGCGCGGGACTCCATAGCATGCTGCTGGCATTGCTCGGCGCGCTGGCGATCGGGCTCAGCCTGGGGCTGCTGGGCTCCGGCGGCTCGATCCTGACCGTGCCGGTGCTGCACTACCTCGTCGGCCAGCCCGAGAAGCTCGCGATCGGTGGCTCGCTGCTGGTCGTGGGATTGATCGCCGCGGCGGCTTGCGTGCCCTATGCGCTCCACCGGCAGGTCGACTGGCGCAACGTGGCGTGGTTCGGCTTGCCCGGCATGGCCGGCGCGTGGTTCGGCGCCTGGCTGGCGCACTGGGTGCCGGGCGCAGCGCAACTCGCGCTGTTCGCGGGCGTGATGCTCGTGGCTGCCTGGCGCATGTTGCGGGCCGGCGTCACCAGCCGTCCGGACCACGAAGCAAGACGGGTGACAGTGATCGCCGGCGGCACCGCGGTGGGACTGCTGAGCGGCCTCGTCGGCGTCGGCGGCGGGTTCCTGATCGTGCCGGCACTGGTGCTGCTCGCCGGCGTGCCGATGGCGAGTGCCGTCGGGACCAGCCTCGCCGTGATCACGCTGAATTCCTTCACCGGCTTCGCGAAATACCTGCGCGTGCTCGACGCCCAGGGCCTCGACCTCGACTGGCCGGTGCTGCTGGCCGTCGCCGCCGTCGGCATCGTCGGCAGCTTTGCCGGGCACCGTCTCGGGCGGCGCCTGCCTCAGGCGACGCTGCGCAGGGGCTTCGGCGTGCTGCTCGTCGTGATGGGAATCTTCATCGCCGTGGACGCGGGTCCGCGGCTGCTCGACTGACGACGCGGGCTACTGGCCCTGGCCTTCCAGCTGGACGAGTCGCTGCTCGAGGGCCGCGAGCTTCTCGCGCGTGCGCTTCAGCACCGCCGCCTGCACGTCGAACTCCTCCCGCGTGACCAGGTCGAGTTTCGCGAGCTGCGACTGCAGCACGCCCTTGAAGTTCTGCTCGAGGTCGCGCCGCAGCGCCATCACGCTTTCGGGGACCGATCCGGCGAGGCGGCGGGCGAGGTCGTCGATGAGTCGGGGGTCGAAGGCCATGGGGAAGGGGATGGGGGATGGGGGATGGGGGATGGGGGATAGTGTAAGAGGTGGCGGCTTGGGGTGCGCGGCCAGTCGGTGGGCCCGGAGAAGCACCCGGCGGACGAGGGACGCTCCGCGGTGAGGCGTGCGGCGAGCTGCGCCGCTCCATCTTGGTGCGGCGGGCCGAGGGGGACCGCCCCGGGCGGCGCCGATGCGCGGTTTTCGGCGGGTGGCACGCTTCCTGCATCGAGGGTTCGCGAACCAATCGCAGAACCCCGTGGGGAGACCGCCCGATGAAACTCATCACCGCCATCATCAAGCCGTTCAAGCTCGATGACGTGCGGCAGGCCATTGCCGACATCGGCGTGCAGGGCGTCACGGTGACCGAGGTGCAGGGCTTCGGCCGGCAGCGCGGCCACACCGAGATCTACCGCGGCGCCGAGTACCGCGTCGATTTCCTCCCCAAGTCGAAGATCGAGATCGCGGTGGACGACACCGTCGTCGAGCAGGTGATCGAGGCGATCACCAACGTCGCCCGCACCGGGAAGATCGGCGACGGCAAGATCTTCGTCACCCAGCTTCAGCAGGCCGTGCGGATCCGCACTGGCGAGAGCGGCACCGAGGCCGTCTAGGCCCTCGCCGCAGGATTTCCCGTTCCAGAGAGCACCAGGAGAAATACAGTGACTCGTTCCAGACTCCCAGGCATCACCGGCATCCTGCGCTACGCGCTGGCGCTGCTCCCATTGCTCGCCCCCGCGCTGGGGCACGCGCAGGACGAAACCCCGATGCTCGACACGGGCGACACGGCATGGATGCTGACCGCAACCGTGCTCGTGCGTCCTGATGACGATCCCCGGCCTCGCCCTGTTCTACGGCGGCATGGTCCGCTCGAAGAACGTGCTGTCGGTGTTGATGCAGTGCTTCGCGGTCACCGGCTCGATGACCGTGCTGTGGACGATCTACGGCTACAGCCTGGCGTTCGACACGACCGGCATGGTCGTCGGCGAGGTCAACCTGAACTCGTTCATCGGCGGCTTCGGCAAGGCCTTCATGGGCGGCGTCGGCGTGCGACTCGCTGGTCGGCACGATCCCCGAATCGGTGTTCGCGACGTTCCAGATGACGTTCGCGATCATCACGCCGGCGCTGATCGTCGGCGCGTTCGCCGAGCGCATCAAGTTCTCGTCGATGCTGGTGTTCCTCGCGCTGTGGTTCACGATCATCTACACGTCGATGACGCACATGGTGTGGAGCGGCGACGGCGCGCTGATGTGGGACTGGGGCGTGCTCGACTTCGCCGGCGGCACCGTGGTGCACATCAACGCGGGCATCGCGGGCCTGGTCGCGGCGCTGGTGCTCGGCAAGCGCAAGGGCTACGGCCGACCACATCGATGGCAGCCCCACAACATGACGCTGAGCGATGATCGGCGCGGCGCATGCTGTGGGTTGGCTGGTTCGGCTTCAACGTCGGCAGCGCGGTGAGCGCGGCGGCTCGGCGGGCATGGCGATGCTCGTGACGCAGATCTGCGACCGCGACCGCGGCGCTCGGCCTGGATGTTCGCGGAGTGGACGTCTCACGGCGAAGCCGAGCGTGCTCGGCATCGTCTCGGGCGCGGTCGCCGGTCTCGTCGCGATCACGCCGGCTTGCGGCACGGTCGGCCCGATGGGCGCGACTCGCGATCGGCGCGATCGCCGGCGTGCTGTGCTTCCTCGGGCGGTCGACCAGGACTCAAGCGCAAGCTCGGCTATGACGATTCGCTCGACGTCTTCGGCGTGCACGCGTCGGCGGCATCGTCGGCGCGATGCTGACGGCGTCTTCTGCGTTCCCCGCGCTGGGCGGTGGCGTCTGGGATCCGTGCGAGCCGTCGGCGAGTACTCGGTCGCCACCCAGGTCAGGGTGCAGCTGAAGGGGTGCTCTTCACGGTCGTGTTCACCGGCGTGCTCGCTGGGTGCGCTCAAGGTCGTCGACCCGTGATCGGCCTGCGGGTCACGCCGAGGAAGAGACGCGACGGCCTCGACCCGCGCCGCACGACGAGCGCGGCTACAATCTGACAGAGTCTGTCGGGGGCGGCCGGTGCCTGGTCCGGTCGCCCTCTCCCCCGCCTGCGGACGCTTCGGCGTCCGCTTTTTTATGTGCACGCAGCCCGCCCGTGTGCGGTCCGCGTCTCAGTTCGCGCGGCGCCCCAGCCCCCGGCTGCAGATATCCCGGCCCGCCCTGATAGACTCGGGGCGTCGTAATGGAGGGCGCTCGAATGAAATCGACAGTGATGGTCGCGGGGCTGCTGCTGCTCGCCACGGGCACCCTGGCCAGCGAGGTCTACCGGACCACCGACGCCCAGGGTCGGCCGATCTACACCGACAAGCCCGCGTCGCTCCCTGCGGAACGCATCGGGGTGAAGACCTCGACCACCGATCCAGCCGAGGCACAGCGGCGTTACGACGACGAGATGAAACAGATCGCGGACTCGGGCACCGCGGCGGCGGCGGCGACTGCCGCGTCGGCCGACGCGCAGAAGGCGCAGGAATTGTCCGCAGAGGATCGCGCCAAGCGGTGCCAGGATGCCCGCCAGCGCTACGAGTCCTACCTCACCGCCCGCCGGTTGTATGAACCCGGCACGGCCGAGGGCGAACGGCGCTATTTGTCGGACGCGGAGATCGACGCCGCCCGAGCGGACGCCAAGCGGCTGGTGGACGAATTCTGCAGCGGCCCGTGACGTGGGCGTGACCGTCGGATTCATCGGTCTCGGCGCCATGGGGCGCGGCATGGCCCGCAACCTGCACCGGGCCGGCCTGCTGCTCAGCATCTGGAATCGTACGCCTGCACGAGCCACCGAGCTCGCGGGCGAGCTCGGCATTGCCGCCGCAGCGAATCCAGCCGAACTCGCCGGGCGGTGCGACGTGGTCGTGCTGTGCGTCTCGGCGGATGCGGACGTGCTCGAACTGATCGATGCGATCACCGCAGCCCTGCGACCCGGATCGATCGTGATCGACTGCTCCACGGTGAGCGCGGGCACGGCGCGCGAAGCGAGCCGCAGGCTGTCGGCGCATGGCGTCGAGTTCCTCGACGCGCCGGTCAGCGGCGGCGTGGAAGGCGCGCGGGACGGCACGCTCGCGATCATGGTGGGCGGACCGGCCGCTGCGCTCGATCGGGCGCGCCCGGTACTCGAAGCCATGGGCCGCACCGTGACTCACTTCGGGCCGAGCGGCTCCGGCCAGGCTGCAAAGGCCACCAACCAGATCATGTGCGCGGGCATCATCCAGGCGGTTGCCGAAGCCATGGCCTTCGCGAAGGCGGAGGGCCTGCCGCTCGAGGCGCTGATCGAGACGCTCGGCAAGGGCGCGGGGTCGAGCTGGTATTTCGTGCACCGCGCCCCGAACATGGTGCGCAACGAGTATCCGCCGGGCTTCCGGGTGCGACTGCACGCGAAGGACCTGCGGATCTGCCACGACATGGCGGCGCGCCACGGCGTGCTGCTGCCGGTGGTCGAGATGACGCTGCTGCATTACCGGAAGCTCATCGACCAGGGTCACGGCGACGAGGACATCTCGACGATCTTCCGGCTGAAGGACTCGATGTTCGCAGCAGCCGGCCCGTCGGACACGGACCCGCTCCGTCCATGAGCGCGTTGCCGCCGGAGCCGGCGGCCGCCGGAAACGGACAAGGGTTCTTCCTGCCCGACTTCTGCGAAGCACGTGCCGTGCTGGCCATCGTGCTGAGCGCCGCATTGCTCGCCTTCGTCCTGTCGCTGGCACGCCAGTCGCTGGCGGAGGCGACGTTCTGGAGCGACCTCGCCCGCACCTCCGCATATCTTCTCTGGGCCGGCCTGCTGTGCGCGGCTGTCTTGTGCCGGGCGCGGCCGTGGCTTGCCAGACAGCCCCTGCGCAGGGCGGTCGTCGGCGCGCTCGGGCTGGTGCTGGGCACGGTGGCCCTGGTCTCCGAACTGGTGTTCTGGTTCGGCCGCTTGTGGGCCCATCGACTCGGCGTGCCGTCCTCGCTATTCCCGACACAGCACTGGGCGTTCCTGCTGCCCACGCTGGTGATCGCGGCGATCGTCGGGGCGCTGGCCCTGCGCTATTTCTACGTTGCCCACCAGTGGCGCCGCAGCGTGGAGCTCGAGGCCCGCTCACGCATCCGGGCGCTGCAGGCGCGCATACGCCCGCATTTCCTGTTCAACAGCATGAACACGATCGCGTCGCTGACGCGCTCCGATCCCGCACGCGCCGAGGAAGCCATCGAGGACCTTTCCGACCTGTTCCGGATCAGCCTGAGCGAGGCCCGCGCCCAGATCACGTTGCGCGAGGAACTCGAGGTCGCGCGGATCTACCAGCGCATCGAACAGTTGCGCCTCGGCGATCGGCTGCAGGTGCGCTGGAAGGTCGCCGACCTCCCGGCGGAAGCGATCGTGCCGAGCCTGTTGCTGCAGCCCCTGCTCGAGAACGCGATCGGCCACGGCATCGAGCCGCTGCCCGAAGGCGGCACGGTCACGGTCGAGGGCCACGCCGAGGGCGGCATCGCGACCATCGAGGTCTCGAACCCGGTGTCGGCCACCGCTCGCGCGGTGCGCGCCGGCAATCGCATGGCACTCGACAATATCCGCCAGAGGCTCGATCTCGTGTTTCCGGGCCAAGCCTCCGTCGAAGTGGATGAAGGCTCGACGACGTACCGGGTGAAGATTCGCTTCCCACTCGTGGCGGGTCCGACGGGGGGCAGCCGCGAATCGTGGTGACAGCACCGGGCGGGCCGCGGAGAATGCCGCCCTGCCCATGACGGACGAACCGACCGCCCCGCACGCCATCCGCACGCTGATCGTCGATGACGAGCCGCCAGCGCGGGACCGGCTGCGCCGTCTGCTCGACGCGATCGACGAAGTCGCCGTGGTCGGCGAAGCCGGTAGCGGCAACGAAGCGCTCGAGCTTTGCGCGCAGCTTGCACCCGACGTCGTGCTGCTCGACATCCGCATGCCCGGCATGGACGGCATCGAGGCGGCCCGGCACTTGAACGCGCTCGAGGAGCCGCCCGCCGTGATTTTCACGACGGCTTACGACCAGCACGCGCTCGAGGCCTTCGAAACCCAGGCCGTGGGCTACCTGCTGAAGCCCGTGCGCCAGGAGAAGCTCGCGCGCGCGATCCGGCACGCGGCGCGGATCGCCGCGCCGCAGTTGCTGCGGCTCGCGGAGCAATCCCAGCTCGGTCGCCGGCGCGCCCAGATCTGCGCGCGGCTCGGCGAGCAGCTGCGGCTGATCCCGGTCGAGGACATCTACTACTTTGCGGCGGGCCAGAAGTACGTCACCGTGCGCCACCGCGGCGGCCGGGACCTGATCGACGAGTCGCTGCGCTCGCTGGCCACCGAGTTCCTGCCGGAGTTCGTGCGGATCCACCGCAACTCGCTCGTGGCCACGCGTCATGTGTCTGCGGTGGAACGCGGCGATGATGGCCATTACTCCGTGCGCTTGAAGGATTGCGACGAGGTCCTGCCGGTGAGCAGGCGACACGCCACGGAAGCGCTGCGGCAACTGAGGAGCGGGCACTGAATGAGCCGGATGCAGGACGACGTCGGCGAATCGACGATCACGCAGAAGGACGACTCCGGCCAGGGCGAGCGCCGCCTGTACGTGCGACTCGGCGGGCTGCTGCTGCTGGCCGCGCTTTGTTACCTCGTCTGGCGCATCGTCACGCCGTTGTGGCAGCCGCTGCTCTGGGCGCTGTTGCTCGGTGCGCTGCTCGCGCCCTGGAATCTGCGGCTGACCCAGCGCCTCGGCGGGCGCGCGCAGCTTGCGAGCTCGATCACGACGGCGCTGACGGTCCTGCTGTTCATCCTGCCGGTGCTCGCCGCGGGGGCCGCTGTCGCAACCCAGGCCGCGCAACTGCTGCGTCGGCTCGAGCGTCGCGTACCGGAGCTCAGCAAGGGCACGGAGATCGACCTGTCGCGCGTGCCGTGGCTCGACAGCAGCCTCGCCTGGCTCGATGCCAATACCAGCGTGTCGCTCGCGCAGCTGCAGGGTTGGTTCACCGAAGGACTGCAGCGCCTGCTGCAGGTGTTGATGAAGTCGGGCGGGTCCGTGGTGATGAGCGCGCTCGGCACGGCCGTGAGCTTCGTCGTGATGTTGTTCGTGCTGTTCTTCGTGCTGCGCGACGGGCCGGCGCTCGCGCGACAGGTAGTGCGCATGGCGCCGATCGAGCAGCGCCGGCGCACCCTGCTGTGGCAGCACCTTTCGGACGTGACCCGCGCCGTGTTCCTCGGCATTGGCCTCACGGCCCTGGCCCAGGGCGTGCTGCTCGGCGTGGGGTTCTGGATCGCCGGACTGCCCTCGCCGCTCGTGTTCGGCGTGATCGGCGTGATCCTGGCGCTGATCCCGATGGTCGGGCCCGCGCTGCTGTGGGTTCCCGCCGCGATCTGGCTCGCGATCCAGGGTCATCACGGCTACGCGATCTTCCTCGCCCTCTGGGGTGCGGTCGTCGTCAGCCTCGTGGATAATTTGCTGCGCCCGCTGCTGATTTCGGGGCGCGCCGAGGTGCCGACGCTGGCCGTGTTCGTCGGCGTCATGGGCGGTCTCGCGGCGTTCGGCTTCATCGGCCTGTTCGTCGGGCCGATCGTGCTCGGCCTGCTCGTGGCGCTGTTCCGCTTCGAAGCCGAGTTGAACGTCGTCACCGACAAGAATCGCTGAATCACCGGAACTGGAGATCGCCTTGCCCAATCCGCTCCGCATCGCCACCCGCCGCAGCCAGCTCGCGCTCTGGCAGGCCGAGCACGTCGCCGCGCTGCTGCGGGACGCGCATCCCGACCGGCCCGTGGAACTCGTGCCGATGAGCACGCAGGGCGACCGCGTGCAGGACCGTGCGCTCGCGGAAGTCGGCGGCAAGGGCCTGTTCGTCAAGGAACTCGAAGTCGCCATGCAGGAAGGCCGCGCCGACATTGCCGTGCACTCGATGAAGGACGTGCCGAGCGAGCTGCCGCCGGGGTTGTGCATCACCGCGGTGCTGCCGCGCGCCAATCCGCACGACGCGTTCCTGTCGCTGCGCCATCAGCGCTTCGCCGACCTGCCGCAGCGCGCGCGCGTCGGCACGTCGAGCCCGCGGCGCCAGGCGCAACTGAGGCATGCGCGGCCGGATCTCAGGCTCGAGCTGTTGCGCGGCAACGTGGATACACGGTTGCGCCGGCTCGCCGAAGGTGAACTCGACGCCATCCTGCTCGCCTGCGCGGGACTCGAGCGCCTCGGCCTCGGCGACCGCATCACGCAGGTGCTCGACCTCGAGCTCTCGCTGCCCGCGGTCGGCCAGGGCGTGATCGGCATCGAGTGCCGCGAGGACGATGCAGCCAGCCGTGCCGCGCTGGTCGCGCTGCATCACGAACCGTCTTTCGTGCGCTTGAAGGCCGAGCGCGCCTTCGCGCAGACGCTGGGCGGCAGCTGCCACTCGCCGATCGCCGCGCACGCGTCGCTCGAGGGCGAGTCGCTCGTCGTGCACGGTTTCGTGGGTGCGCCGGACGGCCGGGAGGTCTACCGCGACGTGGAACGCGGCAACCCGGCGGACACCGAGACACTCGGGCGACGGCTCGCGGTCCGGATGCAGGCGGCGGGCGCAGGCGCGTTGCTCGATCGATTGCGCGACGAGGCCGCAGCGGCATCGTGACGCCCGCGCTCGAGGGGCTCACCGTCGTGGTGACGCGCCCCGCGCGCCAGGCGGGGCCGTTCGTCGCGATGCTGCGGGAGGCCGGCGCCGACCCGATCCTGCTGCCGGCGATCGAGATCGAGCCGATCGAACTCGACGCGGCGAGCCGGGCCAAGCTGGTACCGGACGATTTCGACTGGACGGTCTACACCAGTGCCAATGCGGTGCAGTGGTCGGTGCAGCAGCTGCCGCGCCCCGCACGCACGCATGTCGCCGCCATTGGTCGCGCAACGGCACGGGCCCTCGACGAGCATGGCATCCGTGTCGATGCCGTGCCGCAGGGCGCGTCTGAATCCGAGGGCCTGCTCGCGCTCGGGTCTTTCGCCGACCTGCGCGGCCAGCGCATCCTGATCGTCAAAGGCGCCGGGGGCCGCGCGCTGCTGCGCGAAGAGTTGGCTCGTCGCGGCGCCGAGGTCGTGCTCTGCGAGGTGTACCGGCGGCGACCCGCCGCAGCGGATCCGGCGGCACTCGAGGCGCTGCGCGACGCCAGCGACCGCACCCGCTTGATCGTCGCCGTCACCAGCGGCGAGGTACTCCGTGCGCTGCTCGAGGCTGCGCCCGATGGTCGGCTGCCGAAGTTGCGCGACGCGACCCTGCTGGTGCCTGGCGAACGCGTGGCCGCGTCGGCCCGCAGTCTCGGCTGGCGGGGCCCGCTGATCGTCGCGCCGAGCGCCGAGGACGGCGTGATGTTCGCCACACTGGCGGGGCACACCGGCTGCGCCGGGCCCTCCGTCGGGGCGTGATACGATCGTTCGAGCCATGTCCGCCGAGATCGAATCCCTCACCACCGACGTCAAGTCGCGACGCACCGGCCAGGGCGTGAGCCCGATGCTGGTCGCGCTCGTGGTGCTCGGCCTGCTGCTCGCCGTCTACGCCCACTGGCGTTTCGGGCAGTTCGACAGGCGTATCGACCGCCTGCACGACCAGGTCACGGAATTTCGCGGCATCCACGATCGACTCGACGCCACCCTGCAGACGCTCACGCAAAAGCTCGAGTCGAGCCAGAGCACGTGGCGCAGCGAGTTGCACGGGCTGCGCGAGGTGCCCGCGCAGGTGGTCGAGCTCGGCCAGAGCGTCGAGGAATTGCGCGCCCGCACCGAGACTCCGCAACGCGCGTGGGTGCGCGCGGAAGCGCTCTACCTGCTGGAACTGGCAGAGCGGCGCCTGAAGCTCGAGGGTGACGTGAACACGGCGATCGTCGCGATGGAGTCGGCGGATGCGCGGCTCGCGACGATCAACGATCCGGCCGTGCGCGAGGTTCGCACTGCGCTGGGCGGCGAGATCATCGCGCTGCGGGCCGTGGTGCAGACGGACCTGGCCGAGGTGCTCGCGCGGATCACCGCGCTCGAGGATGCCGTGCCCGCACTGCCCGTGATCGGCATGCCGGTCTCGCAGGTCCGCCGGACCAAGGCCGAGCCTGCGGAACTCGGTCCGCTCGAGCAGGCCTGGAAGCGGCTCAAGATGGCGGCGCGCGACCTGATCTCGTTGCGGCGCATCGAGCCCGCCACGGCGCGGCTGGTCACCAAGGAAGAGGAATCGTTGCGGCGGCAGCATCTCGAGCTGCTGCTGTTCGCGGCACGCGTCGCGGCCATGCAGCCCGACGGCGCGGCCTACTCGCAGTCGCTGCGCGCGGCGGGCACCTGGATCGAGCAGTACTTCGATCCCTCGAGCCCCGAGGTGACCGCGGCGCTGGCCGAGATCGAGAGCCTCGGCGCCATCAGCATCGATCCGGTGTTGCCGCAGATCGGTGCGGCCGGGCGGCTGCTGCAAGGCGTCATCCGGGGCAGCCCGATCGCGCCATGAAGGGAGCCGCGATCGTCGCGCTGGCTCTGGTCGGCGGCGGGCTGCTGGCGCACCTGCTGCTCGCGGACCCGGGCTACGTCGCGATCCGCGTCGGTCGCTCGCTGCTCGAGACCACGCTGCCGGTGTTCGTGCTGCTGCTCGCCGCCGGGTACCTGGTCGCGGGCGGCGTGAGCCGGGCGTTCGCTTCGCGGCGCCGCATCGCGCAGCTGCGCGCCGAGCGCCGTCGCCGCCGGGCCCGGGACGACACGCAGCGCGGCCTGATCGAGCTCGCCGCCGGCCAGTGGAAGAGCGCGGAAGACCTGCTGAGCCGGGCCGCGCCGGATGCCGACTCCCCGGCCGCCAACTACCTGGTCGCCGCCCGTGCGGCGGACCTGCTCGACGCGACCGATCGTCGCGACGAGTGGCTGTCCCGGGCGCAGGAGGATGCGCCGGAAGCGCGCGCGGCCGCGTTGGTGACGCTGTCGGAGATGCAGATGCGCCGCGGCCAGGACGAGGCCGCGCTGCAGACGCTCGAGCAGCTCGATGCCTCGGGCGACTTGAACTCGCGTGGCCTCGAGCTGATGGCACGTCTGTGCCAGAAGCTCGGCCGCAGCGAGCAGCTGCGTGCTCTCGGGCCGCGGCTGCTCGGTGCAAAGGAGCTGCCCGAGGAAAAGGTCAACGAGCTGCTCGCGCAGGTGCGACTCGAGGAGATTCGTGTTGCGGGCGAGCGCGCCGACGCGTCCCAACTCGAGAAAGCCTGGTCCGACCTGCCACGAGCCGTGCGCAAGCTGCCGCAGTCGATCATCACCTACGCACGCGCGGCGATGGCTTGCAAGGATCACCCGGGCGCGGAACGCGTGTTGCGCGAGTTGATCGACGAGACCGGCGACACCGCTGCCGTGCGCGCGTACGGCGAGCTCGTGCTGCCCGATCCGCTGGCGCCACTCGAGCGAGCGGAAACGTGGCTGCGCAAGCGCCCCGAGGACCCCGACCTGCTCGCGAGCTGCGCTCGCCTGTGCCTGCGTGCCGAGCTGTTTGGCAAGGCACGCAGTTATCTCGAAGCGAGCCTGGCGCGGCGCCCGAGCGCGGAAAGCAGCCTGATCCTCGCCGACCTGCTCGAGCAGATGGGCGAGCGTGAACGGGCGATGCAGTACCTGCGCCAGTCGGTGACCCAGTCGGTCGGCCGGCGGCCGAACCTGCCCCGCGTGCGCTTGCGGCGCCGCTGAGACCGCGTCGTCAGCGGACGGCGGCCGCGCTCTTCATTCTCGACAGCGTGTCCGGCGCGTAATCGAAGGAGTCGAAGAAGAGCTGCTCGCGCGGCAGGCCGTGCCGTGCGAACTCGGTCCGAATCGCCTCGATCATCGCCGGCGGCCCGCTCGCGTAGACGTCGAACCCGGCGAGATCGGGATGGTCCGCGAGCACGGCTTCGTGAACGAGGCCACGGCGCACGGCCACTCCGCTCGCATCGGGCAGCTGCGGACCCGACAGCACCGGACGGTACGCGAAGCCGGGCCGTTCGTGCTCGAGCCGGGCCAGCCACGCGTGCTCATAGAGATCGGCCTCGGACCGGCCGCCCCAGTACAGCGTGACCGGCCGGCGGTCGCCGGTCGCGTTCAATTGCCGCAGCATGGCCCGCAGCGGAGCGTAGCCGGTACCGCCGCCGACCATCAGCGGCGGTCGCGGTGACTCGGTGCGCAGCCAGAACTGGCCGAGGGGACCCTCGATGCGCAGCAGCGTGCCGGCGCGGAGACTGTCGAAGAGTTGCCCCGTAAACCCGCTGGTCGAGGCGCGCCGCACGTGAAGCTCGAGGAAGCGGCCGTCCGCGGGCGCGCTCGCGATCGAGAAGCTGCGGCGGCGGCCCTCCGACAGCATCACGTCGAGATACTGCCCCGGCCGGAAGTGCAGCTCCTCGACCGCCGGCAGGCGCAGGAACACCGCCATCACGTCGTCGGCGACGCGGTCCATCCGTTCGATGCGGCATGGCAGGCTCTTCACCTCGACGTCGGGCGCAGGCCGGATCTCGCGGGTCTCGACCCGCAGGTCCGTCAGCGCTCGCGCCTGGCACAGCAACGCGTAGCCCTCGCGCGCCTCGGCCTCGGTCAGGCCAAGTGGCATTTCGCCCGGGTAATCGAACGAGCCTTCGAGAACGCGTGCGCGGCACGACGAGCAGTGGCCGCCTTTGCAGCTGTGCGGCAGGTTCAGCCCGGCGCGCAGCGCGGCTGCGAGCACGGGCTCGTTGCGCTCCGCAGTGAAGATCTGGCCGGACGGAATCAGCGTGACCTGGGGCATGGCGGCAGGATGCCACGAAGACGAGGCCGGGCGGGCCACGGTGTCGTTTCGCGTATTCTCGACACATGGATCAAACCTGCCTGATGGCCGGAGCCGGCTACACCGGCCTGCGCCTCGCGCGCCGCCTGCAACCGCGGTGGCGGGTCGTCGCACTGGCGCGATCCGAAGCCGCCGCGGCGCGGCTGTCTGCCGCAGGGCTCGGGGTGCTGCGCGCCGATCTCGACGGCAAGCTCGCGCCTGGCGCGCTGTCGGTCGCCGATGGCGCGGCGATCGCGTACCTGGTGCCGCCGCCCGAGGGCACTGACGACGACCCGAGGCTGGCTGGCTTCCTCGGCGCGCTAGGCGAAGCGCGGCCCAGCGCGTTGCTGTACGTGAGCACGACTGGCGTTTATGGCGACACCGGGGGCGGGGTCGTCACGGAAGCCTCCCCGGTGATGCCCTCGAGCGATCGAGGCCGCCGGCGGGCTGCGGCGGAGCGGATCGCCAGCGAGTGGTGCGGCACGCGTGGCGTCCGATGCGTCATTCTGCGCGTGCCGGGGATCTACGGCCCCGGGCGCCTGCCGCTGGATCGCCTGCGCCGCGGCGAGCCGGCGCTGCGGCCCGAGGATTCGGGCCCGGGCAACCGGATTCACGTCGACGACCTCGTGACCGCCTGTGTCGCCGCGCTCGAGCGCCCGGTGCGGGGCATCTTCAACGTGACCGACGGCGACCACTCGAGCACGACTGAATTCGTACAGCGAACGGCGGCTCTGGCAGGTCTGCCGTCGCCGCCACTCATCGCGCTCGCCGAGGCACGCGGGCGCATCAGCCCCGGCATGCTCTCGTTCCTGGTCGAGTCCCGCCGCGTGGACAACCGGCGGATGCGCGAGGAACTCGGCGTCGAGCCGCGTTACGCCACCCTCGACGCCGGCATCGCCGCGAGCCTCGAGGAAATGCGCGCGACGCAGGACTGACGCGCGGTTTCGGCTATCCTTGCGCGATGCGACTCGCCTTCACGAAGATGCATGGACTCGGCAACGACTTCATCGTCTTCGACGCGCAGGATCCCGGCGAGATCCCGGCGCAGGACGCGTTGCGCCGGCTGGCCGACCGCCACACGGGCATCGGCTTCGACCAGGCACTGGTACTGTTGCCGCCGCGCCGCCCGGGGACGGACGTCTACTACCGGATCTTCAACGCGGACGGCTCGGAGGTCGAGCAGTGCGGCAACGGCGCGCGCTGCATCGCCCGCTTCGTCGCAAGCAGGGGCCCGTCACGCGGGTCGCAGCTGACGATGGACAGCCCGGGCGGGATCGTCAATGCGCGGTTGCGGCCCGATGGGCTCGTGTCCGTGGCGATGGGCGTGCCGGACTTCGATCCGCGCTCGCTGCCGTTCGAGGCCGAGCGCGAGGCGCCGAGCTACCAGGTCGAGCTCGCCGGCGGCCCCGTGGATTTCGGCGCGGTCTCGCTCGGCAATCCGCACGCCGTGATCCGCGTGCGCTCGGTGCGCGACGCGCCGGTGGACAGCATCGGACCCGCGTTGGAGAATCACCCGCGCTTCCCGCGCCGGGTCAATGTCGGGTTCCTCGAGATCGTGGCACCCGACCACGTTCGCCTGCGGGTCTACGAGCGCGGCGCAGGCGAGACGCAGGCCTGCGGCACCGGTGCGTGCGCCGCCGTTGCAGTGGGACGGCGCCACGGCCCGCTGGCCGAAGAAGTCCGGGTGGACGTGCCCGGCGGACGATTGATCGTGCAGTGGCCCGGACCGGGCGAGCCCGTCTGGCTCACCGGCCCGGCCGAAACGGCCTTCGAAGGCCACGTGGACATTCCGGACGCTCCAGGGAGAGCAGCATGAGCAAGCAGCCGATTCGCGGAGTGGAGCCGGGCAGCGCCGCCGAAGACCAGATCGCCGAGCACCTGATCGCCCACCCGGATTTCTTCGAGCGCCATCCAGGCGCGCTCGCCAGGCTCCAGCTGCCGCATCAGCGCGGCAGCGCGGCCGTCTCGCTGGTCGAGCGCCAGGTGCTCGTGCTGCGCGAGAAGCACGCCGCACTGGAAATGAAATTGCAGGAGTTGATCGAGAATGGCCGGGCCAGCGACGCGATCGCCGATCGCGTGCACCGCCTGTCGCGTCGGCTGCTGAGGGCGCGCGACTTCGCCGAAGTCATCGGCGCACTCGAGACCTCGCTGCGAGAGGATTTCGGCGCCTCGCGCTGGGTCACGCTGGTGACGGACCCGACGGTGCCCGGCCTCGATGGACAGTCGAGCCCTCACCTGCGCCTCGTGCCGCGCGGCAGCCCGGAGCTGAAGATCTTCGAGACGTTCTTCGAGTCCGCGCGCCCGCGCAGCGGGCAGATCCGCGACACGCAGCGCGAGTACCTGTTCGGCGCGGACGGCAAGGTCGGTTCCACCGTGCTGATCCCGCTCGGCGAGCGCGCGGCGCTCGGCCTGCTGGCGATCGCCAGCCACGACACCGAGCGTTACCTGCCGACCATGAGCACGGACTTCCTCGTCCGGATCGGCGAACTCGTCACCGAGGCCCTGACCGCACGCGGCGCATGAGCGAGGCGCTCGCCGACGGCGTGACCCGCTTCCTGCACGGCCTGCGCAACGAGCGGCAACTGTCGCCGCACACGGCGAGCGCCTATCAACGCGACCTCGCGGCGCTGGTCGAATACTGCAAGGCGCAGGGCCTCACGGCCTGGAGCGCGCTCGACTCCCAGCACGTCCGCAGCTTTGCCGCGCAGTGCCATCGGCGCGGCCTCGCGCCTCGCAGCATCCAGCGACGCCTCTCGGCGGTGCGCAGCCTCTGCCGGTTCCTGATCCGCGAGGGCGAGCTGGCGCACGAGCCCGCGGCGGGCGTGCAGGCGCCCAAGGCGCGCAAGCGACTGCCGACGACGCTCGACGCCGACACGATGGCCCGGCTGCTCGAGTTCCGCTCCGACGAGCGCCTCGGCGTGCGCGACAAGGCGATCATGGAGCTGTTCTACTCGTCCGGCCTGCGCCTGGCGGAACTGCTCGGGCTCGATCTCACCGACCTGGACCTGCGCGATCGCACGGTGCGGGTCATGGGCAAGGGACGCAAGGCGCGCATCGTGCCCGTCGGCCGGCAGGCGGCCGCGGCGCTCGCGCGCTGGCTGCAGGAGCGCGCAGCCCTCGCCGCCGTGGACGAGACTGCGGTGTTCGTCGGCGTGAACGGCCGACGACTGGGCCCGCGCATCGTGCAGAAGCGCATCGCGAGCTGGGCCCGCCTGCAGGGCCTGCCCGAGCACGTCCATCCGCACATGTTCCGGCACTCGTTCGCCTCGCACCTGCTCGAGTCGTCGGGTGACCTGCGCGCCGTGCAGGAACTGCTCGGCCATGCCAACATCAGCACGACCCAGGTCTACACGCACCTTGATTTCCAGCACCTGGCCCGCATCTACGACGCTTCCCACCCGCGGGCGAAGCGCAAGAGGCCCTAGGATGTCCACGTTCGATCCGCACGGCACCACGATCCTCTGCGTCCGGCGCGACGGCCGTGTCGCGATGGGCGGCGACGGCCAGGTGACGCTCGGCAACACCGTGATGAAGGGCAACGCCCGCAAGGTGCGCCGCCTGCACGAAGGCAAGGTCATCGCCGGCTTCGCGGGCGGCACCGCCGACGCGTTCACGCTCTTCGAACGTTTCGAAGCCAAGCTGCAGCAGTTCGGCAACCTGACCCGCGCCGCGATCGAGCTCGCCAAGGACTGGCGCTCGGACCGCAGCCTGCGCCGCCTCGAGGCCCTGCTCTGCGTCGCCGACGCCTCGCACTCGTTCATCATCTCGGGCAACGGCGACGTCATCGAGCCGGAGCACGACCTGATGGCCGTGGGCTCCGGCGGCGCGTTCGCCCAGGCCGCAGCACTCGCGCTGTTGCAGAACACCCAGCTCGACGCACGCGCGATCGTCGAGCAGGCGCTCGGCATCGCGGCGGACATCTGCATCTATACGAACCGCAATGTGACCATTGAGGAGCTCGTGGGGAGGGGATGGGGGATAGGGGATAGGGGATAGTCGGAGACGATCAGCCAGCACCGTTCGGCTGCAGCCGCACCTCTTCACTATCCCCCATCCCCTATCCCCTACCCCCTAAAACCATGTCCTCCATGACCCCCCGCGAAATCGTCCAGGAACTCGACAAGCACATCGTCGGGCAGGCCGCCGCGAAGCGTGCCGTCGCGATTGCGCTGCGCAACCGCTGGCGGCGCATGCAGGTCGAGGAATCGCTGCGCGCCGAGATCACGCCGAAGAACATCCTGATGATCGGCCCCACCGGCGTCGGCAAGACGGAGATCGCGCGGCGGCTCGCGCGGCTCGCCAACGCGCCGTTCATCAAGGTCGAGGCGACGAAGTTCACCGAGGTGGGCTACGTCGGCCGCGAGGTCGATTCCATCATCAAGGATCTCGTGGACGTCGCGGTCAAGCTGACCCGCGAAGCCGAGACGGAGAAAGTCCGCCACCGGGCGATGGACGCAGCCGAGGAGCGCGTGCTCGACGCGCTGCTGCCGCGCCCGCGGGCGACCGTGGGATTCGGCGCCGAGCCGGAGCCGCCGCGCGACGGCGACACGCGCCAGCGGTTCCGCAAGATGCTGCGCGAGGGCCAGCTCGACGACCGCGAAATCGAGGTCGAGTTGCGCGCGCTGCCGGTCGGCGTGGAGATCATGGCGCCGCCCGGCATGGAAGAGCTCTCGCAGCAGCTGCAGGGCATGTTCCAGAACCTCGGCGGCAATCGCTCGCGCCCGCGCAAGCTCAAGGTCAACGAGGCGTTCAAGCTGCTCACCGACGAGGAGGCGGCCAAGCTCGTCAACGAGGACGAGCTCAAGGCGCAGGCGCTGCGCAATGCCGAGCAGAACGGCATCGTGTTCATCGACGAGCTCGACAAGATCGCGCGCCGCCAGGAGACGATGGGCGCGGACGTGTCGCGCGAGGGCGTGCAGCGCGACCTGCTGCCGCTCGTCGAGGGCTGCACGGTCAACACCAAGTACGGCATGGTCAAGACCGACCACATCCTGTTCATCGCGTCGGGCGCCTTCCACATGTCGAAGCCGTCGGACCTGATCCCCGAGCTGCAGGGCCGGCTGCCGATCCGCGTCGAGCTGCAGGCGCTCGAGGTCGAGGATTTCGTGCGCATCCTGACCGAGCCCGACGCCTCGCTGTGCACGCAGTACGCGGCACTGCTCGCAACCGAGGGCGTGCGGCTCGAGTTCGATCCGGGCGGCGTGCGCCGGCTCGCCGAGGTCGCCTTCGACGTCAACCAGCGCACGGAGAACATCGGCGCGCGCCGGCTGCACACCGTGATGGAACGGCTGCTCGAGACGATTTCCTACGAGGCGTCGGACCGCGCCGGCAGCACGCTCGTGGTCGATGCCGGCTACGTGGACCGCAACCTCGGCGAGCTCGCGCGCGACCAGGATCTCGCGCGCTACATCCTCTGACCCGGAAGCGATCATGACACCGACCGAGATCAAGCTGCGCACGAAGTCCCGCGTGCTCGAAGTGGCCTTCGACGACGGCTCGCGATTCGAACTGTCGTTCGAGTACCTGCGGGTCTATTCACCGTCCGCGGAGGTCCGGGGCCACGGCCCGGGGCAGGAGACGCTGCAGCTCGGCAAGCACGAGGTCGGCATCCGCGCCGCGGAGCCGGTCGGCAACTACGCAGTGAAGCTCGTCTTCGACGACGGCCACGACTCGGGCCTCTACACGTGGGACTACCTCTACGAGCTCGGCACCACGCACGCCGAGAAGTGGCAGAGCTACCTCGATCGGATCGCGAAGCTCGGGCTTCCGTACCCGACGCCCGTGCCGAAGCATCGACGCGTCTGATCCGATCCGGCCCTGGGTTGGGGTTGCTCGCTCCCCGTGGCCGCCGTGAACCCATCCTTGGGGGCT
This sequence comes from uncultured Gammaproteobacteria bacterium, assembly GCA_963777725.1. Taxonomy (GTDB): domain Bacteria; phylum Pseudomonadota; class Gammaproteobacteria; order Steroidobacterales; family Steroidobacteraceae; genus RPQJ01. Next base: position 30,162 of record CAVZRR010000025.1, read on the forward strand.
CACGCGCCGCGTCCTGCGGCGCGACGCCACGGGGAGCGCGCAACCCCAACCCAGGGCCAGATCGGAAGCAGCGCTGCGGACGGCGCCACGTGTGACCGCGTAGAATGCGCGTTCCATGAGCGAGAAAGCCCCCCAGACACGGCGCGCGCCCGAGCTCGGCTCGAGGTCGATTTCGGCTACCAGCAGGTACCGGCCGCAGAGAAGGCGCAGCGCGTCCGCGCCGTGTTCGACTCGGTGGCGGACAAGTACGACCTGATGAACGACCTGATGTCGGCGGGCGTGCACCGGCTCTGGAAGCGCTACACGCTGTCGCAGACCGGGCTCCGGCCCGGGACAAACGGCGCTCGACGTCGCAGGCGGCACCGGCGACATTGCCGCCGGGATGGCGAAGCAGGTCGGCGCGAACGGCCTGGTCGTGCTGTCCGACATCAACGCAGCGATGCTCGAAGTGGGACGCAACCGGCTGCTCGACCGCGGCCTGATGCACAACGTCCGCTTCTCGCTCGCGAACGCGGAATGCCTGCCGTTCGAGGACGAGAGTTTCGACTGCGTGACGATCGCGTTCGGGCTGCGCAACGTGACCGACAAGCCCGCCGCGCTCGCATCGATGCGCCGCGTGCTGCGGCCGGGTGGCCGGCTGCTGGTGCTCGAGTTCTCGAAACCCGTGGTGCCGGGACTGAAGCCCGTCTACGACGTCTACTCGTTCAGCGTGCTGCCGTGGCTCGGCAAGCGCATCGCCGGGGATTCCGACAGCTACCAGTACCTCGCCGAATCGATCCGACGCTTCCCCGACCAGGAGACGCTGTGCGGGATGATGCGCGAGGCCGGGCTCGAGGACTGCCGCCATCACAACCTGAGCGGCGGCATCGTGGCGCTGCACAAGGGATTCCGGTACTGACATGCTGCTCGAGCGCCTCGAAGCGGTGCTGAACCGCAACGTCGCCGAGTCGCGCCGGGCGCAGGCGCTCGCGCGGCAGCTCGACGGCCGCGTCATGTCGCTCACGGTCGAGGGCACGCCCCTGGCGTTCTTTTTCCGTGCCGAAGGCGGCCGACTCAGTCTCGCCTCGAGCCACGAGGGCCCGGCGGATGCAAGCCTCTCGGGCACGCCGATCGCGCTGCTTGCGCTGGCGGGACCGGGGGCCGAAGGCGCGCTGCGCGGCGGGGGCGTCCGGATCGAAGGCAATGCGGAAGTGGCGCAGAAGTTTCGCGACCTGCTCGCCGAATCGAAGCCCGACTTCGAGGAGGAGCTGGCGCGCGTGCTCGGGGACGTCGCCGCCCGCCAGGTGGCGAATATCGCCCGTGGCTTCCTCGACTGGGGCCGCAAGGCGTCGGGCTCGTTGACGACGAACATCGTCGAGTTCCTGCAGGAAGAGGGCCGCGACGTGCCGACGCGCATCGAGGTCGAGGAGTTCCTGGAGAGCGTCGATCACCTGCGCGACGACGCCGACCGACTCGAGGCCCGGCTCGCGCGCCTCGAAGCCACCGGCCGCGCAACGACGAAATAGCTCGTCAGCGAACTCCGATCACTATCCGCTATCCGCTTCCACCATGCGATTCCGCGTCATCGGCCGGCTCCTGCAGATCCAGCGCGTGCTCGTGCGCCACGGGCTCGACGAGATCATCCTCGCCACGCACCTGTTCCGTCCGCTGCGCTTCGCGTTCTACCTGTCACCGGCCACGTGGTTCGAACGCCGCAAGGGCGGCACGCGCGGCGAGCGCATCCGGCTCGCGCTCGAGGAACTCGGGCCGATTTTCATGAAGTTCGGCCAGGCGCTTTCGACGCGCCGCGACCTGCTGCCGGCGGACATCGCCGACGAGCTCGAGAAGCTGCAGGACCGCGTGCCGCCGTTCCCCGGCGCCGAAGCCCGCGCGATCATCGAGCGCGCGTACGGACGGCCGGTCGCCGAGGTCTTCGAGCAATTCGACGAGACGCCGCTCGCCGCGGCGACGATCGCGCAGGTGCACGTCGCCCGGCTGCGCTCCGGCGAGGACGTCGTGGCCAAGGTCGTGCGCCCCGGCGTGCGCGAGCGGATCGAGCGCGACCTCGAGGTGATGCACGTGCTGGCCCGCCTCGCACGCGACTACTCACGCGAGGGCCATCGACTGCGGCCGGTCGAAGTCGTGCGCGAGTACGAGAAGACCGTGATCGACGAGCTCGACCTGATGCGCGAGGCGGCGAACGCCGCGCAGCTGAAGCGAAATTTCGCCGGTTCCGACCTGCTCTACGTGCCGCAGGTGTACTGGGACTACTGCCGCCCGGAAGTGATGGTGATGGAACGCATCCACGGCGTCATCGTCAGCGACATGGAGGAGCTGCGGCGGCGCGGCACCAACATCCAGCGCCTCGCGGAAAACGGCGTGACGATCTTCTTCACGCAGATGCTGCGGCACAACTTCTTCCACGCCGACATGCACCCGGGCAACATCTTCGTGCAGCTCGAGGACCCGGAATACCCGAAGTACTGTGCGGTCGACTTCGGCATCGTGGGCACCCTCGACGAGCGCGACCAGCACTACCTGGCCGAGAATTTCCTCGCCTTCTTCGACCGCGACTACAACCGGATCGCCCGGTTGCACGTCGATTCGGGCTGGGTGCCGGCGGATACGCGGGTGGACGAGCTCGAGGCCGCGGTGCGCACGGTCTGCGAGCCGATCTTCAACAAGCCGCTGTCGGAGATCTCGTTCGGCCAGGTGCTGCTGCGGCTGTTCGAGACGGCGCGCCGCTTCCAGATGAACGTGCAGCCGCAGCTGATCCTGCTGCAGAAGACGCTGCTGCAGATCGAAGGGCTCGGCCGGCAGCTCTACCCCGAGCTCGACCTCTGGAAGACCGCGCAACCGGTGCTGAAGGACTGGGCCTCGGACCGGCTGAGCGGCCGCAACCTCGCGCTGCAGCTGCGCCGGCAGCTGCCCGACTTGAGCGAGGCGCTGCGCATGCTGCCGCAGGTGCTGCAACAGGCCGTGCAGCAGGCCTCCGAAGGCAACTTCCGCATCAAGGTCGAGCAGCCGGGCATCGAGGTGCTGCGCGAGGAGATCCGCGCGAGCGCGCGGCGGCGCGACGCGACGATCGTCGGCGCGGTCACGCTGCTCGGCGGCATCGTCTGGCTGTCGATCGCCGGCACGCCGTGGCCGGGAATCCTGCTGTGCGCGGGTGGCGCCATCGCGATCGCGATCGCCCGGAAGTAGCTATTTGCGCTCGATCCAGAGCGCGCGCGCCCGCGCGCAGAGCTCGCCGTCCTCGTCGAAGATCGCCGTGCCGGCCTGGTACTTGCGCCCATCGACGCCGATCTTCCAGCCGATGACCGTGCAGGACTCGCCGACGTGCACCCGGCGGTCCACGTGCGCCTGCATCTCGCCGAGCAGCATCAGGCGGCGACCGCCCGAAACGGCGAAATAGCCCGGACAATCGAGTGCGGCCCACAGGAACTCGGCCGCCACCTTGCCGTCGCCCGCATCGAGCGAGTCCGGCGGCAACCAGGGGGCGGCGACGATGCCGCTCTCGAGCATGCCCGGGAAGATCCGCAGCCCGTCGCCACGCCGCCGGTGCGGCCCGCAGACGAAGCATTCCGGGAAGGCGTGCTCGCGGAATCCCGGGTAGTGCTGCGAAGCCCACACGGCCTGCACGTATTGCGGCGGGGGCGGAACCTCGAGATCGAGTCTCGCAGGCGTGGCGCGCGCGATCGGTACCGTCGCCGACGAAAGCAGCCAGGTGCCGTCTGCTTGCTGCTCGAGCCCGAGCGGCGTTTCAAGCGGGGGCGGCGCCAGCAACCGGACGACGAGATCGGCGTGCGCCGTCGCCGCGATCAGGCCGCACACGTAGCCGCCGTTGCCGGAGTCCGGCGGGCCCTTGTAGCGGCTCGCGATGGTCAGCGTCGTCAACGCGAACGACTCCGGCAACGGTGCGGCCGCGGCGCAGTGCCAGCACTGCGAGAACTGCGGCTCGATGCGCTCGCCACAGCCCGGGCAAGTCCAGGGGTCGCCCTCCCCGGTCGAGCGCAGCGCCTCGTCGATCAGCCCACGGGCGCGCAGCGCGTCGCCGGGCTGGCGCACCCAGAGTTCCGGCCAGCACTCCACGAACGGAATCTCGCCGATCGCGCCGCCGAGGCGATCGTTGCGCACCAGGCACTCGATCCCGGCGGACTCGAGCACGTTGCGCAGGTGCGCGACTTCGACGACGGATTCTGCGGTGTAGATCTTGCGCACTCGGGGCGAGTCCTCAGGCGCCTCGAGACGCTGCGAGACGCGCAGCTGGCACGCTCGAGTCCACCGCCACGATGAAGCGGGTGTAGATCTCCGGCAGCCGCTCGAGCACGCGCTCCTTGCCGAGCAACTCGCTGCCGGCAATGGCCCGCCGCAACACCGGCAAGGTCAGCGTCTCGAGTGCCTCGTTGGCCACGGGCCAGTAGCTCAAGTGCCAGGCTTCGACGCCGGCGCCGCCGAGCACCGACGCATACGGGCGGTAGAAACCGAAGCGACCCATGTTGGCGTCGAGCCACGGCGTGAGCTGCGCGAACACGCCGCCCGGCGCGTATTCCTCGGCGACGAGTTGCACGCGGTAGCCGTCCGGCACGGCCGACGAGTCGATCACGTCGATGTCCGAGCCCCAGTGGTGACGGGTGCCGCCGGGCAAGGCGGACCAGCGGAGGATCGCGGCGATGCGCGCGTCCTCGTCCAGTGCAGCGGCGTCGAGCGGGCGGCCCGCGTCGTCGAGCAGCGGACGCTCGCCGCGCCACTTGGCGTTCCAGATGCTCAACTGGCGGTCGAAGTCGCGGAAACTCGATGCGGCCTCCAGAGCGATGCCCGCACGCGCGGCCGCATCGCGCATCGCGAGAAAGGCCGCGACGACCGCGTAATGCAGCGTGCAGCGCGGCTGCTCGAGTTCCACGACGTGCGTCCGGGTCCGGCCGGTCAGCTCGAGTTCATTCATGCCCTGCTCCGCGTCGGCCGCAAGCATACCGGAGTCGACCGGTCGCCCGCGGTATCCGGCCGCCGCGCGACTGTCGGAGAAATTGCCACTTTCGGCCACGAATTCAGGGATTCCCTTGCTCGCAGGCCGCGCGGCGCCGGTCTATGATGCTCGCGGGGTCGCCTAGAACAACAGCAACCAGGACGAGGGGGTGCCTCACGGGTGGGCAGCGGGCAATGCGCGGTTTAGGTCTCAAGACACGCTACGTGCTCATCGTGCTGGCGATCGGCCTGGTGCTGACGACGTCGGTTGCGTTGATCATCGCGTTCAGCGAGCGCCACGAGCAGCAGCACCTCGAGAGCCTGCTCGACGCGACGTCGGGGCTGGTGGCCACCGACCCGGCCGCCGCACTGGATGCGGTCGGCGGGCAGGTCGGCGCGCTGCTGTCGCACGCATTCGCCACCCAGATCGCGTGGTTGCTCGGCACCGGTCTCGTGCTCACGCTGCTCGGCCGCCTGGGTCACGGCCCGGATGATTTCGCGAATCGACCGTGGCATGGCCGAGCTGATGACCCGCGCCGAGCGCATCGGTCGCGGCGTGTACTCGGACCCGATCCCGCGCAGCGACGTGCCGGAGATCGCGCCGCTGGCGAAAGCGCTCGAGCAGATGCGGCAGGCGCTCACCGGCACGGCGATCTCGCGCAATTACCTCGACACGCTGCTGAACAGCATGAGCGACGCCGTGCTGGTCACCGCGCCGGACGGGCGGATCCGGACGGTCAACGTGGCTGCCTGCGAGTTGCTCGGTTTCGAGACGGGCGAACTGGTCGGGCTCGAGTTCGAGTCACTGGTGGCCGAGCCGCATCGGGACGCCTTCGCGATCGAGAAACTGCTCGCCGAACCCGGCGAAACCGTCGTGCGCACGGTCCGCGGCCAGACGATCCCGGTCTCGGTGAGCGCCTCGGTGATCTCGAGCGAAGACCCCGGCTTCCAGGGCAACATCTTCGTGCTGCGCGACGTCACCGAGCGCAAGCGGGCCGAGCGCCGCATCCGCTACCTGGCCCGTTTCGACATGCTGACGAAGATGCCGAACCGGATGCAGTTCCAGCACCTGCTGCACCAGGCCATCACGCGTTGCCTGCGGGCGGACCGCGGCCTCGTGCTGCTGTACATCGACGTGGACAATTTCAAGGACGTCAACGACACGTTCGGGCATGCGACCGGCGATCGCGTGCTCGAGACGATGAGCGAACGCCTGGTCCGGGCCTTGCCGAAGGAGTCGGTGCTGGGCCGCCTGGCCGGCGACGAGATCGCCGTCTTCGTCGAGTCTGCGGCGGATGCGCAGGGGCGGCGCGAGCAGGCGTCCGTGCTGGCCCGGCTGGTGCTGAACGAAGTGTCGCGTCCGCTGCACGTGGGCGAGAACGAGATCGAGGTCACGGCAAGCGTCGGCATCGCCGTCGCGCCGGACGACGCGGACAACGTCATCGACCTGATCCGCAATGCGGATGCGGCGATGTACCACGCGAAGCGCGGCGGCCGGAATTGCCACGTGTTCTACGCGCCGGACATGAATGCGGCGGCGGTCGAGCGGCTGATGTTGAAGAGCAAGCTGCGGCGCGCGCTGGAGCGCAACGAGTTCCTGGTGCGCTACCAGCCGAAGGTGGATCTCGCCACCTCCCGGGTCGTGGGCGCCGAGGCGCTGCTGCGCTGGCGGCTGACCGGCCACGGCGACATCGCGCCCTCGCAGTTCATCCCGCTGGCCGAGGAATCGCACCTGATCCGGGACATCGGCGCGTGGGTGCTGAACCAGGTCTGCGGCGACTATGCGGCGTGGCAGAAGGAGATCGCCGACCCCGGCATGGTGGCGATCAACCTCTCGTTGAAGGAACTGAGCCAGGCGAGCTTCATTCCTCACTGCCGCTCGGTGTTCGAGAAGCACGGCGTCTCGCCGAGCCGCGTCGAGCTCGAGATCACGGAGACGACGCTGATGCTGGACGCGGAGCGCACGTTGCCGCTGCTCGACGAGCTGCGCGCAATGGGCGTCCACCTGTCGATCGACGACTTCGGCACCGGCTACTCGAGCCTGAGCGCGCTGCAGCAGTTCCCGATCGGCACGCTGAAGATCGACCAGTCGTTCGTGCGCAATGCCGCGACGGATCCGGATGACGCCACGATCGTCCGCACGATCATCGAGATGGGCCGCAGCCTCGGCCTGCAGGTGCTTGCCGAGGGCATCGAGACCGAGGAGCAGCGCGACTTCCTGCTGCAGAGTGGTTGCCAGTTCGGCCAGGGCCGCCTGTTCGGCCACCCGGTGTCGGCCGACGAGTTCCTCGAGCTCGTGCTCAAGCAGGCAACGGGCGAACACCCCGTGTTGCGCCTGCCCGCTTGAATCCAGTCCGCACGCGAGAGAGAAAAAGATGGGCGGGGGAAGCCCCGCCCAAACGGGGGTCATCGTTGACGGCGAGAAGGCTATCGACCCACCCGCTCACCTGTCAATAGTTTGTACAGCCTCTTGGTGTACATTTAGTTCACATCCAGCCGTTAATCCGTATCATCGACCCCATGTATTCGATCAAAGCCGTTTCGCAGGCCACCGGCCTGACCGTAGAAACGCTCCGCGCGTGGGAGCGCCGCTACGGAATCGTCGCCCCGAACCGGGATCCGACCGGTCGCCGCGTCTACCGGGCGGACGACGTCCTGCGCCTGAGGCGGCTCCGCGAGGCCACCGAGCGCGGCCACCCGATCGGTCGCCTCGCCGAGCTGAGCGAAGAGAGCCTGGCGCAGCTGCTGAACGAGGCGCCGGACCGTCGCACGCGGGCCACGTCGAGCGCCTTCGTCGAGCGCATCCTCGAGGCCGCAAAGGACTACCGCTCGGCGGAGTGCGAGCAGGCGCTGACCCTGGCGATCGCGATGATGCCGCCGCAGCAACTCGTCAGCGACGTGCTGCAACCTCTGCTGCGCGAGGTCGGTGAGCGCTGGCACCGGGGCGAATTCGCGATTTCGCAGGAGCGGCTGGTATCGACCATCGTGCGGCGGCACGTCGGCTTGATGCTGGATACGTACGACCGCACGGCGCGACACCAGGCGATCGTCTTCGCGACACTGCCCGGCGAGCGCCACGAGCTCGGCCTGCTGATGTCGGCGATGATCTGCGCCAGCCGCGGCTTCAAGACCCATTACCTCGGTCCCGACCTTCCGGAGGCCGAGATCGCCCGCTATGCGCGCGAGGTCGGAGCGTCGATCATCGCGCTGAGCGTCGTGCTGCACGAGCAGCTTGCGCGGCTGCCGCAGCAACTCGAGGCGCTGGCCGGAGCCATGGCTCCGGGGTCCGTGATCTGGCTCGGCGGCCTGGCGCCCGACGCGTTGCCGCAGGATTCGATTCCGGAGGGTTGCGTGATGCTGCGCAGCTATGCGGAACTCGAGCAGCGGCTCGACATGCTGGCGGCCTGACGACCGCGACCGCCTGGCCGCCGGCTCAGCGCGGCATGGCGGTCGATGCTTCCCGCAACCGGACGACCGTTTCCTGCAACGCCTCCGCCGTGGCCCGCTCGAAGGATTCGAGCACGGCCGTCCGCCGGTTGTCGGCGGCTGCAGACTCCTTGCGCACGACGAAACTCGCCAGTCGCCGTGCCTTGCGGGCATCCACGAGCGTGACCTGCATCTCCACGCTGACGCGTGGCCCCGCGGCGCCGCCGGCATAGACGGCCTCGAAGCTGCGCAACTCGACGTCGAGCGTGAGGTCCGCGGGAACGCGGCTCGGCGCCGCCACGACGGTGTCGAAGCGGCCGTCGGCCGCCAGCGCGCGCACCAGCAACTGCTGCAGCATCTGCGGCGCGGGCTCCGCCCAGCGCACGCCCGAGAAATAGTCGAAGCGGCTGTCCGGCTGGACGACCGCGATGCGCTCGGTGTCCAGCGAAGCCGCTGCGCGCGGCGGCGCGACCGCGAGCGCCAGCGGCAGCGGGTCGCCGCGGTCCTGCAGGCTCGCGCCCGCCAGCCGGTAAACCTCCGGGGCCTCGTTGCCGGACTCGAGCAGCGAGCCCACGCACCCGGTGCACAGGACGGCCGCCACGAGCATCGTCGCCAGTGTCTTCACGGTGCGATCTCCACGCCGCGCTCCTTGGACTCACGCAACAGGCTCGCCGGCTGGTCGCGCAGCGTTCGCGCGAGTGCACGGACCTCGACGCTCGCTTCCCGGACGTCGACGACCAGCTGCTGCAGGTCCGCAACGCCGCTGCCCGCGAAGCCAGCGAGCGCGGCTTCGTTGCCGGCCACGATGCGCTCGAGGCTCTCGGCGGTCCGGGCGAGCTTCTCCGCGGCGGCACGCGTGCTGGCAAGCGACGCCTCGAGTCCCGGCTGCGAATTCGCGGCGATCGACTGCATGCGCTGCGCCAGCGTCGTGACCTCCGCCGACGTGCGGCGCAATTCCGCGGCGAGCGCCGCCGTATCGCGCGAGATGGCGGGCAGCTCCGCCGACGCCTCGCGCAGGTTGCGCAGCGAATCGCTCACCGAGGCCAGGTTCTCGTCGCCGAGCAGCGACTCGATCCTGACCATCACGACGCCGGCATGCCCGACGAGATCGGGCAGCTTCTCGAGGAACGCCTCGATGTCGCCCTTGCGCGCGGGGATGACGGCATGCCGTTCGCCTTGTGCGAGCGGCGCGGCGGCATTCGCCTCGGGGTCGAGCTGCAGGTCGATGTACAGCAGGCCGGTGAGACCGAGCAGGCCGAGCCGGGCACGCGTGGCGCCCGACAACGGCGCCTCCGAATCGATCTCCACGACGACCCGGACGCGGCCCGGGTCCTTGCGGCTGACGGACAGGTGCTCCACGCGACCGACGTCGACGCCGAGATAACGGACCGGACTGCCCTGCGCCAGCCCGCTCACGGAACCGTCGAAGTGGATCTCGTAGCGGTCGTAGGTGCGCCGGTCGCCCTGGCCGGAGTACCACCAGACGAACGCGACGGCGGCGGCCACGGCGGCCAGTGCAAACAACGCGACGACGGCGTAGCGGGCGTCACGTTCCATCGCCGGACTCCAGCCGCTCGGTCACGGCCCGGCCGCGCTCGCCATGGAAATAGTGGCGAATCCACGGGTGCTCGTTGGCGACGATACCTTCGAGCGTGTCGAGTATGACCTTGCGATCGACGAGCACCGCGACACGGTCGCACGTCCTCGCGAGGGTGTCCAGATCGTGCGTGACCATCACGATCGTGAGCCGCAGCGTGTCGCGCAGGTACAGCACGAGCTCGTCGAACGCCGAGGCCGCGATCGGGTCGAGGCCCGCCGTCGGTTCGTCGAGGAACAGGATCGCCGGGTCGAGCGCCAGCGCGCGGGCGAGCGCCACGCGCTTCACCATGCCGCCCGAGAGTTGCGCCGGAAACTTTGCGGCAGCATCGAGCGGCAGGCCCACCATCCGCAGCCTGAGCTCGATGAGGCGCGACAGGGAGGCTTCGTCGAGGTCCATCGCTTCGACGACCGGCAGCGCGATGTTGTCGGCCACCGTGAGCGAGCTGAAGAGTGCGCCATGCTGGAACGTGACGCCGTAGCGGCGCTTGACCTCGCGCAGCTCGCGGTCGCCCATGCCGGTGATTTCCCGGCCCTCCACCTCGACCGTGCCGGAATCGGGTCGGCGCAGGCCGAGCAGCGTCTTGAGCAGCACGCTCTTGCCACTGCCGGACCCGCCGACGATGCCGAAGATCTCGCCGGCATGGACGTCGAAGCTCACGCCGTCGTGCACGACCTGGGGGCCGAAGCGGTTGACGATGTCACGCACGACGATCAGTGGCTTCGCGTCCATCAGAAGTCGATCTCGAGGAAGAAGATCGCGAACAGCGCGTCGGCGAAGATCACCAGGAAGATCGATTGCACGACCGCGACCGTCGTCAGCCGTCCGAGCTCGCGCGAGGACTCCTGGACCTGGAGGCCGCGCAGCGTCCCGGTGAGCGCGATCAGCAGGCCGAACACCGGCGCCTTGACGAGGCCGGCCCAGAACGTCGTGTCGGCGACCGCCGAATCGAGGCGCATCACGAACTGCGACCAGGGCAGGTCGATCAGGTAGCTCGTCAGCAGCGCGCCGCCGGCGAGTCCCATCGCATCGGCGACGACCGTCAACAGCGGCATCACCAGCACGAGCGCCACCACGCGCGGCAGCACCAGCACCTCGTAGGGATCGAGTCCCATCGACTCCAGCGCATCCACCTCGTCGTTCAACTTCATGACGCCGAGCTCGGCTGCGTAGGCGCTGCCGGTGCGGCCGGCGACCATGATCGCGGTGAGCAGCACGCCGAGCTCGCGCAGCACGCCGATCGCCACGAGGTCCACCGTGAAGATCTCCGCGCCGAAGGGGCGCAGCTGCTGCGCGCCGATGTAGGCGGAAATGACGCTGATCAGGAACGCGATGACGGCGACGACCGGAATCGCCTGGACCCCCGTCTCGTGCATGTGGCGCACCACGGACGGGATGCGCAACCGCTTGACGCTGCGCCAGACCGTCGCGGCGCTCGCCAGCAGCCGGCCGCCGAAAACCAGGGACTCGTACGCGCCCTGGCCGTGATCCGCGAGCCGCCGTCCCGCGGCAGTGAGCCAGGCCCCGAGCGAAGCGGCCGGCGCGACGGGCAGCGCCCCGCCACCCTGGGCCTCGAGCTCGGCGAAATACGCGAAATGCCGGGGTTCCGGACCGTGCAAGTCCACCCGGCTGCCCGCCGCGCGCAGGTCATCGACCGCGCCGTGCAGCAACCAGGCCGGGCCGATGTCGAGGTCCCCGGCCGCGGACAGGTCGACCTGCAGCGACCCCGGGGCCGCGGCCCGCAACCGTTCGAGCGCGCGCGCAAGCACCGGCGCGCTGGCCATCGGGCAGGCGCCCGCCAGCACAAGGCGCCCGGCGCCCGGGTCGTACTCGGCCGCAAACCCGGTCGAGCCCGGCCGTGAGTCGCGGGCGGACTCGGTCATCACTCGCTCACCTCGCGGATTTCCGCAGCAGCCGGAATGCTAGCATCGGGTCGGGCGCATAGTGAGGGCCGATGGGCGGCGACATCCTTTCACAGATCCTGATCCTGCTCGCGGGCTCCGTCGTCGTGCTGAGCCTGGTGCGCCGATTCGCATTGCCGCCGATCCTCGGTTACCTCGTGGTCGGCATGTTGCTCGGGCCGCACGCGCTCGGGCTCGCTGCCGATACCGGGGCCGTGCACCTGCTCGCCGAGTTCGGCGTCGTGTTCCTGGTCTTCACGCTCGGGCTCGAGTTCTCGCTGGCGCGGATGATCGCGATGAAGGCCGAGGTGCTCGGCGTGGGCGGACTGCAGATGGTGCTCACGACCGCGGCGATCGGCGGGACGGCCTGGGCCCTCGGCGTCGATCCCGCGGTCGCGATCGTGATCGGTGGCGCGCTTGCGATGTCGTCGACCGCGATCGTCGTGCGCCAGCTCGGCGAGCAGCTCGAGATCAACCGCACTCATTCCCGGCTGGCGGTCGGCATCCTGCTGTTCCAGGATCTCGCGTTCGCGCCGTTCCTCGCGCTGGCCACCTCGCTCGCCACCGCCGAGGACGTCCTGAGCCCGACGTGGCTGCTCGGCATGGTGGGACGCGCCATCGTCGCTTTGCTGCTGGTGCTGTTCGTGGGCCGCCGGCTGCTGCGACCCCTGTTCGGCGAGATTGCCCGCCACCGCAGCAGCGAGACGTTCACGCTGACCGTGCTGTTCGTCGCGCTCGGCAGCGCCTGGGCGACCAACGCGCTCGGGCTCTCGTTGGCGCTGGGCGGCTTCCTCGCCGGCATGCTGCTCGCGGAGACCGAGTTCCGCCACCAGACCGAGGCGGTGATCAAGCCGTTCCAGGACATCCTGCTCGGCCTGTTCTTCGTCTCGGTCGGCATGCTGCTCGACCTGCGGTTGCTGCTCGGGCAGTTGCCGCTGGTGCTGCTGCTGCTCGCCGCGCTGCTCGTGACCAAGGCGCTGATCATCCTGCTGATCGCCCGGCAGTTCGTGCCCAACACGCGCAAGGCGCTGCGCACCGGCATCGTCGTCTGCATGGGCGGTGAATTCGGGTTCGCACTGCTGACGCTGCTGCTCAAGGGCCGCGTGATCGACCCGGGCATCGTGCAGGCGCTGTTGACGACGGTCGCGCTCAGCATGGTGCTCGGCCCGCTGATCGTGCGCTACAACAGCCGCATCGCCGACCTGATCCTGCGGCGCCCGCGCGCAGAGCCATCGGAGGTGGCGCTCGAGACAGCGGCGACCCGCGACCTCGCCCACCGCGAGCACGTGATCATCTGCGGCTTCGGGCGGGTCGGGCAGAACCTGGCGCGCGTGCTGGAGAAGCACGGCTTCGAGTACATCGCGCTCGACCTCGACCCGTTCCGGATCCGCGATGCGCGCCAGGCGGGCGACCCGGTGGTCTATGGAGACGCGTCGGAGCCCGAGGTGCTGCGTGCGCTCGGGATCGATCACGCCAGCGTCGTCGTCGTCTCGTTCGACGGCCCGGAGACCGCGCTCAAGGTCGTGCGGGCCGTGCGCCAGCTGCGCGGCGACGTGCCGGTGCTGGTGCGCACCGAAGACGACTCGAAGCTCGATGCGCTGCAGGCGGCTGGCGCGACCGAGGTGATCCCGGAAATCTTCGAGACCAGCCTGTCGCTGGTCTCGCACGTGCTGCTGTTCCTGAACGTGCCCGCGCGCGAGATCCTCGAGACCACCGAGGACATCCGCCACGACCGGTATGCGATCCTGCGCAGCGTCTTCCGCCGCCGCGAGGCCCGGCCGCTCGAGGATGACCACTCGATGCGCCAGCAGCTGCGCACGGTCGTGCTGCCGCCCGGCGCCACGTCGGTCGGACGCGCCATCGGCGAACTCGGCCTCGACCGCCTGAACGTCGTCGTCACCGCGCTGCGTCGCGAAGGCATCGTCGGTCGCGAACCGGATGCCGGCACGAGGCTGCGCGAAGGCGACGTGCTCGTGCTCTGGGGCACACCGGAGGATCTCGAACACGGCGAGAACCGGCTGCTGATGGGCCGGAAGAGGAAGCGGATAGCGGATAGCGGATAGAGGACAATCCATGACGACCATCGGCACCCCGCTCTCTCCGTCCGGCACCCGCGTGCTGCTGCTCGGCGCGGGCGAACTCGGCAAGGAAGTGGCGATCGAGGCCCAGCGTCTCGGCGTCGAGGTGATCGCCGCGGACCGCTACGCGAATGCGCCCGCGATGCAGGTGGCGCACCGCTCGCACGTCGTCAACATGCTCGACCCGCAAGCGCTGCGCGCGCTCGTGCTGCAGGAGCGGCCGTCGCTGATCGTGCCCGAGATCGAGGCGATTGCGACGCCCGCACTGCTCGAACTCGAAATGGAGGGCTACCGGGTGATCCCGACCGCCCGGGCGGCACGGCTGACGATGGATCGCGAGGGCATCCGGCGCCTCGCCGCCGAGGAGCTCGGGCTCGCAACCTCGCCGTATCGATTCGCCGACACGCGCGACGAGTACCTCGCCGCGGTGGCGGCGATCGGCACGCCGTGCGTGGTCAAGCCGGTCATGAGCTCGTCCGGCAAGGGACAGAGCGTCGTGCGCGGCCCGGACGACGCCGCGGCCGCGTGGGATTACGCGCAGGCGGGCGGCCGCGCCGGCGCGGGGCGCGTCATCGTCGAGGGCTTCGTCGATTTCGATTACGAGATCACGTTGCTGACCGTGCGCCACGCCGGCGGCACGAGCTTCTGCGCGCCGATCGGGCATCTGCAGGTGGACGGCGACTACCGCGAATCCTGGCAGCCGCAGCCGATGTCCGACGCGGCGTTGCTCGAGTCGCAGCGCATCGCGCGGTCGATCACGGACAACCTCGGCGGCGCGGGCCTCTTCGGCGTCGAGCTGTTCGTCAAGGGCGACGCCGTGTGGTTCAGCGAAGTGTCGCCGCGGCCGCACGACACCGGTCTCGTGACGCTGGTGTCGCAGGACCTCTCGGAGTTCGCGCTGCACGCGCGCGCCATCCTCGGGCTGCCGATCCCGGTGATCCGGCAGGCCGGCCCGGCGGCCTCGTGTGCCGTGCTGCTCGAGGGATCCTCGAGCAACGTGCGTTTTCACGGCGTCGGGCGCGCCCTCGAGGAGTCCGACACCCAGCTGCGGCTGTTCGGCAAGCCAGAGGTGCAGGGACGCCGGCGCATGGGCGTCACGCTCGCGCTCGGCGCGAACCTCGAGCAGGCTCGCGACAAGGCGCGTCGCGCAGCCGCCGCGATCGTCGCGGGGGCCGAGCTGGCGTGAACCCTCCGGCCGCGATCAGCGGTCGGCCTGCAGATGCGCCTCGAGCAGCCACAGGCTCTTGTCGGCGCCGCGCGAGATGCCCGTGAACAGGTCACTGGTATCGGCGTCGCCCGCCTTGGCGGCTTCGTCGATGGCCTTGCGGGCCGCCTTGGCGAAACGGGACGTGGCCGCGGCGAGCGCGTCGAGATGGGCGCGCCCGTCGGCAATCTCGAGCGGATAGGCATCGAGGCGGGTGCGGCCGGCGACGGCCTGCAGCGTGCCCTCGGCGATGCCGCCGAGCGCGGTGATCCGCTCCGCCACCTCGTCGACGTACCCGGCGACTTCACCGGCAAACGTGTCGAACAGCTCGTGCAAAGCGATGAAGCTCGGTCCCTTGACGTTCCAGTGCGCCTGCTTGGCCTGCAGCTGCAGGTCGATCGCGTCCGCGAGGCGCGCGTTCAACAAGGTGATCATCTTGGTGCGCGTCTTCGCGGCGAGGTCGATCCGGGTGCTGTGCATGGTTGGCTCCTGACTTTGCTTGGCGTTTTCGCTTGGTCGCCATTGTCCGGGATCGCCTGCGATCGGCCAACAGAACCTGCCGATCGGGGCGATACAGTCGGTCGATTTCACCCGGCCGGCCCAGGACGCTGCTTGCCATTCCGTGACGTTATTACATTTTATTGACATTCATCTAATCATTGACACTACGTCAATAACGCGCCGAAAATGGCGCCATGACCTACATCGCCGAACGCCGCCAGGAAGAGCGCGATCGCCGTCGCAACGAGATCGTCGATGCAGCCGAGGCGCTCTACGCCGAGGTCGGTTGGGACGCAGTCACGATGGATCAGGTGGCCCGGCGGGCCCGGCTGAGTCGCGCACTGGTCTACGTTTACTTCCACGACAAGGCGGACCTCCATTTCGCGCTCGTCGAGCGCTCGCTCGAGGAGCTGCGCCGGCGCTTCGAAGCGGCTCGCGAAGGCAAGGCCCGCGGCATCGACCAGGTCGAGGCGATCGGGCGCGCGTACCTCGAGTTCGCGCGCGAACTGCCGCATTACTTCGACGCGTGTGCCCGGTACCAGGCCCATGCGGGCGCCGACGGCACGCCGCAACCGAACGAGTGCGCCTGCATGGGCGCCGGGCACCGGGTGCACGAGGTGATCGTCGATTCGCTCGGGCGCGGCGTCGCGGACGGCTCGATCCGGGCCGACGTCGGCGACCTTTACGTGACGGCGCTGGCCTTGTGGGCTTTCTCGCACGGCCTGATCCAGATCGCGTCGACCAAGGTCGGACAGATGGCCCACCAGGGCATCCCCGTGCAGACCTTCGTCGACCACGCGTTCGCGATGGCGCTGCGTACCCTGCAGCCCTGACCCGGACATCGCCATGCTCCGCCGTCCACCGTTCGAGTCCGCGCAACGCCTGCTGCGTTGGCTCGCCGCGCTGGCGGCCACCGCGACCCTGCTCGGCACCTCGGCAACGGTCGTCGCCGCGATCGACCCTGCTGGCCCGCAGCCGTCACCGGACGGGACGGTCGAAGACGGGCTGCAAACGATCCTCGATGACGCGCTCGCCGCCAACCTCGAACTGCGCGCCGGCACGGCCAGCGTCCAGCAACGGCTCGCGGCGCTGGACCAGGCGCGGGCGCGTTACCTGCCCGTGCTCGACGTCGCCGCGCGCTACAGCGTCGCGGACGGCGGCCGCACGATCGACATCCCGGTCGGCGACCTGCTGAACCCGGTCTACGGCACGCTCGAGGAGTTGCTGCAGGCGTCGGGACAGCCGACGAGCTTCCCGCGCGTGAGCAACGAGCAGATCGCGCTGCTGCGCGAGCGCGAGCAGGAGACCAAGCTCGTGCTCGAGCAGCCGCTCTACGAGCCGCGGCTCGCGCCCGGCGTGGCGGCCAGCCGCGAGAACCTGAACCGCGCCGAGGCCGACCTGGCGGCGCTGCGCTCGCGCGTCACGCGCGACGCCCAGCAGGCCTACTACCAGTGGCTCGCCGCGCAGCAGGCCCAGCTCGTGCTCGAGGCAACGCGCGAACTCGCCCAGGCCAACCTCGATGCGAACGAGAGCCTGTACCGGAACGGCCGCATCACGCGCGACCTCGTCTATCGCGCCGAGGCGGACGTGCTCGAGGTCGAGCAACAGCGCATCGCCGCCGCGAGCCGCGTGCGCATCGCGCAGAGCTACGTGAACCTGCTGCGCAACGTGCCGCTCGCGACGCCGCTCCCGGCGGCCGAGATCGACGCCGCGGCGATCGACCGGTTCCGCGAGCGCCTGATCCTGCGCCTGTCCGGACGGGCGCCGGACTCTGCGCTGCTGCAGGAACTCGCGACGGGACGGCGCGCCGAGCTGCGCAGCCTCGACGCCGCGATCGCGACCGGGGAGGCACGCCAGGACCTCGCGCGCGCCGCATTCAAGCCGCGCCTGCTGCTCGGCGCCGAGGCCGGCGTCCAGGGCGAGGAGTACGGCTTCGGCGACGGACGAGCGCTACGTGCTCGCCTCGGTGATCCTGCGCTGGAACGCCTATCGGGGCGGCGCGGATCGCGCGGCGCTGCGCGAGGCGCGCGCGCTCACGGAGGAACTGCGGGCGACTCGCGATCTCGCCGCGCAGCAGGTCCGGCTCGAGGTGCAGCAGGCGCTCGAGAACCTCGAGGTGGCCGACGCCTCGCTCGAGACCGCCTGGAAGCGCACCGAGGCGGCGGACGGCGCGCTGCGCATCGCGAGCCGCAAGCGCGACCTCGGCCAGATCAACCAGGCGGAATTCATCGATGCGCGGCGCGCGATGACCGATGCGCGCCTCAACCTCAACCGCGTGCGCGCGGAATTTCTCGCGCGCATCGCCGAACTCGAGTATGCCGTCGGCGTGCCCCGCACGATCGGCGAGGGAACGAAGCCATGACGATTGCGCCACGCCGCCGTGATCCTGGTCGCCGCGGCGCTGCTTACGGGTTGCGGAGGGGGCCCATCCAGTCCGGATGCGCCACCGCAGCAGGACGCAGCCGCCGTGCGCACGAGTCCCGTGGAAACGGTGACCATTCCCCGCGAGATCCGCGCCGTCGGCATCCTCGCGCCACGGGACGAGATCCGGCTCTCGTTCAAGGTCGGCGGCGTGCTCGACCGGATCGACGTGGACGTCGGCGACCGCGTGCGCGAAGGCCAGGTGCTCGCGGTGCTGAAGCGCGTCGAGGTCGACGCCGCGGTATCGCAGGCGGCCGAGGCGGTGGAGAAGGCCCGGCGCGATCTCGAGCGGGCACGGCAGCTGCGCCTGGACGAAGTGGCCACCGAGGAGCAGGTCGAGGACCTGACGACGGCCTACAGCGTCGCGCGCTCGAACCTGCAGGCGGCGCAGTTCAATGCCCGCTTCGCGCGCATCGAAGCGCCGGCGGACGGCATCGTGCTGCAGCGGCTCGCCAAGGCGGACGAGCTCGTGCAGGGTGGGCAGCCGGTGCTCGTGATCGGCTCGACCGGTGCCGGCTGGGTGGTACGCGCCGCGCTCGTGGACCGGGACGTCGTGCGCGCGAACATCGACGACGACGCCAGCGTGACCTTCGACGCCTTTCCCGGGCGCGAGTTCGCCGGGCGCGTCGCGCGCATCGCCTCCAGCGCCGACCCGCAGACCGGCACGTTCGAGGTCGAGGTGGAGATCGCGCACGGCGACGCCCGCTTCGCGCGCGGGCTGGTCGCGAAGGTGGCGATCAAGCTCGCGGCCGTGGCGGGCGACACCGAGCGCACCGTCGTGCCGCTGACGGCCGTCGTCGAAGCGAACGGCGCGTCGGCGACGATCTATGTGCTCGACGCCGGCGCCGGCGTCGCACGCCGCAGGCAGGTGACGGTGGGTGCCATCGTCGGCGAGCGCGTGATCGTGATCGCCGGCCTGGAGCCGGGCGAGCAGGTGATCACGGACGGCGCGGCCTGGCTCACCGACGGTCGCGCCGTCCGCGTGACCGGTGACGCCGGCTGAGGTCGGACCGTTGCGCATCTGGAAATTCAGCGTCGAGCACTGGCAGTTCACGCTGGTGCTGTTCGGCCTGCTGATCGCGGTGGGCGTGAGCTCGCTGCTCAACATCCCGCGTTCCGAGGATCCCGAGTTCCACGCGCCGATCGCGACGGTCATCGCGGTGTACCCCGGTGCCGACCCCGTCGACATCGAGCGCCTGGTCGTCGACCCGATCGAGGACGCGGTCAACGAGCTCGACGACATCAAGCGCATCGACAGCCGCTCGCTCGACGGCGTGGGGGTCGTGCAGATCGAGTTCCAGTGGCACACCGACCCCGACGACACCTACGACGACGTCGTGCGCGAGCTGAACCGGATCCGCGCGCTGCTGCCGGCGGACCTCGCGTCGCTCGAGATTCGCAAGGCGAGCTCCGGGCTCGTCAACATCGTGCAGTTCGCGCTGGTCAGCGCGGACGCCAGTTACCGCGACCTGAAGGACTACGGCGAGCGGCTGCGCGACGGCATCGAGACGGTGCCCGGCGTGCGGCGCAGCGAGGTGTGGGCCTATCCGATGCCCGAGGTCCGCGTCGCCGTGGACCTCGAACGCATGGGCCGCGCGGGCATCACGCTCGGGCAGGTCGAGATGGCGATTCGCGGCGAGAACGCCGCGATCCCGGGCGGTGCCGTGGACGTCGGCTTGCGCAAGTACAACCTGAAGACCTCCGGCAGCTACGACTCGCTCGACGAGATCGGCGAGACCGTGGTCGCGAGCCGCGGCGGCCGCATCGTCCGCTTGCGGGACATCGCGACGGTGGGCTGGGATTCCTCCGAGGAGCGCTACACCGGTCGCTTCAACGGCGAGCGCGCCATCTTCATCACCGCGAACGCGAAGGATCGCGTCGACGTGTTCACGGTGCGCAACGCGATCTACGAGCGCCTCGACGCGTTCGAGCCGCAGCTGCCGGCCGGCATCCGCCTCGAGCGCGGCTTCGACCAGACCCGCAACGTCGAGCGCCGGCTCAACCGGCTCGGCGCTCGATTTCGCGATCGCGATCGGCCTCGTGCTGCTCACGCTGCTGCCGCTCGGCCTGCGCGCCGCGCTGGTCGTGATGATCTCGATCCCGCTGTCGCTCGCGATCGGGCTCGCGATGCTGTATTTCAGCGGCTTCTCGCTCAACCAGCTGTCGATCGCGGGCTTCGTGCTCGCGCTCGGCCTGCTGGTCGACGACTCGATCGTCGTCGTCGAGAACATCTCGCGGTACCTGCGCGCCGGATACTCGCGGGTCGAGGCGGCGATCGCGGCGACCGACCAGATCGCGCTCGCCGTCGTCGGCTGCACGGTGACGCTGCTGTTCGCGTTCCTGCCGTTGCTGTTCCTGCCGGAAGGCGCCGGCATCTTCATCCGCTCGCTGCCGGCGTCCGTGCTGTACACGGTGCTCGCGTCGCTGTTCGTGGCGTTCACGGTGATCCCGTTCCTCGCGAGCCGGCTGTTGAAGCGGGATGCCGAAGCCGGCGAAGGCAACCGGGCGCTGAAGGCGCTGACGGGCGCGATCCGTCGCTATTACGTGCCGGCGCTGACGCGGGCGCTCGCGGGGCCACGGCGGACGATGCTCGCCGCGACGGCGTTCATCGCCGGATCGCTCGCGCTCGTGCCGCTGATCGGCTTCAGCCTGTTCCCGGATGCCGACATTCCGCAGTTCCGCATCACGGTCGAGACGCCGGACGGGGCGAGCCTCGCGGACACGGACCGGGCCTTGCGCCACGTCGAGGAAGAACTCGCGCGGCGTCCGGAGGTGAAGCACTGGTTCGCCAACCTCGGCCGCGGCAACCCGCGCGTCTACTACAACATCTACCCGGCCGAGACCAACGCGAACGTCGCCGAGGTGTTCGCGGAGCTCGAGCACTTCGATCCGCGCCGCAGTCCCGTGCTTTACGAGGAGCTGCGGGCGAAGTTCGCCGAGTACCCCGGTGCGCGGATCATGGTCGAATCCTTCCAGAACGGACCGCCGATCGACGCACCGATCGAAGTCGCGATCGTCGGGCCGGATCTCGAGCAGCTGCGCGCGCTGGCTGCGCAGGCCGAGACCCTGATCGAAGCCGTGCCCGGCACGCGCGACGTCGATAACCCGGTGCGGCGCCTGCGCACCGACCTCGACCTCAACATCGACTCGCAGAAAGCGGCGCTGCTCGGCGTGGCGCCGGTCGACGTGGACCGGACGGTGCGCGCTGCAGTCGCGGGACTGAGCGCCGGCAAGTTCCGCGAGCCCGACGGCGACGAGTACGACATCACGCTGCGGCTGCCGATGCAGGGACGGCCGACGCTCGACGCGCTCGGCATGATCGAGGTGGCGTCGGCTTCCGGGCGTTCCGTGCCGCTGCGGCAGGTCGCCGACCCGCAGTTCTCGTCGGCCGCGAGCCTGGTGCGGCGACACGACCGCGAGCGCGAGGTGCTGATCAGCGCCTACCCGGAAGCGGGCTACAACACGGGCAAGGTCACGCAGGCCGTGTTCGAGCGCCTCGGCGAGCTCGAGCTGCCAACCGGCTACGGCCTGCGCGCAGGAGGCGAGATCGAGGCGCGGCAGGAAAGCTTCGGTGGCATCGGCACGGCGGTGCTGGTGGCCGTGTTCGGCATCCTCGCGGTGCTGGTGCTGGAGTTCGGCAGCTTCCGCTCGATGCTGATCGTCGCGGGCGTGATCCCGCTCGGCGTGGCCGGCGGGCTGATCGCGCTGCTGGTCACCGGGTACACGCTGTCGTTCACGGCGACGATCGGGCTCGTGGCATTGATCGGCATCCAGATCAAGAACTCGATCCTGCTCGTGGACTTCAGCAACCAGCTGCGCGAGCAGGGCGTGGCGCTCGAGGAAGCGATCTTGCGCGCGGGCGAGATCCGCTTCCTGCCGATCCTGCTCACCTCGGCGACCGCGATCGGCGGCCTGATGCCGCTCGCCGTGCAGGGATCCGGGCTCTATTCGCCGCTTGCGATCGTGATCATCGGCGGCCTGATTTCCTCGACGCTGCTCGGCGGCATCGTGACGCCGGTGATGTACCGGCTGTTGCCGCCGAAGATCGAGCCGCAGGGGCCGGAACAGCGCGACGCGGTGCTTGCGTAGCCAGGGGATGGGGGATAGGGGATCGGGGATAGTCGGAGGTGGGCCCGACGTGTCGGTGCGCACCTCTTACTATCCCCGATCCCCTATCCCCTATCCCCTCTCCTCCGCAGCAGGTCCTCCGCATCGAGCCCCAACCGCTCGATCGTCGCGACCACGCGCGGCCACTCCTGCTCGAGGAAACGCTGTCGTTCACCCTTCGTGAGCTGCGCGCGGGCGCCCGGCGTGACGAACATGCCGCGGCCGCGTCGTTTCTCGACGAGGCCCTCGTCGACGAGCTGCTGGTAACCCTTCAGGACCGTGAGCGGATTGAGCGTGAATTCCGCGGCGACGTTGCGCACGGACGGGAGGGCGTCACCGTCGGCCAGTGTCCCTTCCAGGATCATGTCCACCACTTTGTCGCGAAGCTGGCGGTAGATCGGTTGACTGTCGTTCCAGTGTGAGTCCATGCGGCCTGGCGGCACGGTGCTGCGCTGCTCTACTGTAGCAGAACACCTGCGGCGGCTTCCCGTGTCAGTCGATCGCAGCCAGCGCGCAGGACGCGGCCACATCGAGGACCGTTGGCGTGATGGCCTGTTGCGCCAACGGCCTCGATGCAACCGACATTCCGGCGTAGATCCAGACAGCCGATGCGACGATGACCGCCAAGAGCCTGCTTCCCGTGCGCATTGTCTCGTCCCCTGAGCCTGCCCATGACTTTTCAGATGGTGTTGTAGTTAACTACAACACCAGCACGATTGCAAGCCCCCGCCTCGCCTTTGGTCGTGCGCAACAGCGGCAGACCCTTACCCGGGCCCCCGGGCGGCGGCTGATAACATTGGACGTTCGGCAAAACCAGCGGAGACCCTCCATGAAGACCCCTGTCAACGTCGCGATCACCGGCGGCGCGGGCCAGATCGGCTACGCCCTCGCGTTCCGGGTGGCCTCCGGCCAGATGCTCGGCCCGGACCAGCCCGTCAACCTGCACCTGCTCGAGATCACGCCCGCGCTCGGCGCGCTGCAGGGCGTCGTGATGGAGCTCAACGATTGCGCGTTCCCGACCCTGAACCGGATCGTCGCGACCGACGACGCGAAAGTCGCGTTCAAGGACTGCCACTGCGCATTGCTGGTCGGCGCGCGACCGCGCGGCCCGGGCATGGAGCGCAAGGACCTGCTGCTCGCCAACGCGCAGATTTTCTCCGCGCAAGGCAAGGCGCTCGATGCAGTCGCCGATCGCAACGTTCGCGTGCTCGTCGTCGGCAATCCGGCGAACACCAATTCGCTGATCGCGATGAAGAACGCGCCGGGCCTGAATCCGCGCAATTTCACCGCGATGGTGCGCCTCGACCACAATCGCGCGCTGTCGCAGCTCGCGGAGAAGACCCGTACCCACGTCAACGACCTGCGCAAGGTCATCATCTGGGGCAACCACTCCGCGACGCAGTATCCCGACCTGCACCACGCGACGGTCGGCGGCAAGCCCGCGCTCTCGCTGGTGGATGAAGCCTGGTACCGGGAACAGTTCATCCCGATCGTGCAGCAGCGCGGCGCGGCGATCATCAAGGCGCGCGGCGCCTCGTCGGCGGCCTCGGCGGCCTCGTCGGCGATCGACCACATCCGCGACTGGGTGCTGGG
>CAVZRR010000026.1:0-108027 GCA_963777725.1 uncultured Gammaproteobacteria bacterium
CCGTAACACCGGCACCTGCTACACGGCCCGCCGTTCTCGCTGGATGATGTAGAGGCCCGCGCCGATCACCAGCGCGCCCCGGCCCGCGTGCACCGGGCCCGGCAGCACCCGCCAGATCGCGGATCGAGCACCACACCCCACAGCAACGCGGTGTACTCGAACGGCGGATGACGGCAGCCCGCGCATGGCGAACGCCTCGGTGAGGAAGTGCTGGCCGAGCGCGCCGGTCACGCCGCACCGACCAGCAGCGCCGGTGATCCGGCAGCAGCGGCTTCCAGCCCGGATCGCGAGCAAGCCGGTACCACGTCACCATCACGGTGAACCAGAACACCATGCTTTCGGTCGTATCGGTCCGCGACAGCAGGCGCAGCGATACGACGCGATCGAGTAGGTGTCACCGCCGCGATCGGCCGCAAGCGCCCCGATCGAGATCCAGCCCGACCGTCGCGCGGCGCCAGCATCACCAGCACGCCCGGCGAGGCCGACGCCGATCGCGGTCCACTGGAACGGGCCACCCGCTCGCCGAGCAGCGGCGCCGAAAGCGCGGCGACCACGAGCGGCGCGCACATGAAGATCGATAGGTGGTCGCGAGCGACGACTCGCGCACCGCGGAGACGAAGCTGCCCAGCATCAGCACCGACAGCGCGCCACGCAGCAGGTGCAGGCGGATGTTGACCGACCGGAGCCGCGCCAGCCGCCCGCGAGGACCGCAGCAGCACGAACGGCAGTGACGCCGCACCCGCAGGAAGCTGACCTGCATCGGGCCGTAATGCGCGGCCAGCAGCTTGAGCTGCGCGTCCATCACGGAGAACAGCGCGACCGCGAGCAGCATCGCGATGATGCCGCGCAGGTGCTCGGGCGGTTGCATGGGGCCGGAGGGCCACGGCGGCGACGGCGGCGGCCGCCGTCCCGCAGTTTCAGCGCTTCATCGTGTCGAAGAACTCGGCGTTGGTCTTGGTGTCCCGCATCTTGTCGATGAGGAACTCGCGGCCGCGAGCTCGTCCATCGGGTGCAGCGAGCTTGCGCAGGATCCAGATCTTCTGCAGCTCGTCCGGGCGAGCGTGATCAGCTCCTCGCGGCGCGTGCCCGAGCGGTTGATGTTGATCGCCGGGTAGACGCGCTTCTCGACGATGCGGCGGTCGAGGTGGATCTCGCATGTTGCCGGTGCCCTTGAACTCCTCGAAGATCACGTCGTCCATGCGCGAACCGGTGTCGATCAGCGCGGTGGCGAGGATCGTCAGGCTGCCGCCTTCCTCGATGTTGCGCGCGGCGCCGAAGAAGCGCTTCGGCCGCTGCAGCGCGTTCGCGTCCACGCCGCCGGTCAGCATCTTGCCGGAGCTCGGCACCACGGTGTTGTAGGCGCGCGCGAGGCGCGTGATCGAGTCGAGCAGGATCACGACGTCCTGCTCGTGCTCGACCAGGCGCTTGGCCTTCTCGATGACCATCTCGGCGACCTGCACGTGGCGGCTCGCCGGCTCGTCGAAGGTCGAGCGACACGACCTCGCCGCGCACGGTGCGCTTCATCTCGGTGACTTCCTCGGGCCGCTCGTCGATCAGCAGCACGATCAGGTAGCACCTCGGGATGGTTGCCGGTGATCGAGTTGGCGATGTTCTGCAGCAGCATCGTCTTGCCGGCCTTCGGCGGCGAGACGATCAGGCCGCGCTGGCCCTTACCGATGCGGCGCGATCAGGTCGATCATGCGCGCGGTCAGGTCCTCGGTGCTGCCGGTGCCGCGCTCGAGCTTGAAGCGGCGCGTCGGGTGCAGCGGCGTCAGGTTCTCGAACAGCACCTTGCTGCGCGCGTTCTCGGGCGAGTCGAAGTTGATCTGCCCGACCTTGAGCAGCGCGAAGTAGCGCTCGCCGTCCTTCGGCGGGCGGATCAGGCCCGAGATCGTGTCGCCGGTGCGCAGGTTGAAGCGGCGGATCTGCGACGGGCTGATGTAGATGTCGTCCGGGCCCGCGAGGTACGACTGCTCGGGCGAGCGCAGGAAGCCGAAGCCGTCCTGCAGGATCTCGAGCACGCCGTCGCCGTAGATGTCCTCGCCGTTGCGCGCGTGCGCCTTGAGGATCGCGAAGATGATGTCCTGCTTGCGCGAGCGGGCGAGGTTCTCCATGCCCATCTGCGCCGCGACCTTGAGCAGCTCCGGGATCGGCTTGTGCTTGAGCTCGCTCAGGTTCATCGACCGGCGGCTCGCCTCGAGCTCCGCCGGGCTGATGACGTCGAGGTCTTCGCCGCCTTCGATGTAGTCGTCCGGCGGCAGCTCGTCCTGCCGCGGCCCGCGATTGCCGTCCGGACCCCCGCCGCCGCCGCGGCCGCGCTTGCCGGGGCGATTGCGGCCCGGATTCCCCAGGTAGCCTCTCACAGCTTGCTGTCCAGGAACGCCGCCACGTCCGCCTTGCGGACGGCGCCGATCTTCTGGCCCTCGGCCTGGCCGTTCTTGAACAGGATCAGCGTCGGGATGCCGCGCACGTTGAAGCGCATCGGCGTCTTGGGGTTGTCGTCGACGTTGATCTTGGCGATGACGACCCGGCCGTCATATTCGGCCGCGATCTCGTCGAGGATCGGCGCGATCATCTTGCAGGGGCCGCACCATTCGGCCCAGAAATCGAGAAGCACCGGGCGTTCGGACTTGAGCACGTCCTGCTCGAAACTCGAGTCGGTGACGTGAATGATCTGCTGACTCACCAGAGACTACCTCCGCGGGCGTTTTTGGCTGGTTTGGACGGGCGTGGGATTTGGGATGCGCGGGCCGGGCGCGAGTTATCGGGTGACGGCGCGTTCCGCGTAAGGCAAACTATTGCGATTGCTGGCGAATACCCTGAATTCTGGAGTCCCGGTGCGCCGGACGGGGGTGCCCGGTCTGACGACCTGGCGAGCCGGCTTCACTTTTGTCGGGAGCGGACCTAAGCCGCGAGTTGCGGCGTATTTGAACCCGCTTTCCACCAATTTGCAAGACCATACCTCAAGACTGATTACCTGATGCCTGACGCACACCTGACCGACGTCTCGTTCACGAACCTCAACCTGCCCGAATCGCTCGCGCGCGGCATTGCCGACGCCGGGTTCGAGCGCTGCACGCCCATCCAGGCCCAGACCCTGCCGCGGGCGCTGGCCGGATTCGACGTGGCCGGGCAAGCGCAGACGGGCACCGGCAAGACGGCGGCGTTCCTCGTCGCGCTGTACTCGCGGATCCTGCGCAGCGAGGTGCCGCCAACCCGCAAGGTCAATGCCCCGCTCGCGCTGATCATCGCGCCGACGCGCGAACTCGCCGTGCAGATCCACCACGACGCCGAGCTCCTCGGCCAGTACACCGGCCTCAAGCTCGGCCTCGCGTTCGGCGGCGTCGACTACGAAAGGCAGCGCCGCGATCTCGAGGAGGGTGTCGACATCCTGATCGGCACGCCGGGCCGCCTGATCGACTTCTACAAGCAGCGCGTGTTCGACCTGGCCTCGGTGCAGGTGCTGGTGCTCGACGAAGCGGACCGCATGTTCGACCTCGGCTTCATCACCGACATCCGCTACATCATGCGGCGCCTGCCTGCGCCCGACCAGCGCCTGAACCTGCTGTTCTCGGCCACCCTCGCCCAGCGCGTGCTCGAGCTCGCCTTCGAGCACATGAACGACCCCGAGCTGGTGCGCATCGAGCCGGACAAGATGACCGTGGACCGCGTCACGCAGATCGTCTACTTCCCGTCGATGGAGGAGAAGCCGCGGCTGCTGGTGGGCCTGCTGCGCTCGATGGACCCGCACCGCACGATGGTCTTCGTCAACACGCGGCGCGGCGCCGAGGAACTCGAGGGCCTGCTGCGGGCCAACGGCTTCAACGCCGAGGGCATCTCCGGCGACGTGCCGCAGAAGAAGCGGCTGCGCATGATCCGCGACTTCCACAGCGGCGAGCTCGCGATCCTGATCGGCACCGACGTCGCCTCCCGCGGCCTGCACATCCCGGACGTGCGCTACGTGTTCAACTACGACATGCCGCAGGATCCCGAGGACTACGTCCACCGGATCGGCCGCACGGCCCGCGCCGGCGCCGAGGGCGACGCGATCAGCCTCGGCTGCGAGGATTACGTGCAGTCACTGCCGGACATCGAGGCCTACATCGGCCGCAGCATCCCGCGCGGCGCCGTCACCGAGGGACTGCTCGCCGAGATCACCGTGCCGCACCGCGAGCGGCGGCGATTCGGCGGCCCCGGTGGTTCACGCGGGGGCTCCGGTGGCTCCCGGGGCGGCCCGGGCGGTTCGCGCGGCGGCTTCAGTGGCGGCCGTGGCCGCAGCGGCGGCGGAAGCGGCGGCGGCCGGCGCGGTCCGCCGCGCAATGATCGCCACGACGACCGGCCGAGCACACCTGTGGCGGCGCCCCCGCCGGCGCAGGCCGCGCGCGATCCGGTTCAATCGGCAACGCCGACCAGTGGCGACGGTGGCGAGCAGCGCAAGCGGCGCCGCAGGCGTCGTGGCGGTGGCGGCGGCACGCCGTCGGACGGTGCGGCCCCCGGCAGCCCGCCCTCCCCGCCGACCGAAGGCTGAATCGGTCGGGTACCTCGCTCAGGGCGCGAGATCGCCCAGCGCCCGGATGCCGGTGAAGCCGGTCGCCGCTGCATGCGGCGGCTGGGTGGAGTCCGGCTGCAACACCTGGTAGAGCCAGCGCACGCCCGCGAGCCGCGCCGCCTCGAGCACGGGCCGGCTGTCGTCGACGAACAGCGTGGACGCCACGGCCACGCCGTGACCCTCGGCGAGACGCGCCCAGAACTCCGGCGACTCCTTCGGCACGCCGAACTCGTGCGACGAGATCAGCGCGTCGAAGTGCCGGCTGAGTCCCGTCTGCCGGTTCTTGATGTCGAGGCTGATCGGGTGCGCGTTGGTCGTCAGCAGCACGCGCTTGCCGAGCGCGCGCACTTGATCGAGGAAATCCGTCGCGCCGGGCAGGTAGCGGATGTGCGCGTGCATCTCGGCCTTGAGCGCGGCGACGTCGAAGCCGAGTTCCTCGCTCCAGTGATCGATGCAGTACCAATCGAGCGTGCCGCGCTTGGCGTCGAAGCGCGGCTTCAACTGCGCGAGGGCCGCAGCTCTATCGAGCCCGCGCTCCACGCCCCACCGGTGCGGCAACGCCTCGAGCCAGAACAGGTTGTCGAAGCGCAGGTCGAGGACCGTGCCGTCCATGTCGAGGCAAATGGTTTCGACCCGTGACCAGTCCGGCGCAGCGTGCATCGCAATTCATGGGTTCGGCAGCAAAACGGGCGGCTATGATACGGGCTGTTGCTGCACGCTGGAGACCCGCCTTGCCCGCTGATCCCGCTGCCTTGCTCCCCGGTGTCCTCGACGCGGTCGCGAGAGCTTCGACGGCCATCCTCGAGGTCTACGCGTCCGCCCACGGCGTCGAGTACAAGGCCGACGAGTCGCCGATCACCCGTGCCGATCGCGCGGCCCACGAGATCCTCGAGCGCGAGCTCGCGGCGCTGACGCCGTCGATCCCCGTGCTGTCGGAGGAAGCCGAGGCCGCGCACGCGTTCGCGGTCCGCGGCGCGTGGCCCGAACTCTGGCTGGTGGACCCGCTCGACGGCACCAAGGAATTCATCAGTCGCAACGGCGAGTTCACCGTCAACGTCGCGCTGGTGCGCGACCACCAGCCGGTGCTCGGCGTGGTGGCCGCGCCGGCGCTGGGGCTCACCTATTACGCCGCGGTCGGCCACGGCGCCTTCCGCGTCCAGGACGGGCAAGCACCCGAGGCGATCCACGTCCGCCCCGCGGGCAGCCCGCTGGTCGTCGTGGGCAGCCGCTCGCATCGCGGCGACTCGCTGGACGGGCTGCTCGCGAAGCTCGGCGCCCACGAGATGCGCCCGATGGGGAGCGCGCTCAAGTTCTGCCTGGTCGCAGAAGGCTCGGCCGATTTCTACCCGCGGCTCGGCCCCACCTCCGAGTGGGATACGGCGGCGGCACAGGCCGTGCTCGAGGTTGCCGGCGGCGCCGTCACGACGCTCGACGGGCAGCCGCTGCGCTACAACCGCCGCGACACGCTGCTGAACCCGTTCTTCCTCGCGTTCGGCGACCCGAGCCGGCACTGGGCGGCGCTCGTCTGAACGATGGAGCTGTCGTGGACCCTGCTGCTGCTGCTCGTCGCCATGTTGTCGGTGGCTTGGTTCTGGCACGACAGCCTCGGCGCCCGCGAAAGCGCCAACCGGGCGGCCATCGACACCTGCAACCGCACCGGCGCGAGCCTGCTCGACGGCACCGTCGCCTTCAGCCGGCTGCAGACCGTGCGGATCGGCGGCGGGTCGCTGCAGTTCCGGCGCACCTACGTGTTCGACTACACGCGGGACGGCGCGACCCGGCAGCAGGGGTTCGTCGTGCTGACCGGCCGGACCGTGGACACCGTCGGCCTCGGTCCCGAGCCTATCCCCTTTTCCGCCCCCGGGGGCTAAGCTACCGGCTTCTCGTCACCGAGCGACTCAAGGCCGGCCCAACATGGCTGAAGTGAGCGACAACGTCGACACGCAGACGTTCCAGCACCTGCAGCGGCTGCGCCAGCTGCGCATCGAGCACCGTGACCTCGACGACGTGATTCATCGCCTGCAGCTCGACCTCTACGTCGACCAGGTGCAGATGCGGCGCCTCAAGAAGCGCAAGCTGATGCTCAAGGACCAGATCGCGCGTCTCGAGAGCCAGCTGATCCCGGATCTCAACGCCTGACCGCGATGGCGAAGCCACTGGACGCAGCCGGCGAACTGATCGAACGGCTGCTGCTTCCCGCCAGCCTGCTGCAGTTCGCCGTCATCGGCGCCTCGATCGCGCTCGGCTGGTGGATCGCGCGCCTGCTGCGGCCGCACTTCGCGAGCCCCGCCGCGCCCGACGACCTGCGCAGCCGCGCCCGAGAAGCGGCGTGGGTGGTGTCGCCGTACGCGATCGTCCTGCTGATCCTCGCCACGGCCGACGGATTGCTGCATGCCTCGGGCGCCGCCGCGCGCTTCGTGGACGTCGCGGTGCAACTCACGGCGCTGCTGCTGCTGATCCGGCTTGCCGTGTACGTCGTGCGCGTGTCGCTCGGTGCCCGCGCGCGGATCAAGGGCTGGGGCACGACGATTTCCTTCGTCCTGTGGATCTTCCTCTCGCTGCACCTGCTCGGCTGGGGCGAGAACGTGATCACCGCGCTCGACGGCATTGGCATCAACGCCGGCAAGACGCGCATCTCGGTCTGGTCGGTCGCGAAGCTGCTGGTCACGCTCAGCCTGTTCGTGCTGGTCGCGATGTGGGCCTCGCGCTGGCTCGAGGGCCGCGTGCTCAAGCTCGACGGGCTGGCGCCGAACATGCGCATCGGCATCGCCAAGTTCCTGCAGGCGTTCCTGGTCGGCCTGTCGGTGCTGGTGGGCCTCAACGCGGCGGGCCTCGACCTCACGACGCTGAACGTGCTGACCGGCGCGATCGGCATCGGCCTCGGCTTCGGCCTGCAGAGCATCGCGGCCAACTTCGTCAGCGGCTTCGTGCTGCTGATGGACCGTTCGATCAAGCCGGGCGACGTGATCAGCTTCACCGGCACGACCGGCACCGCCACCGAAGGCTTCGGCTGGGTCGAAGCGCTGCGCGGCCGCTACGTGGTCGTGCGCGATCGCGACGGCGTCGCGTCGCTGGTGCCGAACCAGAACCTGATCAACAACTCGGTGATCAACTGGAGCTACACGGATCCCCGCGTGCGGCTCAAGCTGCCCGTGCGCGTGAGCTACAAGAGCGACCCCGAGCTCGCGATGCGCCTGATGCTCGAGGCGACCGTGGGCCACCGCCGCATCATCAGCGACCCGGCCCCGGTCGCGCGGCTGATGGGGTTCGGCGACCACGGCATCGAGCTCGAGCTGCGTTTCTGGATCCCGGACCCGCAGGAAGGCGTCAACAACGTGCGCTCGGACGTGAACCGCGCGATCTGGCGCCTGTTCGGCGAGCACGGCGTCGTGATCCCGGTCGCGCAGCGCGAGGTGCGCCTCGAGATGGCGAACCCCCGCGTGGGCGAGGCGGCACCCGCCCGCGACGACTAAAGGCGCGTCGTGCCGGTCGAGGTCTCCGGGTCGCTGGCGATCCCCGACGAGCTGATCGAGGTCCGTGCCGTCCGCGCATCGGGCCCGGGCGGCCAGAACGTCAACAAGGTGTCGAACGCGGTCGAGCTGCGGTTCGACTCGGCCGCCTGGACTGCGCTGCCGCCGCCCGCGCGCCCCCGCCTCGCCCGGATCGCCGGCCGGCGCATGACGGCCGAGGGCCTGATCGTCATCGATGCGCAGCGCTTCCGCTCGCTCGAACAAAATCGCGCTGATGCGCTCGACCGTCTCGTGACGATGATTCGCGAGTCGCTAGTCGCGCCGAAACCGCGGCGGCCGACGAAGCCGACGCGGGCGTCGAAGGAGCGGCGGCTGCAGGGGAAATCACTCGCATCTCGCACGAAGAGGCTGCGCAATCGCGTTCGCGGCGACGACTGACGCTGCGCGCGTGAGCTGCACCGGCGAATCGCGCGAAGCGAGTGTGATCCCGGCGTGGCCGGTCGCCGGTCGACTGCGGCGGGCGTCGCGCCGCACGGACGCGGCGCGCGAGGCTACACGGACGTACTTGCGCCGGCCCGCCGCAGCCGACCGGCGACCGGCCACGGCGGGCGAAGAATGCGACGCCGAATTCGTACGAAGCGACTCACCGCGTGAGATGGCGGTGAAACCGCGCATCGTGCGTCTGGAAATGCCCGGTGAACCACTGCGCGAGCTGCGCGGAGAAACGCTTGTCGTCGAGCACCGCGCCCTCGGCCTGCGCGTCCATCAGGTCGCGCAGCTCGTCGAGCAGCCGCTCGTGGTCGGCCTTGTGCTCGGCGAGCGCGTCGTAGTGCCGATCGCGCATGACCTTTTCCTCGAGCGCGAAGTGCGACGAGATGTCGGCGAGGATCTCGCCGAGGAAGGCCTCGACCCGCTCGCCGGAGCGTTCCTCGCCGAGCGCGTCGTGCAGCGAATTGATCAGGTTGATCAGGTCCTGGTGCTCGTGATCGACTTCCCCGATGCCGATCCGGAAGTTGGCCTGCCACTTGACCAGCGTCACGGCGCCTCCTGCCGGGCGGTGTCCTGCGCCGGGAGCCCGAACGCGAAGCCGCCGTCCGTAGCGCGGAAATCGACGACGAAGTTCGTGCCGGGCTGGAGTTCCACCATGCGGCTCGCGGTGAAGGTGAATCCCTGGTCGGCGCCATTATCGCGCAATCGCGCGTCCAGCCGGTGCCGGCCGGCCGGCACCTCGAAGCGGGCGTAGACGGCCGACGGGCCGTCGTTCCAGAGTCCGGCCGGGTCGTGGGTCGCGCGGTAGATCGGCTCGCCGTTCAGGTCGAGCTCGACGTACACGGGCCAGCGGCCGCGCTCGCAGCTCGTGGCGCTGCGCTCGCTGAACTTGGTGCTGGTGAGTTCCTCGTGCGTGTAGCGTCGGCAGGGCTTCAGCGGCTGGCCCGCGTGGCTGAAGCTCAGCTTGAGCAGCGCATGGTCCTCGGCGAGATAGGTGTAGGCGGGCTGCGTCGCGAAGAAGCCCACGAAGCCCACGACCAGCGCATAGACGAGGCCCTGGCCCGTGTATCGCGCCGCGACCGGCAGCTCGCGCAGCTTGGCGCGCCAGGCCGCGGGACTCGCGGCCGGGGCCGGCTTCGTGCCGCCGGCGGCGGCCAGGCCGCGCAGGTGCGCTCGAAACTGCGCCAGCGCCTCGTCCAGCGCGCCGTGCCGGATCGGGTTGTTCCACGCCACCGCGACGCGATCACGCGGCACTCGGGCCCTCAGGTTGGGGTCGCGCTCATTGGCGATGCGCTGCTCGGTCCACTGGTCGCCGAGCCGCTCGTAGCAATCGTGCCCGGCGCACCCCGAGAGCAGCACGCCGTCGGCCTGGTGGCGCATCACCACGAGGTCGATGAAGGGCGGCGGCAGCATGCCGACGCAGGGCAGCCGGACCACGGCCGTGCTCGCGTCGGCGAGCCGGTCGGAGTCCGCGTCGTGGCTGCAACCGAACACGATGACGCGCGCGTCGCCGGAGAGGCGCGCTGCCGCGGCCGCGAGCACTTCCTCACGCAGGCCCGACACGCTGCGGTCCGGCAGTTCGATTCCCGCGGACAAGTGGCCGACGCGCCGGAACGGCGTGGCCGTCGGGCAGGCGCCGACGCAGATGCCGCAGCTCATGCACATGTCCGGGTCGACGCTGGCCTCCTGCTCGTAGGCCAGCCCGTCCGTGCGGGCGACCATCGTGATGGCTCCGAACGGGCAATCCGCGAAGCAGCGCCGGCAGCCGTTGCAGTTGGCGAGGTCGACGCGCGCGGCCGGTGCCTTCTTGAGCGGCGGCAGCCACGGCAGCAGCGTCAGCAGCACGCTGCCACCGATCAACAGCAGCCAGAGCGTGCTGCCGTGCATGCGCTCGAGCAGCGGGTAGACGGCGAGGTAGAACCAGTCGAGGCCCAGGCTGAACGGCGCGCGGTCGAGGTCCGCCGGAGCCTGGCTCATCGCGGGCCAGGCAAACGAAAGCGCGACCAGCGCGCCGAGCGTGCCGACCGCGAGCGCGCGCGGCGGATTGACCCGCGCGTGCGCGTGCCGCTGGATGTGGATCCACATCGCGAGCAGCATCAGCAGCGGCAGCGCGATGTGCATGTAGATG
Organism: uncultured Gammaproteobacteria bacterium; assembly: GCA_963777725.1. Taxonomy (GTDB): domain Bacteria; phylum Pseudomonadota; class Gammaproteobacteria; order Steroidobacterales; family Steroidobacteraceae; genus RPQJ01. The sequence goes on from CAVZRR010000026.1 coordinate 10,637, forward strand.
ATCAGCGTGAAGAAGCGGCCGCTCAACCGCTCGCTGTCGAGGAAATTGCGTGCGATCGGCTCGGCGAAGATGCCGATCGAGTCGAGCCATTCGGTCGTCGCGACGGCCACGTACTGCGCGAGCTGGTCCCAGACGAGCCAGTATCCCGTGATCCCGCAGGCGTACAGGAACCACAGCAGCGGGATGCCGGTCACCCACGGGAACCAGCGGTTGCCGCGCATGCGGTCCATCGCGAACTCGCGCAATGCGTGCACCAGGACCACCAGCACCAGCGCGTCGGACGCGTAGCGGTGCAGGCTGCGCATCAGCCCGCCCAGGTACCACTGCTCGCGACTCAGGCGGTCGAGCGACTCCCAGGCCTGGGTGACGCCGGTGTCGAAGAAGATGTAGACGTAGATGCCGCTGACCGTGACGATCCAGAACAGGAACCAGCCGAGCGTGCCGAGCTGCGTGAGCGGATTGTGGCGCGCGCCGAACACGGCCTCGAGCGCAGCCTCGAGCCTCAGGAAGACGGCCCGCAGGCCTCTCTTCAGTGCATCCAAGATCGTTCCCTCAACGGACGTTGCGCAATGCGGCCAGGATGCCGGCCGCCGCGATGCCGAGCGCCAGGCCACCCGCGAGGATGTTGACGATCAGCGAGTAGTCGAACCGGTAGCGACCGCTGGTCGGGTCGTAGATCGTGCAGAAGAGCTTGACGGTATTGACCAGTCCCTCGAGCGTGCGGCGATCGAGATTCTGGCCCCAGACGAGCTTCTTCAGCGGCTCGACGACCAGCGGCGGCGCGAAGTCCTCGCCGTAGACCTGCAGCACGACCCGCCCGCCCGCGTCGATGATCGTGGTCTGGGTGATGTGATCGAAGCCCTTCGGCGAGGCGAAGTACGTGAAGCCGGCGTCCCGCGCGAGTCGCTCGATCGTCGCGGCGTCGGCGCTCGCGAAGGTCCAGCCGGGCAGCGTGGCGCCGCGCTCGCGCGCGTACAGTCGCATGCGTTCGGGCGTGTCGTTCGGCGTGTCGAAGCCGACCGTGACCACCGCGAAGCTCCCGGCCCCGAGCGCGTCGTGCGCCACCTTGACTGTCTCGCGCAACCGCAGCGTGAGGCCCGAGCAGACCTGGTAGCAGCTCGTGTAGATGAAGCTCAGCACGACCGGCCGGCCGCGCAGCTGCTCCAGCGTGACCGGCGTTCCGTCCGCCGCCGTCAGCGTGTAGCCGCCCAGCGTGCGGCCGATCGCGGCCTGGCTGATGCGCAGCGCCTCGCTGTCGTCCATGCGCGATGCCAGCGCGGGACTCGCGAGCCACGCGGCCGCAAGCGCCAGGCCGGCCCCCAGCGCGCGACCGGCGATGATCGCCCCGCGCATGATTCAGAGGTGGACCAGGCTGCCCCGCACGGCGCCCTCGATGATGGTGCCGGCGAGCAGCAGGCCCAGCTGCAGCAGCGACGCCAGGAAGCTGCGGATTGCATTGGACGGCGTCTGCTCGCGCACCAGCAGGAACGCGCGCCGGATGAAGTAACCGCCGCCGGCGAGCGCGCAGACCGCGTAGATCCACCCGGCGCCCCACGCGATCGGCAGCAGCGAGATCAGCACCAGCGGAATCGTGTGACCCAGGATCGCCAGGGCCGCGACGCGGTCGCCGTGCACGACCGGCAGCATCGGCACGCCCGCGTCGGCGTAGTCCTGCCGGTAATAGGTGGCGAGGCTCCAGAAGTGCGGCGGCGTCCAGAGGAACAGCACGACGGCGAACGTCCACGCCGCGGGCCCCGGCGTCGGGTCGATCGCGGCCGCGCCGGCCAGCACTGCGAAGCTGCCGGCCAGCCCGCCCACCACGATGTTGAGCCAGGTACGACGCTTCAACCACAGCGTGTAGACGACGCCATAGGTGAACGCACCGAGGAACACGTAGGCTGCGGCCAGCCAGTTGGTCGCGAGCCCCGCGGTGACCACGGCGAACATGAGCAGGCCCGCCACCAGCGCGTACCAGCCGCCGGTGCCGACGAGCGCCCCGGTCACGAACGGGCGCGATCGCGTTCGCGACATGCGCGCATCGAGGTCGCGCTCGGCCAGGTGATTGAGCGCGCCCGCGGCACCCGCCGCCACGAAGATGGCCAGTGCCAGCGCGAGCAGCTGCCACCACGCGAGGCCGCGTCCGCCCGAGATCGCGACGCCGGCGACGCCGGCGAGCATGATCTCGAGCGCGATGCGCGGCTTGAAGATCTCCAGCACGCCGCGCCACGCCGCACGCGGCGCCGCTTCGCTGACCGTGGCTGCAATGCTGTTCATCGATGGCTCCTACTTCAGCGGCCAGAGTTCCGCGAGGTACTTCCAGTTCACGAAGTAGTACAGCACGAACGAGACGAAGAACACGCCGACCAGCACGACCGTGCCCGGAATCTGCAACGTGCCGGCACTGCCATAGTTGGCCACCGCCGCCGCCGCCTGGGTCCCGGTCGCGGGCCCGAGCGCCACCTTCTCGTTGTCGCCGATGCGCCGCCCGAAGAACACGGAAGCGACGACCACGACGATGTACATCGCGCCGCCCAGTGCCGCCATGATCGCGGAGAGCCCGTTCAGCGCGAGCATCAGGAAGGCCGCGGGCGAGAACTGGAACGTCGTCAGCGCATCGGCGAACGTGATGTCCCAGTGCCGCCGCGGCACGCCGAGCGTGCCGGCGCCCATCATGAACAGCGAGATGCCCGCGATGCCGAGGCCGAACACGTACGGCTGCAGCTTGGCGACGGTCGGGAACATGACGTGACGACGGAAGATCAGCGGCACCAGCAGGTAGGTGATCGCCATGAACGCGAGCGTCGTGCCCGCCACGACCGTGGCGTGGAAGTGACCCGGCACGTACAGCGTGTTGTGGATGATCAGGTTGATCTGCTCGGTGCCCATCACGACGCCGGAGATGCCGCCGAGGAAGCCGAACATCACCAGCGACATGAACATGCCGGAGAACGCCGGATTGCCCCAGGGCGCCTTGCGCAGCCACTCGAACATGCCCTTGTTGTAGCCCTTGGCGCGCTGCGCCGCCTCGATCGAGCCCGGCACCGTGAGGCCGTGGATCATGCTGCCGAGCACCGCGAGGTACATCGCGTAGCTGGTGTTGAAGATCTTCCAGCTCGAGCTCACGCCCGGCTCCACCAGCAGGTGGTGCGCGCTCGCGAGCTGCAGGAACAGGATGTAGAGCAGGAAGGCGGTGCGGCTGACTTTCTCGGAGATCGGCTTGGCGCCGAGCACCATCGCGCCGATCGCGTACCACACGGCGACGTGCGCCGAGACGTTGATCTGCTGCGAGGAGTGGCCCATGCCCCACCACACCAGCTTGTACATCAACGGGTCGATGTTGCTGACGAGCCCCAGCGACCAGAGCCAGGTCGGGATCAGGATGATCGCGCCGGAGGCCAGCGTGAAGACCGCGATGATCGCCGCCGTGATCGCGCCGAAGGTCACCAGCGGCACCGAGCCCTCGTAGGTCTTCTCGTCCTTGGCGATGACCAGCGTGCCGAAGAACACGGCGCAGCCGATCAGGGCACCGACGGCGAACAGGATCAGCCCGAGGTAGAACCAGGGCGACGCCTGCAGCGGTGGATACGAGGTGAACATCACCGAGGAGTTGCCCTGCAGGACCGCGACATTGACCATCAAGGCGCCGACCAGCATCAGCCCGAATTGCGCCCAGGCCCAGCGTGGCGCGGCCAGCCGACAGTTGAGCAGGATGGCGGACGCGAAATACAGCACGGCCATCTCGAAGAAGATGATCCAGACCAGCAGCACGTCGAAGCCGTGCGCGGTCAGCGCGAGGTAGAACCAGTCGGCGGGCAGCAGGTGCACGGCCGGCCAGCGGGTCAGCGCGATCGACAGGCCGAACAGGCCGCCGATCAGCAGGAACACGACCGCGACGACGGCGTTGGCCTTGATCAGGTTCTCGGCCGCGTCGTGCACCTTGAGGCCGGTCGTCGGGCAGGTGCGAAATACGCTTGGGGTATTCATGGGCTGCCCTCAGGTGCGCTCGACCACGTAGATGCGCCCGGTCATCGTGTGATGCCCGAGGCCGCAGTACTCGTTGCAGACGATGCCGAACTCGCCGCTCGAGGTCGGCGTGATGGTCATCACGCTCTCGTACCCGGGGTGCACCTGGATGTTGATGTTGAGCGGCTGCAGCGAGAAGCCGTGCTGCAGGTCGATCGACGAGAGGTGCAGACGATAGGTCTGGCCCTTCTCGAGCTCGAGCATGGGCCACCACATGTAGACCCGGCCCATCATGTAGACGTCGCTGCCGGGCGGCGGCTTGACGACGGGAAACGCGCCTTCCTGTCGCACCGTGTGGGTCGCGACCATCGCGTCGACCTTCTCGGCAAACTGGAACGGCTGGATCCGGTAGGCCTCGTTGGACATGTTCTGCTGCCCGAAGCCGTGCCACCAGATCATCGTGAAGAACATCGCCACGCCCCACAGGAAGGCGATGATGACCCAGATGATCTCGACTTTATGGACCGGCTCTTTCCACCAGATCCGTTCGCTCGGAGGAGTGATCGCCATGGCGGGAACCTCAGGGTGCGGCCAGGGGAATCTGGATGATCTCCATGATTCCCCAGATGAGGTACAGGACCGTCGGCATCGTCACGCCGAGGAACAGCAGCAGGAAGTGGTTGTCCATCAACCGCTGGAAGAACGGAATGCGCTCGCGATCGGACTCGGTCTCCGGACGCTGCGGATCGGAATCAGCCATCTGTAACCCCCTATCGTGGTGCGATTGTTTTCAGCAGGAGGAACACCCGGCTGTCCTCCGGCACCGACGTCGCCCAGAGGCTAATACGATTCCAACCGGTTCGCCACCTTGATCTAGATCAAGTGCACTGCAAAAAGATCGGCGCCTCAGCCGGCGGGCGCGAAGCGCTGCACTGCAGAAAAGACGGCAATTGCGAGCGCCAGCAGGATCGCGAAGAAAACCAGGCTGCGGTACTCGAAACGGCGGCCGGCGCGCAGTTCGAGCGCGTTCAGCGCGCGATCCGCGACCAGGTAGAGGACCACCGCCAGCGCGGTGAACAGCAGCATCTCCATCGTTCGACTCCCCGTGCACGAGTTGCCGAACTGTAGCACCGCCGGCCAATTACTTGCGTAACGCAAGCTTGTCGACTATCGTTACGCAACTAATCGAGGGCGCCCCATGACCGCACAGCAGAAGTTCGACACGATCGTGATCGGCGCCGGCGTCGCCGGCCTGGCCACCGCCGCGATGCTCGCCCGGGACGCGGGCCAGCGCGTGCTGGTGCTGGAACGCGCGCCGTTCATCGGCGGTCGCACGCTCTCCTACGTCGGCCGGGGCAACCGCGTCGTCGCGGACGGCATCGAGATGGACGCGAAGGCCTTCCGCAAGTCGCTGCCGTACGCGCACTGCTACCTCGGCAAGTGCACGCCGGGCATCGACGAGATCTTCGCGCGCGGCCTGCTCGACGGGCGCACGTTCGAGGCCGGCGGGCACGGCCTCTTCTGGGGAAACCGCAGCCGCGTGGACGCGCTGATGCGGCACCTCGGCGTGCACTGGAACCTGCCGCTCAACCGCGGCCTCGGTTTCGTGGCCTGGGAAGGCGAAGGCCAGCCCGGGCGCGCGTACCAGGTCGAGAAGGGCAAGCCCTACCCGTGGATGTCGGAGGCCGGGTTTGCCGCGACCATGGAACAGCTGCAGGCCATGGGCAAGAGCAGCTTCGAGGACATGGCGCGGCTGATGCGCACGCCGCTGCAGTCCTGGCTCGAGCAGCGGAACCTGCACCCGGAGGCCTACGACTACATCAAGGTGCTCGCCGCATCGCAGACCGCGCAGGCGGAGCCCGCGATGACGCCCACCGGTGATTTCCTCGGCTACATGGCGATCGCCGGCCAGATCCGCATGAACCTGGTGAGCGGCTCGGTCGCGACCGCCGACGAGCCGGGCTGCATCGCCATCCCGCAGCAGTTCGAGCAGGTGGTGCTCGCGCACGGCGGCACGGTGATGCGCAGCACGCGGGCGCTCGAGGTGATCATCGAGGACGGCCGCGCCGTCGGCGTGCGCATCCGCGGCGAGGACAACGACTACGAGGGCGACCGCGTGATCCGCGCCGACCGGGTGGTCTGCACGATTCCGCCCAAGTACGTGTTCCGCGTGCTGCCGCGCGCCGCCTTCCCGCCCGAGTGGGTCGAGCTGCTCGAGCGTCGGTTCTGGGGCGCGGGCCTGCTCACGGGCTGGTGCGGCATGAAGCGCAGCGTGCTGCCCGACATCGGCCTCGCCGAGGGCAGCTTCGTCTACATGCCGGGCGTGATCCGCGGCGAGGGCTACATCGGCGCGGTGGACATGGTGATGTGCGACTTCACTGCGTGGGGCGACGGCACCGCGCGCCGCGGCCCGCCCGGCAAGCGCGAGTACCTGTTCTCGACCGCGCTCACCGACGAGGAGATGCGCAACCCCGACCGCGTCAATCGCGTCATCGACCTGTGCGAGGACTGGGCGCGCGCCACGTTCCCGACCTGGGACGACGACTGCGAGTTCATGCTGTGGACACCGTCGCCCGAGGCGTACGGCCTGTGGCGTCCGGTCGGCGAAGACCGCCCCGACGTGGTCTCGCCCTGGGTCGAGGGACTGTACTTCGCCGGCGACCAGTACGGCCGCCGCATGTGGGGCGGCGGCGTCGACGGCGCCGCGCTGTCCGCGGTCATGTGCGTCGATGCGATCACCGGCGCGAACCTCGAGGAGCAGATCATGCCGCCCTTCCACCGCGGCATCCCGGACCTCGCCGCATGAACCCGAGGCGCGGCGCCACGGCGATCGTCGGCACCGGCGAGGTGCCGACCGGGCGCTTTCCGGACCAGGGCGCGATCAGCTTCGCGCTCGATGCCGCGCGGCTCGCGATCCGCGACGCGGGCATCGACAAGGACGAGATCGACTTCGTGATCCCGACCACCGCGGTGTTCAGCTTCCAGTTCAGCAACGAGCTCACCACGTGCCGCCTCGTCGAGGAACTCGGGCTGCGCAACGTGGGTGCCAACGCCACGGTCTTCTCGGGCGGGTCCTCGAGCACCAACGCGCTGCGGATCGCCAGCGCGCTGATCGAGACGGGTCGCGCGCGGACGATCCTGTTCGTGCACTGCGAGAAGCTCGGCACCGGCGTCTCGGCGCAGGGCGGCATCGACCTGTTCTCGACCGCCGGCATCTCGATGGAGTGGGAAGTTCCCTTCGGGCAGCACTACTCCACGGTCGCGGCGCTCGCGACCCAGCGCTACAAGCACGAGACCGGCACGACCGACGAGCAGCTCTCCGCCGTCTGCGTCTCCAATCGCAAGTGGGCGGAGCTGAATCCCAACGCGTTCTTCCGCAAGCCGCTCACGATCGAGGAAGTCATGGCCTCGAAGATGCTGTCGACGCCGCTGCGGGCCAAGCACTCCAACATGCTGTTCGACGGCGGCGCCGCGTTCATCGTCACGTCCGCCGACCGCGCCCGCGAACTCACGCCGCGACCCGCGTACGTGCTCGGCGAGGGTGGCGTGGTCACGCACTTCGCCTACCACCAGGAACCCGACCTGACGCGCTTCGGGTGGGCGCGCGCCGGGCGCCAGGCCTTTGCGGAGGCCGGCCTCGCGCCGCAGGACATCGACGTCGCCGAGATCTACGACTCGTATCCGATCTACCAGCTGATCGCGTTCGAGGAGATCGGCCTCGCGCCGCGCGGCACGGCCGGGCAGCTGCACCTCGACGGCGCGACCGCGCCGGGCGGCCGCATCCCGACCACCACCGACGGCGGCATGCTCTCGAAGGGCCACATCGGCGCCGGCGGCTCGGTGTCGCTGCTGGTCGAGGCGGCGCGACAGGTGATGGGCCGGGCCGGGCCGCGGCAGGTCCCGGACTGCCGGTTTGCCGTCGAAACGGCCGTGGGCGGCACCTACATGGATGCCCAGGTCACGATCCTGGGCTGCGAAATTCCCGGAGCGGACTCATGACCAGCGGCACGACGCGTCCTGCCAAGCCCGTCCCGGTCGTCCAGCCCTGGGCGCGGCCGTTCTGGGAGGCCACCCGGCAGCACAAGCTGATCCTGCAGACCTGCAACGCCTGCGAGCGGCCGATCCACTACCCGCGCATCGCGTGCCCGCACTGCGGCGCCGACGATCTCGGCTGGCGCGAGGCCTCGGGCCGCGGCACCATCTACAGCTACACGGTGGTCGAGTCGAACGCGCCGTCCGCGTTCGTTGCCGACATGCCCTATGTCGTGGCCGTCATCCGGCTCGAGGAGGGTGTGCAGATGCTCTCGAACGTCGTCGATTGCGATCCGGCCGAGCTGCGATGCGACCAGCCCGTCGAGGTGGCCTTCGCGCCGCTCGACGCCGAGTTCACGCTGCCGGTGTTCCGCCCGGTGCGACCGGCGGCCAGCGCGGCCGGAGGCGGCGCATGACGCCCGGCAAGTACGGCGACGACTTCAAGGTCGGCGACGAGTACCGCACGGCGGCGATCACCGTGACCGAGACGCACGTCGTCAACTGGGCCGGCCTCACCGGTGATTTCTACCCGCTGCACATGGACCGCGAGTACGCGGCGAAGACGCAGTTCGGCGAGCGCCTGGTGCACGGCCCGTTCATCTTCGCGCTGGCGGTCGGGCTCGTCGCGCAGGCCGGATTCGCGGGTGACGCGGCCATCGCGTGGCTCGGCGTGGACGGCATGCGGATGCTCGCGCCGGTGAAGATCGGCGACACGGTGCACGTCGAGGTCCGGGTCAAGGAGGCGCGGCCCACCAGCAACCCGCGCAAGGGCGTGCAGGTCTGGACCTACTCGGTGCTGAACCAGCGCGACGAGACCGTGCTCGTGTTCGACTACCAGCTGATGTTCCACCTGCGCGGCTGACCCATGCGACCGTTCACCGTCGGTGAACTCTACGATCGCGCGGTGCGCCACGGGGGCGACCGCGTGGCGCTCACGCAGGGCGCGCGATCGATCACCTATGCCGAACTCGGCCGCGACGCGCTGCGCTTCGCCACCGCGCTGCAATCGCTCGGCATCGGCCGGCACGACCGGATCGCGTTCCTGATGGCGAACTGCATCGAGTACGTCGCCTGCGAGTACGCGGTGGCGAAGGTCGGCGCGACGCGCGTGCCGCTCGCCGCGCTGCTCGGCAACGACGACCACGTCTACATGATGAACTTCGCCCGCTGCCGGGCGCTGGTCTATCACCGGAAGTTCGCGGACCGGGTCGAGGCGATGATGCCGCGGCTCGAGTCGGTCGAGGTCTTCGTCTGCGTCGGCGACGACCAGGACGACCTGCCGACCGGCCACCTGCACCTCGCCGCGCTGCTCGCCGCGCATTCGGCGATCCCGACCGCGATCGACGTGGATCCCGAGGACATCGCCGGGATCTACTTCACCGGCGGCACGACGGGTCGGCCGAAGGGCGTGATGCTCTCGCACCGCGCGTGGTTCCACACCTACTACGCGGAGCTGCTCGACTTCGACATCGGCTGGCACGAAATCTTCGTGCTGGCCACGCCGATGACGCACGCGGCCGGGTGCCTGCTGCTGCCGGTGCTGCTGCGCCAGGGCCGCTGCGTGCTGCTCGATCGATTCGACCCGGCGCTGCTGCTCGAGACCATCGCCGCCGAGCGTGCGACCGCGACGCTGCTCGTGCCGACCATGATCTACCTGCTGCTGGACCACCCGGACCGCGACCGGCACGACGTACGCAGCCTGCGCAACGTGCTCTACGGCGCGTCGGCGATCGCGCCGGAGCGCCTCGAGCAGGCCCTCGCGGCATTCGGACCGGTCTTCACGCAGTTCTTCGGCCAGACCGAGGCGCCGATGGCGCTCACTTCGCTGCCCCGGGAAGCCCACGTCGTCCCGGATCCGGTGCTGCGCCGGGCCGTGCTGTCGTCGGCCGGGCGCGCCACCTATCCGACCACGTTGCGCCTCGTCGACGACGCGGGCCGTGACGTCCCCGCCGGCGCCGAGGGCGAGCTCATCGCCCGCGCGCCGAACGTGATGTCGGGCTATCTCGACGATCCCGAGGCCACCGCCGAGACGCTGCGCGACGGCTGGCTGCACACCGGCGACGTCGCGCGGCTGTCACCCGACGGGCTGGTCACGATCGTGGATCGCAAGAAGGACGTGATCGTGAGCGGCGGCTTCAACGTCTACCCGCGCGAGGTCGAGGACGTCCTGTTCGAGCATCCCGCCGTGCGCCAGGCGGCCGTCGTGGGCGCACCGCATCCGAAATGGGGCGAGGAAGTGCGCGCGCTGGTGGTGCTGCACGAGGGGCCCCGGCCGAGCGAGCAGGAACTGATCGAGTTCGTGCGGACCCGCAAGGGCGGCCTGCACGCACCCAAGACCATCGAGTTCGCGGACGCGATCCCACTCACGAACCTCGGCAAGGTCGATCGCAAGCGCATCCGCGCCCGCTACTGGGGCGGCCGCGAACGGCGGGTCTGACCGCCCGGCGCAACCAACGAGGAATGCACATGGATTTCGACGAGAGCGAGGACATCACGCTGCTGCGCGACACGCTGCGCCGCTTCCTCGATCGTGAGCTGCCGCGGGAAGCCGCGCGCCGCCACGACCAGGCGGCCACGCACCCGCAGGACGTCTTCCAGCGACTGTGCGGGCTCGGCGTGACCGGCCTGACGGTGCCGGAAGAGTACGGCGGCTCGGGCGTGGACATCCTCGGCGCGATCATCGTCATCGAGGAACTGTCGAAGCGCGGCACTTCGCTCGCGGGGCCCTACATCCACTGCGCATTCTACGGCGCGCTCAACGTGCTCGAGAACGGCAGCGAGGCGCAGAAGCGCGAGCTGCTGCCGCGCCTCGCGCGCGGCGAGATCCTGTTCGCCTACGGGCTCAGCGAGCCCGACGTCGGCGGCGACCTCGCCTCGGCCGCCGTGACGGCGCGGCTCACCGACGATGGCCGGCACGTGGTCGTCAATGGCACCAAGCGCTGGTGCACCGGCGCGCGGATCGCGGACTACGTCTACACGCTGGTGCGCAGCGGCCCGGCGGACGAGCGCTACCGCAACCTGTCGCTGCTGCTGGTCCCGACCACGACGGCGGGGATCACGATCGTCGACATCGACCACCTGGGGCTGCGTTACTCGGCGACGACGGACGTCATTTTCGACGACGTGCAGGTGCCGGTCGAAAACGTCATGGGCGGCCCGTCGCAGTGGAACCAGGGCTGGAAGATGCTCGCGGGGCGCTCGCTCGACATCGAGCGGCTGGAGATCACGGCCGTCGCGCTCGGCATCGCGGCCGTGGCCGTCGACGACGCCTGGGCCTACGCGCAGCAGCGCAAGCAGTTCGGCCGGCGCATCTGCGGCCACCAGGCGATCCGCAACCTGCTGGTCGAGGCGCGCACGCGGCTCGCCGCTTGCCGCCACATGCTCTACCACGCCGCGTGGCTGGCGACGGCCGGTCGCGACTGCGCGGTGGAGAGCTCGATGGCGAAGCTGTTCGTCGCCGAGCACGCCGTCGAGATCGTGCTGGCCTGCCAGCGCGTGCTCGGCGCCTACGGCTGCGCGCGCGACTACGACATGGAGCGCTACGTGCGCGACATCGTCTGCATGCCGATCGTCGGGGGCTCGTCGCACATGCAGATGAACAACATCGCGAACCGCCTCGGGCTGCCGGCGAAATGACGTCGGGGCGTCCCGGGGTCCGCGAGGTCAGCGACCGCCATCGCTTCGATGAGCAGGCGCTGGCGCGCTGGCTGGGACGGCACGTGAACGGATTCCGCGGGCCGGCCACGATCCGGCAGTTCACGGGCGGACAGTCGAACCCGACGTTCCTCGTCGAGGCTGCTTCGGGCGACTACGTGCTGCGCAAGCGGCCACCCGGGGTCCTGCTCGACACGGCGCACCAGGTCGATCGCGAGTTCCGCATCCTCGCCGCGCTCGCCGACAGCGGCGTGCCGGTGCCGACGGTCCGTGCGTTCTGTGCCGAGCCCGCCGTGATCGGCACGGCGTTCTACGTGATGGAATACCAGCCGGGGCGCATCTTCACGGATCCGCGGCTGCCGGGCGTCGCCGCAATCGAACGCGCCGCGATCTACGACTCGATGAACGACACGCTGGCGCGCCTGCATGGCGTGGACTGGCGCGCGCTCGGCCTCGCCGATTTCGGACGGCCGGAGGGATACCTGGCGCGCCAGCGTGCGTTGTGGAGTCGCCAGTACGCCGCGACCCGCGCCGAGGCGACGCCCACGCTCGACGCGCTGCGCGACTGGCTCGAGGCGCAGCCCATACCGCAGGACGCGGCCGCGATCGTCCACGGCGATTTCCGGATCGGCAACCTGGTCATCCACGAGCACGAGCCGCGCGTCGTCGCGGTGCTCGACTGGGAACTGGCGACGCTCGGCCATCCGCTCGCCGATCTCGCCTACAACTGCATGACCTATCACCTGCCTGCGGGTCACGCGGTGGCCGCGGGCTTCATCGGCGCCGACTTCGCAGCCCTCGGCCTGCCGACGGAAGACGAGTACGTCGCCGCCTACGCGCGCCGTGCCGGCCTGGCTGGAATTGGCGACTGGCGGTATTTCATGGCGTTCAGCCTGTTCCGCGTCGCCGCAATCCAGCTCGGCGTGTATGCGCGGGCACGCCTCGGCAACGCAGCCTCGCCGACCGCGCAGCTGTTCGGCGACAGCTATCGGATGGTTGCCGAGGCTGGCTGGGCGGTCGCCTCCGGCGACACGCCGAGCAGGCTGTCGAGCACGTCGTCGGCCGTGTAGCTGTCGCGACCCGGTTTCAGGAACTGATGAACCTGCGCCGCGTCGTCACCGGCCGTCACGAGCGGCGGCTCGAGTTCGCCGTTGCGGCGGACCTGGCCGTAATCGACGGTCGCGACCAGGCCGTTGCAGACGCACTTGCGACCGACGGTGTCGGACTCGCTGCCACCCTTGCGCAGGAAGTCTTCCAGCGGCTCCCCGGGACAGCGATAGCCGACCGTTCCGTCCGCCTCACGGTAGCACTCGCGCAGGTAACCCAGGTCGCAGATCCGCTCGCGGGCCGCGAACACCTCGGGCTCCGACACGGTGCCATGCACCTGCAGCACCTTGAACGGGAATCCAGTCGGTGACGCGTGGGGATCGGTGAAGACCTTGACGCGGCCGGCGCGGCTCGCGCTCAGCACCGACTGCTTCAAGGCGGCGGACATGCCCGATTCCTCGCAGAAAGCGAACGCAGTGCCGACCTGGATGCCGCTGGCGCCGAGCGCACGTGCCTGTGCGAGCTTTGCCGCGTCGCCGTACGATCCGCCCAGCCAGAACGGGCGGCCGATCGCCCGGATCTGCTCGAGATCCGGCGAGTCGCGCAGTCCGTAGACCGGCTCGCCGCCGGCATCGAGCTGCATCGGGCCGCGCGGCGGCGCGTTGTGGCCGCCGGCGCTCGAGCCTTCGACGACGAAACCGTCGACCTGGCCCGAGCTCTTGCGCGCCAGCGTCAGCGCGAGCGTCGACGACGACACGATCGCCAGGAATCGCGGCCGCCGGGGCGTCGCCGCAGCCTCGCGCAGGTAGCGACGGGGGTCGAAGCGGGTGTGGAATTCCTCGCCCGGCAAGGCACCGGCGACGTCGATCTTGAGTTCCGCGGGTTCACCGGCCGCGAAGCGATCGAGGACCGCCGGGATCGAGCGGGGAATGCCGGCGCCCATCAGCACGACGTCGACTTTCGCCAGCATCGCGCCGAACAACGCCGCCAGGTTCGGCAGCTGGATCTTCTCGAGCAGGTTGATCCCGACCAGGCCCGCGTGCTGCGCCTTGGCGAGGAAGACCTCGGCGAAGTTGCTGATGACGACCAGGTCGAGCAAGGCCGACGGCATCTTCAGCGTGGGCACGGGCTTCGACTTGAACGGCGCGTCGGTTGCCTTGCCGCCCGCGACGTAATAGCGATCCCAGATGCGCTCGGCGACATCCCGCAACGGAAAGGCGTCGAAAGCCCTGCGCAGGTGGCCACCCGGATCGCCCAGCTGCAGGCGCCGCGTGACGACGGTGTCGATGCCCGTGCCCGACACGACGCCGAGTTGACCCCTGAGTGACACGGCCCGCGCCAGTGGCCACGACGAGACGGCCACGCCCATTCCGCCCTGGATGATCGGAGGCAACTGCATCTGCATGCGCTCGAAGATAGCAGCTGTCCGTCGCCACGGCGAGCCGACAGCCGCTTCATGGGTCATCGCGTCGGAACCTGCGGCGATAGCGGCTCGGCGACACGCCCACCTGCCGCGCGAATGCGGTGCAGAAATGACTTTGCCCGGCGAATCCCACGGCCGTGGCGATCTCGCCGATCGACAGTGACGTCATCCGGAGCAGTTCGCTACCCCGCTCCAGGCGGGCGCGCCGTAGGTATCGGTGTGGCGTCATGCCGGTGGCGGCCTTGAACGTCTGTGAAAAGTGCGTCACGCCGACACCCACGCGCCGCGCGACGTCGGCCACCGACAGCGACTGGTCGAGGCGCTCGTGCATGAACTGCACGGCAAGGTGCGTCAGCAGCAGGCCGCTGCGCGAAGAGTGCGGCGCCGGAGCGCCGTTGCGCAACTTCAACGAGTGGCGCAGTTGCGCCAGCAGCGCGTTGCCGAGCACGGCCAGGTAGTCGGGCTCGTCGTCGTCGACATCGCCAGCGGTCGCCATCTTCTGCGTCAGCGTCACGATCAGGTTATCGACGAACGTGCGCGGCTCGCGCGAACGCCAGGCTGCGAGCCAGCCCGGCACGGCGTGGTCGTGCTCGAAACAGACCAGCGTGCCGGCACCGATGCCGCCGACCATGATGCTCGCGCGGACGCCGGCCGGCACGATCGTGACCAGGCCAGGCATCGAGCGCTGGAATGCGTTGCCGGCCGCGACCCGATAGGAAAAAGGCTTGCCGCCCGTGTGCACGAACAGCACGGGCGCCGCCAGCGGCGGCACCCGCAAGACCTCCAGCACGGCCTGGTGCCGCTCGATCAGGAATGCGGGCTCGGCCGGGATGCGACGCGCGAACTCGGGAACCCCGACGAGGCTGCGGATCGCCGCGAGCGTGGCATTGGATCCGCGTTGCGTGGAGCGGCGCATGGCCGCCAGTCTAGGTGAAAGAAAACGCAAAAGGCCGGACTCTTTACCGCAAGTCGTCGCCATCCGCCGAGCTACCGTGCAGCTCGACCATCTCCTTGGATTCGCCACCCTGATGATCGACTGCAGCTGCATCCGCTCCCCGGCCCGCGCCGCCCTGCTCTGCCTGTTTGCAATTTCATTCACGCCGGCCGCGTGGCCCGGCGCCCTGCGGATCACCGAATCGGGCGGCACCGACATGGCCATGGCCGGGGCCGGCCGCGCGGCGTTCGCGACCGATGCCACCACGCTCGCCGCCAATCCAGCCGGCATGTCGCGCCTCGACGGCAGCCAACTCGCCGTCGCGCTGCTGCCCGCGCGGCTCGACCTGGAATTCGACCCCGACGACCCGGCGTTGCGCGCGGCCACCAATCGCGATGGCACCACGCTGCTCGGTTCCGCGTATTTCGTGCACACGGCGGAGCGCGTCTCGTGGGGCCTCGGCGTCTACGGCGACTTCGGGCTCAGCTTCGATTTCGACCGCGACTGGGCGGGCCGCCGCTTGATCGAGGACGCCTCGCTGCAATCGCTCAGCCTGACACCCGCGGTCTCGTGGCGGCTGACCGATGCGGTCGACGTCGGGCTCTCGCTCAACGCGCAGTTCGCCCGGACCGACGTCGCACTCGCGGTGAACAACGACGCGGCGATCTACGGGCCGCCGGCCGGGCTGCCCGACGGGCGGCTGCGTCTCGACGGCGAGTCCTGGGACCTGGGTGCCAGTCTCGGCGTGCTGTACCGGCCCGACGACGCTACGCGACTGGGCCTCGCCTGGACCTCGGCCACCGATCACCGCTTCGACCTCGACGTCACTGCGACCGAGCTGCATCCCGTGCCGGCGGCGATGCTCGCTGCAATGGGCGAACCGCTCATCGCGATGGACTTCCCGCAGCAGTTGCTGGCGAGCGGTGTCCGGCAGATCACGGCTGCGACGTCGGTCGCCGCCAGCATCGCGTGGCAGGACTGGTCCCGTCCCGGGGCAGCGCGGCTGCAGACCGGCGCACTTCGCGCAAGGATCTTCCCGCACGGGCTCGACGACACCTGGCACGCGTCGCTGGGCGTGCGCCACCAGCTGTCGCCGGATTGGCGGATCGCGGCCGGCATCGGCTACGACAGCGACCCGTCCGACGACCACCCGGTACCGATCTACTTCCCGATGACGGCCCAGTGGCGCACCGCAGTTGGAATCGAGTACGAGCCGCACCCGGGCCTGGTCGTGCGCTGCGCGTATTCGCTGCTGAGCCAGGACGCGGTCCGAGTCGACCCGCAGTACCAGCCGCTGCCACTGCCGGGTGCCACCGCAGTGCCCGGGCAGTTCGAACGGAGCCGCCTGCACGTCCTGGCCCTAAGCATCGAGCGAGCGTGGTGACGGACGGGCCGTGAGATCATCACGGCCGGCCATGAAAACCAGCCTCTTCACTTACGGTTTCCGCCCGTTCTTCCTCGGCGCCGGCCTGGCTGCGCTGCTCCTGGTGCCGGCGTGGGCTGCAAGCTTCACGCTGGGCTGGCCGCTCGCGACGTCGTGGCCACCGATGTCGTGGCACGCGCACGAGATGCTGTTCGGCTTCGTCTGCGCGGCGATCGCCGGATTCCTGTTGACGTCGGTACCGAGCTGGACCGGCCAGAAGGGATTTGCGGGCCTTCCGCTGGTGTCGATGGCTGCACTCTGGTTGCTCGGTCGGGTACTCGTCGGAAGCTCTGCATGCTGGCCGTTCGGGCTGGTGGCCGCAGTGGACCTGGCCTTCCTGCCGGCACTCGGCGCACTGATCGGCTGGCCGCTGGTCCGTGAGCGCAACCGCAACACGCCGCTGCTGCTCGTCCTGTTCCTGCTGTGGTCGTGCAACGCCGTCTTTCACGTCGGCCTGTGGCGCGATGACCCCGCACTCGCACGGCAGGCTCTGCTGGCCGGCGTCAACCTCGCGCTAATCCTCGTCACGGTGATCGGCGGGCGCATCACGCCCTCCTTCACCGCAACGGCATTGCGCCAGCGTGGTGTCGACGCCACCGTGCGTTCCCGGCGCGCCATGACTCCGGTCGTCGTGGCGCTGATGGTCGCCGTCGCGGCGATCGACCTGGTGCGGCCGGGCAGCGTGCTTGCGGGTGCGGTCGCGCTCGCTGCGGCAGCGGCCCAGGCCGCGCGACTCGCGCA
Organism: uncultured Gammaproteobacteria bacterium; assembly: GCA_963777725.1. Classification (GTDB taxonomy): domain Bacteria; phylum Pseudomonadota; class Gammaproteobacteria; order Steroidobacterales; family Steroidobacteraceae; genus RPQJ01. The sequence goes on from CAVZRR010000026.1 coordinate 27,854, forward strand.
GTGGCAGGGGCACCGCACGCTGCGCGACCCGATCGTCTGGATCCTGCACGCGGCCTATGCCTGGCTGCCGATCGGTCTCGCGTTGAAGTCGCTGGCCCTGCTCGCGGGCGTCGCCGCGGCGGCGTTCTGGCTGCACGCGCTGACGATCGGGTCGCTGGCGACGATGATCCTCGGCGTGATGACTCGCGTGTCGCTCGGCCATACCGGGCGTTCGCTGCAACTGCACCGGCTGACCGTGCTGGCTTACCTGCTGTTGTCGGCCAGCGTGCTGGTGCGGGTCTTCGGCGCGGCAGGCTCCTGGCTCGGCTACACCACCGTCATCGCGGCGAGCGCCGCGCTGTGGACGGCGGCCTTCGCGTCGTTTCTCTGGGTGTACGCGCCGATCCTGCTCGCGCCTCGCGTCGCCAGTCGGTCCTCATGACAGGCCGCCCGGATTCATCCACCGGCCGATGCTGGTCCGGTCCTCCGCCGCAATCTTCATCTCCTGCTTGGCGACGCTGCGCAGGTGCACCTCGTCCGGCCCGTCGGCGAGACGCAGCACCCGGCCCCAGGTCCAGAGGTCCGCGAGCGGCGTGTCCGGGCTCAGGCCCATCGCGCCGAAGACCTGCATCGCGCGATCGCAGACGGCGGTCTGCACCTGCGGCACGAGCGCCTTGATCATCGCCACCTCGCGCGCGGCGCCCTTCGGCCCGTGCCGGTCGATCAGCCACGCGGCCTTGAGCACCAGCAGCCGCGCCTGCTCGATCTCGATGCGCGAGCGCGCGATCCACTCGGCCACCGTGCCGTGCTGGTGCAGGTAGCGGCCGAAGGTGCGCCGCTCCGCGGCCCGCGCGCACATCAGCTCGAGCGCGAGCTCGGCCTGGCCGATCGAGCGCATGCAGTGGTGGATCCGGCCCGGCCCGAGCCGCGCCTGCGCGATCGCGAAGCCCGCCCCTGCCTCGTGGATCAGGTTGGTCGCCGGCACGCGCACCTCGCGATAGAGGATCTCGCAGTGTCCCTCGGGCGAGGTGTGGTTCATGACCGGCACGTTGCGGACGACCTCGACGCCCGGCGCGTCCAGCGGCACCAGGATCATGCTGTGGCGGCGGTGCGGCTCGGCGTCGGGATCGGTCACCCCCATCACGATCGAGATCCGGCAGTGCGGATGCGCCGCGCCCGAAATGAACCACTTGCGGCCGCTCACGACGTACTCGTCGCCGTCGCGGCGAATCGCGGTCTGGATGTTGGTCGCGTCGGACGACGCGACGTCGGGCTCGGTCATCGCGAAGCACGAGCGGATCGTCCCCTCGAGCAGCGGGACGAGCCACTGCTCGCGCTGCGCCGGCGTCGCGAACAGGTGCAGGATCTCCATGTTGCCGGTGTCCGGCGCGCTGCAGTTGAAGACCTCGGAGGCCCACATCACGCGACCCATGATCTCGGCGAGCGGCGCGTACTCGAGGTTGGTGAGGCGCGTGCCCGGTTCGTCGTCGCGCAGCGCGGGCAGGAACAGGTTCCAGAGCCCCTCGGAGCGCGCCAGCGCCTTGAGGTCTTCCATGCACGGCGGGTGAGGATTGCCGGCGGCGACGTCGCGGCGCCATTGCGGCACGACGGGCAGCACGCGATCGTCGATGAACTCGCGCACGCGCTGCCGCAGCTGCTCGACCCGGGGTGAGTACTCGAAATCCATGGCGGTCTCCTCGTTCGGCCAGGGCCGGCGCCGTGCGCCGGCTTGCTTGATGAAACTATAATGCCTGATGCCAGACGCGAGCCGCCGTCGCGCGGCCATGCCGCGGATGATCCGCGCGAACTCGGTTTCGCGCGCGCTGGCCGTGATCGGCGATCGCTGGTCGCTGCTGATGCTGGCCGCGGCTTTCCAGGGCGCCCGGCGCTTCGACGACTGGCGACGCGGCATCGGCATCGCCACCAACGTGCTGGCCGAACGGCTCAACCGGCTGGTCGACAACGGCTGCCTGGTGCGCGTGCCGGTCGGCGAAGGCCAGCGACGCCAGGAGTACCGGTTGACGCCGATGGGCGCGGCCTTCTATCCGACGGCACTGATGTTCTGGCGTTTCGACCGGCGCTGGTCGCGCAAGCGGCGCCTGCAGCCCGCATCGCTGGTGCACACGCGCTGCTCGAGCCGGACGACCCCGACGCTGGTCTGCGCGGCGTGTCGCCAGCCGGTGCACGCGCGTGACGTCCGCTACGTGGATGGCCCGGGTGCTGGCGCGGAGCGCATGCCGCCGCCCAAGGTTTCGCGCCGCTCGAGCGTGCGGCTCGACGACGGCGCCGAGCTCGAGATGCTGGTCGGCGATTCGATCGACTATTTCGGCGACCGCTGGACGCAGCAGGTGCTGGCCGCGTTCTTCCTCGGCGCGCACCGCTACGAGGAGATCCGCGCGCAGACGCGCATCTCGACCAACATCCTCGCCGACCGGCTGAAGCTGCTCACGGAGCACGGGATGCTCGCCCGCCGGGCCAGTCGCGCGGATCCGGCGCGCACCGAGTACGCGCTGACCGCCAAGGGCATGGACGTCTATCCGATCATCCTCACGCTGATGAAGTGGGGTGATCGCTGGCTCGCGACCCGTGACGGGCCGCCGCTGCTCCTGTACCACGCCCCCTGCGGCCAGCATCTCGATCCGATCGTGGTCTGCGACGCCTGCGACGTCGAAATCGATCCGCGCGAGGTCTCGTTTCGCCGCGCCGCGGCCGCGGTCAAGCGGGCTCCCGCACCGTGATGCCGCCGTCCACGACGAGCGTCTGGCCGGTCAGGTAGGCGGCGGCGCGGGAAGCGAGGAACACGGCGACGCCACCGATGTCTTCCGGCTGCCCGATGCGGCGCACGGGCGTGCCCTGCTCGACGTTGCGCAGCAACTGCTCGTTCTGCCAAAGCGCGCGCGAGAAATCCGTCTTGATGAGGCCCGGCGCGATGCCATTGGCGCGGATGCCCTGCGGTCCCCACTCGATCGCGAGGTTGCGCACCAGCGCGAAATCCGCGGCCTTCGACATCCCGTAGACGCCGAGCGTGGCGCTGCCCTGGTTCGCGCCGATGCTCGAGACGATCGTGATCGAGCCGCCGCCGTTCGCGGCCATCCTGGCCGCCGCCAGGTTGCACAGCCAGAAATTGCTGCGCACGTTCGTGTTCATGATCCGCTCGTACGCGTCGTCCGGCATGCGCGCCATGGGTCCGAAGTACGGATTGACGGCCGCGTTGCACACCAGGATGTCGAGGCGCCCCCAGTGCTCGATCGTCCGCTCCACCAGCGCCTCGAGCTGGCTGCGCTCCGCGACGTTGCACGGCACCGCGATGGCCTCGCCGCCGGCGTTCGCGATCGCCTCGACGACCGCATCGCAGGCCGCGGGCTTGCGGCTCGAGACGACCACGCGCGCGCCCGCCTGCGCCATGGCCTCGGCAATCGCGCGGCCGATGCCGCGACTCGAACCCGTGATGACGGCCACCTGGCCCTTGAGATCGAACATGCGTCCGCCTGGTACGTGCTGCTCGCGGGACATCCCGCCGGCGCCAAGCTAGCAATCTAACTTGCATTACGCAAGTTAGACTGTGTCGCGCTTGATGCACATCAGGGACGGCGCGGCGGCGACGGCGCGAAGATGCGCCATGGCTTTCCACGACCTGCGGACATTCCTCGATCGACTCGAAGCTGGCGGCCGCCTGCGGCGGGTCACGCAGCCGGTCGACCCCAACCTCGAGAGCACGGCGTTCTGCCTGCGGACCCAGCGGGCGCAGGGCCCCGCGCTGCTGTTCGAGAACCCCGTGGGCTCGTCGCACGCGCTGCTCGGCAACCTGTTCGGGCACCGCAGCCGCGTCGAGGCGGCGCTCTCCGGTCGGCCGCTCTCCTCGCTGCGCGAGCTGGGCGAACTGCTCGCAGCGGTGAAGGAGCCGCGCTGGCCGGGCAGCCTGCGCCAGGCGCTCGCGGCCTGGCCGGAGTTCGCGCAACTCGCGCACGTCGCGCCGCGCCGCGTGACGGACGCGGCGTTCCGCGAGGTCGTCACCAGCGGCGCCGACGTGGACGTGAACCGGCTGCCCATCCAGCGCTGCTGGCCCGGGGACGTCGGGCCGCTGGTCACCATCGCGATGGTGGTCACGCGCGGCACGCGCCGCGAGCGGCAGAACGTCGCGATCTACCGCCAGCAGGTCATCGCCCCCAACCGCGTGATCATGCGCTGGCTGCCGCACCGCGGCGGCGCGCTCGACTACGCGGACTGGCGCAGCACGCATCCCGACCGCCCGTTCCCCGTGCTGGTGGCGATCGGTGCCGACCCGGCGACGCTGCTGGCCGCCGTCGCTCCCGTGCCCGATACGCTCTCCGAATACGAGTTCGCGGGGCTGCTGCGCGGCGAGCGCACGCGCGTCTGGCACAGCGAACTCACCGGGCTCGATGCGCCGGCCGGCGCCGAGATCGTGCTCGAGGGGTTCATCCATCCGGGCGACACGGCGCTCGAGGGACCGTTCGGCGACCACACCGGCTACTACAACGCGCAGGGCGAATTCCCGGTGCTGACGATCGAGCGGATGTCGCTGCGTCGCGACGCGATCTACCACGGCAGCTACATGGGCCGCGCGCCGCACGACGAGCCTTCGGTGCTGGCGATGGCGCTGAACGACGTGTTCGTGCCGATCCTGCGCAAGGTGTTCCCGGAGATCGTCGATTTCCACCTGCCGCCGGAAGCCTGCTCGTACCGGATCGCCGTGGTCAGCATCCGCAAGCAGTATGCGGGCCACGCGCGCCGCGTGATGATGGCCGTCTGGTCGTACCTGCGGCAGTTCACCTACACGAAGTTCGTGATCGTCACCGACGACGACATCGACGTGCGGGACTGGGCCCAGGTGATCTGGGCGGTCTCGACGCGAGTGGATCCGGCGCGGGACAGCCTGCTCGTCGAGAATACGCCGGTCGATTACCTCGACTTTTCGAGCCCGGTGCCGAACCTCGGCTCGAAGCTCGGGCTGGACGCCACCAACAAGTGGCCGGGCGAGACGACGCGCGCCTGGAGCCGCCCGATCGCGCTCGACGCGGACGTCGAGCGGCGCGTGGACGGGCTCTGGAAGGCGGTCTTCGAGCCGTGAACTGATCCAGGTCAAGGCAGCATCGGCGAGCGTGGGCGACCATGCCGCGCCCAACCACCCGCGGAGTCGCGATGTACCTCGTCTGCCCTGCCGGCAGTCCGCCGGCCCTGGTCGCGGCGATCGACCACGGTGCCGACGCCGTCTACGTCGGCTTCCGCGACCAGACCAATGCACGCGCGTTTCCCGGCCTGAATTTCACCGAGGCCGACCTGCGGGCTGGCATCGCCTACGCACACGCGCGGCGGCGGTTGGTGTACGTGGCACTCAACACCTATCCGGGGCCCGCGCGCTTCGGCGACTGGCAGGCCGCCGTGGACCGCGCCGCGGCGCTCGGCGTCGACGCGATCATCTGCGCGGACATGGGCGTGCTCGACTATGCGGCACGGCACCACCCCGGAGCTGCCGCGCCATCTCTCGGTGCAGGGCTCCGCCACGACGCACGCGGCGCTGCGCTACTACCGCGACCGCTTCGGCATCGCGCGCGCGGTGCTGCCGCGCGTGCTGTCGATCCAGCAGGTCGAGCGGCTCTGCGAGCAGGACATCGTGCCGATCGAGGTGTTCGCCTTCGGCAGCCTGTGCATCATGGTCGAGGGCCGCTGCCAGCTGTCGAGCTACGTCACCGGCGCCTCGCCGAACCGCCATGGCGTGTGCTCGCCCGCGAAGTTCGTGCGCTGGGAGGAAGGACCGGGCGGCCAGCGCAGCGTGCGCCTGAACGACCGGCTGATCGACCGCTTCGAGCCCGACGAGCCCGCGGGCTACCCGACGGTCTGCAAGGGCCGCTACGACGTGGGCGGCGAAGTGTTCCACGCGCTCGAGGAACCCACGAGCCTCAACACGCTCGAGCTCCTGCCGCGCCTGAAAGCGGCGGGCGTGATCGCGCTCAAGATCGAGGGACGTCAGCGCGGCCAGGCTTACGTCACGAGCGTGACTCGCACCTGGCGGGCCGCCATCGACCGGCTCGAGGCCCACCCGGACGGCTGGCAGCCCGACCCGCAGTGGCTCCGCGAACTGTCGCGCCACGCCGAGGGGCACCAGACGACCCTCGGCCCGTACCACCGCTCGTGGCATTGAGGCGCGCGCCGATGCGACTGACCCTCGGCCCCCTGCAGTACTTCTGGCCGCGCGAGCGCGTGCTCGCCTTCTACCGCGAGGCGGCGCGGCTGGCCGCTCGACGTGATCTACCTCGGCGAGAACGTCTGCAGCAAGCGCCGCGAACTCGCCACGCGCGACTGGATCGCGCTCGCCCACGAGCTCGCCGACGGCGGACGCGAGGTCGTGCTCTCCTCGCTGGCGCTGCTCGAGGCGGAGTCGGAGCTCGCCTCGCTGCGCCGGCTGGTGGAGAACGGTCGCTGCCGCGTCGAGGCGAACGACATGTCCGCGGTGCAGCTGCTGCGCGAACGCGGGCTGCGCTTCGTCGGCGGCCCGTCGCTCAACGTCTACAACCACGAGGCCCTGCGCCTGCTGATGGAGGACGGCCTCGAGCGGCTCGTGCTCGGTGTCGAGCACGGCCGCGCCGTCGTCGCCGAGTTCCGCGCCAGCGGCCTGGCGCTGCCGGAACTCGAGGCCGCGGTCTGGGGGCGCCTGCCGCTGTCGCATTCGGCGCGCTGCTTCACCGCCCGCGCGCTCGACCTCGCGAAGGACGACTGCGGCTTCCGCTGCATCGACTACCCCGACGGACTGCCGCTCGCCTCACGCGACGGACAGCCGTTCCTGACGATCAACGGCATCTCCGTGCAGACGGTCGGCCGTTGCGACCTCGGGCCCGAACTGCAGGACCTCGAGGCCACCGGCATCTCGCTCGCGCGCATCTACCCGCAGGCCGAAGGCACCGCGGAGGTCGTGGCGCGCTTTCACGACGCAATCGAGACCGGCGTCGCGCCGCCGCGCCTCGGCGAGGAGAACGGCTACTGGTACGGCGAGGCGGGCATGGCGCGCGTGGACCGGGATCAGGCTGCCGTGCCCCGGTAGGCCGCGCGCGCGTAACGCGCGAACTGCGCGCCACGGTTGAGCGCGATCCGCAAGGCGAGTGGTATCGATTCCCAGGGCAGCTGGTCGAGCAGGTTGCGCAGCGCGAGGCCGAGTTCCACGTCGCCGGTGAGCTGCAGCCGCCGGCGGAAGAACAGCGTGTCGGCGTCCTCGAGGCGGCTCGACAGCAGCAGCAGGTCGGTCGCCGTGCCACGAACGGTCGCCTCGGCGTCCGTCGCGGGCTCGAGCACCTCGACGCGACGGTCGCCGATCGACACGACCCAGCGCAGCCCGAGATCCGTCACCTCCACGCCGATGCGGCGGCCGACGAATTCGTCGAGCCGGCCCTCCTCGAGCGGCGCAGCCAGCACCTGCTCGATGAGCTGCTGCGACCCCAGCCGCAGCAGCGGCTCGGGCAGGAGGCGCAACGGTGCGGCGAGGCGCTCGGGCGGCGGCAACCAGCGCAGCACGCGACGCGCCAGCCGCTTGCTCGGCTGATCGGAAGCAACGATGTGCGGATCCGGACGCACGGGCAGCGGCAGGTCGTCAGGCATCGGCGTCTCCGTCATGCGTGGTCCGGCGAGTCGGGGTCGGGGATCCCATCCGGGTATTCCATAGTGTGCCGGGCGGCTGCGCGTTGATTCAGGTCAAGCCGACGGCTACGGACGCTTCCGCCGCAGGCATTCGGTTCAACTACACTGCGGATCGGAATTCTTCAGAAAACAGGTCTGGACTTGGTCAATCTCACCCAGCTGTTGATTGCGCTCCCAGTCGGGCTCGCGCTGCTTTGGGCGGCGTGGTGGCTGCACCGGAAAATGTTCCGGCGCCCCGGCGAGCGCATGTCGGTGCTCGACGCCGTGGTGCTCGTGCTGATGGCAGGGATGGGACTGCTGATCACACTCTCGCTGTGGACGGCCCTCGGTTGAGGCGGGGCCCGCCGCCGGGCCACTTGACCTGGGTCAAGTCCGCCGGGCTCTCAGCGTGCTACTCAAGTTGCGATTGACCCCGGGGAGAATTTCCATGCGGCTCGACGCCTCGCGTTGCGCATACGTGACGGGCGGTTCGAGCGGCATCGGCCTCGAAATGGCACGCCGGTTAGCCGGCCGCGGCCTCGACGTCGCCGTATTCTCGCGCCGGCCCGAACGCGCCCTCGAGACGCTGCGCGCCGCGCGCCGCAGCACGGACCAGCGCGTCTTCGCCTACGCCGCCGACGTGTCGGACGCCGCTGCGGTGCGCACGGCGTTCGATCGGGCTGCAGCCGACTGCGGTCCGCCCGACCTGGTCTTCAACAGCGCCGGCATCGTCAGCGCACGGCCGTTTGCCGAGCTCTCCGGCGAGGAATTCGAACGCGTCATCGCGGTGAACCTGGTCGGATCGCGCAACGTCGCGGCGGCCGCCGTGCCCTTGCTGCGCCCGGGTGGCACGCTGGCCCTGGTCGCTTCGCTGGCCGGCCACGTCGGCTGCTACGGCTACGCCGCGTATGCGGCCTCGAAGTTCGGCGTCATCGGTCTCGCGGAGGTCCTGCGCATCGAGCTCGCGACGCGGGGAATCGCCGTCGCGGTGATCTGCCCGCCCGAGGTCGAGACGCCGATGGTGGAGTACGAGCGGACGGTTCGCCCACCGCAGACGACCGCGATGAAGCAGCTGGCCGGCACGCTTGCGGTCGGGACCGCGTGCAGCGCGATCCTGCGCGGACTGGAGCGCGGTCGCTTCATGATCATCCCGGGCCGGCTCGCGCGCGCGACGGCGGCCCTGCAGCGCTATGCGCCGCGGCGCATCACGCAAGGCGTCGCCGACTGGATCGTCGCGCGTTCCAGCAGGGTGCCGTGACGAGCCCGATGACGGCCGTCGACGATCGGCCTGCACCTGCGCTGCCGGCGCGGGTCTTCGTCACCGGTGCCAGCGGCTTCATCGGTCGCGCGCTCGTCGAGCGTTGCCGTGCGCTCGGTGCCATCGTGCGGGGCATGGACCGCGTCGCAGATCCCGCACGCGACGTGGTCGCCGGCGACGTGTCGCTCGACGGTGACTGGCAGTCGCACGCGCGCGGCTGCGAGTTGTTCCTGCACACGGCCGCGGTGGTCTCGAACACGGCTCCGGCGGCCGATTACCGCGCCGTGACCATCGGCGGCACGCGCCGCGCCCTCGACGCGGCCGTCGCCGGCGGGTGCCGCCGTTTCGTGCACCTGTCCTCGATCGCCGCCTACGGCATGGACTTCCCGGATGACGTCGCCGAAAGCCACCCGGTGACGGCCCTGAGCGGCCTGCCCTACTGCGACGCCAAGGCTGCGAGTGAACACGTCGTCCTCGCCGCGCATGCCGCCGGCGAGATGGACTGCATCATCGTCCGTCCAGGCGACGTCTACGGGCCGGGCTCGCGGCCCTGGATCCTGCTGCCGCTCGCGATGATGCGGCAGCGCCTGTTCGTGCTGCCCGAGCGCGGGATGGGTATCTTCAGCCCGGTCTACGTGGACGATCTCGTGGACGGGATCCTGCTCGCAGCGACGTCGGCGCAGGCTGCGGGCCGAGTCTTCAACCTGACCGATGGCCGCGGCGTGGCGTGCCGCGAATTCTTCGCGCACCACTGGCGGTGGCTCGGGCGCCGCGGTGAAATCCCGACGCTGCCCGCCGCGCTCGCCGGCCGGCTGGCGGAGCTCGTGCGCTGGTCGTTCGGCGTCGCCGGACGACCGACCGAGATGAGTGCGGCCTCGGTGCAGATGCTGGCACGCCGCGGCACGTACTCGATCGCCGCAGCCGGGGCACGGCTCGGCTACGTGCCGCGAGTCACGGTCGCCGAGGGCATGCGGCGCACGCGGCTGTGGCTCGAGCGCAGCGGATACCTTTGACTGACCCCATGCCCTTCCATTGGAGTGCTCGAATGATTGATCTCATGCATCACGCCGCACGAGCCTCGCTGGCCGCGACGCTGCTCGCGGTGCCAGCGCTCGCCTGTGGCGCGGTCCTGCACGGCCTCGTGACGGGCGCCGATGGCGCGCCGATCGCGGGCGCCATCGTCACGCTCGGCAATGCAGACGGTCATTCCGACTCCGCCTACACGGACGCAGATGGCCGCTGGCACCTGGTCACGGACACGCTGTCGGGCCAGCTGCAATTGCGCGCCCGCGCGCCGGGCTACGCCGACGCAACCCGGCCGCTCACGCTGGCCGCGGACGACGAGCGCGAGGAATCGCTGGCCCTGCAGGCTGCGGCCTCGCCCGCCGCGGCCTCCGCGGCACTCACGGCGAGCACGCACGCCGCGACGATCCCGTGGACCGACGACGCATTGCGCGACGGGTTCATCAGCCAGTGCATGTTCTGCCACCAGATCGGCAACGACTGGACGCGCAAGGACGCGGACGAGACGTACTGGCGGCAGGTCATCCGCCGCATGGAGGGCTATGGCTCCGTCATCACCGGGCGCGAGAGCGAGGCCTTCCGCGACACGCTGGCGCGCAGCTTCAAGCAACCGGTGACGCACGCCGTGCGCGGCGCGACGCCGCACGAGGGCCTGGCCGGCGTGCGCTACCGGGAGTGGTCGTTCGGCGCCGGCATGAACTACGTGCACGACATCGAGCTGGGCGCGGACGGCCGCTTCTACGGCGTCGACATGGGCGCCGACCTCGTCTGGATCGTCGATCCGCGCAGCAACGCCGTCGAGTCGATTCCGTTTCCCGAGAGCGACCTGCCGCTCGGCGGCATGTTCTCGGGCGGCGTGGCGCCGCTCGGCACGTTCGCGGCGCGTCATGGACCGCACTCGATCGTCGCCGGCCCGGATGGCCGCATGTACATGACCTGCTCGCTCGCCGGGGAGATCTGCATCTTCGACCCGCGCACGCGCGCCTTCGAGTTCCACCCGGTCGGCGCCGACGGGATCTACCCGCACACGCTGCGCTTCGACGCCGAGGGCGTCCTCTGGTTCACGATGGCGCTCTCGAACCAGATCGGCCGCATGGACGTGGCGAGCGGCGAGATCCGCCTGCTCGACCTGCCGTCGAACGGCTTCTGGCGCTGGCTCACCGACGCGCTGCTGCCCGCGATCCTCAAGGTCTCGGCGTGGGTCGGCAAGCGCGACCTCTACGTCCATCTGTCGCACCACAAGTTGAGCGGCGAAGGCCACCGGATCTTCAACCTGCCCTACGGCCTCGACATCGATCCGGTGGACGGTTCGGTGTGGTACTCGAAGCTCTATGCGGACCGCATCGGCCGCGTCGATCCGCGCACGCTCGAGATCGAGGAGTTCGCGACACCGCACGGCGGCCCGCGCCGCATGCGCTTCGCGCCGGACGGCACGCTGTGGATCCCCTCGTTCAACGAGGGCGTGCTGATGCGCTTCGACCCGCGCGCGCGGCAGTTCACCGGGGCCTTCCCGCTGCCGACCCTGAACCCGGGCGAGTTCGAGACGCCCTATGCGCTCAACGTCCACCCGCGCACCGGGGACGTCTGGATCACCGGCAATCTCTCCGACCGGATGCTGCGCTTCGTGCCCTCGAGCGGACGCTTCCTCGAGTACCCGAGCCCGACGCGCACGATGTTCGCGCGAGACGTGATCTTCACCGGCGACGGCAGCGTCTGCACCAGCAATTCGAACCTGCCGGCCGCCGCGATCGAGGGCGGACGCCCGAAACTGCTGTGCATCGAACCCGGCTCGTGAGCGGCTCAGCGGCCCGCGTGCGCCAGCACCGGCAGCAGTCGCGACGCGAAGACGACCAGCCCGCCCCAGCCGAGCAGCCCGCCGAGCAGGGCCAGCGACGTCGCGCCCAGCGCGAAGCCGATCGCGAGCAGCACGATGCCTGCATGCACCAGGCCCTGCTGTGACCAGGCGAGCCAGCCGCCGCGGATCGGCGCGCCGACGAAACGCGGCAGCATGTGCTCGGCGAAGGCGAATACGCTGAAGCCGATGAAGCCGAGGCCGAACAGGTGCACTGCGACCGGGCGCCACGGTGCGTCCCCGGCGATCCCGCCACCGAAGGCGAGTCCCGCGCCCGCCAGCACCAGGTAGGCCGCCGCCGCGGCGATCGCCCAGCGACCGGTGACGCCGAGGGTGATGCCGACGTAACTGGCACCGCCGGCCGTCTTGTCCGGCGCGGCCGCGACGAACTCGAGCGCCTGCGCCACGGTCGGCACGCCGACGTGCCGCAGCGCGTCGTCGATCACGGTCGCCGGCACGGTCTTGATGGCGAGCCGGGCCACGACGCTGCGTCCCTCCGGCTGGCCGACGTCGAGCACTTCGAACTTGAAGTCCTTGCGCCCGGCCGCCTGCCGCCACGCGTCCTCCGCCCCGCGGCACGGCGCGCACCATTCGGAGACCAGCAACTGGACCTTCATGGCTCTTGCGTGCAACGCATGCACTGCAGGTCGTACTTGTCGATCCACGCCCGCAACGCCTCGATCGCGGCTGGGCCGCGCGTCAGCCGGGCATAGGCCGCCTGCAGGTCGTCCGGCCGCAGGTCCATGAGCCACGCGTCGCCGTAGGGCGCGACGTTGACGAGTCCGGGGTCGGCCTCGACCTGCGGATTGACCCGTTCGATCGTGCCATCGAACGGCGCCGGGATGCCGCCGACCCACTTGCCCGACTCGAGCGTGCCGAGGTGGCGGCCTGCGCGACGCTGCGTGCCCGGCTTGCGGAAGGTTGCCGCGACGACCCGCCCCGCCATGGTCTGCGCCGGATCGGTCAGGCCGATCGTGAACGTGCCGTCTTCGTTCGGGCGTGCCCAGAGGTAATCGAGGTCGTACCAGAGGTCCTCGGGCAGCTCGCAGCCGCGGTATTCAGTCATGGGTCTCTACCGCCGCGCCCACGGGCGCACCGTGCCGATCACGTTGGCCGCGAACGCGGCGAATCCGGCCCAGAGCAGCACGCCACCAGCCGTCGCAACGACGGCCAGGCTGCCGAGCCAGCCCGCCACCATGGCGAGCAGCCCGAGATTCGCGAGCGCGAAGTGCGCGTCGGCCAGGCGCTCGGAATACAGGGGTCGGCCGGTGAAGCGCGGCAGCACGTGCAGGCCGATGCCGAAGATCATCATGCCGACGAATCCGACCAGCATCAGGTGCGCATGGGCGCGCAGGGCCAGGCCCGGAACGAGGCCCGGGCTCGCGAGCCAGGCCAGTCCCAGCAAGCCGCCGAGCAGCGCATAGACCAGCGCCGCGGCCACGAACCACCGGTTACGGGGTAGCACGCGCCGATCGTAGCGGATCGCGCGCGACCTGCATTGACCCAGGTCAACCCGCCTTCGACTCAGCGATGCACGACCTGCAGGATCGAGTTGCGCACCTGCTCGTGCAGCACCAGCTGCGCATCCGCGACGATCGCCTCGAGCATGGCCGGCTGGAAAGCGAGCTTGCCGTCCTCCGTGTCGGTCAGCACGTGGCGCGCGCGCAGCTGCTCGATGAAGTTGCCGAACAGTGCGCGGTCGAAGAATTCCGGCGAATTGATCTCATAGAGCAGCGCCATGCGCTGCGCCATCAGCTGGCACTGCCGCTCGAGCGCGTCCTGGCTCAGGCGGCCGCTGCCGGCCTTGAGCAGCAGCGACATCGCGAGGTAATAGCGCTCGAGGATCGGCATCGTGACGCGCGCGAGCACCGAGAGCTGCACGGCCTCGCTCGACTCCGCGTCGGGGCGGTGCCAGACACTGCGATCCTCCGCGGCCGTGAGCAGCCCGTGATTGAGCAGGTCGTCGAGCAGCTCGTCGACGACGGCGGGCAGCTCCTGCTCGGTCCAGCGCAGGAAGTACTCGTCCGCGACGTACGGATAGACGCGCCGCGCGAGCCGGTGCAGGTCGGCGCGCGGCACGGATGGGTTGCTGAGGAAGGCGCAGGCGAGCAGCGACGGCATCAGCAGCAGGTGCAGTGCGTTGTTGCGGAAGTAGCTGGTCAGCACCGAGTGCTCTTCGGTCATGAACACCACGTCGCCGAGCTCGTGCGGCTGGCGGCGCAGGATGCCCATGGCCTCGCCGTAGCGGATCATCGCGGCCCCGTCGATGGTCGTGACCCAGACCTTGGGCGAATAAGGCGCCTGGCGCATCAGCGACGCGTACAGCTCGAGCTGCCGCGCGAGATCGGCCTCGCCCATGCTCTGCCGTGGTGTCGCGAGCAGCACGAGCCCGATCAGGTTGATCGGCGTGACGCACGCGGCCGCATTGATGCGCGTCATGATGCCGATCGCAAGTTCGCGGACCAGTGGACTGAGCCACGCGGGCCGGTCGTCGGAGCCGGACGGCTCGCGCGCCCAGTCCGGCGCGTGCTTCTGGATCAACGGGTCGAGCGACAGCGGCTCGCCGAAGCTCACGTACACCTTGCCGAAGCGGCTGCGCAGCGCCGGGATCGTCTTCAACAGGTTGAGGACGCTCTCCTTCTCCTTGGGCTGTCCAGAGAGCTCGCCGATGTAGGTGCGGCCTTCGACGAGCCGTTCGTAGCCGAAGTAGATGGGGACGAACACGATCGGCCGTCGCGGGTCGCGCAGGTAGCTGCGCACGGTCATCGCCAGCATGCCGGTCTTCGGCTGCAGCAGCCGGCCCGTGCGGCTGCGGCCGCCTTCGATGAAGTACTCGATCGAGTGGCCGCGGGCCATCATCAGGCTCAGGTACTTCATGAACACGGCCGAGTAGACCGGGTTGCCGCCGAAGCTGCGGCGCAGGAAGAACGCGCCGCCGCGGCGCAGGAACGAGCCCACGACCGGCATGTTCAGGTTGATGCCGGCGGCGATGTGCGGGACGGCGAAGCCCTTGTGGTAGACCACGTAGGACAGCAGCAGGTAGTCCATGTGGCTGCGGTGGCAGGGCACGTAGACGACTTCGCTGCCCTCGGCCACCTGCTCGAGGCTCGAGAAGTTGGCGAGTTCGACGCCGTCGTAGAGCCGGTTCCACAGGCGGCTCAGCACGCCGTACATCAGCGTGACGAACCAGTGCGAGTAGTTCGCTGCGATCTCGTACGCGTAGGCGCGCGCCACCTTCAGCGCATCGCGGCGGCCGATCCCCTTCGCCTGCATCTCGCCGCGCACGGCCTCGCGCACGGCCTCCGTCTTCAGCACCTGGGCCACGATCGTGCGCCGGTGCGAGAGATCCGGGCCGATCGTCGCGACGCGCTGGTTACGGAACTGGAGGCGGAGCTGCCGTGACAGCCGCCGCGGGCCGCGCGGCAGGCCGCGCGTTTCGGCGAGCGCGGGCTGCAGCGGCATCGCCTCGCCGAACAGCAGGATCAGGTTGCGGCCGTTGACCAGCAGCGAGAGCACCTTGCGGGTGCGGCCGCCGAGATCCCAGCCTTCGGCGACCAGCAGCCGGAACCAGGACCGCTGCCGGCCCGGTGCGCGGCCCCAGAACAGGCTCACCGGCACGATGTCGACCTCGAAGCCGATGTTCGTGGCCGCCGCCGCAGTCAGCGTCCGCAACGCCTCCGGCATGCGCCGATCGACGCGCGCGCCGAAGAGTGCCTGCCCGTCGCTCCAGCGACAGCACGCTGATCGGCAGCACGGGACCCGCGCCGAACGTCGCCAGCGGCAGCGGCAGGTTGCGCTCCCGGCACACGTACTCGAGCACCGCGACGTCGACGAGGCTGCGCTTCTCGAGCGCATAGACCACGGGTTGTCCGCCGGCCAGCCGCGCGGCCACGTCATCCGGCAGGATCGACGGCCGTACCCACAGCGCGACGAAGCGGCGCACCAGCGGCAGCAACAGCCGCTCGAGCGCGGTGAATCCGCTCATGGATCCGGTGCCTTATCGATCGTCCTGCGCGGACTCGCCCGCGGACTGCTCGATGGCTGCGTCCATCTCGCCCTTGCGGCCGAGCGTCAGGTCCTCGACGGCGCGGGCGCGGTCCTGAGTCTGGATCATGTCGTCGAACACCGTCTCGTCCGTGTCGCGGCCGAGGGCTTCGGCTTCCTGCTTGTCCTGTGGAGCGGGGGCCGGGGCCCCGCAAGCCACGAGAGTGGCCAACACGAGCCCGGACAGCGCTAATCTTGCGGCTGGTCGCATCTGCATCCCCCGGTCCTACTGTGGGGCAATCTTAACCGATGGGGTCCGGCATGAGCGTATTCGCGGGCAAAGTGATCGTCCTGACCGGCGCGTCGGAGGGCATTGGCCGCGCCTTCGCGCTCGCACTCGCGGCCCAGCGACCAAAGCTCGTGCTGGCGGCCCGCAATCGTGACCGGCTGGAGTCGCTGGCCACCGAATGCCGTGCGCTCGGCGCCGAGGCGCACGTGGTGCCGACGGACGTGACCGATGCGAACGCCTGCAAGACGCTGGTGGACGAGTCCGTGGCGCGTTGCGGGGCGCTCGACGTGCTGGTCAACAATGCGGGCGGCACGATGTGGACGCGCCTCGACGAGATCGAGGACCTGTCGATCTTCGAGCGCCTGATGCGGCTCAATTACCTCGGCAGCGTCTACCCGACGTTCCACGCCCTGCCCCACCTGAAGCGCGCACGGGGCCGCATCGTCGCGGTCGCCAGCATGGCGGGCCTGATCGGCGTGCCGACCCGCACCGGGTACTCGGCCGCGAAGCACGCGGTGGTCGGGTTCTTCGACTCGCTGCGCGTCGAGCTGCTCGACAGCGGCGTCAGCGTCAGCGTGATCTGCCCGGACTTCGTCGTCTCGGAGATTCACAAGCGGGCGTTGGGGCCCGACGGCCAGCCGCTCGGCGCAAACCCGATGGCGGAATCGAAGATCATGACGGCCGAGGAATGCGCTGCGCTGATGGTCACGGCGATCGAGCAGCGGCAACGCCTGCTGATCACCTCGGCGCGCGGCAAGCAGGCGCGCTGGCTCAAGTTGCTGTCGCCGGGATCCGTGGACAAGCTCGCGGCGGCGGCGATCAGCAGGAAGCAGTGAACCCCGTCAGAGGAACTCGTCGATCGTAAACAGGAAATACGAGAAGAAATGGTTGATCGGCCGGATCTGGTCGAGCAACCGGTGGTCGGAGTCGACGATGTGCAGCGTCGCCTTCTGCTCGCGGGCGAAGCGGAAGCTGTTGTCCACGGGAATCACTTCGTCGCGCCAGCCGTGCACGATCGTGGTCGGGCAGTTCGCCGGCCGCGGGCTGAATTTCTCGTAGCCGGGCATGTACAGCGCCGGTGCCAGCAGGAACATGCCGCGCGCCTGCAGCAACGACGAACCGGCCACCGACACCCAGCCACCCATGCTCGAGCCGACCAGCACCAGCGAGCCACGCAGGTCCTTGCAGAAGGCGAGCAACCGGGTGACGCGCGCCTGGGGATCGTCGATGCCGCGGTAGTCGACCGACTCGACGTGGAATCCCTCCTCACGCGCGATCTCTGCCATCGCGGCGATCTTGCTGCCCCACGGCTCGCTGTCCCTGCCGTGCGAGAACACGACGAAGCGCTCGGTCATGCGTGATCCTCTGACTGCGACGCCCACATCATACTGCCTCGTGATGACCGGAACCCGGGATCAGTTCTCATCGCTTGCGGCCGTCCCGCGACGGTCGTGCGAGAGTGATCCCATGACCCGACCGCCTCCGAGACGCGGCTGGCGCTTCGCCATCGACCGCGGCGGCACCTTCACGGACATCGTCGCGCGAGACCCGGACGGCCGGCTCCACACCCACAAGGTGCTGTCGCGCGATCCGTCCCGCCCGGGCGATCCGGCCATTCGCGGCATCGGTGAAGTCGTCCGGCGCAGCGCGCCCGGTGACGTGCACGTCGAATCCGTGCGCCTCGGGACCACGGTGGCGACCAACGCATTGCTCGAGCGCAAGGGCGAGCCGACGCTGCTCGTGACGACGCGCGGCTTGCGCGACGTGCTGCGGATCGGGCAACAGCACCGCCCGGACATCTTCGCGCGAGCGATCCGGCTGCCGCCCATGCTGTACGCGCGGGCGATCGAAGCGCGCGAACGCATCGATTCGGCCGGGCAGGTGCTCGAGCCACTCGACGAGCCGGCGCTGGTCGAGGCGCTCGCCGACGCGCGACGTCGCGGCCTGCGCGCAGTGGCGATCGCGTTCCTGCACGCGGTTCGCAACCCGGCGCACGAGCAACGCGCGGCGGCCCTGGCGGCCGCGGCCGGCTTCGACGAAATCGTGATGTCCCACGCGGTGGCGCCGATCATCGGACTCGTCGCGCGCGGCGACAGCGCCGTCGCCGATGCCTACCTGTCGCCGGTGCTGTTGCACTCGGTCGATGCGTTCCGCAGCGAACTGGCCGGGCAGCACGGCGAGCCGCCGCTCTTGATGATGCAGAGCAACGGCGGCCTCGTGGACCCGCAAGGTTTCCGCGGCATCAATGGCGTGCTCTCCGGGCCGGCGGGCGGTGTCGTGGGACTCGCGGCCATCGCCCGGGCGAGCGGCCGGGAGCGACTTGATCGGTTTCGACATGGGCGGCACCTCCACCGACATCAGCCTGTATGCAGGCAGCCTGCCGCGGCGCTATTCGACCGAGATCGACGGCGTGCGGCTGCAGGCGCCGATGATGGACATCCACACCATCGCCGCTGGCGGCGGCTCGATCGTGCGTTTCGCAGACGATCGCCTGCAGGTGGGACCGGACTCGGCCGGTGCCGATCCAGGTCCCGCCTGCTATCGACGCGGCGGACCCGCCACCGTCACCGACTGCAACCTCGTGCTCGGCCGCATCTGCGCCGAGCGCTTCCCGCGAGTCTTCGGGCCCGGTGGTGACGAGCCGCTCGATCCGGCGGCCGCGCGAGCCCGCCTCGCAGCCATTGCAGGGGTGATGGCGTGCGACGGCGGTCCGGAGTACTCGGTCGAGGCGCTGGCCGACGCGTTCCTGGCGGTCGCCGAGGCGAAGATGGCGAATGCCGTCCGCGAACTCACGCTGCGCCACGGCGAGGACGCCAGCCGGTTCACGCTGCTGCCGTTCGGCGGCGCAGCCGGCCAGCACGCCTGCGCAGTCGCAGAACTGCTCGGCATCGACGACCTGCTGCTGCATCCGCTGGCCGGCGTGCTCTCCGCCTGGGGCATCGGACTCGCCGAGCGGCGCTGCGTCCGCAGGCGCAGCCTCGAGGCGCCGCTCGATCGACAGGGCGCGCTCGCCGCCGAGCAGTTGCTGGCCGAGCTCGAGCAGGCGGCGCGTGCGGAACTGCTGCGCCAGGACGTCAGTCGCGCCTCGATCACCGTGCGGCGCGCGGCGCAACTGAGGCTCGCGGGCTCCGACACGACGATCGAAGTCGAGTGGCAACCGGCATCCGCGCTGCGCCGGTCCTTCCTCGAGGCTCATGCGCGACTGTACGGATTTGCGGATGACACGGATCGCGTCGTGATCGCGGCGGTCACGGTCGAGGCCTGGGAAGAATGCGACAGGGATGACGAGCCCGTCGAGGCAGCGACCGCTGCGCCCGCCGCGCTGCTGCCGGCCGCACACACGCGGGCCTGGCTCGACGGCGCGTGGCATGACGTTCCGCTGCACGAGCGCAGCAACCTCCGGCCGGGGGTGGTCATCGCGGGTCCGGCGCTGGTGATCGAGCGGGGCGCGACCGGCTGGATCGCACCGGGTTGGGTCGCGTCCGTGACAGCCGGCGGCGTCTTGCGGCTGGAGCGGACGAACCGGGTCGCCGGGTCGGCCGCGCCCGATCCCGACCGTCCGGACCCGATGCATCTCGAAGTCTTCAACGGCCTCTACATGCACGTCGCCGAGCAGATGGGCGTCGTGTTGCAGCAGACCGCGCGCTCGGTGAACATCAAGGAGCGGCTCGATTTCTCGTGCGCGCTGTTCGACGCCACCGCCGGCCTCGTCGCGAATGCACCGCACATGCCCGTCCACCTCGGATCAATGGGCGCCAGCGTGGCCGCGGTGCTCGAAGCCCACGGTGACGACCTGCGCCGAGGCGATTCCTTCCTGCTCAACTCGCCTTACCATGGTGGCACGCACCTGCCCGACATGACCGTCGTCACGCCGGTGTTCGACGCTTCCGGCGAGCACCTGCACTTCTTCACCGCATCGCGTGCGCACCATGCGGACGTCGGTGGCTCGACGCCGGGATCGATGCCACCCGGCAGCCGCGACATCGCCGAGGAAGGCGTGCTGATTCCGCCGGTCCGCATCGTCCGCGATGGCCGCTTCGCAGAGACCGAGGTGCGCCACCTGCTCGCCGACGTCCGGTGGCCGGCGCGCGATCCCGAGCAGAACCTCGCCGACCTGCGCGCGCAACTCGCCGCGAACGCCCGCGGCATCCGCGAACTCGAGCGCGCCGCCACGATGCACGGCTGGCCGGCATTGCTCGGGTACATGGCCCACGTCCAGGACAATGGCGAGGCCTGCATGCGCCGCGCGATTCGCCGGCTGCACGACGGCCGCTTCGACTACGAGCTCGACGACGGGCAGCGAATTGTCGTCAGCGTCGCGATCGACCGGGAGGCGGGTTCGGCGTTCGTCGACTTCAGCGGCACCTCGGCGCAGGACGCGAACAATTTCAACGCGCCGCGCGCGGTCACCGTGGCTGCAGTGCTTTATGTGTTCCGCACGTTGATCGCGGAACCGATCCCGCTGAATGCCGGTTGCCTGCGCCCGCTCGACATCCGGGTGCCGCCGGGCTCGATGCTCGACCCGGTGCCGCCGGGCGCGGTCGTCGCGGGCAATGTCGAAACCTCGCAGTGCATCGTCGACGCGCTGTACGGCGCCCTCGGGCTGCAAGCCGCCGCGCAGGGCACGATGAACAACTTCACGTTCGGCACCGCGCGCTACCAGTACTACGAGACGATCGCAGGCGGATCCGGCGCCGGGCCGGGCTTCGACGGCGCCAGTGGCGTGCAGACGCACATGACGAACTCGCGCCTGACGGACCCGGAGGTGCTCGAGAGCCGCTTCCCGGTGCTGCTGCGCGAGTTCTCGCTGCGCGACGGTTCGGGGGGCGACGGCGAGTTCCGCGGCGGCGACGGACTGGTCCGCGAGGTGGAGTTCCGCGAGGCGATGACCGCCGCGATCCTGTCGAATCACCGCCGTATCGCACCGTTTGGAATGGCCGGCGGCGAGCCAGGCCGGTGCGGCGTCAACCGGCTCGCGCGGCGCGACGGGTCGTCAGAAACGCTGCAGGCGACTGCCGAAATCGCGGTGGATGCGGGCGATCGTCTCCGGATCGAGACGCCCGGCGGCGGGGGGTATGGGCGAGCGACCGTCCGCCACGGCTGACGGCTCGGCCCGCGGCTCGCGGTAGTGGCCGAAGAGTTCCTGCGCCAGCGTCCGCGGGCGCTGCGTGTCGTCGGCTGGCACGTCGACCGGCAGGCCTTCGACCGTCATCCGTGTTCCAGCCGGCAATAGATGCGAGCGCGCCGGCCGCACACGGCTGCCGTCACGGGCATGGGTCACGAGGAACGACTGGTAGCGGCCCAGGCGTCCGGACGGGATGGAAACGAGGATGTTGACGCGACCAGCCGCGACGTCCTCCGGCCCGTTGACACGCTCGTCGCAGACGACCTGGCAACTGTCTGCAGCAGGTTGCGGTCCAAAGACGCCGCTCGTACCCAACGGCTTCAGGAACGCCTGCACCTGCCGCTCGACTTTCTGCCACACCTTCCGCTCGGCCGCCTCGAAGACGACCCAGCGCGTGCCGCGCTCGATGCTGCCCATCAGCAGCAGGCGTCGTCGCTGCGGCGTCAGCAGTGCCTGGTCGGCGCTCGCCGCCGTGCCGCCGGCCAGGGTCCTGAGTGGCAGGGCCCGCGAACTCGCCGTCCGCAGCGACTGCAACGCATTGATGCCGTGCGCAGCCAGCGAGTGGCGCTCGGCGTCGGTGCAGACGTGCGCCGGACGCGAGCCGGGCCGCAGCAGGATTTCCTGGTCCGGCCCCGCCTCCCACGGCGAACGCTGCTCGTCCATCCGTGCGAGCGCGCCGGTCACGGCGCCGCAATTGGCAAACGTCTCGGTGCGGCCGCGCAACCGGTCGTGCGCGACGATGCGCGGGAAACAGAGCAGCGCGTGGTCCGAGCGGAAGTCGAATTCGCGCAGGCCCCGCACTGCGTCCTCGCTGGTCTGCCAGGCCGAAGGCGGATCGACCACCAGCATCGCACGGCGTTCGCGGCACAACCGATCGGCCACCAGCAGCACGCTCGCGCCGAGATCGCGGTCGCGCGCGGGCGGTGGAATGCAGACGAAATGCACGTCGTCGGCGCCGGCCAGCGCGAACAGGCCCGAGCCCGCCGACGGCGAACCGATCAGGTCGTAGTCGGTGAGCGGCGCGCCGTCGTCGCCATCGGGATTCGAGTCGACGTAGCCGATCGGATGGCGCGATCCGGCGAGGAACGTGCGCTCCGGCCGGATGGCCGGCACGTCGCCGCGGACGCGGACCAGCGCCGACTCCTGCAGCGCCGCGGTGACGTAACGCGCCGTGCCCGGCGCGATCGACAGACGGCGGAAGATCTCCTGGTCCTCGATGTGCTCGGAACCCGGCGAGCGCACGCGCTGCAACACGAGGTTGAAGCGATCGGGCTCGTTGGCACCGATGTTGTCGTAGTCGACCGACGCGCGCAGCGCCTCGCGCGAGCCGGGGCTCAGGGCCACGAGCGTGAGCACCTCGCCGGTGCCGCAAGGCAGCGTGATGCTGGCCGGCGCGCCGCCGTTGACGACGCGGACGATGACGGCCTTGCGCCCGCCATTCTCGAAGAACTGCTCGACGGCGTAGGACAGCGTGCTCGGCTGCCAGAGACCGCCGAACACGTTGTGGAACTCCGCGTAGCTGCGCACTGCAACGGGGTGATTGACCGGGCCGCGCAGCGCGCGCCCGACGAATGCAGTGACGGCGGTGGGCAGACGGGTAATGGAGCTCTCCGAGCCCGGCCCCTCAGCCACGTCGATGCCGCCTGATTTTGAAATCCGCAAACTCGTGCCCCCGCGCAAACTCTCCCCCTCGCCTGCGCGGCACGTAAGTTAGCACAAGTTCTAGTATTCTTGGCCGCCCTTCGGCACCACCACTAGATGCATTCGACTTCCGGACGCTGGCGGCTCGGCCTCGCACTGGCGCTCACCACTGCGGTCTTCTGGGGACTGCTGCCCATCGCGCTCGAAGTCACGCTCGCGGGCATGGATGCGTGGACGATCACCTGGTACCGGTTCGCGACGGCGGCCGTGGCGCTCGGCATCTTCCTGGCCTGGCGCCGGCGCCTGCCGCTGCGCGCGCCACTGACGCGGCGCGGCTGGGTGCTCTATGCGGTCGCGCTGCTGTGCCTGGTCGCGAACTACGTGAGCTACCTGCTCTCGCTCGAACTGACGAGTCCGACGGTGGCCCAGGTGCTGATCCAGCTCGCACCGATGTTCCTGCTGTTCGGCGGCGTCATCGTGTTCCGCGAGCGCTTCGCCCCAAGGCAGTGGGCCGGGTTCGCGGTGCTGGTGGCCGGACTGCTGGTCTTCTTTCACGATCGCTTCGCCGAAGTGTTCGCGTTGCAGACGCGCCTCGGCCTCGGCGTCGCGGTCATGCTGTTCTCCGCGCTGGTCTGGTCCGTGTACGCGATGGCGCAGAAGCAACTGCTGACGCAGCTCGCGTCCGGGCAGGTGCTGTTCCTGCTGTATGCCGGCGCCGTACCGCTGCTGTTGCCGCCGGCGCAGCTCGCGCAGGTGCTCGAGCTGAATGGTCTGCAGCTCGGCATGCTGGTGTTCTGCTGCGCCAACACCGTGATCGCCTACGGATGCTTCGCCGAGGCGCTCGAGCACTGGGAGGTCTCGCGCGTCAGCGCAGTGGTCACGCTGGCGCCGATCGTCACGGTGCTGGCCATGCAGGGCGCGGCCTGGCTCTGGCCCGCGGGCGTGCCGGCCGAGTCGCTCAGCGGTTGGAACCTGCTGGGCGCGAGCCTGGTGGTCGCGGGCTCGATGACCACAGCCCTCGCGGCGCAGCCGCGACGACCGTAGGCTCGGTGCGGCCCCCTCAGGTCCGGTCGCAGTCCGGCAGCAGCGCGTCGACCATCTGCTGCGTCGTCGGGTGGTAGCCCGGTCGCGCCTCGGCGTAGATCCGGCACCCGAGGGCGCGGCGCTCGGGGTTGCCCGCGAGTTCCTCGTACAGCCGCTTGACCATCTTGTGCCGGCCCGTGCCGACCAGGAATGACTCGAGTCGCGCGTCGGCGGGCCGGTAGTCGCTGCGCACCGCCAGCAGCAACCAGCTGCGCAGTACTTCGTAGTTGCCCGCCTCGGCGAGCGCGCCGTGTGCCGCGAGTTCCGCCAGCTGCTGATCCGTCAGGTCGTCGGGCAAGGTGTCGAGGAATCGCATCCATTGCTGCGGGCTCCAGGACTCCACGGGCAGCTCGCCGGTCTCGAGCCGTCCGGCGAGCCAGTCATCCCGCTGTTGCTCGACTGCAGCCAGCGCAGCGTCGCGCACCGTCGGCACGCCGCTCGGCAGGCCGGCGCCGTACAGCCACTGCCGAAGCTCGCGCTCGCCGATTGCGTCCGGATGCCGCGCCAGCAGCTTTGCGCGCAGATACGCCTCGAACTCGGCGGTCGTCACCGTGCGAAAGCCGAAATCGCGGAAGTACCCGGCCAGGAACCCGTCTAACGCCGCACGCCCGACCCGCCACTCGACGAACTGCAGGAACAGGCTGCCTTTCTCGTAGGCGATGTTCGACAGCGCCTCGTCCGGATCCCGTCCGCGCAGGTCGAGCGCGAGCGCCGTGTCCGACGACTTGCCCGCGGCCATCAGGTCGGCAATCTCCTCGTCCAGGTACTGTCGCCCGAGCACCAGCTCCATCGCTGCGAGCCGCGAACCGAAGACGCCCTCGAGAATGCGGCGCTCGAGGTACGTCGTGACGCCCTCGTTCAACCAGAAATCGCCCCAGCCGGCATTGGTGACCAGGTTGCCGGACCACGAGTGCGCCATCTCGTGCGTGATCATCGACACGAGGCTGCGATCGCCCGCGATCACGGTCGGGCTGATGAACGACAGCCGCGGATTCTCCATGCCGCCCATCGGGAAGCTCGGCGGCATGATCAGCAGGTCGTAGCGATCCCAGCGGTAGGGACCGAAGAGCCGCTCTGCTGCGACCAGCATCGCCTCGAGGTCGGCAAACTCGTGCGCAGCCGCCGCGAGCACGGCCGGCTCGGCGAACACGCCGGTGCGCGGACCGAGTTCGCGGAACTCGAGATCGCCGACGGCGAGCGCAACGAGGTACGCAGGGATCGGCTGCGGCATCACGAAGTGGTGTTCGCCGGTGCCGGACGGTCGCGGATCGCGCGCGGCGCTCATCACCGCCTGCAGCCCGGGCGGCGTGCGGATGCGCGCCTCGTAGGTGAAGCGAATGCCGGGGCTGTCCTGGACGGGGATCCAGCTGCGCGCGTGGACGGGCTGCGACTGCGTGTAGAGGAACGGCTGGGCGCGCCCCGCCGTCTGCTCGGGCGCAAGCCATTGCAGGGCCGTGGCGTCGGGCCCGGTCGAATATTCGACACGCACGACTTGTCGTGCCGTCGCGCCGGTCGGAGCCGGCATGTCGATCTCGAGCGCGCGGCCGAGGATCGGATCGGGCGGCCCCAACCGATGCTCGAGCGGGGTGACGTCGCCCGCCGCGTCGCGCAAGCCCACGGACCGGATCTCGAGGCCGCGAGTGTCGAGCAGCAGTCGGTCGGCGGTGGGCGCGATCCGTTCGACGGTGAGGTCCACCGCGCCGCGCAGGCGATGCGCGCCGAAGTCCGTCTCGAGGTCGAGTGCCGCGTGACGCAGAACGTACTGCGACGGCTCCGCGTGCGAATGGGGATCCCGCGTCGCCGCAGCGGCGACCGCGGAGCAGCAGCCGAGCCAGGCGACCGCGATCGAAATGAGTGCGGCCGGCGCCGTCGCGCCGACCCGGTCAGCGTCCGCCACGAACCGCCGCAGTGGGGGCGTCCTTGGGCGCCTCTTCCGTCTCGTCGCCGTCGCGACCGTCCCAGTTGGCGCCCTTGGGCAGCGTATTGGTGACCTGGCGCGCCGACGCGATGAACGATTCGAACGTGATGCCGCGCCTCGACACCGGCACCGCGATGCCGCGCGCATCCGTCACGACCTGCTTCGTGACGTCCCAGTCGATCGCGCCGCCGTGCTGCTTGACGCGCTGGAAGATCTTGTCGGCGATCGCGTCGTTGTAGATCGCGTGCTCGGCATTCTTCGATTCGTCCAGAGTCTCCTCGTGCGGCGGGTAGGACTGCACGTAGAAGCTGCCGTCCTGCCACCGGTGCACGAGCGGCTGGTTGACGACGTTGACCTTGGTCCCGACCGGGATCATGTCGAACACGGTGACGACGTCCTCGGGGTACATGCGGATGCAGCCGTGGCTGGCGCGCAGGCCGACGCCCGCGGGCTTGTTGGTGCCGTGGATCAGGTAACTTGGCCAGCCGAGGTTCATCGC
This sequence comes from uncultured Gammaproteobacteria bacterium, assembly GCA_963777725.1. Classification (GTDB taxonomy): domain Bacteria; phylum Pseudomonadota; class Gammaproteobacteria; order Steroidobacterales; family Steroidobacteraceae; genus RPQJ01. Next base: position 54,131 of record CAVZRR010000026.1, read on the forward strand.
TCGATTGCCGAGCGGATTGTCGGGACCCGGCGGCACGCGGGCCGGCAGCGGGTCACCCTCGGCCGCGTGTTCCTTGCGCACCGAGGCCGGCGGCGTCCAGTAAGGATCCTTGCGCTTCGAGACGATCTTCGTCTTGCCGATCGGCGTGGCCCAGCCCACCTTGCCGATCCCGATCGGATAAGTGATGACGACTCGCTGGCCGTCCTTGTCCGGTTTCGGGAAGTAGAAGAACCGCAGCGCCGCGACGTTGATCACGACCCCCTCGGGCGGTGCGTCGGGCAGCACGAACTGCGTGGGCAGGACGATGCGCGTGCCCTCCCCCGGCAACCACGGGTCCACGCCCGGGTTCGCCCGGGCGACCTCGTCGAAGCCCAGGTTGAAGCGCCGCGCGATGTCGGGAATCGTGTCTTCGTAGCGGGCGTAGGTCACCTGCAGCTCGCCCACGACGCCGGTGGTCTCCGGATCGAACGGGAAGGTGTGCGTCGCCAGCGGCTCCTGGACCGGCGGCGGCGGCGGTGGCGGCGGCGGCTCAGGCTCGCGCGGCACGAACAGGCTGCACCCACCGAGTGCCAGCAGTACCGCAAGGGAACCTGCGCGGCGGACCACCGGTCCGGCGCCGTCGTATCGATGTCTGGTCATTGGCACCTCCAGCGGATTCCCCGCCCGGATCGTGTCACAGCAGAGCCGGCCGGTTGGGCAGCTCGTTCTCGTCCCGTTGCCCGGGACGCTGTGGGAAATGTGTCGCGATGATTTGCCCGACCCGCCGCACCCCGGCGACGAGGCCCTCGGGATACCGGCCGGAGCGGAACTCGGCGTCGATATGCTCGCATACCGCAGCCCATTCGGCAGCCCCGACGCGGTCGTTGTACCCGCGGTCGGCCACGATCTCGACATCGTGGTCGGCGAGCAGCACGTAAATCAAGACCCCGTTGTTCGCCTCGGTGTCCCAGACCCCCAGGGCCGCAAAAACCTCGAGTGCTCGCTCGCGCGGCGTCTTGCCTCGCCACACCTCGCCGGGCTCGAGCGAACTCTCGATCGCGATGCGGATCTCGCCGGCGTGCCATCGCTCCGACTCGTCGACGGCGGCCTCGATCTGCAGCAGCCCGGACTGCGGAAACGCGCGCAGCAGCGCCCGGCGGGTTGCAAACAGGTGTCGGAACCAGCGCCCGGTATCCATCGGCTCACCAGCGCCCCGAGGCGCCGCCGCCTCCAAAACCGCCACCACCGCCGCTCCAGCCGCCACCGAAACCGCCACCACCGCCGCCAAATCCGCCCGGGTGACCCCAGCCGCCGCCGTGACGCCGGCTGTACCAGCCGTTGCCGCCGGCTCCGCCGCCGCCACCACCGAGACCGCCGAGCAACACCAGGATGAACGCGAAGATGCCGACGCCGATGGCGAAGCCGAGGATGCCGACCAGGACCCAGGTCAGGAAACCGAGCAGGCCGCCCGTCGCGAGCGCGCCGCCGACACGTCCCAGCATGCGCCGCAGCGCCGCGCCGCCAGCCATCGCGAACACGAACAGGAAGGGCAGCACCTGGAACAGGCCCGGCACGCCCTGCGCCGGCGAGCGCGCTTGCGGCTCGGGCAGGGGCTCGCCCTCGATGACCCGCAGCATGCGGTCGACGCCGGTGGCGATTCCTCCGGCGAAATCGCCGCGACGGAACTGCGGGACGATGTCTTCCTCGATGATCCGGTTCGCGGTTGCGTCGGGCAATGCGCCCTCGAGGCCGTAACCCACCTCGATCCGCACCCGCCGATCCTCCAGTGCGACCAGCAGGATCGCACCGTCATCGACGCCGCCGCGGCCGATCTTCCAGGCCTCGGCGACGCGGATCGCGTACTGCTCGATTTCCTCGGGCTGCGTCGTCGGGACGATCAGCACGGCGACCTGGCTGCCTTGCGCGCTCTCGAACGCCCTCAGCTTCGCGTCGAGCGCCGCGGACTGGTCCGGCGTCAGCGCTCCGGCAAGATCGGTGACCGGGGAGGACAGCTGCGGAACGGCCACCAGCGCCTGCGTGAACGCAGGGCCGCACACGAGCGCACCGACGGCGCACGACAGCGCCGCGAGCAATCGCAACCCGGGTCGACCCGACGCGATCAATGGCATGTCCGGGCCGCCGCCGCGACGGCGCGAGCGCCCCTCACCCGCCGGCGGGCGCGGGCGCCGGCTCGGCCGCTGCCGGCGGTTGCCCTGCGGGTGCCGGGGTGCTGGAGAAGTCGACCGTCGGCGGCGTCGCGATGGCGGCCTCGTTCTCGACGGTGAAATTCGGCTTCACGTCGTAGCCGAACACCATCGCCGTCAGGTTCGTCGGGAACCTGCGCACCGTGACGTTGAAGTCCTGCACCGCCTGGATGTAGCGGTTGCGCGCCACGGTGATGCGATTCTCGGTGCCCTCGAGCTGCGCCTGCAGGTCGCGGAAATTCTGGTCGGACTTGAGTTCAGGGTAGCGCTCGACGACGACCATCAGCCGCGACAGCGCACTCGACAGCTCGCCCTGCGCCGCCTGGAACTGCTTGAGCGACTCGGGGTTGTTGGCGTCGACAGTTGACCTGCGTGGCCCTGGCGCGAGCCTCGGTCACGCCGACGAGCACCGCCTGCTCCTGCGCGGCGAAGCCCTTGACGGTGGCGACCAGGTTCGGGATCAGGTCCGCGCGACGCTGGTACTGGTTGACGACTTCGGACCAGGCCGACTTCACCGCCTCGTCCTGCACCTGCAGCGTGTTGTAGCCGCAGGCCGACAGAAACAGGCTCGCGACCGCGATCGCAGCCACCTTCAACATGTGCATTTCAATGTCTCCTTCCGGCGCTTTCCATGGGCTCGCCCGAGCGACCCGGAGTATAGAGGAATCAGGCCCGGCCGATACGCAGGTGGATCGGCCAGCGCAGGCGGCGCGCCTTGCCGTCCGGCCACTCGGCGGCCAGCCGTGGCGCGAGTGCCGGCAGCGGATCCTCGCCGCGCTGGTCCTTGTAGCGTTGCACGGCCGACCACGTGGCGAGGTAGCCCATGACCTGCTGCAGCTCCCAGTCGGTCTCGAGCGCGAACGGCGGCGCGGATTCCTCACGCCACGGGAACGGCAGCGTGCGATAGGCCTCGTCCACGAAGCGTCGCTCGGACGGCCAGTACGGGCCGACCACCGCCGAGTAGAACTGGTCGATGACCGCATCCACTCGCGGATCGACGCGGAACTTCTCGTAGGTCCAGAGCGCAACCACGCCGTCCGGCACCAGCACGCGGCGGCACTCGGCATGGAAGCGATCGAAGTCGAACCAGTGAGCCGCCTGCGCGGCCGCGACCAGTGACACGCTGCGATCGCGCAACGGCAGCTGCTCCGACAGGCCCGCTGCATAATGGACGCGCGCATGGGCCTGCGCGCGCTCGAGCTGGCTCCAGCTGCCATCGACCGCCAGCACGGTTTCGAAGTGCTCCGCCAGCGCAACGGCCGCCTGGCCATTGCCGGTCGCGCAATCGATCGCGACTCGCCGGTCCGGTGCAAGCGATGCGACGTAGCGGATCAGCGCGGCCGGGTACTCCGGGCGATAGCGGCGATAGGCGGCGGACTGGCTCGAGAAGTGATCCTTGAACGCCATGCGTCGTCCCCCTGCGGCCGCATGTTGCGCGACGCGCTTGCGCGAGGCAACGAGCCCGCAGGCGCTGCACTACAATGCGCGCCCATGGACGGAATCGAAGTCGTCGACATCGCGCACGCCATCGACCTCGCGGTGGCGCCCGTCTTCCTGCTCTCGGGCATCGGGGTGCTGCTCGGCGTGCTGACGAACCGGCTCGCCCGCATCGTCGACCGGGCGCGCAAGGTCGAGGAAAGCCTGCGTCAGGCGACCGTTGCAGCCCCCGACGACGGACGCGAACAGCTGCGCGTCGCCGCCCGCCGGGCGAAGTTCATCAACGTCTCGATCACGTTGGGCACGATCGCGGCGCTGCTGGTCGCGCTGGTCGTCGCCGTGCTGTTTGCCAGCACGTTCGTGCCGCTCAACCTGGCGGGTCCGGTCGCGGTGCTGTTCGTGCTGGCCATGGCGGCGCTGGTCGGCGCGCTGCTCAGCTTCCTGCTCGAGGTGCGCATCGCGATCGCGGCGCTGCGCATCGGCAGCCCGTGAGCGCAAAGAAAAAGACCCCGGGTTTGTGGCCCGGGGTCGAGTAGCGGACTCTGGTCGAAGGGAAGGGAAGAGTCCGCCAGGGGATCGGTTCGTGAGGTCAGTGCAGTCGCGACCACTGCAGCACTTTCACCTCGCGCGGCGGACGGCCCATGTTGCGGGCGATGATGTGCGCGGCCTCCCGCAACTCGCGCCCGCTCCGGCTCGGCTGGGCGTCGAGCTCGACGACGCCGCGATATTCCTGCAGGCCACGAGGCTCGGGCTGGTCGACGAGAAAATGCGCGTAGTACTTGATGGCCATGGACCGCGAAACTACTGATGACGGCACCTCGCTTCCGTGACGGCACGCACACTCCTTCCGGCCGACCCGGGGAGATTCCGGAACCATGACGCGTTACCGCCGGCCGGAGCCTGCGGGCTCCAAGTACGCCACCGCCGAGGGTGCGCGCCGGCTGCGCGAGGAACTCGACTACCTGTGGCGCGTGCATCGTCCACAGGTCACGCGGGCCGTTGCGGAGGCGGCGGCCCAGGGCGATCGCTCCGAGAACGCCGAGTACATCTACGGCAAGAAGCAGCTGCGCGAGATCGACCGCCGCGTGCGCTACCTGCGCAAGCGACTGGACGGACTGGTGGTCGTGAACCGGCCACCGGACGACCGCAGTCGCGTCTTTTTCGGCGCGTGGGTCCGTGTCGAGGACGAGGAAGGGCACGAGACCGAGTTCCGCATCGTCGGGCCGGACGAGATCGATCCGGCGCGCCAGCACGTCAGCATGGATTCCCCGCTGGCCCGCGCATTGATGGGCCGGCGCCGGGACGACGAGGTGACCGCGGAGGTGCCGGGAGGCCGGCGGACGTTCGTGGTGACGGAAGTCAGGTACGAGGAGGGAGGGGATGGGGGATAGGGGATGGGGGATAGTCGGAAGTGGCGACTGAACGCGCGGCGGCACCTTCTTACTATCCCCTATCCCCTATCCCCTATCCCCTATCCTCCATCCCCTTCCCCCGGCTCCACCTTCGGCAACGTGCCGCCATCCCAATGGATCCAGCCGGCACGACTGTTCCAGTACGCATGGGCCGCCGGCTCGAGTCCGGCCGCGGAATCGAGGCTCGCGAGCGTGACGTGGATTTCGCCGGGCCAGCGGCTGGACTGGAAGAAGAGCGGCGAGCCACAGCGGCTGCAGAAGCTGCGCATCGCCGCAGCCGAAGACGGGTAGCGCGCGAGAGCTTCGGCACCGGACTGCAGCACGAAACCCGTCTCGCTCGCCCCGACCCAGGTGACGAAGCCGGCGCCTTGGGCGCGCCGGCACATCGAACAGTGGCAATGAGCGACCCAGAGCGGTGGCAGGCCGATGCTGAAGCGCACCGCGCCGCAGAGGCAACCGCCCTCGACGCGCCCGTCGGTCACACGACGCGCACGTTCTTGAACTGCCAGGGATCCGTCTCGTCGAGGTCTTCCTGGAACATCCGGCTGCGCTCGACCAGCGGGTGCCACTCGGTGTACTCGCCGACCACGAGGCCGAGGTACGGGCGGCAGATCTCGAGGATGCGCTTGTAGTCCAGCTCGTCGGGCTCGACGATGCCGCTGTTCGGGTTCTCCATCGCCCAGATCAGGCCCGCCAGCGCCGACACGGTGACCTGCAGCGACGTGGCGCTGTTGTGCGGCGCAAGCTGGCGCGCTTCCTGCACCGAAAGCTGCGAGCCGTACCAGTACGCGTTCTTCTTGTGGCCGGCGAGCAGCACGCCGAGCTCGTCGACGCCCTTGACGATCTCGTCGACGATGAGCCGCTTGCGCTCCTGCATGATCCAGTTGCGTCCCGCCAGCTCGTGCACGGACAGCACGGCCGAATCGCACGGGTGGTACGCGTAGTGCACGGTCGGCCGGTAGACGAGCTGCTCGCCCTTCTTGATCGTCAGGTAGTCGGAGATCGAGATCGATTCGCCGTGAGTGATCAGGAAACCGTGGAAATGCCCGGCCAGCGGCGTCCACGTGCGCACGCGCGTGCCGGCGCCGGGCTGGTTGAGGTAGATCGCGCTGCCGCGCCCGAAGTCGTGCTTCTTGCCGTCGCGCGGCCAGTTCTTCTCGTGCGAGCCCCAGCCGAGCTCGGCCGGCTGGCAGCCTTCGCCGACGAAACCGTCCACCGACCAGGTGTTGACGAACTCGCCCGGTTCTTTGGGGTTGGTCGGGACCTGCGAGTCGCGCTCGGCAATGTGGATGGTCTTCACGCCGAGCTTGTGCGCGAGGCGCGCCCACTCGTCGCGCGTGTTCGGGTCGCCGTGCTCGACGCCGGTGTCCGCGGCGATGTTGAGCAGCGCCTGCTTGACGAAGTGCGACACCAGGCCGGGATTCGCGCCGTGCGTGATCACCGCCGTCGGCGCACGCGTCTTCGTCTCGCGCAGCGCCAGCGCGGACTCGCGCAGCGCGTAATTGGTGCGGCGCGCGGGTGGCACCGTGGGATCGGTGTAGCCGCCCGGCCACGGCTCGATGCAGGTGTCGAGGTAGAGCGCGCCTTTCTCCCAGCACAGCTGGATCAGCGCGATGCTCGACACGTCGACCGAGAGGTTCAGCAGGAAATCGCCACGACCCACGATCGGATCGAGCACGTTCTTGTGGTTCTCGCGGGTGAGCGGGTGCTTGATGAAACGCACACCGTACTCGGCGGCGATCTTCTCGCCCGCCTCCTCCGCCGTGACGATCGTGATCTGGTCGGGCTGGATGCCGACGTGCCGCAGGATCAGCGGCAGCACGCCCTGGCCGATGCTGCCGAAGCCGACGAAGATCAGGCGCCCGGGAAAGGGGACGTGGACCGGGTAATTGCTCATGATCGCTAGTTTACCCATATTCGTCGTCAGGTCACCCCTTGCGGACGTTGCGCGGCAGCGCGCCGCCGTCAGCCGCGCAGCGCCCCTTCGCGCCAGTGCGGCGGCACGGTACGGTCGTAGCCGGGCAGCGCCTCGACGCGGCGAATCCAGCGCGCGATCGCGGGGTACGTCGTCTCCATGGGCAGGAAACGCGAGCGCAGTTCGCCGGCCTCGCGCTTCTCCATCGCGCGCAGCAGCAGCATGATGCCGGGGAAGACGACCATGTCCGCGGCGGACACCTGCTCGCCGACCAGCCAGTCGGACGCGCTGAGGCGCCCCTCGATCGTGCGGGCCTCGCCGGCGACGATGTGCATCGCGCGAGTCACCTCCTCGGCGCGCTCGTCCATGTTCTCGAAGAACACGGCATAGACGATCTGCATCAGGTGGCTTTCGGCGTAGGCCTGGTACTCGCAGATCACCCGCATGATCGTGCCCGCTTCCTCGGGCGTGCGACCGAAGATCGGCGGCTCGGGATACCTGCGGTCGAGATAGAGCAGGCAGGCGAGCGACTCGAAGACGATGAACTCGCCGTCCTTCAGCACCGGCACGCGGCCGCGCGGGTTCATGCGCAACATCTGCGGCGATTTGTGCTCCTGCATCGAGAACTGCAGCAGGTGCGACTCGTAGGCCAGCCGCTTGTATTCGAGCGCCAGTTGCACCCGCCACGAATAGGGGCTTCCGCTGCCCCAGTAGAGTTCGAGCGACATGCAGTATCCTCTTGCCAGCTACGAATTGCGCACAGGCGCGGCCGCGCGATTGTACTGATGCGACCCGCGCCGCGGTACCTTCGCGGCCAGGAGTGTCGAACCATGAGCACGCTCACGTTGATCCAGGCCGAGGCACTCGCGGAACGGCTCGGGGATCCGCGGTTGCGGATCTTCGACTGCCGCTTCGACCTCGCGCGTCCGGACTCGGGACGCGAGCGCTACCTCGACGAGCACCTGCCCGGTGCCGTGTATGCGGACCTCAACCGCGACCTGGCGGCGCCCGCGACCGCGACGTCGGGGCGTCACCCGCTGCCTTCCCCTGCGACGTTCGAGGCACGGTTGCGGGCCTGGGGCGTCAACGCCGGGTCGCTCGTCGTTGCCTACGATGACGGGAACGGCGCCTATGCGGCCCGTTTGTGGTGGATGCTGCGCTGGCTCGGTCACGACGCGGTCCAGGTGCTCGACGGCGGCATGCGTCGCTGGCTCGCGCTGGGCCTGCCACTGGACGACGCCGTGCCCACGCCCGCCAGCGGAGATTTCGTCGCGCGGCTGCGCCCGGAGTGCACCGCGGACGCAGCGACGGTGCTGATCACGGCCGGCGACGCGACCGCGCGCGTGCTCGACGTGCGGGCGCCCGAGCGCTACCGGGGCGAAGTCGAACCGATCGACGCGGTCGCGGGGCACGTTCCCGGCGCGCGCAACCACCCGTTCACCGCGAGCCTCGACGCCCAGGGGCGCTTCCTGCCGCCCGACGAGCTGCGCCGCCAGCTGTCGGCGAGCCTCGACGGCGTGCCCGCCGACCGGACGATTGCGATGTGCGGCTCGGGCGTCACCGCCTGTCACCTGCTGCTCGCGCTCGAGCATGCCGGACTCGGTGGCGCGCGCCTCTACCCCGGCTCCTGGAGCGAGTGGTCGAGCGATCCGGCCCGCCCGGTGCGCACCGGCGAATCGGCCTGAGCGGCGGCCGCCGAAAGCGAACTTTTCCCGGCGGCTTCTGCTATCGTTCGCGCCACTTTTTGACCCCCGGCCTGGAGCCGACGAGAGTGCAGAACCCCGCACGCAAGCCCTCCGCAGGCGGCCCCTGGAAGATCGAGGACTCGCTCGATTTGTATGGCGTGAACGCCTGGGGCAACGGCTACTTCGGCATCAACGCCGAGGGCCACGTCGTCGTGCGCCCGGACCAGACGGCCGACCACGAGATCGACCTGCACGAGGTGATCCGCGGGCTCGAGGCACGCGACCTGACGGCACCTGTCGTGGTGCGTTTCTCGGACATCCTGCGCCATCGCCTGAAGCGGCTGCACGACGCGTTCGCGAGCGCGATCGCCGAGAACGACTATCGCAACCGCTACAGCGCGGTGTTCCCGATCAAGGTCAACCAGCAGCGCCTCGTGGTCGAGGAGGTCTACGGCTACGGGCGCGAATTCGGATTCGGGCTCGAGGTGGGCTCCAAGCCGGAACTGCTCGCGGTCATGGCGATGACCGAGGGCGAGTCCGAGCGGATGATCGTCTGCAACGGCTTCAAGGACGACAGCTACATCGAGGCCGTGATCCTCGCGACCAAGCTCGGCCGCACCATCATCCCGGTGGTCGAGAACTTCGACGAGCTCGCCCTGATCCTCAAGCACGCCCGCGCCTACGAGGTGCGGCCCCGCATCGGCGTGCGCGTCAAGCTCGCGAGCGAAGGGGCCGGCCGCTGGCGGGAGTCGTCGGGCGAGAAGTCGAAGTTCGGCCTGTTCGTGACCGAGATCCTCGAGCTGTTCCGCGTGCTGCGCGAGCAGGGAATGGAGGACTGCCTGCAGCTCGTGCACTGCCACCCGGGCAGCCAGTTGCAGGACATCCGCCGCGTCAAGGACGCCGTCAACGAGCTCGCGCACGTCTATGCGGAGCTGAAGCTGATGGGTGCGGGGCTGCGCTACATCGACGTCGGCGGCGGCCTCGGCGTCGACTACGACGGCAGTCGCACCAACTACGCCTCGTCGATGAACTACACGCTGGCGGAGTACGCGAGCGACGTCGTCTACCGGATCGCGAGCGTCTGCAACGCGCGCGGCATCGACCACCCGGTGATCGTCAGCGAGTCCGGGCGGGCGATCGCCGCCCACCACAGCCTGCTCGTGTTCAACACGCTCGGCAGCTCTGCGCTCGACCGCTTCACGGTGAGCGAGCAGGATTCGCGGGAACTCGCCGGCGACGCCGAGGTGCCGCAACCCGTGCGGGACCTGCGCGACGCCTATCGCTCGATCACCGAGCGGCGCCTCGTCGAGTGCTACCACGACGCGCAGCAGGCGCGCGAGCAGGCGCTGCAGATGTTCAACCTGGGCTACCTGAGCCTCGAGCACCGCGGCCTGGTCGAGCGGCTGTACTGGGCCACCTGCGCAAAGATCCGCGATCATTGCCGGCGGCTCGAAACCGTGCCGGAGGAGCTGCAGGGCCTCGAGTCGATCCTGAGCGACATCTACTTCTGCAACATGTCGGTGTTCCAGTCGCTGCCCGACAGCTGGGCGATCGACCAGCTGTTCCCGATCATGCCGGTCCACCGGCTGGACGAGCGGCCGGTCCGCAATGCGGTGCTGGCGGACATCACCTGCGACTCCGACGGCAAGATCGACCGCTTCGTGAGCCTGCGCGAGACCAAGCGCACGCTCGAGCTGCACGAACTGCACGCAGGCGAGCCCTACTACCTCGCCGCGTTCATGGTCGGCGCCTACCAGGAAACGCTCGGCGACCTGCACAACCTGTTCGGCGACACGCACGTCGTGCACATCAAGCTGCACGACGAGGGCGGCTGGTGGATCGAGGAGACGGTGAAGGGCGACACCGCGGCCGAGGTGCTGCGCTACATGCGTTACGACGTCGACCGTCTGCTGCCGCAGCTCGCTCGCGATTGCGAGCGCGCCGTGCGCGAGGGTCGCCTGTCGCTGTCCGAGAGCCAGGCGCTGCGGCGCTTCTACGACGGGGAGCTGAACGGGTACACGTACCTCGAGCCGGCTTGAGTCGCTTTGCCGCTTGGTTGCTCGGTTGGACGCTGCATGACTGTCCGTAGCTGCTGCGTCCCGGGCGGGCGCAGGGGTCGGATTCGCCGGGACGCCGTGAACCCTTCCCTGGGGGCTCCCGGCGCGGCGTCCATGCCGCGCAGGGCCCGTCGAACCCGACCCCAGCGCCCGCCCGGGACGCAGCACCGACTGCAGGTGGCAGCGTCACCGACGCAGAGCGCGGCAGCGGCAAGCACGGCAGAGCGAATTCAGCCGCGCGTGCGCGAGGTGTGCCGGAGGGCAGGGACGGGCCGTCGCGCGACAGGACGTCGCGCGCGGAGCCCCCAGGGATGGGTTCACGGCGTCCCGTCCCTGCCCTCCGGCACACCTCGTGCGCGCACGGCGCCACAATGAGCGGAGTACAAAGTGGACCTGAAAACGACGATGGCGATTTTCGCAACGGTGTTCCTCGCCGAACTCGGCGACAAGACGCAGCTGGCCACCGTGCTGTTCGCCTCGAACCGGCAGAACAGCGCGCTGTTCGTGTTCTTCGCCGCCGCCGCGGCCCTGGTCGCCTCGACGGCGATTGCGGTCGTCGCCGGCAGCGCACTGTCCCACTACGTGAACACGAGGCACCTCTCGATCGTCGCGGGCGTCGGGTTCATCGTCATCGGCGCGTGGACGCTGTGGGGTGCGCTGCGCGGCGGATGAGCGCACCCGCGGTCCACGAAACGTCACGCGGGCGTCACGCATCCGCAACGTCGCTGGTGTCGAATGCAGACACCAGCCACACCGGATGCCGCGCCGTGCTCGAAGAACAGCTCGACCCCCGACCCCAGCCCGACCAGTTTGCCCGCATCATCGCCGCACGCGCGATCGCGGCCGGCTGCGGCACGGATCGCGCAGCGTGGCTGCGCGGCTGGAACGACCGCGAAGGCGACTGGACGAACCTGCGCAACATCGAGCACTGGATCGATCGGGCGCACGGCTGACTGTTGTCGGCTGCGTCCGGCAGGACATAATCCCCCGACCGTCACGCATCAGGGGGAGAGTCTCTCATGGGCATGAGGTTCACGAGCGCCATTGCGCTCGCCGCCGCACTGGCGGCACCGTTCGCAGCGTCCGCGGCGAAGCCCGGCGCGACGCTCGACATCGGCACGCCGGAAGGCGCGATCACGGCGTTCCGCAAGGTGCAGTGCTCCACCGAGGACAGCCGGCCCACCGTCTACTACTGGGTGGGCGAGACCTACAGCCGGGTCCCGGGCGAGCCCGATCGCCTGCTGTTTCGCTTCGAGGGCATGAACACGCGGCAGTGCGCGACCGTGATCGATCCGATCCGCGGCAAGGGCTTCCGGCAGGTCTCGCGCGAAATCCTGTTCTACCAGGACCCGACGACCGGCGAGATCATCGACGAGTGGCAGAACCCGTGGAGCGACGAGACCGTGCAGGTGCTCCACATCGCCAACGATCCGGTCAATTTCCGCGCACCCATTTTCCCGCTCAAGGCGGACGGCAAGCCGTTCGAAACGGACCTGCAGGTGATGGGCGATCACTGGTGGGGCACGACCACCGTGCCGCTCTTCTACCGCAACCCGCTCGGCGGGGATTTCCAGGATCACGTCGGCGGTACGTACCACGCCGTCGAGATGTTCAACTTCTTCGGGCGCATGTCCGACCTGGCCGATCCGAAGACCCACTCTGCCGACGTCAATGTCGCGTGGGCGCGCATCTCCGACTGGCTGCCATGGATGAAGATGAGGGGCCGCGCGGGCAACCTCTATTTCAACGGCGCGGGCCGCAAGCTCGACAGCTACGCGGAATTACCCGCCAGCATGCGGGCGGCGATCGAGGCGCGTGGCCCGATCTACAAGGAGCCGCCGCCGGTCGACGACCAGCGCCCGAACGAGACGAGCTGGACCTACTTCAAGAAGCACATGGAGGCGGCTCGGAAGCAGTGACCGGGAACGGGGCGCGCGGTCCTTGGCGTCAGCGCCCCTGCACCGCTTTTTTTGCGCTGCATCAATGATTTAGGTTGCAGCAGGCCATCGGTGTAGGTACTCTTGACTTTGGCGTTTTTTTCGGTTCCGTCGATGACGACCCTGTACGTTGGCAACCTGCCTTTCAGCGCCTCTGAAGACGAGATCCGCGGCCTGTTCGGCGAGCACGGCGCCGTGGACTCGGTGAAGATCATCACCGACCGCGACACGGGTCGTCCCCGCGGCTTCGCATTCGTCGACATGCCGGCGGACGCCGCCCAGAAGGCCACCGCCGCCCTGAACGGCTTCGACATGAACGGTCGCGCGCTGCGCGTCAACGAAGCGCGCGAGCGGCCGCCACGCTCTCCCCGGGGCGGGGACTCCGGGGGCGGCGGGGATCGCTGGTAGCCTCGGGCCGTCCAGCCGGGCGACTCCCGAGCGCGCAATTTTCCTTGATGGACATGAGCTTGTGCTAAGCTGCGCCGAGATCGTTGCCCGTCCGTGTCTTGCAGGGCGCCTCTCGGCGCCTGGTTTGTTAAGCCGAAACGTCTTCGATCAGGTGACAGGGATCGCCCGTGCGCTGGCCTTGGAAAGGCCAGCGGTGACTGGGCGTATCGGCTATTATTGTCCTGTCGTTGTGTGTTGTTTTTTTCTTAGGATGTTCGAATGACCAAGATTTACGTGGGCAACCTGCCTTTCACGGCCACCGAGAGCGAAGTGCGTGACCTCTTCGCGCAGCATGGCACCGTCGAGTCCGTCGCCCTGCCTTCCGATCGTGAAACCGGTCGGCCGCGCGGCTTCGGCTTCGTCGAGATGCCGCAGGCTGATGCACAGCGCGCCATGCAGGCGCTCAACGGCTTCAACATGGGCGGTCGCCCGCTTCGCGTCAACGAAGCGCAGGATCGTCCCCGCACCGGCGGCGGCGGCGGCGGTGGCGGTCGTCCGGGCGGCGGTGGCCGTCCGGGTGGCGGCTTCGGCGGCGGCGGCGGTGGCGGCGGCTACGGTGGTGGTGGCGGCGGCGGCGGTCAGCGTCGCTGGTAATCGCCCCGGGCGCTTTGGCGCCTGAGCCGATCGAGACCAGGAAGGCCCGGGGCAACCCGGGCCTTCTTTTTTTGTGCACTCGTTGCGACGTCACGCGTTGACCGCGATCTTCGCCTGCCCGAGACTCGCCGAGAAAATCAGGAGGTGCCGTGTCCGCCTGGACCCGAGCTTTGGCAATGGCGGCGGACACGCCGTCGTCGCGAAACCGTTACGTCGACTGGCTCCGGGCGCTCTCGATCAGCGCCGTCGTGTTTGGCCACTGGCTGATCGCGGCGCCGTGGATTGCAGCGGACGGACTCCGCCTCGATCACATGCTTGCGGTGCAACCGTGGACACAGTGGCTCACGCTGCTGTTCCAGGTCATGCCGGTCTTCTTCCTGGTGGGCGGATACTCCAATGCGGCGTCGTGGGACGCGGCGCAACGCTCCGGCACGCCCTACGGCACCTGGGTCGCCGGTCGCGCCCGGCGGTTGATCGGCCCGGTCGTGCCGTTGATCCTCGCGTGGGCCGCGATCGCCTTCGTCTTCCGTCGCTTCGGCGTCAGCTACGAGATGATCAAGCACGGCTCGATCCTCGCGCTGGTGCCGATGTGGTTCCTCGCGGTCTACCTGCTGGTGGTCCTGGTCGTGCCCGTGACGCGAGCCGCGTGGCGGCGCTTCGGAGTCTGGTCGTACTGGCTGCCGGTTGCGCTTGCCGTCGGCGTCGACGTGCTGCGATTCCACGACGGACATCGCCCCGCGGTCGGCTGGGTCAATTACCTGTTCGTCTGGATCGCGATGCACCAGCTCGGGTACCTGTGGCGTGACGGCCGCCTCGCCGGGCCGCGTCACGCGCTGCCGTGGCTTGCCGGCGGCGCGCTGGCCTGGATTGCGTTGACGCGATTCGGCCCGTATCCGATCAGCATGGTCGGCGTGCCCGGCGAGGCGGTCTCCAACACGCTGCCGCCCGACGTGCTGCTGCTCGCGCTCGGCGCAGCACAGACCGGCCTGGTCCTGGCGCTGGAGGGACCGATGCGACGCCTGCTCGACGGCCCGCGCGCCTGGGCGTCGACGGTGCTCGTCAACGGCACGATCATGACGGTCTACCTGTGGCACCTGACCGTGCTCGCACTGCTGGTCGGCCTGGCGCACCTCGCGGGCGGCGTCGGGCTGCACTGGCCTCCGGGCAGTCCGCAGTGGTGGTGGGCGCGCATCCCGTGGTTCCTCGCGCTGGCCGTCGGACTCGCTGCACTGCTGCCACTGGTCGGACGATTCGAGCGATCGCCACCGCTGCCCGCCGGCTTTCGCCCTTCGACGTTGCGCATCCTGGCCGGCGCGGCCCTCGTCAGCGCCGGCATCGCCTTCCTTGCGCTGGGAGGAATCGCTGCGGAAGGCGGCGTCGGGGTTCGCGGCGTCGTCGTGGCCGGAACGGTCCTCGGCGCGTGGATGCTCGGTGCGATCGGTACGCGCTGGGGCGCTACATCTGCCGGAACAGCGGGGCGTACGGATCGCTGACGGGAAGCGTCTCCGTCCGACGCTTGAGCTTGACCTGAATGCGGCCGCGGAGATCGCGCTGGATGCCGGCGATCTCCGCCAGGTTGACGATGATCGAGCGATGGATCTGCCGGAAGCGGTCGGGGTCGAGTTCGGTGGCGAGCTCCCGCACGGACTTGCGAATCAGGGACTCCTGTCCCGCCGTGACGACGCGAGTGTATTTCGCATCCGAGCGGAAGTAGCAGACCTCGTCCACGGTGATGAAGCGCAGATCGTTGCCGAGCGACGCGTTGATCCACTGCAGGTACGCCCGGGGACGCACGATCTTTTGCGCGAAGGTCTCGAGCAGGCCCTCCAGATCCGCAGGCTGCGACGACAACCGCGCCTTCATCCGTTCGATCGCGAGCGCCAGCCGCTCCGTCGCGAAAGGCTTCATCACGTAGTCGATCGCGCCCTGCTCGAAGGCGGCAACCGCGAACTCGTCGTGGGCCGTGACGAAGACGACGTGGCACCGGCCACTCGCCTGCCGCGCCACCTCCATTCCCGACAGGCCCGGCATCTGGATGTCCAGGAACAGCACGTGTGGGCGATGCAGCTCGAGCGCCGCGAGTGCCGCCGGCCCGTCGGCCACCTGCGCGCAGATCTCGATCTCGGGCCAGAGCGCCGTCACATGGGCGCGGAGTTCGTCGCGCAGCACGGCTTCATCCTCGGCGATGACCGCTCGGAGCTTACCGTCGTTCATGGCCGCCCGCCCACGCGCAGGACGCGCCTAGGCCCGCGTCTTAGGGGGCGCCTTGAACTCGACGATCAGCGCACGCATGTTCGCGCCACCGATGTTCTCGACCGCGTGCGTCTCGGCCTCGCTCCAGAACACGTCGCCCAGCTTGTTCGTCGCTTCGACCGTCTTTCCGTCGGGCAGCGTTACGCGAACCTTTGCATCGCTGAGCGCAATCGTCAGGTGCGCGGGGTGCGAATGCTTTCCCACGCCACAGACTGCGGTTCGGGGGCGGCTCACGAACTCGAGCACGCGCGTCTGGTCGTTCTCGAAAACGACCTTGAACGCTCCGGGTTGCGTCGCGACCGCATCCTGCGCCTGGGCACCCGTCGCGACGATCTTGCCGATGATTGCCGCGGAACCCGCCAGCAGCAGGCGACGCCGATCAAGACCCTTGGGATCCTTCATGAGCAGGCTCCTCTTCGTCGAGCAACGTCAGGCGCAGTGTAATCCTCCGCGGCCCGTCGGCAATGATCGCCAGCCTGGCTCGTGGCCCAACGTGCGCTCTCAAGCGTTCCTGGAAATCGGCGGCGACTTGCTGGAGGCGCGCCGGGCCCGAATCTGCAGCGGCAGGCAGGACGGCGGGAAGTTGCTGCGCAAGCGTGAACAAGGTTCCGGGAGGCACCGGCATGCACTCCGCGCGCGGGTCCAGTTCCATGCGCAATGCGTCCGTAACGCCAGTCGCGGCGCCAACCGTGTGCACGTACGCCTCGAGGAGACGGCATTCGTGGCCGATCGTCGAGATCCGCTGGCGCAACAGCGGCGTCGCCAGGCGCAGGAACTGGATCAATGCGTCCAACGCCCGGTCCGCAGCCGCGGGATCCGTCTCGTAGAGTCGCTCGACCGTGCTCAATGTCGACAGGACGAACTCCGGCTCGACTTGCGCGTGCAGCGCGGCCAGCCGCTCCTCGACGAGACGGCGCTCGCTGCGGAGGCGCTGCAGCTCATCGGCATGCAGAGCGGCTGCGGCGCGTCGCTGGCGCAGGTTCGAGGCGTGCAGCATGGCGCCCGCCGAGCCCCAGAAGGCAAGCTGCCAGGCCCCGTACAGGAATCGGTCGAGCAGTTCCAAGTCGAAGCCGACCGCTGTGACGGTGATTGCCGGATCGACGAATTTGCCGTGCAGGGCCAGCACGAGTGCACCCGTCCCGGTGCCCAGCAGGACGGCAATTGCGTAGCCAGGCCAGGACGGTTGCTGCAGCGGCGAGTAGCATTCCAGCAGCGCTACCGCGATCCCGAGTGGCAGCGAAGCCAGCACCCAGTGCGCCGACAGGCGCGCCAGCCAGGCCAGTTGCTCCGGCAGCAAGGCTGGGATCGAGACACGCGTCACCGCAAACTCGAGGGTTGCAATCAGCAGGCCGCCAAACAACGCGCCGGCCAGAGCTCGCCTGAGCACTGGTGCGAAGGCGTCCGAGTTGACCATCTGCATTGGATTACTTGCTGCCATATGCCATAGCCACAGGTGTCCCGCGTACCGGAATGGACAATCTGGCCGAGAGCCCCCTTGGATCGTTCGGCGCCAGCATGAGCTGGCCCGCGTCGCCATACAGGCCGCGCAACCGGACACGGAGGTTGGCGAGTCCCATGCCGGTGCCGCCCGCTGCACGGATTCCGACACCGGTGTCCGCCACACGCACGAAAAGAGTGTTGCCGTCGATCCATGCGTGCACCGAAATCTTCCCACCCTCGGGCAGGTCCCCGATTCCATGCTTGATCGCGTTCTCAACCAGAGTCGCGAGCGACAACGGTGGGATCAGGTGGTCGCGCAGTGACGGGGCGACGTCGATTTCGTACTCGAGCCGGTCTCCCATACGGACGCGCAGGACGTCGAGATAGGCGGCGATCAGGTCAACCTCCCGTCCGAGCGCCGTTTCGCTCGCACGCATCTCCGGCAACGCAGATTTGAGGTAATGAATGAAATCGGCGAGCGTCGAACGGCCACGCGCGAGATCGGTCTGGTACAGCCGACGTATGGTCGCGAGCGTGTTGAACAGGAAATGCGGTTCGATCTGCGACTGCAGGACCTGGAGTTCCGTCGCGACTCGCTGCTGGTCAAGTTGGAGGCGGGTCACTGCGGATTCGTGCAGTCGCGCCGCAGTTTCGCGGGCGCGTTGGCGGACGAGGATGATCACGCCCGATACGAGGCCGATCGGCAACCACCTCAACGCACGCAGCAGGACGACTTCGTAGGGAACGACGGGCCAGGCGCCCCACTGACGCCAGAGCACCAGCCACTCACCGACGAACGCCCCGACCAGCAGGGTCGTCGCGAACAGCGCGGCTCGCAGGTAAGCGTGGCGAGTCCGCACCCGGCCGCCCAGCACCAGTGCCACGAGCACGACGGCACCGATTGTGGCGAGGTCGCCGAAGCCGACCAGCCACGCACCCGCGATTTCCGTCGCCGACCAGTCTCGATACAGCGCCCGCTGGAAGAGGATCTGCGTCGACTGCGCGAAGCAGATGAGCGCCGCGAACGCCGCGCTTCCGCGGGGCAGGCTCCAGGCACGCTGGCTCATCGTCGAAAGGATACACGGGGCGGAAATGCGCGCTATCACCGGTGGGGCCCATGGCCACGCGATCGGAGCCGCGGTTTCCAGATTCGTGGCCACTGCGGGCCGGTTCGTGCTCAGCTGCGCCGCTTCGTCGCAAACACGCCGCGCGCTGCTGGTCCGCGGCTAACGTGACGCCGCAATCATCAGGGGAGATGGACATGGAACTCAAGCCAAACAGCCCGGTGTATTCCGTGGATGCTCGAATTCGCATCGGCATGCTGGCGTTCTTAGCGTGCTTGGTCGCCGCCTGCAGCGGCGGCATGGGCCCGACTCCGGAGCCTCCGCCGGTCGGTCCACCAGGCGCGATCGTTCAACCGTTCGTCGTCATGGACACGATTACTGGTTTCAACGGACAGGGCTTCGGGCTGCGCCACGACCCCTCGGCGTACCTGCTCGTCAACGGAAGCGCTCTGGTGACTGTGAACGGGCAGCCTGCTCGACCCGAGGATCTGCACGACGGTGAACTTGCATTGATTCGCGGGACAAGATCGTACAGGTACGGCCAGTTGGATTCCTGGCACCTGGACTCGATAGATGTCCGTCACCAGTTAGTTGGACCGGTCGAGTCAATCGATCTGCACAACGCGCGAGTCGTCGTGATGGGTCAGCAAGTGAACGTGACTGGCGACACGATAGTCGCGGATATTTCGGTAGCGATGGGCGGCCTTGCAGCACTGCAACCAGAGGAAGCGGTCGTCGTCAGCGGTCATTCCACCGCCTCTGGCGAGTTGGTGGCAACGCGAATCGCGCGCCGGACATCCGGCAGTGACGTGCTGCTGCACGGCCTGATTGCAACATCAGACCCGGCGTCCAGCCGATTTCGGATTGGCGGATTGGATGTGTACTACGGCCAGGCAAACGTCGACCGGCAGGACTTTCCAACCGGGACCCCGGCGATTGGCGACCACGTCATGGTGAGAGCGACCGGTGCGCCAATGGCCGCGCTGCTGGAAGCTACTGTCGTCACGTTCGTTCCGCGAACTCTGGAGGCCGCACAAGACGCCGACGTCGAATTGACCGGCTTTGTCACCCGTTACGGGTCGGCAGCAGACTTCGACGTTGGTGGCGTGGCGACCAAACTCAACTGCGACGGCCCCAACTGCGGCGATGATCCGCGCCTTCTCGGCAATGATGCGCCGGTGTGGGTGTTCGGAAAACTCGACGAGAGCGGAGTGGTCGGTGTCAACGGCATTACATATCTGACAGACGGCGACGTTTCGTTGACCGGTCCAGTTACCGCGATCGATTCCAAAACCGCCACCCTCACGGTTCTTGGATTTCGAGTGCAGCCGAACGTCCTGACCAGGTTCGGCAGCGAGCGCGTTGGTGATGCGCCCGTCATCACTACTGGCGATCTGCGGGTCGGCGACGTCGTTGCCGCCTCCGGAACCTATGGCGGCAGCCCGGGTCTGCTGCTCGCGAGCAAGGTCCTGCGCGTGCCCGATCAGGAACCGCTGATCGCGACCAGCAACTTCGGATTTGCCAGACCGGCGATCGTCGTGCTCGGGCAACAGGTTCTGACGAATGGTTCGACGAACATCGACGTGTGCGGGAGACCGGCCGACGACACGTGGTTATTCTCGTACTCCGTCTACTTCCTGAAGATCGGATTTTCGGTGCCCACGGTGGATCCCCTGGAGGCGAACTGGGTTACCGTCTATGACGAGAACTACTGCTGAGGCCAACTGAGGCGCAGTCACCACAGCTTGCGCAGCTGCGAGGCCACGTCGATGCGCGCACCCGGCGCTGCCGCGGACTGTGCGGCAGCCTCGGGCTGCGCCGGCCACGCCGCCCGCTCGAAGCGTTCGAGCACCGCTTCGGTCATGAACCGGCTGCGTGCTCCGTGCACGTACCGGTCGCCGGTCGGCGACTGTTGCGTCACGTAAAAGCGCACCGGCGCGAGCAGGTGCAGCTCCTGCTTCGCGCGTGTCATCGCGACGTACAGTAACCGGCGCTCTTCTTCGATGAGCTCGGGCCGGCCGGCTGAGAATTCGGAGGGGAAGCTGCCATCCGTGACGTTCAACACGTGCACCGCTTCCCATTCCTGTCCCTTTGCCGAGTGCACGGTCGACAACACGAGGTAGTCCTCGTCGAGCAGCGGATCGCCGGCGAGGTCGCCGCTCGCCTGCGGCGGGTCGAGTGTCAGCTCAGTGACGAACGACTCGCGCGTCGCATACTGCGCCGAGAGCCGTTCGAGTTGCTCGAGGTCGCCGCGACGCACTGGCGCCATCTCGTAGAGTCGCTCGAGTTGCGGCTCGTACCAGGCTCGCACCCGCGCCACCTGCCCTTCCCAGGCTGCGGATTCAGCGGCAATCGCCGACATCATCGCGACAAACCCCGACCAGTGCTCCCGAGTCGCGGTGGGTACCGAATGATCCGCCAGCGCCTGCCAGCGGAATCCCGCGGCCTCGAACGCATCGCAGGCTCGCTCGGAGTACGCCGGGCCCATGCCCGGCATCAGCTGCAGCACGCGGAACCCGGCGATCCGGTTGCGCGGGTTGTCGGCCCAGCGCAGCACCGCGAGCAGGTCCTTGACGTGCGCGGCCTCGAGGAACTTGAGCCCGCCGTACTTGACGTAGGGGATGTTGCGACGCATCAGCTCGAGCTCGAGCACGTCGCTGTGGTCGGCGTTGCGGAACAGCACGGCCTGTCGGCGCAGGTCGATGCCTCGCTCGCGACACTCGAGCACCCGCTCGACGACGTAGCCGGCCTGCGCCTGGTCGTCCTGCACCGTCACGTAGCGCGGTTTCGCGCCCCCGCCGCGAGTGCTGCGCAGGAATTTGCGGAACTGCCGGCCGCCGTCGGCCATCAGCGCGTTGGCGGCATCGAGCACCGGTTGCGTCGAGCGGTAGTTCTCCTCGAGCGTGACGACGTGCGCCGGCGGCGAGAAGCGTTCGGGAAACTCGAGGATGTTCTCGACCGTGGCGCCACGGAACGAATAGATCGACTGCGCGTCGTCGCCCACGACCGTGACACCGGTCCCGTCGGGCTTCAAGCGCAGCAGGATCTCCGCCTGCAGCCGGTTCGTGTCCTGGTATTCGTCCACCAGCACCTGGTCGAACTGCGCACCGATCTCGCGGGCCAGCGCCGGGTCGCCCATCATCACGTGCCAGTAGAGCAGCAGGTCGTCGTAGTCGAGCGCCTGCTGTGCAAGCTTTTCCTCGACGTACGCGCGATAGAGCTCGGTCAGCTGCGGCTCCCAGTCGAGGCACCACGGGTACGCGGTCTCGAGCGTGTGGCGCAACGGCAGTTGGCTGTTGATCCGGTGCGAGTAGATGCCGAGGCAGGTGTCCTTGCGCGGGAAGCGCTTCTCGGTCTTCGAGAATCCGAGCCGGTGCCGCACCACGTCCATCAGGTCCGCCGCGTCGCCGCGATCGAGCACGCTGAACGACGGCTCGAGGCGGAGGCGTTGCGCATGCTGGCGGATCAATCGGTTGCCGATCGCGTGGAAGGTGCCGGACCACGGCAGCCGCATCATGGGCGGCAGCGCCGCGCCGGGCTTGGCGGCGGCCAGCGCCTGCGCGACGACGCGTTGCGCGCGGCGCGTCATCTCTAGGGCCGCACGGCGCGTGAACGTGAGCAGCAGCAACCGCTCGGGCGCGACACCGTGCAGCAGGAAGTACGCGACGCGATGCGCCAGCGTGTTGGTCTTGCCGGTGCCTGCACCGGCAATGACCAGCAGGGGAGAGGCGCGAACGCCGTCGTCCGTCACCTCGCCGTGCGTGGCCGCCTCGCGCTGCGCGGCGTTGAGCCCCGCGAATGCCGCATCGATCGTCATGGGTGTGGCGACTATAGGGCTTGACTGTATGGATATCCAGCCAGACAGTCCCGGTCGCGCGGGCGGTAAGATGCGCGCGCCTGCCAACCACGGAGTGCGCGCAGCCCTATGGACGAGTTCAGCTTTTCGGGATTCCTGTGGCGTCTGGTGTTCTCGGTGGCGCTGGTGCTGCTGACGTTCAACCCGACCGGTCACTCTTATTATCACTGGCTGCTGGACGGGTTCCCGTCGATCACGCCCGGCGAAGCCGTGGCCGGCATCGTGCTGCTCGGCGCGTGGATCTTTTTCGTGCGCTCGACGTTCGCGGCGATGGGCGCGCTCGGCGTCGGCCTGTTGCTCGCGCTGTTCGCCTCGATCGTCTGGTGGGTCACGAGTCGCGGCTGGCTGGATCTGGGCGACCGCTACGCGATGGCCTGGGTCGTGCTCGGCGTGCTCGGCGTCGTGCTCGGCGTCGGGATGTCGTGGTCGCACATCCGTCGTCGGATCTCGGGCCAGGCGTCGGTGGACCGAGTCGACACCTGAGTGATCGGCACCGTTTACCGAACCATCTTCATCAGCTTCGCCTTGAAGTCGTTGTACGGCGGATAGCGCATCGGCGCGTCGAGCCTGAAGCTGCGCTTCATGACCGGCTTCATGTGGCTGAACGTCTCGAAGCCGTACCAGCCGGTGTAGCGGCCCATGCCGCTGTTGCCGATGCCGCCGAACGGCAGCTCCGGCGACACCATGAAGATCACCGCATCGTTGATGCAGACGCTGCCGGCGCTCAACTTCGCAAGCACGGCCTCCTCGAGCGTCTTGCTCTTCGTGAACAGGTACAGCGCCAGCGGCTTCGGCCGGTCCGCGACGTGCTTGATCGCGTGGTGCATCTCGTCGACGGTGATCACGGGCAGCACGGGCCCGAAGATCTCCTCGGTCATCAGCGCCGAGTCCGGCGCCGGATCGAGCACGATGGTCGGCGCGACGTAGCGGTTCGCCGCGTCGACGCGCCCGCCCGTGTGGATCTTCTCGCCTTCGAGCAGCTGCTGGAATCGGGCGGCGTGGCGCTCGCTCGCAATCCGGCAGAAATCCGGGCTCTGCGACGGATCGTCCCCGTAGAACTCCTTGATCTTGCCCGCCAGCAGGTCGACGAACTGCGCCGACACGTCGCGATGCACGAGCACGTGGTCCGGGGCGACGCAGGTCTGTCCGGCATTGATGAACTTGCCCCAGGCGATCCGCGACGCGGCCACCTCGAGGTCGGCGCTCTTGTCCACCAGGCACGGGCTCTTGCCGCCGAGCTCGAGCGTGACCGGCGTCAGGTGCTTCGCGGCCGCGGTCATGACGATGCGCGCGACGCGCTCGTTGCCCGTGTAGAGGATGTGGTCGAAGCGCTGCTCGAGCAGTTCCGTCGTTTCCGGAACGCCGCCTTCGACGATGGCGAACGCGTCGCC
This sequence comes from uncultured Gammaproteobacteria bacterium, assembly GCA_963777725.1. Classification (GTDB taxonomy): domain Bacteria; phylum Pseudomonadota; class Gammaproteobacteria; order Steroidobacterales; family Steroidobacteraceae; genus RPQJ01. The sequence continues at coordinate 77,802 of CAVZRR010000026.1, forward strand.
GTCGAGATAGCGTGGCAGGATGCTCGCAATGGCCGCCGAAACGTTCGCAGTGACCTCGGACGGCTTCATCACGACGCAATTGCCGCCGGCGATCGCGCCGACTAGCGGCGCGAGTACCATCGACAACGGGTAGTTCCACGGCGCAATGATCAGCGCCACGCCCTTCGACTCGGGCTGGACGTAGCTGCGGCCGGGCTGCAGCATCATCGGCGTGTAGACGCGCCGCGGCTTCATCCATTTCGCCAGGTTCTTGCCGGCGTACTTCGCCTCCGCCTCGACGAAGCTCATCTCGGTCAGCACGGCCTCGAACAGGCACTTGCCGAGGTCGAGGCGCAGCGCCTCGGCGAAGTCGGCCTCGTGCTGGCGCATCATCCGCCCGAGCTCGAAGAGCTGGGCCTGCCGCCACTCGATCGGGCGCGTCTTGCCGCTGTCGAAAGTCTGGCGCAGCCGCGCCACCGTCGAAGGAATCGAAGAGATCGTCACGGAGGGTCTCCAGAAGTCCCCGGCCCCCGGGGAATCAATCTGGCACGCTATCACAGCCCGCGCCGGACTGGCGCACTGCAGCATCGACCCGCCGAATGAGGTGTTCCATGATCGAAAACAGCCGCAATGTCTTCACGGGCCGCGTCCTCACGCTCAACCTGGAGCAGGTCCGGCTGCCGAACGGACAGGTCGCGGAACTCGAGATCGCGCACCATCCGGGCGGAGCTGCCGTGGTCGCGGTCGATGCCGAAGGGCGGGTGTGCCTGCTGCGCCAGTTCCGTCATGCGGCCGGCGGCTGGCTCACCGAGTTGCCGGCCGGCAAGCTCGACGGCGGCGAGCCACCCCTCGAATGCGCGCGCCGCGAGCTGGCCGAGGAGGCCGGCGTCAGCGCCCGGCGCTGGGAGAAGCTGGGCGAGTTCTTCAGCTCGCCCGGCGTGCTGACCGAGGTGATCCACCTGTTCCTGGCGCGGGACCTCGAGCCGGCCGATGCGTCGCCCGAGGATCACGAGGTGCTGGAGGCCACCTGGGTGCCCCTGCGGGACGCCATCGACCTGGCCGCGAGCGGACGGCTGCAGGATGCCAAGAGCCTGATCGGCCTGCTTTGGGCCCGCGAACGGGACATAGCGTGATCTGGATCGCGTTCCAGCCGCGCTGGGATTCTGTAACATTTGCGCGAACGTCCGCGACCCTGGAGAGAGCCATGAAGGAGAAGCCGCCCGGCAGGGCTCCGGCACCGCCGCGCAATGACGACGCGCGCGGCCGCCTCGGCGTCGACGATCGCGGCAACGTCACCTGGGAATGGACCGATGATCGCGACCTGCTCGCCGACGACGTGCTGGGCGAGACCGCACGCCTGCGCGCGCTCGTTGATCCGGCGCTGGACTTGCAGGATGAGCCGGACGACCCGATGAATCCGCTCAAGAAGAATCCAAAGGGGCTCAAGAGCGGCTACAACCCGTACAACAGCGGCGCGCTCGAAAAGCAGAGCTACAGGAAGAGGAAGAACCTGAAGGAACTCTCGAAGTGGATCGAGCTACGCAAGAAGGTCGCGAAGAAGACCGACGACGAGTAGGCTTCGTCGCTCAACGCCACTGCGCCGCGTGACGCAGCTTGGCGTGCCGGCCAAGACGGTAGAACGCGCGGAGCTCCGCCAGCATCGCTTCGGGCCGAGCTTGCCGGCGCCGCAGGAAGCGCTCTTCGAGCCGGCGGCAGAATCGCGCCGCGAAGCGATGTGCCTCCTCGTAACGTCCACGCTCGTCCGCCGACAAGGTTGGCAGGAACGTCACCCGCTCGAACAGCCGCTCGAACAACTCGCCCGGAAACCGTCCGGCGCGCTGCTCGAGCATCAGCCGCAACGCGCTCGCGTACTTGTCCACCTCGGCCTGCAACTCGAGCTCGAGCAGTGACACGGTCCGCTCGCGGCCCGCGCTCCAGACGAAGTAATGAAAGTGGCTGACGCCCTCGAGCGCCGTGCAGTAGTCCGCGAGATTCTCCTCCGACAGCGAGCGCAGCGGGCAATGCTCGCCCAGCCGCTCGAGCACGGCCTGGTCCACGTACAGCGACAGTTCGACGCCCTGCTCGTCCTCGGCGACCAGCAGCTGCTCGTCCGTCCCGGGAGGTGCCTGCGTGCCGGCCAGCGCGGCGGCATGGGTCGCGTCGGTGATCAGGAAATCGTAGACGTCGTGCTCCGCCGGCGCGTCGTACAGGCCGGCGAGCAGGTTCTGCAACTCGCGGAGCAACATGCCGGTCAATTCGGCACGCGGCCCACGGGCACGACGGCCGGGCTCACGCCGAGTTCCCGCAGCAAGCCGTGGGCGCGCGGACTGCCGGTCTTGAGCCAGACCTCGTAGAGCCGCAGCACGTCGCGATCGCTGTGGCGCCAGGACATCTCGCTGACGTCGTTCAACGCGTCCACGAGGCGGTGGAACTTCGCGGCAAGCTCCGAGAACACGCCCGCCAGCGCGCGACCGCGCGCACCCGACCCGCAGGTGTCGGCGAGCGTGCCGTAAGCGCGACCGCCCATCGCGATGTGATAGTCGACGTCGACCAGCCGGCGGGCGAAGCCGTGCGACAGAAAACCCGCCACGAACAGCGAGACGTCGCCGAGGCGCTGCAGCGTCCGGCTGCGCTGCTCGGTGCACGGCGCGTCCGCGGCCTCGGCGAGCATCAGCGCCAGCGGCTTGAGGCGCGGCCCCTCGCGGGTCTGCTCGAACAGCGCTTCGGAGCGCGCGAACATCGTGAGCAGGCTCACGACGTAGTGCTCCGTGTGGTCGTCCACGCCGACGTGCTGGCGCGCGAGCGCGTCGTGCACGGCGTCGCGGAAGAACTCCTGCAGGTTGCGGACGTCGATCGCGGGGGCTTCGGGCGCGTCGGGGGTCATGATCTCCTCTCCGGTGCGTGACGAATGGCAGCCGGCCACGCTGACTGCTGACAGCATGGCGGGCGCGGGAAATCTGCGGGGCTGGATGAGGTCTGGCGGCGCGGGTGGATCAAGCGATCCATTGCGCGCGCCGCGGTGCGTTGCGGCGACGAAGTGCCATGCGTCGAAGCTACCGAAGTTCGCCCTCGGCAATCAAGAGCCGATTCGAGACGAGCCGCACAGTCCGACGCTATTCAAGCAACTCCGTAAGCTCGAGCAACGTCCGCACCGTGAGCGGCGGCGGCGACGCTGCCACCGGCCAGCGTTCGCCCGCTCGATTGAGCCACACCGGCGTGACGCCGGCACGGCGCGCGCCCTCGACGTCCGCGAGCGCATCGTCGCCGACGTGCAACGCTCGGGCGGCGTCGAGCCCGGCCCGATCGAGCAGCAACGCGAAGATCCGCGGATCGGGCTTCAGCATGCCGGCGTCGCGCGCCGCGAGCGAGCGCTCGAAATACCCCGCGATCCCGATGGCCGCAAGGTCGGCGTTGCCGTTGCTGACCGCGAACAGCCGGAACCGGCCGTGCAGGCGCTCGAGAGCCGGCCGCACGTCGTCATAGAGCGCCACCTCGTTGCGCGCGCGGTAGAACACCGCGAACGCTTCGTCGGCCATCGCTTCCGGGTAGCCCGAGTCGCGGGCGTGATGCCGCAGCGACTCGAGTCGCAGCCACGTGAAATCGTGCCGCATCGCCGGGTGCTCGATCGCCATGCGCGCCCGTACGTCGCGCATCGAATCGAGCGAGTGGCGCTCGAGCACGCGCGGGTAGTGCTCGGCGAGGAATGCGAGCATCGCGTGCTCGGCGCGCACGATCACTGGTCCCACTTCCCATAGGGTATCGTCGAGATCGAAGATGATCGCCTGGACTTCGCGCATCGCAGCGCGGAGTCTAGCGGAGCCGTGCATCGGCGGCGGCAGAGGATACGCAACGCATGCCTGCTTTCGACAGCCGCTTCGCGCGGCGCTTCGTCCGGCCCACCGGCGCGCTCGAGCTGATGGAGGATCTCGGCAGCGCCGGACCCGGCGTCCACATGCTCGGCGGCGGCAATCCGGCACGCATCCCGGCGGTGGAAGCCGTCTATCGACGGCGACTCGTCGAGATTGCCGGCGACGCGGCCCAGTTCGGGCGCTGCGTCGCGTCGTACTCCGCGCCGGGCGGCGACATTCGCTTCCGCGCGACCGTCGCAGGGTTCCTCGCGGACCGTTACGGCTGGCCGCTCACGGAACGCAACGTCGTGCTGACGGGCGGCAGCCAGTCCGCCTTCTTCACCTGTTCAACCTGCTCGCGGGCGAGTCCGCGGGCGGCCGCCCGCAACGCGTCCTGTTGCCGCTCGCACCCGAGTACATCGGTTACGCCGACCTGGGCCTCACCGACGGCATGCTCGTCGCGCAGGGCGCGGCGATCGAGGAACTGCCGGACGGGTTCTTCAAGTACCACGTGCGCTTCGACGGACTCGACGCCGTGCCCGACGTGGCGGCGATCTGCCTGTCGCGGCCGACCAACCCATCCGGCAACGTGCTGTCACTCGACGAGCTGCAGCGTCTCGACGCGCTCGCCCGCATCCGCCGCGTGCCGTTGATCATCGATGCGGCGTACGGCGAGCCGTTTCCGGGCATCCAGTTCAGCGATCCCGAATTGCTGTGGAACGAAAACGTGGTCCTGTGCCTGAGTCTGTCGAAGCTCGGCCTGCCTGCGACGCGGACCGGCATCGTGGTCGCCGCCGAGCCCACGGTCGAAGCGCTCACTGCGTTCAACGCGACCGCCGCGCTCGCGCCCGGATCCACCGGGCCGGTCATCGTCGAGCCGCTGCTCGCGAGCGGGGAACTCGACGTGCTCTGCCGGGAAGTCATTCGCCCGTATTACCGATCGCGCGCAGAGCAGGCCATCGAGTGGCTGCGCGACGACTGCAGGGACCTGCCGCTGCGCATCCACCGGCCGGAAGGCGCGTTCTTCCTTTGGTTGTGGTTTCCGGGGCTACCGATCACGAGCCAGGAATTGTATGTGCGCCTCAAGGCGCGTGGCGTGCTGGTGCTGTCGGGTCATCACTTCTTCCCGGGCCTCGCGGACTCGTGGACGCATCGCAACGAGTGCCTGCGCATCAACTGCTCGCAGGACCCGGCCAGCGTGCGCGCGGGAATCCGACTGATCGCGGAGGAAGTCCGACGCGCATTCGCGGCCTGACCGCGGCGCCATCACCCGGGGGCGCTGGTAGACTTCGACTCGAGCCCAATGACGAGGTATCCCGCCATGCGCCGCCTGCTCGCCTTCGTCCTGCTCGTCGTTACGCTCACGGGTTGCGCGACGAACCCGGTCACCGGCCGCAAGGAGATCCAGATGGTCTCCGAGGGGCAGGAGATCCAGCTCGGACAGCAGTACTACGGTCCCTCGCGGCAGTCGCAGGGCGGCGATTACGTCACCGATCCGCGCGTCACGCAGTACGTGCAGCAGGTGGGCAACCGGCTCGCAGCCGTCGCCGACCGCCCGCTGCCCTATGAATTCGTGGTGCTGAACAGCGGCGAGCTGAATGCCTGGGCGCTGCCAGGCGGCAAGATCGCGATCAACCGCGGCCTGCTGATCGAACTCAAGAACGAGGCGGAACTGGCCGCCGTGCTCGGCCACGAGATCGTGCACGCCGCCGCGCGCCACGGGGCCCAGCAGATGGAGAAAGGCCAGCTGCTGCAGATCGGCGCCGCGATTGCGACGATCGGCGCGGCCGCCTACGGCGGCTCGGACCTCGGCAATGTCGTGGGCCAGGGCGCGGCCGTCGGCGCGCAACTGCTGCAGGCGAAATACGGCCGTGACGACGAGCTCGAATCCGATCTCTACGGCATGAAGTACATGAAGCTCGCGGGTTACGACCTGCAGGCCGCCGTGTCGCTGCAGGAGCTCTTCGTCCGCAAGTACTCCGCGGGCGTCGAGCAGGACTGGATGAGCGGCCTGTTCGCGAGCCATCCGCCCTCGCAGGAGCGCGTCGACGCGAATCGCCGGACGATGATGGAGAAAGGTGGTCCGGGCGGCGATCTCGGCACCGACCGGTATCAGGCGGCGATGGCGGGGCTCAAGCGTGCGGCCCCGGCCTACGAAAAACACCAGCAGGCGCTCGCCGCGGCGAACAAGAAGGACTTCGCGTCTGCGCGCCGGCTCGCCAGCGAGGCCGTAAAGCTCGAGCCACGCGAGGCCCGCTTCCACGGGCTGCTCGGCGACCTGGAGATGGCGAGCGAGAATCCGCGCGGTGCGCTCCCGCATTTCCAGAAGGCAGGCCAGCTCGATCCCGGTTACTTCAAGCCGATGGTCCAGGCCGGCATGGCGCAATACCAGCTCGGCAACAAGGCCGCAGCCGAACCGCTGCTGACGAAGAGCATGCAGCTGCTGCCCACCGCGCCCGGCGCGTATTACCTCGGGCGCATCAACGAGGATCGCGGCAATTCGACCGAGGCCGTGAAGCTCTACAAGATGGCCGCCGGTTCGAAGTCGCCGCTCGGCGAGGAGGCGCTCGGCCGCCTGGTGCGACTCGATCTCGCGCAGAACCCGGAAACGTATCTGTCGATCCAGCCGCAGCTCGACAACCAGGGCCGCGTCTGGATCACGGTCGGCAACCGCACCACGCTGCCGGTGAGCAACGTCAGCCTCGTGGTCGGCGTCGTCGACCAGAGCGGGCGCACCGTGTACGGGCCCGAGCGCATCGGCACCGGCGGCGACGTGATCCCGGGCCGCAAGGCCGTCAACCTGCGCACGTCGCTCGGACCGTTCAACACCGGCGAGGTGCTGCGCTACGTGAAATGGAAAGTCGAGAGCGCGCGACCGGCACAGTGAGATTCGCGAGGCAGGCCTCTAGACGCGCGCGCTCGTTGTAAGCACAATGCGCGTGCGCGCTTGACCTCTGATTGCGCGATCGCTCCGCCGCGCCGAAACCCATCCATCTGTTGCGGGTTTAGTCCAACGTCGCGGCGGGGCGAACTTTACCGCCCTGCTCGCCCGACCCCGTCGCGCTCATCGAGTCGCGAGAATGCCGTCGCCGCTCCGCTGCGCGACGAAACCGGCCTGGCGCAGACGTCGCATCACTTCCGCTGGCACGTCGCGCCCGCTGGTGAGCCTGTTCGGCGTGCCGGTGTAGTGAAACAGCCGGCCCTTGCGCCGGATCACCCGCGCGAGCTGTGCATAAAAGGCCTGCGAATAGAGCTCGCCGGCGATGCCGAAGCGCGGCGGATCGTGCAGGATCGCGTCGCACGACCGGTCGGGCAGCGTCGTGATCTTCTCGACGATGTCGCCCAACGTCACCGTCAACCTGTCGTCCGGCGCCGGCGACCAGGGATTGAGACCGCGCAGCCAGAGCACGTCCGGATTTTTCTCGAAAGAGTGCACCTCGGCCGCACCGCCCTGCAGGCACCACGCCGCGAAGTATCCCAGTCCGCCGCAGGTGTCGAGAATCGCCCTGCCGCGCGGCTCGATCAGCGCCACCTTGCGCGCCGCGTCCTCGTAGGGCGAGACCTGCGCGGTCGGCAGCATCTTGATGCCGTCGATCTCGAAGGTCGGCGGACCCCATTCGGTCGGCACCAGCTTGATCAGCGAACTGGTGAACCGCGCGATGGGCTGGAAGGCATCACCCGACCAGCGGTAGATCGTCCGCTCCTTGCAGGCGTCGAGGTACGGGTAGCGCTGGCCTTGCCACGTCCAGGCCGCGGCGTCCAGTTCGACCGTGGTCGTCGAACGCTGCAGGTCCAGCGAGCAATCGAGCAAGGCCGAGCCCGCCTGCCTCGCAGCGAGCATGGACTCGTGCACGCGTGAAGTGAGCAGTGGGCCCATCCGCTTACCGCGCTGGCTGCCGCTCCCGCAGGAACGTGCGCAGCACTTTCGCCGTGTGCGACTTGCCCTTCGTGCCCGCGACGGTCTCCGGCGAACCCTGCGCGACGATGCGGCCGCCGCCGGATCCGCCTTCGGGCCCGAGATCGATCAGCCAGTCGGCCTCGGCGATCACGTCGAGGTTGTGCTCGATCACGACCACCGTGTTGCCTGCGTCGACCAGCCGATGCAGCACGCGGATCAGCTTCTCGACGTCGGCCATGTGCAACCCGACCGTGGGCTCGTCGAGCACATAGAGCGTGCCAGGCGTCGCAGCGGCGCGCCCGCGCGGGTCGGCTTGCGGCCGCAGTCGTGCAAGCTCGGTCACGAGCTTGATGCGCTGCGCCTCGCCGCCCGAGAGCGTCGGGCTCTGCTGGCCGAGCGTCAGGTAGCCGAGGCCCACGTCCTGCAGCAACCTGAGTGCGTGGTGGATCCGCGGGTGGGCTGCGAAGAATTCGACGGCTTCGTCGACGCTCATCGCGAGCACGTCGCCGATGCTGCGACCGCGATGCTGGACTGCGAGCGTCTCTGCGTTGAAGCGCCGACCGCCGCAGGCATCGCACAGCACCTTGACGTTCGGCAGGAAGCTCATCTCGATCGTCTGCACGCCCTGCCCTTCGCAGGCATCGCAGCGCCCGCCCGCGGTGTTGAACGAGAAGCGGCCGGGACCGTAACCCCGCACGCGCGATTCGGTGGTGCCGGCATAGAGCTTGCGAACGTCGTCCCAGAACCCGACGTAGGTCGCCGGGCAGGACCGCGGCGTCTTGCCGATCGGGGTCTGGTCCACTTCGAGCACGCGACCGACGTGTTCGACGCCGCGCAAGTCCTTGCAGCCCAGCCAAGCCGGCGCGCGGCGGCGGCGCTTGGCGTCGCCGGTGTGCGCACGCAGGTTCGCATAGAGCACGTCGCGGGCGAGCGTCGACTTGCCCGAACCCGACACGCCGGTGATCACGGTGAGACGCCGCAGCGGGATGCGGGCATTCACCTTGCGCAGGTTGTGCAACTCGGCCCGTTCGATCGCGATCACCGGGTCGCCGCGCCGGACGGCACGCCGTTCCGCCAGCGGATGCAGCAGCGGGTGCGCGAGGAACCGGCCGGTCAGCGACTCCGGGGCGGCGATCAGGTCGTCGATGCGGCCCTCGCCGACGACGCGGCCGCCGCGCGTGCCGGCACCGGGACCGAGGTCGATCACGTGGTCGGCGCGCCGGATCGTGTCCTCGTCGTGCTCGACGACGAGCAGCGTGTTGCCCTTGGCGCCGAGCTTCGCCAGCGTGTCGAGCAGCACCGCGTTGTCGCGCGGGTGCAGGCCGATCGTCGGCTCGTCGAGCACGTAGCAGACGCCCTGCAGGTTCGAGCCGAGCTGCGCGGCCAGGCGGATGCGCTGCGCCTCGCCGCCCGAGAGCGTCGGCGCCGCGCGATCGAGCGAGATGTAACCGAGGCCGACGTCCTGCAGGAATGCGAGCCGGGAGCGGATCTCCGCCAGCAGGTCGCGCGCGATCTCGAGCTCGCGCCCGGCCAGCTTGAGGCCGTCGAAGAACCTGCGGGCGCCGTCCACCGGCAGCGCCGCGAGCTCGGCGATCGACTGGTTGCGGTAGAGGACGTTCAGCGCGACTGGATTCAGGCGCTGTCCTGCGCAGTCGCCACAGGGCGTGGCCTCGCCCTCGAACCAGTCGTTCCACCAGATCTCCTCGCCGGTCTGCTCCGCGTCGAAGCCCTTGATCGCGACGCCGGTGCCGAAGCAGGACTCGCACCAGCCGTGCTTCGAGTTGTAGGAGAACAAACGCGGATCGAGCTCGGCGAAACTGCGGCCACAGGACGGGCAGGCCCGCCGGGTCGAGAACACCCGCACCTTGCCGCGGTCGAGCACGTGCACCACGCCCTTGCCGTAGTCGAGCGCCTGCTGCAGCAGTCGCCGCAGCTCGCGTTCGTTCTTCGCACTGACGGTCGCGCCGCCCACGGGCAGCTCGATCGTGTGCTCGCGGAAGCGGTCGAGCCGTGGCCACTTCGCGGTGGGCAGGGACGCGCCATCGACTCGTAACTGCGCATACCCCTTGGCCGCGGCCCACTTGGCGAGATCGGTGTAATAGCCCTTGCGAGCCACGATCAGCGGCGCAAGCAGCTCGATGCGCCGGCCCTTGGCCTCGCGCAGCAGCCGGGCCGCGATCGCGTCCGCGGTCTGCGGCTCGATCGGCACCTCGCACTCCGGGCAATGCTGCAGACCGAGCTTCACGTAGAGCAGGCGCAGGAAGTGGTGCACTTCGGTCAGCGTGCCCACCGTGCTCTTGCGCCCGCCACGGCTGGTGCGCTGCTCGATGGCCACCGTGGGCGGGATGCCGAAGATGGCGTCCACGTCCGGTCGTCCGGCCGGCTGCACGAACTGCCGCGCGTAGGCGTTCAGCGACTCGAGATAGCGCCGCTGGCCCTCGGCGAACACGATGTCGAAGGCAAGCGTCGACTTTCCGGACCCGGACACGCCCGTGACGACGGTCATGCCGTCGCGGGGAATCGAGACGTCCACGTCGCGCAGGTTGTGCTCGCGCGCCCGGTGCACGACGATCGCGTTGCGCGCCGCATCGGCAACGCGCGGTGCCTCGGCAACCGTCGCCGGACTGGCGAAGCTCGCCCGTCCATCGGCGACGACGCGATCACGCTCGACCGCATACTCGCGCAGCGCGCGACCGGTGTGCGAACCCTCGCAGGCCATCACCTCCTGCGGGGTGCCGGCCGCGACGAGCCGTCCGCCGCGCTCGCCGCCCTCCGGCCCCAGGTCGAGGATCCAGTCGGCCGCGCGGATCACGTCGAGGTTGTGCTCGATCACGACCAGCGAGTGGCCCGCGTCGAGCAGGCGCTTGAATGCGCCGAGCAGCTTCGCAACGTCGTCGAAATGCAGTCCCGTCGTGGGCTCGTCGAACAGGAACAGCGAGCGCGGCGCCGACGATTCGGCCAAATGCCCGGCCAGCTTCAGGCGCTGCGCCTCGCCTCCCGAAAGCGTGGGCACCGGCTGGCCGAGCCGCAGGTACTCGAGCCCGACGGCGACGAGCGGCTCGATGCGGTCGAGCACGTCGCGATCGTCGGCAAAGAACGCGGCGGCCTCGGAGACCGTCATGTCGAGCACGTCCGCGATGCTTTTCGCCGGTCCGTCGCCGCGGGCCATCTTGACCTCGAGGAGCTCGGGTCGGTAACGGCGGCCGTCGCAATCGGGGCAACGCAGGTAGACGTCGGAAAGGAACTGCATCTCGACGTGCTCGAAGCCGTTGCCGGCGCAGGTCGGGCAGCGGCCGTTGCCGGAGTTGAAGCTGAACGTGCCGAGCGTGTAGCCGCGCTCGATCGAGACGGCCTCTGCGGCGAAGCGCTTGCGGATCACGTCGAACGCGCCGACGTAACTCGCCGGGTTCGACCGCGTCGTGCGACCGATCGCGGTCTGGTCCACCAGCACGACCTCGGCGACGTGCTCGGCTCCGAGCAGGCTGCGATGGGCACCGGGCGTCTCCGTCGGCTTGCCTTTTGCGCGCCGCAAGGCGGCATACAACACGTCCTGCACCAGCGTGGACTTGCCGGAGCCGGACACGCCCGTCACGCAGACGAGGCGACCGAGCGGGATCGTCACGTCGATCTGCTGCAGGTTGTGCTCGCTCGCCCCCTGGACCACCAGGCTCGGTTCGCCCGACCGTGGCGGTCCGCGGTGCCCCGCCGCATCGACGGCGTCCTTGCGGCCCGACAGGTACTGCGCGGTCAGCGTGTCCGCACGGCCCGCGAGCTGTGCCGGCGTGCCGTTGAACACGATTCGGCCGCCGTGCTCGCCGGGACCGGGCCCGAGATCCACGATCCGGTCCGCGGAGAGCATGATCTGCGGGTCATGCTCGACCACCAGCAACGAGTTGCCGTTGTCGCGCAGTCGCTCCATCACCTCGATGACACGGCGCATGTCGCGCGGGTGCAGCCCGATCGACGGCTCGTCGAGCACGAACAGCGTGTTGGTGAGCGAGGTGCCGAGCGCGGTCGTGAGGTTGATGCGCTGCACCTCCCCGCCCGAGAGCGTGCGCGACTGGCGGTCGAGCGTCAGGTAGCCGAGGCCGACGCGCACCAGGAAATCGAGCCGGGAGCGGATCTCGCCGAGCAGCAGGTCGGTCGCCTCGTCGAGCGGCGCGGGCAGCGCGAGCCCGGCGAAGAACTCGCGGGTCCGCTCGATCGGCAACAGCATCAGGTCGTGGACGTTGAGTCCGCGCCCGTTCGCGGCCGACTCACCCAGACGCCACAGCAACGCCTCCGGCTTCAGTCGCGCGCCGCCGCAGTCCGCGCAGGGCGTGTAGCTGCGGTACTTCGACAGCAGCACGCGAATGTGCATCTTGTAGCTGCGGCCTTCGAGCCACTGGAAGAAGCGGCGCGCGCCGTACCAGACCTTCTTCTCCCACGGCCCCTCGCCGTCGATCACCCAGCGCCGCTGCTCCTCGCCCAGCTCGCGCCACGGGACGTCGAGCGGCACGCCGCGCTTGCGGGCGAACTTGACCAGGTCGTCCTGGCACTCGCGATACGACTCGGTCTGCCAGGGCCGGATCGCGCCGCCGCGCAGCGTCTTCGACGCGTCCGGCACGACCAGCCCGTAGTCGACTCCGATCACGCGACCGAAGCCGCGGCACGTGTCGCAAGCGCCGAGCGGCGAATTGAACGAGAACAGGCTCGGCGTCGGCTCGCGGTAATGGATGTCGCAAGCCGCGCAGTGCAGGTCAGCCGAGAACTTCAGGACGGCCGCGGGCTCCTCGACGTGCACGCTCACCCTGCCGCGCCCGACTCGCAGCGCCGCCTCGAGCGCCTCGAGCACTCGACTGCGGTCTGCGCTGCCGGCCCGGAACCGGTCCTGCACGACCTCCAGGGCGTCCGCGCTGCGCGCGTGGATGCGCGTGTAGCCTTGCTGCTCGAGCAGCTGCAGCACCTCGGCCTCGCTGAAGTTCTTCGGCACCGCGACCGGGAACGTGACGACGAGCCGCGGATCACCCGTGGCGGCGGCATGCACTCGCAACTCGTCGGCGATGCTGGCCGCCGTGTCGCGACGCACGGGCTGGCCACAGCCACGGCAGTAGAGGTGCGCCGCCCGCGCGTACAGCAGCTTGAGGTGATCGTTCAGCTCGGTCATCGTCCCGACCGTCGATCGGGAGGTGCGCACGGGGTTGGTCTGGTCGATCGCGATCGCGGGCGGGATCCCCTCGATGCGGTCCACCTGGGGCTTGTCCATGCGGTCGAGGAACTGCCGCGCGTACGGCGAGAAGGTCTCGACGTAGCGGCGCTGGCCCTCGGCATAGACCGTGTCGAAGACGAGCGAGGACTTGCCCGAACCCGACACGCCAGTCACGACGACCAGCTGCCGCAGCGGGATGTCGAGGTCGAGCGCGCGCAGGTTGTTCTGGCGCGCGCCGCGGACGCGAATGCAATCGTGGCTTTGCGTAGTCATCGGGGGCTCGGGCGCTCCGCAGGAGCGTCCCGGCCGCATCAAGCTACCACGATCCGCCCTGATCGCGGATACTTCGCAGCACAACGAGTCCAAGATTCCGGGGCCACGCGATGCGCTTCCTGTCCGCCCTCATGCCGCGCGAAGCGCGCTTCTTCGCTCTGTTCAACCGCCACGCCGAGTTCGTCGCCGCGGGCGGCCGCGCCACGGCCGAACTGGTCCGGGATTACTCCGACGAGGACCGTCGCGCCGCACTGATCCAGCACATCGGCGAGATCGAGCGGAGCGCGGACAAGATCACCTACGAGACGGTGTCGTTGCTGCACTCGACCTTCATCACGCCGTTCGACCGCAACGACATCCACCGGCTGATCTCCGGCATGGACGACATCCTCGACCTGATCCAGGACGCGGCGGAGTCCATGCACCTGTTCGACATCCGCACGCTGCCACCCGAGGCGCCCGGCATGGCGCGGCTGCTCGAAGCCTGCTGCGTGCGCGTGCAGTCCGCGGTCGGGCTGCTCTCCTCGATGGACAACGCGCCGAAGGCGCTCGCACTGGCGCAGGAAATCGACGCACTGGAGAGCGAAGCCGACGCGTTGATGCGCGCGGGCATTTCGAAGCTCTTCCGCGAGGAGCAGGACGTCCGCCAGCTGATCAAGCACAAGAACGTCTACGAATACCTCGAGAACGCAATCGACAAGTGCCAGGACGTCGCCAACATCATCGAGGCCGTGGTGGTCGAGAACGTCTGAGCATGGAACTGCAATTCGCGCTCTGGACGCTCGTGCTGCTGGTCGCGCTGGCACTGGTGTTCGACTTCCTGAACGGCTTCCACGATGCCGCAAACTCGATCGCGACCGTGGTCTCGACCGGCGTGCTGCGTCCGTACCAGGCGGTGATCTGGGCCGCGTTCTTCAACTTCGTCGCGATCTTCATCTTCCACCTGAAGGTCGCTGCGATGGTCGGCAAGGGCATCGTGGACCCGGTGGCCGTGGACCATTACGTGATCTTCGGTGCGTTGATCGGCGCGATCAGCTGGAACCTGATCACCTGGTATTTCGGCATCCCGTCGAGCTCGTCGCACGCACTGATCGGCGGATTGATCGGCGCGACGATCGCCAAGGCGGGCGTTGCGCCGCTGCTCGCACCCGGCATCCTGAAGACGGCTGCCTTCATTTTCGTCTCGCCGCTGCTCGGCATGCTGCTCGGCGGGCTGCTGATGATCGGCGTGTCCTGGGCCTGCATCCGGGCAGCGCCGCGCAAGGTCGACCGCTGGTTCCGCCGGCTGCAGCTCGTGTCCGCCGCGGCCTACAGCATCGGCCACGGCAGCAACGACGCACAGAAGACGATGGGCATCATCTGGCTGCTGCTGATCGCGGCCGGGGTCACCACGCGCGATCACCTGCCAACCTGGGTGATCGTGAGCTGCTACGCCGCGATTGCGCTCGGCACGATGTTCGGCGGCTGGCGGATCGTCAAGACGATGGGCCAGAAGATCACCAAGCTGAGGCCGCAGGGCGGCTTTGCGGCCGAGACGGGCGGCGCGATCACGCTGTTCCTCGCGTCGAGCCTCGGCATTCCCGTTTCGACCACCCACACGATCACCGGCGCCATCGTCGGCGTCGGTTCGGCGCAACGCACCCGGGCCGTGCGCTGGGGCGTCGCCGGCAACATCGTCGTCGCCTGGATCATCACGATGCCGGCGGCCGCGCTGATGGCGGCGATGGCCTTCTGGGTCGGCACCCTGTTCCTTTGAGACCGCTTGCCATGAACACTCCCTATCCGCACCTGCTCGCCCCGCTCGACCTCGGCTTCACGACGCTGCGCAACCGGGTGCTGATGGGCTCGATGCACACCGGTCTCGAGGATGATCCAAAGCATTTCCACCGCCTCACGGCTTACTTCGCCGAGCGCGCGCGCGGCGGCGTCGGGCTGATCGTCACCGGCGGGTTTGCGCCCAACATCGAAGGCTGGGCGGCGCCGTTTTCCGGCCGGCTCACGACGCGCGCGGCCGCGGCGAAGCACCGGCCGATCACGGCCGCCGTCCATGCCGAAGGCGGCAAGATCGCGCTGCAGATCCTGCACACGGGACGTTACGGCTACCACCCGCTGGCCGTGGCGCCATCCCGCCTCAAGTCGCCGATCTCGCCGTTCACGCCGCGCGCGCTCTCGGCCCGCGGCGTCGAGCGGCAGATCCGCGGTTTCGTGCGCTGCGCGCGTCTCGCCCGCGAGGCGGGTTACGACGGCGTCGAGGTGATGGGGTCCGAAGGGTACTTCATCAACCAGTTCCTGGTGCGCCACACGAACCGGCGCAACGACGAGTGGGGCGGCGCCTACGAGAACCGCATGCGGCTGCCGGTCGAGATCGTCGAGCGCACGCGCGAGGCGGTCGGCCGTGACTTCATCATCGTCTACCGCCTGTCGATGCTGGACCTGATCCCGGACGGCAGCAGCTGGGACGAAGTCGTGCAGCTCGCGAAGGCGATCGAGCGCGCGGGAGCGACGATCATCAATACCGGCATCGGCTGGCACGAGGCGCGCATCCCGACGATCGCCACTTCGGTGCCACGCGCGGCGTTCGCCTGGGTGACGAAGAAGCTCAAGGGCGAGGTGGCGATCCCGCTCTGCACGACCAATCGCATCAACGCCCCGGACGTCGCCGAGCAGGTGCTCGCGGACGGCAGCGCGGACATGGTGTCGATGGCCCGCCCGCTGCTGGCCGATGCCGAGTTCGTCAACAAGGCGGCGGCGGGCCGGGCGGACGAGATCAACACCTGCATCGCCTGCAACCAGGCCTGCCTCGACCACGTGTTCCAGCGCAAGATCGCCTCCTGCCTCGTCAACCCTCGCGCGGCGTTCGAGACCGAGATCGTCCTTGGGCCCGCGACGCGACACAAGCGCATCGCCGTCGTGGGTGCGGGCCCGGCGGGACTCGCGTGCGCCACGCTGCTCGCGGAGCGAGGTCACTCCGTCGACCTGTTCGAGGCCGCCGGCGAGATCGGCGGCCAGTTCAATATGGCCAAGCGCATACCGGGCAAGGAAGAGTTCCACGAGACGCTGCGCTATTTCGGGCGGCGCATCGAGACGACGGGTGTGCGCCTGTCGCTGGGCCGGCGCGTCACGGCGGATGAACTCGTGGCCGGACGCTACGACGATGTCGTGCTCGCCACTGGCGTCACGCCGCGCGATCCACGGATCGAAGGCGAGGCCGAGTTTCGCGTCACGGGGAAGGTGCTCTCCTACGTCGAGCTGCTGCTGCACGGCAAGCCCGCGGGGCCGCGGGTCGCGGTGGTTGGCGCGGGCGGCATCGGTTTCGACGTCAGCGAATACCTGGTGAGCGAGGGTCATTCGACCACGCTCGATACGGAGGCCTGGCTGCGCGAGTGGGGCGTGGCAGATCCGGCCACGGCGCGCGGCGGCCTCGCCCAGCCGCAGATCACCGCTCCCAGCCGTCAGGTCTACCTGCTGCAGCGGAAGCCCGCGCCGCTCGGCAAGGGCCTCGGCAAGACGACCGGCTGGATCCACCGCGCGGCGCTCAAGATGAAGCGCGTCGAGATGATCGGCGGCGTCAATTACGAGCGCATCGATGCGCGCGGCCTGCACATCAGCTTCGGTGAAGCGCGCGAGAAGCCGACGCTGCTCGAAGTGGACACGATCGTGCTCTGCCCGGGCCAGGAACCGTGCCGCGAGCTCGCGGACCCGTTGCGAGCCAACGGCCAGAGTGTGCACCTGATCGGCGGCGCCGACGTCGCGGCCGAACTGGACGCGAAGCGCGCGATCGAGCAAGGGACGCGTCTCGCGGCCAGTCTCTAGCCGAGCTGATTTTCGCGCCTGCGGCGATGGTGGTTGGCCGAGTTGCGGGATCCGGACGCACTGGCAGGGACGCCGTGAACCCATCCATGGGGGCTCCGCGCGCGACGTCCTGTCGCGCGACGGCCCTGCCAATGCGTCCGGATCCCGCAACTCGGCCGACACATTGCGGTGGGCTCGAAAAGCAGCTCGCTAGAGGCTGGCTGCGTTCGCGTACCTACTCAAGCGGAAACGGCACGCGTGCCGTTCCGGTCGCGTGCTCTTCGGCGCGCTTCGCAGCGTGAATGGCCTTGAGCAGCAACGCGTGATTCTGCTCGTCCTGCCCGGTGCGCAGGAATCGATCGGCGAGTTCGAACACCTTCTCGAGATAGCCGCGACGCTGCTCGAGGTACAGCATCGTCTTGCCGAGATGGCGCGGATCGCGCGCCTCCACGTGCAGGATCAACGCGGTGCTCAGCGCCGTTGCGAACTCCTCGGCGGTCGGTTTGCGGTGGTAGGCGGGCTCGTCGCGGGATTCATCCGTCGGCGGCGGCTGGCTGCTGCGCGGTGCTGGCACCGTGCCCCGCCGCGGCGGACCGCGCAGCAGGCTGCGCATGATGTCGGTGGTCGTGACGATGCCGAGGACCCGATCGTCCCCGTCGACGATCGGTGCCGCGTGCACACCGGATGCGATCAACTGCTCGGCCGCGTCACCGAGGCTCGCATTGGCCCGCAGGCTGACGACGGGAGTCCGCATCAGCTGCTCGATGTTCAGCCGCTCGTCGAGGAAACTCGCGCGATCCGTCGTGGACTTCGGCAGGAAGCATTCGAGCTTCATCACGTCGGCCGAGCTCAGCATGCCGGCGAGCCGACCGTCGCGGACGACCGGCAGGTGATGGATCGGGTACTGGAAGAAGCAGTCGAGCACCTCGCTGACCGGGCGATCGGCCTCGATCACCACCACTGCCTCGGTCATGATCCGCGAAATGGGCTCGTCGGGTCGCATTCACTGCCTCCGGGACGAGGATAGCCCGGGGACCTCGCCACGCAATGTGACCGGGTTCAGATTGCCGCAGCGCCGTCGCTGCGTCGCGCTCAGCCTGTCCGAGCCGCAGGGAATTCGATCCGGGTGGTTGCGTCCTGGGCGGTTCTGTATCAGAATAAGAATCATTCGCATTAATAGTTGCTAACCGGCATCACCATGACCTTCGATGCAGGCCCTCCCGAATCCAGTTCGCCGCCGCTCCGGCTTGATTGCCATGCGCAAGTCAGCGTCTGTGACCTGACCGGCGCCGAGCGCTTCCTGGTCTGGGCCGTCCGCTGGGCCGCCTCGCTGCACGACGACGAGGGCTTCGCCACGATGTGCCTGCGCGACTCGTTCGAGCGCGCCGGCCTCGGCAGCCTGCTGCCGGTGTTCCGCCGTTACGTGACCCTCGTGCACGGCGCGCCGTCGCCCTGCCCGCCCAGCGCACGACTCGGTTGCTGGCGCATCAATTCGGTCGAGGCGCACACGCTGCACGCGCTCGCCTGCCTGCAGGCGGACCGCTTCGGCGATGCCTGGCACACGTTGTCGAACCTCTGCGCGCGCTCCGAGGCGGCTCGCGCGATGCTTGCGCTCGGCGAGATCGCCGACCTGCTGGCGGCGCAGGGAGCCCGCATCCGCTCGTGGAACGTCACCCCGGCCTGATTTCGGGGATACGGTCCCATCGACCCGCCCCTCAGTGATTCGCCGGCGACTCGGCCGACCACGCCGGATCGTCGAAAAACTCCCCATACGCGCGCAAGGCCCCATGCACGAGCGCCGCACCTTCGTGGCGCGTGCGTGCCGGATCCTGGCCGCGCATCAGGCCGACGCCCTGCGACAGGTCGGCAATCAGGTAATGCAGGTTGGCATCGGCTTCCGGTGGCAGGCGGCAGTTGGCAACGATCGAGTTCACCTGCGACTCGATCCGGCCGGCCAGCGCTGCGTATTGCGCGTCGGTCTGCTGGCCGGCGTGAATGGCCGGGTGATCCGCGTCGAACGCGGCGCGGATGTCCGCCATGCCGTCACGCAGCGACGCATCCGTCACCCATTTGCGACCGGCATCGAGCTTGATGCTGGCTACGGCAGCCGCGCCCGATTCATGCTCATGTTCATGCTGCTGCTGGGCGATTGCAGGCAATGCACCCAGGGCCCAGAACAGAACAACTGCCATCAAGCCGGCGTGCGACCGATTCATGGTGCCGACCTCCGCTTTGTTCCCTCGATCCGCAGCAGGCGCCTCACCTTCGCGCCGGACAGCAGGCCCCGCAGGCGCTGCCCTCCGTCCTCACCGGCCTCCATGACCGGGATGTGCGTGAGCCGCGTCTCTTCGAACAAGCGGGATACGGCGGCCACGGTGACGCGCTCGATGTCCTTGATGTCGGCGACTCGCCACTCGGCGATGCCTTGCATGATGTCCCGCACCAGCACCTCCCGTCGCGGACTCGCCATCGACTGCATGTGGCGCATCGGCTTCTCGCTCATGATGTCGTAGGCCGTGATCAGTCCGACCACGACCCGCCGCGATTCGTCGATCGCGAACGCGCAGCGAACGCCATTGTGCTTCATGTGCTCGAGCGCTGCGTCCATTGTCGCGGTCTCGGCGACCGTCACCGAGGCGCGCTCCCGGAAGTCCGTCATCACCGAAAGAGCCGGATCGTGCGGATCCGCATACCAGGGATCCGATCCCGGAATCCGCAGGTCCTGGCTCGTGACCGCGCGAAGCGAAAGTGCGGGCATGGCAACCTCCAATAACGTCAGGCGGTGGCCGGCGCCGACCCCGAGCGATCCAGCAGAAGTTCGACCTTGTCGCGGAAGGAGCGGCTCAGCTTCACTTCCTGACCGGATTGCAGCTTGAGGAAGCACTCGCCGTTCAGGTGCGGGCGCAGCGAGCGCACGCGTGCAAGGTTGACGATCGTCGAACGGTGCACGCGCTGGAACACCTGCGGGTCGAGCATCTCCTCGAGTTCCCGCATCGTAGCGCGCAGCACGTGGGTCTGCCCGGCCGCATGCAGGCACATGTAGTCGCCGGCCGCGTCGATCCAGTCGATCGTCGCGACGTCGAGACGCAGCGTCTCGCGGCCCACGCGGATCGGCAACATCGTCGCGTACCGCCGTGCCGGCTGGCCGGACGGCGACGCGAGGGACTCCGGCTCGATCTGGCCCTGGCCGTTCAGGTCGCCGAGCATCGCCATCAACTGCTCGCGCTGCGCGAGCGCCTGGCGCTGCTGCCACTGCGCCCGCACCCGCTCGAGCGCGCGTGCTAGCCGCGAATCGTCCACCGGCTTCAACAGGTAGTCGAGCGCGTGCGCCTCGAACGCGTCGATCGCAAAGCGGTCGAATGCGGTGACGAACACGATCATCGGCAGGCTCTCCTGCGGCACCTGCGCCAGCACGTCGAAGCCCGAGAGGCCCGGCATCTGGATGTCGAGGAACATCAGATCCGGATGCAACTCGGCGATCGCGGCGAGGGCCTCGCGGCCGTTCGCGCACTGGCGCACGATCTCGATGTCGGGCGCGTCCTGCAGGCGCAGCTCCAGCCCGCGGCGCGCGAGCGGTTCGTCGTCGACGATGATGGCGCGGATGGTCATGGTTGCACGGCCCTCTCGAAGGGTAGCGTGATTTCGATGCGCAGTCCCGGGCGCGAGAACCGCACGGCGAGCGTCTGGTGCTCGCCGTACAGCGCGGCCAGCCTTTCCCGCGTGTTGCGGAAGCCGACGCCGCGGCCCGTGCCGAGTTCGACGCCCACGGGAAGGCCGGGCCCGTCGTCCGCCACGACGAGCTTCAGGTGACCCGACTCGAGCCGCGCGATGATCCGCAGCCGTCCGCCTTCCTCGCGCGGCGCGACCGCGTACTTGAGCGCGTTCTCGACCAGCGGCTGCAGGATCAGCGAAGGCACCAGGCCCGGGTAGGCCGCTTCGTCCACCTCGAACTCGAGGCGCAGCCGATCGCCGAAGCGCAGTTGCTCGATGCCGAGGTAAAGATTGAGCGCGTCGAGCTCCTGGCGCAGCGTCACCTTTTTCATCGGGTCCTGGTCGAGCGTGTAGCGCAGGAAATCCGACAACCGCCCGATCGCCTGGTTGGCCACCTTGCCCTGCCCGTCCAGGATCAACGTCGAGATCGCGTTCAGCGTGTTGAACATGAAATGCGGGTTCAGCTGGTAACGCAGCATCTTGACCTGCGCTTCCTGCGCCAGTGCCGAGGCCTGCAGCGCCTCCTCGCGCTGCTTCTGCAGCGTCTCGTAGTACTTGATGCCGAAGTAGAGCCCGGACCAGCAGACCAGCAGGTAGGTGGAACTCAGCGCACCGCTGAAGACGCTGTACCACGGCTCCTTGGCCATCCAGTCTTCGACGAAGCGCGCATAGGACGTGTTGATCACGACGCGCCAGGCGAGCGCGGTGGTCCACGCGGCGAACAGGACGAACGGAATGAGGACGAACGGCCGCTTGCTCCACAGCCAGCGGTAGACGTAGCGCAGCGGCGCCGAGAGCAGGAACCCGCTGCCCGCGGCCACGAGGATCACCTTGATGTACTCGGGCGGCTTCTCGTAGAGCAGCGCGCCCATGTACTGCGTGATCAGGTAGGCGCTCCAGCCGAGCGTGTGGAGGCCCCAGAATAGCTGGTTCCGGTTGCGGCGCAGGTCGTCGAGAGTCACCCGCGGAGCTTACCGGCCCGGGGACTCGCCTGGAAACGCTTGGGCGTACCCCGGCCACGCTTCGGCGCAGCGATCGACCTTCAGGCTGGGCGATTCGGTCACGTACTGGCGGCACCCGCGCTCAAACGCTGCGCCGGCACCAGTGCACAGGGCCGGATCGGCGACCTCGTTTTCGAGTGCCCAGGCGTAACCCGCGTCGAACGGGGCCAGTCCCTCCACTGCGTAGGCGCTGCACCCGGCGAGGAATTCGGGGTCGATTGCCGCGCAGGCGGTCGGCGTCGTGATGCCATGACGCTCGGCCCAGGCGAAACCAGCCTTGTGAAGCGCACAGTCCGCGTCGCAGGCGTACCCGAAGAACGTGCGCGCCTGATAAGACTCGCAGCTTCGATCGGGTTCCGCCGGTACCGCTGCGGGACCCAGCACGGCGATCAAGCAAGCCAACGGCAGGACGCGCATCGCGCCACCGTAGCGGCCCGCCGGATCGACGGCCTCACGGATTCGTCGCCGGAACGTTGCGATTCACGACGAATCCCGCACCATGCGACGATGCATCGCTACGCGGTCCCTGTCCTGATTCTGCTGCTGGCGTGGTCCTTCGGTTCACAAGCGCAGGAGACACCCGTCCTCGACGGGGTCGTGGTCGGCGTCACGGACGGCGACACCGTCGACGTGCGTCTCGACTCGGGCATGGTCCGGATCCGCCTGCACGCCATCGACGCGCCTGAGCGCGGCCAAGCCCACGGCCAGGCCGCCAAGGAAGCACTGTCGGGACTCGTGTTCGGCCAGGCCGTGCAGGTCGAGCCCTTCGAGCAGGATCGCTACGACCGGCTCGTGGCGCGCGTCTGGCTCGGTGAACTCGACGTGAACGCCGAGATGATCAAGCGTGGCTATGCGTGGGTGTATCGCAGGTACGCCGACGACCCGGCCTACTGCGCATACGAGAAGGCAGCCCGTGACCAGCGGCGCGGCCTTTGGTCCCCGGCGCAGCCATCGGTCACCGCACCGTGGGAATGGCGGCGCCGCAAGACGCTCGAGGGTCGATTCACCGACTACTCGCGAGAAACCGTGGCCGAGTGCGTGGCCACCCTCGGTCGTTGATTCAACTGCGCCTGCAAACGCCGCATGTCCGCCACGACGCTGCGCGACGCGAAGAACAGCGAGCACGAGCACAGCAGCATCAGCGCCGGAATCGTGTACATCGCCGAGCGCAGCCCGGCTGCGCGGTACGGAGCCAGCATTTCCGTGGCGCCCGCCGCGTGCATCGCCTGGTTCGCGAAGAAATCGCTCAATGCGCCCATGACCGTCGCGCCGAAACTGGCACCCAGCACGTACATCGCGAAAAAATACAGGGCGATCGCCGTGCCGCGCAGGCGCGGCTCGACGACATCCTGGATCGCGCTGTACACGGTCGCGTAGTAGACGAACCCGAAAGCCGTCGAGGCTCCCATCAGCAGCGCGAACGCCGTGACGCTGCCGGCGGGCTGCTGCAGCGCGAAGTACACGCAGGGCGCGCCCAGACCCATCGAGATGGCCGCCAGCACCAGCCGGCCATTCGCGTATTGCTGGCGCAGTCGGTCGCCGAGCCAGCCGCCGACCAGCAGGCCGACGACGCCTGCCAGCCCGAGCGACAGCGCCGACAGGTTGTTCGCGTCGCGCAGCCCCAGTTCGTGGAACCGCTGCAGGAAAGGCGTCTGGAACGTGTTGACTGCGTAGGCGTTGAAGTTGAACAGCATGCCGGACAGCACGACCCACCAGAACGTGCGAATCCGCAGCACCGTCCGATACGGCGCCTTGACCGGTGCGAGGTCGGCCAGCGCGTACGACTCGGTCGCGCCCCGGGGCGGTTCGCGAATGAACAGCGCCAGGACGGCGAGGACCAGGCCCGGGATGCAGGCAACGAAGAACGCGGCCCGCCAGCCCCAGGCCTCGCCGATGATCCCGGCGAGCAGGTAGGCGCCGAACAATCCGAGCGGCAGGCCGAGCATGAACGTCGCCATCGCGCGCGAGCGGCGCTCGGGCGGGTAGAGGTCGCCGATCAGCGACTGGCTCGCCGGAGCGCAACTCGCCTCGCCGACGCCGACGCCGATGCGGGTCAACATGAACGACGTGTAGTTCCAGGCGAGACCGGAAGCGGCGGTCAACAGGCTCCAGAACGTGACGCCGAGCGCGATCAGCCGCTTGCGGGACCAGTTGTCGGTCAATCGCCCGATCGGGATGCCGACGAACGCGTACACCAGCGTGAAGACGGTCGCCAGCAAGCCGAGTTGCGTGTCGTTCAGGCCGAACTCGATGCGAATCGGCTCACCGAGCGCGCCGGCGATCTGCCGGTCGAAGAAGTTCATGAAGTTGATGCCGAACAGCACGGCGAGCGCGAAACGCGTGTTCTTCTTCTGGTCGCTCATTCCCCCCCCTGCGCCAGTCGGAATCAGCTCGTCGATTCAGTGCATCTCACGTCCACGATCACCCGGAACCATTTCCGCTGCGCGCGCAGCTCGCTCGAGATCGTCTGACCCGGGTTGATCGAGCGGGTGCTGCGCGTCAGCCGTTGGGGCGAGGCATCGAAGACCAGCTGGCATCGCACCCGCGTGGCCGTATTGTTCGTCAGCCTGAGGATCAGCATCGAAGCCTGCGGAATCTGCTCGATCGCGATGTCGAGATTGTTCAGCTCTGGTCGGATCTCGACCGAGTAGGTCTGGGCGGATACCTCCAGCGCTGCCGTCACCAGCAGTAACGCAGCCCCAACCCGGAACCATCCGCGAACTGTGCCGCCGGGAGACTTCATGTTGCCCTGCCTCAGGGTCGCGAAAGAAGCACGAGCACGAGACCGATCGCGGCTGGAACCGCCTGGACGAACAGGATCTTGCGGCTGGCCGTCAGCGCGCCGTAGATGCCTGCGACCAGCACGCAGCCGAGAAAGAACAACTTGACGCCCGTTCCCGCTGCGCCGAGCGACAGCCCCCAGAAGAGGCCCGCCGCCAGGAAGCCGTTGTAGAGGCCCTGGTTCGCAGCCAGCACTTTCGACGCCGCCGCGGCCTCACGGGTCTGGCCGAATGCGCGCAGACCCGCCGGCTTGTCCCAGAGGAACATCTCGAGCACGAGGATGTAGACGTGAATCAGCGCAACCAGGCCGACGACCACATTGGCGATTGCCGACATGGCGCTCCCTCAGGCCTTCTTCAGGAAACAGGTCTTCAGCACGAGCGTGTTGCGGCCCTGTCCGCACTCGACGGCTTCCTCGTCGTCGGTCAAGCGAATGCCCTTGAACACCGTGCCGCGCTTCAACGTCTGCGACGAGCCCTTGACCTTGAGGTCCTTGATGACCTGCACGGTATCGCCGTCGGCAAGCTCGTTGCCGTTGCTGTCTTTCACTGCCACCTGACCGTCTCCTGCCGGGACCGCGTGCGGCCTCAGATGCGATGATGCCCGATACGGGCTCAGAAATCGTCCTTGCCGGTCAGCTCGCTCTCCATCGCATCGGCCGTCGTCGCAACGGCATGGATCGCCGAGCGCAGCGACAGGGCGTCCGCCTCCGCCGCGACCTGGACGGCAAAGATGACGCCGAGCTCGTCACCGGCGGGCTCGGTCAGCCAGGCACCGAGGATCACGGCACCATTCCGATCGAGGAGCCGGTTGGCGAGATCGGCCGGCAGTGGCCCCTTCGCCCGGTGGGCAATGGACCAGATCTGCCGGATCTCCAGCGCGCCGAAGTCGGACGTGCCCGACGGAATCCAGACGAGCTGGCTGCGGCCGCCGCCGATGTCGTAGACGAGCCGGAAATCGCCATCTTCATCGACCGTGTATTCGGCCGCGACTTCCTTGAGCAGGCGCTCGACGCGCGCGTCGGCCGTCGGTGCCGGTGCCTGTGCTGGTGCATCCTGGGCTTGCGCAACGGACGCGCCGAGCGCCAGCAATACCACGAGCCTCGCTACGAGTTGGCTACTGTGCATCCGCATCGAGTTCGTCCTCAGTCTCATCACCCGCCCCGGGACTCTCGAGTGCCGCCGGCTCCAGCTCGAGCTGCGGCAGGTCCTGCTGCGCCAGACCCTGCAGGTCGCCGGCGATCCCGATCAGCTGCACGGTCGCGAGGTCGATCTGTTTCTCGCGCCGCTTCCAGCGCTGTTGCATCGTGGTGCGCTCGACGTTCAGTTCCTGTCGCATCTTGCCGAAGGCCTCGTAGACGGCGCGCAGCTTGTGCGCGAATTGCGGCGAGGTCAGGTAGTCGTAGACGGCCTCCATCTTCTCGCCCTTGTTGGCGCTCGCCAGGCGCGCCTTGTACGCCTCGATCAGGCCCTCGCGCAGCACCGCCGCCATCGGGATCGCCGCGGCCGGCGCGGTGACCCAGACATCGTCGTGGAGGCCGAACGCCTGCGACTCCGGCCAATCGGACGGGAACGAGGTCGTCACGATCACGCCGGCCAGCGCACCTGCGGCGCGCATGTCTTCCTTGAGCTTCGCGGGCCAGCCGTGGCTCCATTTCTGCGCCCGCTTGGCCTCCCACAGGATCACGCCGGCGGCCTGGCCCGAACGCGTCATCACCGTGTGCACGGCATCGCCGCCACGCGCGCCTTTCTTGACCTCGGTGATCGTGTCGAGCCGGAAGGCGTTCGCGAGCTGCTCCTCGAGCAGCAACTCGAGCACCTCGCCCTGCGCCTGCTGCGATCCCTGCTCGAGCTGACGCTGCGTATCGGACAGCTTGGCCAGCGTGTCGTCGAGCTTCTTCTGCAGGTCCGCCTCGCGGAGCTTCGACTTCTCGGCCTCGGCCGCGCGGGCCGTCTCCGCGACCTGTCGCCGCTCCTCGTCCATCCGGCGCTGCACGTCGAGCTCGAGCTGCTGCTGCTTCGATTCGAGCTCGGCACGGTCGCGCCGCAGCTGCAGCTCCGTGGCCTGCAGCGCGGCGAGCTGCTCCGACTGCGCCGCGAGCTGGGCCTCGAGGTCCACGGCGCGGGCGGCGAGTTTCTCGTGCAGGGCCCGCTCACGCGCAGACGCGGCCTCCTTCTCGGCGGTGCGCATCTGCTCGAGCGCCTCGGCGTGCTGGCGGCGCTGCGCCTCGAGCAGCGCGCGCATGTCCTTCAGTTGCTCGTTGAGCAGCGCCTCGGCCTGCGCAATCCGCTCGCGCGCCCGCTTTTCCTCCGCGGATCGCGCCTGGGCCTGCAGCGCCGA
This sequence comes from uncultured Gammaproteobacteria bacterium, assembly GCA_963777725.1. Lineage (GTDB taxonomy): Bacteria > Pseudomonadota > Gammaproteobacteria > Steroidobacterales > Steroidobacteraceae > RPQJ01. The sequence continues at coordinate 104,613 of CAVZRR010000026.1, forward strand.
GAGCGCGCCGTGGCTCGATTCCTCGAGCGCTTCCAGCGACTTCTTCGCGAAGCCCTCCTCGAGGCTGAACTCGTGCTCGCACTTCGGGCACGTCACCCGGGTGCCGGGATCGATCAGCCAGGGCTCGCGGCCCGACTCGACGGCATCCGTCACTGATCGTCTTCCGAGCTTGGTCCGCCGCGCCGTTCCATGTCATTGAGACGCACCATGGCGGCCTTGAAGATGCCGGTCGCCTCCGAGCTGCTCAGGCCTCGCGCCGCCGCCTCGCGCACCGCCTTGAGCAGCGCGGCCTCGAAGCGGATCTGCGTGCCGTCCCCGACACTGGCGTCGTGGCCATTCGCACCCGGCCCGGGGATGAACAGCACGCCGCCGTTGCGTTCCGCGATCAACCCGTCGGCGAGCAGCCGCGCGTAGGCCGAGCGCACGTCGGCGGGGTCGATCGTGAGCTCCTGTGCAACGCGCTCGGCCGTCGGCAGCAAGGCGCCGGCCGGCAGCGCCCCGGCGGCGATGTCCGAGCGGATCACCGCGAACAGCCGCTCCCCGAACGACGGCGCCGACTGGTTCTGCATCGCCTTGCGCCAGCGCCCCGTTCTCGTCGCCCAGTATTCGTCCATGCATCCTCCGTGAATTGATGCCCCGGTCAATCGAGCCCGACGCGTGTGCTCACACCGTCACCCGCTCCTGGTTGCCATGCCGGCCCGAGTAACGCGTCCGCGCGTCGAAGGTCTCGACCTCGACGCTGGCGACCCGGCCCCCGTAGACGTTCTTCTTGAGCCACGCGAGCTCTTCGTCCAGCCGCGCGCGCGGGACGTCACCATACCAGCAGCGCCGGTCGCCCTCCCAGCGGTAACCGCGCGCCCTGAGGACGTCCTTGGTCTCGAACGCCGATCCCGTGGCCCAGACGCGGCAGGAAGGCTCACGCGCCGAATCGAGCAGCAGGCGAAATGCCGTGGTCCCGCCCCAGGCGCCCGTCGCCGGCGCTGCGAACTCGGGGATCGGCGAGCGCAGCACCTCGAGTAACGCCCGGCAATCGATCTCGGCGCGATGCCCCTCGAAGAAGAAACCGTAGCGATAGGCGAGATAGTCGAGCTTGGCGCTGCCGAGACCGAGGCTGTCCCACGGCACCTCCTTCAGCGAGCACGCCCAGGGCAAGGCCCGGAACGCAGGCAACCGCGCCTCGACGAAGGGCCGGTCGAACCCGGCATTGTGCGCAATGACGAGCCCCGCGCCCTCGAGCACGCGACCGATCGCGGCCTCATCGAGTCGCTGGTCGCGCACCATGTCGTCGGTGATGTGATGGATCGCGGTCGACTCCGGCGGGATCGGCATCCCTGGATCCTCGAGCCCGTCGTACGTGTCGAACACGCGACCGATCGCCCCGCTTTCCCGCGAGTACTCGAATTTCACGAGCGCGAGTTCGATCACCTTGTCGGTGGCTGGATCCATGCCGGTCGTTTCGGTATCGAGGACGACCGCGAACGCGGTGCCGCGGCCTGTGACGGCGGGCCACTCGCGCGTCACGTCGAGCCGCCGCAGTACCCGGAAGTCCGGGTGCTCAGCGAGTCGGGCGGCCAGCGCTTCAGTGTCGGGCTTGGTCATTGCGATTGCAGTCGCAGCGTCGCATGCAACCATCGGGACACATCCGCGATCTCCTCCGGGGAGACGTTGTGCCCGATCGGGTAAGTCTTGTACCCGGCGGCGTAGCCCATGGCGAGCAGCGTCTGGTGCGCCTGGTGACCGAGTTCCTCCGGCACGACCGGATCGAGACTGCCATGACAGACCAGGATCGGCAGTGCGCGGTTGGCGTCGTGCAGCCTGATCGTTCGGGCTGTCGGAAAATACGCGGACAGCACGAGGAGTCCCGCCAGCGGCCGCGGATCGCTGAGCGCGAGCTGGTAGGCCACCGCGCCACCCTGCGAGAAGCCGGCGATCACGATGCGCCGGCTGTCGATGCCGCGCTCGATTTCGCGATCGACCAGCGCCGCGACTGCGTCCGCCGACTGCCGCAGTTGCTGCTCGTCCACATGGCGTCCGATGTCGAGCGCGAGGATGTCGTACCAGGCCGGCATCACCATGCCGCCGTTGATCGTGACCGGGATCGCGGGCGCGTTGGGAAACACGAACCGCACACCTGCGTCGCGGGGCAACCGCAGCTCGGGCACGATCGGCTCGAAGTCGTGGCCGTCCGCGCCGAGACCGTGCAGCCACAGCACGCTCGCCGTGGCCGGAGTGGATGGCTCGATTTCAACGCAAGTCAGGTAAGACGGCATCGGTGCGACTCAACGACGGATCTGCTGCAGTGTGACCACCACTTGCTCGCGAGCAACCAGCTGGCCCGGCGTCGGATCGGGCTTGGGCAGGACGAGCAGCAGGTGCAGGCTGCGCAACAGGTTGCGGGCATTCTGTGCCGCATCGAGAGCCGTGGCTTGCGGTGGTGACTGCTGCCAGACGCTCTTCTCGAGCGCCACGAACCTTCCCAGCCAAGGCTCGAGGCTGGCCGGGTCGAAGTCGGGACGACGCGTTACGGACAGTAACGCTGCGGCCAGCCGCTCGTCCTCGGCGTGCGTGAACACCGGCGTCCCCGGCGCCGTCATCCTGAACCACGCAGCGTCGAGCAGACGGACCTGGTCGGCCGGCGTGAACCGCGGATCGCGCGCCAGGAACTTGAGTAGGTCTGCGGCGTGCGCGGTGGCGTGGATCCATCCGACGCGCGAGTCGATGCCGCGCAGATCGCGCTCGGCGGCCAGGTAAGCGAGTGCATCGTCCAGCAAACGACGGTACCCGGCAGCGTCGAGCACGGGATCCTGTAACTCGAGCGCCGCGAGAATCGACAGGTCGAGTGCCGAGAAAGATCGCAGCAGCACGGTGTCCGTGCCGACCTCGCCGATGCCGCGACGCAGGTTGCCCGTCAGCGTATCGACGATCTCGCGCCGCTGGACGGCGTCGAGCAGTTTCTTCTGGTAGACGCAGGAGACGATGACGCCGTAGCCGACGTCGTCGCGCCAGATGGGGTCCGGTGACCCGAGCAGGCCGATCGCCTCGCGGACGAGGTCGGCTGCCGACTCGTCGGCAGGGGACGGTGCAGTCTTTGGTAAGCGCGAGCCAGAAGGACTGGCCGCGGCCGACGGCGTTCGGCTCGACGCCGGAAGGCACGTCGGCAAGGGCCAGCGAATTCAGCTGCGCCGCCACCAGCAGAATCGCTGCCACTCGCGACACCGCGGGCCGCGTCGGAAGTTCACGTCCGAGATCCCGTACACCTTCCAGTCGGCTGCGGTGAGCAACCGGTCGATCTCGACACGGGCCTGCTGTTCTGGGGTCGACCGCACCCGGACGTCCTGTTTCTATCTCATTGTTTTGATTTAAGTTGTATAGCTCAAAGCGCGGCATCGCGCCAGCCCAGGCCTGAGGGAGACCG